>NZ_AXWW01000006.1 GCF_000482865.1 Actinokineospora inagensis DSM 44258 | reverse complement strand
GGCTGACCGTCGACCGCGACACACCGAACGCCTCCGCCAACTCCGCCTGAACACGATCACGGCGCAGATAGGCCAAGGTGACCACCACCGAGGTGAACAACCCCGACACCGGCGGCCACCGTCGAGTCGGCCCGCCGGTTCCGTGGTGAATCGCGGCACACACGTTCTCGATGGAGACCCGCGCCAGGCCGGTGGCATGACACATGTCAGGCGGTCCGTTCGTTGAGAGTCTCTGGCGTGATAACCGAACTCTCCCAAACCGGCCGCTGTCCCTATCAACCGCCCCCACATTGACGATCACAGAGGCGTGACCAGAATCCGCCTGAATAACCCTCACAGTTCTGGGGTCGTGCCCTCTTGACAACTCGCGTTTCGGGTTATTGTCAGGAATGGGCCCCGGTGCCCCGGGTGGGCGGGCTCCTGTCTGGACCACGGCGGCGTTTTCGTCAAGTGTGTGGTGGGGCCCGATTGGTTGAAGTTGCGCGGGGTGGTTGTGCACAGGTGGTCGAGGTGTCCACAGGTTTGGGGCGTGCTCTCTTGACAAGCCGGGGATCGCGATATGTTCAGGAATGGGCCCCCGGCCCCCGGGTGGGTGGGCCTCTGTCTGGACCACGGCGGCGCTGAAGTCAAGTGTGTCGTGGGGCTCGATTGGTTGAGGTTGGGCGGGGTGGTTGTGCACAGGTTGTTGGGGTGTCCACAGGTTTGGGGCATGCCCACTTGACACGCTGGGGATCGCGATACGGTCAGGAATGGGCCCCGGTGCCCCGGGTGGGCGGGCTCGTGTCTGCACCGGGGCGGAGGTTTCGTCAAGGGGTGGGTGGGGCTCGATAGGTGGAGATTCACGTGGGGAACGGGGTTCGATGGGGAGGCTCGAACGGCGTCTGGGGCGGTGGGGGCAAGAAGCGCTCGGTGGGTGAGCGTGGGGTCAGGGCATGGCGATGGCGGCGACCACCAGGCCGTTGCCGGTGGTCCATTGGCCGGTGAAGCCCGTCAACTCCGTGCCCAGCACGACCGGGCCCGGGACGAGGAGGTCGGCGGTGAAGGTGCCGTTCTCGTGCAGGCGGATGCGGGCGTCGGAGAAGCCGAGCCATTTGTGGGCCAGCGGGAACCAGGACTTGTAGACGCTTTCCTTGGCGGTGAAGAGGAGTTTGTCCCAGTGGACCTCGGGTGACCGCGTCGTCAGGTCGGCGAGGTGGGTGCGTTCGTCGGGGAGGCTGACGGCGGTGAGGACGCCGTCGGGGAGGGGGGCGTGGGGTTCGGCGTCGATGCCGACTGTGGTGATCTCGGTGGACTCGGCGAGGACGGCGGCTCGGTACCCGGCGCAGTGGGTCATGCTGCCGACGACGCCTGCAGGCCACTGGGGGGCGCCCTTCTCACCGGGGAGGATGGGGGCGGGGGGGCGGCCGAGCTTGCCGAGGGCCTGGCGGGCGCAGTGGCGGACGGTGGTGTACTCGCGGCGGCGCTTGTCGACGGCCTTGGCGACGAACTCCTCCTCCGCCGGGAGCAGGGTCGCCTCGGGCGGGTCGTCGAACGCCTCGACCGCGATGACGGCGGGGGGCAGGATTCGCTCAATCACGGTCCACCACGTACTCGACCCTATCGGGCGAACCCGATCGGTGGGGGTGGAGTGCGGCGGATCATGTCAGCGGCGGCGTCGGGTGGCGGCGCCCGCCGCGCCCGCGCCGACGATGATGATCAGCATGGTCAGGCTCCAGCGGCGCTTTTCCTGGGTCTTGGCGTGCGAGCGCGGGGCGACACCGGCCGCGGCGGTCGTCGGCAGGGGGCGGTAGCGACGACTGCTCGGGGCTGCGGGCGTTGGGATCGGCACCTGGGCCGGGGGTGACGGCACGGCGGTGGTCGGGACCGGCTCCGGCGGGGGCGGCGGCACGACCGGGATCGGCGTGGGGCTGATCGTCACCGGGGTGGTGGTACGGATCGCGGGGGCGCGCGTCGGGGTTGGCGCGGGCGGGACGGGAGGCTGCTCGGGCGTCTGCTGGGGGGTGGTCGCGGGTTCGACGCCGGGGAGGCAGGACGTGGCGTCGGAGGTGGATGTGGCGGGCCAGGTGCCGATCTCGTCGACGGTGCCGTTGCGCGACAGGCCCACTCGGTAAAGGCGGGAACGGTCGCCGATGCGGTTGGCGGCCGCGTACAGCGTGGACCCGTCCTGCGACAGGACTGAGAACCCGTAAGAGCTGGTGCCCGGGAGTACGGGCGCGTCGACCCGAGTGACTTCACCGGTGCTGAGGTCGATTCGGACTACCCGGCTTGCCCAGGAGTCCGCGTACACCCCATAGGCGGCGTTACCGTGCACGTCCAGGTCGTCGACCCCGACTATCTGACCGTCCGGGTATGTGGAGAGGACGTCCACCACCGACAGGTAGTTGGGGCTACCTGCGTCGAGGCTGATCCGGTACAGGTCTGAGTCGTCGCGGACGAGCAAGGTGTCGCCGACGATGGTGCCCGCGGTGGAGCCGCTGAAATGGTCGACGGGGTACGGCAGGTCGGGGCCGCGGCGGACCGGACCGTGATCGATGATGTCGCCGTCGCTGCCGATGGCGACAACGTGCGCGCCATCACCGAAGTAGCCGTCGGTAGAGCGCGTGGACAGGCCCCACAGCGAATTCGTGTCGACGGCGTAAGCGATGGCGTTGACCCTATACCGCAGATCCGCGATGTGAGCCGTTGTCGCGTCCGGCAGGCTTACCCGGCTCAACGTCGAAAACCCCTGCCCGGCCGCCGAAACGCGAAAGAAGACACACGTGTCGGCTGGGGCGGCCTCACCGTCGGCCATGCCCAACACCGCGCAACCGGCGATGACTACGCCGACCGCGCCCGCAGCGGCCAGTCGTTTCATTGCAGTCTGGCCTGAGCGCTTTCGAACGCCGATGGCTCCACCTTCGCCCCACCGCTGTACGGGTTCTGCAACTGCTGCGTGGCGAACAACAACAACGACAACGTGCCCGCGAGGATCGACACGATGATGATGTGGGTGACCGGTCGAGGCCCACCGAACAACAACGGCAACGCGACGGACATGGCGCTACCGGCCAACAACGCGAACCACATCACGTTGCTGACGCCGTTGCCTGCGGCGTTGAGCCTGTCCTGCCTTGCTTGGTAGACCTCCCACAGCTTGCTCGCCGCGTCGGACTTCTGGTCGCGCAGCCAGTCGTCGTCGCCTGCGGCCTTCGAGATGGTGGCGCGCATCCTGTCCAGCAGCGCCCAGCCGTCCCCCGCGACGTCGTCGTTGCCCTTCTCCAGGTCCGGCCACTCCTGGTTGACCACGGTGCTCGCGTAGTCGTCCGCCATCTGGCGCACCGCGGACGCGGTGGGCTCACCCAGCGAGTCCGCCGCCCACCGGGTCGCGACGAGGTTCTCCGCTTCCCGGTACGAGTCGTCCTCGGCGGCGCTGGTCGCGTCGAACAGGGAGATCAGCACGAACGCCAGCAGCACCGCGTGCAAACCGCCGACGATGGTGAACACCTGGCCCGCGGCCTCGTTGTTCTCCATGGTGCCCTGGGTCTCGCCGATCCAGCGGATCAGGTAGGCCACACCGGCGGTGACGATCGCCGCGCCGAAGACCCAGATGAGCCCGGTGACATAGATGTTCATGACTCGCCTGCGACGCCCTTTCCGGGAAAGCGGATTCGTGTTCGCGACCGAGCAAACTGTGCCGGAAGGACGGTCGGTGGTGCGCGGCGAGAGTGATCGATCTACTCGATCGGATTACCTGCCAAAGTGATCCAGCACCCGCTCCGAGTCCACAAGGTAGTGAGCGGCCCGCGTGTGCCACAAGAGCGCGCCCGGAAAGCCCACGTTCGGTATTCCTGAACGACCGAATGGCGGCAACGGAATCCCGGGCACGAGCACGCAGCCGAGCCGCGATTCCCCCGTACCGGGACTTGATCGTCCGACGGGGTGAGCGCGAGCCCGGATGGAAGTGACCGCGCGTGTCCGGTACCGCCATTCGGCCTCCCTCCACTGTGGAAAGGACCGCCCGGTCAGGCCACGCGATCATCACCGGCGGCAGCGACCCCTCGCCCGTCGAGCGATCGGGGGCGGCTACTCAATCGAGCAAGGTGGCGCGGACGGCGGGGCGGCGCGCTCGGGCGGCGGCACCGCTCATAGACTGCCCGTCGTGGAATACCAGCTCACCGCCGACGTGATCCCGCCAGCCGACACCGAGCTCGACCCGCTGCAGCGGCACGGCGTCGCCGCCCTGCTCGACGAGCAGCTCGACCTGCTCGCGGGCATCGAGGGCCCGGACGGCGTCGAGGTGGAGCCGCTGGACCACCGGGTCGCCGTGCACCCGTCCGGCGCGGTGATCACCTGGCTGCTGGACGCCCCCGCGCTGTCGTTCGCCGAAGAGGCCGCCCGGCACGTGCTCACCGAGCTGCTCGCGGCCAGCGAGCTGCTGGAGACCTGGACCGTCGGCCGGTGCGAGGTCATCGCCACCGACGACGACCTGGCCGCCGCCCTCAACGACGACGAACCGGTCGACGACGATGACGACGAGGACGAGCTGACCGAGGAAGAGGTCGCCGCCCTGCGCGACGAGCTGCGCGGCTCCGCGGGCACCCTGCGCGCCTTCGGCCTCGACGCGTTCGGCCACAACCCGGCCGACCCCGGCTGCCCCGTCTCCGCCGAGGCCGCCACCCTCGTCGCGGGCGCCATGGTCCAGGCCATGGAGATCCTCACCGACGAGCTCTTCGCCGACGTCCAGGAACTCGAGGACGCCGAGTCCGCCGCGAACGAGGTGGAGGACCTCAGCGTCCTCAACCAACTGCCGCTGCGCTACGCGGACCACTACGGCGCGTTGTTCGCCAAGCAGTTCCTGGTGGTCACCGCGATCCTCGGCTACCGCCTCGCCCAGCCGGGCTGGACCCCGCCGCTGTGCACCGCGGAGGCGCTCGCGCTGCACGTGCTCAAGGCGGAGGCGGGCGTGCAGCTCGACCTCGCGGGCCTGCTCGACGAGCTCCCGGTCAAGGAGATCTTCGCGGCCTTCGACGAGCACGTCTTCGCCGACCTCGACCACGAGCGCCTGTTCGACCAGGAGTCGGGCGAGGACGAGATCGACCTGCTGGGCACCCCGGGCCTCGACATCGACGAGTGGTTCCTGCCGCGCGGGACGGACGTGCTGCACCCGTACCTCGCGGCGGAGTAGGTCTCCGCGGCCGTTCTCGGTGCCCTGTCTGGACATTTGGCCGGTCTGATCCCACCTGCCGGACGCCGTTGACCCTACGGTGCCCGACTGGTCGACTGGTCGCCGTGCGCTCAGACCTGATTACGCTGCGGAGTTGGTGACACCCGATGGCCTCACCGCAGGCGCTGTCACCGGCGCGAGTGACGTTGACCGTGCACGTCACGGCGGAGCCGGCGCGGTTGCCGGAGTTGACCGAGGGGCTGGTCAACGCCCTGCACGCGCTCAGCCGCGACGACCTCGCGGTGACCGTGGACGAGCCGACCCCCCGGTTGGTGGCACTGCCCGGGGGCGAGCCCGCGCCGCTGCGGGTGCTCGCCGACGCGCGGCGGGTGCTGTGGCGGGGGCGGGAGGTCTCGTTGACCCGCCTGGAGTTCGACCTGCTGCTGTACCTGGCCACCCACGCCAACCGGGTGCACCGGCGCCGGGCGCTGATGACCCAGGTGTGGCGCACCACCTACGTCTCCGAGCGCACGGTGGATGTCCACGTGCGCAGGTTGCGCGGAAAAATCGACAGCACCGTCGAATTGATCCGCACCGTGCGCGGTGTCGGCTACCAGTTCGCCGACCCGGGCGTCGTTTCCGTCGAACGCGGTTGAAACGCCCGCCGGTAGGCCGACGGTGACGTCCGCAGCACGCGGGCGAAGTGGTGCCGGAATGTCACCGGCGAATCGAACCCGACGGCGGTCGCGATGGTCGGAATGGGCAGGTCGCCGGATTCCAACAACGGCAGGCTGGCCTGGACCCGCTGCGCGATCAGCCATTTGATCGGGCTGGTGCCACTGCTCTGCTTGAACCGCCGCAGGTACGTGCGGGTCGACAGGTGCGCCCGCCGCGCCAGCGACTCGACCGTGATCGGCTCGGCGAGGTTCGCCACCGCCCACGCCATGCTCGCCGCGATCACGTCCTCGGCCGCGGCGGGCACCGGCGTCTCGATGAACTGGGCCTGCCCGCCCTCCCGGTGCGGGGCGACGACCAGCCTGCGGGCGACGGCGTTCGCGATCGTCGGGCCGTGGTCGGCGCGGACGAGGTGCACGCACAGGTCGATGCCCGCGGCGCTGCCCGCGCTGGTCAGCACGTCGCCGTCGTCGACATAGAGCACGTCGGCGTCGACCTCGATCGCCGGGTGCCGCTCGGCTAGGAGCGCCGCGTACCGCCAGTGCGTCGCCGCGCGCCGACCGTCCAGCAGCCCGGTCGCGGCCAGCGCGAACGCGCCGGAGCAGATCGACACCAGCCGGGCGCCCGCCGCGTGTGCCGCGCGCAGTCCCTCGACCACGTTCGGTGGCACGGTGCCGTGCACGTCCGACACCCCGGGGACGATCACCGTGTCCGCCGCCGCGAGCCCGTCCAGAGCGGTGTCCGCGACCAGGGTGGCGCCGCCGACCACCCGGACCGGCCCGTCGGCGCAGATGGTGAGCCGGTACCAGTCGACCTCCAACTCGGGTCGGGGCAGGCCGAAGACCTCGGTCACGATGCCGAGTTCGAACGGTGACATGCCGTCATAGGCGAGGACGCTCACGGTGTGGATGGCGTGATGTTAGCGGACGGCGGCGTCAGTGCCACTTCCGCCGAGGCGGGCCGGGCCAGACCATGGGTGGCATGAACGCGATCGAACACTTCACCAACCGACTGGCCCACGAGACCGACGTCAGTGACGTGCACGCCACACTCGGTGACTTCGTCCTCGTCGACACCAGGTCCGCCGAAGCCTGGGAACAGGGCCACATCCCCGGCGCGGTCCACCTGCCGACCCGCGAAATCGCCTGCAATACGGTGATCCCGCCCGGCGCGCGGGTCGTCACCTACTGCTGGGGACCCGGCTGCAACGGCGCCACCAAGGCCGCGCTGGAGTTCGCCCGGCTCGGCCACCCGGTCCGCGAGATGCTCGGCGGCTTCGAGTACTGGGCGCGCGAGGGGTTCCCGGTCGAGGGCAGCATGACCAGTCCGGTCGCCGACCCGCTCACGACGGTGGTCGCCTGCGGCTGCTGACCGTCCACTGTGGATGGATTGGGCCCAATGGCGCAACCGGCCCGCGAATCCGTTTCGTCATCCACGCGGGGGGTATCTACCCGGCAAGCGGTAAGCCCGGAAGGAGCCCCCCGATGTCAACAGGCGCGATCATCGGCATCATCGTCGCGGTCGTGGTCGTACTGGCCCTGGTCGCCTTCGCGCTGCGTTCGCGCTCGCGCAGCACGCGGTTGCGTGAGCAGTTCGGTGGCGAGTACGACCGCGTGGCCAGCGACCGGTCCAAGCGCGAAGCCGAACGCGAACTGCTCGACCGCGAACGCAGGCACGCCGAGCTCGACATCCGCCCGCTCTCGGCGGCCCAGCGGGAGGACTACACCACGCGCTGGGCCCGGGTGCAGGAGAAGTTCGTCGACCAGCCCGGCCCCGCGGTCGAGGAAGCCGACCAGTTGATCACCGCGCTGATGGCCGACCGCGGGTACCCGGTCGACGGCGACAACGAGCAGCGGGTCGCCGACCTCTCGGTCCGCCACGCGTCCACAGTGGAGCACTACCGGACCGCGCAGTCGGTGCGCGCCAAGCACACCGGCGACGGTGACGCCTCCACCGAGGAACTGCGCGAGGCGATCGTGCGCTACCGGTCGCTGTTCCAGGACCTGCTGTCCGACGACACCAAGAGCACCGACGAGCCCACCGCGGAGCACTATGCCCGCGACGGCCACAACCACCGCTGAGAAACCCCGGTCCCCCACCACGGAAGGGTCTTATTCCCGTGACACAGCACGACAGCGACCGCAAGCTGCAGACCGAGGACCTGCTCGGCGGCCCGGCTGACACCACCCACGACGACACCACCCGCGATGACGTGTACCGCGCGGGCGAGGACACCCGCGAGCCCGCCGACCACGCCGGGGTCGAGCCCACCGGCCGCGAAGGCGTTGACGCTGATTACGCGGAGCGCTCGGGTGAGGTCGAGGCAGACCACGGTTATGCGGACCATTCTGGGTCGGAACGCGGTTACGCGGACCGGGCCGGCGGGGTCGAGGACGAGCCGGTTGACGCCGAAACCGTTGGCGCGGAACAGGTCCACGGCGGCGAGTACGCGGCCATTCCCGAGCAGCAGCAAGCGCGTGAGTCGGGAGTCCCGGCCGCCACCACCGCCGAGGAACCCGGCGCGCAACTGTTCGCCGACGACGAGGTCGAGCGGTTCCGCGACCAGTGGCAGGCCATCCAGACCACCTTCGTCGACGACCCGCAGGACGCCGTCCGCTCAGCCGACCACCTGGTCGCCGAGGTCATGCAGGCGCTCGCCGCCACCTTCACCGAGCACAAGCGCGGCCTGGAGGAACAGTGGCGGGACGGCACCGACGCCCAGACCGAGGACCTGCGACAGGCGCTGCGCCGGTACCGGTCCTTCTTCAACCAGTTGCTGCACTCGTAAGCAGGCCCTACCCGGACGCCGTGGCCAGCCTTCGCCGAGTTGTCCACAGTCAGCTCGGCTGTCCACAGGCCACGGCACCCGCCCCCGATGATCATGGGGTCCGGGTAGGCTGGCCTCGGGGACGCCCCCCGGGACAGGGTGGGGGCTGGGGTCCGGTCGGCCCGGGTTGGGCCCTGTCCGCGGGGCCTGCCGGGTCGCAGGGTTGCGGGGCCTGGTCGTGTTTGCCGGGTTGGTCGCGCATTCGCCGGGTCGCTCATATCCACTGAGTTGCCCGTGGTCGCGGGGTCGGCCGCACTCATCGACCGCCTGCGTGCACTGGGTTTCCCACGTCCACCGGCCGCTCGCATCCAGTGGGCTGCCTACAACCAGTGAGCTGCCCACAACCGTTGAGTCGCCCCAGCCACCGGACTGCCACCACCGCTGAACTGCCCCATTCGCCGTGCGACCCGAGCCGCCGTGCGACCCGAGCCGCCGTGCGACCCGAGCCGCCGTGCGACCCGAGCCGCCCGCATCCCCTGAGCCGCCCCGGCACCGAGCGGCCACAACCGTGGGTCGCTCACATCCGCCGAGTTGTCCCTATCCACCGAACGGCCTCCCTCCACCGAACTGCCCCGCATCCGCCGAACTGCCCCGTATCCGCCGAGTTGTCCACATTCAGCCCGGCTGTCCACAGGTCATGGCACCCGCCCCTGATGATCATGGGGTCCGGGTAGACTGGCCTCGGGGACGCCCCCCGGGAAGGGTGGGGGCCGGGCTTGTGGGGGTGGGGGGTCGCGGGTGGTGGTGGGGCGTGGTCGAGTCCCCGCATCAGGCAGACTGGTGCGGGGACGTCCATGCTGGGAGGGGATGTGGCTTACGCGTTGTTCGACACGCCCATTGGGCGGTGTGGGGTGGCCTGGGGGGCCGCGGGTATCCGGGCCGTTCAGCTTCCTGAGCGTGCTGAGGCGGTGGCTGTTGGGCGGTTGCGGCGTTATGGCGCGGAAGGTGAACCGCCGGGGTGGGTGGTTGGGGCGATTGACCGGATGCTTGGGTTGCTTGGCGGTGATCGGGACGACCTTGCTGACATTCCCGTTGATCCGGACGGGATTCCCGACTTCGATCGTCTTGTCTATGACGTGGCCCGGGGGATCGCGCCAGGGCAGACCTTGACCTATGGGGAGGTTGCCGCGCGGATCGGGCATCCGGGGTCGGCGCAGGCTGTTGGGCAGGCGTTGGGGCGGAATCCGTATCCGATTGTTGTTCCCTGTCACCGGGTTCTCGGTGCGAATGGTCGGGTTGGTGGCTTTTCGGCGGGGGAGGGCGCGGTGACCAAGCTCCGCATCCTCGGTATCGAGGGGGCGGCGCCGAATGGGCAGCCGTCGTTGTTTGACTGAGTTTATGCGCGGGCCGCGGTGATCCGGTGCTTGATGGGCGCGTAGTGCGCGACCACGGCGACGGCGAACCCGTCCAAGTCGGCGGCGCGGGCCGCGTTCACGATGCCACGGTGCAATTGGACCGTGTCGTGTTCGTCGGTGGGGAGGCCCAGGTGGGGGGCGACAGTCGTGTAGACGTCCCAAAAGGCGTCGGTCAGTTGGCTCACGAGCTCGTTGCCCAGCGGGTGCACCAGGAGGGCGTGGAAGGCGCGGTCGGCCTCCACCGAGTTCTCCCCACGGCCCATCCGGTCGACCAGGGCGTCCAACGAGTCCAGGTGTTCCGGGTCGAGGGAGTCGATGATGCGGGCGGCGTTGCCGCGTTCGAACAGCTCCCGCACCTCGACCAGGTCGGACAGCACGCCGAACTCGTCGTCCGGGCTGAGCAGGCCGCGGAAGGTGAGTCCCTCCACCAGGGCCGACAGGCTCAACCGGCCGACGTAGGTGCCGTGGCCGTGCCGGACCTCGACGATGTCCAGGGCGTCCAGGGTCTTGATGGCCTCGCGGACGCTGGAGCGGGACGCGCCGAGGGCGGCGCAGAGTTCGTTCTCCGTGGGCAGCGGGGCGCCCGGCCGGAGCCGGTTGTCCAGGATGTACCGCTTGATGCGCTCGGAGACCTCTTCGCGCAGCAGCGCGCGCCCGACCCGTTCGTTGGACACCACGTCCGGCAACCCCTCTCCTCGCTGGCGACACCTTCTCACGTACGGCGGCGTGGCCGGTCGACCGCCGGGGTGTCCGGCCGGTGACCGGGCCGTGAACTGGGCGTTCGGCGGGCTGAATCGATTTTGACAGCGCGCTCGGCCGCTCGGTAACGTCGGTGTCACGGGGTGCGCGCCAGTGTCGTCGTTCGCGCCTGGGGGCAAGACACACACTAGGCCGGAGAGATGACGATGAGCGTGCCATTGCACCCGGTTGTCGCCGAGGTGACCGCCCGGATCGCCACCCGCAGCGCCGCGACCCGATCCGCCTACCTGGAGCGGATGGCGGCGGCCCGCACCGAGGCGCCGACCCGCGCTGGGCTGGGCTGCAGCAACCTGGCGCACGGGTTCGCCGCCTGCTCGGGGCCGGACCGGTTGGCCGTCAAGGGGGTCAGCGTGCCGGGCGTGGCGATCGTGTCCGCGTACAACGACATGCTGTCCGCGCACCAGCCGTTCCTCGAGTTCCCCGCCTGGATCAAGGAAGCGGTCCGCGAGGCGGGCGGCGTCGCCCAGTTCGCGGGTGGCGTCCCGGCCATGTGCGACGGGATCACCCAGGGCCGCGCGGGGATGGAGCTGTCCCTGTTCAGCCGCGAGGTCATCGCCATGGCCACCGGGGTCGCGCTGGCGCACGACATGTTCGACGCGGCGCTGCTGCTCGGCGTGTGCGACAAGATCGTGCCCGGCCTGCTGATCGGCGCGCTCGCCTTCGGCCACCTGCCGACCATCCTGGTCCCGGCCGGTCCGATGGCCTCCGGCCTGCCCAACAACGAGAAGGCCCGGATCCGCCAGGCGTACGCCGAGGGCAAGGCCACCCGCGACGACCTGCTCGCCGCCGAGTCCGCGTCCTACCACTCGCCGGGCACCTGCACCTTCTACGGCACCGCGAACTCCAACCAACTGGTCGTCGAGGTCATGGGCCTGCACCTGCCCGGGGCCAGCTTCGTCCCGCCGGGCACCCCGCTGCGCCGCGCGCTCACCGAGGCCGCCGGTCGCCGGGCGACCGCGATCACCGCGCAGGGACCCGAGTACACGCCGATCTCGCGGGTCGTCGACGAGCACGCGGTCGTCAACGGCGTGATCGCGCTGCTGGCCACCGGCGGCTCGACCAACCACACGCTGCACCTGGTCGCCATCGCCGCCGCGGCGGGCATCCAGCTCACCTGGGACGACTTCTCGGACCTGTCCGCGGTGGTCCCGCTGCTCACCCGGATCTACCCCAACGGGGTCGCCGACATCAACCACTTGGTCGCCGCGGGCGGGGTCCAGTTCCTGGTCGGCACCCTGCTCGACGCGGGTCTGCTGCACGCCGATGTGTCCACTGTGGCTGGTCCGGGGCTGGACCGGTACCGGCAGGAACCGGTGCTGGAGAACGGGGTCCTCACCTGGCGCGACGGCGCGACCACATCCGGTGACACCGCCGTGCTGCGCCCGGCCACCGACCCGTTCGCCGCCGACGGCGGTCTGCGCGTGCTCTCCGGCAACCTCGGCCGCGCGGTGATCAAGGTGTCCGCGGTCGCCGAGCAACACCACGTTGTCGAGGCGCCCGCCCGGGTGTTCACCACGCAGGAAGCCGTGTCGGCCGCGTTCCGCGCCGGTGAGCTCGACCGGGACGTCGTGATCGTGCTGCGCCAACAGGGCCCGCGCGCCAACGGGATGCCCGAACTGCACGGCCTGACCCCGGCCCTGAGCGCGGTGATGAGCCGGGGCCACCAGGTCGCCCTGGTCACCGACGGCCGCATGTCCGGCGCGTCGGGCAAGATCCCCGCCGCCATCCACTGCACCCCCGAGGCTGCGGCAGGCGGCCCCATCGCCCTGATCCACGACGGCGACGTTGTCCGCCTGGACGCCGTGACCGGCCGGGTCGACGTGCTGGTCGACGCCGACGTCCTCGCCGCCCGCCACCCGGTCGACGCCCCCGCCGCGGACTCCGAGTGGACCGGCACCGGCCGGGAACTGTTCGCGGCCCTGCGCCGCTCGGTCGGCCCCGCCGACCACGGTGCCAGCGTCTTCGGCCCGGCCCACGTGCAAACCCCCGACCTCGCCGACATCACGGCGTGAGGGAGAGTCAGATGCTGAGCCTGCTCGACATGTCCCCCGTCGTCCCGGTCGTGGTCCTCGACGACGCCGCCCAGGCCGTGCCCCTGGCCAACGCCCTGGTGCGCGGCGGGGTGCGGATCATCGAGGTCACCCTGCGGACCCCGGCCGCCCTGGAGTCGATCCGCCGGATCGCCGCCGAGGTCCCGGACGCCGTGGTGGGCGCGGGCACCGTGGTGACCCCCGCCCAGGCCCTGGCGGTCAAGGAGGCGGGCGCCCGCTTCATCGTGACCCCCGGCAGCACCGACGCCGTCCTCGACGCCGCCGCCTCGACCGGCCTGCCGGTGTTGCCGGGCGCCGCCACCGTCACCGAGGTCCTCCGGCTGGCCGAACGCGGCTACCGCGAACTGAAGTTCTTCCCCGCCGAAGCCGCGGGCGGCATCCCGTTCCTGAAGTCGATCGCGGGCCCCATCCCGGACATCCGCTTCTGCCCCACCGGCGGCATCACCGCCACCACCGCCCCCGCCTACCTCGCCCTCCCCAACGTCGGTTGCGTCGGCGGCTCCTGGCTGACCGCCTCAACCGACCTCGCCACGGTCGAACGGCTGGCGGGGCAAGCCTCAGCCCTGCGCGCGAACACCACCGCCTGACCGGGTTCCATCAGCAACTCCGCCTCGACGGCGAAACCGGCCGCGGTCAGCCAGTCCTTGACGCGTTCGGGGGGACGGTGGTGGACGTTGACTTTCATCGGGTGACCGCCGTAACCCGCCGTCTTCAGGTGGACGCTGTCACCGGTGTGGAAGCCGACCATGACCACGCCGCCGTCGCGCAGCACGCGCCGGAACCCGCTGAGCACCCCGGGAACCTCGTCATCCGGCACGTGGATCAACGACCACCAGGCAAGCACGCCCGCCAACCCGCCATCGATGCGCAGGTCGGTCATCGACCCGACGTCGAACCTGATCCCGGGGTGGTTCTCACGGGCGATCTCGACCATCGCGGGGGAGAGGTCGATCCCGCGCACCGGCACGCCCAGACTGTGGAGATGGCCGGTCACATGGCCGGGTCCGCACCCGATGTCCGCCACCGGCCCCGCCCCCACCAGGCCCGCGAACGTCACCAAAGCCCCACGCAAATAGGGTCTCTCCGCGAGCGCGTCCCGCAGTTGGTCGGCATAGCTCTGAGCGACGGTGTCGTAAGAGGCGCGGGTGTCGGCGAGCCAGTCGACCATGCTGGGAACGGTAGGCGACGCGGGGTGGCCCTCGACACCGAGCGACGCCACAAGAGCCAAGATTGGTGTAGACCTCTGACCCCCTCTTCCTGATACCCTGGTGCCGCGGCTGCGCACACATGCACGGTGATCGTCGTAAGTGTGCAGTTGTGAGCAGAAGGGTCGGTGTCATGGCGTACGTCGAGGATGAGATCGCGAGTCAGCCGGGGTGTTGGGGGCGGGTTCCGGCCGTGCAGGTGGCGGCGGGTGGGGAGCGCGTCGCCGTGGTGGGGTGTGGGACTTCCTGGTTCGTGGCGATGGCGTACGCGGGGTTGCGGGAAGGCGCGGGGCGCGGGCGGACCGACGCGTTCGCGGCGTCGGAGGCGTTGTTGGACCGGGATTACGACCGGGTGGTCGCGATCACCCGGTCCGGGACGACGACGGAGGTCGTCGACCTGTTGAGCAAGGCCACCCAGCCGACCACCGTGATCACCGGGGTCGCGGACTCGCCCGCGGCCGAGCACGCCGACGAGACCATCGTGCTGGACTTCGCCGATGAGCGGTCGGTCGTGCAGACCAGGTTCGCGACGACGGCGTTGGCCCTGCTGCGGACCTCCCTGGGCGAAGACCTCAGCCAAGCGATCACTGATGCCGAGCGGGCGTTGGACGTGGATGTCGACCGCTGGGCCACCGTCGAGCAGGTCACGTTCCTCGGGCGGGGGTGGACCGTGGGTATCGCGCACGAGGCGGCGCTCAAGATGCGGGAGGCGGCGGGGGTGTGGACCGAGTCCTACCCGGCCATGGAGTACCGGCACGGGCCGATCAGCATCGCGCAGCCGAACCGGTTGACCTGGGTGTTCGGGCAGCCGCCGTTGGGCTTACCGGAGCAGGTGGCGGCCACCGGCGCCGAGTTCGTGCACAGTGATCTCGACCCGATGGCGCACCTCGTCGTCGCCCAGCGGTTGGCGGTGGCGGTGGCCCGCGCCAGGGGGCTCGACCCGGACCGGCCCCGCAACCTGACCCGCTCGGTCATCCTCTGACATGGCGCTCGTCCCCACCGCCGCCATCCTGGACGCGGCCGCCGGGCACGCGGTCCTGGCGTTCAACGTCGTGCAGCTCGAACACGCGCAGGCCATCGTCGCTGGAGCCGAGGCCGCCGGGCGGGCCGTGGTGCTGCAGATCAGCGAGAACTGCGTCCGCTACCACGGCGCGTTGCGGCCGATCGCGCTCGCCACCCTCGCCGTCGCCGAGGCCGCCGCGGTCCCGGTCGCCGTGCACCTGGACCACGTCGAGTCGGAAACCCTGGTGACGCAAGGCATCCGGCTCGGGGTCGGGTCGGTCATGTTCGATGCGTCACGTTCGCCGTACGCCGAGAACGTCGCGCGGACGGCCGCGGTGGTGCGCCAGTGCCACGACGCGGGGGTCGCCGTGGAGGCTGAGCTGGGCGAGATCGGCGGCAAGGACGGCGTGCACGCCCCCGGTGTCCGCACCGATCCGGCCGAGGCGGCGGCGTACGCGGCGGCGACGGGCGTGGACGCGTTGGCCGTCGCCGTGGGAACCTCGCACGCGATGGTGACCAAGGACGCGGTGCTCGACCTGGACCTGATCGCCGCCATCCGCGCGGCGGTCCCGGTGCCGCTGGTGCTGCACGGGTCGTCCGGTGTGCCGGAGCACGACCTGGCCGCCGCGGTGGCCGCGGGCATCCGGAAGGTCAACATCGCCACGCACCTCAACGCCGTGTTCACCGCGAGCGTCCGCGCCGCGCTGCACGAAACGTCCACAGTGGACACCAGGAAGTACCTCGGCCCGGCCCGCACCGCGGTGGCCGCCGAGGTGAGCAGGCTGCTGGGCGCGCTGCGCGCGGTCCCGGCACAGACGATCGGGACCCCGGCATGATCCTCACCGTCACCGCCAACCCCGCCCTCGACGTCAGCTACCGCGTCGACCGGCTCCGCCCCGGCCACACCCACCGCATCGGCGCGGTGTTCGAGCGCGCGGGCGGCAAGGGCTTCAACGTCAGCCGGGTGCTGCACGACCAGGGGGTGCCGACGCTGGCGCTCGGCCCGGTCGGCGGCATCCTCGGCGACTCGCTGCGCGCCGACCTGATCGACTCCGGGCTGCCGCACGAGCTCCTCCCGGTGGCCGCCGCCACCCGGATGACCATCGCCGTCGTCGCCGACGAGGCCACCATGTTCAACGAGCCCGGCGGGCCGCTCGCCGACGCCGACTGGGCCCGGTTGCGCGACCTCGTCCGGTCCCACCTCCCGAACACCGACGTGTTGGTCTGTTCGGGCAGCCTCCCGCTCGACGCCCCCGTCGACACGTACGCGGGCTTCGTGCGGCTCGCGCACGGCGTCCCGACCGTCGTCGACGCCGGTGGCCCGGTTCTCCTGGCGGCCGCCGAGGCAGGCGTGTCGGTGGTCAAGCCGAATGCCGAGGAATTGGCGGCGGCGGTCGGCCACGACGACCCGCTCAAAGGCGCGCGGGAATTACGGGCGCTCGGCGCGGAAACCGTCGTGGTGTCCCTCGGCGCGGAGGGCACGATCGCGGCGACCCCCGACGGTGAATGGCGGGCCGCGCTGCCGAAACCGGTCGCCGGAAACCCCACCGGCGCCGGTGACGCCGCCGTCGCCGCGCTCGCCTTCGGCATCCGCACCGGCCTGACCTGGCCGGAACGCCTCCGGTTGGCCGTCGCGTGGTCGGGGGCCGCGGTCGCCGCGCCGCTGGCGGGCAGCGTCGACTGGGACGTTCTCGCCGAGTTGGAGAACGAGGTCACTGTTTCGCCGATCTGAACGCCGCATTAACCCCGAATCCGGTGTGAGGTGGCGCGCTGTCCATTCTGGGCGGCGGCGTAATCACCTACCATCCCCGGTGGAGGGGTGGTGCCTGGATGAGCGAGTCGACGGGGAGGGAACCGGACTACCGGTTCACCCTGGCCAATGAACGGACCTTCCTGGCCTGGGTGCGGACCGCGTTGGCGCTCGTGGCGGGCGGGGTCGCGGTGTGGCAGTACCTCCCCGACCTCGGCGTCCCGGCGCTGCGTTACGGCATCAGCGTCGGCCTGGTCGTGCTGGGGACCGCGCTGGCCGGGTCGAGCCACCACCGGTGGCGCGCGGTCCAGCGGGCGATCAGGCGCGACCAGCCGCTGCCGGACGGGCGGCAGGTGCCGCTGCTGGCAGGCGGGGTGACGGTGATAGCGCTGGCCGTGCTGGTGCTCGTCGTGGTCGGGCGGTGACCGACCGGGGGCTGCAGGCCGAGCGGACCCGGCTCGCCTGGACCCGCACCGGACTGTCCTGCGCGGCCGTCGGCGCGCTGCTCATGCACGGTCACCACGGGTTTCCCGGACTGGTCGGCGGGCTCGCGGTGATGACCTGCGCGCTCACGATGGTCCTCTGTGGTGCCGCGCGCTACCGGAAACAGGACAGGCCGCTGCCCGCGTGGACCGGTCTGCTCGCGGTCGCCCCCGGCGTCGTCACGGTGCTCACCCTGCTGAGCGGGTGACCCGGGGCCGGTGCGGCACCACCGACCCCGGGCGCGCACTCGCTCGGGTCCCGCCCCGTCGAAGGAGGGGGGCGACGGGCCTCGACGCGGGTCCCGTTGAGCCTGGTGCCAGGGAAGTATCCGCTGGCGGATGGCGCTGGTCCAGACCTACCGGCCGGTAAGGCAGTGGTCCAGGCCACCTCTACGCAGTGTGTAGTTCACCCGGTGCGGTCTCACTCGATGGTGGAACAACCTGCCCGTGCGGGGTGCGTCGCGCGCAAATGTGCGTAACGTGTCAACAATCGGGGAAACCGCAGGTCAGCGCGCTGCCCAGGGGTGGCGCGGTGTGGATTCGGGACGGGGGAACTGGCGTGGACGGTGTGGCCTACCAGCGCGCGCTGGGGCGCGAGCTGCAGCAGTTGCGCATGCGCAGGCGCTGGACCCGGGCGCAGTTGGTGCAGCGGTTGCCCAACGAGCTCTCGGCGCAGGCGCTGGCGTCCTACGAGACCGGCACCCGGTCCTGCACCGTCGTCCGCTTCGTGCAGTTGTGCACCGCGCTGGAGGCTTCCCCGCACGACCTGCTGGAGCGGGTGCACGACCAGGTCAGCCACGAGGAGTACCCGGCGTCGCTGAAGGTCGACCTGAGCGAATTGGCGAACGACCGGCACCCGGAGCTGGCCCCGGCCCGCCGCTGGGCGGCCACCGAGGTGGCCAGGCACGCCGCCAACTCCCGCGACCTGGACATCGGCGCGCTGGAGTCGCTGGCCGCGCTGTGCGGCGTCGGCACCGTCGAGCTGGTCCGGATGCTCCGTTCCGGTGAGAATTCCGAAGAGTAGTCAGAACGCTTCGCCCGGTGTCGGCGCGAACGCGCCGGAAGAATGCGGACCCAGGTTCGAGCGAAAAGGTTGCCGCCGCGCTGCTGCGTGACGTGATCGGTACCGTCTGTGCGTGTTTACGCCTTTTACCTGATCATCCGGTGGTGATTTTCCGCCACCGCACGCGGTTTATAACCGCGAAAGCGTTACATCTGGTTTCCGAATTGTGACAATTGGTGCGCCGTCGTCCGTCGTGAGCGTGATCGCAACCTGTGCGACATCTGTCCTTGTTCTGCCTGCCACCGGCGAACCAGACGATTCGCGCAGACGTCGGGGTGTACCAGTTGATGGGAGAAACCCGATGGCGGTCGCCCGCTTCCAGATCTACAGATCCACCGACGACGCGGTGACCTGGCGATTCCTCTCCGCTAACAACCGCAGCCTCGGCCAGGCCGCACACCGGTTCTCCGACGCCGAGATGTGCTCGCGGGCACTGCTCGAGCTGCGCACCCGATTGTCCGAGATTTCCGCGACCACCGCCAGGGAGACCCCCTCGCAACTGTGGTCGTGGCGCGTCCGGTTGGCGGGCAGCGATCTCGCCGTCTCCAGCCGCAAGTACCACCGGCGCGTGCAGGCGCAGTACGCGTGCCGCAGTTTCCTCGGACTCGTCGCCAACTCCCCGGTCGCGGACCTCCCGCGAGTGGTGCATTTCTGATGCGCACAACCGCCTATTCCCAGCGCTTCCGTTTGGCCTATCCGGGATGTGCGAAGAGTAGTCGTTCGTCCGTTGTTCACGCTCGCATTCAGCGGCGGACAACTCGGCAGCCTTGGCTTGCCCGCGTCACGCCCGTACGGCACCCGCGGACTCGGAGCAACCCCAGATGACCCAGTTGATCGACGTGCCCGACCCGGTCGGGCACGCGACCCCGGACGCCCCGCGCAGGCGGGTGTCCCTCCCGGGCGGCATCGACCGGGTGTTCCGCGGTGTGCTGCGCGGCGCCGGGTTCACCGTGCTCGGTCTGATGGCGACGGTCGGCGTCTTCCTGCTCATCCGCGGCCTCGACGCGTTCTCGGTGGCGGGGTTCAGCTTCTTCACCACGCAGACCTGGCAGCCGGACTCGCGCAACTTCGGCATCGCCGCGGTGCTGGTCGGCACGCTGCTGATCGCCTCGGTCGCCCTGGTGGTGGCCTTCCCGCTGGCCCTGGGCATGGCGCTGTTCATCTCCGAGTACGCGCCCCGCTGGCTCAAGCGGTTCCTCACCAGCGCGATCGACCTGATGGCCGCGGTGCCCAGCGTCGTCTACGGCCTGTTCGGCTCGACCCTGCTGCAGTGGCGGGGCACCGACATCCCGCGCTGGCTGTCCATCCAGTTCGGCTGGATCCCGTTCCTGTCGGTGCCGCAGGCCGACCCGGACAACCCGCTCTCGCCGGAGACCGTCTACGCCACCTCGACCTTCTGGGCCGGGCTGGTGGTCGGTTTCATGATCATGCCGTTCATCTGCTCGGTGATGCGCGAGTCGTTCACCCAGGCGCCGCAGGGCGAGCGCGAGGGCGCCTACGCGCTCGGCTCCACCCGCTGGGGCATGATCCGCAGCGTCGTGCTCCCGTTCGGGCGCAGCGGCATGATCGGCGGCACCATGCTCGGCCTCGGCCGGGCGCTCGGCGAGACCATCGCCGTCGCGCTGATCATCTCGCCGATCTTCGTGATCCAGCCGCACATCCTCGGGGCGGGCGCGAACTCGGTGTCCGCGCTGATCGCCCAGCAGTGGGGCGCGGCCAGCCCGTTCGGCCTCGGCGCGCTGATGGCCGCCGGTCTCGCGCTGTTCATGCTCACCCTGGTGGTCAACTTCGCCGCCTCCGCGGTGATCGCCCGCAGCCGCTCCGGCCAGGGGAGCGACGCCTGATGTCGACGACGGAGCACCCCACCGTGCACTCCCAGCAACCCGCGCAGTCCCAGCAGGTGACCCTGCCGCTCACCGTGCCCGGCGGTCGCCACCACGCCGAGCCGGACGCCACCCAGCCGGTCACCACCGTCCACACCGGACCCACCCCGGCCGCCGCCGCGCCGCGACCGCTGAAGCCGGAGGTGCGCCGGGACACCCGGTCGATCCGCCGCACCGACGTGGTCGCCATGATCGGCGCGCTGGTCGCGTCGGTGGCGCTGACCGGTGTGCTGTTCGACCAGATCGCCCCGTTCTCCGGCGTGGTCGGCTTCATCGCCATCGCCTACCCGCTGTTCCTCGCCCTCTACGCGCTGCTCGTGTCGCTGGAGGAGGACGCGCTGATCGTGCGGGACAAGCTGGTCTCCGCGGTGGTGCACAGCGCGGCGCTGCTCGTCTTCGCGGCGCTGGTGTGGATCATCGCCTACCCGGTGATCAAGGGCTGGCGGGTCATCTGGCTGAGCAACTTCTGGACCCAGGACATGGCCGACGCGGGCACCCTGGACCCGCTTGAGCTCGGCGGCATCCTGCACGCCGCGGTCGGCACCCTGGAGCAGATCTCCATCGCGCTGATCATCACCGTCCCGCTGGGACTGACCACCGCGGTGTTCCTGAACGAGACCCGCGGCGCGTTCACCCGGCTGGTGCGCACCATCGTCGAGGCGATGACCGCGCTGCCGTCCATCGTGGCCGGGTTGTTCATCTACGCCTCGCTGATCCTGCTGCTCGGCTTCGAGCGGTCCGGCTTCGCCGCGGGCTGCGCGATCAGCATCATGATGCTGCCGATCATGATCCGGGCCGCGGACGTGGTGCTGCGGCTGGTGCCGTCGTCGCTGAAGGAGGCCTCGCTCGCGCTGGGCTCCGGTCAGCTCCGCACCGCCTGGCACGTCGTGCTGCCCACCGCCCGGTCCGGCCTGACCACCAGCGTGCTGCTGGCCACCGCGCGCGGTGTCGGCGAGACCTCGCCGGTGCTGATCGCGGCGGGCTTCACCCCGTACCTGAACCTCAACCCGTTCGTCGACCCGCAGGTCTCGCTGCCGCTGGCCACCTTCCAGATGGTGTCCTCCTCGGAGGAGACCATGCGGATCCGCGCGTTCGGCGCCGCCACGGTGCTGCTGCTGCTGGTGTTCGTGCTGTTCGGGCTGGCCAGGATCATCGGCGGCCGCGGCGCGGGCCAGCTCTCCGCGGGGCAGTCGCGCCGCCGGGACCGCCAGTCGGTGCGCGACCGCGAGCGCTACATCGCCGCCAAGCGGGCGCCCGCCAACCCGCTGACCGACGAGCTCCTCAACCCCCGCCCCGCGTTCCGCTCGACCCCGAAACCGCAGCAAGGAGTCTCGTCATGACACCGCAGGCACGCCCGCGCGGCCGGGCGGCGGCACTGCTGACCGTGCTGGTGACCCTGGGCGTGGTGCTGATCGGGTTCGCCCCGACCGCGTCCGCGCAGGGCTACGTGCCGATCAGCGGCGCGGGCTCGACGTGGAGCTTCAACGCGATCGACCAGTGGCGCAAGAACGTCCAGCAGTTCGGCATCCGGGTCAACTTCGCCGCGACCGGCTCCACCGACGGCCGCAACCAGTTCAAGAACAACCAGGTCGACTTCGCGGTCTCCGAGATCCCCTACGGCCTGACCGACGCCGGTGTCAAGGACTACCCGCCGCCCGCGGGCAGCTACTCCTACATGCCGATCGTGGCCGGTGGCACCTCGCTGATGTACAACATCAACATCGGTGGCAAGCGGGTGACCAACCTGCGGCTCTCCGGCGAGACGGTCACCAAGATCTTCACCCGCAACATCACCATGTGGAACGACCCGCAGATCGCCGCGGACAACCCGTCGTTGAAGCTGCCCGCCCGCCAGATCATCCCGGTGGTGCGCTCCGACGGCTCCGGGTCCAGCGCCCAGTTCACCGCGTACATGGCCAACCGGTACGGCGGCATCTGGGACGACTTCTGCCACAAGGCGGGCCGCGCCCAGACCCCGTGCGGGTTCACCTCGAACTTCCCGTCGTACCAGGGGATCATCGCGCAGAACGGCTCGATCGGCGTCTCCAACTACGTGCGGCAGGCGCAGTCGGAGGGCTCGATCACCTACGTCGAGTACTCCTACGCCAAGAACGCGGGCTTCCCGGTCGCCAAGCTGCTGAACCAGGCGGGCTTCTACGTCAGCCCGACCGCGCAGGCGGTCGCCGTGGCGCTGCTCAAGGCGCAGATCAACCCGACCGACCTGACCCAGGACCTCACCCAGGTCTACAGCGACGGCGACGACCGCACCTACCCGATGTCCAGCTACAGCTACATGATCCTGCCGACGGTGGTGACCGGGAAGTTCGACGAGCAGAAGGGTCGGACGCTGTCCGACTTCGCCTACTACTTCCTCTGCGAGGGCCAGCAGTCCGCCGACCGGCTCGGCTTCTCGCCGCTGCCGATCAACCTGGTGCAGGCCGGTCTGGAGCAGGTGGCCAAGATCCCCGGCTCGACGAAGAAGCCCACCGACATCGGCAAGTGCAACAACCCCACGTTCTCCAACAACGGCACGAACACGCTGGCCGTCACCGCGCCGCACCCCACGGCCTGTGACAAGAAGGGTGGCCCGACCCAGTGCGACGTCTCGGGCAAGCCCGCGGCGAGCGGCGGCGGCACCAGTGGCACCGGTGGCACGTCGAGCGGTGGTTCGTCCGGCGGCGCGGGTACCAACACGGGCGGGACGACCCCGGGAACCGGGGGAGCGGCCGGTGCGTCGGGCGGCGGCGGTGACACGACCTCGGGTGACGGCACAGCCGCGGACGGCGGGACCACCGGCGACGGGGGGTCGGACGGCTCGGTGTCCGCGGTCCCGGTGTCGGTGAGCCTGCCGCAGGACGACGGCACGTTGCTGATCGTCGTGGCCGTCGTGTTGATGGTCATGGTGGTCGCCGGACCACCGCTGGTGGCGCGATTCATGCGGAGGAAGTCGTGATCAGGCGGATCTCCACCGGGGAGCGCGCGGGCCGGTTGCTGCTCGCGTTGGTGATGCTGGCCCTGGCCACGGTGATCGTGCTGCCGAGCCGGGCGGTCGCCGAGGCGCCGCCCACCGCGGTGGACACCCCGTCCAAGGTGACCGTGCAGGGCGCGGGCGCGTTCTCGTCGCTGAAGTTCACCGTGTCGCAGACCAAGGACCTGATCAACCAGACCGTGCACCTGGCCTGGACCGGCGGCACCCCCACCGACTCCACCCGGGGCAAGAACTACCTGCAGATCATGCAGTGTTGGGGCGACGACCCGACCGGGCCGCGCCGCGACCAGTGCCAGTACGGCACCCCGCTGGGCACCTACGACTCGGCCGCCATGTGGTCGCGCTCGATCAGCTACACCGAGCAGTTGCACGACCCCAACGAGAAGCTGCCGCAGCAGACCGAGAAACCGGGCCTGGCCACCTACGTGCCGTTCACCCCGGTCAGCGGCGACCCGACGACCAGCAGCGAACCCGGCTACGGGCGGTACTTCGACGCCAGCACCACCAACGAGGTGCAGCAGGCCGTCACCCAGCAGAACGGCACCGGTCAGCTCGACTTCGAGGTCCAGACCACCCTGGAGGCGCCGGGCCTCGACTGCGGCCGGGTGCGCTCCAGCGGCGCCGACGCGGGCAAGGCGCGCAACTGCTGGCTGGTGGTCGTCCCGCGCGGTGACACCGAGGTCAACGGCAAGAAGGTCGGCGAGCCGGGCGGGCACTACCACAACTACCTGGACACCTCCCCGCTGCAGCAGTCCAACTGGGACAACCGGCTGCCACCGGTCCGGCTGGACTTCCTGCCGGTCGGCGAGGCGTGCGCGCTGGGCCGGGCGGAGCGGCCGCTCTCCGGCGACGAGTTCATCGCCGACGCGGTGCTGCGCTGGCAGCCCGCGCTGTGCGCAGGCACCGGCCCGGTCTTCGGGTTCGTCCAGATGCCGGACCGGCAGGCCCGCGAGATCCTGGTCAGCGACGAGCCGGGCATGGTGTTCCTGGCCCGACCGGCGGACCCGGCGACGGTGCCGACCGGGCAGCCACCGGTGTACGCGCCGGTCGCGGTGTCGGCGTACACGGTCGCGTTCATCATGGAGCGACAACCCAGGGTCGACGCGCCACCGGAGGTCATCGCCAACGACGGCCAGCCGATCGGTGAGCTGAACCTGAACCCCCGGCTGATCGCCAAGCTGCTCACCCAGTCCTATTCGGACTCGGTGCCCGGCGCGCAGGCCTACCTCAAGGGCAACCCGACCCGGCTGAGCAACGACCCCGAGTTCCAGGCGCTCAACCCGTCGTTCGCGGACTACTCGTTCACCATGCAGACCGTCGACGCGCTCGCCTCCTCGGTCGACATGGACGCCACGTCCACGCTGTGGGAGTACGTCAACGCCGACGCGGACGCCCGCGCCTGGCTCAACGGCACCGCCGACCAGTGGGGCATGAAGGTCAACAAGAACTTCCAGGGCGTGTCCCTGCCGGTGACGAACTTCCCCAAGGCCGACCAGACCTGCGTCGACATCAAGGTCAACAGCGTGGTCGCGCCGATCTGCACCGGCACCCGCCGCCCGCTGGCCGCCGACATGCACGAGGCGGGCCGCTCGGTCAACCGCGGCGACAGCCTGGGCAAGGAGCCCAACGGCCAGCACGACCCGAACAACCCGAGCCTGCCCGCGTACCAGCGGGTCGGCAGGCAGGTGGTCGGCAAGCGCGCGATGCTCGCCGTGGTCGACACCGCCACCGCCGCCCGCTACGGCCTCTACACCGCGAAGCTGCGCAACGCGGCGGGCAAGTTCGTCGCCCCCACCGCCGACTCGATCCTCGCCGGTGTCGCCGAGATGACCTCGACCCCGGTCGCCGGGGTGCGGGTCACCAACACCCAGGCCAAGGCGGACAACGCCTACCCGCTGCCCGCGGTCACCTACGCGGCGACCACCCCGTCGATGATCAGCAAGGACCTGGGCAAGGACTTCGCCACCTTCCTGCGGTACACCACCAACGGCGGGCAGCAGAACGGCGAGGGCATCGGCAAGCTGCCGCTGGGCTACGTCCCGCTGCCGCAGGCGATGCGCGAGCAGGCCGAGGCCACGGCGAAGGTGATCGAGCGGGACGCGGGCATCAAGCCGCCCGCCCCCGCCGAGACCGGCGGCGGCACCTCGACCCCGGGGACGAGCACCGGTGGCTCGGGCGGCACCAACACCGGCGGTGCCCTGCCGGGTGACGCCGCCAACCCCCCGGCCCCGCAGGCGGTGCCCGCGCCCGGTCCGGCGCCTGCCGCAGGCAGTGCCGCGACCGCGGAGACCAAGCCGGTCGCGCAGAGCAAGGACACCCCGTCCACCCCGGTCGGCTGGGTGCTGCGCTACCTGCTCGCGGGTCTGCTGGTGACCGGCGCGCTGGCCACCGTCGGCGGTCCGCTGCTCGCCCAGTACGGCTCCCGGGCGAGGACCTGATGGCCTTACCGCGTGTACGGGTCCGCCGCGTGCGGTCACCGCGTCGACACCTGTCGTCACCTGTGCCGTCCTACCGAGGTTTTCCGCGAACCACCGACCCGGCTTGTGATCGAGTCGTCGCTGTTCGCGGTGCAGACGCCCACACCGATGCCGGGTTCGGCTTCCCCCGCCTTGACAGTGCCCGTTACGGCGCGGTGTCAAACGGTGTACCGGGGGCAGACCGGGCTGTTCGCAGCGCTGCGGGTCGGCCTGCCGTGACCGGGGTCCGGACTGTCTGGATAGGACAGTCTGTTGCGAACGCCCTGTTCGTCACCCCGTCATGTAAAGGCACCGAGGCCGCCACCTTCCACGCGATACACCCGATGTCCGGACAACTTCGCCGGGACCGGGCGGTCGTGTGCGAGGGGGTGATGAGGCCGACCGGCCCGTGACGGGAGTCGCCACTCCCGCCAACGGACCGGGCGGACCAGTTGCGTGGACCCGGTGGTCAACGGCGTGAACCAGCCCACCGGGACGTGTGCGGACAGCAGTACGCACACCACTGCGAAGAAAAGGATACAGGTAGTGAGCAAGAAGCAGCGTTTCATCGTGGTGGCGGCCGCCACCGCGGCCCTCGCGGGTCTGCTCGCGGGCAACGCGCAGGCCGACCCGACCGGTCCGCCCACGTACCGCGACCTCGTCGGTGTCGGTTCGGACACCACCCAGACCGTGCTCAACGGCCTGGCCGACTCCGTCACCGTCAACGGCGTCAAGGTCCTGGGTTCGTACGACGCCCGGGGCAGCGCCCAGATCGTCACCAAGGACCCGGCGACCAACCCGGCGTGCAGCATCGCCCGCCCGGAGAACTCCGGCGGCGGCGTCACCGCGCTGCAGAACGACATCCAGGCGGGCACCAACTGCGTGCAGTTCGCCCGTTCGTCGTCGAACTCGGCCGCGACCAACCCGAACCTGAAGTTCATCCCGTTCGCGGTTGACGCGCTGACCTACGCGGTCCGCAGCGACAGTTCGGTGCCGAAGAAGCTGACCAAGCTCCAGTTGACCGCCATCTACACCTGCGCGAACACCGCGTTCAAGCCGCTGGCGCCGCAGTTCGGCTCCGGCTCGCGGTCGTTCTTCGTCAAGAACGTCATGCCGTCGGGCACCGTCGACTCGGCGACCCTGTTCGGTGTCGGTGGCCAGTACTCCTGCGTCAACGACAAGGACGCCTCGGGCGAGGGCATCCAGGAGCACGTCGGCACCTACCTGACCGACGTGAAGAACCTGGTCCCGTACTCGATCGCGGTCTACAACTCGCAGGTCTACGGCAACGCCCCCGCCGCTCAGGGCAAGGCCGTGCTGGGCACCATCGACAACGTCCAGCCGACCAACATGAACACCAACTCGATTCTCAAGCGCGACGTCTACAACGTGATCCCGGCCGACAAGCTCGCCGTCGCGCCGTACAGCACCGTGTTCGTCGGCGGCGACTCGCTCGTCTGCAAGGCGACCGACGTCATCACCCGCTACGGCTTCGGTGTGAACCCGACCTGTGGCCAGCCGGTTCAGTAACCACTTCTTGCTCTTTCCCTGACCTAGGAAGGTTTGCACAACCGTGCGCGTCAACATCTCCGCCCGCAGGATCGTCGGTGGCGCTGTCGCCATCGCCGCCGCCACCGCGGCCACCCTCGGCGCCGCAGGCGTCGCCCTCGCGGACGCCCCGGCCGGTACCCTCGGCACGCTGACCGTCAGCAAGCACACCGGTCTCGACGTCGAGGCCCCCACCTTCACCACCTCGGCCGGTTGCTCCACCAACTCGGACGGCTACAGCCTGTTCGTGTACGGTCCGGGCGGCTTCGCCAACGGCCTGGTCGGCACCCCGGTGACCGACTTCGGCTTCTCCACCTCCGGTGGCTTCCCGGTCGTGCAGGGCCAGTCCTTCAAGGACATCGCCCTGGACAACAGCACCACCATCGCCGTGGGCAAGTACACCATCGTGGTGAACTGCGTCGACCAGTTCGCCGCGGAGACCAAGGGCACCTTCACCAGGGACCTGTGGTTCACCTCGGCCACCGCCTGGCAGGACACCGACCCGAACGCGCAGGCGGTCACCTCCACCGCGCTGTCGGTCGCCCCGGCCGCCCCGGTCGTCCAGGGCGCGAACGTCACCCTGACCGCCACCGTGACCCCGGCCACCGCCGCGGGCACCGTGCAGTTCAAGGACGGCGCGGGCAACCTGGGCAACCCGGTCGCCGTCGTCAACGGTGTGGCCACCCTGGCCACCACCGCGCTGCCGACCGGCACCCGCTCGCTGACCGCGTCGTTCTCCGGCGCGGGCTACGCCACCTCCACCTCCCCGGCGGTGTCGTACCAGGTCAACGCCCCGGCCGCGACCCCGACCACGACCGCCCTCGCGGTCTCCCCGAGCGGCACCGCGTCCGCTTACTCCCCGGTCACCCTGTCCGCGACCGTCGCGCCGGGTGCGGCCGCCGGTTCCGTGCAGTTCTACGACGGTGCCAACGTGCTGGGCAACCCGGTCACCGTGTCCGCCGGTGCGGCCACGCTGACCACCTCCACCCTCGCGGTGGGCCAGCACTCGTTCTCCGCCAAGTTCGTGCCTGCCAACGCCGCCGCGTACGTGACGTCCACCTCGGCGAACGTCGCCCTGGAGGTCACCCCGTTCGCCGGTGTGACCGCCTCGGAGAACATCACCACCACCGTGCTCGCCGGTGAGCTGCTCATCAGCGTCGCCAACCAGAACGTGGTCCTGCCCTCCCCGGTCATGGCCGCCGACGGTTCGCTGCTGACCACCGCGGGCTCGCTCAACCCGATCAAGGTCACCGACACCCGCGCGGGTAACCCGGGCTGGAACGTCTCGGGTCAGGTGTCCGACTTCTCCAACGGTGCCAACACCATCAACGGTGGCAACCTGGGCTGGACCCCGAAGCTCGTCGACAAGTCCGCCCCGCAGAACATCACCGTGGGTGCCGCTGTCAACCCGGCCAACGCCATCGCCCCGGGCGCTTCCGCGCCCGCAGGCCTCGGCCTGGCCTCGGCCCGCACCCTGGCCACCGCTGCCGCCCTCGGCGGCAACGGCACCGCGAACCTCTCCGCGGACCTGGCCCTGAACGTGCCCACCTCCACTGTGGCGGGCACCTACTCCGCGCTGCTGACCCTGACCGCCATCTGAGTCGGTAACGCGAACGGCTGAGATTCGCACAGCCGGTGGGGCGGACCGGGCCAGGTACCCGGTCCGCCCCACACCCCTTGACCCTCTACTAAGGACAGACCATGAAGCGGATCTGGCTCCGCTCGGCGATCGCGGGCATGTTGACCCTGCTCGCCGTCGGGATCGCGCCGACGACCGCGCACGCCACCGCGGCGGCCGCACCGGCCACCTTCGGCGTGCGGCCCGCGACGGCGCAGGCACCGGACAACCGCCCGAACTTCAGCTACAGCGCCACCCCAGGCGCGATCGTCACCGACTACGTCGCCGTGTCGAACGTGTCCACCGCGCCGCTGTCGCTCAAGCTCTACGCCAACGACGCCTTCAACACCCCCGACGGCGGGTTCGACCTGCTGGCCTCCGGGCACCAGTCGGTGGACGTCGGCGCGTGGGCGAAGACCGACCTCGGCCAGGTGGACGTCCCCGGCCGCAGCGTCAAGATCGTCCCCTTCCGGCTGACCATCCCGCAGAACGCGACCCCCGGCGACCACGTCGGCGGCATCGTGGCGGCCCTGGTCACCGAGGCGACCAACGCCGACGGGCAGCGCGTCGCCGTCGAGCAGCGCGTGGGTGCCCGCATCTACCTGCGCGTCTCCGGCGACCTGCACCCCGGTCTCAGCGTCGACGACCTGTCCGCCGAGTACCACGGGTCGCTGTTCGGCTCGGGCGACACGACCATCGAGTACACGGTCCGCAACACCGGCAACGTCCGGCTCGGCGGCAGGCAGAAGGTCACCGTCGAGACCCCGTGGGGCTCCGAGACCGCCGCGCCGAACCTGCCCGACCTGCCGGAACTGCTGCCGGGCAACAGTTTCCGGGTCCGCACCACCGTCCCCGGTGTACTGCCCGCGGGCTGGCTGGACGGCCTGGTGCACATCGACCCGGTCGCCCCGGCCGGGCCACAGCCGCAGGCCACCGCGGTGGAGGCGAGCTTCACCGTCGTCGCCGTGCCGTGGCTGGTGCTGATCATCCTGCTCATCGTCGCGCTGCTGGTGCTGTTCCTGCTCTGGCGCAGGCGGCGCAAGCGCCGGAACCGGGTCGAGACCACCGACCCCGACCCGTCGGAGACCGAGTCCACGCCGGAGGTGGAACATGCGTCGGCTTAGCCGAATCGCCGCGACGGCCGTACTGGCCGTCCTGTTGGGACTCCTGCTGCAGCCCGCCACCGCGTCGGCGGACAAGCTGGGCGGGCTGCTGGTGACGCCGGGGGAGAGCGTCGACCTGGTCCCCATGCGGCTCAAGACCGACAAGGGCTGCCCGGCGGGCGCCACCGGCTACCTCGCGACCATCAACGGGCACGGCCTGGACAACGTCATCGTCGTCCCCACCTCGGACGTGCTGCTCTCGCACACCCAGGGCTTCATGGTGCCGGTCGCGAACACGCTGCACGACTACGCCGAGGACAACCACACCACCCTGCAGGGCCGCTACGACGTCACCCTCAAGTGCATCGACGCGTTCTCCCAGCAGGACTTCGGCGACTTCACCGCGTCCATCGACATCCCGGCCGCGGGCCGGTACGCGGCGGTCGGCGCGGCGAAGGGCCCGCCGCGCAACACCGAGCCGATCATCCCGCCGGAGCTGGGGCTGAGCACCGAGGCGGGCCCGCCGCCCGCCCAGCAGGCGCCGCAGTCCGGCCAGGCGCAGCCGCCCGCCCAGCAGCAACAGCAGGCGCAGCAGCAACCCGCCGAGCAGCAGCAGGCGGACAACGCCGCCGCGAGCTCCGGTTCCAAGAGCCAGCCGTTCCTCTACCTGGCCGCGGGCGTGGTCGTGATCCTCGTGATCGCGGGCGTCGTCACCGTGGTTCGCAGGCGGGGTACGCGCAGCACCGAGTCCGAAACCGAGTGACGCCGACCCCGGCCGCAACTCACCACCAGGAGGAAACGAACTCATGCGTAAGCGCCAAATGATCGCGGCGGGCGCGGCCGTCGTCACCACCGCGGCGGCGGGCGTCATCCTCGCCGCGGGCACCAGTGGGGCCGAGGCCCCCGCGGCGACCCTCGGGTCGCTCACCCCCAGCAAGACCACCGGCCTGGACGTGGACGCGCCGTCGTACATCACCGACGGTCCCTGCACCGACAATTCCGACAGCTACGCGCTGCGGGTCTACGGCCCGGGTGTGTGGGACGTGGGCTTCATCGCCACCTCGGTGTCCGAGGCGGGCTTCTCCAACACCCAGGCGTTCACCGCCACCCAGGGGCTGACGTTCAAGGACGTCGCGCAGGACCACTCCACCACCATCACGGCGGGCAAGTACACCGTGGTCGTGTTCTGCACGGACCAGTTCAACGACCGCAGCACGGGCACCTTCACCAAGAACCTGTGGTTCACCGACGAGAAGCACTGGCAGTTAACCGACCCGTCGGCGCCGCCCACCACGACAACGACGACGACCACCACCACGACCAAGCCGACGACCACGACGACTCAGCCGACGACGACCACGACTGAGCCCACCACCACGACGACTCAGCCGACCACCACCACGACTCAGCCCACTACGACGACGACTCAGCCGACCACGACCACCACTGAGCCGACGACCACCACGACGACTCCGCCCACTACGACGACGACTGAGCCGACGACCACGACCACTCAGCCGACGACGACCACGACTGAGCCCACCACCACGACGACTCAGCCGACGACGACCACAACTCAGACCACCACCACGACTGAGCCGACAACCACCACGACGACCACCACGGCGACCACAACGACCACGACCAAGCCGACCACGACGACTGAGTCGACCACCACGACCAAGCCGACGACGACCACCACCACCCCGAGCGGCCCCGAGAAGCTGGGCAAGCTGACCCCCAGCAAGGACAACGGCCTGGCCATCGACGCGCCGACCTACATCACCGACGGTCCCTGCCCGGCGGTCAAGTCCGACGGCTACCGCATCAACTTCCGCGGCCCCGGCGCCTTCTCGACCGGCTTCCAGGCCGCTGTCCCGACCAGCTCGGAGTTCTCCACCGACGCGGCCTTCACCGGCACCCAGACCTTGTCGTTCACCGACGTCGCCAAGGACAACTCGGTCGACCTCGTCGCGGGCGACTACACCGTCGAACTGCTGTGCGTGGACCAGTTCGCGAGCGTCGACGTCGCGTACTACTCGGTCGACCTGACCTTCTTCCTCGGTCCGGACCCCGCCGACTCCGGCAAGCAGACCATGCTGTGGAAGGTCAAGCAGGGCGGCACCACCACGACGACCACCACGCCCGGTACCACGACCACGACGACCGCCGGTGGCACCACCACCGACACGTCGAGCACGGACACCACCACCGACACCACCACGGCCGCCGAGCCGCTCCCGCAGGGCAGCTCCGGCACCTCGGGCACCGGTGGCAGCGGTGGCCTCGCCAGCACCGGCGCCTCCGTCGGCCTGGCCCTGCTGACCGGTACCGCGCTCGTCGGCTTCGGCGCGTTCGCGCTGGTCGCCGCCCGCCGTCGCCGCGCCGCCGCGGGCGTCACGCCCGTCGAGTGGCCGACCGAGGACTGAGCCGACTTGTTGGCCTGACGCCGGTGTGCGCCGCGGTGAACCCCGCGGCGCACACCGGTCGTCACGGAGAGAGGACACCCGGGTGACCACGCTCGACACACCGCCCGCGCCGCAACCCGCCGCGCCGGTCCAGCCCGAACCCGCCGCGCGCGCGGAGAAAACGGGGCTGCTGCTGGCCGGTCACATGATCGCCATCGTCGGCGCGGTGATGTTGTGCTTCGTCGCCCAGCTCACCCTCATCGGTGGCATCAAGCACGACCGCGACCAGAACACCGCGTACACCGACTTCCGGGTCCAGTTGGCCAACGCGACCGCCCCGGTCGGCGGTCTGGACAACGGCAGGCTCCTGGACAGCGGCACCCCGGTCGCCATCCTGGAGATCCCCAAGCTGGGCCTGCAGGAGGTGGTGCTGGAGGGCACCTCGGCGCGCACCCTCAAGTCCGGGCCGGGCCACCTGCGCAACACCCCGCTGCCCGGCCAGACCGGCACCAGCGTGATCTACGGCCGCAAGGCCACCTACGGCGGCCCGTTCTCCCGCATCGACCAGTTGCGCGCGGGCGACGAGATCGTCGTCACCACCGGTCAGGGCGAGGCCCGCTACATGGTGTCGAAGGTCCGCCGCGCCGGGGACAAGGAGTCCCCGCTGCCCGCTGGGGAGGGCAGGCTCACCCTGGCCACCGCGGACGGCGACTACTTCCTGCCCACCGACGTGATCCGGGTCGACGCCCGGCAGGTCACCGAGGAGCAGGCCAAGACCCGGCAGTTGCCCGCGTTCGCCGTTCCCGACAACGAGAAGGCCATGGTCGGCGACGAGTCCGCGCTGGTGCCGCTCGTGCTCTGGACGCTGATCCTGGTCGCCGCCGGGGTCGCCGTCGTCTACGTCCGCCAGCGGGTCGGCCGGTGGCAGGCCTGGGTGATCGGGGTGCCGGTCGTCGGCGCCGTCGGTCTCACCCTGGCCGACCAGGCCGCCGCCCTCCTGCCCAACATGATGTGAGGACCCTCCGATGACGCTCACCCAACCACTGCCGCCCGCCGCGGACCTGGCCTCGCTGGACGCCCGCGACATCTCCGCCTGGTTCGGCGAACGCAAGGTCCTCGACCGCGTCTCCCTCGTCATGCCCGGCGGCTCGGTGACCGCGCTGATCGGCCCGTCCGGCTGCGGCAAGTCCACGTTCCTGCGGACCCTCAACCGCATGCACGAGCTCATCCCCGGCGCCTCGCTGGCCGGTGAGGTGCTGCTGTCCGGCGCCGACATCTACGACTCGACCAGGAAGCTGACCGACGCCCGCAAGCAGATCGGCATGGTCTTCCAGAAACCCAACCCGTTCCCCGCGATGTCCATCTACGACAACGTGGTGGCCGGGCTGAAGCTGACCGGCATCAAGGTCGGCCGCGGCGAACGCGACCACCTGGTCGAGGAATGCCTCACCAAGGCGGGTCTGTGGGTCGAGGTCCGCGACCGGCTCCGCCAACCGGGCGGCGCCCTCTCCGGCGGCCAGCAGCAGCGGCTGTGCATCGCCCGCTCGCTGGCCGTGCGGCCCAAGGTCCTGCTGATGGACGAGCCCTGCTCCGCGCTCGACCCCACCTCGACCCGCCGCATCGAGCAGACGATCGCGGAACTCGCGCACGAGGTGACGATCGTGATCGTCACCCACAACATGCAGCAGGCCGCCCGCGTCTCCCAGCAGTGCGCGTTCTTCCTCGCCGAACAGGGCACCCCCGGCGTCATCGTCGAGGAGGGCCCCACCCAGCAGATCTTCGAGGCCCCCGTCGACCAGCGCACCGCCGACTACGTGCACGGCCGCTTCGGCTGATCCACGGCCGCGGGTAACCCGATCGAGGGGTCGTCCCGTGGGCGGCCCTGCGGGTAGCGTGGGTGACGTCGCGGTGTCGTGCCTGGGGGTGTGGTGGATCTTCGCTTGGAACCCGCCCCGGCCCCCGGCGTGGTCCTGGTCGCCATCGGCGGTGAGGTCGACCTGGTCGCCGCGGGCATCCTCGAACGCTTCCTGCTCGGTGCCGTCGCCGAACAACGCAGCGGCAAACCCGGCCTCATCATCGACCTGTCCGACGCCGAGTTCTTCGGCTGCGCGGGCCTCAACGCCCTGCTGGCCGCCCAACGCCGCCTCGAACGCACCGGCGGCTGGCTGCGCCTGGTCGACATCTCCACCGCCGTCTCCCGCGTCCTGGACGCCAACGGCATGAACACCCACCTGAAGGTCACCACCTCCGGCACGTGACCCTCCGGCCCCGCCTCAGCGATGCACCACCGTTGAGCGTGCGTGACTTCAAGGCTCTGCCTCGACGGCATCCGGCCGTTGAGCGGGGTGCCGGGCGTTGTTGCCTTGTCGCGCAGGCGGCCTGCGGCCAATTCCGTCTGCTTGGCGGCCCAGGGTGAACATCAATGCCCACTTGAAGGTCACCGCCTCCGGCACGTGACTTCGAAGCCCTGCCTGGACGGCCTCTCACTATTGAGTGACCTGCCGGGCGTTGCCTCATCGCGCAGGCGGCCTGCGCGGCCCATCCGCCTGCTTGGCAGCCTGGGTGAATCGGCGTGCCCACCACCTCGGGTCACCCACACCGCCTGCGGGGCCAACACCCCCCACGGCCAGCGCGACCGTGGGTGCCGCGCACACCTGGCCACGGCACCACCATCCATTTGGGACTAACCCTTGTACCCCGCCCGCCGCAGGGCGTCGGCGAGGGAGCCGTTGGCGGGCGGTTCGTTGCGCCTGCCCTGGTTCCCCTTACTGCCACCACCGCCGCGCTGGTTTCCCTGTGGCTTGCCCTTGTCCCGCCGCTGCTGCTGGCCGCCACCGCCTGCGGTGGGGAGCTCGTCGTCGAGGCGGAGGGTGAGTGAGATGCGTTTGCGCGGGATGTCCACGTCCAGCACCTTCACCCGCACCACGTCGCCGGACTTGACCACCTCGCGCGGGTCCTTCACGAAGTTCTTCGACAGTGCCGACACGTGCACCAACCCGTCCTGGTGCACGCCGATGTCCACGAACGCGCCGAACGCGGCGACGTTGGTGACCACGCCCTCCAGCGTCATTCCCGGCCGCAGGTCGGCGAGCTTCTCCACGCCGTCGGCGAAGGTCGCCGTCTTGAACTCCGGCCGCGGGTCACGTCCGGGCTTCTCCAGTTCCGCGATGATGTCGGTGACCGTCGGCAACCCGAACTTCTCGTCGGTGAACGCCTCGGCCCGCAGCGCGCGCAGGGCGCCGGTGTTGCCGATCAACGACGGCAGGTCGCCACCGGTACTGGCCAGGATGCGCCGCACCACCGGGTACGACTCGGGGTGCACGCTCGACGAGTCGAGCGGGTCGTCCCCGGCCGGGATGCGCAGGAAGCCCGCGCACTGCTCGAACGCCTTGGCGCCGAGCCGGGCCACGTCCTTGAGACCGCTCCGGCTGCGGAACGGGCCGTTGGTGTCCCGGTGCGCGACGATGTTCTCGGCGAGGGTGGCGCCGATGCCGGACACCCGGGTCAGCAGCGGGGCGGACGCGGTGTTCACGTCGACCCCGACGCCGTTCACGCAGTCCTCGACGACCGCGTCGAGCGAGCGGGACAGCTTCACCTCGGACAGGTCGTGCTGGTACTGGCCGACGCCGATGGACTTGGGGTCGATCTTCACCAGTTCCGCCAGCGGGTCCTGCAGCCTGCGCGCGATGGACACCGCGCCGCGCAGCGACACGTCGAGACCGGGCAGTTCCTGCGACGCGTACGCCGACGCCGAGTACACCGACGCGCCCGCCTCGGACACCACGACCTTGGTCAGCTTCAGCTCGGCGGCCTTCTTGATCAGGTCGCCCGCGAGCTTGTCGGTCTCCCGCGACGCCGTGCCGTTGCCGATGGCGATCAGGTCGACCTCGTGCTCGCTGGCCAGCTTCGCCAACCTGGCCAGCGACTCGTCCCAGCGCTGCTGCGGCACGTGCGGGTAGATCGTGTCGGTGGCGACGACCTTGCCGGTCGCGTCGACCACGGCGACCTTGACCCCGGTCCGGAACCCCGGGTCGAGCCCCATGGTCGCGCGGGCGCCCGCCGGGGCGGCCAGCAGCAGGTCGCGCAGGTTCGTCGCGAACACCCGGACCGCCTCGTCCTCGGCGGTCTGCCGCAGCCGGGAGCGCAGGTCGATGCCCAGGTGCACCAGAATCCGGGTCCGCCACGCCCAGCGCACCGTGTCCGAGAGCCACTTGTCCGCCGGGCGGCCCAGATCCGCGACGCCGAACCGCTGCGCGATGCGGACCTCGTACTCGCTGCGCACCGGCGGCACCGCGGTCGGGTCGGCGTCCGGGTCCGGCTCCAGGGCCAGCTCCAGCACCTCCTCCTTCTCCCCGCGGAACAGCGCCAGGATGCGGTGCGACGGCAGCTTCTCGAACGGCTCGGAGAACTCGAAGTAGTCGGCGAACTTCGCGCCGTCCTCCTCCTTGCCCTCGCGCACCTTCGACGCCACCACGCCGCGCGCCCACATCCGCTCGCGCAGCTCACCGATCAGGTCCGCGTCCTCGGCGAACCGCTCGACCAGGATCGCGCGGGCCCCGTCGAGCGCGGCGGAGACGTCGGCGACGCCCTTCTCCGCGTCGACGAACGCCTCGGCCGCCGCGCGCGGGTCGACCGACGGGTCGCCGATCAGCCCCTCGGCCAGCGGCGCCAGCCCGGCCTCGCGGGCGATCTGCGCCTTGGTGCGCCGCTTCGGCTTGTACGGCAGGTAGATGTCCTCCAGCCGGGCCTTGGCGTCGGCGGCCATGATCTGCGCGGTGAGCGCGTCGTCGAGCTTGCCCTGCTCGCGGATCGAGTCGAGGATCGCGGTGCGCCGCTCCTCCAGCTCGCGCAGGTAGCGCAGGCGCTCCTCGAGGGTGCGCAACTGCTGGTCGTCGAGCGCCTCGGTGACCTCCTTGCGGTACCGGGCGATGAACGGCACGGTCGCGCCACCGTCGAGCAGGTTGACGGCGGCCGTGACCTGCCGTTCCCGCACCCCGAGCTCCTCGGCGATCCGCTGGTTGATCCCCAGGGTTGGCGCGCTCATCGCTACTCCCGCCTGTTGTCACTGTCCGTCGAACATTCTGGCGGACCGGCGGGCGGCGCGGGCGGCTGGGTGCCGGGCCTGTGGACAACTTCCGGCGCCGGGTCGGCCTGTGGACAACTTCGTGCACGAGGTTTCCGGCTGTGCGATGGTCGTGCCGGAAGGAGGTCACCATGCGCGTCGGACTGTTCCTGACCTGCCTCAACGACATGCTGTTCGCCGGTGTGGGCAAGGCCGTGGTCCGGGTCCTGGAGCGGCTCGGGCACGAGGTCGTGTTCCCGCTCGCCCAGACCTGTTGCGGCCAGGCGCACCTGAACACGGGCTACCGGTCCGAGTGCGCCCCGCTGGCCCGCAAGTTCGCCACCGACTTCGCCGGACTCGACCACGTCGTGTCCCCGTCGGCGTCCTGCGTGGCGATGGTCCGCGAGCACCACCCCGCCCTCGTCGCCCCCGGCGTCCGGGTACCGCCCGTGCACGAGTTCACCGAGTTCCTGGTCGATGTTCTGGGCGTCACCGACGTCGGCGCGGTCTTCCCGCACCGGGTTACCTACCACCCGACCTGCCACGGCTTACGCGCCCTCAACCTCGGCGACCGCCCGACGGCGCTGTTGCGCGCCGTCCGCGGGCTCAGCCTCGTCGACCTGCCCGAGGCGACCCAGTGCTGCGGTTTCGGCGGCACGTTCGCGCTCAAGAACGCCGACACCTCCGTCGCCATGGGCACCGACAAGGCCAGACACGTGCTGGCCACGGACGCCGAGGTCCTGGCCGCCGTCGACAACTCCTGCCTCATGCACATCGGCGGCCTGCTCTCCCGCTGGCGCGCGGCCACCCGTGTCCTGCACGTGGCCGAGATCCTGGCCAGCGGGGATTGACGGCAAATGGGAGACAGCAGCCCGAACAAGAGAGGTATACGGCCGTGAGTGTGTGGATGGGGATGCCCGCGTTCCCCGAAGCGGCGCGGGAAGCGTTGGCGGACCCGCAGTTGCGGGCGAACCTGCGCGCCGCGACGGGCACGATCCGCGCGAAGCGGGCGCGGGTCGTCGCCGAGCGCGGGGACTGGGAGGCGCTGCGCGAGGCGGGCCGGGCGATCAAGGACGAGGTGCTGGGCAGCCTCGACACGTACCTGCTCCAGCTCGAGGAGCAGGTGACGGCCGCCGGGGGAGTGGTGCACTGGGCGCGCGACGCGGCGGAGGCCAACCGGATCGTGGTCGAGTTGGTCCGGGCGGCGGGCGCGGACGAGGTGGTCAAGGTCAAGTCGATGGCCACCCAGGAGATCGAGCTCAACGAGGCGTTGGCCGACGCGGGCATCGCCGCGGTGGAGACCGATCTCGCCGAGTTGATCGTCCAATTGGGACACGACCGGCCGTCGCACATCCTGGTGCCCGCGATCCACCGGAACCGGGCGCAGATCCGCGAGCTGTTCCGCCGGGAGATGGCGGGCACCGACGACCTCACCGACGACCCGGTCGCCCTCGCCGCCGCCGCGCGGGCGCACCTGCGGCGCAAGTTCCTGTCCGCGCGGGTCGCGGTGTCCGGGGCCAACTTCGCCGTCGCCGAGAACGGGGCGCTGGTGGTGGTCGAGTCGGAGGGCAACGGCCGGATGTGCCTGACCCTGCCCGAGGTGCTGATCAGCGTCGTCGGCATCGAGAAGGTCGTGCCGACGTCGCGGGACCTGGAGGTCATGCTCCAACTGCTGCCGCGCTCGTCCACCGGGGAGCGGATGAACCCGTACACCTCGATCTGGCGCGGCGCCACCCCCGGCGACGGACCCGGCGAGTTCCACCTGGTGCTGCTCGACAACGGCCGCACCCGGGCCCTGGCCGACGACATCGGGCGGGACGCGCTGCGCTGCATCCGCTGCTCCGCCTGCCTGAACGTCTGCCCGGTCTACGAACGCACCGGCGGCCACGCCTACGGGTCGGTCTACCCCGGCCCCATCGGCGCCATCCTCACCCCGCAACTGCGCGGCCCCGACCCGGTCGCCGACAGCCTCCCGTACGCGTCGTCGCTGTGCGGTGCCTGCTACGAGGTCTGCCCCGTCAAGATCGACATACCGCGCGCCCTGGTCCACCTGCGCGCCGAGGTCCACCACCGGCCCGCCGAACGCCTCGCCATGCGCGCGGCCGCCTGGATCTTCACCAGTCCCCGCCGGTTCGCCCTGGCCCGCCGACTCACCCGCCTGGGCACCCGGCTGGCCGGCCTCCCCGGCCCCTGGCGCAGGTGGACCACCACCCGCGACCTGCCCCAACCCCACGAGTCGTTCCGCGACTGGTGGGAAAGGAGGAACTGACCATGGACGCGCGAACAGAGATCCTCACCCGTATCCGGGCCGCCACCACCCGCCGCGAACCCGTCACCATCCCCCGCGACTACGACCACGCCTTACCGGAAGGCACCGATGTGGTCGCGCTGTTCGCCGAACGCGCTGCCGACTACCGGGCCGACGTGCGCCGCGTGGGCTGGGACGTGGCGGCCGGGGTGCGGGCGGTGGTCCGCGACCTCGGGCTGCGGTCGTTGGCCGTCCCGCCGGGCTTCCCGGCCGACTACCTGTCCGGAGTGGACATCGAGGTTCGCCGGGACGACCCGCCGCTGGGGATGGCCGAGCTGGACGCGACCGACGCCGTCATCACCGAGTGCGCCGCCGCCGTCGCCGAGACCGGCACGATCGTGCTCGGTCCCGACCAGGGCAGGCGCGCGGTCACCCTCGTCCCGGACGTGCACCTGTGCGTCGTGCCCGCCGACCGGGTCGTCGGCGCGGTGCCGGAGCTCGACCACGCCGCCGCGCGGCTCCCGGCGACCTGGGTCAGCGGGCCGTCGGCGACCAGCGACATCGAACTCCAACGGGTGGAAGGGGTGCACGGGCCGCGAACCCTGGTCGTGCTGCTCACCGGTCCCTGACCCACTGACGTCACAGCCCGTCGCGCAAGTCCACAGTGGTGCGCACGACCTCACCCACCGGAATAACAAGCACCGCCCCGTGTGGACGGTCAGTAGGACGGAGAACCCGGTGGCTACGCCAATAGAAGTGGGGTGATACCCAGGTCGGTGGTCTGCGGGGCCGGCCAGTGGCGTCCCGCTGCCCGCGCCTCAACGATCGGAGACGGACCGGCCGGTGGCCGGTACGCCATCCGAATGGGAGGATCCGTGCGCTCAGTTGGAAAGTCGCTGCGAAAACCCCTCCGCTATCCAGTAGTACTCGCCGTGGTCACGGCGTTGGTCGCGGCCGGGGTGACGCCAGCGCACGCGGGAGTGCCCGGTGTGGTGCCGTCAACCGTGGACGTGGTCCTCGCCCCGGGCGGGTCGACCACCGTCACCAAGACCGTCACCACCTCGACCCTGCCCAGCACCCCGGACATCGTGTTCCTGGCCGACACAACCGGCAGCATGACCTCGGCCATCGCCAACGTCCGGTCCAACATCGGCTCCCTCACCGGGTCCGTGCTCACCGAGGCGCCCACCGCGCGGTTCGCCGTCGCCGAGTACAAGGACATGACCGACGACGTCCCGTTCCAGGTCGACCAGTCGCTGACCGCCGACGTCACCGCCGTGCAGGCGGGCACGGCGCTGTGGTCGGCGGGCGGCGGCGGCGACTTCCCGGAGGACGAGCTCAACGCCCTCTACCGGATCGCCACCGGCGACATCGCCTTCCGGGCCACGAGCTCCCGCGTCGTCGTCATGTTCGGCGACGCGCCCTCGCACGACCCGAGCAACGGCCACACCCTGGCCGACACGACCGCCGCGCTGCAGGCCGCCAAGATCCGGGTCGTCGCGGTCAACTCGTCCGGCCTGGACGCCAGGGGCCAGGCGACGGCACTGGTCAACGCGACCGGCGGCGTCCTGCTCAACGGCGTGTCCTCCACCGCCGTCCCGCAGGCGATCCTGGACGGCCTGCACAACATCAAGGTCGCCGTGACGCCGAGCGTGACGAGCTGCCCGACCGGTGTCTCGGTGAGCAACACGCCCGCGACGACCTCGGTCGCCAGCGGCAAGGCCGCCACCTTCACCGAGACCGTCTCGGTCGCCGCGAACACCGCCCCCGGCACCTACACCTGCGTGGTCGACTACCTGGTCGACGGCGCGTCGCAGGGGTACACGCAGACGACGACGATCCGCGTGCTCGGCTTGTCCATCAACGACGTCACCGTGCTCGAACCCGGCACCGGCACCAGCGTCGCGACGTTCACCGTGACCCTCGCAGGCAGCACGACCACGCCGGTCACGGTCAACTACGCCACCGTCGCGGGCACCGCCATCGCGGGCGCCGACTTCACCCCCGCCACCGGCACGCTGACCTTCGCGCCGGGCGACACGACGAAGACGATCGCGGTACCGATCCTGCCCGACCTGGTGGACGAGCCGACCGAGACGTTCCAGGTCGTGCTGTCCAACGCGGTCGGCGCCATCATCGGCAAGGGCACCGGCACCGGCACCATCCAGGACGTCACCCGCGACGGCACCTACACCTGCCAGGCCACCGCGGCCAAGATCCTGCTGCTGGCCGCCGCCGTCGCCAACGCCCAGGACGCCCCGTGCGTCGAAGAGTCGCCGAGCCTGCTCAACGCCAGCCTGCCCGCCAGCGGCATCCTGAACGTGATCACCGGCGACGTCGGCTCGCAGACCGTGCTCACCCCGCACAACCAGGCGTCGGTCCCGGCCGCTGCCGACGGGGTGTTGTCGTCGACGACCGTCAGCAGCACCACGATCAGCCTGCTCGGCATCGCCAACATCCAGGTCGGTGCCGTCACCGCGTCCGCGGGCTACACCTGCACCGCCCAACCGGACGGCAGCCTCAGCCCGGTCTTCAGCGCCACGTCGAACGTGGCCTCGTTGAAGGTCAACGGTCTCGCGGTGACCGTGGGCAGCGGCACCCTCACCATCCCCCTGGTGGCGGGCACGTTGCGGATCAACGCGACCACGCAGGTCAACGGCGAGTACGTGCGGCAGGCGTTCGCGCTGGACACCGTCGTCGGCACCGTCATCCTCGGCGAGGCCAAGGCGGGCATCAAGGGCACCACCCTGCACCCGACCGGAAACCCCTGCCAGGCTTGATCCCGCTCAGTGCGTGATCCAGCTCAGTGCTTGATCCCGCTCAGTGAGAAGCCCCGCCCCGGCGTCCGCCGCGGGCGGGGCTTCTCCGCTCAGCGCTTGATCAGACCGCGATCAGACCGCGGTCACCCCGGTCGCCTGCGGGCCCTTGGCGCCCTGACCGACCTCGTAGCGCACCTTCTGGTTCTCCTCCAGCGTCCGGAACCCGGTCGTCTGGATCTCCGAGTAGTGCACGAACACGTCGGCGCCGCCGTCGTCAGGCGCGATGAACCCGTACCCCTTTTCCGAGTTGAACCACTTGACGGTGCCCTGGGCCATGCTTCTCTCCTAGCCGTCCTGCTGGAGGATGACCGCTGGTGCGGACATCCCGGTCACCCGCGCCCCCAACCACACTGGCGATACAGGCGACCACAGCCAGTCAACCACAACGCACCGACAACGGGGAGCGGGTTGCCGCCTCACCCGCGCCGTCCCGCCGCCAACGCCGACAGCGCGCACAACCCGGCCCACACCCCAGCCACCGCAGCGGATTTCCGTCGCGCGCCCGCCTCCGGCAACCCGGTCCCGAACCCCACCGCGTCCCCCACGTCCGACACCACCCGAACCGCGATCGCCAACCGCAGCGCGACCCCGGCGGGTGCCACCGCCATCGCCAACCCCGTCGCCACATCCCGCACGCCGACACTCCTGGTCAACACGGCCACTCCCCGCGCGGGCCGCCCGGACGCCGCCACCAACCCGGTCGGTTCCGCCAACACGGCGGGCCGCACCACGATCGCGGCCCCGTAAACAGCGGTCGCCAGGCCCAAAACCCGCGGAATCCAGGTCAGTTTCACCATGCCGGGAGGCTACCCAGCGCGGCCCACCCCCTGCCCGTCGAACTCCCGGGCGGCGACGCGCAACCCCTGCGCCGCAGTGCCTTCCGGTGCCGGGCGGGCTCGCGGAGCGGGTTGGGGGAGGATCGGTGGGGTGCGGGCAGCGGTGAACAAGGACATCTGGCAGCAGATCTTCGGCGACCACTGGCAGCCGCCACCGGAGGTGGTGTTGGTGGCCGCGGCGGCGGCGCTGGTCGTCGTGCTGGTCAACGGGTTGTGGCGGCCCGCGCGGAACGTGATCACGATCGTGCACGAGGCCGGGCACGCGGTGGTCGCGGTGCTGGCCGGGCGGCGGCTGGCCGGGATCCGGCTGCACTCGGACACCTCCGGCGTGACGCTGTCGCGGGGGAAGGCCGACGGGCCGGGGATGGTGTGCACGGCACTGGCCGGGTACGTGGCCCCGTCGGTGCTCGGGCTGGTGTTCGCGGCTCTGCTGGCGGCCGATCGGGTGACGGCGGTGCTGGTTGTCTGCGGCATCCTGCTGTTCGCGGTGTTGGTGGTGGTCCGCAACGCCTACGGGGTGTTCTCCGTGGTCCTCACCGGGGTCGTGCTGTTCGCGGTGTCCTGGCTGGCGCCCGACCGGATCCAGGCCGGGTTCGCCTACCTGATCGCCTGGTTCCTGCTGGTCGGCGGGGTTCGGCCGGTCGTCGAGCTGCAGGCCAAGCGCAGCCGCGGGCAGGCGCCGGAGTCCGACGCCGACCAGCTCGCGCGGCTCACCGGCGCACCCGGGTTCTTCTGGGTCGGCGCCTTCACGATGATCAACATCGGCGCGCTGCTGCTGGCCGTCGGCTGGCTGTTGCTGTGAAAGCACGTTTCCTCCCCGCGTCTCGCGCGTTGTGCTCGGAAAACCCGTCGAGAGGGCGAGGCGATGACCGAGGCGCAGGCGCACCCACCGGTCCAACCCAGGCGGCGCACCCAGCGCGAGCGCCGGGAGGCCACCGTCGGCAAGCTGGTCGACGCCACCATCGCCGCCATCTCCGATGTCGGCTACGCCAAGGCCTCCGTGCAGGAGATCTGCGGGCGGGCCGGGGTCTCGCACGGCGGGCTGTTCCGGCACTTCGAGACCAGGCTGGACCTGGTCGTCACCGCCGCCCAGGAGGTCGGGCGGCGGCAGGTCGCGAACTTCCTCGAGCGCACCGCCCCGTTCTTCTCCGGCGGCGCCGAGTTCGTCGAGGTCCTGCGCGCCATCCGGGCCGCCTCCCGGGCGCCGCTGAACATCGTGTGGTTCGAACTGCTGCTCGCCGCCCGCACCGACGACGACCTGCGCGCCCGGCTCGCTCCCACCATCGAGGCCTACTCGGCGGACATATACACCACCGCGTTGCGCATCCCGGCCATCGCCGCCCAACCGGATGACATCCGACAGGTGGCCGTGTTCACCGGGTTGCACCTGTTCGACGGCGAGACCTTCGTCAACGCCGTCTACCCGCGGCCCGACCTCGACGACCGGCGGCTGCGGTTCGTCGCCGCCTGCTACGAGTCGACCATCGGCGGTTAGCGCTGGTGGGGCATGGGGCAGACTCTCAGGCTCCGGCACCCCAGCGAAGGGAACGAACGTGACCGACCAGCCCACCACCGCCGAACTCGTGTCCGCGTGCGCGGCCAAGGCGTTCGCGGCGGCGCCGTCGCTGGCGGGCGCGGACGACGAGACCATCGACAACGCGATCGCCGAGATCGCCGCCCGGCTGTCCTCGGCGCGCGCCAAGGTCCTCGCCGCCAACGCCGGGGACGTGGCCGCCGCCGAGGCCGCCGGGATGAGCGGCGGACTGCTCGACCGGCTCCGCATCACCGACGACCGGCTCACCGGCATGGCCGAGCAGTTGCGGCTGCTGGCCTCCGTGCCGCACCCCGAGCGGTCCCGCCAGGTGGGAACCCTCGACGGTGGCCTGCGGCTGGTCGAGCTGCGCCGCCCGGTAGGAGTCATCGGTGCCAACTACGAGGCCCGCCCCAACGTCACCGTCGACGTGGCGTCCCAATTGGTCAAATCGCGCAATGGCGGCGTCCTGCGCACGGGCTCGGCGGCGCTAAGGTCCGCGACCACCCTCATCGAGCACGTCGTGGCGCCCGCGCTGTCCGACGCCGGTTTGGACTCCGATGCGATCCAGCTCGTCCCCAGCCCGGACCGAGAGGCCGCCGGAGCGCTCGTAGACCTACCCCACCTCATTCCCCTGGTGATCCTGCGCGGCAGCGGTGAGAGCACCCGCGAACTCGGCCGCCGCGCCGCCGCCAGCGGTGTCCGCACGCTCGCGCACGCGGACGGCGGGGGAGTGCTGTACTACGACGCCAAGGCCGACGACCAGGTCGCCGCGGACCTCATCACCCGCAGCCTGGACCGGCTCGGCGTCTGCAACCGCCTCAACCTGCTGCTCATCCACCGCGACGTCTACGACAGCGCCCTGCCCGGCGTCCAGGCCGCCCTCGCCGCCGCCGGGGTCACCGCCTCGCTGCCCCCGCACGAGCACCCCATCGGCTACGAGTGGGCCCTGGACGCCGACCGGGAGGCCACCGTCACCGTCGCCCCCGTCGACGACCTGCGGCACGCCCTGCGCGTCGCCAACACCGAGACGTCCGGCCTGGCCGCGGGCATCGTCACCGCCGACCGCGCCACCGCGGACGAGTTCATCGCCGGGTACACCGGAACGGGTGTCTTCTGGAACGCGCCCACCCGGCTGCTCGACGGGTTCCGGCTGCTCGGCGTGCCGGAGACCGGGATCAACATCGATCGGGTCCCCGGCCCCCGCGGCCCGGTCACCTTCACCGACCTGACCCTGCGCCAGTACGCCGTCCTGCCGGTGTGACCTGGGCAACTGCCGATCACGAGTTGTCCACAGCACACCGTCCCCACCCGAGCCCGGGACCGCGCCCGGGGCTACGATCCCCCCAACGGGCCGTCCCGCCGGTCCGACGACGATCGCCCACCAGTTGCAGGAGGCAGGAGTGACGGCAGTAGCCCCGCAGCCGATCGCCACGCGGCCCTATCCGGCACGCGAGACGGCCAAGGGTTCGTACCTGCTGCGGCTGTTCCGCACGACGGACCACAAGCAGATCGGCGTCATGTACCTGGTCACGTCGTTCGCCTTCTTCATGGTCGGCGGCGCCATGGCCATGCTGATCCGCAGCGAGCTCGCCGTGCCGGGCCAGCAGTTCCTGTCCCAGGAGCAGTACAACCAGTTGTTCACCATGCACGGCACGGTGATGCTGCTGCTGTACGCGACGCCCATCCTGTTCGGGTTCGCGAACTTCGTGCTGCCGCTGCAGATCGGCTCGCCGGACGTGGCGTTCCCCCGGCTGAACGCGTTCTCCTACTGGCTGTACCTGTTCGGCGGCATCATCGTGATGACCGGGTTCCTCACCCCGGGCGGCGCGGCCGACTTCGGCTGGTTCGCCTACACCCCGCTGTCGGACAAGATCCACTCGCCGGGCATCGGCGCGGACCTGTGGATCACCGGTCTCGCCGTCGGCGGTCTCGGCACCATCCTCGGCGCGGTCAACATGCTCACCACCGTGGTCTGCCTCCGCGCGCCCGGTATGACCATGTTCCGGATGCCCATCTTCACCTGGAACATCCTGATCACCAGCCTGCTGGTGCTGCTCGCGTTCCCGATCCTGACCGCGGCCCTCTTCGGCCTCCTCGCCGATCGACAACTAGGCGCGCACGTCTTCGACCCGGCCAACGGCGGCGTCATCCTCTGGCAACACCTGTTCTGGTTCTTCGGCCACCCAGAGGTCTATATCGTCGCTCTACCGTTCTTCGGGATCGTGTCGGAGATCTTCCCGGTCTTCAGCCGCAAGCCGCTGTTCGGCTACCGCGGCCTGATCTACGCGACCCTGGGCATCGCCGCGCTGTCGGTCACCGTGTGGGCGCACCACATGTACGCCACCGGCGCCGTGCTGCTGCCGTTCTTCTCCTTCATGACCTTCCTCATCGCGGTGCCCACCGGCGTGAAGTTCTTCAACTGGATCGGCACCATGTGGAAGGGGCAGTTGACCTTCGAGACCCCGATGCTGTTCAGCGTCGGCTTCCTGGTCACCTTCCTCTTCGGCGGCCTCACCGGCGTGCTCCTCGCCGCACCGGCCATCGACTTCAACGTGTCCGACACGTACTTCGTCGTCGCGCACTTCCACTACGTGCTCTACGGCACGATCGTGTTCGCCACCTTCGCGGGCATCTACTTCTGGTTCCCGAAGATCACCGGCCGGTTCCTCGACGAGGGCCTGGGCAAGCTGCACTTCTGGACCACGTTCATCGGCTTCCACGGCACGTTCCTGGTCCAGCACTGGCTCGGCGCCGAGGGCATGCCCCGCCGGTACGCCGACTACCTGCCCACCGACGGCTTCCAGACGCTGAACATGATCTCCACCATCGGTGCCTACATCCTCGGCGCGTCGACGCTGCCGTTCATCTACAACATCTTCAAGAGCTACCGCTACGGCGAGATCGTCACCGCCGACGACCCGTGGGGCTACGGCAACTCCCTCGAATGGGCCACCAGCTCCCCGCCGCCCCGGCACAACTTCACCGAACTCCCGCGCATCCGCTCCGAACGGCCCGCGTTCGACCTGCACTACCCGCACATGCGCGAGATCGCCGAGGCCGACAAGTACGTCGGCCTGCTGGGTGGCCACGGCCACAAACCCGCCCCCTCCGAGGTCGTGGCGGAGAAGATGAACCCCGACGAGATCTCGAAGGGCGACCCCACGTTGCCCAATTGAGCGAACCGGCCGCCGGATGACTCACCCGGCGGGGCCGGCCGGAAGGACTGAGGCGGGTGGAGCCTGGGCGCGTGAAGTGCCTAAGCCCCACCCGCCTTCCCTTTTCCGGAAGATCAACCCCCACCGCGCGCCCCGCGTTCCTACCGCCACCAACACCGCGCCCGGCTCTCCACCAGCCAACCCCCTTCGCTCTACCGCCGTTGACCCTTGTTCGTGGCTGTCCACACACTGCCGAGCTGTCCACACGCCTCGGCCACCCCCTCTTGACAAGTCCCGTTTCGCGCTATCGTCAGGAATGGGCCCCGGTGCCCCGGGTGGGCGGGCTCCTGTCTGGACCACGGCGGCGTTTCCGTCAAGCGTCTGGACGGCCCCGATCGGTTGGACTTGGGCGCGGTGGTTGTGCACAGGTCGTCGAACTGTCCACAGCTCCAGGCCATCCCCTCTTGACAACCCGCGTTCCGCGCTATGGTCAGGAATGGGCCCCCGGCCCCCGGGTGGGCGGGCTCCTGCCTGGACCACGGCGGCGTTTTCGTCAAGCATCTGGACGGCCCCGATCGGTTGAGGTTGGACGCGATACCTGTCCACAGGCGGTCGGATTGTCCACAACATCCGGTCGCCCCCTCTTGACAACTCGCGATCCGCGTTACGGTCAGGAATGGGCCCCGGCGCCCCGGGTGGGCGGGCCCCTGTCTGGACCACGGCGGCGTTTCGGTCAAGGGTCTGGTGGGGCTCGATCGGGTGGGCTTGGGCGCGGTGGTTGTGCACAGGTCGTCGAACTGTCCACAGCTCCAGGCCATCCCCTCTTGACAACCCGCGTTCCGCGCTATGGTCAGGAATGGGCCCCCGGCCCCCGGGTGGGCGGGCTCCTGTCTGGACCACGGCGGCGTTTCCGTCAAGCGTGCGGTCGGCCCCGACCGGGTGGGCTTGGTCGGGGTGGTTGTGCACACGTGGTTGGGTTGTCCACAGCTTCACGCCGTCCCCTCTTGACAACTCGCGATCCGCGTTACGGTCAGGAATGGGCCCCGGTGCCCCGGGTGGGCGGGCTCCTGTGTGGACTGTGGCGGGGTGGTCGTCAAGGGTCTGGTGGGGCTCGATCGGGTGGGGGTGGGCTGGGTGGTTGTCCACGAGGGGTTGGGGTGTCCTCAGCCTGGGCCTGCCCTCTCTTGACAAGCCGCGATCCGCGTTACGGTCAGGAATGGGCCCCGGTGCCCCGGGTGGGCGGGCCCCTGCCTGGACCACGGCGGAGTCCCCGTCAAGGGCCAGTGAGTGCGGGGTGGGTCGCCGGGCGGGTGGGGGAGTCGCGCCTGGGGGATCGGGTGGAGCTTGCCGAGCGATCGGTAGGGGGCGTTGGGGTTGTGCAGTCCCGGCGTGCCTGGCCAGTTGGCCTGTTGTGCCCGTTCGGGCGGCTGGTGCCGTTCGGGCGGTCTGTTGTGGATGCTCGACCCCGGGCGGTGGCAGCCGACGACGTCTGCCGGGTTTGCCGTGTTGGGGTTGGGCTGGGGGTTCGACCCGGCTGGGCAGCCGACGTGGCCTGCCTGGGGTGTACCGATCCCGCCGGGGTTCACCGACCCGTCCGTCACCTCGTCGGCCGTAATCCGGTCGAGGTAGGCGACACAGTCCGAACCACACCCAGTCACCCATCAGCCCGACCCGTCGGGCCCGTCGTCATGGGAGCAACCGGATCGTGTCCACCTCACCAGGTCCCCAGACCCCTGTCCTGATCACGGTCACCGGACCGGACAAGCCGGGGGTGTCCTCGGTGCTGTTCGCCGCGCTGACCCGGCACGGGGTCGACATCCTCGACGTCGAGCAGGTCGTCATCCGCGGCCAGCTCGTCCTCGGCGCGCTGGTCAGCACCGACCACGACCCCGAGGGGCTGCAGGAGTCGATCGAGCAGGCGATGGCCACCGTGGCCATGAGGGTCATCGTCGAGGTCGGCGTCGACCCGCAGACCCGGTCCGGGTCGTCGCACGTGCTGGTCGTGCTCGGCAGGCCGGTCAGCGCCCGCGCGCTCGGCGCGGTCGCCCGCAGGCTCGCCGCGCTGGACGCCAACATCGACGCGATCCGCCGGGTCGCCGACTACCCGGTCACCGGTCTGGAGTTGCGCGTCTCGGTCGCCAAGGACACCGACGAGGCCGACGCCGCGTTGCGGTCCGCGGTGGCGGAGCTGTCCGGACGGGTCGGCCTGGACATCGCGGTCGAGCGGGACCTGCTGGCCCGCCGCGCCAAGCGGCTGATCGTGTTCGACGTCGACTCCACCCTGATCCAGGGCGAGGTCATCGAGATGCTGGCCGCGAAGGCGGGCTGCGAGGCCGAGGTCCGCGAGATCACCGAGGCCGCGATGCGCGGTGAGCTCGACTTCACCGAGAGCCTGCACCGCCGGGTCGCCACCCTCGCCGGGCTGCCCGCCGACGTCCTCACCGAGGTCGCCCAGGCCCTGCAACTGACCCCGGGGGCCCGCACCACCATCCGCACCCTCAAGCGCCTCGGGTACCGCTGCGGCGTCGTCTCCGGCGGCTTCACCGCGATCATCGACACCCTCGTCGACGACCTGGGCCTGGACTTCCAGGCCGCCAACGAACTCGAGGTCGTCGACGGCAAGCTCACCGGCCGGGTCGTCGGCGAGGTTGTGGACCGGGCGGGCAAGGCGGCCGCGCTGCGCCGGTTCGCCGACGCCTTCCACGTGCCGCTCGCCCAGTGCGTCGCGGTCGGCGACGGCGCGAACGACATCGACATGCTGTCCACCGCGGGTCTCGGCATCGCCTTCAACGCCAAGCCCGCGCTGCGCGAAGTCGCCGACACGGCCCTGTCGCACCCGTACCTGGACGTGGTGCTGTTCGTCCTCGGCGTGACCCGCGACGAGGTCGAGGCCGCCGACATCGCCGACGGGATCGACCCCGAGCGCATCTAGGACCGGTGGCCACCGCCCACACCCCCAGCGTGGGCGGTGGCCACCCCGGTCAGGCCCCGAACCAGGTACTCAGCGCGTCCGGCAAACCTTCCCGGGTCCCCGTGCCCACCCACGCCACATAGCCGTCCGGCCGGACCAGCACCGCGGTCGGGGCGTCCACGACCCCGAGCACCGGCAGCTCCCAAATACCGTTGTACTCGGCTTCCACCACCCGAACCCGGCTCGACGGCACGTCCACCGGCTCGTCGAAGGTCAGCAGCACCGGACGGGCTTGGTGCAGCAGCTCGTAGACCCGCAGCGGGCCATCGGCGGTCGTCAGGTCCAGGTCGGGCATTCGCCGCCCCAGCAGGGGATGGCCCGCGCCGAGGTCGTAGCGCAACCCCAGGCCGGACATCACGCCCCCGAGGTACCGGCGTGGCTCGTCGAAGGCGAGGACCTCGGCGATCGACTCGGTCAACGCCTTCGTGCGGTCGTCGGTCCCGCGCAGGGCGGACTGGGCCAGCGTGGTCCGCAGGACGTGCGCGGCGACCGGGTGCCGCTCCGCGTGGTAGGTGTCCAGCAGGCCTTCCGGCGAGGTCCGCGTGACCACCTGGGCCAGCTTCCACCCCAGGTTCACCGCGTCCTGCAGCCCGAGGTTCAGGCCCTGCCCGCCGATCGGCGCGTGCACGTGGGCGGCGTCGCCCGCGAGCAGCACCCGGCCCGCGCGGTACGCGGTGGCCTGCCTGGTCGCGTCGGTGAACCGGGACAGCCAGCCGTGGCTGTGCACCCCGTAGTCCGTGCCCCACACGTCGATGAGCGCCGCGCGCAGGTCGTCGATGGTCGGGTCGGTGGCCGGGCCGAGGGTGTCCTCGGAGATCAGGACCCGGATCCGCCCGTCGTCCAGCTTGCTCATCCCGTTGATGCCCGCCGCGGTGTGCCGGGCCGCCCAGTCCACGGGTTCCTCGGTCAACTCGACCTCGGCGATCAACCAACTCCGGGTCGGATCGACCCCGGTGAACCCGATCCCGGCCGCGCGGCGCACCGGACTGCGGCTCCCGTCGCACCCCACCAGGTATTCCGCCCGGAGCGGGCGACCACCGGCCAGTTCGACGTCGACCCCGGCGCCGTCCTGGGTGAGACCGGCCACCTCGGTGCCCCGGAGTACCCGCACCCCCAGTTCCTCGACCCAACCGCCGAGGATGCGTTCGAAGTGCTTCTGCCAGAGCGCGAGACCGTAGTTGTGCCTGCTCGGGAAATCGCTGATGTCCAGGCGCACCCCGCCGAACCCGGCGACCTGCGCCGTCCGCCCCTCGGCCAGGAACCGGTCGACGATCCCGCGCTGGTCGAGCACCTCGATGCTGCGCGCGTGCAGGCCGCCCGCCCGGGAACCGACGAGGTCCTGGCTCGTGCGCCGCTCCACGACGACGACGTCCACCCCCGCCAACGTCAACTCGGCCGCCAGCATCAGCCCGGTCGGACCCCCGCCGGAGATCACCACCGCGTGCTCGGTCATCGCCACCCCGTTTTCCCCTGGTTCCGCGCCACGGCTGGGGATTCTGTGCCACCACGGGGGTCTTGTGGCAAGCCCCCCGGTGCGTTATACGTTGGATGTGAGGGGAGCGGCGTCCTCGTCGTGCCGCCGGAACCGGGCGGTTTCCGCCGAAAAGCCCCGGACGATTCGCCTGTGGTCCAATGATGGCGCTGGTCCGGGGAATCGAAGCTTCCCCGGACCAGCGCCCACTCATCGCGCGATCACTCGGCCGCCAGGCTGAACCGCTGCCCGACCTGGTCGATGTCCAGGATGCGGGCGCTCACCCGGCTGCCCACCGGCAACGTCTGCCGGTGCGCCAAGCCGGTCACCCCGGCGTACTCGACCCAGGACCCGAACGGGACGACACCGGTGACCACACCCTCGATCACGTCGCCCGGCCGGTGCCGGGCCGCGAAATCCGACCAACTCATCGCTTCTCACCTCCTCCCACGTCGCTGATCCGGACATCTCGATCAGCCGTGGGAGGGGGGCCGCGGGCGGTCAGGCCAGGGCCGGGCGCCCGTTCTGTGCACGGCGCGTGGCCGACCCGGCAGTCATGCCACCCATTCTAGCCACTACTCCTCGGTCAGGTGGGCCGGGTTGCAGGTCACCGAGCCCACGGTGATCGAACCGCTGCCCGGGGCCGCCGCGCCGGTGTCCGGGTACAGCCAGATCTTGATGGCGTGCACGGACAACGACGTGTCCGGCGGGTCGGCCTTGACGGTGTCGTTGAGCACGATCCGGGCGATCGGCGGCCCGTCCGGGTCCAGGCCGGGCACGGTGATCGTGTAGTCCGGCGGGATGTCGTCGGGCACCTGCAGGCCCTTGACCCCGTTGAGCGAGATCGACGACGTCACCCCCGTGTCGGTCGTGGTGCAGGAGACCGTGTAGGTCGCCACGCTGAACGACGGCACCCCCGGGATGTTGTTCTTGTTCAACTGGAACTGCCTGCCGTTGATCGTCGCCGACGCCGAGTTCGTCGACGGGTCGTAGGTGCAGGTGCTGCTGCCCGGCCCGTAGCTGACCAGACCCGCGTCGGACGCCTGCCCGGCGGTGGTGCCGATACCGGGACCGCCCGCCGCGCACGGCGCCAGCGGACCGATGTCGATGGCCTCGGTCCCGTAGAGCGCCTGTGCCGCGCCCACGCTTCCGCTGCTGTCGGCGGGGACGGCCTCCGCCTGCGCCGGGACCGCCGCGAACGCGACCAGCCCGGTGGCTGCGAGCGCGACCCCCAGGCGCAGTGTGATGATCCTGGACATGACCAACTCCCTCCGCGAAGTGAACGAATCTCTCGTTCCGAGTGGATCGCGGGATCGGGCCGGGGGCGAGCCAGGCAGCCAGGACCACCCGCGAGAACCGGACGTCCACCCGACCAGGTGACCCCGACCGCCGGGCGGGACTGACGGACCCCACGGGTACCGTCTCCGCCATGCCGGACTCCCTGCCCCCGCTGCGCGACCTGCTGGCCACCGCGGTCGAGGCGGTCGGCGGGGCGGAGCGGCCGGGCCAGGTCGAGATGGCCGAGGCCGTGCACGCCAGCTTCCGCACCGGCGACCACCTGGCCGTGCAGGCGGGCACCGGCACCGGCAAGTCCCTGGCGTACCTGGTCCCCGCGGTGCGGCACGCGGTCGCCAACGGCAAGACCGTGGTCGTGTCGACGGCGACCATCGCGCTGCAGCGCCAACTCGTCGACCGCGACCTGCCCCGGCTGGCCAAGGCGCTGGCGAAACCGCTCAAGCGGACGCCGACCTTCGCCATCCTCAAGGGCAGGCGCAACTACCTGTGCCTGCACCGGCTCGACGGCCCGGAAGAACCCGACGACCAGGTGCTGTTCGACCCGTTCGCGGTGTCCCGGATGGGCCGCGAGGTGGGCAGGCTGCGCGAGTGGGCCAGTGACACCGAGGTCGGCGACCGCGACGAACTGGTGCCCGGCGTGTCCGACCAGGCGTGGCGGCAGGTGTCGGTGTCCGCCCGCGAGTGCCTCGGCGTGTCCCGCTGTCCGATCGGCACGGACTGCTTCGCGGAGAAGGCCAGGGCCGAGGCGGGCCGCGCCGACCTCGTGGTCACCAACCACGCGCTGCTGGCCATCGACGCCCTCGGCACCGCCCAGGTCCTGCCCGAACACGACGTGGTGATCATCGACGAGGCGCACGACCTGGTCGACCGGGTCACCTCGGCCGCCACCGGGGAGCTGTCCGCGACGTCGGTGGCGGTGGCCGCGCGCCGGTCCGGTCGGCTGGTCACCGAGGAGATCGCCGACCGGCTCGTCGAGGCGGGCGAGGGACTGGCGATGCTGCTGTCCGAGGCGCCCGCCGGTCGGCTCGACGACCTGCCGGAAGCGCTCGCGGTGACCCTGCAGGGAATTCGCGACGCCGCGCACGGCTGCATCACCGCGATCGGACCGGAACGCAAGGACGACCCGGAGGCCGCGACATCGCGCAAACTCGCGATGTCCGCACTGGAGGAAGTCCACGACACGGCCATCCGTCTCTTGGAGGCCTTTGAGTCGGCGGATTCCCGGCTAAGAGACGTCGTGTGGGTCAGCGGCGACGTGAGCTCTGCCGGTCCACGGCCCGTGACGCTGCGCGTGGCGCCGTTGGGCGTAGCCGGGCTGTTGCGGGAGAAGCTGTTCGGTGAGAACACCACAGTGCTCACGTCGGCGACGCTAACGCTCGGCGGTACGTTCGACGCGTTGGCGCGGCAGTGGGGCCTACCGGGTAAGCAAAGGGCTGGTGTCAAGGCCGAGGGAACCGCGACCGACAAGGAACCCTCCGACGACATCCGCTGGACCGGCATCGACGTCGGTTCGCCCTTCGACCACCCGCGCGCGGGCATCCTCTACACCGCACGCCACCTACCGCCGCCCGGCCGCGACGGGTTGCCACCCGCGTACCTCGACGAACTGCGCGAACTGGTCACCGCGGCGGGCGGCCGCACACTCGGGCTGTTCTCCTCCATGCGCGCGGCGAAGCAGGCCACGACCGAACTCCGCGACAAGGTCGACGTCGAGATCCTGTGCCAGGGCGAGGACTCCACCGCGCTGCTGGTGAAGAAGTTCGCCGAGAACCCGGCCACCTGCCTGTTCGGCACGCTCTCCCTGTGGCAAGGGGTCGACGTGCCCGGCCCGTCGCTGACGCTGGTCGTCATGGACCGCATCCCGTTCCCCCGCCCCGACGACCCGCTGGCGTCCGCCCGGCAACGCGCCGTCGAGTCCCGCGGCGGCAACGGCTTCCTCACCGTCGCCGCCACGCACGCCGCGCTGCTGCTCGCCCAAGGTGCCGGTCGGCTGCTGCGGTCCATGTCCGACAAGGGCGTCGTGGCGGTACTCGACCCGCGGCTCGCCACCGCCCGCTACGGTGGGTTCCTGCGCGCCTCACTGCCCCCGTTCTGGCCCACCACCGACCCCGACATCGTCCGCGCCGCGCTCCGCCGCCTCGACGCCGCCAACTGACCCGCAGCACCCCACGGAGGACCAGTGCCCCACTTTCCCGGCGACGGCGGGATCACGGTAGACGACACCGGCGTCCGCCGAACCCTCGCCGACGGCACCGAGGAAGCCGTGTCCTGGACCGACCTCGCCGAGGTCGCCATCCGCACCACCCCCGAGGGCCCCTGGAAAGAAGACGTGTTCTTCCTCCTCATGCGCACCGGCGGCGGCGGCTGCGCCGTCCCCGCTGGCCACCCGTCAGCCGACGACCTGATGGGCCGCCTCCAATCCCTCCCCAACTTCGACAACGACGCCTTCGTCGAAGCCATGACCACCACCGAAGACGGCCTCTTCGTCATCTGGCAGCGCTGATCCACGGAGTTGTCCACAAGCTCCTCGACTGTCCACAGCCCACGGTCACCGCTCTTGACACTCCGCTTTCCGCGCTATCGTTGGGAATGGGCCCCCGGCCCCCGGGTGGGTGGGCCCCTGCCTGGACCACGGCGCCCGATTCGTCAAGCACTGGACCAGGTTCCCCCGGGTGATTTCACAGCCGCCGGATCACCCGCGCTGGGTTCCCCGCGGCGAACACGTGGCCCGGGATGTCCCGGACGACCACACTGCCCGCACCGACAACCGCGTTCGCGCCGACGGTCACGCCCGGACAAACGATCACACCCGCCCCGAGCCAAGCGTTGTCCCCGACGGTGATGGGCGCCGCGCGCTCCCACCCCGCGCGCCGACGCTCGTGGTCGTCCACCGGGTGCAGCGCCGTCACCAACTGCACCCGCGTCCCGATCCGCACATCGTCGCCAACCGTGATCACGGCATCGTCCATGAACAACGCGTCACTGTTGACGAAGGCGTTCGCCCCGACGCTGATCCGCGCGCCGTAACTGCACTGGAATCGCGGCAGGACACGGGCGCCGTGACCGAGGGCCGCGAACAGGCCGGTCAGGATCTGTGCGCGCTCGAGATCGTCATCGGCCTTGGTCGCGTTGAACAGGTCCAGTTTTCGCTGACACGCCAGGCGCTCCCCGACCAGCTCGGGGTTGTCGAGGTACCAGTCGCCCGCCAGCATGCGGTCCTTCTGCTCACCCACGTCATAGCCCCTTCGTCGTGGTTGTCCACAAGCAGCCAGGCTACCCACAGATGGCCCCACACCTCACTTGACAGCTCGCGTTTCGCGTTATCGTCAGGAATGGGCCCCGGTGCCCCGGGTGGGCGGGCTCCTGTGTGGACCATGGCGGCGATGTCGTCAAGCGTGTGGCAGCACTCGATGGGCTGAGCATCGGCGGGTGGGCAACTGGTTGCCGCTCACCCAGGGCCAGGTCGGCCGGATCGAGCGTTCACAATCGGCGGTGTACGACCTCTACAAGCTCGAACTCTGGGCGCGGGTGCTGCGCATTCCCGAGCGACACCTCTGGTTCCAGCTCACCCGGCGGCAGCCATCTGACGCATACACCGATACCTCGCACGCTTCTAGCGTGGTTCGCGACAACATGGGAGAGGACGACGTGCGGCGACGTGAGATGGTCAAGGTGATCGGGTTGGCGGCCTCGGGCTTCGAATGGTTTTCCACACCCGTCGTGGCGGCAGCGGCGCCGAAACGGTCGGTGGACGCCGCTGAGGTGACCATGATTCGTGACATGACACGAACATTTCGGAGTCTGGACAACCGGTTCGGTGGTGGACATGCCCGGTCCGCGATAACCGACTACCCGTCCGCGCAAGTGGTGCCGCTGCTGCGGGACATCGGGGCGACTGACGCGGCACGACCGACCTACACGCGGCGGTAGCGGAGCTGAACCAGCTTGCGGGTTGGATGGCTTACGACACGGGTGACGCCGACGCGGGTGGTAAGCACCTCGATCGAGCGCTGCGGCTCTGCCAAGAGGTCGACAATGACGCGTTGGCCGCTGAGATGCTGGCGGGGGTGAGCCACCAGGTGGTGTTCTTCAGGTCTGGTGTGATCGTCGTTGACCTGGCGCTGGCGTCCCAGTCCGTTGGAATCGGAGTCCGCTGTGATGGCGGCCCATGGGTACGCGTGGCAGGGCCACGGACCTGCCTGCATGAACGCACTCAGGCAATCCGAACGTGCCCTCTCGGCGGCAGACGCCCAGGAGCGCCCGGAGTGGTTGGCGTACTTCGACTCGGCGCACTTGGCCGCCAAGTTCGCGCACTGCTTTCGCGACCTGGGACGCCCGGTCGAGTCCAAGAAGTACCCGCGGGAATCGGTGGACATGACAGCGGGTTACGACCGGGGGCGCGGGTGAGTGAGGCCTGCGCCACCGTCGGCTCAACCGCTACCGGCGCGCGGAAATCGTTGCGGACCTGTTCGAGCGGATGTGGCCCTCCGAGATTCGTCAAGTGTGTGGCGGGACTCGATGGGCTGAGCTTCGGTGGATGGGCTGACGACGAGGAAGGTGGGTTGAGGTTGGCGGGCTGGTTGTCCACAAGCTTCCAGCTTGTCCACAGCGCACCCCGTGCTTCTCTTGACAGCTCGCGTTTCGCGTTATCGTCAGGAATGGGCCCCGGTGCCCCGGGTGGGCGGGCTCCTGTGTGGACTGCGGTGGCGGGGTTCGTCAAGTGTGTGGCGAGACTCGATGGGCTGCGTTCGGTCGGACGAGCTGAGTTCGGTCGGGTGAGCTCAGGTTGAGCGGACGGGCTGAGGTTGAGCGGATGGGCTGGGCTTGGGTGGGCGGAGCCGAGCTTGGGGGCTCGGGGCTGACGGGGTGAGCTGAGGCTGGGAGGGGTTGTCCACAAGCCGTCAGGGTGTCCACAGTGTGCCGGTGGTCCCTCTTGACAGCTCGTGTTTCGCGCTAGGTTCAGGAATGGGGCCCCGGGCCCCGGGTGGGTGGGCCCCTGTCTGGACCACGGCGGAGCGCATGTCAAGGGCTGGGGTGGGGGAGGAGTGGGTCGGCGGTCAGTGGGTCGGGCGCCATTGGGCGATGACGGTGACGGTGCCGGGGGCGACTTCGGTGAAGCCCGCGTCGCGGACGGCGACTGTGGTGTGGGTTTGCCAGGCGGTGAGGGGGTTGTCGCCGGGGTGGAGGGTGGACCACTGGGACGGGGTGGGGGTGCGGACGGCGCAGGTGAACATGGTGGTGGACCAGGATTTCAGGTCCGAGTCGGTGAGCAGGGCGGCCAGGAGCATGGTGGCGTGGCCGACTTGGGCCGCTGCTTTGCCGACCGTCATGGGGACGGTGGGGTTGAGCCAGAGGACCGGCGTGTCGGGGGGAATGGGGCCGGGGGTGTCGGGCGGGAGTTCGCTGCCGGAGATTTGGAGGCGGGACAACGTCTTGGGGGACTCGGCAACCAAACCGGGGACCAGGGCGCGGGCCTGGGCGCCGTTGACCTCCACCGTGATACCGGGGAGGTCTTGCACGGCGGTCCAGTGGGCGCCGCGGGCGCGGCGGGTGACTTTGCGGATGCGGCCGTTGACCCAGGCTTCGACCTCGGCGTGCCAGGGGCCGTCCACGTCCGCGCGGGGGTCGAGGCAGACCGCCAGGGACGCGGCGGCGGCGGCTTCCAGGAGTGGGGTGCGGGACGGTGGGGGATCGCGGTCGACGCGGAGGACGATGGGCATGGCGCGGATGGCTGCCGGGTCCTCGTCGGTCGTGTCGTTGGTGGCGGCGGCGGGGAGGGTGAGCCAGGACGCGTACCTGGCGGCGAGAGGGTCGAGGACGCTCACACTGGGCCTTCCCGAGGATCGACGGTGCCACCCAACGATACCCGGGGTCAGTGGTCGAGGGCGACGACGCCGGTGTGGCGTTCCTCGTTGCGGCGGGTCTTGGTCCAGCCGTTGCGACCGCGGGCCAGGCGGACGACGGCGCGCCACGAGGTGATGTAGAACGTGTAGATGTACAGGGCGTAAGCGAAGCCGTAGCCGACCGCGCGCCAGAAGCCCTTACCCGGTTCGCACTGGCGGCGGTAGATGGGCCCCCAGATCACGAACGGGAGCAGTCCGAACGCGCCGTAGGTGAGGAACAGCAGCCAGGAGCCGCCGATGAACCAGTCCCACACGGCGTCGAAGTCGTGCACGGCGCGCGCGCCCAGCAGCAAGAACGGGATCGGGTAGATCAGCGTACCCAGCAACTGCATCCACGGTTGCGCCAGGTAGTACAGCATCTCGGCGGCCCCCAGTGTCGACAGGTGGGTCGAGTCGAAGATGCGGCGGACGTACCTACCGCACTGCATTGTCCCCTGGCCCCAACGCGTTCGTTGCGCCAAGAACCTGCGGAGGCTGTACAGCGCCTCTTGGTCCACATGCGTGTCGACGGTGAACCCGGTCTTCCACCCTTGTGTCAACAGGTGCACACCCAGCTCGAAGTCCTCCAGCAGCGCGCCGCGCCAAGGGCCGAGGCCGTGGGTGATGGAGTCCAATGCGGACAGCCGGGTGAACTGGCCGTTGCCGCCCATGGAGATCGTGCCGGTGCGGCCCCGGGACATCTGGATGGCGGCGATGGCGCTGCGGAACTCCAGGTCCTGCATGCGGACCATGGCCAGGCCGAACTTGCGCCGCCAGAACCCGCGCTCCGGCGGCGGCGTCCCCCGGTTGCTCATCCGCACGTCCACCTGCACCGCGCCGACCCGGGCATCGCCGAACAGGTGGTCCGCCGCGCACACCGCGAGGCAGTTCGCCGCGGGGCGGCCATCCGCGTCCACGACGACGATCACCGCGCGGTCGGTGTCCGCGTGTCGCCCCATCCAACTCTTCAACGCACGGTACGCGGCGTTGAGCGCGGCACCCTTCCCCGTGCGCGCGTTGGGCAACCGACGCTGGACGAGGTGCAGGTTCCGGTCGCCGCCGTGCCTGGGTCCCTGCATGGCTTTGACGACACCGACCGTTCCGTCGGCGGAGTCGTCATCGATGACCCACACGTGCGCGTGCGGGAAGTTGCCACGCAGGTACCGGACGGTCTCGCCGATGACGGCCTGCTCGTCGCGGCACGGGACGAAGAAGTGCCACTCCAACCGGTACGGGTCACCGGGGGTGGCGCGGCGGTGGCGCAGGTACGGGATGACGATGAGGAACACGTACGTCATGAACGCCACGCTCATCGTCAGCGCCAACGCCTGGGTGAAGCCGAGAACGAGCGAAAGGCTCACCGGGTCGCCTGCCAGACGAACAGCACCAGCGCGCCCGCGCCGCCGACGACGCTGATCATCGAGCCGAAGAACGTGTGCCCCCAGTAGTAGCCCTGGTCCGTGCCGAGCCAACTGATCAGGCCGACCAGGGTGAGCACCCGGAGCTGGTTCACCGCGACGACGACCGCGACCGCCACCGCCAACGCGCCGAGCACCCGACCGGCGACCCGGCCGCGCAGGCCGATGAGCACAGCGGCGATCAGCAGCAGCGGCAGCACCAGGAACGCCGAGGTGCACTCCGGGCTCATCCGCAGGCCGAACGCGTGCGCGCTGCCGAGTCCGAAGTAGACAGCCTGCCGCTCCGGCACCAGGTACACCCCGGAACCGGTTGCCAGGCGCAGGATGCCGCTCGCCAGGGTCATCTCCGCGGTCCGGTAGAGCCGATTTCCGATCACCAGTGCCACCGCCGCCGCCACCAGCACGGCCGCCAAGGCCCTGGTCGCGGTCGTGGACGGTCGGGACACCGGCAGCGTGTTGGCCGGGGCCACCGCTGCTCCCTTCACCGAGAATGGGTGCGCGTCGTTCACCCGACGCGTCGGAGACTTCATCGGCCACCCCACCACCGGGGCTTCATCGGCGATCCGGGTGATACAACCCGGATCGGCGCCCACTCAGCGTCAGCGGAATCCGGAATACCGTTCGTGATCGACACGATCGGGTTGCATCGGCCCGGATCTGTGCTTCCCCGGCCGGTCCCGGCGATACGCCCACCGCAAGCCCCGGTCCCCTCCGCCGTTCCCCCGTGGCGGATCCAACGGCTTGCGCACCGCTCATCCCCTTGGAGGAAAAGAACATGCTCAAGCGTTGGCCGCGCCGCGCCTGCCTGGTCGGTGCCGTGGTGACCACGGCGGTGCTGGCGGGCGCGCTGCCCGCCTCGGCGGCCCCCGGCGACGGTTCCGCCGTCGTCGTCACCGCCGACATCGCGCTGCTCGGCCGCTCCACCGCGAACGTCGGACCGCTCGCCCCCAGCAGCACCTCCGGGCCGACCACGGCCCGGTTGAGCAGGGTGGACGTCCCCGGCGTCGCCTCGACCGGTCTGGTCACCAGTGCCGCCAACCGCGACGACGACACCGGGGTCGTGCACTCGGAGGCCAGTCTGGCCGACGTGCGGGTGCTGCTCTCGGGCCTGGGCACCGTCGGCGCGATCACCGCGCGCTGCGACGCGACCCAGGCCGGTGTCACCGGCTCCACCGAGCTGGCGCGGGTCAACCTGTCGCTCGCCGCGGTCCCCTTGCGCCCAGCGCCGAACACGACCATCGGCCTGCCGGGAATCGCCTCGATCGTCCTCAACGAACACATCGACAACGCGAACGGCAGCCTGACCGTCAACGCCGTCCACTTGCGACTCGACGCGGTCGTCGGGCACGGCGACGTCGTCCTCGGCAGCGCCACCTGCGGTCCGGCCGCGCCGCCGATGCCGTTGGCCTCCGGCGCCGGGCTGTGGGCCGGGGTCGGCCTGCTCGCCGTGGTGGCGCTACCCGTTGGTGTCACGGCAATCCGGCGCCGTCGCGTCGACGCGGCGTAGGCGGGGAGGGCACCATGTACCGAGCACCGACCGGAGGTGCCGTCGGTGGTACCGCGGGCCTGGCCATGACCGGCGCCAGTGTGGGCTGGTGGATCGCGCTGGGCGTGGTCCTGCTCGTCGGCGGCCTCCTGCTGCTGCACGCCACCCGTCGCCGCGCCCGCCGCGCGGTCGACTAATCCGAAGTGGATCCCGGGAGCGCCTCGCCCCCACCGGTCCCGGGATCCACTTCCCCACTCGAGGACCACCCATGCGCAAGGAACTGCTCATCCTGGTCGGCACCCGGCCCGAGGCGGTCAAGGCCGCCCCGGTGGCCATCGCCGCCACCGGGCTGAACCCCTACATCGTCCACAGTGGACAACATCCCGGCATGGTCGAGCAGGCGCTGACCCCGTTCGGCCTCAGCCCGGACGAGGTGCTCGTCATCGACCGCCCGGCCGGTGGTCAGGCCGAGCTGGTCGGCGAGCTGCTGCCCCGGCTGGACGCCGTGCTCGCCCGCCGCGCCCCGGCCGCCCTGCTCGTCCAGGGCGACACGTCCACCACGCTCGCGGGCGCGCTCGCCGCGTTCTGGCGCGGCATCCCGGTCGTGCACCTGGAAGCCGGGCTGCGCACCGGCGACCTCGGGGCCCCGTTCCCCGAGGAGGGCAACCGGCAGATGGTGGCCAGGATCGCCGCGCTGCACCTTGCCCCCACCGAGGACGCCGCCACCGCTCTGCGCGCCGAGGCGATCCCGGCGGCCGCCATCGAGGTCACCGGCAACACCGTGGTCGACGCGGTGCGGCACATCGCCGCGGTGGACCTGCCGCCCGCGAGCGCCCCGCTGGCCCGGCTGGAACGCGACCTCGACCGCACGGCGGGCAGGCTGGTCCTGGTCACCGTGCACCGCCGCGAGTCCTGGGGCAACCCGCTCGGCTGCATCCTCGACGCCGTCCGCACCCTGGCCGATCGACACCCCGACCTGCGGGTCCTGCTGCCCGCGCACCCGAACCCGGCCGTGCGCGGCCAGGTCGCGACCGCGCTCGGCAGCCACCCGGGGGTCGTCGTCACCGACCCGCTGGACTACCCGGACCTGGTCCGCGCGCTGCGCCGGGCCGCCCTGGTGATCACCGACTCCGGTGGCATCCAGGAGGAGGCGCCGACGTTCGGCGTGCCGGTGCTGGTCGCCCGCGAGGTCACCGAGCGGATGGAGGCGGTGCGCGCGGGCTGCGCCCGGCTGGTCGGCACCAACCGGGCCCGGCTGCTCGACGAGGCCGAACGCGTGCTGAGCTCCGGTCTGCGCGTCCCCGAGGGCGGCAACCCGTTCGGCGACGGCGACGCGGCCACCCGGGTCTGCGCCGCCATCGACCGGCTGCTGGCCGGTCAGCCCACGGTCGGTGTGCCGACCAGGGTGACGGCCGCCGCCCGCAGGCTCGTCAAGGCCGACTCGACGGTCGCCGCCGCCACCCCCGCCGTCAGGTCCAGCAGCACCGTCGTGGTGAAACCGGCGGCCGCGGCGTCGATGGCGGTCGCCCGCACGCAGTGATCGGTGGCGATGCCGACCACGTCCACCCGGTCGACCCGCCGCTCCCGCAGCCAGTCCGCCAGCGACACCCCACCCGGGCCGACGCCCTCGAACCCGGAGTAGGCCGCCGCGTACGCGCCCTTGGCGAACACCGCCTCGATCGGGGCGACGTCCAGGGCGGGGTGGAACGAGGCCCCGGCGGTGTCGACGACGCAGTGCACCGGCCAACTGTCGACGTAGTCCGGGGTGTCGCTGAAGTGGCTGCCCGGGTCGATGTGGAAGTCCCGGGTGGCGACCACGTGGTCGTACCGGTGGGCGGCCACGTGCGCGGAGATCGCGGCGGCCACCGCGGCGCCGCCGGTGACGGCCAGCGAGCCGCCCTCGCAGAAGTCGTTCTGCACGTCGACCACGACCAACGCTGACGTCATCACTGCTCCAGGTACACCGTGGGGATGGCGGGTTCGCCGCCGGAGAGCTTCAGGCCCTCCCAGGGGAGGCTGACCAGGCCCGCGCGGACCCGGTTGCGGCTGTCCTCCAGCGTGGGCAGGTCCGCCACCGGTTGTCCACCCCGCAACAGCGGAATCTGCAGCGGCCGGTCGTGCTCGCCGATCTCGGGGGCGGGTCCCGCCGCCGGGTAGACGACCTCCTCCAACGCGGTACCGGTCGGCTTGTGCCTGCGCAGCGCGAGTTTGCGGCCGCCGCGGGACTCCTTGTGCGAGCTGCGCTTGGCGACCGGTCGGCCGTCGACCTCGACCAGCTTGTAGACCATCCCGGCGGTCGGGGCCCCGGAGCCGGTGACCACCGACGTGCCCACCCCGTACGCGTCGACCGGTTCGGCCCGCAGCGACGCGATGGCGTACTCGTCGAGGTCGCCGGAGACCACGATCCGGGTCTTCGTGGCGCCCAGCGCGTCCAGTTGCTCGCGGGCCTGCCGGGCCAGCACCCCGACGTCGCCGGAGTCGATCCGGATCGCGCCCAGGTCCGTGCCCGCGACCTCCACGGCCAGCTCGATGCCCCGGGTGATGTCGTAGGTGTCGACCAGCAATGTGGTCCCCACGCCCAACGCGGCCACCTGGGCGGCGAACGCGGACCGCTCGTCGTCGTGCAGCAACGTGAACGCGTGCGCGCACGTGCCCGCGGTCGGGATGCCGTAAGAGCTGCCGGAGGCCAGGTTCGACGTGGTGGCGAACCCGGCGATGTAGGCCGCGCGGGCGGACGCGACCGCGGCGGCCTCGTGCGTGCGGCGCGACCCCATCTCGATGATCGGACGACCGTTGGCCGCCCCCGACATCCGCGCCGCCGCCGACACGATGGCGCTGTCGTGGTTCAGGATCGACAGGACCAGCGTCTCCAGGACCACCGCGTCGGCGAAGGTACCGCGCACGGTCAGGATCGGGGAGCCCGGGAAGAACAGCTCACCCTCCGGGTAGCCGTCGACGTCCCCGCTGAACCGGTAGTCCGCCAGCCACGAAAGCGTGGTCTCGTCCACCACCGACGTCGCCCGCAGGTGCGCCAGTTCCGCCGCGCCGAACCGGAACGCCCCGACCGCGTCGACCACCCGCGCCGTGCCGCCGACCACCCCGTAGCGGCGGCCGTCCGGCAGCCGACGGGTGAACACCTCGAACACGCAGCGCCGGTCCGCCGTGCCGTCCGCCAACGCCGCCGCCAGCATGGTCAGCTCGTAGTGGTCGGTCAGCAGCGCGGTACTCGGCGCGGGTACGCCCACGTTCACACCCATGGGCAGAGCCTAGGCCGCCGCCCGCCGTCCCGGTCCGCGCTCGCACGAGGCGCCCGCCACAGTCCCGCGTCGGTCCCGCGTCCCGCCGATTGGCCCAGTCGGGCACGATCGGTGATCGCGTACTCCGATCGAATGAAGATCCGCCGGACTGGACGAAACCGCTCGTGCAACCATTGACCCATGACCGCAGCCGTCGACAGGGAGCAGACGCAGGCGACGCCGTCCACCGCGGAGGTCGTGGCCGAGGACCGGCCGTGGCAGACCGTCGTGTGGAACGACCCGGTCAACCTGATGTCCTACGTCACCTACGTCTTCCAGAAGCTGTTCGGCTACAGCCGGGACCGGGCGACCAAGCTGATGCTCGACGTGCACCACGAGGGCAAGGCGATCGTGTCCTCGGGCAGCAAGGACAAGATGGAGGCCGACGTGGCGAAGCTGCACGCCGCCGGTCTGTGGGCGACCATGGAACACACATCGTGAAACCCTGGAAGCGCAAGGGCGACCTGGTGCACGCCGACATCGACCGGCAGGAGGCCGCGGTGCTGCGCGGCCTGGTGTCGCAGATCGACGACATGCTGCGCGCGCGCGTCGAGGAGACCCCGCAGGACGAGTTGGCCGAGCTGACCGGCATCCGCACCGGACCGTCCACCTCGCCGGACGACCCGATCCTGTCCCGGCTGCTGCCCGACTTCCACCGCCTGGACGACGACAACCCCAGCAAGGCCGACCTGGACTCCGCCGCCGTGCTGCGCTCCCTGCACGAGCCCGCCCTGCTCGACCTGAAGACCGGGGTGGCCGCGGTGGTCCTGGAGACCTGCCCGGTGTACGGGGGCGGCATCCGGCTGTCGCTGGAGCAGGCGGACGCGTGGCTGGCGGCGCTCAACGACGTCCGGTTGGCGCTGGGCACCGCGATCGAGGTCACCGAGGACATGCCGGACGAGTTGCCCGACGACGACCCGCGCAGCCCGCACCTGTCGGTCTACCACTGGCTGACCTGGGTGCAGGAGTCGCTGGTCCAGGCGCTGTCCACCCCGTGATCACCGCCGTCGCGGGCGTGCGGGTTGGCCACCACGACCGCGTCGGCGACGGCTGGGCGACCGGGACCACGGTGGTGCTGTTCCCACCGGGCACGGTCGGCGGCGTCGACTCCCGCGGCGGCGCGCCCGGTACCCGCGAGACGGACCTGCTGGCCCCGGAGAACCTGGTCGACCGGATCGACGCGGTGTGCCTGTCCGGCGGGAGCGCCTACGGGCTGGCGGCCGCGGACGGGGTCATGCGCTGGTTGGGCGAGCGCGGTCAGGGGTTCCCGGTCGGGCCGGAGCCGCACCAGGTGGTGCCGATCGTGCCCGCCGCGGTGATCTTCGACCTGCCGCGCAACGGGTGGGGGCACCGGCCGGACGCCGAGTTCGGCCGCGCGGCGTGCGCGGCGGCCACCGACGGCCCGGTCCGGCAGGGCAGCGTCGGGGCCGGGGCGGGCGCCCAGGTCGGGTCGCTCAAGGGCGGCATCGGGTCCGCGAGCGCCACGGTGGGCGACGGTGGAGTGGGCGAGTTCACAGTGGGCGCGCTGGCGGTGGTCAACGCGCGCGGCGAGGTCGTCGACCTGGCGACCGGTGGCTTCTGGACCGCGGGCGAGCCGGGCGAGTTCCCGCCCCCGCCGGGGTGGGCCGCGCACCTGGCGGCCCGACCCACGGACCTGAACACGACCATCGGCGTGATCGCGACCGACGCCGCGCTGGACAAGGCCCAGTGCAAGCGGTTGGCCATGTCCGCCCAGCACGGGCTCGCCCGCGCCCTGCGCCCGTCGCACACGCTGTTCGACGGTGACACGGTGTTCGCGGCGGCCACCGGTGTTCGCCCGGTGAGCGGCCCCGTCGAGTTGGACGCCCTGTACACAGCCGCCGCGGACGTGTTCGCTCGTGCCGTGGTCCACGGCGCGCTGGCCGCCACCACCGTCGGCGACTTGCTTTCGTACCGAGATGCCTGGGCCTGAACTGCGGCCTCTCACACACTGGGAGACCCCCAACCACCCCGTAGGATGGCCACGTGCTGACGATCCGCCGAGACCTCGTGGACGCGATGGTGGCGCACGCCCGCCGCGACCACCCGGACGAGGCGTGCGGCGTCATCGCGGGTCCCGACGGCAGCGACCGCCCCGAGCGGTTCATCCCGATGCTCAACGCGGCCCGCTCACCCACGTTCTACGAGTTCGACTCCGCGGACCTGCTGCGGTTGTACCGGGAGATGGACGCCAACGACGAGGTGCCGGTGGTCATCTACCACTCGCACACGGCCACCGAGGCCTACCCGTCGCGCACCGACGCCAAGATCGCCGCCGAGCCGTTCGCGCACTACGTGCTGGTCTCCACCCGGGACCCGCACCAGCACGAACTGCGCTCGTTCCGGATCGTCGACGGCGCGATCACCGAGGAGCCCGTCGAGGTCGTCGAGTCCTACCGGTTCGCGCACACCGGCCCGGACGACGTCCCCGAGGCGTGAGCACCGCCGGAACACCGGCGGCACGCCCCCGCGTCCTTCTCCCATGACCCAGGCACCACCCGGAGGTTGAACCATGGCCGTCACCGTCTCGATCCCGACCATCCTGCGCACCCACACCGGCGGCGAGAAGTCCGTCCCGGCCGCGGGCGCCACCCTGGCCGAGGTCATCGACGACCTCGACGCCAACCACGGCGGCCTCAAGGCCCGCCTGGTCAAGGACGGCGCGCTGCACCGCTTCGTCAACATCTACGTCAACGACGAGGACGTGCGCTTCGCGGGCGGCCTGGAAGCCAAGGTCGCCGACGGCGACAACGTCACCATCCTCCCCGCCGTCGCCGGTGGCGCGCTCTAGTGGCTCGCTACGAGTCGCTGCTGCACGCGCTCGGCGACACCCCCCTCGTCGGCCTGCCCCGGCTGTCACCGTCCCCGACGGTGCGGCTGTGGGCGAAACTCGAGGACCGCAACCCGACCGGCTCGATCAAGGACCGTCCCGCGCTGGCCATGATCGAGGCCGCCGAGCGGGACGGCAGGCTGTTACCCGGCAGCACCATCCTGGAGCCCACCTCGGGCAACACCGGCATCGCGCTCGCCATGGCCGCCAAGCTCAAGGGCTACGGCCTGGTGTGCGTCATGCCGGAGAACACGTCCGAGGAACGCAAGCAACTGCTGCAGGCCTACGGCGCCCGGATCGTCTACTCGCCCGCCGCGGGCGGCTCCAACGAGGCCGTCCGCCGGGCCAAGGAACTCGCCGAGCAACACCCGGACTGGATCATGCTCTACCAGTACGGCAACCCGGACAACGCCGCCGCGCACTACACCGGCACCGCCCCCGAGATCCTCCGCGACCTCCCGTCGATCACGCACTTCGTCGCGGGCCTCGGCACCACCGGCACCCTGGTCGGCGTCGGCCGGTACCTGCGCGAACACAAACCGGACGTCCAGGTCGTCGCCGCCGAACCCCGCTACGGGGAACTGGTCTACGGCCTGCGCAACCTCGACGAGGGCTTCGTCCCGGAACTCTACGACCCGTCCGTGCTGACCGGCCGCTACTCGGTCGGCTCATACGACGCCCTCCGCCGCACCCGTCAACTCCTGGAGACCGAAGGCATCTTCGCGGGCATCTCCACCGGAGCCATCCTGCACGCCGCCCTCGCCGTCGCCGAGAAAGCCGCGGGCGCGGGCGACCCCGCCGACGTCGTCTTCATCGTCGCCGACGCGGGCTGGAAGTACCTGTCGACCGGCGCCTACAGCGGAACCCTCGACGAGGCCGCCGAACGCCTCGACGGACACCTCTGGGCCTGACCCCCCGGGTTGTCCCGCCATCACCCACCGATTGCGGGACAACCCGCTCGACTCCGCCCCCACGCTCTCGCCCACACGCTTGACGAATTCCCCCGCCTTCGCCCACAACGGCGCCCGCTTCGGCCCACCCAGACCCCTCCCACCCGGGGCGCCGGGGCCCATTCCTGACCGTAGCGCGGATCGCGGGTTGTCAAGGGGGAGCCGGGTTGTCGTGTGGATGGCTCGATGCCTTGTGGATGTGGTTGGGGTCTGTGTGATGAGGGCGGGGCTCATGCGATGAGGGGCGGGTCAATGTCCGCCGATCGAGTGCGGCTTGCTGCTTGACGGAGTTGCCGTCGTGGTCCAGGCAGGGGCCCGCCCACCCGGGGCGCCGGGGCCCATTCCTGACGGTAGCGCGGATCGCGGGTTGTCAAGAGGGGGCCGGGTTGTCCTGTGGATGGCTTGATGTCTTGTGGACGAGGGCGAGGTCCGTGTGATGCGGGGCGGGTCCGTGTGATGCGGGTGGGGTCCGTATCCGCCGATCGAGTGTGGCCTGCTGCTTGACGGAGTTGCCGTCGTGGTCCAGGCAGGGGCCCGCCCACCCGGGGCGCCGGGGCCCATTCCTGACCGTAGCGCGGATCGCGGGTTGTCAAGGGGTGGTGCTGGGAGCCTGTGGATGGCGCGGGGCACTGTGGACAGCGCGGCGGCGGCAATCAGGGGGTGGGCTACTAGATTGCCCGTATGCCCGATGTCGTGGAGGTCGTTCGGAGTGCTCAGGTGCCTGCCGCCATTGGGCAGGTGTGGGCGGTTGTGTCGGATCCCGATCGCGCGGCGGACTGGTTTTCGTTCGCGGAGCGGACCGATGTGATCGCGGGGGAGGGCAAGGGGCAGTTGCGCAGGCAGCACGGGCGGTGGGGGAACCGGCGGTCGGAGATCGACCAGGAGGTGGTCGAGTTCGAGCCGCCCGCGGTGATCGCGTGGAAGCACACCGACGAGCGGTTGGACGGGCAGCCCGCGCCGACGTTCGCGGTGTCGACGGTGTTCCGGATCGAACTCGTGGCCGACGGGGAGCGGACCACGGTCACTTTGCGCACGGTCCAGCGGCCGGCGAGCCCGGTCAAGGGTTTGCTGATGCGGGCCGCGGCGACGCGGGAGGTGAAGCGGCGGATGGCGGAGTCGCTGGCGCGGTTGGCGCGGGCGGTCGTCTCGGGGTGAGTTCGGGGTTCAACCGGATCCCGGGGCACGAACCGGCACGTACCCTCACTGGTGTGAACACAGTGCCCAGCAGGCCGTCCGCGCGGGTGTTGCCGCCGAACCCGGCGCAGGCGGCGATCGTCGTCGGCGGGTTCGCCGTCGTGTTGTACCTGGTCGAGTTGGTCGACCGGGTCGTGCGGGGCGGGCTGGACCAGTTCGGCATCGTGCCGAGGGACGCCACCGGGCTGATGGGCATCCTGTGGGCGCCGCTGCTGCACAACGGGTGGCAGCACCTGTTCGCGAACACGCTGCCGTTCGTGGTGCTGGCGTTCCTGGCGATGGCCAACGGCCTCGGCCAGTGGGTCGCGGTGACGGCGACGATCTGGCTGGTCAGCGGGTTCGGCGTGTGGCTGACCGCGGACAGCGGGTCGCTCACCGTCGGCGCCTCCGGGCTGTGCTTCGGCTGGCTGCTGTTCCTGCTGGTCCGCGGCCTGTTCACCCGCAGCGCCGTGCAGCTCGGGCTGGCCGTGGTCCTGCTGCTGTACTGGGGCACGATGCTGTTCGGCGTGCTGCCCGGCGACCCCCGCATCTCCTGGCAGGGCCACCTGTTCGGCGCGCTCGGCGGTGTGCTGGCCGCCTGGTTCGTGTCGCTGGGCAACCGGTCCACGGCCAAGGCGACCCCGGCGTGACCGGCCTGGACCCGGACGCGCCGATCGGCATCTTCGACTCGGGTGTCGGCGGCCTCACCGTGGCCCGCTCCATCATCGACCAGTTGCCGCACGAGCGGCTCCGCTACATCGGCGACACCGCCAACAACCCGTACGGGCCGCGCGCGATCGCCGACGTTCGGGAGATCACCCTGAAGCTGACCGACGAGCTCGTCGGCAGTGGCGTGAAGATGCTCGTGCTGGCGTGCAACACCGCGTCCGCAGCCTGCCTGCGCGACGCGCGGGAGCGCTATGACATCCCCGTCGTCGAGGTCGTCGTGCCCGCGGTCCGACGGGCGGCGGCGGTGACAAAAACGGGACAGGTGGGCGTGATCGGCACCGCGGGCACCATCCGCTCCCGCGCGTACGACGACGCTTTCGCCGCCGCGCCGGGCATCCGGGTGACCGGCGCGGCGTGCCCGCGGTTCGTCGACTTCGTCGAGCGCGGTGTCACCTCCGGCAGGCAGATCCTCGGTCTCGCGCAGACCTACCTGGAGCCGCTGCAACAGGCCGCTGTGGACACTGTGGTGCTCGGCTGCACGCACTACCCGCTGCTCACCGGTGTTCTGCAGGTCGTGCTCGGCCCGGACGTGACGCTGGTGTCCAGTGCGGAGGAATGCGCGAAGGACGTCTTCCGGGTGCTCACCGAGACCGGTCTGCTCACCGAGTCCGACGGCGACCCGGTGCACGAGTTCGGCGCCACCGGGCGGGCGGAACCGTTCGACCGGCTGGCCCGCCGGTTCCTCGGCCCCGGTGTGGCGGGCTTTGCTCCATTGGCTCGATGGTGATCCACAGCCGTCGTGCCGGGGTTCCCGCTGTGACAGGCTGTCCGACGTGCTGCTGACTGTCCTCGGGTGTTCCGGGAGCGTGCCCGGACCCAACGCCGCCTCGTCCGGGTACCTGCTCGAAGCGGAGGGGTTCCTGCTTGGCGTGGAGCTCGGCAGCGGCACCCTCGCCGCGCTGCAGGCGGTGCGCGATCCGTTCACCCTGGACGCGTTGCTGTTCTCGCACCTGCACGCCGACCACTGCGCGGATTTCGCGTCGCTGGCGGTGTTGCGCCGCTACCACCCCAACCCGACCCGCGACCCGCGCGCGCACCGGTTACCCGTGCACGCGCCGAAAGCGGCGCCGACCCGGTTCGCCGCCGCGTACGCGACCGACGCGGACGAGCTGGCTGTCACGGATCTGTCCGATGTGTTCGACTTCCGTCCACTCGCGGTCACGACCTTCCACATCGGACCGTTCGAGGTAACCGCGACGACCGCCGCGCACCCGTGCGACGCGTACAGCTTCCGGATCGACCACGGCGGCCGCTCGTTGGTCTACACCGGTGACACCGGCACCTGCGCCGCCGTCACCGCGCTCGCGGGCGGGGCCGACGTGCTGCTCGCCGAGGCGTCCTGGACGCACGGCGCGCACACGTCGGCCGACCTGCACCTGTCCGGCAGGGAAGCGGGCGAGCTCGCGGCGACCGCGGCGGCGGGCAGGCTGCTGGTCACCCACGTTCCGCCGTGGACGGACCGGGCGGCCGTCCTGGCCGAGGCAGCGGCGGCGTTCGACGGCGAGGTCGCCCTCGTTCGGCAGGGCGCGGCCTACGAGATCTAGCCGCCATCTAGGCTGACCGCGTGGTGAGAAGCGACGGCAGGAACGACGACCAGCTCCGGGACATCACGATCACCCGCGGCTACCAGGACTGGCCCGCCGGGTCGGTCCTGGTCACCTTCGGGCGCACCAGGGTGCTGTGCGCCGCCAGTGTCAGCGAGGGCGTGCCGCGCTGGCGCAAGGGCTCCGGGCTCGGCTGGGTCACCGCCGAGTACGCGATGCTGCCCTCGGCGACCAACACCCGTGGCGACCGCGAGTCGGTGAAGGGCCGCGTCGGCGGGCGCACACACGAGATCAGCAGGCTCATCGGCCGGTCGCTGCGCGCCTGCATCGACCTGTCCGCGCTGGGCGAGAACACGATCCACCTCGACTGCGACGTCATCCAGGCCGACGGCGGCACCCGCACCGCGGCCATCACCGGCGCCTACGTCGCACTGGCCGACGCGATCACGTACCTGGGCGCGGGCGGCAAGCTCGCCGATCCGCAGCCCCTGTCGTGCGCGGTGTCCGCCGTCAGTGTCGGTGTTGTCGGCGGCCGGGTCCGGCTGGACCTGCCGTACGAGGAAGACGCCCGCGCCGAGGTCGACATGAACGTCGTCGCGACCGACGCCGGGACCCTTATCGAGGTCCAGGGCACCGGCGAGGGCGCCACCTTCGCCCGCTCCACCCTCGACGCCATGCTCGACCTCGCCCTCGCGGGCTGCGCCGAGCTCAACCGGATCCAGGCCGAGGCGCTCGCGCTGCCCTACCCCGGCACCCTCCCGGAACCGAAGGGCGCGCGGTGAAGGTCCTGCTGGCCAGCCGGAACGCGAAGAAGCTCGCGGAGCTGCGCCGCATCCTGGAAGCGGAGAGCGTGTCCGGCATCGAGATCGTCGGCCTCGACGACGTCCCCGCGTTCCCCGAGGCCCCGGAGACCGGTGCGACGTTCGAGGAGAACGCCGTCGCGAAGGCTCGGGACGCGGTGACGGCGGTCGGACTGCCCACGATCGCGGACGACTCCGGGATCGTGATCGACGCGCTCAACGGCATGCCCGGTGTGCTCTCCGCGCGCTGGTCGGGTGGGCACGGGAACGACCAGGCGAACCTGGAGTTGGTGCTCGCGCAGCTCGGGGACACACCGGACGAACGCCGAGGCGGCGGGTTCGTGTGCGCGATCGCGTTGGTGCTACCGGACGGGACGGAGACGATCCTGCGCGCGGACTGGCGGGGGACGGTGATCCGCGCGCCTCGGGGCACGAACGGGTTCGGGTATGACCCGATCTTCGTGCCGGACGGGCAGGACCGGACGTCGGCGGAGCTGACGGCGGAGGAGAAGGACGCGATCTCGCACCGCGGGCAGGCGTTGCGCTTGCTGCTCCCGCGCCTGGTGGCGTTGAGCTCGATGGGCTGAGACCTGGAAAGTCGACCCACCCCGGGTCAACTCTCCAGGTGGCCGTGTGCCGTCAGATCTTCAGGTCTTTCCGCAGTTTCGCCACGTGCCCGGTCGCGCGCACGTTGTACAGCGCGGTGGCGATCTTGCCTTCGGCGTCCACGATGAAGGTCGAGCGGATCACGCCGGTGACCGTCTTGCCGTACATCTGCTTCTCGCCGTACGCGCCGTACGCGGTCAGCACCGCGCGGTCCGGGTCCGACAGCAGCGGGAACGTCAGACCCTCCTCGGCGACGAACTTCGCGAGTTTCGCGGGCTTGTCCGGGGAAATCCCGAGCACGGCGAAACCGGCGTCGTTGAGCTCCGCCAGGTTGTCGCGGAAGTCGCAGGCCTGCTTGGTGCAGCCGGGGGTGGACGCGGCCGGGTAGAAGTACACGACGACCGACTTGCCGCGGAAGTCGGCCAGCGACACCTCGGTGCCCTCGCTGTCCGGCAGGGTGAAAGCCGGGGCCACGTCGCCCGGCGAGAGCTTCGTCTGCTCAGTCATGGTGACGACGCTAGCGGCCCGGACCGCCCCGCCTACACCTGGCCGTCGAACACGATGACGGCCTCGGTGCCCGCCGGGTCGGGCTGGGCGGTGATGACCAGTTCCGTCTTCGCCGTCGGCACCGCGAACGCCACCTGGAAGTGCACGGTGCGGCCCGGCTGCACGCTGTCGTCGCTGATGACGCCCGTGTAGCCCTGCGCGGAGTCGATCACCTGCTTGGTGCCGCCGTCGTCGGTGCTGGCGGTCAGCGACAGCAGCGTGGGGGCGTACGGGGCGGTGCCGTCGTTCTGCACCGTCATCTCGAACCCGACCGCCCGCGACACCACCGGGAACGCCCCCGACGTCGGCACGAACGGCTTCGGCGCGGACGCGGTGAGGGTGAGCCCCTTGCCGAGCGGCCGGGCCTCACCGCCGCGCAGCGAGGTGTTGGCGCGCGCCAGGTCGCCGCCCGCCGCCGGGGTGGCCGTGGCCGAGGGACCGGAGCCGCACCCGGTGACCACCGCCAGGAGCGCGCAGGCTGCGGCCGCCAAACCGACGGTCTTCACGGGCGTGCCTCTTCCTGGCCGGGGGACTGGGGTGGGCGGCGGGTGTGTGGGTGGTGGGTGGGTGTACGACTCCACCATGGCCGCCAACCGGCTGGTACGACGAGCCGGATAGGCCGTTGAGTCGCACCTGGTTCCGCACTGTGGCCGAGCCGTGATCACCGGTACACCCACAGTGACGGCCGCCACTGCGTCCCGTGGCGCGGGCTCATCCGGTCACCCGTTCACCGACCGGCGGACCGATCAAGCGGCGAGGGCGAAGAAGAGGATGAAGACGCCGATGGCGACGAGCCAGAAGGCGATGAGCCAGCCGAAGTCGCGCCAGGGGGACACGCGGCCGTCGTCGGCGCCGGGGACGTGCACGCCGCGTTCCTCGAACTTGTCGACCAGACCCAGCAGGGCGGTGAACAGGCGGGGGGCGCGCACAGGTCGATGGTGTCACGCGCGGTGCGCGCGGCGCCCCTTGGCCTGGCGGGAGAAGGCCCGTTCGATCTCTCGGTTGGCGTCGCGGGCGGCCAGCGACTGGCGCTTGTCCCAGGTCTTCTTGCCGCGGACCAGGCCCAGTTCGACCTTCACCTTCCCGGAGCTGAAGTACATCGACAGCGGCACCAGCGACAGGCCCGACTCGTGCACCTTCAGCGCCAGCTTGTCGATCTCGCGGCGGTGCAGCAGGAGCTTGCGGACCCGGCGCGGGGCGTGGTTGGTCCAGGTGCCCATGGCGTACTCGCCGATGTGCAGGCCGCGCAGCCAGATCTCGCCGTCGTCGACGGTGGCGAACGAGTCGACGAGGGAGACCTTGCCGTCGCGCAGGCTCTTGACCTCGGTACCGACCAGCACGACCCCGGCCTCCACCGTGTCCAGCACCGCGTAGTCGTGCCGGGCCTTGCGGTTGGTGGCGATGGTCGCGCTGTTCGGGTCGGTGGCCATGGCCGAAGACGCTAGCCGATGGCGGGCACCAGACCGGAGCCCTTTTCCGCCGGTCGGGTGCGGCTGATCAGCTCGAAGTCGGCGGGGTCCACCGAGCGGGTGCGCATCCAGTAGCGCCAGGTGAAGCCCGGCCAGATGGTGCGGTTGACGCCCTGGGAGTCCAGGTACCAGCTCGTGCAGCCGCCCTTGGTCCACACGCCGTCGGCGAGTTTGCGCTGGACCTCGGCGTTGAACGCGTCCTGCGCCGAGCGCCGCACGTCCAGCGCGTCGGCGCCTTCCCGCTCGGCCAGCCGGATCGCGTCGGCGACGTACCGGACCTGCGACTCGATCATGAAGACGACCGAGTTGTGGCCGAGGCCGGTGTTCGGGCCGAGCAGGAAGAACAGGTTCGGGAAGCCGGACACGGTGATCCCGAGGTGGGTGTTGATGCCGTTGTCCCGCCACAGCCCGGCCAGGTCGACCCCGTCCCGGCCGGTGATCTTCAGGTAGTCGTAGGAGTCGGTGACGTGGAACCCGGTGCCGTAGATGATCGCGTCGACCTGGTGCTCGCGGCCGTCCTCGCCGACGACGCTGTGCTCGCGAACCTCGGCGATCCCGGCGGTGTCCAGGTGCACGTTGGGCCGGTTGAACGTCGGGTAGTAGTCGTTGGAGATCAGCACCCGCTTGCAGCCCATGACGTAGTCCGGGGTCAGCTTCGCGGCCAGGTCGGGGTCCTTGACCGAGCGGCGGATGTTGGCGGCGGCCAGCTTCGACGCGTACTTCAGGATCCGCTGGTGCCCGTTGAACCCGACCGCGCGGACCTCGTTGACCCAGTACAGCAGGTGCCGGTACGCCCGCTGCGCCCCCGGGACCTTGGCGAACAGGTTCTGCGACCACTCCGGCATCACGTGGTCGGGTTTCGGCATCACCCAGGGCGCCGTCCGCTGGAACAGCGTCAACTCGGCGACGTCCGGGGCGATCCGCGGCACGAACTGGACCGCGCTCGCCCCGGTGCCGATCACCGCGACGCGCTTGCCGGTGAGGTCGTAGTCGTGGTCCCACCGCGCCGAGTGGAAGGTCTTGCCCGCGAACCTCTCGATCCCGGGCAGCTCGGGGATCGACGGGATGTGCAGCGCTCCGAGCCCGGCGACGAGGAACCGGGTGACGTACGTGTCGCCGCTGTTGGTCGACACGTACCAGCGGTTCTCGGCGGAGTCCCAGCGCGCGCCGATGACCTCGGCGCCGAAGCGGGTGTTGCGGGCCAGGTCCCACTTGGCGGCGACGTCGCGCAGGTACTGCCAGATCTCCGGCTGCGGCGCGTAGGCGCGGGTCCAGTCGGGCTTCTGCTCGAAGGAGAACGAGTACATGTGCGACTGGATGTCGCAGGCGCAGCCCGGGTAGGTGTTGTCCCGCCAGGTGCCGCCGAAGTCGTCCGCCTTCTCCAGCAGGACGAAGTCGTCGCGGCCCGCGCGGCGCAACTGGATGGCCATGCCCATGCCTGCGAACCCGGTGCCGACCACCACCACGCCGGTGTGCACGATGCCCATCGCCGACCTCCTCGATCAGGTGTTACTCGCGGTTCACCTTACTCGAAGTAGGTTACTTCCGGTAGAGTCGGCCCGGTGACCGGACGGCTGGACGAGCGTAAGCGGCGGATGCCGCGCGCCGAACGCGAACGCCAGATGCTGGCCGTCGCCGAGGAGATCTTCGCCGAACGCGGCTACCAGGCCGCCGCCATGGACGAGATCGCCGAGCGCTGCGGGGTCTCCAAACCGATGCTCTACGAGTACTTCGGCTCCAAGGAGGGCCTGCTCGTCGCCTGCATCCGGCAGGCGCGCGGCCAGCTCGCCGCGGCCACCGCCGCGGCCGTCGTCGGCGCCACCGACCCCGAGGACGCGCTGCGCCGCGGCCTGGTCGCGTTCTTCCGGTTCACCGACGCGCACCGCCGGGCCTGGTCGCTGGTCCTGCGCAACGAGGCCGCCGTCGCCGGACCGGCCGCCGCGGCCGAGGTCGAAGCCGTCCGCCAGGAACAGGTCGAGATCGACATCGCGCTGTTCGCCGCGTTCCTGCCGGACGCCCCCCGGGTCGAGCTGGAGGCCGCCGCCCAGGTCGTCGTCGGCGCCTGCGAGCGGCTGTCGCTGTGGTACGTCGGTCGCGACGGTGATGACGCGGTGTCCCCCGAACAGGCGGCGGATCACCTGATGCGGGTCATCTGGACCGGCCTTTCGGCCATGACCCGCCGGTAATCGCCCGCACGGGTGCCCCCGACCGCCGGTCCCGACGAGCGAAAACCAGGGCGCGGGCGCAAGCTCAGCGGTGTGGGGACGCACGCCTCACCCCACGGGCACCGAGCAGGAGGGGGCGGACCATGTACGCACCGATCCACGCCAACTACACCGCGCGCGGCGACGACTGGACCGTCGAGGTCAAGGTCGGCGACACCACCCGCACCGCCACCGCGCGCGACCTGGTCGCCGCCCGCGAACGCGCGGACCAACTGGTCGAAGACATGCTCGCGGGCGACCGCAAGCGCACGGTCGTACACACCCTCGACGGCGACGCGGTCAACTTCACCGCCGCCTACCTGACCGCCCGACTCGGCCTCGGCGACGACCCGGCGGCCCCGGCGCACACAATCCCGGCCCAGGCCGCGAGCGAACCGGTCCGGCCGTCGGCACTGGCCTAACGGAAGATCCGGCGCACCACCAGCAAACCGACCAACACGCCGACGCCGATCAGCGCGTACTTCACCCGGGGGTCGTCCAAGGTGGACTTGGCGCTCGACTTGGCCGAGTCGACGAGACGCTTCGGGCTCGCCTTCACGCTCAACTGGTCCAGGGTGGTCGCCAACGCGTCCCGCGCCTGCTCGATCTCCCGCTGAATGGTGTCGGGGTCCCGCGCCAACTCGTCCTCCTCGCCACGCCCACCGATCGGCGCCGCCCACGGTAGATCACCCACCACCCGACCCGCGCACGGGCCACGCCGTTAGGCTGTGCACGCTACCCCGGGGCCGTAGCCCAATTGGCAGAGGCACACGGTTTAGGTCCGTGCCAGTGAGAGTTCGAGTCTCTCCGGCCCTACTCGTTCACCGACTGGTTGCGTGGGGCAACCTGGCGGGTGGGTCCTGCGCGTGCTTGTGTGCGGTGATCTTGGTGTGGGGGTTTTGTCGGTGGTGCTGGTTAGGCTGTGTATTCAGGGGCTCAAGTTCGGGTTGATCATGGTTCTCGGTTGGTGGGCGGATCTTGTCGGCGGGTCCGTTTAGGCTGTGTATTCAGGGGCTTTGTTCTCGGTTGATCTTGGTGTGAGAGGTCTCTGAGCCTCGGCTTCGCCTCGGGGTTCGGCCTGGTCGCCTTCGGCGACGCCGGCCTGGGGCGCCAGATTTTGCGGGCTGTGCCCGCTGGGGTGAAGTTGTTGTGTTTGGGGCCCCTACGGCCACCGCGGGGTAAGGTTAAAAGGCGGGGCCACTGGAAAGCGTGGCCTTACCCGCCTGTCAGCTTTGCGGTTGCCGTCCCCCCAAACACAACAACTTCACCCCAGCGGGCGGTTGGTATCGGCGGCTTTCGAGGCGCGCGGTGCGAGTGTGGAGCTTCGTCGGTGCAGGCCGGGGGCCGGGGGGGCCTTGCCGATGAAGGGGTGGGGGTGGGGGTTAGTCCGCGAAGAATTTTTCGGCTTGGGTGAGGAGGGTGGTGGCGGTGGTGGTGGAGGTGGCCTCGGCTTCGAACTCGCGGCCTTGGGCGTCTTTGAGGCGGAGCTTGAGGACGACCTCTTTTCGGCGGGTGCTGAGGTAGGTGAACAGCGACTTCACCAGGACGGTGAGGGTGCCGCCGCTGCTGAGGGCTACTGCTACCGCGTCGAGGGCGCCGCCCATGTGGCCGGGGTGGATTGGGTGGTTGACGAGGTGGACGTGGCCGCGTAAGTCGTCCTCGTCGCGGAGCCAGCGGGCGAGGGTGCGGAGTTCGTCGTCGTCGCCGCTGATGGCTGCGGTCAGGGTGGGGTCGCTCACCGGTGGGGGGCCTTTCGAGGTGGGGAGCCCGAGTGTAGGGATGAGGGGGCTACCGGTGGTTCAGTTCGCGGATGTGGGCGATCAGCTCGGCGGTGTCCATGCCGCACAGTTCGGCCAGGCGGTCGAGGGCGGTCAGGTCCAGGTGGACCTCGTCGTGGTCGGTGCGGAGTTCGGCGGCCCAGCGGCGCAGGGGGAGCAACTGGGGGCGGGTGTCCTCGGCGGCGGCGCGGAGGTCGACGCGGACGCGGCCGAGGGGGGTGTCGGCGAAGACGCGGTCGTGCACGCGGGCGATCAGGTCGTGCGGCAGCGTGTCGAGGGCGACGCAGATCTCGACGAAGCGGACCACTGAGCACTGGCGGGTGCCGAGCTCGTAGGTGGCCAGGGTCTGCAGCGAGATGTCGCTCTGCAGCCGCCCGTTGAGCTCCTTGCGGGTCCAGCCCCGCTGCTTGCGCAGCCTGCGGATCTCGTCACCGAGCACCCGCTGGTAGGTCGCCCCATCGATGCGCAACGTCCAGCCCCTTCGTCGAACGGCGACCGGCCACGGATCCGGCGCCTCCACCACAGGAAGCGAGCTGGGCCGCGGGGCTTACGCGGGTTCCGGCGAAGTTGCTCCGATCGGATGAACGTCAAACGCTCAGTTCACGCATTCCGGACCCGATGGCTGCTGCTGCCGGGCGTCCAGCGCGATCATCGGCGGACCGGCGAGCCGGGTGCCGCCCGAGGTGGTCGTGTAGTCCTTGCCGATGAGCACGGTCACCTTGCCCTTGGCCAGGTTCGCGTCCGGCTCCGCGGTGATCTTGCCGCCGAGGGCGTCGGCGACGGCCTGGCCGTTGGCGTCCTCGCCCTTGGCGTTGCGGATCACCGACTTGGCGCGGGTGGTCGCGTTGCCCGTCTCGCCGGTCTTGAAACCGTGGTCGGACAGGGTGCTCGCGACCTCGGCGGCCAGGCCGGTGCGGCCGGACCCGTTGAGCACCGTCACCGTCGGCTTGGTCGCCGGGGTGTCCGGCGGGGTCGTCGCGCCGCTGGTCGGTGCCGGGGCGCCGCCACCGCCGAGCAGGCCGGTGACGAACTGCTTGACCGCGCTCGGGTCGACCTCGACCGCCGAACCGTCGCTGGGCGTGTCCAGGTCCAGCGAGCCGAACGGGATGGTCTGGAACGCCACGTTGCCGCCGGTCACCGACAGCATCTGCTGGGCGAACCGCATGATGTCCCAGTTGCGGTCGAGCACCACCGACTTGGCGATCGCGTCCTGCAGCTTGCCCAGCATCTGCGAACCGGGCGCCAGCACGTCGCCGGAGACGACCTTCTTCGCCATGCCGCTCATGAACACCTGCTGGCGGCGGATCCGGTCGATGTCGCCGTTGGGCAGGCCGTGCCGCTGCCGGACGAACGCCAGCGCCGCCGCCCCGGACAGGTTCTGCGGGCCCGCCTGGAAGTTGGCGCCCGAGTAGCCGTCTTTGGTCGCCTTGTTGATGCAGACGTCGATGCCGCCGATGGCGTTGGTGATGTCGTAGAAGCCGAGCAGGTTGACCTCGGCGTAGTGGTCGATGGTGGCGCCGGTGAGCTTGTTGATGGTGGCGATCAGGCTCTTGGCGCCCGCCTCGTTCGACTTGACCTCCAGCTCGCGCGAGTCGTTGACGCCCTGCTTGCGCAGTTGCGCCATCGAGGCGAGCTTGGCCCGGCCGTACGCCGAGTTGATCTTGTGTTTGCCGTAGCCCGGGATGTCCACGTAGGAGTCGCGCGGGATCGAGATGCCGACGGCCTTGCCGCCGTCGTTCGGGATGCGGATCACGATCAGCGTGTCGGTGTTGATCTCGCCGTCGTCCTTGCCCGCGGACAGCGCCGCCAACTGCTCCTTCGACAGCGGGTTGCCCTGCGCGTCGGTGCGGCTGTCCATGCCGACCATCAGGATGTCCACCGCGCCGTCGGCGGGCTTCTCGCCGGTGTCCTCCACGACGTTGGCCGTGGTCAGGTTCTCCGAGAACGCGTCGGTCACCCGCCAGTAGTAGCCGGTGGCCGCCAGCACCAGGGCCGAGAGCAGCGCGACGAGCACCCGACCGGCGATCAACCCGGACCGCACCGGGCGCTGCTCCCGCTCGCGCGACCTGATCCGCTCGGTGCCCGCGGCCGGTCGCTGTTCGCTCCCGCGCGCCGACCCGGTCCGTGCGGACTCCACCCTGGTCGCCGTACGCACATCAGCCGCGGCCCCAGCCGTTCCCGACCGGGCGGACTCCGGTCGACCGGTGCGCGGCTCCGGGCGCCGGGCCGGGGTGCGCTCCGGCCGGTACCCGCGGCTCGCGCTGTCGCGACCGGTGCCACCGCGGGGGGTGCCGCGACCGGCGCCGTCGACGGGGCGTTGCGTGCGTGGCTGGTCCGGGCGCCGCTCGCCGGGCGGCATCCGCCTGCCGGGGACCTGGGCGCCGCCGGGGGTCTCGCGCGGTGCCGGTCGACCGCCCGCTCCCGCGCGATCGCCTGGCCTCGGTGGCCGGTACTCCACGCCCGCTCCTCCCTGTCGGCGTCCCTGCCGGGCTCCGTGTGAGTGCTACCCACCCCGCGCGCGCCCGGCCGCCTGTGGAGTGGAAGACGTGCGCGGCCGGTCCGGGGTTGTCCCGTAGCGTGGCACACCGCCGCGCGACCCTTGTCACGGCACGCGTCCCGGAGCTTGATCCAACCCCTATCGGGTCACTGTCGCCGCTGGGGCCGCCGGACGTGACCTGCGGGTGAAGCGGGAAACCGCGCACAGTCCCGCCGCCGCCACCGCGACGGCCATGCTCGCCGCGTAGACGAGCACGGCGGGACCGGTGGCCGACGACATCGGCGGCACGAGGGCGAGCGCGGTCAGCAACCACGGCCACGGGGTCGCCGTCGAGCCGATCCGGACCGCGTGCAGCAGGTACCAGCCCAGCAGCAGGTGCACGATGCTGGCCATCGGGTCGACCGGGACGCCGAGCAGCACCGGGCCGTGGTGCGCGCCGGTGAGGCCGCTGAGCGCGAACCCGATGATGCCGAGCGCGCCGTAGCCGGTGCCCAGGGCGGCGGCGAGCGCGTCCCAGCGGGCGCCCGGCCGGTCGTGCGGCTCGTGTGGCCGCAGCAGGCCGGGGCCGAGGGTGCCGCGCCGCTCGAACAGCAGGAACGCCAGCGCCGTCGGCACCCCGAGCAGGACCAGGGCGACCAGGGTGCGCGGCGTGGTCAGCCAGCCGATGACGGTGGCGGGCAGCCCGGTGCTGGTGACCGTGCCGATCAGGCCCGCCAGCAGCAGCATCGCGCACAGGTAGACCAGGTAGACCGTCATCGGCGCCCCGCGCAGCCGCCGGACCGCGGTGGCGGCGGCGCCGTGCGCGATGGCGTTGACCCGCTCGGGCCGCGGTCCCACCACCAGGCACACCTGGATCAGTCCGAGCAGCAGGACGGCCAGGGCGGACGGGACGAAGCTGGCGGTGCCCGCGGGTTCGGCGACCAGGTCCTTCGTGTGCCCGCCCACCGTCGTCAACAGCAGCAGGCAGGTCAGCGCCCCGGCGGCGACGGCGGTCAGCGCGCGGCGGGGGAGGCGGTCGAAACTCCCGTCCGCGTAGTGGAAGGACAGGTGCCCGAACAGCGCGGCGAGCACGATGCCGCCCGCGTAGGCCGCAATGGTGCCAGTGCAGAACAGACCGAGACCGGTGACCACCGCGGCCAGCGCGACCGGCGTCCCGATCGGGGCCTTGCGGTGCAGCCAGTACAGGCCCGGTGTCGCGCCGACCACCAGCAGGTACAGGCCGAGCAGCCACAGCGGCTGGGTGATCAGCCGGGTGAACGCGTCGACCGCGGCGTCGGAGGTGTTGAGCAGGTCGAGCGACAGCGGCACCACCAGCCAGGCGGTGACGAACGCCAGCACCGGCCGGATCAGCCAGCACACCCGGCTCGCCAGGTACCCGCCGTAGCCGCTGCCGTCGGCCGGCGCGGCCCGCCAGGCCAGCAGGTTCGAGTCGCCGCCCGCGAAGAAGAACAGCGGCACCAGTTGCAGCAGCCAGGTGAGCGGCCACAGCGCGGCGGTCCGCACCCCCAGCAGCGGGGCGAACGCCAGCACCGACTCGACGAGCACGATCCCGGACAGGCTCACCACCCGCAGCAGCCCCAGGTACGCCGCCCGGTCGCAGGCGCGCGGGCCGACGGGCACCGCCCCGCGCGGGACCCCGGTGCGGCGACGGGCGAACGCGGGTACCCGGACCGCGAGCAGCGCGGCCACCGCCAGCAGCGCCACCGCCCAGGTGCCGATCGGTTCCGGCCGTGGCGGACCCCACCGCTGGTGCCACGAGTTCGCCACCAGCCCCGCCGCGTACAGCGACGCGGTCAGTTGGCAGGTGCCCGCCGAGCCGCGCGGGTTCAGCTCGCACTGGTGGTGCATGTCGTAGGTCAGCCGGTTGTCCAGTGCCCGCCGCACTTCCGGGCCCAGCGGCTGGCCCTTGGTCGAGGCGTACCGGAGCAGGTCGTACCCCAGGTCGTGGGCCTTGCAGCCGACCGAGAAGTCCCACCGGGTGTTGTCGTCGCCCCACGGGGTCGAGCAGCCGCCGTCGGTGTGCACGGCGCGGCGCACCCCGTCCGGGTCGACCAGGTGACCGGGGGTGACGCCGCTGATCCGGGTGAAGTCGGCGGGCAGCAGCGGGATCGGGTCCCGGCCGGAACCGGGGTGCACCAGGGCGTCCAGCGCGGCGGCGGCCCTCGCGACGTCACCGGTCGGCGGGTGCGTCGGCTCGGTCGGTGCGCGCGAGGCGACCACGCCGAACCCGCCCGCCACCAGCACCACCAGCAGCAGCCAGCCGACCCGCCGGTGCAGCCGTACGCGCGGGGCTGTGTCGACCGGGTCGACCCGGTCGTCGCTGATCCGGGGCGCGGGAATGGTGGTCGCCGTCATGGTCCGGGTCACCGGCCGGTCGCCGCGGTACCGCTTGTGTGCTCTCCCACCCGTGGGAGGCTACCGGCGGACCGCGGACCGGGGCGGCGGAAAGGCGCTAGGGGGCCGGACCGGGCCGTGGCACGGCGCACCCCCAGGACGCCGCGCCACGAGTGGTCCCCCCGCGGACCCCCGGTCCCCCGACTCCACACGCTACGGGGGTCTCCTGGCATCCTGCCTGTACCGCGAACTGACCCCGACCGGACCGGCAACAGTGCCGTCGACCAGGGGGGATCGGGGTAGTTGATGCACTACGATGGGCAACCGGCAAGTCTTTTGCCCGACCGGCGGCAACTTTTCCGCATCCGGGGCACCGGATCCTGACGAGGGGGAAGAATGGCCGACCCGCCCGGCGTGTTCGGTGCGTTGCTGCGCACCCACCGCACCCGGGTCGGTCTCACCCAGCAGCAGCTCGCCGAGCGCTCCGGGGTCAGTGTGCGCGCGCTGCGCTACATCGAGCGCGGTGAGGTCGGGATGCCGCGCGCCGGGTCGGTCCGCCGGTTGGCCGAGGCGCTCGGGGTCGACCCGGCGGTGTTGACCGACGGCACGGACCCGGGCCCGACCCGGCCACCCCGCTCGACGCACTTGGACCTGGGGGTGCTCGGCACGTTCACCGTGGCGCAGGGCGAGCGGGAGGTCCCGGTCGGCGCGCTGAAGCAGCGGTCGCTGCTGGCGTTGCTGGCGCTGCACCCGAACCGGCCGGTCGGCCGGGACGAGATCGTCGACGTGCTGTGGGGCGACGACCCGCCGGAGAGCTGCCTCGGCCTCATCCACACCTACGCGTCGCGGCTCCGGCGGGCGCTGGTGGCCGCGGGCAAGCGCAACGCGGGCGTGATCGCCGCGACCCCGGCGGGCTACCGGTTGGCGGTTAAACCGGAGCAGGTGGACGCGCTGCGGTTCGAGGACCTGGTTCGCGAGGCGCGCGCGGTGCGCGGCAGCGACCCGGACCGGGCGGCCGACCTGCTGGACGAGGCGCTGGCCTGCTGGCGCGGCCCGGTGCTGGCCGACCTGCCCGCCCGGCTGCGCAAGCACCCGGCGGCGGTGGCGATGGCCGCGCGGCGCCGGGAGGTGGCGCTCGGCCACGCCGACATCGCGCTGTCGCTGGGCAGACACGCCAGGGTGGTGGCGGGCATCCGGGCGCTGGCGCACGAGGAGCCGCTGCACGAGGGTCTGCACGCCCGGCTGATGCTGGGCCTGGCGGGCACCGGCGAGCAGGCCGAGGCGCTGCGCGTGTTCGCCGACATCCGCGCCCGGCTGGACGAGGAGCTGGGCGTCGAGCCCGGCGTCGAGATCCAGGACGCGCACCTGCGGGTGCTGCGCGACCGGCCGCCGCCTCCGACCGCGCCCGAGCCGGTCGCGCAGCGGCCGCCCGCCCAGTTGCCCGCCGAGACCCCGGGGTTCGTCGGCCGGGCGCAGCCGCTCGCCGACCTGGACCTGGTGCTCGACCAGGTCGACGGCAACCCCGGGGTGGTGATCGCGGTGCTCTCCGGCACCGCTGGTGTCGGCAAGACGGCGCTGGCGCTGCGCTGGGCGCACCGGGTGCGCGACCGGTTCCCGGACGGCCAGCTCAGCGTGAACCTGCGCGGCTACGCGTCCGGTGTGCCGCTGACCACCCAGGAGGTGCTGGTCCGGTTCCTGCACGCGCTCGGCGTCGCCCCGGAGCGGGTGCCGATCGACCCGGACGAGGCGGCGGGCCTGTACCGGACGCTGATGACCGGCAAGCGGGTGCTGGTGCTGCTGGACAACGCCGCCACCGCCGAGCAGGTGCGGCCGCTGCTGCCCGGGTCGACCGGCTGCGTCGTGCTGGTGACCAGCCGCGACCGGCTCACCGGCCTCACCGCGCAGGACGGCGCGGTCCAGGTGCCGCTGGACGTGCTGGCCCCGCGGGAGGCGGTCGACCTGCTTGGTCGCCTGGTCGGCGTCGGTCGGATGCGGCGCGAGCCGGACGCGGCGGCCGAGATGGCGGCGATCTGCGGGCACCTGCCGCTGGCGCTGCGCATCGCGGGCGCGAACCTGGCCATCCGGCCGCTGATCAGCATCGCCGACTACAACCGTGAGCTGCGTGAGCGGGGCCGGATGAACGGGCTGGCGGTGGCGGGCGACGAGTCGGGCGCGGTGCGCGCGGCCTTCGACCTGTCCTACGAGAAGCTGGTCCCGGCCGCGCGCAGGCTGTTCCGGCTGATCGGTCTCGTCCCGGGCACCGACCTGGACGCCGAGGGCGCCGCCGCGCTGAGCGGTCAGCAGCTCGCCGACGCCACCCGGCTGCTGCGAGTGCTCGACCACGGCAACCTCATCCGCGAGCACGCCCGCGGCCGCTACACCTTCCACGACCTGCTGCGCGAGTACGCCTTCGACCGCGCCGACACCGAGGACTCCGACGCGGACCGGGTCGCCGCCGTCGTCGGGCTGTTCGACCACTACCTGCGCGAGATCGAGGCGCACAGCGCGGTCCTGTGGCGGGTCGGGTCGCTGCCCGAGCCCGGCTCGGCGGAGAAGGCCATCGCCTGGCTCGACGCGGAACGGGCCAACCTGGTCGCGGCGGCGACGGCGGCGTCGGGGCTCGGGCTGCACCGGTACGCGTGGCGGTTCGCCGAGGCGCTGCGGCCGTACTTCTGGAACCGGGGCCACGGCGCGGACGGCCTCGCCGTCGGCCAGGCGGCGCTGGCGGCGGCGCGGGGCGCGCGGAACCTGGACGCCGAGGCCTCGGTGCACGACCTGCTCGGCCTGATCCACACCAACCTCAGCGACTACCCGGCCGCGATCGAGAGCCACCGCTGGGCGCTGGAGCTGAGCCAGTCCACCGGCAACCGCATCGTCGAGGCGGCCGCGCTGCACAACCTCGGCCGCGCGCATTCCCAACTGGGACAACCGGCCCAGGCGTCGGCGTTCTACGAGCAGGCGCTCGACCTCAACCGGGTCATCGGGAACCGCTTCGGTGAGGCGGGCGCGCTCAACTACCTCGGCGGGACCGCGCTGTCGCTCGGCCAGCCGCACGAGGCCATCGAACGGCACACCGAGGCGCTGGAGCTGAGCAACCGCATCGGCAACCGGCACGTGCAGGCCGCCGCGTGCCAGGGCCTCGGGCTCGCGCTGTGGGCGATGGGGGACCTGCCCCGGGCCGCCCAGCGGTACCGGGAGGGCATGGCGATCTGCCGCCGGTACGGCTACCGGCACGGTGAGGTCAGCATGCTCATCTGCCTCGCCGAGACCGGTTGCGACGCGGGGGACTACGCCACCTCGGCCGCCCAGGTCCGCACGGCCATGGCGGCCGGGCGGCAACTCGGTGAGCGCAGGCACGAGGTCAGCGGGCTCGACATCCTCGCCACCATCCAGCAGCGCACCGGCGAGTGGTCCTCGGCGGCCACCCACTACACGCGCGCACTCGGCCTGGCCAGGGAGATCCGGTTCGGCTACGGCGAGGCGTCCGTCCTCACCGGACTGTGCGCGCTGTACCGCCGCACCGGCGACCCGCGCGCCGCCATCGAGCACGGCACCAACGCGCTGTCCCTCATGCGCGACACCGGGATGCGCCTGCTGGAGGCGCGCGCCCTCACCGAACTCGCCCACGCGCACCTCGACAGCGGCGACCCGGACGGCGCGGAACACCACATCGAGAACGGTCTGGAGATCTCCACCCGCACCGGCCAAACCCTCGCCGCCGCCCGCGCCCGACACGTCCGCGCCCTCCTGCGCCAACTCCGCGGCGACTCCGACGGCGCGGTCGACGACTGGAGCTCAGCCCTCCCGGTCTTCGAGCGACTCGGCGTCCCCGAGGGCGCCCACGTCCGCGCGCTGCTGGCGGCCTTCAGCGCGGACTGACCTCCGCCACCGCGAGCTGGGTCAGGTACCGCTTGGTGACCCGCCCGCCGTGGCGCGTGTCGGCGAGGTCGGCGATGTCGTCGATCAGGCCGTGCCGCGCGGTTTCCGGGAGCGCGCGGTGGTTGGAGTAGGTGAGCAGCAGGTCGGTGTACTCGTCTGTTGTGTAGGTCTGGTCCCACTCGTAGCGGTGGAAGGCGACCGGGCCGAAGCGACCGGAGACGTCGATTTCCGTGGAGTCGGTGGGAATCCCGGCTGACGTCAACAGGCGTAGACCCTGTGGGGTGCTCGGGTCCCAACGCTCGTAACAGGTCTGCGCCTCGGCGAAGAACGCGTCGCTGCCGCCCGCGATGTGGAAAGTGGACACAACGGCCAGCCGCCCGCCGGGGCGCAGGGCATCGGCGGACTTCGCGACCCGGATGTCCGGGTCGACCCAGTGGAACGCGGTCGCCGAGAAGACCAGGTCGAACCGGCCGTCCGGGAGCGGCCAGTCCTCGAACGGCGCGGTGACGACGAGGGTGTCCGGGAACTCGGCCAGGTTCCGGGTGGCGTGCGCGGCCATCTCGGGGCTCAGCTCCACGGCGACGACCACGCACCCCGACCGGGCGAGCGCGACCGTGGCCTGACCGGTGCCGCAGCCGATCTCCAGTACCCGGGTTCCCTTGCCGACGGCCAAGTCCGCGTACATCGCCCGGGGGTAGCCGGGGCGGCGGCGGTGGTAGAGCTCGGGGTCCTCGCCGAAGGTGCGGCGGAGCCGGTCGTGCTCGGGGGTGATCACCGGACCACGGTACTCAGGCGGCTTCCTCCCGGCGCCCGGCCGGATCCCGCACTGTCGAACCCGCCTGTTCGGGTGCCTCGTGGATGCGGGACCACACCATGGTCATCGGTACCGCGATGAGGACGCCGAGCAAACCGGCCAGGGCTACCGCGTTCATCGCCGAACCCACCAGTTCGGCGACCAGACCGCCCAGTGCGACGCCGAGGCCCTGGGACACGCGGAGTCCGGTGCGGGCGGTGCCGAACGCGCCGCCGCGGATCTCGTTGGGGACGATGGAGTTGAAGACCGCCATCACGGTGATCTGGTACGCGCCAACGGCTCCGGCCAGGGCGAGCAGGACCAGCGCCAGGATCAGGCTGGGTTTGGCGAAGAACGCCACCAGCACGCCGACCGACGCGGTGGCCAGCACCCCGATCAGCTTGACCCGGTGCCGGTCGGGGACGAAGTGGGACAGCAGGAACGTGCCGATGATGAAACCGATCGGGTCCGCGGCCAACAGCCAGCCGACCGCTCCCTTGGGCGCCGCCGCCTCTTGCGCGAGCGGGGCGGCCAGGCCCTCGGGGATCACGGCTAAGCCCACCAGCCAGGACAACGTCATCAGCACCCGGAGCCTGCGGTCGCCGAACACCCACTTGGCGCCGTCGAACCACCCGTCGTCCTTGGAGCCCGCGGGCGGCCGGTTGTGGACGTCGCGCTGGACGAGCACGACCGAGATGACGAACGTGGACGCGTCGATGAGCAGCGCCCACGTCGTACCGATGGCGGTGACGAGCAACCCGCCGCCACCGAGGCCGATCAGCATCATCGTGTTGGTGGAGATGCCGCGCAGGTCTTGGCTGCGCAGGTAGAGCTGGTCGTCGTCGGCGAAAACCTCGCGGGTGGTCGCGTTCTGCGCCGCCAACGCGGGCGATTGCACCATCGGCACGATGATGACCAGAACGAACAGCAACCACAGCGGTATACTGGGAATTGCCATTACCGCGACGACGACGGCCTGGATCGCCGCGCACACGACCATCAACGTGCGTCGACGATAACGGTCCGCCAGTTGGGAGAGCCCGAGTCCGCCTGCCAGCGCGGGGAGGAAGGTCAACGCGTAGATCCCGGCCGCGTAGAACGCCGAACCGGTGCGCTCGAACACCAGGATCGCCAGCGCGACCCGGGTCAGTTGGTCACCGGCGACGGAGAACGCCTCGGTGACCCAGAGCGCGCGGAACTCCCGGTTCCGCAGAACCGCCGCCATTCCCGGCGCTGCTCGGCTCACGTGTGCTCCCGTCCGGCGGGTTCGTGGCCCGCTGGCTGACTCCATCCTCCGCACCCCGGGGTCTGGGGGCGGTGAACCCGGTGACGCCTGCCGCACGGTCATCGCGGCGTCGCACAGAGTACCGGCAGTATCGGCGGTCATCGGTGGCGGTGAAGCAACCAGGGGCCGGAAATCCCGGTGATGCGCCCGTCCGGCGCAACGGCTCTGATCGGTCCGCGCCTACCCGCGGGCTGAACGGACCACCACGCTCGGCGCATCCCCGTCACCGCTCGTCGCCGTCGTACCCCGTGCGGCGACTCGGGGTTCGCGGGTGCCCAACACTGGCGGGCAGCCGGTGGCGGACAGCACGACGCCACCGCGGCGGGCACCGGCCCGGCGCGGGATCGGGGCCGGCTGCGCGGGGTGCGGGGTGAGCGGGATGGACGGCAAGGCTGTCGTGGTGACCGGTGCGGGCCGGGGCCTGGGTGAGGCGTTCGCGCACCACCTGGCGCGGGCGGGCGCCGCGGTGGTGGTCAACGACGTGGACGGGGCGAGCGCGCGCCGGGTGGCCGCGGCGATCCGCGGCGCCGGGTTCCCCGCGGTGGTCAGCGAGCACAGCGTCGCCGACCCGGAGCAGGCCGAGGCGATCGTCCGGCTGTGCGTGGACGAATTCGGCGCGGTGGACGGGTTGGTCAACAACGCGGGACTCACCTACGAGGCGCTGCCGTGGGAGGACGACCCGGCGCGGGCGCGGGCCGTGGTGGAGGTCAACCTGCTCGGTGTGCTCTACACCGGGCTCGCCGCGATCCGCCGGATGCGGGCCGCGGGCGGTGGATCGATCGTCAACATCTCCTCCGGGGCGTCCCTCGGACAGCGGACGATCGCCACCTACGCGGCCACGAAGGGTGCTGTGTCCTCGCTCACGTGCTCGTGGGCGTTGGACCTGGAGGACTGCGGCATCAGGGTGAACGCGGTGTGCCCGAAGGCGTACACCAGGATGGTGTGGACCTCGGAACGGGCATCCCGGCACACACCGCCCGAACACACCCCGGACCTGGTCGCCCCGCTCGTGCACTACCTGCTCGACGAGCGCTCCGCCGGTGTGACCGGACAGATCTTGCGCTGTACCGGCCCGGAGCTGCACATCGTCGGCCAGCCCTACCTGAAGCCGCCGATCCTGCACCGGGACGCCTGGGACGTGGACGGGGTCGCGGCGGCGTTCACCGAGGTGCTGGGCGGGCACCTGGAGCCGTACGGCCTGGAGAAGCGGCTGCCGCCGCGGCTGCGGAAGTGGCTCGCGCCCGTGCGCAGCGCGTGATCAACCACCCCGGCGGGGGATAAGTGGTGTACCACCATTGGCGGGTGGTCCGCTGGGCGGAACGCCGTAGTCGGCTACCCGACCCGTCCGAGTACTGTCGTGCTCCGTTCGGGCGCTGCTTGGCGTAGCGGGGTCGCTACTGTCGGCGCAGGACGTACCGTGGGGACAGTGCAAGCGGAACTGGGACGCGGACCCGGCACGGCCGCGTGACACACCGCGTGAGCGGACGGCGATAGTACGGGCGAGAGCCCGTGGTCCGTCTCGAGCGCGCCGGGGGTGGGACAACCCCTCGGCCGCTCAGGCGTCCCATTCGCCACGCCCCCGGTGTCGGTTCGAGAGGAAGGAGGGCGACCGTTGGGCCGCAACGACCACGACCCCGCGCGCGGTGGGTCACCCTCCGCCGAGCGGGACATCCCGGCGGCGCGCTCGGCGTCGCCCGGCACGGCGGACTCGGTGGTCTCAGCGGGCTCGGCAAACGCGGCACCGCGCGCCGGTGTGGACGGTCGGCGGGGCGCGGAAGCGGGCACCGGTCGCGGGAACCCGGGGGGCTCGGTCGCCGGTGTGGAACGGGATTCGGGTTTCACCAGTCGCGCGAACGCATCGCGGTCTCCTGTCGGTTCGGTCGGCGGGGATTCGGGTTTCACCAGTCGCGGGACATCGGCTTCTCCTGGGGTCGGTGTGCTCGGTTCGGACTTGTCGGCGGTCACCAGTCGCGAGAACGCATGGGGGTCTCCTGTGGTCGGTTCGGGTGGTCTGGACGAATCGGTGGTCACCAGTCGCGTGAGCGCATCGGGCTCTCCTTCGGTGGGTTCGGCTGCGGTGGTCGGGTCGGTCACCAGTCGCGGGACATCGGCTGCTCCTGAGGTCGGCGCGGACGGTTCGGTCGAAGTGGACGGTGGGCACGGGCCGGTGGTCACCAGTCGCGGGACATCGGGTTCTCCAGTGGTCGGTGTGGACGGTTCGAGCGGGTCGAGCGGGTCTGTGGTCACCAGTCGCGCGAGCGCATCGGCTTCTCCTCGGGTCGGCGGGGGCGGGACAGGTCCGGGTCGTTCGGGGTTCACCAGTCGCGCGACATCGGGTTCTCCTGGGGTTGTGGTCGGGGCGGATCGGGTACCCGGAACCGGGTCGGTCGGTGATTTCCCGGCACAGCGCTGCGCCGGGGAGGATTCGCTCACCAGTCGCGGGAACGCATCGGGTGCGACTCCTTCGGTCGAAGTGGACAGCGCCGATAAGACGGTCGACGGGGACGAGGTGGACAACCGGCCTGATCGGACGGTCACCAGTCACGCGAGCGCACCGGACACACCTCCAAGGGGATCCACGCTGGACGAAACGTTCGACAAGCCGGAAGGTGACGCCGTGGCCGCTGATCGCAACCGTGGCGGCACCGGTGGTGGCGCGTCTGGGGCGGCTCCGCGCGCCGTGGGTCGCCGTCGCGCGGCCGGGCGGACCAGGGCCCGCCGCGGTGGCACACGGGGACTCGGGTGGCGCCGGTTCCGTTCACGGCTAAGTGTGACCGACTCGCTGCGCACTGAACACCCTTCGTCTTGGCGGCGGGTCCGCGCGTGGGGGTTGTGGTCGCTGCCGAGCGCGGCCCGCCGGTATGTGATCATCTTCGAACTCCTCGCCGTCGCCGCGGTAGCCCTCGCCTGCCTCACCGACGTACCACCCACGGCTTCGGATTGGCGCCGACTCGCCGTACTCGTCGGGGCGGGCGCGGTGCACCTGTGGCTGACCCGGCGCACCGAGGAGACCCGCCGCGACAGCGGCACCGGCCCGCACATGGACACGAGCGTCGTGTGGATCCTGCCCGCGATGGTCCTGCTGCCCGCGTGGATGGCGGTGCTGTCGATGTTGCTGCTGCGCGTGCAGCTGTACCCGGTGGCCCGGCGACCGCTCTACCGGTACACCTTCGGCACCGCGGGCATCCTGTTGGCCGCGCTGGGCTCGCTGGCCGTGGTCCGCCTCGCGGGCGTGCACGTGACCAGCACCTTCGGCGCCCAGGACGCCCTCGTCCTGGCCCTCGCGGGCCTCACCTACTTCGTGATCAACGCGGTCGCCATCGGCGGCGTCATCGCGCTGTCCACACCCCAACCCACCTGGACGGTCGTCGTCGGCACCCGGCGCGACAACCTGATGGCCGCGCTGACCGTCTGCCTCGGCGCGTTGGCCGCCCTCGCCATCGCGCACGCCTGGCTGGCGCCGCTGTTCGTGGTGCCGCTGCTCGTCGCGCTCGACTGGGGCGCCCTGCAGATCGAGAACCTGCGCGGCGACGCCCGCACCGACCACAAGACCCAGTTGCTCAACAGCCGCGGCTGGCACGAACAGGCAGGCCGCGAGCTGTCCCGCTCCGCCCGCACCCAGTCCACCCTGGCCGTCGCCGTCCTCGACCTCGACCACTTCAAACAGGTCAACGACACCTGGGGCCACCCGGCGGGCGACGCGGTCCTGCGCTCCGTCGGCGCCGTGCTGCGCGAGACCACCCGCCAAGGGGACGTGGTCGGGCGCTTCGGCGGCGAGGAGTTCGTCCTGCTGCTACCGGACACCGACATCGACGGCGCGGCGCTGGTCGCCGAACGCGTCCGCCGCGGCGTCGCGGGCATGCAGGTCGCCGCCACCGACAAGCGCGGCCAACCGGTCGTGATCAGCGACCGCACCACGTCCATCGGGGTGGCCGCGGGCTCCGGCGTCGACCTGGAGACCCTCCTCCGGCGCGCGGACGCCGCCGTCTACGAGGCGAAGAACGGCGGCCGCAACCAGGTCCGGGCGGCCGAGCCCCCGGCTGACGTCGCGGTCTGAGCCACCGCGCCGGGGATGCTCCCGGGACCGACCGGGCAGTCCAGTGCCGCACCCGAGTCGGACGCGCCCGGCACCCGCCAGGGTCCTCCGACCCCAACCTCCGCACGGGCGCCCGGCGCGGGAATTTGGGCCGGTTGGCGGGCGCCCCGTTGGTCCGCCCGCAGCCCGGACCGACCGCCGGGTGACGGACTGTTCGCCGCATCGCCAGTGCTGCGAATGGCGGTCTCGCCACGAAGTGAGAGCTGCGCCACACTCGGCTGACGTGGTTGTGCACACGCTGAACTGGCACCGGTCGAGCCGTTGGCGACACCACACGGGACGGCGAGTCCTCAGTGGACAGACGTGGGCGGATGACCCGCGTCATAGTGCGGTCGTGCGCCTGCGGGACCCCCGGGTTCGCCGCCGGTCAGATGGCTTCCGGGCGCTCCACGCCGAACCCGGGGTGGTCGCGGAGGAACTCGGTGTAGCGGGTGCTGCGCGCGATGACGTCGGCGTAGGCGGTGCTGGCCATCTTCACCAACTGGTCGGAGAACGCGGCCGCCGCCCCGTCCGGGTGCCACCCGATCAGGTTGCGCCAGCGCAGCGGGTTACCCGCGATCGGCACCGGCACCACCCCGGGCATCCGGCGGAACATCGGTTGGCACAGCACCACCGCGTCGCCGGACTCGACCAGGTCGATGCAGCTGTTCACGTCGGTCTCGTACAGGGTGCGCGGGGTGAACCCGGCGCGGGCGCAGGCGGCGGCGAAGCAGTCGGCGAAGCAACCGTCGCCCGGGGTGGCGCCCCACTGCACCCCGGCCAGGTCGGCCAGGTCGACCTCCTGCTGCTCGGCCAGCGGGTTCTTCTCGGACAGCAGCACGAACACCGGGTCGGTGGCCAGCGTCCGCCAGATCAGGCCCGGCTGCGACGGCGGCGGGGCGTCCCCGCACACGCCGACGAGCGTGTAGTCGACCCGGCCGTCGGCCACCATCGAGGCCAGCTCCTCCGACGACCACGACACGTGCGTGGTGACGTGCAGGTCCGGGTAGGCGGCGTTGAGCTGGTGCACCAGGCCGCCGAGCACCGGGCCGGTCGCCGAGCCCAACCGCAGCCGCGCGGGGGTGTCGCCGGGCAGCGAGGCGTTGTTGGCGAACCGGGCCGCCTCCTCGCGCAGGCCGGAGACGGCGGGCAGCAGCAGCCGCGCCCGGGACAGCACCAGCTCGCCCAGCGCGGTGGGTCTGGCGCCCTTGCGGTCGCGTTCGAACAGTGGTCCACCGAGGGCTCGTTCGATCCGGTGGAGCTGAGCGGTCAGCGCGGGTTGGGCGAGCCCGAGGGTGGACGCGGCCTTGGTGATGCTGCCCGCCTCGGCGACCGCAACGATGATTTTGAAGTGGCGCAGCTCCAGCTCCATGGGACAAAGCTAGGCCGAAGGATCACAGACGCCAAGCTTTAGGACCTGCGCGCACGAGTTCTGCCCGTTGTTGATCGGACACCTGCTGTTAGCGACAACTTCGCTCAGCGACCGCGCAGTGGCGGTTCAGGGGTCCGGGTGTACGCCCACACGTGTAGACGTTATCTGCAAGTTGCAGATCCGGCGACGGTCGACCGCGTTTCGTAGTCGGCCGAGCACTCCCCGGTTGATCTGGGAGCGCTCCACCCGCCCGCTGGGATGGCCTGTGTGGACAGTCCAGCACGGACTGGCCGGTCTAGTCCACTGCCCGTCCGCCGCGGGCCCGCGCCCGCTGGTGCAGGCCGACCGCCAGCAACGCCGCGAACACCCCGGTAACGACACAAATCGACACCCGGGTCACCCCGGCCGTGACCTGTTCGTGACTCGGCGCGACCCCCGCGGCCACCGTCCGGGCGAAGCCGACCACGGACTGGTGACCCACCCCGGCCATCACCGTGAACGCCCGCACCGCCGCCAGCACCAGTCCGGCCGCCACGACCCCCGCCACCACCAGCCCCGGCCTGCGCGGCGGCGCGTACAACGCGGGCACCTCGGCCACCGGCGTCCGCCCCTTCAACGCCCGCCACGACCACCACAGCACCGCCGCGATCCCCAGCACGCTGCTCGCCAACTGCAGGAACTGGTACCGCGGCATCCCCTCCACGAACCACAGCCGCAGCTCCGGGTAGTGCCGCACCACCCACCCCTCGTGGTGCGTGAAGCTGTCCCACACCAGGTGCGTGACCCCGCCCAGCAGGACCGACACCACCAGCCACAGCACCCCGCGCACGTCCAGTTCCGGCGGCCGCACCGGCACCACCCGCACCCGTACCCACCTGGGCGCCAACGCGACCACCGCGGGCACCACCAGCCAGTACACCGCCCCGATCACCCCCAGCGCGATCGGCAGGTCCATCGCCACCAGCCCCACCCACGTGTGCGACCGCTCGTCCACCCCCGGCTCCAACGCCACGAAGTACAACAGGTCCGGCGACATGGACCCCACCACCAGCCCCGCCCCCACCAACGGCCTCCGCCGCACCAACGGCAACACAGCAGCTACATGCGACAGCGTGTACGGCATACCCCCCACCCTGCCGGCGCCCCGTGCCCATCCCGTGAAGAAGCCGAGGAGAAAGCCGGGTGTCGACAGACCCCCAGAGTCACCCCCCCGTGGGCGACAGCCCATTGGCTACACACTCGATGTGAGGGCCGACAGGCCCAAGCGAGCAACGCCGGTTCCGGCACCCGCCGCACCGTGGGCGACCGGCCCATTGGGTTACATGCTCGATGTGAGGGCCGACAGGCCCAAGCGAGCAGCGCTGGTTCCGGCGTCCGCCGCACCGTGGGCGACCGGCCCGTTGGGTTGCATGCTCGATGTGAGGGCCGACAGGCCCAAGCGAGCAGCGCTGGTTCCGGCGTCCGCCGCACCGTGGGCGACCGGCCCGTTGGGTTGCATGCTCGATGTGAGGGCCGACAGGCCCAAGCGAGCAGCGCTGGTTCCGGCGTCCGCCGCACCGTGGGCGACCGGCCCGTTGGGTTGCATGCTCGATGTGAGGGCCGACAGGCCCAAGCGAGCAACGCCGGGTCGAGAGTGATCGCACCGTGGGGGTCTGGGGGGTCGCCCCCCAGAAACACTAACGGCCGACCCGTCCACGCTTTCCGTGGACATGGGTCGACCGAGGTCGTGCGCCGCCAGGGACTCGAACCCCGAACCCGCTGGTTAAGAGCCAGCTGCTCTGCCAGTTGAGCTAGCGGCGCTCGTCAGGATCTCTCCTGCTGACGGGGAAAAAGTTAGCACAGGGTGTCTCCCCGGAAGAAATCAGGGGGGTGCGGTGGCGCTCTCACTCGTTCGTGGGCAGGTTGGGGCACACTGGCCGGGTGGGTGTTTTGGGAGGGCGGTCCGGTATGTGGCGGGTTGGGCTGGCTTGGGCGGGTGTGGTGATGGCGGTGGCCGGGTGCACCGCCACCGAGTCGGCTCCGCCGTCGGTGTCTACGTCCGTGTCGACCACTACGTCGACCACTATGACGTCTCCGCCGGTGCCGTTGGCGTTGGCGTTGACCCCGGCGGACCGGGCCGCTGATGTGGCGCCGGGGGAGCCGGTGACGGTGGCGGCGACCGGGGGCAGGTTGACGTCGGTCGCGGTGACCGGGCAGGACGGTCGGGTGGTCGCGGGTGCGTTGGCCGCCGATGGCGGGTCGTGGCGGAGCACGGAGGTGTTGGGGTACGGCAAGACGTACACGACAACGGCGACCGGTCAGGACTCGCAGGGCAAGCCGTCAACGTCCACGTCGACCTTCACCACCGTCAAGCCGCGGCGGCAGGTAGCGCTAACGATGAATCCGACCGATGGGCAGAAGGTCGGTGTGGGGCAGCCGTTCGCGTTCTACTTCGACACCGCGGTCGCCGACAAGGCCGCGGCGGAGAAGGCGATCCAAGTGACGGCGTCCCCGGCGGCGGAGGGGGCGTTCTACTGGTTCTCCGACAAGGAGGTCCACTGGCGCCCGAAGGACTACTGGAGGTCCGGGACAACCGTCACCGTTGACGCTGCCATCTACGGTAAAAGCCTCGGCAACGGACTCTTCGGCCGCGAGGACCGTAAGGCGACTGTCACGATCGGCGACGCCGTTGTCGCTGTCGCGGACGGTACGACCCATCAGATGACCGTGACCGTCAACGGTGTCCTCGCGCGCACGATCCCGGTGTCACTGGGCAAGAAGGGCCACGAGACACCGGTGGGCACGTACACGGTGATGAGTGAGCACACCGACTACACGATGGACTCGTCCACTTACGGCGTCCCGTCCGACTCGCCCGCCGGCTACCGCACCAAGGTCGCCGTGGCGACACGGATGTCCAACAGCGGCATCTTCTACCACTCGGCCCCGTGGTCGGTCCGCGACCAGGGCGTCCGCAACGTGAGCCACGGCTGCATCAACATGTCGACCGAGAACGCCGCGTGGCTGCAGAGCATCTCGGCCAAGGGCGACGTCATCGCCGTGCAGAACTCCGGCGGCCCCGCCCTGGAACCCTGGGACGGCCTCGGCGACTGGCAGGTCCCCTGGCCCACCTGGCAGGCGGGCGGCAAGAAGTAGGCTCGACCAATGCGCGACGTCGAAATCCGGGACGACATGATCCGCCTCGGTCAACTCCTCAAGCTCGCAGGCGTCGCCGACGACGGCACCCACGCCAAAGACCTCCTCGACGACGGCGCCGTGGCCGTCAACGGCAAGCCGGAGGACCGCCGCGGCCGCCAGATCTTCATCGGCGACCACGTCACCGTCGGCCCGGACGAAATCCGGGTCACCGCAGGCTAAGCCGTGGCCCCCGGCCCTCACCGCACCGTGGGCGACAAGCCCATTGGTTACCTACCGATGTGAGGGCCGACAGGCCCGAGCGAGCACGCTGGTTCCGGCGCCCGCCGCACCGTGGGGGTCTGGGGGGTCGCCCCCCAGGGGCGATGACGAAAGCGCCCCGGCCCACGTTGTCCGTGGGCACAGGGCGCCTGCGGGTGAGTGACGGGACTCGAACCCGCGACATCCTGGACCACAACCAGGTGCTCTACCAACTGAGCTACACCCACCATCCACACCACTGGAGCCAGGGCTCCGCTGGTGCTGGAATATCGTAGCGTGTCGGGCGGTGGGGGTTGAAACGGGTTAGGTGTTGGGGGTGGAGACCGCGGTGGCGACGGCTTTGGCCTCGTCGGTGCTGGGGCCGGGTTGGGGGACGAAGGCGGTGCCGCGGTAGTAGCGGAGTTCGCGGATGGACTCGCGGATGTCGGCGAGGGCCCGGTGGGCGAGGCCCTTGTCCGGCTGCGCGTAGTACACGCGGGGGTACCAGCGGCGGCAGAGTTCCTTGATGGAGGACACGTCGACCATGCGGTAGTGCAGGTGGGCGTCGAGGGCGGGCATGTCGCGGGCGATGAAGCCGCGGTCGGTGGCGATGGAGTTGCCGCAGAGGGGGGCGACGCCGGGGTCGGGGACCCATTCGCGCAGGTAGTCGAGCACCTGCTGCTCGGCGTCGGCGATGGTCAGCGTGGAGGCGCGGACCTCGTCGGTGAGGCCGGAGTGGGCGTGCATGTCGCGGACGACGGCGGGCATGGCGTCGAGTTGGCCGTCGTCGGCGTGGATGACCAGGTCGATGCCGTCACCGAGGATGGTGAGGTCGGAGTCGGTCACCAGAGCGGCGATCTCGATGAGGGCGTCGTGCGCGAGGGTGAGCCCGGTCATCTCGCAGTCGATCCATACCAGCCGGTCAGTCACCTGGGCGAGCTTAGCCCGCCCGGTCGGCGGCACGCCGGGCGTCCCGGGTTGCAGGCCCCGCCCCGCCAAGCCGGGAACGATGCCGGGCGGGGAAGAGGGGGCGGGAGGAGTCGACTACGTGTGGCGAGCGGGGTGCGAATGGATCACGCTGGTCGGCATGGGCAAGGACGTCGAGGCCACCGAGTTCACCAGGGCCGACCGGGCCCGGTTCCGGCAGAAGGTCCGGGCGTGCCTGGACGTGTTCGCGCAGATGCTCGCCGAGTCCCGGTTCGACGCGGACCGGCCGATGGCGGGCCTGGAGATCGAGCTGAACCTGGTCGACCCGGCGGGTGACCCGGCGATGCGCAACGCGCAGGTGCTCGACGCCATCTCGGACCCGGCGTTCCAGACGGAGCTGGGCCAGTTCAACATCGAGATCAACCTGCCGCCGCAGCGGTTGGCGCCGGGTGGTCTCGGCGCGTTCGAGCGGCTGGTGCGGGCGGACCTGAACCAGGCGGAGGCGAAGGCGGCGCCGCTGGGCGCGCACATCCTGATGGTGGGCATCCTGCCGACGTTGCGGGCCCAGCACATCGGCGCCGACATCCTGTCCGCGAACCCGCGGTACCGGCTGCTCAACGAGCAGGTGCTGGCGGCCCGCGGCGAGGACCTGGAGATCAACATCGGTGGGCCGGAGCGGCTGGTGGCCACGGCCGACTCGATCGCTCCGGAGAGCGCGTGCACCAGCGTCCAGTACCACCTGCAGGTGGCGCCGGAGGACTTCGCCCGGTTCTGGAACGCGAGCCAGGTGGCCGCCGGGCCGCAGGTTGCGCTGGGCGCGAACGCGCCGTACCTGTTCGGCAAGCACCTGTGGGCCGAGACCAGGATCGCGCTGTTCGAGCAGGCCACCGACACGAGGCCGGACGAGCTGAAAGCGCAGGGGGTGCGGCCGCGGGTGTGGTTCGGCGACCGGTGGATCACGTCCATCTTCGACCTGTTCGAGGAGAACGCCCAGTACTTCTCGGCGTTGCTGCCGCTGACCGACGCCGAGGACCCGGCCGAGGTGCTGGCCCGCGGCGACATCCCGGAGCTGCACGAGCTGCGGTTGCACAACGGCACGGTGTACCGGTGGAACCGGCCGATCTACGACGTGGTCAACGGGCGGCCGCACCTGCGGGTGGAGAACCGGGTGCTGCCCGCCGGGCCGTCGGTGCTGGACACGGTGGCCAACGGGGCGCTGTACTTCGGTCTGACCAGGGCGCTGGCCGACCAGGACCGTCCGCTGTGGACGCAGATGAGCTTCGCCGCCGCCGAGGACAACTTCCACACCGCGGCCCGCAACGGCATCGACGCGCGGGTGTACTGGCCGGGCGTGGGGGAGGTGCCGGTGACCGAGTTGGTGCTGCGGCGGCTGCTGCCGCTGGCGTACCAGGGGCTGGACGCGTGGGGGGTCGACCCGGCCGAGCGGGACCGGTTGCTGGGCGTCATCGAGCAGCGGTGCCTGACCGGGCGCAACGGTGCGACGTGGCAGGTCGAGACCGTGCGCTCGATCGAGGACAGCACTTCCGTCGACCGCACCCAGGCGTTGCGGGAGATGGTGCGGCGGTACCGGGAACACATGCACAGCAACGAACCTGTGCACACATGGCCGGTTTAGTGCTTCAGGAACGGGGTTAGCAGGTCGGGCACGGTAGCGTCCACGAGCTCGATGCCTTGCTGGTTGCCGAGGTCACGTACGCGGTAGCCGCCTGCGCCTGCCGCGGTGACAGCGGTAAGAGTGAAGACGCGGGCGCGTCGCTGGAAGATGGTGCGGCGGATCGTCCAACCGATGATTCCGGTGCGTTGCAGCGCGACCGTGTTCCGGTCCAGCGAGCCCGACCGGGACACCAGGTAGTCGTCGGTGAGCGCGTGGCCGAGGTTGCGGTACCGGTCGAGTCCGACGAGGACGAACGCGGGGATAAGAACGATCGCGATGACGGCGAGCCACACGGGCCAGTTGGCGACAACGGTCATCAGCGACAGGAAAGCGGCAATGACGACAGTGGGCACTATCGCGCGGACAAGCCTGCGTGTCTTGGCCTTCGCGGGATGCTTGGTCAGCGGCGCGGCGGTCGGTGTGTGTGGTTGCCGGAGGATCTCTGCGGCGACGCGGTCGGCCTCTTCGCGCGGCGCGGCGGGTAGGAGTTGGCTACTGCCGCCCTTCGTGTGTAGACCGGTGGTGACGGCGGAAACCCTTGCGCCGTGGCCTGCCCGTAGTAGTAGGGGCTCGTGCAGCACGGCGCCACGGAGGCGCTTTTCCTCAATGGACACGGAACGGGTGGTGAGTAGTCCTCTTTGTACTCGGATGGTGTGGTCGGAATGGCTGGTGAGGCGGTAGTCGTGGTTCTGCAGCAGGTAGCCGACGAGGGAAGCCAGCACGGACAACACGAGCACGAACACACCGACGACCGGGACCACCTCGCCGACATCGGTCCGGCTGACCCAGGTGAAGATCGACCGGACCAGGCCGACATCGGAGAACCGCAGATCCAGTTCGTGCGCGATGTTCATCAGGAAGCCGACCACGACCCCGATGCTGAGCAGACCGGACATCGTCAACGGCGCGTAGCGGTACCAGCGGTTGTCGAGCTTCGAGATGAGCACCCCGTCGTCTTGCGGTGCCCCTTCCGCGGCCACCACCCGTCGGAGGATGACCCGGCGTAGCCGCTCGGCCTCACCGGCGGTGACAGCGTCAAGGGTGACGCCCTCCCGGTCCTTTTCGTGGTGCCCGGTGCCAATGCGCACGGCCGCGAGTCCGAACAGGCGGTGCCCCAGTTTCGCCGTTAGGTCTACCGTGCGCACGCGGTCGCGGGGAATCGCCAGCCGTTGTCGGAAGAGGACACCCTTGTGCAGTTCGACCCGGGTGTCCGTGATGCGGTACTTCGTGGTCGCCCACGACAACAGGCCACGGCTGAGGATGAGCCCGACCACGATGACACTGGTGACCGTCCGCCACGTGTCGAAGTTCCCGAGGAACACCAACGCGGCCAGCGGCGGCACCAACCCGATCAACTCGTTCAGCGGCCGTACCACGATCATCCGCGCGTCCAGCCGCCCCCACTCGGCGCTCACGTCGCGTCCCCCGGCGTGGCCTGGGTGGTCGCGGCCAGGTCCTCGACCAACCGCGCCGCCACGTCGAGCGCCAACCCGTCGATCTTCACCGGCCCCTGCGCCGACGCCGTCGTCACCGTGACGGTGGCCAGCCGCAACAACTGCTGCACCGGCCCCCGAGCGGTGTCCACGGTCTGGATCCGCGACACCGGCGCCACCCGCCACTCCTGCGTCACCCACCCACTCCGCGTGAACACCGCGTCGGCCGTCGCCTCCCACCGGTGCACCCGATACCGCCACTGCGGCATCACCACGGTGTGCACCACCCCCACCACGGCCGCCACCACCAGCACATACCCCAACCACCCCGGCGGGTTGTCCAACACGTGCCGCGCCACCGCCAACCCGGCCACCAGGACACCCCAGACCAACCCGGCCTGCACCGTCCACTGCCACACAGCCCGCTTGCTCACCAGGTTCGCGGGCGCCCGCAACCCCCACTCCGACTCACTCACCCCCACAGTGTGCCTGTCTTCCCCGCCATCCGACGTCACCCCACCGCGATGGCCGCCTGCACGAGGTTTCAGGTAGGTGGGTGGCACGATCGCTACTGTGGCTGAGCTGTCGAGGCGGGATCTGAGTCGGCGGGACTTCATGGTGGGGTCGGCGGCGGTGGCGGCGGTGTTCGCCGAGCCAGCGTGGTTGGCGATGACGGCGGTGCCGGGTGGTGATCTCGGGCGGGCAGGTGGCTCGCGGATCGGGATGGCCGATGTCGAGGTGTTGCGGTCGGTGCTGCGCAACTTCGAGGTGCTGCACCGGCGGCACGGTGGTGGGTTGTTGCGGGCACAGGTGGTCCAGTTGCTCAACCAGCAGTCCCGGCGCGCGGTTGAGGGGAGCTACTCCGACGAGGTGGGCGGGCACCTGCTGTCGGCCTTGTCCGAGTTGGCTTTCCTGGCGGGGTTGATCACCGTCGACACCGGTCGGCACGCGTTGGGGCACCGGTATTACACGCAGGCGTTGGGATTGGCGATGCGGGCGGGCGACAAGTCGTCCGGTGGCAACGTGCTGGCGGAGATGAGTCGCGAGACGATCGATCTCAGCGCGCGGGCCACCGGGGACGATGTGCTCGACGCGGGTCAGCACGCGGCCGCGTTGGCGCGGTCGGCGTTGTACGTGGTGGGTGACCGGGCGACGCCTGCGGTGTCGGCGTACATCCACGCGATCGAGGCGCGGGGGCTGGCCGTTCTCGGTGACACGAAAGGGGTTCTGCGGGCGCTCGGCGAGGCCCAGCGGGCGTTCGAGCGGGGGCCCGCCGAGGAACCGGCGTGGCTGGGGTACTACACCGAGGTCGACCTCACCTCGGACATCGGTCAGTGCCTGCGGGATTCCGGGCGGCCCCGGCAGGGGTTGGTGATGTTGGAGCGCGCCCTGTACGCGCTTCCCGAGGGGCGGGTCACTTCCCGGGCCAAGACGCAGATTCACATTGCGGCGGCGCAGTTGGCGTTGCGGGACTTCGAGGCGGCCGACCACGTCACCGCCGCCGCGTTGGACTCGGTGGGGGGTTTGTCGTCGGAGCGGACGGTGGAGCGGGTGCGGGCGCTGCGGCGGCGGGCGGGGCAGGTGGGCGCGGGTCGGGTGGGGGAGCGGATTACCGCGTTCCTGGCTAGTTGACCAGGGCGGTCAGGTCGCTGTCGCGGAGGGCGTCCGGGGTGACGGCGGTTTGGTTGTCCACAAGGGACTGCAGGGTGTCGCCGTCGTCCCAGGAGTTGACGTTCATCGCGGCTCGGACGTGGTTGTCGCGCAGCCAGAAGGCGATGAAGGACTCGCGGAGGTTGCCGCGGATGACGAGTTGGTCCGCGTGCGGGTCGAAGTGGCCGCGGACCTCCAGGCCCAGGTCGTACTGGTCGGAGAAGAAGTAGGGGCTGGCGGTGTACGGGTCGGCGGCGCCGATGAGGTTGCCCGCGACGAGCGCGCCCTGGTCTTTGGCGTTGGCCCAGTGTTCGACGCGGACGCGTTCGCCGTAGCGGGGGTGGAGGTGGGCGGCGATGTCGCCGATGGCGTAGACGTCGGGGGCGGTGGTGCGCAGGGTCGAGTCGACGGCGACTCCACCCAGGGCGAGGTCGAGGCCCGCGCGTTCGGCGAGCTCGGTGCGCGGGGCCGCGCCGACCCCGACCACCACGACGTCGGCGGCGAGCACTGTCCCGTCGGCGAGTTCCACGCCGGTGACGGTGTCGGTGCCGGTGAAACCCGCGACGCCCACACCGAGGTGCCAGTCGATGCCGTGCGCGGCGTGGATCTCGCGGAAGAACTCGCCGATGGTGGGGCCGAGGGTCGAGAACAGCGGGGTCGGCTGGGGTTCGACGACGGCGACCGCGGCGCCCCGGGTGCGTGCGGCGGCGGCGACCTCGCAGCCGATCCAGCCCGCGCCCACCACGACCACGTGCGTGCCCTCGTTGATCACCGAGCGCAGCGCCAGCGCGTCGTCGAGGGTGCGGAGGTTGTGCAGGCCGGGCATGTCCGCGCCGGGGACGCCGAGCACCCGGGGCGCGGAGCCGGTGGCCAGGACGAGCCGGTCGTACGGGTGGGTGGCGCCGGTGGAGTCGGTGACCGAGCGGCCGGTGAGGTCGAGTTCGGTGACCCGCACGCCGCTGATCGGTTCGACACCGGCGAGTTCCACCCAGTCGGGTTCGTCGGCCTCGCCGATCAGGACACCCTTGGACAGCGCGGGCAGTTCGTAGGGCCGGTGCTGTTGCTGCCCGATGAGGGTGATCTCGCCCGTGTATCCCCGTTCGCGCAGGCCCTTGGCGGTTGTGCCGCCCGCGAGCCCGGCCCCGACGATGACGATCCGGCCCGGTCCGGCCATGTCCAACCTCCGTGAAATCGCTGTGTGTCGCACGTTAGCGGTCAACGGGTCCGGCCGCCGGAAGGGGAAATCTTGAGATCACGTCACTTTCGTCGTCACGGGTCGTTACCGTGCCCGTCACCATGTCGACGGTGCGTCGCCCCGAACGGGGGGATGGTGGGAGAGGTGGGTGCGGATGAACAGCCACAGGGAGTGGTCAGTTAGTTGTCGCGACCTTGCGGGCCGCAAGCGGGACGTGACGGTGTTCGTGCGCCAGGGGCGGGTGGTGCTGGTGGCCCCGCCCGGAGAAACCGCCGTCTTCGCACCACTGGACGTCGGCCGGCTACGCGCAGCCCTACGCGACGCGGTGGTCGACGCCTCGACCGAGCCTGCCGACTAACGCTTTCTACTGACGAGTAGGTTGTGTCAGGATCGTGCCGAGGAGGCAACGATGGCAACCTACTTCGTCACCGGAGCGACCGGGTTCCTTGGCCGCAGGTTGGTCGAACGGCTGGTCGCGCGCGAGGGCACTACCGCGGTGCACGTGCTGGTACGGCAAGGTTCGATGGACAGGTTCACCGAGGCAGCCCAACGCTGGAGCCGCCCGGACCTGGTTACGCCGGTCGTCGGTGACCTCTCCGAGCGCATCGACCCGACGGGCCTGTCCAGCGTCGATCACGTTGTCCATCTCGGCGCCGTGTACGACCTCACCGCGCCCGACAAGGTCAACCGGACTGTGAACGTGACCGGCACCGCGAACGCGTTGGAGTTCGCCGCCGCCGTCAACGCGGGTCGGTTCCATCACGTCTCGTCTATTGCGGTGGCCGGTGACTACGCGGGCAGGTTCACCGAGGCCGATTTCGACTTGGGCCAACGGCACCACTCGCCCTACCACGCCACGAAGTTCGCGGCGGAAAAACTGGTCCGCGAGCAGACCGAGGTGCCGTACACGGTCTACCGGCCTGCCGCCGTCGTAGGCGATTCGCAGACCGGTGAGACGGACAAGGTCGACGGCCCCTACTACTTCTTGCCCCTGGTAGCTCGTCTTGCACGACTCCCGGGGAGACTGCCGTTGGTGCTACCGGACCTGGGTGGTACCAACGTCGTCCCGGTCGACTACGTCATCGACGCAATGGTCTACCTCATGCACGTCGATGCCCCATCTGGCGCGACCTACCACCTGACCCACAACGGTAGGCAGCCTGTCACCGACGTGTTCAACGCGCTCGCGAAAGCCGTTGGCGCTCCACAGGTCCGGGCGACGCTGCCGCTCCGGCTGCCGCGCGTGACACGGGTGGGTGCACTCCCCGCTGCCGTGCTCAACGAACTCGGCATGCCCGCCGAGGTTCTCCCGCACATGGACCTGCCGACCGTGTTCGACTCCGCGGCAACTGTTCGCGCGCTGAAGGAATCCGGCATCGAACTACCTGATTTCGCCTCTTACGCCGATGTCCTCGTCCGCTACTGGGCCGAACACCTCGACCCGGAGAAACCCTGGCTCCACAAGAAATCTCTGCGAGGTAAGAGAATTGTCGTCACTGGCGCGTCGTCCGGTATCGGTAGGGCTACCGCGCTGGCTATCGGTGCGCGCGGGGCGACCGTGTTGCTCGTCGCGCGTCGGCAGTCGGAACTGGACGAGGTCCGCGTCGAAATAGAGGCAGCCGGTGGTACCGCGTCGGTCCACCCGTGCGACCTCACGGATGCTGATGCCGTCGACGCGCTCGTCAAGGAGTTGGGCTTGGTCGACATGCTGGTCAACAACGCGGGCCGCTCGATCCGCCGCTCGGTGCACCTGTCCGTCGACCGGCTTCATGACTACGAGCGCACCATGGCCTTGAACTACTTCGCGCCACTACGGCTCACCCTCGGCCTTCTCCCCGGTATGCGCGCGCGGGGCTTCGGCCGCGTCGTCAACGTCACCACACTTGGCCTGCAGACTGACACACCGCGCTTCTCGGCCTACCTGGCCTCCAAAGCCGCCCTGGAGGCGTTCGGCCGCTCGGCGGGCCGCGAGCTGCTCGGTGACGGCGTCACGGTGTGCGCCGTGCGGATGCCACTGGTCCGCACTCCGATGATCGGCGCCACCAACGCCTACAAACGCGTGCCCGCCGTCTCGCCGGAGAAGGCCGCAGGCATGGTCGTGCGCGCCCTGATCGGCGACGACGAGGTCGTGCAGCGCCCGGAAGGGGTGCTGATGGAACTACTTCGGGTGCTCACCCCTGGCGCGGCCCGCCAGGTCCTCAACATCGTCTACCGGCTCACCGGCGAGTCCGCCCCCGAGGCCAGGACCCGCCCCGAGCGCCCCGGCGCCGTCTTCGCCACTGTCGTCGTTCGGGCGGTTTGGCGTGGGGTGCGGCGTTGACGGTCGCATGATGGCGAATGTGGTGATTCCGCCGACCGAGAGTACGGCGATCACCACCGCCATCGGTACTGCTGTCGTCTCGCCGCCCAGGCCGACCAGTGGTGAGGCGACCGCGCCGATGACGAACTGGAGCACGCCGATCAGGGCCGAGGCCGCGCCCGCGTCCCGGGCGTGGTCGGCCAGTGCCAGCGCCGTCGAGTTCGGGCTGATCATGCCGACGCACGCGACCGACACGAACAGGGTGATCAGTAGGAACACCAGTGGTAGGTCGCCGAGCACCGATACGAGCACGCCCACTCCGCCAACCGCTCCCGCGACCAGTCCGGCGATCAACAGCCCGCGCGGGGTGAACCGGCGCAGCAGCAGCGAGTTCAGTTGCGACGCGAGCATGATCCCCAGTGCGTTCCCGCCGAACACCAGGCTGTACTGCTGCGGGCTGAGGCCGTGGATGTCCTGCAGCACGAACGACGACCCGGCGATGTAGGCGAACATCGACGCGAGCACGAACCCCGCCGACACCGCGTACGCCACGAACGTCCGGTCGGTGCCGATCCGCGCGTAGGTGCGCAGCGTCCGGCCCAGGTGCGCCTCGCCGCGGAACTCGCGGGGCAGCGTCTCCGGTAGCCACAGCAGCGTCGCGGCCAGCAGCAGCGTGCCGAACGCGGACAGCACGACGAAGATCCCGACCCACGACGTCCAGCGCAGCAGTTGCGCGCCGATCAGCGGCGCCAGCAGCGGGCCAAGGCCGTTGACCAGCATCAACGCCGAGAAGAAGCGGGCCATCGCCTGCCCGGTGAACAGGTCGCGGACCGCGGCCCTGGCGATCACCACCCCGGCCGCGGCGGCCACGCCCTGCGCGAACCGCAACACGATCAGGGCATACACCGACGGGGCGATCGCGCAGACCAACGAACTGACCACGTACAGCGCCAGCCCGACCAGCAGCGGCCCGCGCCGCCCGCGCGCGTCCGAGAGCGGACCGGCCACCACCTGGCCCACCGCCAGCCCGATCATGAACGTGGTCAGCGTGAGTTGGACCTGCGCCGGACCGGTGTGCAGGCCGGTGGCCAGCGCCGGGAAGGCGGGCAGGTACATGTCGATGGACAGCGGACCGAACGCGGAGAGCCCGCCCAGGATGAGGGCGAGCCGGATCCGGGTGGCCCTGGTCGGGGGGTTCACCCGATCAGTCTAGGAAGCCCGGTTCGGCCACCGGGAGTCAAAGGTGGGCCGATAGGACGAACGCCACGTCGCGGTCCGTGGTCACGCGTGCGGGTGACCGGATGCCGCCAGTCGGGTGGGGTTGACGGTAAACGGGTGAATTGGTCACCTGTGCGGAGGACACTGGTGTTGCCAATCGTGACCACGTCGCCCGGGGTTGTGGCGGTGGTCCGACCGGTGGCTTGACACACTGGGGTCGAGAGGGCGGGAGGTGCCATGGCCGAGCCGATCGAGGCGGTGCTGGTGGAGGCCGCGCGGCTCACCGCGGCCGGACGACCGGGCGAGGCGGTCGACCTGCTGCGCCCGGTGCTGGTCACCAATCCGGACAGCTCCGAGGCCTGGTGCAGGCTGGCGGCCGCGCTGCTGGACTCCGGTGACCACCAGTTGAGCCTGGACGCGGCCAAACGGGCCATCACCCTCGGTGAGCGGTCCTGGGCGCACCGGCTGGCCAGCCTCGCGCTGGCCGAGATGGGCAGGCACGACGAGGCGGTCGTGTCCGCCCGCGAGGCCGCCCGGCGCGACCCGGGCGACTGGCGGTCCATGGTCACCCTGTCCGAGGTGCTCGGCGCCGCCGACCCGGATGAGTCGCTGGCCGCCGCGCTGATCGCCGCCGAGGTCGCCCCCGAGGTGCCCCGGGTGCACGAGGTGCTCGGCCTGGCCGCCACCCGGGTGCGCGACGACAACCTCGCCCGCCGCGCCTTCACCGACGCCCTGCTGCTCGACCCGGGCAACACCGAGGTCAAGGCCCGGCTGGACCGGCTGCCCCGGCCGGTCACCGTGGTCAAGTCCACCCGCCCGGCCCGCTCGGGCGGGTTCGCCCGCAGGCTCGGCGCGGGCGCGGACTGGACCGACCCGGGCGAGTCCGCCGTGCCGGGGGAGGTCGTCGCGGCCAAGACCAAGGCCGAGCCAGTGATCGTGCCCGTGGTCGAGCCCCTGGTGGACACCGTGCCGCAGGCGGGCACCCGGCCCGAGGCCGAGACGAGCGGGACACCGGAGCCGGGTGCGGCCCGGCCGTCGTGGACGGTCGAGTCGGAGTGGCGGCAGCGGATGTCGTCGGTGTGGCCAACGCCGGTAGCGGAGCCGGAGATCGAGCCGGTCATCCCGGTCACCGCCGAACCCGTGCCGGTCGAGCCGATCGCCGCAGAGCCGATCGCCGAGGCCGATGTCGCGGCCGATGTCGAGGTCCAACCGGAACCCAAGGGGGCCGGGGTCTCGGTGCGGCCGGGGCGCGGCGAGCCCGCGGCGGCGCGCCGGGAACCGGGTGGGTTGCTGACCGGTGATCCGGAGCCGTCCGCGAAGCGCACCCGGGAACTCCCGACCGTCCAGGACGACGGCGCCCTCCCGGTCGACCTGGGCGCGGTGGCCACGCAAGCGCGGCGGCCCGGGTACACCCGGTCGCGCCGGGTGACGTTGTGGCTCATTCTCCGCCGGTGCGCGGGCTGGCTGACAATTGGGTCGTTTGTCCTTTTAGTCGCCGGAATGCCACAGCCGAGTCCACTACTGGCCTGGTTCGCCCTCGCCCTGGTGCTGTTGGTCGGCGGCGCGGGCTGGTTCGGATATCGAGCCATCCCAGCGGCCGAGCGGCCCACCCCGCGTGATCTGGTCGACCACGTCCCGTTGGTCGCCGCCGGGGTGGTGCTGCTGCTCCTCGGCCTGGTCATGCTGGTGGTGTGGCTGCTCGCGCTGGCCGTCGGCATCGCCGGGACCGGGCTGCTGGTGCCGACCGCGGTGCTCGGCATCGGGTCGTCCACTGTGGCCTGGTTCGGGCTCTGGCGTATTCGGACTGTCGCTCGCTAAAGTGCGCGGGTCGGTTTTCACTGGGGGAACCACGGGCGGTTTGCGTCCCCGGGTTCGAACAACGTGCTAGGGGATAGTCGTGCGCGGTTTAGCCGGGTTGTTGCTGGTCTACGGGTTCGGTTCGGCGGTGTTGAGCTTCACCGGCATCCAGTTCCGGCTGTTGTCGTGGGCGGACCCGTACCAGCCGGGCATGGGTCTCGGCATCGGCGCGCTCGGCGTGTTGATCATCTTGCTGGTGACGGTGTTCAGCAAGGACAAGCAGCACCAGCCGGGCCCGGTCCCGCTGCCCCCGCCGCCCGGCCAGTCCTACGCGGGCCCGCAGCCCGCGTTCGACCAGCAGCAGGGTCTCGCCCCACAGCAGGGCTTCGCGCCGCCGCAGCAGCCCGGGTTCCCGCCGCAGCAGGGGTACCCGCAGCCCGGCTATCCGCAGACCGGTTACCCGCAGGCAGGCTGGCAACAGCCTGGGTACCAGCAGCCCGGCTACCCGCAGCAGCAGCCGGGGTACCCGCCGCCGGTCGCCCCGCCCGTCGCGCAGATCCCCGGCCAGCAGCCGCCCGGGTACCAGCAGCCGCCCGGCGGCCAGGGCTTCGGGCCGCGCTAGCGCCCCGACCGGCCCCGGTGCCAGACTCGCCCGCGACTTCGAGGCGGACGTGAGGGCTGATGGCGGGGCACGCGCAGTACCAGAACGAGATCTACCTGCGGGGCCTCGCCGACGAGGTGCCGCCGTTCACCACCGACCCGACCCGGGTCGAGTCGGTCGCTGAGGCGGCCATGCAGCCCGGCCCGTTCGGCTACGTCGCAGGCGGTGCCGGGTCCGGTGACACGGTGCGCGCCAACCGGGAGGCGTTCGCCCGTTGGCGTCTCGTGCCGCGGATGCTCGCCGACGCCACCACGCGCGACCTGTCCACCACCGTGTTGGGCACGGAGATGCCCGCGCCGGTGTTGCTCGCCCCCGTTGGCGTCCAGTCCATCGTGCATCCCGACGGGGAACTCGCCACGGCACGCGCGGCCGCCGCGCTCGGGGTGCCGATCGTGCTCTCTACCGCGTCGTCTTACCCCATGGAGGATGTCGCGGCGGTGGGCGGACCGCGCTGGTTCCAGCTTTACTGGCCGAAAGAGCCGGACGTGTGCGCCAGCTTGCTGCACCGCGCTAAGAGGGCTGGTTACCGCGTTCTGGTCGTCACCCTCGACACCTGGACCCTCGCTTGGCGCCCGCGTGACCTCGACCAGGCGTACCTGCCGTTCTTGCGCGCTACTGGTGTCGCCAACGCGTTCACCGACCCCGCTTTCTTAGCCGGGCTGGAGAAATCGCCTGCCGAGGACCAGGCGATGGCCGTCCTGCGCTGGGTTTCTCTCTTCACCGGCACCGACAAGCGCTGGGATCAGCTCCCGTTCCTGCGCGAGCACTGGGACGGCCCCATCGTTCTCAAGGGCATTCAGCACCCCGACGACGCCCGCCGCGCCGCCGACGCGGGCATGGACGGCCTGGTCGTGTCCAACCACGGCGGCCGCCAGGTCGATGGCGCCCTCGCCTCGCTGGACGCGTTGCCCGAGATCGTGGCCGCCGTCGGCGACCGGCTGGAGGTCCTGTTCGACTCGGGCATCCGCACCGGCGCGGACGTGGTCAAGGCGCTGGCGCTGGGAGCGAGGGCGGTCCTGCTGGGGCGGCCGTACGTCTACGGCCTGGCACTCGGCGGCGAGGAAGGGGTCCGGCACGCGGTACGCGGGCTGCTGGCCGACCTGGACCTGACGCTGGGCCTGTCCGGCCACCGCACGCCCGCCGACCTCACTCCGGCCGCGCTCCGCCGGGTCTGAGCGCTACTTCGCGTCCGCGTAGCAGGAAACGGCGACGGCGGGCAGCGGGAACAGGATCGAGGAGTCCGGGAACACCAGGGAGCTCGCCTCCCGCGCCGACGCCCCGATCTCCTCGACGACCGCCGCCGCGTCGTCCGACGGGCAGTGGACCATGACCTCGTCGTGCTGGAAGAAGACGATGTGCGCGTCCGGGGCGGTCGTGGTGAGGCGGCGGCGCAGGGTGGCCAGCGTGGTCAGCGCCCAGTCGGCGGCGCTGGCCTGGACGACGAAGTTGCGGGTGAACCGGCCCCAGTCGCGGGCGGCTTGGCGGCCCGCGCGGTCGGTGGCCTCGTCGCCGGTCGCGGTGGTGCGCTCGTGCCAGGCGTCGCTGGGCGGCGGGCTGGTGCGGCCGAGGCGGGACCGGACGACCCGGCCGTCCTCACCGGCGCGGGCGGCCTGCTCGACGTAGTCGACGGCGGTGGGAAAGCGTTTGCGCAGCACCGCGAGCAGGGGACCGGCCTCGCCGCTGGTGCCGCCGTACATGGCCGACAGCATGGCGATCTTGGCGCGCGGGCGGTCGTCGGCGAACGCGTCGGCGGCCAGGCTCGTGTAGAGGTCGTCGGTCGCGCAGACCTCGGCGAACCGCTGGTCGCCGGAGAGCGCGCCGAGCACGCGGGGTTCGAGCTGGCTGGCATCGGCGACGACGAGGGACCAGCCCGGGTCTGCGCGCACGGCGGTGCGCAGCGCCTTGGGCAGTTGCAGGGCGGCCCCACCGCGGGTGGCCCAGCGGCCGGACACGACGCCGCCGACGACGTACTCGGGGCGGAACCGGCCGTCGTCCACCCACGAGTCCAGCCAGGTCCAGCCGTGCGCGACCCACAGCCGGGCGAGCTCCTTGTACTCCAGCAGCGGCGCCACCGCGGGGTGCTCGACCTCGCGCAGCACCCACGCTCGCGCGGACGGGATCTCGACCCCTTCGCGCGCGAACGCCTTGACGATGCTTTGCGGGTTGTCCGGGTTGATGGGGCGACCGTGGAAGGCCGCGCCGATCCGGTCGGCGAGGGCGGCGAGCTTCGCGGGCCGGGCGCCCGGGGTGGGGCGGGGGCCGAGCACGTCGGTGAGCAGGTCGGTGTGGACGTCGGCGTGCCAGGGCAGGCCGTGGTGGGTCATCTCGGCGGCGGCCAGCCCACCGGCGGACTCCGCGGCGGCCAGCAGCCGCAGCCGGTCGGGGTGTGCGGTGGCGGACAGCCTGCGCTCCTGGTCGGCCAGCACGTCGGCCGCGGCCAGCACCGGGTCGGTGCCGACCGGCGTGGTGCCCCGGTCGGGCTCGAACAGGGTGGGCTGCTCCCCCCTGGTGACCGGGCGCGGGTCGGCGGGCTCGGGCAGCCCGCGCGGTCGGGCCCAGGCGGCGGCCAGGTTGCGCGGGCGGCCGGGGCGCTCCTCGAAGGCGAGCAGGATGCCCTCCACCAGGGACAGGTCGTGGCACCGTCCCAGCCGGACGCCCGCGCCCAGCAGCGCCGGGTAGGACTCGTCCAGCGCGGGCAGCACCCAGCGCGGCGCCTCCCGCCGTTCCAGCTCGGCCATCCAGGCGGCGAGGTCGGGTACGTCGACCGGGGCCGATCCGGGCAGCAGCGCCCGCCCGGCGCCCGCCGTTCCCGGTACCACGATGACCCGCACGTCCGGCATTGTTGTTCATGACCACGACAACGCGCCCGTAGTTGACGCGCGAGTAGGTCCCACGGCATCGTGTTACCACCCGGTAACACCTTTGGGAGGCGTCGGTGAGCCAGTACCTGACCCGAGTCCGCGACCTGGTCGGCCGCGTCGCCGCGCAGGGCGCCACCGTCATCCGGAGCGTGGACGTCATGCACCGGGCCGGGCTGGTCCCGCTGGGCAGGCCGGACCACGTGCTCACCGCCATGATGACCACCCGCAGGCTCGGTCCCATCGCGGGCGCGGCCCGGGTCGCCGCGAACCGGGACGCGGGCGCGGTCGGGCTGGTCGACGAGCGCGGCAAGCTCACCTTCGCCGAGCTGGACCACCGGTCGAACGCGTTGGCGCGGGCCTTGGTCGGCCGGGGGGTGACACCCGCGTCGGTGGTCGCGCTGCTGGCCCGTGACCACCGGGGCGCCGTGGAGACGATGCTGGCGACTGCCAAGATAGGCGCACGGCTGTTGCTGATGAACACCGGCTTCGCGCGTCCCCAGCTCGTGGACGTGGCCCTGCGCGAGGGGGTTACGGCGTTCGTTTACGACCAGGAGTTCAGCCCGCTCGCCAGTGCTTTACCCGGTGTGCTTCTCCGCGTTCTGGCGTGGACGGACGGCGACCCGGCGGGCGTACCGACTCTGGAAGGCCTCATCGCCGAGACCGAAGACAGCCCCATCCCAACCCCTAGGCAGCCCGGTAGCACTGTCCTGCTCACCAGCGGCACCACCGGTACACCTAAGGGCGCTCCGCGGCAGGTGAGGTCACCGTTGGCCGCAGCGCATTTCGTCGACCGGATCCCGTTGCGCGCCAACGAGGCCACCGTGCTCGCGGCGCCGTTGTTCCACGCCACGGGCTATTCGCAGTTGACGCTGTCGCTGGCTCTTGGCTCAGCCGCAGTCCTACGGCGTCGGTTCGACCCATTGGCCGCGCTCGCTGCCATCCAGGACAACCGGGCCACCGCGCTGGTGGTGGTGCCGACGATGCTGCAGCGCATCCTCGACCTCGGCGACGACGTGCTCGCCGGGTACGACACGTCCAGCCTGCGCATCGTGTTCACCGCCGGATCGGTGCTCTCGCCGGAGCTCGGCAACCGGGCAACCCGCGCGTTCGGCGACGTCATCCACAACCTCTACGGCTCCACCGAGGTCGCGGTCGCCGCGGTGGCCACCCCGGAGGACTGGCGGGCCGCCCCGGGCACGGTCGGTCGCGCCCCGGTCGGCTGCCGGATCGCCCTCTACGACGCCGGGGGCAGGCCGGTCACCCGGCCGGACGTGACCGCCCGGGTGTTCGCGGGCAGCGGCCTGGCCTTCGGCGGCTACACCGACGGCGGCACCAAGGAGGTGATCGACGGCCTGCTGTGCACCGGCGACGTCGGCCACTTCGACGCCGCGGGCAGGCTGTTCATCGACGGCCGGGACGACGACATGATCATCTCCGGCGGCGAGAACGTGTTCCCGGCCGAGATCGAGAACCTGCTGGTCGAGCACCCCGGCGTGGTCGAGGCCGCCGTCATCGGGGTCGCCGACGCGGAGTTCGGGCAACGGCTCAAGGCGTACGTCGTGTGCGAGCCGGGGGCGGTGGTGACCGCTGAGGACCTGTGCGGGCGCGTGCGGGCGAACCTGGCCCGGTTCAAGGTGCCGCGCGAGGTCGTCTTCCTCGACGAACTGCCCCGCAACGCGACCGGCAAAGTCCTGCGCAACCGACTGGTCGAGCTCGGCTGACCGCGCGGTCCAGTCGGCCGCGGTCCCGCGTCTGCGCTAACTTAACCGACGGGTAACTTCGCGGCAGGTGGAGGGAGACCGTTGACCCGCCAGAACATCCTGATCACCGGGGCCAGCGCCGGGCTCGGCGCCGAGATGGCCCGCCAGTTCGCCGCGCTCGGCCGCACCCTGGTCCTCGCCGCGCGGCGCACCGACCGGCTCGCCGAGGTCCGGCAGCAGTTGCTGCGCGCCAACCCCGGGATCACCGTGCTGGTGAAGGCACTCGACGTCACCGACCACGACGCCGTGTTCCGGGTGTTCGCCGAGGCCAAAGCCGAGTTGGGCACCCTGGACCGGGTGGTGGTGAACGCCGGTCTCGGCAAGGGGCAGCCGCTCGGGACCGGCTACTTCCACGCCAACAAGCAGACGGCGGAGACCAACTTCGTCGCCGCGCTCGCCCAGTGCGAGGCCGCGATGACCGCGTTCCGCGCGCAGGACGCCGGGCACCTCGTCGTCGTGTCGTCGATGAGCGCGATGCGTGGGCTGCCGCGCACCATGTCGACCTACGCCGCCAGCAAGGCCGGGATCGCCGCGTTGGCCGAAGGCGTGCGCGCCGACACGCTGCGCACGCCGATCAAGGTGACCACGTTGTTCCCCGGGTACATCCGGTCGGAGATGAACGCGCGAGCGCGTAAGACACCGCTGCTCGTCGATACGGAACCCGGTGTGCGAGCGATGGTGCGCGCCATGGAACGCGAGGTCGCGACGGCGTGCGTGCCCGCGTGGCCGTGGACCGTCGTGGGTTACGCCATGCGTTTCCTGCCGCTGCGCGTAGTGGCGAAGATCGCGTGAAGGAGGCTCATGGCACGGCCACGGATCGATCCCGTCGTCTGGCGGGCCCCACGAGCTGGTCGAGGCCCACGCGGCTCGACGCTACCGCCGCTGACAGTCCTACCGGCGGGCGGTAAAGGGACTGAGGACGTACTCGTTGATGCCTCGGGGTGTGTGTACACCGGGGTTGAGGACGGCCGCATCCTCCGCATCACAGCGGAAGAGGTCACCGTTGTCGCTAACACCGGCGGTAGGCCCCTCGGCTTGGAGTGGTACCCCGACGGTCGGTTGGTTGTCTGCGACGCCGCCCGTGGCTTGTTGCTTGTGGACGGTTCAGACATAGAAGTCTTGGTGTCTGCCGGACCCGGCCTCCGCGTGTGCAACAACGCCGCTGTTGCCCCGGACGGCACGATCTACTTCACCAACTCAACCGACCGCTTCGATTTGCCCTACTGGAAGGCCGACCTCCTCGAACACACCGGCACCGGCCGCCTGCTCCGCCGAGACCCGGACGGCTCGGTCGACACCCTGCTCACCGGCCTCCAGTTCGCCAACGGCGTCGCCCTGGCCCCCACCGCCACCCACGTCGTCGTCGCGGACGTCTGGAACTACCGCCTCCGCCGCGTCCACCTCACCGGCGCCCACCAGGGCCACGCCGACGTCTTCGCCGACAACCTCCCCGCCTTCCCCGACAACATGTCCACCGGCACCGACGGCAACCTCTGGATCGCCATGGCCGCCCCACGGGACCCAGTGGTGGACCTCCTCCTGCGCACCCCGCCCTTCCTCCGCAAACTCCTCTGGCGCGTCCCCGAACCCCACCACCCCAAACCCCGGCGGATCACCTGGACCCGCGCCCTGAGCTTCGAAACCGGCGCCGTCGTCCACGACTTCCACGCGCAGGCCCGCGATTTCCGCATGGTGACCGGCGTGCGTGAAGTTGGGGGGCGCGTGTACCTGGGCAGCCTTGAGGAATCCACCATCGCCCACTTCGACATCCCGAGCCACTGACCCTCTCCCGCCTGCTCATCTCCTGCCGCTCCCGCCCCACGCAGCCATCCCCGCCCACCCCCGCCCACCCCCGGCCCGCCACCATGCGGACCGCTTCGTCCGGTCGCTGCGGCCCCGTAACCGCCTGCAGGTGAAGCGCAACCGTCGTTGACGGCTGTCCACAATGCACTCCGCCATCCACCGCTTTCGCCTGCGGCCCTTGACAACCGGCCCGCTTTGCTACGTTCAGAGATGGGCCCCCGGCCCCCGGGTGGGTGGGCCCCTGTCTGCACCCCGGCGGCGTTGACGTCAAGTACCTGCCGGGACTCGTCCGGTGGATATCGAACTCGCGTTTGCCCACATGGCATTCGGTTGTCCACAGCCCGTCGCCCGTCCCTCTTGACAACCCGCGTTCCGCGCTACCGTCAGGAATGGGCCCCCGGCCCCCGGGAGGGCGGGCCCCTGCTCGCACCACGGCGGGGTTGATGTCAAGTACCCGTCGGGACTCGTCAGGTGGATGTTGAACCCACCCTTGTCCACAAGGTGTTCAATCACACTCGCCGTTTTCCACAGGGTGTTCAGTTGTCCACAGCTCAGCACGGCTTCCTCTTGACAACTCACGATCCGCGCTACCGTCAGGAATGGGCCCCGGTGCCCCGGGTGGGCGGGCCCCTGCGTGGCGCCCGGGGCCAATCGCGGCAAGGTGAGGGTGGGTGGGGCTGGGGCGCGGTCGGGTGAGGGTGGGGAGGGGTGGTTCACGGGCGGGTGATTAATGCAGCGCCAGGTGGGAGTGGCGTGGGTGGGTGGGGTTTGGTGGTGGGGTTGGGTTTTCGGGGGACCGAGTGATGGGCCCGTTGGTGGCGACGGACGGCGATGGTGCTGCCCGAGGTTCACCGAAACAGGCGAGCGCTGGGCTCGATCGGGCGGTGTGGATCACCCGGTCAGGTGGTTGGGCGGCGAGCACCGCCGGGGGCGGGGCACGATCGACGGAGGGCCACCGCGGGGTTGCGGTGGGTGATCATCGGGGGAGACTCGACAATGCGGAAGTTCATGCGGGCGTTGGCGGTTGGGATCGCGCTGGTGCTCGTCGGGGTTGGGGGGATGGCGCGGGCCACCGAGGACCCGGGGCGGGTGGTCGGCGGAGTTCGGGCGCCGCAGGGGATCTACCCGTGGTTGGCGCGGTTGTCCATGGGGTGCGGCGGGTCGCTGGTGGCGCCGAGCGTCGTCCTCACGGCGGCGCACTGCGTGGCCGGGACGGGGCCGGAGACTCGGATTCAGGCTCTCTTCGGCACGGTCGACTTGGCGAGCACGGACGCCACCGTGGTCAACTCCGCGTCGGTGTACCGGGCGCCGGACTACACGACGGCGGGGAAGGGGAACGACTGGGCGTTGATCAAGTTGGCCCGGCCGTTGTCGTTCCCCGTGGTGAAGCTCGAACCCAGTGTGGTCGGCGCCGGGCCGTTCCGGGTCATGGGTTGGGGCGCGACCCAAGAGGGGGGTGAGCAGCAGCGGTACCTGTTGCACGCCAACGTCCCCTACGTCGACGACACCACGTGCGGGAAGCTGTACACCAAGTTCGGGTACTCGTTCGTGCCCGCGGCCATGCTGTGCGCGGGAGTGGTGGGCACCGGCGGCATCGACACCTGCCAGGGCGACTCGGGCGGGCCGATGGTGGCGGTGGACACGGCGGGCGCCTGGCGGCAGGTCGGGATCGTCAGTTGGGGGGTGGGGTGTGCGCGGCCGCAGTTCCCCGGCGTGTACACCGAGATCGCGGACTACTACCAAAGCATCCAGTCCGCGATCACGGCACTCTCCTGACCGTTGCCCGTCCGGACGGCGACGTCAGGATGAAACCTGGGGCGGCGATCGGGCCGCGCGAGGCACGCCGACCTGCCACAACGGTGGGAAACACGCGACATACCGGACAGCCCACCGCCAAGCAAGCCCTTGGTGTCCGGGTCCGTGGCCTGGTTTGCTTACGCCCGAGCGCGTACCCGAGCGGGTGCCGCCGGTGAGCGCTGGAGGCCGCAGATGACCGCGACCGTCGAGGACAGCAGCAGCACGGGACCGAAGCCGATGTTCGGCTCGCCCCGCGCGCACTGGCCCCAGGTCGGCACGTACCTGTTCATCCTCGTCCCGTTCGCCGCGCTGGTCGCCGCCGTGCCGCTGGCGTGGGGGTGGGGGCTGGGCTGGGTCGACGTGCTGCTCGCCGCCTTCTTCTACACCTTCACCTGCCTCGGCGTGACCGTCGGCTTCCACCGGTACTTCACCCACGGCTCGTTCAAGGCGAAGCGGCCGGTGCGGGTCGGGCTGGCGATCGTCGGCAGCATGGCGCTACAGGGGCCCGTCCTGCACTGGGTCGCCGACCACCGGCGGCACCACGCGTTCGCCGACCGCGAGGGCGACCCGCACTCGCCGTGGCTGTTCGGCACCTCGCCGATGGCGCTCGCCCGCGGGTTCTGGCACGCGCACATGGGCTGGGTGTTCGACCGGCAGCTCACCAACGCCGAGCGGTTCGCCCCCGACCTGCTCGCCGACCCCGACCTGCAGCGGGTGCACCGCCAGTTCGGCCTGTGGACCGCGGTGACCCTGCTCGCCCCGGCCGCCCTCGGCGGCCTGATCACCTGGTCCTGGTGGGGCGCGGTCACCGCGTTCTTCTGGGCGGGCCTGGTGCGGGTGTCGTTCCTGCACCACGTCACCTGGTCGGTCAACTCGATCTGCCACATGATCGGCGAGCGGCCGTTCCGGTCCAGGGACAAGGCCACCAACTTCTGGCCGCTGGCGGTGCTGTCCATGGGTGAGGCCTGGCACAACCTGCACCACGCCGACCCCACCTCGGCCCGGCACGGCGTGCGGCCCGGCCAGGTCGACATCTCGGCCCGGCTCATCTGGCTGTTCGAGAAGTTCGGCTGGGTCTCCGAGGTCCGCTGGCCCACCCCGCAGCGGTTGGCGAAGCTGGCGGTCAAGTAGGTGCCGCGCACGGCCACCGCCGAGCGCCCCGACCGCGATGGGCTGCTCGCGTTCCTGCGCGCCCGCGACCGCCTGGTCCTGGTCACCACCCGGTCCTCGGGCGAGCCGCAACTGTCCCCGGTGACCTACGGCGTCGACGCCGAGGGCCGGGTCACGATCGCCACCTACCCGGCGCGCGCCAAGGCCGTCAACGCCCGCCGCACCGGCACCGTGTCCGCCTGCGTCCTGTCGGCGGAGTGGAACGGCCCGTACGTGCAGATCGGTGGCCAGGCCGAGGTGCTGGCGCTGCCGGACGCCCTGGAACCCCTGGTCGACTACTTCCGGTCGATCTCCGGCGAGCACCCGGACTGGGCCGAGTACCGCGCCGCCATGGTCCGCCAGGGCAAGTGCCTGATCCGGATCACCCCCACCTCGTGGGGCCCGATCGCGACCGGTGGTTTCCCACCGGGACTGGTCGGCTGAGCCGGAACCGGCCCGCCCGGCGCACTGGTTTCCGCACCTCGGCACTACTATTCCTGCAGGTGATGACGTCACCCGAGTTGCCCGGGACGGTTGGCGGGTGTGCCGCCGAAACGTAGGTGAACGACGCTGAATTGCGCCCGCCTCATTCAACCGATCATGTACTCGCTCCATCCATCGGGTGAGTGCTGATTGCGGTCGGTAACGAAGTGCTCCATTCGGCCGATCGACCGGGTATGTCGGTGGAACTGAGGGACCTGGCGTGGGCCAAGGCCGCCGAGGAGCACGCTCGGCGGGCGCGGGCGGGTGGTGGCGGACGGCTGCGGGTGGCCCGACCGGAGGAGACGGCCCGGGTGGCCTACCCCGGGCCGCACTGCGTCGACCGGGCCGACCGGCGGGAGTCGGCGTGACCGCGAGCGCGCGGCCGGAAACCGCCGCCTGAAACAACGCATCATTCACTGAATCAGACGCATTTTCCGTGTGTTGTTGCGCACGGGCTCGCGTCGCGCCCGGATCGCGGACAACAATCGGGATAGGGTCGGCGAACTCGAGCGGTGCGCCGCCGTGATCGTTTTCCAGTTCGGTCGCCCACCCGGTCCCGGGTCGACCCGCGCGCGATGGAGGGTTCGTGCCGCACCCGCGCGAGCAGTTGTCGGTCACCACCCGCGGCACCCGGTCCGCGGTCGTGGTCAGCGCGGTCGGCCGGATCGACATGACCACCGAGCGGCCCTGGCGGGAGCAGGTCGAGGACGCCTGCTCGGAGAACACCGTCAAGCGGCTCGTGGTGGTCGACCTGGTGCAGGTCACCTTCCTCAGCGTCGGCGCCGCCCCGCTGGTCGTCCGCGCGCACTACCACTGCCTGCACCGGGGCAAGGTCCTGCGGGTCGCCGCCCCGCTCGGGCCTGCCCTGCACACCCTCCAGGTGACCGGCGTGCGCGACCTGGTCGCCGTCTACCGCGACCTCGACGCCGCGCTCGAGCCGGGCACGCTGTCGCCGTGGTGATCTATTCCGCCCGCCTTTCGGGTCGGGAGTCCCATATTGGGTCCAATGGGTGAGTTGATGTTGAGAATGCCGACCCGGATGTGAACCCGGCTTGTTTTTCGCCGCCACTGTCAGTCCATTGGGTGACTGCGAACCTGTGATTGTGGGTGGCAAGAACGCTCGGGGTGACCGGGTCGGACCGTGATCATCCGGTCACCGTCGGTGTTAGCTGGTAGCCGTAGGTAACGCACGACCACGGAACCAGCAAGCCAGCCAGCCGGAGAGGACACCCAACCGATGAACCGTCACCTCACGCGGATCGCGGCCGCCGTCGCGGTCGCGAGTGTGCTGACAGCGACCGGGGCGGGCTTGGCGGCGGCCGCCACCACCCCCGTACCGTCGGCCGACCAGTCCGGCACCATCACCGCCATCCACGACCTCACCGCGGCCTCCACCGAGATCGCCGGGTCCACCACCAACGAGACCGCGCTCGCCCAGGGCATCGGCACCCTGCGCGACGTGCTCAACCACGTTCGCGGCTGCGGCGCGGGCACCCTCGCCGACCCGGCCGACGCCAGGGCCGCCCAGATCCAGCAGATCCTGCCGATTCCGGGGGTGGTCGACCCCGCCCTGCTGTCCAGCCTGCTCGACCTGGTCAACACCCTGGTCACCGCGCTGTACGCCACCCTGCCCGGTGTCGTCCCGAGCGGCCTGTTGCCGACTCCCGCCGTGGACCCCGGCTCCCCGGTGGACATCCCGGACCTCCCCGGCCCGGTCACGCTGCCCGGCACCGGGGCCGACACGAACCTCCCGGACGTCACCGCGCCCGGCGACACCACCGCCACCCCCGGCGCGGTGACCGATGACGTGACGGCCGTCCCCGGCGACGTCGCCGCGGTTCCCAGCGACGTGTCCGCCGCGACCGGAGACGTGTCCGCGGTGCCCGGCGCGGTGACGGGCGACACCTCGGCCGCGACCGGTGACGTGTCGGCTGTCCCGGGTGACGCCGTCGACGTGGTGGGTACCGCGATCGGGGTGGACTCCGAGCAGTCCACCGCGGGCCTGCCGGTCCGGCCCGACCCGGCGGACCTGCTGCTGCCCGCCGCCGTGTCGCTGCCGACACTGCGGCCCTGAGATCCCCGGCGGGTCGATCCGCCCCGCCGAGCCGCCGCGTCGCGAACCGCGGGCGGTGCACGACCGCCGAGCCCCGGTGGCCCACAAGGCCCCGGGGCTCGACCCTGCGCTGGGGCTCGACCCGGAGCGCTGGCCGCGGATCGGTCCTGTCCACGGTGTTCGTTGGGGGTATTTGGTCGTTCGGCACTGCCGCCAGGGACGGCGTGGGCCGGTCGAGACGTGGTCACCGTCCTGGGTGGAGCCACTACTAGGCTCCCGGTATGCGCCGCGTCACCGGGAAGCAGGTCGTCCAGGTCGACCGGGCCGAGTTCGCCGCCCTGCGCGGCCGCTACACCGCCGCGCTCCTTGATGTCGGTACCGGTGACGGCAAGCACGCGCTGCACTTGGCCCGTGCCCACCCCGATCTTCTGGTCATCGGTCTGGACGCCGCTACCGACAACATGCGCCGGGCGGCCACCAAGGCCGCTGCCAGCCCCAAGAAGGGCGGCCTCCCCAATTTGCTCTACCTGTGGGCCGCCGCCGAACAGCCCCCGGCTGAGCTGTCCGACATCACCGAGGTGCACGTCCTGATGCCCTGGGGCAGCCTGTTGCGCGGTGTCCTCGGCTCAGACCCGGCGATGCTCACCGCTCTGGCCGCGCTCTGTGCGCCCGACACGCCTTTCCTCATCACCCTCAACCTGCACGCCTGGCGCCCGCCGGTCCCGGAGGTCGGTACCCATCCCGAACCCACCCCGGACTCGGCCGCCGAAGACCTCGGCCCCGCGCTCAAGGCCGCCCACTGGCACCTCCACGCCGCCGAGTACCTTGACGACGCGGGCATCGCGGCGTTGGCCACCTCGTGGACCCGCCGGCTGAACTCGTCTCGCGACCGCTTGGACGTGCTAGCCCTGCGCGGCCTGATCAACCCCACCTGAGCGTCCCACCGACGGGCTACTCCACGCCCAGCACGAAGTCGTACGCCTGTTTGCGCGACCAGCCCGGTTGGCCGCTCAACGCGCGGACCAACGACGTTGACGACACCCCTTCGGCCTTCAACGACGTGAACAGGGCGCGAGGATCGACGTCGGCCTCGGTGAACGAGTTGGTGCGGGCGAGAGCGCACCACACCGTCCCGGATCCGGGGATCGCCTCGATGTCCGAGACCGCTCCGGACATCGGCCGCTCGTCGAACGGGAGCACCGCGGCGTGGGTGGTCCCGGCGAGCCGGGTGGCGTCGGCCAGCCAGCGGGGGAGTTCGTCGGCGGGGCAGGTGAACACGACGTGTGCGTGCTGGGTCGTCGCCGCGACCTTCATGACCTCGCGCCGGGGTAAACCGGGCACCACGACCACGGGCGCGGGTTCGAGCACCGCGGCGACGGTGAGCTCCGGCGGCAAGCCGAGGACCTCGTCGGCCGCCTCGGCGAATGACTCCACAGTGGACACCTGGAGGGTCCGGCCCACCCGCGTGCTCAACGAGTAGCCGAGACCCGTGACCAACGCGCGGGCAGCGGAGTCGGTCGCGGAGATCGAGTCGGCGGCGGCGCACTCGGCCACGAGGCGGTCGTCGGGATAAGAGGCTCGATACAGCACCGAATACCGGTCTGGCGTTGGCGCGCGAGTCACCACGACATCGATCTCCGCGGCCGGGTCTGCGAGCGCGTCGACGAGTGGGCGGGGGAAGTCGGCCGAGGACAGGTCCGCGTTGGTCGCGAGGGTGTTCGGCAGCCGGTGCGGGCTGCGCCGGATGACGAAGCTCGCCCCCGGCCGCCACCGCGAGTTCGCCAGCGCGCGCACGGACACGCTGAGCCCGGCGACGCTCAACGTCACCTCGACCGGTCCCGCGACGGCGCCGACCGGCCCGCCAACCGGCCCGACGATCTTGGCCGCCACCCCGACGACGCAGGTGGCGCGGCCGGTGATGTCCGGGTCGGCGGTGACCTCCAGGGTCTTGCCGTGGGTCGCCCGGATGTCCTGGTGGCCGCGGCAGCGCAGGCGCAGCAACTCGGTGGCCAAAGGGGTCCCCTCTCCGTCGACGCCAGTCTACCGATGACCTAAGTGGACAGTCCGCACCCCGGCGGCGATCTCCAGGTCCTCCCGGGACGGCACCACCAGGGTCCGCACCGGCGCGCCCGGGGCCGTGATGTCGAACTCGGCGGCCCCGGTCACCCGCACGCCCAGGTGGTCGAGGCGGGCGGCGACGGCGGTGCGGACGGCGGCTGAGTTCTCCCCGACGCCACCGGTGAACGCCAGCACGTCGAGTCCGCCCGCGGCCGTGGTCATGGCCGCGACGCACCCGGCCAGCCGGTGGATGTACACGTCGAAGGCGAGCCGGGCGCGCGGGTCGTCGTCCAGCGCTGCCTCGATCTCGCGCATGTCGGCCGTTCCGGCCAGCCCCAGCAGTCCGGACTCCTTCTCGAGGGCGTTCGTGACCTCGTCGATCGGCATCCGTTCGGCCAGCCACAACACCAAGCCGGGATCCACCGACCCCGAGCGCGTCGCCATCACCAGCCCTTCCAACGGCGTGAACCCCATGGTCGTGTCGACGCTCTTACCGTCCACGATCGCCGTCACCGAGGCTCCTGCACCTAAGTGACAGGACACGACGCGACTGCCGTAGGCACCTGCCTTCTTGGCGCAGTACGCGTGTGACAGGCCGTGGAAGCCGTAGCGGCGGATTGCGTACCTCTCTCGCCACGCTGACGGGAGCGCGTACGTGGAGGCGTAAGAGGGGATGGTGGAGTGGAACGCGGTGTCAAAGCAGGCGACGGCAGGAACGTCAGGCAGCACGTCCTGCACCGCGTCCAACCCGGCCAACGATTTCGGTTGGTGTAACGGCGCCAACTCCACCAAGTCGTGCAGCGCGGCCTTCACCCGCGCGTCCACGAGGACCGGTGACGTGAACTCCGCCCCGCCGTGTACAACTCGATGTCCCACGGCGTCCGGACGGGGCCAAGAGCGCAAGGTGGCCGCGATGTCGTCGGTATCCGAGACATCGGCCGTGGCCTCGACAGCGTCATCTGCGCCGAGTAGCCGTAACTTCAAACTCGACGACCCCGCGTTGACTACTAGTACGCGCACGGTCAGCTCCACGTCCATTGGGCGATGGCCGGGTCGTCCTCACCGTGTTGACGCGTATAGAGCCGTGCGGCCAGCCGGGCGTCGAACATGCGTTGACGCAAGAGCGCCGCAGAGCCGGCGAGAGAGGGAACCCGGTCGATGACGTCCATGACGAGGTGAAACCGGTCGAGGTCGTTGAGCATGACCATGTCGAACGGTGTCGTGGTCGTCCCTTCCTCCTTGTAACCGCGCACGTGGATGTTGCCGTGGTTGGTGCGCCGGTAGGTCAACCGGTGGATGAGCCACGGGTAGCCGTGGAAAGCGAAGATCACCGGCTTGTCCCGGGTGAACAACGCGTCGAATTCGCGGTCGGACAGCCCGTGCGGGTGCTCGGACGCGGGCTGCAGCCGCATCAGGTCGACCACGTTGACCACGCGGACCCGCAGGTCGGGCTGGTGTTCTCGGAGCAACGCGGCCGCGGCGAGGATCTCCAGGGTCGGGATGTCGCCCGCACAGGCCAACACGACGTCCGGCTCGCCGTCCGCCGTGCCCGCCCACTCCCAGATGCCCAGACCACGCGTGCAGTGCGCCACGGCCTCTTCCATCGTCAAGTACGTCAACGCGGGCTGCTTACCGGCGACGATGACGTTGACGTAGTGCCTGCTGCGTAGGCAGTGGTCGGTCACGGACAACAATGTGTTGGTGTCCGGCGGCAGGTACACCCGCGTGATCTCGGCCTTCTTGTTCACGACGTGGTCGAGGAACCCGGGGTCCTGGTGGCTGAACCCGTTGTGGTCCTGCCGCCACACGTGCGACGACAGCAGGTAGTTCAGCGACGCGATCGGCGCCCGCCACGGGATGGACCGGGTCGTCTTCAGCCACTTCGCGTGCTGGTTGAGCATCGAGTCGACGATGTGGATGAACGCCTCGTAGCTGGTGAACAGGCCGTGCCTGCCGGTCAGCAGGTAGCCCTCCAGCCAGCCCTGGCACAGGTGCTCGGACAGCACCTCCATCACCCGGCCACCGGGCGCCAGGTGGTCGTCGCCGGGCACGGTGGCCGCGTTCCAGGCCCGACCGGTCGCCTCGAACACCGCCGCCAGCCGGTTGGACGCCACCTCGTCCGGCCCCATCACCCGGAACGTGGCCGGGTTCCGCCGGATCACGTCCCGCAGGAACCCGCCGAGCACGCCCGTGGCGCTGCTGGTCGCCGCGCCCGGCTTCTCCACCGGGACGGCGTACTCGCGGAAGTCCGGCATGGCCAGGTCGCGCAGCAGCCGCCCGCCGTTGGTGTGCGGGTTGGCGCTCATCCGCCGGTCGCCCACCGGGGCCAGCGCGCGCAGCTCCGGGACCAGGGCGCCGGCCTCGGTGAACAGCTCCTCCGGGCGGTACCCGCGCAGCCACTTCTCCAACTGCCTGCGGTGGCCGGGGTCCTCGCGCGTGTTCGCCAACGGCACCTGGTGCGCCCGGAAAGTGCCCTCGACCTGCGTACCGTCGACCGCGCGCGGCCCGGTCCAGCCCTTCGGGGTGCGCAACACGATCATCGGCCAGGCCGGGCGGGCACTCGTCGGACCGGACTTGACCGCGGCGATCTCGTCCAGCACCGCGTCCACGGTGGTGGCGAACGCCTCGTGCACCGCCATCGGGTCGCTCCCGGCCACGAAGTGCGGTTTGTAGCCGTAACCACGCATGAGCGCGGCGAGCTCGTCGTCCGGGACGCGCGCCAGCACCGTGGGGTTGGCGATCTTGTAGCCGTTGAGGTGCAGCACCGGTAGGACTACCCCGTCCCGCTTCGGGTCGAGGAACTTGTTCGAGTGCCAGCTCGCGGCAAGAGGACCGGTTTCCGCCTCTCCGTCACCGACGACGCAGAGCGCTATCAGGTCCGGGTTGTCGAACACGGCGCCGAACGCGTGCACGAGCGCGTACCCCAACTCGCCACCCTCGTGGATGGACCCAGGCGTCTCCGGTGCCACGTGGCTGGGGATGCCACCGGGGAAGGAGAACTGCCGGAACAGCGCGCGCATACCGTCCACGTCCTGGCTGACGCCGGTATAAACCTCGCTGTAGGTGCCCTCCAGGTACGCGTTCGCGACCAGCCCAGGACCACCGTGACCGGGGCCCGCCACGTAGAGCATGTTCAGGTCCCGCTGCCGGATGGCCCGGTTCAGGTGCGCGTAGACCAGGTTCAGACCCGGCGTGGTGCCCCAGTGCCCGAGCAGGCGCGGCTTGATGTGGTCGGGCAGCAGCGGCTCCCGCAGCAGTGGGTTGTCCAGCAGGTAGATCTGCCCGACGGACAGGTAGTTGGCGGCACGCCAGTAGGCGTCGATCCGGCGGAGGTCGTCATGGGTCCAGGACGGCATTTGGCGTCTCCCTCGACTGGTCCCACCCCACGCTAGCGGCGCTGATGCGGAAGGGCAGAGTCAGTCACCCCGCCCGGTGGAGTGCTTTCGACCCTTGATCCGGTCACGCCAAGAGGGACGCCGCGTGGTCGGGTACCTGGTGCTCCACGTCCCGGGGTGGGCGGGTGTAACCGGTGTCGGTAGGTCGCTCGGGCAGCACAAGCGGTTCGCGGGCCACCGGCTGCCACGGGACACTGGACAGCAGGTGCGCGATCATGTTCAACCGGGCCCGGCGCTTGTCCTCGGCCTCGACGACCAGCCACGGGACGGTCTCGGTGTCGGTGTGCACCAGCATGTCGTCGCGGGCCCGCGAGTAGTCGTCCCAGCGGGTGATCGACTCCAGGTCCATCGGGGACAGCTTCCACCGCTTCAGCGGGTTCTCCAGCCGCTCCCGGAACCGCCGCTCCTGCTCCGCCCTGCTCACCGAGAACCAGTACTTGCGCAGCAGGATCCCGTCCTCGACCAGCAGGTTCTCGAAGATCGGGCACTGGCGGAGGAACCGCTGGTACTCCAGCGGCGTGCAGAACCCCATCACCCGCTCCACCCCGGCCCGGTTGTACCAACTGCGGTCGAGCAGGACGATCTCACCGGCGGCGGGCAGGTGGTCGACGTAGCGCTGGAAGTACCACTGCGTGCGTTCCCGCTCGGTCGGCGTCGGCAGCGCCACGATCCGGCACACCCGGGGGTTGAGGTGCTCGGCCACCCGCTTGATCGTGCTTCCCTTGCCCGCCGCGTCCCGGCCCTCGAAGACCACGACCAGGCGCGTGCCGCTGGTGCGCACCCACTCCTGGAGCTGGACCAGCTCGCCCTGCAGCCGCAGCAGCTCGGTCTCGTAGATCTCCCGGGGGAACCGCTTGCTCTTGGCCATGCCCGACAGTGTTCCGCGCCGCCGGGCTGATCGCATCTACTTGGTGACCTGGTAGATCGTCGAGTCCACGTTCCGGTACACCTCGCGCAGCCCGGTCACCCGGTCCAGGTCCTGCAGGCCGCGTGCCACCGGGGCGTACGGGTCGGCCTTCACCGAGCCCTTGCTGACGAACACGTAGCTGATGTCCAGGTTGTCCACGGCTCGACGCACGGAGCTGTCCGTGTCGTACTGGTTCAGCCTGCGCAGGATGACCTCGGCGTCGTTGCTGCCGTCCTTGCGCGCCGGGACCGGTCCGATGACGGAGACCTTGAACAGCGGCTGCACGCCGTCGATCGCCCACATCCACGGGGAGCCGTCGTGCGGGTCGTTGGCCACCACGGTGCCTGCAGGCACGTGCTGGGACAGCCAGGCCATCGCGTCTTCCTTGGTGTGCGACACGACCGGGCCGTCCAGGTAGAGCCACCGCAGCCGGTCGGTGTTGCGCGGCAGGTAGAACCCGCGGCTGAGCGCGCCGAACACGAGCAGCACCACGGCCAACGACACGATCGGGACCAGCGCCCGGCGGCGGTCGCCCACCACCGCGGTCGCACCCGGGTCGCCTGCCTCGGCTGACTCAGTGAACTCGGTGGGCCGGGTGGACTCGGCGCGCGGCTTGGGCCGCCACACCTTCGTGACCAGGGCGGCCAGGCCGTCGCGCGCGGTGACGACGCCGATGGCGGCGAGCACGATCAGACCGGGTGTGGTCAGCGCGGCGATCCGCCACGGGTCGTTCCACCACGGCCTGCTCAGCGCCCGGGTCAACGGGGTCGAGTAGCCCGCGACCATGATGTAGAGGACGGTGAACGCCAGGCCGCCGAGCAGCCACCAGTACACCGGCCGGAACTTCGCCTTGCGCACCCCGATCAGCCCGACGACCAGGGCGGCGGTGAACCACCACGCCGGGTACCAGGCGCTGTACGGGCCGGACCAGGCCGGGTAGCCGACCGCCCGGGACGCGCCGAGCAGCCTGCCGAACCCGTCGGCGGGCATCGACGTCGGCGGCCACACCACGTCGTCGGCGGACACCGAGATGCCCAGGAACGCGGTTATCTGGTTGAACCCGAACAGCACCGCCAGCACGACGATGCCCACGCCCGCGGCCAGGTCCGGCAGGATGCGCTGCCTGCGGGTGATCCAGTGCTGGATGAGCAGCAGCCCCGCGAGCAGGATCGCGGCCACGGCCACACTGGAGTGGATCGCCAGCAGTCCGATGGCGCCCAACGCCGTCGCGAACAGGTGGCCGAACCTGCGCTCCAGCAACGCGCGGTGCAGCAGGGCCAAGAACCCCGGCACGAGGGCGATACCGGCGACGAGGGGGAAAAGCGGACCCCACACCTGGATGTCGTAAGGGAACGTGGTGACCGTCGAGGACAGGATCGCCGTTACCGCTGTCAGCGCCGGGCTGTTCGTGCAGACCTTCACCAGGATGGTCATGCACAGCACGAACGAGCCGATGACAAGACCGTTGGCGACGTCCAAAGCGGGCACCACACCGAAGCCGCCGATTTGCCGCACCAACGCGACAAGAGCGTGGAACGCGTTCGGGTAGAAGTACGACGACGCGTCCGGGTCGGTCAGCACCTTCAACGCCGACGGCGCCGACTGCCCGGTGTCCGAGATGAACCGGATGGCGTTCGCGTGGTACGCCGCGTCAAACCACTGCGGTACGGCGGAGAAACCGCGAGAAGCGCGGTAAGAGGCGAACAGGCCGATACCGCCGCCGAGGAGAACACTGGCCGCGACCGACAAGTGGTGCGCGCGAGACCACGGTGGACGCACCGGCTCCCGCTCGACCCAGCGGCCGTCCCACCGGCGCAGCAACCGGCCGACGCCGAACCCGATCGCCGCGATGACCACCGTCGTGGCCAGCACCGTCCACGGGCTCCAGGTGATCCCCAGCTTCGGCAGCGTCGGCGCCGCGACCCCGATGACCCCGTAGGTCACCACGGGGGACACGCCCCACAGCAGCCACCCGCGCAGACCCACCGCGAGCCCGACCAGCAACCCGGGCAGGATCATGACCGCGCCGGTGGTCAGGACCAACAACACCATCTCGCCGATCGAGATCAACTCAGAACTCCACGGGGTTCGGGTGCCGGTGAGCGCTCGCTCGCCCCCGAGCAACACTCCTCGAGCGAACCGAGGCTACACGGCCGCGGCCGTGCCCTCTGCCCAGGGCGCCCCGGGGCGAACCGGACAATCCCACACCGCTGAATGTTCCGCGTGTCCCGCCCCGCGCCGAACAGTCGGCGGTCCACCCCGCCCCGGAACCCGGTCCACCCGGCCGGTTGTGTAACCCTGGCGCCTATCCCAGATCGGAGCGACCCGGCGGGTCGACGGGGATGAGGGGAGTCGGATGGTGCGGGGTGGGACAGCGCTTACCCGCCCGGCGTGAGCCGGGCGGCTCGAACGAGCCAAGGGCGCGGCTGCGCGTCGTGTCGGAGGAGACTTACCCGGACTGGGAGGCGGTCTACCGGGACAATATCGATCGGGTGTACCGGTTGGTGTTCTCCCGGGTCGGCAACCGGGCGGACGCGGAGGACCTGACCGCCGAGGTCTTCCTGCGGGCGCTGCGGCCGCTTCGGCTGTCCGCCAGCGTCGGCGAGGTGCGGACCTACCTGGTGGCCACCGCGCGCACCGTGCTCGCGGGCCACTGGCGCCGCACGCTCGGCCGCGAGGTCACCACCTTCGACGACGAGCGCGACATCGCCGAGGCGGTACCCGAGCTGATCGACTCCCGCGCGCGGGACCGGGCCGAGCACATCCTGTCGGCGCTGCCGGACCGGTACGCCACGGTCCTGCGCCTGCGGTTCCTGCAGGGGTGCTCGTTGAAGGAGGCGGCCGCGGAGTTGGGTGTGACGGTGGCGAATCTGAAGGTGTTGCAGCACCGCGCGGTGCGTCGAGCCGGTGAGGTCGCCGGCGGAGTGGAGACGTGATGACCGGGGTGCGCCGATACGTCCGCGACCTCCTGCGCCGCAGGCCTGCCGGCGTCACCGACGAGGAGGCCGCGGACGTCAAGGCCGCCGTCCTCTTAGGCGCGGCGGGGGCGGAGCAGGGGGCGCCGAGCGAGGAGTTCGTGTCGTCCCTGCACGCCCGCCTCCGCCGCGAACTGGAACCCCCCGTCGACCGGGGGCGTCGGCGGTTCGTCCAGATCACCTCGGTCGCGGCCGCGTCGGCGGCGGTGGGGGTGGCGGTCGATCGCGCGATCTCCGATGTGGCGGGCGCTCCTGCGGCGCAACCGCCGGTGGTGGTTCCTGACACCGGTTCCTGGCATCCGGTCGTCGCGGGCCGTGACCTGCCTGAGGGTGGCGTGCACCCGTTCGACCTGGATGTGTTGTCCGGGTTCGTCGAGCGTGTTGGTGGGCAGGTGCGTGGGGTTTCGGGGGCGTGCACGCACCTGGGCTGCAAGTTGATGCTGGACCGGGTGGCGCGGGAACTGGACTGCCCGTGCCACCGGACGGCGTTCGCGGTGGACGGGGCGGTACTGCGGCATCAACTCCCGATGAACCTGCGGCCGCTGCCGAAGCTGTTGGTGCGGGAATCGGGTGGGCAGGTCGAGGTCTTCGTTCCGTCGGTGCAGACCTGAGCTATTCGTTGTCCAGTGGCGCTGCTGGGCCGGGGGATTGGTCTCCCCAGCTTGTGTGTGCGAGGAATCTCCGTTCAAGCAGCTTTCCGGTGTGTGCGTCGAAGGTGAGCACGTCTCTTTCGGTTACGCGGTTCACGAAGAGGTAAGCGGTGTTGCCGTCGGGGCTGAGTCCGAGGTGCGGCCATGTGGAATCCCGTGACCAATAGTGCCAGCGTTCGGTTCCGGTGACGCTGTCGGTGGCGGTGATGCCGACGAGGATGTTGTCGTGGGTGCTGATCGTCACTGGGCCGCCTGGTGCGGACGTGGTGGCGTCGATGTCTCGGGCGGAGGCGTGTGCGGCGCCTGCGAAGCCTGCTGCGACGGCGAGGATTACGGCGGTGGCGGCGCCTGCGGTTGGTGGCCCTTGGGTGAGGTGGAAGGCGGCTGCCGTTTGGGCGATGGCGATGGTGGTTACTGCGGTGGTGGCGATGGTGGCGCCGTAGCCGGAGGAGAGGCCGGGGTGGTCTCGGAAGATGAGAGATATGCCTGGTGCGATGGCTACGGCGGCTGTCGCGGCTGCGGTTCGGTGGGCGTGGTAGTAGGCGGCTGTGATCGCGGTGAGGGTGAGGAGGCCGAGGGTGGCCATCTCGAGGCCGGGGCCTGGGCCGGGGGGTTCGAAGAGGAACCAGATGCGCATGGTGAAGGCGTGTCCGAGGAGGGGGAGGGCGGGGGTGTTGGCCATCCAGGGGAGGGAACACGCGGTGACGAAGGCGATGGCTGCGGCGGCGGTCGCGCCTTGGGCGACACCGGTGGGCTTGCGCATGGGGTGATCAGAGCAGGGTGGGGTGGGGGGTTGGGTGGGAGATGCGTGATTGTGATGACTGCTTGTCGCCTTCGGCGACGCCGCTGGATTGCGCCAGATTAAAGCTGGGGTGCCCGTTGTGGTGAAGTTGTTTTGTTTGGGGCCCCTAGCGGTGGCCTGGGTAAGGCTAAAAGGCGGGGCCACTGGAAAGCGTGGCCTTACCCGCCTGCCGGCTTAGGCCACCGCTTCCCCCAAACAAAACAACTTCACCACAACGGGCGGTTGGGTTCGGCGGGTTTCGAGGCGCGTGGGGTGGGTTGGCGGCCATCGTCGATGTGGGGTTTTTTTTGGGGCGTGCGGTGCGGGTTGGTCGTGGTGGGTTGTGGTGGGGTGGTTTGCTGGGTGGCGGTGCGGGTTGGTGGGGGTGGTTCTCGCTGTCGCGAAGGGGTGGGTTTGCGGGTGGGGGTTGGGTGGGTGGGGTGTTTTTTTGGAGGGTGGTGTAACCGTGGGGGGTATTTGGTGGCATGAAGCGATTGGTGGTGGCGCGGGGGCTTGTGGTGGCTTGTTGCGCGGTGTTTGTGGTGAGTGCTTGTGGGAGTGGGGCGGGGTCCGGGAGTCCTGGTGGGGCTGGGAGTCCGTCGTCGGCGATGGGGATGCCGATGGGGTCTTCGTCGGCGCCTGCGGGGGGTGGGGTTGCGGTTTCCACGAATGTTGTTGCGGTCAAGGATTTCGCGTTCGCGCCTGCGTTGGTGTCGGTGAAGGTGGGGACGACGGTTACCTGGACCAATAGTGACACTGAGCCGCACACGGTGACGAGTTCGGGGGCGGGGCCGTTGAAGTCGCCGACGATGAATACCGGGGATACGTTTCGGTACACGTTTACCACGGCGGGGCGGTTTGACTACCTGTGCACCATTCACCCGTTCATGACGGCGACCGTTGAGGTGACTCCGTGAGTGATGATGATCCGCAGGGGATGAGTCGGCGGCAGTTGTTGCGGCATACGGCTTGGTTCGGGTCCGCTGTCGTCCTCACGGTGGCGGGGGGTGAGGTGATCAGTCACATCCACACGCCGGGGGCGGCCGCCGCCGTGCCGGATGATCCGAACGCGCTGCGGTTCGTGCAGGTCAGTGACAGTCATATCGGGTTCACGGGTGCGGCGAACACGGCGGTGACGGAGTCGTTCACGCACGCCATCAACCAGATCAACGGGTTGCCGTACCGGCCGGATTTCGTGATGCACACCGGGGATTTGACGCACCTGTCGACGGCGGGGCAGTTCGACCAGGTGAAGCAGATGTTGGGGACGGTGCGGGCGGGGGAGACCTTCACCGTTCCCGGGGAGCACGACTCGGTGGACGACGGCGGGAAGAAGTACCGCCAGGCGTTCGGCGCGGGGTCGGTTGGCGACGGGTGGTACAGCTTCGACGTCAAGGGGGTGCATTTCATCTCGTTGGTGAACACGTTGAACCTGGAGAAGCTCGGGCACCTCGGGAACGACCAGATCGAGTTCGTGCGCAAGGACGTCGCCGGGTTGTCGGCGGATACGCCGGTTGTGGTGTTCAGCCACATCCCGCTGTTCGCGATGTACCCGCAGTGGGGGTGGGGGACGGACGACGCGGCGCAGGTGTTGAACCTGTTGAAGCGGTTCGCGTCGGTGACCTGTCTGAACGGGCACGTGCACCAGTTGTTCACGAAGACCGAGGGCAACGTCACGTTCTACAGCGCGACGACGACCGCGTACCCGTTGCCGAAGCCGGGGACGGCGAAGGCACCCGCGCCGGTGACCCTGCCCGCGGGGCAGCTCGCGGACGCGTTGGGTATCCGTGAGGTCGGCTACCAGCAGGGGTCGCACAACTTGGCCGTGAAGGACGTGAAGCTCGCATGACCTCTACGTTGCTGCGGATCGCCGCCGCGCTCGGCCTTGTCGGGGCGGGCGTCATCCACGCCGACCTCTACATCCACGGGTACCGGGTGCTCTCGTTCGTCGGCCCGGCGTTCCTCTTGCAGGCGGCGGCCTCGTTCGCCTTGGCGGTTTTGTTGCCGTTCACGTCACTCGTCCTGCTTCGCCTCGCCGCCGTGGGGGCGGCCTTCGGCGCGCTGGTCGGGTTCGTGTTGTCGCGGACGGTCGGTCTTTTCGGCTTCTCCGAGCACGGTCTCGAACCGTCGCCGCAGGCGTTGCTGAGCATTGTGGCCGAGGTCGCCGTGCTGCTGTTCCTGGCGGCGGACTTCATCGTCCGGCCCCGACTCGCCACCTGAGCCCAGTCCGCCCGGTCGTGGGGTCCGGGCGGCCTGCCCACGCCCCGAGCCGCCCACCGCACATCCCCCGGTGGGCGGCTCGGTCCACGGCCGCCGGGGGTTCGTCGACCGGGTTAGTGTCCTTTCGGCCCGGTCGACTCCGACGTTCGGGTGTGCGGTGCCCGGACGGCGCCGCCGGGACGTGAGGGAGTCGCGATGAAGTACATGCTGCTGGCGTACACGAACCGTGCGGCCTGGGAGGCGGCGACGCGGGAGTGGGCGGCGAGTGGGGAGATGCCCGCCGAGGTGGCGGCGGCCTGCCAGTTCTTCGCGGAGTTGGGCGGCGAGTTGGTCGCCTCGGGCGAGTTCGTGGCGGCGGAGGGGCTGGCAGACCCGGCGCACAGCCGGACCGTTCGGCCGGGCGGGGACGTGCCCGTGGTGACCGACGGGCCGTTCGCCGAGTCGAAGGAGGTGCTGGTCAGCTACAGCATCGTCGACTGCGAGACCGCGGAGCGGGCGGCGGAGATCGCGTCGCGGGTGGTGGCCGCGACCGGGGACAGCGTGGAGATCCGGCCGCTGATGAACCCGATGGGCGACGTGTGATCGTCGACCGGTCGCTGGTGCCGCTGGTCCTGGGGGCGGTGGTGCGGCGGTACGGGCACTTCGCCGCGGCCGAGGACGCGGTGCAGGAGGCGCTGGTCGCGGCGCACACGCAGTGGCCGGTCGAGGGTGTTCCCGCCGATCAGAAGGCGTGGTTGATCCGGGTGGCGGCGCGCAGGCTGATCGACGGCCTGCGCGCCGACCAGGCCCGCCGCCGACGTGAGGAGACCGTGGCGGCGGAGGTGCCCCCGGAGGTCCCCGCCGAGGAAGACACCCTCGCCATGCTGTTCCTCTGCTGCCACCCGGCGCTGACCCGGGCCGCCCAGGTGCCGCTGACCCTGCGCGCCGTCGGCGGGCTGACCACCGCGGAGATCGCCCGCGCGTTCCTGGTTCCCGAGGCCACCATGGGCAAGCGCATCACCCGCGCCAAGCAGCGCCTGCGCGACTCCGGGATCGGGTTCACCCACCCGGGTGGCCTGGCCGCTGTCCTCCAAGTCCTCTACCTCATCTTCAACGAGGGCTACACCGGGCGCGGTGACCTGGCCGTCGAGGCGCTTCGGCTCACCGAGCACGTCCACCGGCTCCGCCCGGACGACGGTGAGGTCGCGGGCCTGCTCGCGCTGATGCTGTTGACCCACGCCCGCCGCGCCGCCCGGGTGACCGCCGCGGGCGCTCTCGTACCCTTGGCCGACCAGGACCGCGCCCGCTGGGACCACACCGCGATCGCCCGCGGCTGCGCTCTCGCCGAAACCGCCCTCACCCGCGGCGGTGTCTTCGGCGTCTACCAACTGCAGGCCGCGATCGCCGCCGTCCACTCGGCCGCCCTCGACGCCGCCGACACGGACTGGCCGCAGATCCTCGCGCTCTACCACCTGCTGGAGCAGGTCGCGGACAACCCGGTCGTGACCCTCAACCGCGCCGTCGCGACCGCCATGGTGCACGGTCCGGCGGCCGGGCTCGCGGTGGTCGACCCGGTGGCCGACCGGTTGACGGGCAGCCACCGGGTCGCGTCGGTGCGGGGACACCTGTTGGAACAGGCGGGTGAGGTCGCCGCCGCGGTGGCGCAGTACCGGCTCGCGGCTCGGCAGACGACGAGCACCCCCGAGCGGGACTACCTGGTGGCGCGGGCCAACCGACTCGGCTGACCGCTGTTCGGGAAGATCGAATCGCGCTGAGCAGCCCCGGTTTCCAGCCTGGTGGGTGGGTACGACAAGACCCGCGATCGTCGTCACCCGCTCCGCTGTCGGCGGATCTCGATCACGGTGTGCGACCCGTGCCGCCGGTCAAGCGCGGGAGCGGGTGACAGTGGTGGGTGCGGCATGGGGGCTGATCATCCATAAAGGACAGTCCGGTTCGGGAACGACATCGCGGTCCGGATACCGGGGTTTCCGGGGTGGAGTGGGGCCGCGAACGCCGGAAAAGTCCACTACCGGGAAACGGTTGAGCGCTCAGCCAGGCGGGTAGAGTATGCGTAGTTCTGTGGAAACCGAACAGGGGGTAAACCTGTTGCCCCCATTGCCGCCGACCGGCACCCCTAGCCCGAAACGGGCCGTTATCACCTGTTAAAAGGTGTTGTTTTCTGCTCATTCACCTTCTATTTACCAGTGGTCACTCCGGTGTGGGCGTACTGGCAGGAAGGTGTCACGAATTCACAAATCCCCAGCTCAACGCCATCTTTCGGCCACCGTGGCAATGGTTGGCCGCGAGGTGGTTTGGGCCGTTCGGCGTATTGCGAGAAGGTACTTACATGCGCAAACATGGATCGCGCCTGGGATGGCGGTCAAAGTCGAAATGCCCGCGTCGAGTTGACGAAAGGCGCCATGTCCGTCATTTCCGTCCGGCTCGGCAATCGCAATTGAGGTGTTCGGACACCGAAGGGGAACCATGAGATCCTCCGACCTGGTGCGCTCGGTGCAGGGGCACGTGGGGAGCGCGAAGTCGGCTTTGCACGACGGCGGCCGCGACTGGTCGTACGCCGAGTTGTGGGACACGGCGACCTCGGTCGCGACCGCGCTGGCCGGGATCGGGGTGCTGCCCGGCCGACCGGTCCTGGTCAACGCCAGGAAGTCCGCGGGCGCGGTCGCCCTGGTGCTCGGATGTGGACTGGCCGGGGTCCCGGCGGTACTGGTGTCCGCCGACCTGGGACGCGACGCGGTCGAACTCCTGTTGGCGCGCACCGGGAGCACGCACCAGGTCGGCCTGGAGGCAGAACCGGCACCCGGCGCACCGGTCCGGCTGTGGTCGGACGCCACCGGCGCGCCCGCGGCGGACGCTATGCCCAGCGACCCGCCGCTGGTGCTGACCACCTCCGGGTCGACCGGGGCGCCGAAGGTCGTGCCGCTCAGCCAGGCCGGGGTGCGGCGGTTCACCGGCTGGGCGGCGCGGACCTTCGGCATCGGCGACGGCACGGTGGTCCTCAACTACGCGCCGCTCAACTTCGACCTGACCCTGCTGGACATCTGGGCCACCCTGGCCGTGGGCGGCAAGGTGGTGCTGGTCGACCCGGAGCGCGCCGCCGACGGCCGCCACCTGGCCGAACTGGTCGACACGCAGCGGGTCGAGGTCGCGCAGGCGGTACCGCTGTGCTTCCGGCTGCTGTCCGGGCAGGACCGGGTGTTCGACTCGGTCCGGCAGGTGATCACCACCGGCGACGTGCTGCCCGCCGACCTGCTCGCCCGCGTTCCCACCATGTTCCCGAACGCGACCCTGCACAACATCTACGGCTGCACCGAGACCAACGACAGTTTCCGCTACACCGTCACCGATTTCGCCGTCCCGGCACCGCTGCCGATCGGTCGCCCGATCGACGGTGTGCAGGCGCTCCTGGTGGACGAGGACGGCGCCGAGGTGCACGGCGAGGGCCGGGGCGAACTGCTCGTGTCGACCCCGTTCCAAGCGGACGGTTACCTCGACCCGGACCTGACCGCCAAGCGCTTCACCACCGGGGTCGCCGGACATACCGGGGTCTTCTACCGCTCCGGCGACATCGTCCGCCGCGACGCGGACGGACTGTTCCACTTGGACGGTCGGGACGACTTCCACGTCAAGGTGCGCGGGGTCCGGACCAACCTGCAAGAGGTCGAGTACGTGCTCGAACGGCACCCGGACGTCGACGAGGTCGCGGTCGTCGCGATCCCGGACGCCGAGGCCGGGTACCGGTTGCACGCCGCGGTGCGCGCGGGCGCGGACGGGACCAACAGCCTGGTCCTGCGCTCGCACTGCGCGCGCTCGCTGCCCCGCACCGCCATTCCCAGCACTTTCCAGATCCAGCACGCCGCGTTGCCGAGGACGTCAACGGGGAAGATCGACCGGAACGCGATCAGCGAATCGCGTCAGGAGGCAGGGGTTTAATGTCCGACACCTTCGTCATCAAAGAGTACATCACCGGGAACTTCGCCCCGGACGTCTCGCCGCACGACCTGGCCGACGACTACGACCTGCTGGCCAACGGCGTCATCGAGAGCCTGCACCTGCTCCGGCTGATCGCCTGGCTCGGTGAGCGCTTCGACGTCAACCTCGAGGACGCCGACGTCGCTCCCGCCGATTTCCGCACCGTTTCCACGATCCACGCCACCATCACGGAACTCGGCGCCGTGCCGAGTGCCGCCAACTAACGCCGTCAGGAGGCCGGAATGTTCATCCGCCACAAGGACACCGTCAACACCGTCGACTGGGGCAACGGCACAAGCCACCGATTACTGGTGGAGTCCGACGGCATGGGATTCGCCATGGCGCACACCGTCGTCGCGGCGGGCTCGTCGTCCAAGCTGCAGTACCGGCGGCACCTGGAGGCCTGCTACTGCGTTTCCGGCAAGGGCGAGGTCGTGTCCGCGGACGGCGCCGTGCGCCAGATCATCGAGCCGGGTGTGCTCTACGCGCTGAACAAGCACGACGCGCACACGCTGATCGCGGCCTCCGGTGACGACATGCACCTCATCAGCGTGTTCAACCCGCCGATCCGCGGCGACGAGCGGCACGTCCTCGACCCCGAGGGCTACTCGCAGTACTGAGCCCGCGTCCGGTTTCCTTTCCCGATCCCGTTTTCCGGCCTCCGCGCCACAAGCCGAGCCCGCTCGGCCCGCCAAGAACGCTCGTCCTGGTGTGCGGTCGCGGCCGCACACCAGGACGACGAGGGGGATTGTCACGTGATTGACTGGAACGAAGACCAGAAACTCTTCCGGAACACCATTGAAGACCTCGGCCCGGTTCTCTCCGACGGGCACATCGAGGCCGACCAGAACGGTGAGTTCTCCCGCCCGAAATGGGACAAGCTGGCCGCCTCCGGCCTGTTCGGGCTGCCGTTCGACGAGCGCTTCGGCGGCCTGGGTCAGGACGTGCCCACCACGATGTACGTGTTGGAGGGCCTCGGTCACGCCAACCGGGACGGCGGGCTGAGCTTCTCCGCGTCGACCCACCTCGCCAGCACCGGGACGCCGCTCAACCGGTTCGGCAAGCCCGCGGTCAAAGAGCGGCTACTGCCCGCCGTGTGCGCCGGTGAGCTGATCGGCGCGCACGCCATCACCGAGCCCGATTTCGGCTCGGACGCGATGAGCATGCAGACCACCGCCGTCGCCGACGGGGACCACTACATCCTCAACGGCAACAAGGCATTCGTCAGCAACGGTCCGATCGCCGACCTGATCGTCGTCTACGCGCGCACCGACACTGCAGGAACAGCGAACGGCATCAGCGCTTTCCTGGTCGAGCGGAACACGCCGGGGCTGAGTTTCGGCACCCCGATGAAGAAGATGGGGTTGCGTTCGTCGCCCCTGTGCGAGCTGTTCCTGGACAACGCCCACGTGCCCGCGGAGAACATGCTCGGCAGGCCGGGCAACGGTTTCCTGGTGCTCGACCACGTGATGAAGCGCGAGATCCTCTACGGCTTCGCGATCAACCTGGGTGAGATGCAGCACCGGCTTGAGGAAACCATCCGCTACGCGCGCGAGCGCAAGCAGTTCGGCTCGCCGATCGGTTCGTTCCAGGCCGTGCAGCACCGCGTAGTGGACATGCTGATCAGCACCGAGAACTCACGGCGCTGGTTGTACGAGACGGGCCGGAAACTGGCCCTGGGCAAGGACGTCACGACCGATGTCGCCATCACCAAGCTGATCGTCAGCGAGGCCGCGCTGGCCACCGCGCTGCACACGGTGAGCGTTTTCGGCGGCTACGGCTACATGGCCGAGTACGGCTTCGAGAAGGACGTCCGCAACGCGGTCGCCGGGACGATCTACTCCGGTACCACCGAAATCCAGAAAAGCCGCATCGCGGCCATGCTCGGTTTGGGCTGAGGGGACTTGCGATGACCACCGCCACTGCGCTGTTGGCCGCCACCGACCTGCTCGACCACGAGTCCGACGAGGTGCGCCGGTTCGTCGCCGCCGCGGTTCCGGACCCGTCCGTGTCCGACCGGGACAAGGCGGTCGCGCTGTTCTACGCCGTGCGCGACGGCGTCTTCTACGAGGTCTACGGCGCGGACATGTCCCGGGACGGGTTGCGGGCCAGCGCGGTTTCCGTTGCCAAGACCGGTTTCTGCCTGCACAAGTCGATCCTGTACGCGGCGGCCACCCGCGCCGTCGGCATCCCGAGCCGGGTGCTCGCCGGTGAGGTGCGCAACCACCTCGCGTCGGACAAGCTCAAGGAGCTCGTCGGCGGTGAGGTGTTCCTGCACTGGCTCAACGAGATCCACCTGGACGGGCGCTGGCTCAAGACAACCCCTGTCTTCAACAAGATGCTGTGCAAGCTCTACGGCATCTCACCCCTGGAGTTCGACGGCACGGCGGACGCCGTTTACCACCCGTTCGACGACAAGGGCCGCAGGCACATGGAGTTCGTCGGGGCCGTGGCCTCTTTCGACGACGTCGAGCACGCCGCCGTCATCGCCCTGATGCGCGAGCGGCACCCCGGCATGTTCGCCTCGGCGGACGCCGTGCACGGCGGCGGTTCCCTGGTGGCCGAGGCACCCGCGGCCGACTGAGTATACCCGATCAGTACTTGACAAGAGCATGTATATGCATGCAAGTATTGACCGCGCCGAGCGCCGGACAGGGAGTGAGCATGAGCCCGCCTGAGATCACCGTGTACTTCGACTACGTGTGTCCCTACTGCCTGCTGGCCGAGGACATCATCACCATCACCGCCGCCGACGCGGGGGCGACCGTGTCCTGGCGCGCTTTCGAGCTCCGCCCGCACCCCAACCCGACGCTGCGCCCCGAGGACGACTACCTGCCCCGGGTGTGGCGCCAGTCGGTCTACCCGATGGCCGAGCGGCTCGGCGTGCCGATCAAGCTGCCGACCATCTCACCGCAGCCGTACTCGCACTTGGCTTTCGAGGGCGCGCACTTCGCCCGGGAGCACGGTGTGGTCGAGGCCTACCACGGCGCGGTGCTGCGGGCGTTCTTCCAGCAGGACCTGGACATCGGGCAGCCCGAGGTGCTCACCGGGATCGCCGACGAGGTCGGCCTGGACACCGCCGAGTTCGCCCTGGCGCTCAAGGAACGCCGGTTCGCCGAGGTCCACCAGGTCGAGCTGGGCAAGTCCTACGCCGCCGGTGTGCAGGCCGTCCCCACCATCGACGTCGGTCCGAAGCGGTTCTCCGGCGTGCCCGACCCCCAGGACCTGCGCGCCGCGATCGCCGCCCTCAGCTAGTTCACACGAGAGGAACACCTCAGACATGCATTGGGTATACCTGGCCATCGCGACGGTCTTCGAGATCCTGTTCGCGCTGTCGGCCAACGCCTCCAAGGGTTTCACCAAGCTGTGGCCGACCGTGCTGACCCTGGTCATCGGCGCCGGCGGCACCTTCTTCCTCAGCCTGGCCCTGCGCAGGCTCGACGTCGGCGTCGGCTACGCGATCTGGACCGGCCTCGGCTCGGTCGGCATCGTGCTGCTCGGCTCGCTGGTGTTCAAGGAGAAGCTGGACTGGCGCAAGGCACTGGGCATCGCCGTCGTCATCGTCGGGGTCATCGGCCTCGAGCTCAGCGGCGTCTGACCGCGCCGAACCCACCCAGGACCAAGGAGTTCCCACCATGACCGCATCCTCCACCGAGCTCGAGCAGCAGGCAGCCGCGAGCGGTGACACCTCAGCCAAGGGCTGGGCCATCCTGCTGGTCGCGGGCATCTTCGAGATCGGCTACGCGGTGAGCGTCGGCGGCACCAAGGGTTTCACCAACCTCGGCTGGTCGCTCTCCGCCGTCGTGTTCTTCTTCCTCACCGTCTTCACCCTCACCCTCGCCCTCAAGCACCTCGACGTCGGCGTCGGCTACGCGGTGTGGACCGGCATCGGCGCGTCCGGCGCCGCCGTGGTCAGCGCGTTCGTCTTCGACCAGCCGCTCACCCCGGTCCGCATCCTCTGGCTGGCCGTGATCATCGCGGGCGTCATCAGCATCAAGCTGTTCTCCGGCCCCAAGTACGCGACCGCGGACGAGGCAGCCGGACAGTGAACGGACTCGACGCCGACCAGCTCACCGGCTACATGCGCGACACGGTCGCCCTGTCGCTGACCGAGGTCGAGCGCGGCGGGATCCCGTTCTCCGGGTTCGTGGTGCACTCCCGTGCCGGCGTGCTCGGCACGGGGGTGAACCGCGTGTTCGTCGAGCGCGACCCCACGGCGCACGCGGAGATCGTCGCCCTGCGCGACGCGGCCAAGCGGCACGACCGGGTGGCGATCAGCGAGTCCGTGCTGTTCGCCTCCGGCGAGCCGTGCGGCATGTGCTACCAGGCGGCGTACGAGGCGGGCATCGGCTCGGTCCTCTACGCCGTCAGCGCCGACGACGCCGCCGCCTACGGGTTCGACTACCGCGCCTCCTACCTGCACGTCGACCGCACCGACGGCGGCCGGGTCACCCCCGAGCCGTTCCCGGTCGACGACGCGTTGACCCCCTTCACCACCTGGGCCGCCCGCCACCGGTGACCGGCCCCGACGCAGTCGGAAGTGGACTCGATGACGACCCGGATCTCCCGGCCCACCACCAACTGGCGCGACGACGGCTGGAACACGACGGCCCGCATCGGCGTCGTCGTGCCGCACGCCGACGTCGGCCCCGAGAGCGAACTGCGCGCGATGCTGCCCGACCACCTCTCCGTGCACGCCGCCCGGCTGCACTTCGGGGCGATGCGGGCGGGCGGCGAGATGGACCCGAAGATCCCGCACGACCCGGTGCGCGCCTTCGTCGAGCCGCCGCACCTGGACAACTGCGTGCGGGAGCTGGCCGAGTCGCCGCTGGACGCGATCGCCTGCGCGTTCACCAGTTCCGCCTACAAAGTGGGTCCGGCCGGTGAGCACGCCCTCGTCGACCGGCTCGCCGAGCACACCCGCGGCATGCCGGTCACCACCACCTGCCTCGCCGCCGAGCAGGCCATCAACACGCTCGGCGTGGACAAGCTCGCCCTGGTTAACCCGCCGTGGTTCGACGAGGAGTTGGACTCGCTGGGCGCCGCGTACTTCACCGCCCTGGGCGTCGACGTCGTGCACCACGCGCCCTGCGGCCTGCCCAGCGGTCAACCGCACATCAACCCGCCCGCGCTCTACGACTGGGTCCGCCGGATCGCCGGGAACGCCACCGGCGTCTTCGTCGGCGGCAACGGCCTGCGCGCGGTCGGCGTCATCGACGCGTTGGAGGAACTGCTCGACATCCCGGTGCTCACCGCCAACCAGGTCCTGCTCTGGCACGCCATGGAACTGACCGGCGCCGCTGTCGCCCGGCCGGGTTACGGGAAGCTGATGAACTTGCATACCACTACATAGACCTCGCGTCGGGTATGCTGCGGGTCGACCAGCGTAGTGCTCGACACCGGTCCGCGCCTGCCCGTCGTCGGCGCGGCCGGGTCAGCCGAGGCGGAGGAGGCTGGACATCGCCGCCAAGAAGAGTGCCCAGATCACGGCGCCCAGATCCGCGGACCTCACCGGTACCGCCGCGAGTTGGACGCGGTTGGTCGCACTGCACAGCCAGGTCGACGCGGTGGTGGGCCGCGCGTTGCAGCGCCACTTCGGCATCGGCCTCTCCGAGTTCCTCGCCCTGATCGCCTGCTCCGCCGCGCCCGACGGCGAGATGCGCATGCAGGACCTCACCGACGCGGTCAACCTCAACCAGAGCTCGGTCAGCCGGATGGTCACCCGCCTCGAACGGGTGGGGCTGACCGAGCGCCGCGTCTGCGAGCACGACCGGCGCGGCGTCTACACCGGGATCACCGACCACGGCTACGACGTGCTGCACAAGGCCGTTCCGGTGTACGAGTCGGCGTTGACCGAGGCGCTCGGCCGCAGCGCGACCGACCCCAACCTGGCGGACCTGGTCGAGGCGATCACCGAACTGCGGTAGGTGGTTGTCCACCGTCCACTGGCGAATCCCGGTACTTGTTTTCGTGCCACCAGGGTCTTTGGGCCCGGCGGGTTGGGGACTTCCTGCTCTGTCGCGAGTGGACCGAGGGGCCCGCCCGGTGGCGGGCCCCGGGTCCGTTCAGTCGCCCGGAACCTCGACGTACGGTCCGGTAACCGGCAGTGACTCGCCACTGGCGTGGTTCGTCGCGATCACCCGCCACTGCTGGGTCTGCTGCAGGTGCGTCGAGAAGATGTCGAACGACCGCTCGTTCGGCCCCACCTCGTAAACCTGTCCGCTGACCAGTTCCACCAGGAGGTAGGAGTCCACCCGCTCGGTCCCGGGCTGGGTCCAGGTCAGCGGAACCCCTCCCGTGATCACCGGAGCGGCCGGGACCTTCGCCGCGACCGAGTAGTCCCCGGGCGTCCCGACCGGCACCGTGACGACGGTCGGTGTGCCCTCGCCCCACATCCAGTTGTACGGGGTGAGCGTGAAGTCGTAGCGGCCCGGGGTGAGGCGCCAATTGGCCAACACGACGTCGAACGACGGCTGCGTCTTCGGGTCGACCGTGGCCAGCGAGCGCTTGCGGCCCTGCGGGTCGACGAAGGTGACCCGGAAGATGTCCGCCGGGGCGTGGTTGTGGTAGCCGGTCAGCGGGAAAACGGTCAGCGGGTCGTCACCGCGGGTGTCGTAGCCGAAAGTGATCTTGGTGTCGGTGAGGTGCGCCGTCACCGAGCGGGTCATCGCGGGCGGCAGCAGCGGCAGGTAGCTCACCGGAACCGCGGTCTGCGCGGACACCCCGGACGGGTTGCGGTCGGTCAACGCCAGGGTGAAGCGGTCGCCGTACGCGATCCCCGGGACGTCGAAGTCCAACCCGGGGCTCTCCGAGGTCACCCGGAGCCGGGGCGTCACGCACTGGATGTCACTGCTGGGGCACAGCCGCAGTTCGGTGGTGTTGACGTCCGGCAGCGCCTCCGGCCCGCGGTCCCAGTTCACCCGGAGACCGGTCGGCGTCGACTCGACGGTGACGTTGCGGACCGGGGTCGGCGCGGGCCCTGCGGCGACGAACCGGGTGTAGTGGTAGACGAACCCGCTGCCCTGGCTGTCCATCCCGGCGGGCACGAGCGCCTGCCCGGTCGAGGTCTCCGGGAGCACGAACGCGGCCCACCGCACGCCGGGCACGACCGTGAACGCCGCCGTGGTCCCGGTGGTGCGCACTACCTTCCGGTCCGCCGGATCGGCCGGGTTGATCAGGACAGCGGTGTAGGCCGTGCCGCCCGCGACCGGGTTCCAGGTCAACCGCATCGTGTTCTGCACCGCGGTCGCCGTGAAGTCGGTGATCGCGGTGGGCAACACCTGCCGCGGCCCCAACTGGTCGAACGTCGTCCACCGCACCGCGGCGCCCGCCACCCCGGTGATGAAAGCCTTGGCGTCGGCGGAGAATTGCGGCACCCCCGCCACGATCCAGGTCGCGCCGTAGGTCATCAACCCGACCAGGTGCCCGGCCGGGTCACCGGGCCGGTGGTAGAACACCGGACCGCCGCTGTCCCCGGAGATCGCCGCGGGCGGGTTGGCCATCGTCGCCAACGTCGGTGCACCGGTCGGCGACGTCCACGCCGCCGTCAGCTTCCCGCCACCCAGCCCCACCGCCAGCAACGCCCCCGCCAGCGTGGTACCCACCTCCGGGATGCCCGGGATGCCGTTGTCCACCAGATCCGGGAAAGCGGGCGCGGGCAACGCGGTCACCAGGTGCGACAGGCTCAGGTCGCAGCTCGCCCCCGGGCACGCCGTCACCGAGTCGATCCTCGCCGTCCCGTACGCGTTGGTGAACGTCCCCCCAACCGCCCCCGGCGCGTGCCTGGTCGTCAACACCCACTGCGGCGCGACCTGCACCCCCGACGCACTCGCCCGCCCCGCCAACTTCCAGTCGTCCACCAACTGCCCGCTCACGGGTTCCCGAATCCCGGCCACCGCCGGGTCCACCCCGTTCCCCACCGCACCGGCCGGACACACCGACCCGAGCAGGGACGCCACACACAACACACCACCCAGCAGCACACGCTTCACACGGATCACGGCCGAACGCTAAGCCGCCACAGTCGCTTGAGGACACACCTCCGCCCCCGCCTTCACCGGCTGTTCGTCGCTAGATCACACCTACCCGCCGTGTCCCCGGTCGGCCGTGGTCCTGCACCTTCGGGCAGGCAACCGCGTCCGGAACGCCGTCCGGTTGTCGGTGTGGTGTGGGGGTTCGGTGGGGGACAGTGGGCACGCTCGGCGCGGCGGGAGGGGCTGACGAGGTGCACAGTACCGATCACTTACCGGCCGAGCAGCAGGGCCGCGCGCAGGCTCCTGCCCCCGCGAGCGCCCCGCACCCGATGGCGCTCTCGCGGTTGATGCCTGCCGGGAACCGCGCTGTGTCAACGTATCTGCAGCGCCAGCCGAACCCGGCGCCCGCGTCCGGGGTGTCGCCGCCCGCGCCGCCGGTGCCGGGGAACCTGCCTGCCGCCAGTGAGAGCGCGCCGGTCGAGCTGCCGGACAGCGGTGGGGACCTGCGGGTCGTGTTCAGCTCGGGCAAGCAGATGACCTTCGACGTCGGTGATCTCGGCGAGTTCGAGTTGGGTGTGGGGAAACTGGAGACGCCGCCGATCCCGATCGGGGAGTTCATCACGGCGAGCGCGGCGATCGGGTCGCACAACCCGGTCCAACTGGTGCAGCCGAGCCTGGTGCTGGAGCCGGTGGTCGGATCGATCAGCGCGGCGGAGATCAGCCGGTACCGGGCGGCCGGGGACAGCAAGCGGTCCGGAACGCGCACGGTGTTCGGGGCCATCGCCGCGGTGCCCGGCGGCATCGTGGGCGGCCTGGCGGGTCTCGTCGGCGGTGGCATCCTCGGCGCGGCGGCGGGAACGCCGCTGGGTCCGGTCGGCGCGGTGGCCGGTGGGGGAGCCGGGGCGCTGTACGGGGCCAAGCACGGCGCCCAGAAGGGCGGGGAGGTCGCGGGCGGCATCAGCGACTCGGTGTTCAACTGGCTGACCACCCCGTTCCAGGGCGACTACAACCTGACGGCCCGCCTGGACCAAGGCCAGATCACCGGTACAATCGGCCTGCATTACACACCTTTCGTCCGGTTGACCCTCGCCGCGATCGGGTTCGACTGGCTCGCGGAGATCACCGCCGAACTGCAGACCGCGCTGAACCTGGTCGCCACCGCCGGTATCGCGTTGTCCGGCAGTAATGTGGTGCTGCACTTCCACGACGGCAAACTGGTCCGCACCGAGTTCACCCTCACCCCGTCCGCGTCACTGAAATTGGCGCTCACCGCCGAGGCGAGACTGCGGTTGGCGGGTTCCCTGCTCAACATCCTCGACGAATCGGCCGGTCGCGACGAGGGTCTGATCAGCGGTGAACTCACCACGCCGTCCTTCCACCTGTTCGACATCACCGGCGCCATCGGCGCGCAGACGTCGTTCACCTTCGCCAAGGGTTCCCCGCTGGAAATCCTCAAACGCAACATCCGCGCCGCGTCCGGCGCCACCAGGGAACGCTTCACGGCGGGCATCCAGGCGGGCGGCCCCCGCATCCCCCTGCTCAAGAAACCCGACGCCCTCAACGAGAAATCCCGCACCGGCGAAAGCGAGACCGACGCCATCCTGATGGTCTGGCACAAACCCGCCGAGTGGTACCCCGACTACCTGACCCGCCCCGGCCACGGCAAACGCGCCGAGAAGATAGCCAAGTTCCCGCACAAGGTCTACGACAACGGCCTCGCCATGGGCGTCGACCACTGGCCGTACGAGGGCAAAACCCTCAAATACCGCGGCGGCGAGGAACCCAGGGGCAGCGGCGTCGCCCGCTTCATCCGCGAACTCCACGAAGAGGGCATCGTCCTCGAAGACGACCTCGCTTACAAGGCCGACATCGACCACGTCATCGACTGGGCCTTCACCGGCGAGGACAACGAAACCAACCTCTGGCCCCTCGAACGCAGCGCCAACCGCAGCGCAGGCGTCACCCAAAACCGCCACCAACACGTCTGGTGGTCCCCCGCCAAGGGCGGCAAACCCCGCTACACCCGCATCGAGGAAGTCCCTCCCGGCCGCTGGTTCGCCATCAAATCCATCCGCGACCCCGACGGCAAATCCGGCTGACCCACCCCTCTGCTGCACTTCTCCCGACCACCACCCCGGCACCCGACCTCCGCAGACCCGAGCGTTTGCCTGCCCCGCCTCGTCCGCCCCCCGATCATCGACCCTCGTACCCCAGGTTCGAGATGACCTCCCCCAGCGCATGAGTCGACTCTCGGCCCTAGCGTGTGAGTCAGCTCTCGGCCCTAGCGCATGCGGTGACCACCGGCCTTCACCCGATCCAGCGCTTGACGCCATCCCCGCCGTGGCCCAGGCAGGACCCCACCCACCCGGGGGCCGGGGGCCCATTCCTGAGCCTATCCCGGCGGCCGGTTTGTCAAGAGGCGCGAGCCCGGCCTGTGGATGGCTCCCAGCACTGTGGACAACCCGGCCGCACAGTGGACGGCCGCTCCCCGCTTCGACACCCCGATGTCGGGATGGGCGGCTGGTCCCCGCCTCAGCCGCCGGATGCCGGATGGGCGGCCGCTTCCGCCTCAGCCCGGATGCCGGGATGGACGGCCGGTTCCCGCCTCAGCCGCCGGATGCCGGGATGGACGGCTGGTCCCCACCTCAGCACCCCCGATGCCGGGATGGGCGGCTGGTCTCCGCCTCAGCCGCCGGATGCCGGATGGGCGGCCGCTTCCGCCTCAGCCCGGATGCCGGGATGGACGGCTGGTCCCCACCTCAGCACCCCCGATGCCGGGATGGACGGTCGCCGTCCTCGTACACAACGGAGTGCCGATCGTAGGAGGGCTGCTCCCTGGATGGGCTCGCCCCCGCAGGGGACCATGGCGGAATGCAGCGTGACCAGCTCGCCGACTTCCTGCGGCGCCGCCGCGCGGCGATACGGCCGGGTGAGGTCGGTATCGCTGACGGACCCCGTCGTCGTACTGAGGGTTTGCGGCGGGAGGAGGTGGCCCTGCTCGCGGGTGTCTCCGTCGACTACGTCGTGCGCCTGGAGCAGGCCCGCAGTAGTCAGCCGTCGCCGCAACTGTTGGCTGCGTTGGCTCGTGCGTTGCGCCTGTCCGACGAGGGCCGCGACCACCTTTTCCACCTCGCGGGCCACCAGCCGCCGGTCGCGGGTCCGGCTCGCACCGGTCTGGTCCGCGTGCTCGACCTGCTGGGTGACACCCCCGCTCTCGTGCTGTCCGACCTGGGTGAGGTCCTTGCGCAGAACCCGGCGGCGGTCCTGCTCAACGGTGATCACACGACCTTCCCCGATGACCGCCGTTTCCTGGTGTACCGCTGGTTCACCGACCCGGCCGTCCGCGCCGTGCACCCGCCGGAGGACCACGAGTGCCACGCCCGCGGTTTGGTCGCCGATCTCCGCGCCGCGGCGGATCGTCGGTCCGCTGATCCGGCGGTCACCGGTTTGGTCGACCGGCTGCTCGCCGCCAGTCCCGAGTTCCGCGAGTTCTGGGCCGAGCACGAGGTCGCCGTGCACCGCGCCGATCGCCAGATCGTCCTGCACCCCCGGGTCGGCCGCTTGGTGCTGGACCGCGAAACCCTCGTCACCCCTGATCAGCGCCAGCGGCTGCTCGTCCTCACCCCCGCGGACCCCGAGACCCGGGACCGCCTCGACGAGCTCGCGCGGGTGTGACCGGCGTGCGCACAACCCGAATCTGTTTATCCACAGTGGACCTGTTATCGGTGCCGCACTAACGGACCTGTCTACGCTTGTTGTCGCGGGGCCAGACTGGGTGCTCAGCCAGGAGGTGGGAGCATGCCGGGAACGGGGCGGAATGCCCGAAACGCCGGAGCGGTCGGGTTTCTGGTGGCGGCGACGCTCGCCGTCGGGGACAGTGCCGCCGCCGCACCGAGTCCGATCAACCTGCAGACCACCGGCGGGCACCAGAGCTGGGCCGTCGCCATCAACTCGTCGGACACGTCGGTGGGGTACACCGACCAGGTCCGATCCTCGAACCACGTTCCCGCGCAATGGGATCGGACCGGTCGGCTCACTCCGCTGTCGCTGCCCGCGGACAACAAGGGCGGGGAGGCCACCGGCATCAACGACGCGGGCTTGGTCTCCGGTTATGTCTACGGTGCGGGCTGGATCCAGTCGGCCGTGACGTGGGACAAGAACGGCAACCGGACCACGCTGCCCACCCCCGACTCGCTGGACTCCATCGCGTTCGACGTCAACGAGCACGGTGTCGTCGTCGGGCAGACCTTCCAGTCGGTCGGCGGGCAGTACCGCGCCGCGCGCTGGGTCGACGGCCAGGTGACCCTGCTGGCGCCGCTCGCTGGTCGCGACCACTCCGCCCAGATCGCGCTGACCAGCGACGATGTCGTCGTCGGCAACTCGTTCACCAACACCCCCGGCGACATCGGCCGGGCCCCCACGCGCTGGGACGCCGACGGCACACCCACCGCCCTGCCCGTACCCGACGGCACGCAACGCGCGGAGGTCGACGGCGCGCGCGGTTCGATCGCCTACGGCTGGGTGTACACCGACGTTCCCGGCGGGCGCGGTTACCGGGTCCGCTGGGACCTGACCCACGGCAACACCATGTCCCCGATCGTCCCCCTCCCGGGTGACAGCGACGCGTTCCCGGCGGGCTCCAACAACCGCGGCACCCTCATCGGCATGTCCCGCGGCACGGTCAGTTCGGCCGTCAAGTGGACCGACGCCAACACCCCCGTCCGCCTCCCCACCTTCCCCGGCGACCAGTTCGCCGCCGCCTACGACATCAACGACTCCGGCGCCGTCGTCGGCGGCTCCGCCCCCATCGGCACCGGCACCGACTACCGGATCGTCGTCTGGGATCCGGCGGGCAACCTCACGACCTTGAAGTCGTTGCCCTTCCTCAACAACAGCACCCCCACCCGCATCAACGCCCACGACTCCGTCATCGGGTACGGCATCACTTACACCGGCGGCATTCCCTTCCACCGCTCCGTCCTCTGGCTCGGCCACCCGTAGGTCACCCCGGTCCGACGACACTGGCAGGTGCGTGTTCACCTGTGGTTGCTAACGTCGAGACCATGACTGGATTGATCCGGGATGAGGCGGTCCGCGTCGATCGGCTGCTTGACGCACAGGCCAAGGCCGCCGAGCTGTTCGCCGAGGTGGAAGCCAGGGGCATCGTGGCGCCCGGGGTGCGTGAGATCGAGGCGAGCAACGCGATCCGGGACCTGGCCGCCGACCTGTTCGGGGTGGATCGGTACTGGCACAAGAGGATCGTGCGCGCCGGGGTGAACACGCTGCACCCCTACCGGGAGAACCCACCGGACCGGGTCATCGGCGCCGACGACATCGTGTTCTGCGACTTCGGGCCGATCTTCGAGCAGTGGGAGGCCGACTTCGGCCGCACCTTCGTGCTGGGTTCGGACCCGGTGAAGCAGCGGCTGCGCGACGACCTCCCGGTGGTCTTCGGCGCGGGCCTGGAGTTCTTCGAAGCCGACCCGGGGGTCACCGGGGAGCAACTGTTCGCGCACGTCACCGCGGCGGCCGAGCGGGCGGGCTGGGAGTTCGGCGGATCGCACAGCGGCCACCTGGTCGGGCAGTTCCCGCACGAGACCATCAGCGGCGACAAGATCAGCTCCTACATCACGTCCGGCAACGACCAGCCGATGCGCCGCGCGGACCGAAACGGACAAACCTGCCACTGGATCCTGGAAATCCACCTGGTCGACCGGGACCGGCAGATCGGCGGCTTCTACGAGGAGCTGCTGGACCTCGGCCACGACACCGACGGCTGACCCGGGGTTGTCGCTGGTCACAGTGGACACCGCCGGCTCCGTTGTTAGGGTCGTCCACGTGACCGAGCGGATCATCGACCCACCGTGGCAGGGCATCGCAGGCGACCGCGTGCTCAACCGCGTCGCCGACCACCTGCACGCGCGTGTGCCCGGCCACCCACTGAGAGTCGCCATCGACGGCGCTGCCGACGCGGACAAGAACACCTTCGCCCACTCGCTCGCCGTAGCCATCGAAGCACGTGGACGCTCCGTGATCCGCCTGTCCGCGGACAGCCACGACCCGCAGACCTTCGCCCAGACCGCCGACGCCGCCCCCGAGAACGCCGTCCTGATCGTCACCGGCCGTGAGCCCCTGACCGCCCCGTGGGACGACATCGTCTTCCTCACCACCGACCGTGCACCTGCTCACCCGGACGAGGACACCCCGGCGGACCGCGCCACCATCGTGATCGACATCGGCGCCCACCCCGTCCTGCGCCGCGTCGGCGGCACCCACACCGCCACCGCGCAGTTGTTCTCCTACGGCACCCTGCAACTCCCGCAGGTCCAGGTCGCCCACTTCGGCCGCGAGCTCGCCGGCATCCCCGACACCCTGCCCGGCCACCGCACCGACTGGGTCACCATCACGGACCCGGCGGTCATCGCCGACAGCGGTACCGATCAACACCCCATCGTCCGCCCCACCGCCAACCCCGCCGACACCGTCCCCGGCACCGTCTTCACCATCACCACCACCGAACTGGCCGCCGCCGACACCTACGAAGTCGACGACTACCGCCGCGTCCCCGTCCACCTCGCCTCCGGCGCCACCGCCTGGTCCTACCTGGCCATCACCCCCTGACCAACCGGAGGGCCACCCGCAGGCAGGACGGCCCATCTCGGGTGAAAGTCGAGGTGGCGGACGCGCAAGTCGAGCTGCCCTGTAGTCCATTATGGACGGTCGGGGGGCTATCCGGGTGTTCCCGGCGGGCGTATCGTTGGTCCGCCGACAGCGCGTGGAATCGGGGTGCCGTGGTTGCCGAACTTCAGGTGTCGCCGGACTATCCGCCGTGTGGTGACGTGCCGATGTTGCCGCGACAACGGCGGCAGATCCTGTTGGCGGAGATCGCCACGGTGCTCGATGTCGGTGCGAACGCAGGGCAGTACGCGCGGTGGCTCCGCCGTGAGGTGGGGTTCGCCGGGCGCATCATCTCGTTCGAGCCGGTCCGCGAGGTCTACGACCACTTGGCCCTCGCCGCGGCCGACGACGACGCGTGGGACTGCCATCGCACTGCTTTGGGCGAGCGCAGCGGACAGTTGGAGATCACGGTGACGCAGGAGTCCGAGTTCTCCTCGGCGCTCGTCCCCGCCCCCCACGTTGTCGGCCACTGGCCCGGGGCGGCGGCCCGCGCCACCGAGCTCGTCCCGGTGACCACTCTCGCCGAGATCTGGCCCGACCTGGGCTGTGTGGGCCGGGTCTTCCTCAAGGTCGACGTGGAGGGCTACGAACTCGCCGTGCTGCGCGGCGCGGGCGCGGTGTTGTCCGGGGTGTCGTTGATAGAACTCGAGATCTCGGTCGCGCCGAACTTCCGCGGTGGGCCAGGATTGGCGGAAGTCCTGCACGCGCTCGATGAGGCAGGGTTCGACCTCGTCGCCCTGGAGCAGAACCACGGGGATCTCGAAGACGGCCAGATGCTGATGGTCGACGGTGTCTTCCGCAACCGCCGGGAGCTGTGAGCGCTATCCCCGGGGGCGATCGGCGTTGCGTTGGTCGCGCCACCGCACCCATGCCTGGATCTTGTCCAGTTCCTTGATGGTTCGCCCGTTGAGGCCCACGGCGATCAGCGTCGTTCCCGTTGCCACGACCTGGTCGCCGTAGCCGCCGACCGCACCCGGCGGATCGTCGGTGATGACCGCGCGCTCTATCGACGCGGGGTCGCGTCCTTCCCGGCCGCACCAGGCATCCAGCACCGCGTGCTTGTGCTTGAGCTCCTCGGGGCTGCCCATGCCGTGCCAGATGTCGGCGTGCCTGGCCACGGTACGCAGGGTTCGGCGCTCGCCCGTCCCGCCGATCATGACGGGAATCCGCCGGGTCGGTGCCGGGCTGAGTTGGGCGAAGCGGGCCTCGATCCGCGGCAGCGCCTCGTCGAGGACGTCCGCTCGGCTGCCCATCGTGCCGAACTCGTACCCGTACTCGGTGAAATCCCGCTCAGCCCACCCCGAACCCAGGCCGAGTACGAACCGACCCGCGCTCACGTGGTCGAGCGTGCGGCTCATGTCCGCGATGAGGTCCGGGTTGCGGTACGCCACGCAGCTCACCAGCGGCCCGATCTCGACGACACTGGTCTGCTCGGCCCAGGCCGCCAGCATGGTCCAGCACTCGAAGTTGCGGCCTTGGGGGTCGTCGCTCAACGAGAAGAAGTGGTCCCACGTGGTGACCATGTCCACGCCCAGGTCCTCCACGGCGCTGACCGCGTGCCTGATGTCCCGGTAGTCGACGTGCTCGGGTTCCAGGTGCGCGCCGATCCTGATCGGTCTCGCGTTCACGTCCGAGGACAACATCGGCTCATAGTAAGGGAAATCGTGCTCGCGCGGTGGAAATTCCTTGGTGCGCCAGTACCTCGACTGTCCCGAACCCGTGTGGGACAATCGGGGGTATGACGGCCGAGCGTACTCCGCAGCCGAATGCAGTCACCGCAACAGGTTCCCTCGCGGGCCGCGTCGCGCTCGTCACCGGGGCGGGGCGCGGGCAGGGACGAAGCCACGCCGTGGGGCTGGCCCGTGCGGGCGCCGACATCATCGCCGTCGACATCGGTCGCCCCATCGAGTCGGTGCCCTACTCCCTGTCCACGACGGCGGATCTCGACGAGACCGCGCGTCTGGTGCGGGCCGAAGGCCGCGCGATCGTCGCGGCACAGGCCGATGTGCGCGATCGGACGAGCCTGGAGACCGCGTTCCGGCGGGGGGTCGAGCAGTTCGGCGGCTGCGACATCGTGGTCGCCAACGCGGGCATCGCCCCAGTCACCCTCGACAGTGCCCACCCCGACGTGTTCAGGCACGTGCTCGACGTCAACGTCACCGGTGTCTGGCACACCGTGGAGGTCGCGCGCGAGTGTCTGGTCGGCAGCGGCCACGGTTCGGTGGTCATGATCGGCTCGACGTTCTCCGTGTCGGGGGTCGGGGGTGACTCTCCCGGCGCCATCGCGTACACGGCCAGCAAGCACGCCGTGCTGGGGCTGATGAGAACCTACGCGAACAGCCTTGGGCCGCAAGGGGTGCGGGTCAACGCGGTGCTGCCCGGCGGGGTCGACACGGCGATGGTGAACAACCCGCACAGCGAGGACTACTACGACCGGACGGGCATCGGCGCCCGGCTCGGCTCGCCGCTGCCCGTCGAGTTGGTGGAGCCCGCTGACATCACCCATGCCGTGGTGTGGCTCGGGTCCGACCTGGCCCGGTACGTCACCGGGATCGCCCTCCCCGTCGACGGGGGATTTCTCGCAGGCTGAACCGATTCGCAGGGAGCCCACCCACGTGACCACGTCATCGATCCCCGACATCGATCTCACTCCCCTGCTGACCCGGACGGACCACGCCGCCGAGCGGGCGGCGGGCGAACAGATGCGATCCGCGATCACCACCGTGGGACCGTTCACCATCAGCGGTGCGCTGCCCGAACCCGACCTGCTGCACGCCGTCGACCGGGCCACCCGGGCCTTTTTCGCCCAGCCGTTCGACGCCCGAATGGCGGTACACATCGACCGCTCGAAATACCACCGCGGATTCGCCCCCCTGGGCGAGGAACACGGGGGAACCGACCACAACGAGGTCTACGAACTCGCCCAGGACCTGCCCGCCGGGTGCGGGCGCGATCCCATGGCGGGTCCGAACCAGTGGCCGGACCTGGACGGTTTCCGTGAGCCGGTCGAGAAGTACTTCGCCCACATGCTGACGGTCGCCCGCGCGGTCTTCCGCGGCCTGGCCATCGCCATGGACGAGGCGCCCGACTACTTCGACCCCCATCTGCGGCAGCCGAGCACCGCCATGCGCCTGCTGCACTACCCGCACTACCCGCCCGGTGACCGCGACCGGACACTGCCCGCGTGCCACGAGCACACCGACTACGAGTGCTTCACCATCCTGCGGGCGAGTTCCCCCGGCCTGGAACAACGCACGGTCGACGGCGAATGGGTTGCCACACCGCCTGTTCCGGGCCGCTTGGCCGTGACCCTCGGCCAACTCATGGAGGTCTGGACCAACGGCGAGTTCCCCGCGACGACCCACCGGGTGCGCCAGAGCACCGGAGGCCGCTGCTCGTGGCCGGTGTTCTGCACCGTCGACTACTGGACGCCCGTGGCCCCACGCCCGCAGTTCGTGAGCGACGCCCGCCCCGCCCGCGCCCCCGTCATCGCGGGCCAACACCTGTGGTCGCAAACCGCCGAGGCGTTCTCCTACCTCGACGACCGGGTGCAGGCGGGCCACGTGTCTTTCACCGGCCAGGTCCACGACCCGGCTCGTGGCCGACAGGTACCGAGGCACTGAGGGAGGAGCCGTGCCTCCACTTCGGACCGACCGGTCAAAGAGCCGCAAGCCTGGCCTGGTGTCCCGACTCGTTGGCCGGTCGGACGGGGAACTACCACCGGCGGCTCTCGGCGCGGTGCGCTGGGGTGCCAGTGAGTTCCCGGGTCCGACCGGTAGCGCCGAGTTCCTGACCAAGACGTCGATCGGTTGGCGGGAACCGTGTTCGTGAAGCCGCATGGTCCGAGGCACTAGGGTCCGGCGGCGTCGACCTGGTCCCGCAGTCTGCGCGCTGCCACGTGGAACTCGTTCGCGCGCGAGTCCTCCGGGTACCGTGCGCGCAGTTCCCGCCGGAGTTCGTCGGCGACCATCGCCAGCGACGGCAGGGATTGGCGGGCGCTGGTCAGGGCGCGCAGCCCGACCTCGATCGCGTCGTCCAGTTCCGCGTTCCGCAGGTGTGCCGTGGCCACGGCGATGCGTGCCTCCGCGTTGCGCAAGGGAGTTCGCTCGGTGCCGTCGGCCAGCGTGCCGAGGCGGATGACGTGCTCGGCGTGGGTCAGGGCCAAGTCCGTCCGCCCGAGCACGCGCTCGCAGTCCATCTGCTGGAACTCGAACCGCCCGGGGTCGACGGAGAACTGGTGATCGGGATCGACGGTCTCGGACAGCGCCTCCAGGACTTCGCGACCGGCCCGAAGGTGTTCGTCGACCCGGTTGGCGTCACCCAGTCTGGCCCAGGTTCGGGCCGCGAGTCCCGCGGCCTGCGAGGAGACCGCGGTCATCGGGGCGGCTTCCTGCGCCGCGGCCGCCGCCCTGAGTGCCTCGTCGTGCCGGCCCTGGGTCAACCCGAACCAGGCACCCATCTCGTGCCCCCATCCGGCCATCGACCTGTCGTCGGTACGAGTCGCGGTTTCCAGACCCGACCGCCGCAGTTCCTGAGCGCGGCGGACGTGCCCCTGGTCGTATTCGACCGACGACCGCAGCAGCGTGAGCCAGCCGCCCAGGAGATGCAGGGGCTCGCTCACGTCGTCCGGCAGGTCCGGCGTGGCGGCGGCATCGATCAATGTCACCCACGAGAGGGCGTCCGTGGACAGCGCTGCCGGTGACCTCGTCGGGTAGTCACCGCAGAGGTGGTCGACCACAGTTTTCAGTCCTGCCAGCGCTTCCTCGACCCGGCCCGCCCGCACCAGGGAGGCGGTGTGCTGCCGTTCGGCAAATGAGAGGTCCGTGCGAGGCGGTGCGGCCTCAGCGAAGAGGCCCGCCGTGACGGTGCCGAACAAGCGGGCCAGAGCCGACCTGACCGCGGCGGGGGGACGGTTGCCCCGTTCCCAGGAGAGCCAGTCGTCCGGACCCGGACTGGAATCGTGGTCCGTGGTGAGCAGACGGCCGAGCTCCGCCGCCGCTGTGCGCTCGTCCCAGCCCCGAGCACACCGTTCCGCACGCAACCGGACAACCCACAGGTCCGTCACGCCGGTGCCGCGTCGCCGAGTTGCGCGCGCAGCTCGGACACCGGGCACGTCAGCCGCGCCTGGATGTCGTGCCCGTGAATGCTCTCGTAGCTCTCCGCGGCCACCGTGAGGGTCGCTTCCGCGGCGATGCGGGGGTGTCGCGCGGCAGCCGCCGCGGTGTCGCGCACGACGTCTTCGACGAACTGGGCGCGAAGGTGGACTCGCTTGACCAACTCGTACTCGTCCGGTCGCTTGAGCAGCTCGCTCGTCAGTGTCGTTCCGGCGCTGATGACGTCCATCAGGTCGGCATACGTCGGCACGGGAACGGCCGCCGGGTCATCGGAGCTGGGTACGCCCACCGTCACCGTCACCCGTCCCTTCTGGCTGTGCGTCGCCACCGGCACGGCGACCCTGGCCGCGGCGCGGGCGGCGGCGACCTCCTCGGGAGAACCGTTGGCGTGACCGAAGTGGGCGAGCAGGTCATCGAGCGCGTAGGCCTGCATGCAGGGACACGCCGTCATGGTCGTCGCCGACAAGCTGACCTCGACCCGACCGGCCCCCGGAGCCAGCCGCGCGGCCGCGCCCACCACGACCCGATCGCGCGAAGCCAGCCCGGTCACCCTGGTCTGGTTGGTGAGAACCCATTCGCCGCTCAGATGGGCCCAGGCAGCGGGCATCCGTTGCGTGCCGGAGATCTGGCGGGCCACGAGAACCGCCGCGCTCGCCAGTGCCCCGGTGCCCTGGGACGCCTCGCCGAGGGCGACTTCCATCCTGGACATGTGGATGCCGCGCTGACCACGGCTCAGCGAGCAGCCGACAACCACGTCACACAGGATGACCGCGCTGCCGAAAAGGGGATCGGTCACCGCGAACGGCGCACGCTGGTTGAAGATCGATACCTCGTCCACCGACAACGGCGTCTCGGGCGCCTGGGCGGGAACATCGTGCTCCAAGTCGACCTTGGCAGCGGGTAACACGTCCTGCTCAACCGGAGTGGTGGTCACCGGATCTCCTTCGGTGCGAGGGGGTTTCAGGCGGGTGTCACGCGCTGGTGATGCCCTCGGGTGCCCACGGGTCGGCCCCGGGGCGGCGGTAGCGGAGGAACACCTCCCCGGCCGCCCCCACTCGCCACTCGGGCAACGTCAGCGGTGTTGGTGTGAGGATCGCCGATGTGCTTGGCGTGCCGCCGTCCCCCAACACCCACGGCGTCACCGTGAGAAAGAGCTCGTCGAGCAACCCGGCCCGTACCAGGGAACCGACCAGGTGCCCACCCCCCTCACACAGCACGCGGATCGTGCGGCCATCCGCCGCACCGCCGAGTACCCGCCGCGCCCAACAGGCCACAGCCCCGACAGCAGCAGCCAACGACTCGCCGGCCGCCGCAAGCAGTTCCACCCCCGCAGGCACCGGACTGGACGCCACCCCCGGAGAGGACGCGTCCCGCACAATCGCCATGGGGCAGTCAGAAGTCCAAAACGGCGAGGAGAAGTCGAAGTCAAGCGACCGACACAACACCGCGATCGGCGGAACGACACGAGCGAGCCTGCCCACCGCGACCGCCGCGTACCGCTCATGCCGGAACTGGATGCGCCGCCTGCTGTCGGCCCGCGCCGTACCAGCCCCGTAAAGCAGGACGTCAGCCTGCGACCGAACCGCCTCCAACACCTGACGATCGTCATCGGAGCCCAGCACCGGAACGTCCGGATGCCAGATCCGCCCGTCAACGGAGGCAGCCAGACACGCCGCCACGCTGATATCGCTACTCACGGCTCAAGCCATTCCAGTTCATGCGGAGAAGCCTGCCTCAGCGACTTATCGATGCACTACCTGCAAGAGCGGCATTTGACGAACACCAGGCGCCCCCCATCCTCCGATGCCCCCTCCACAGACGTCAAGCCGCAACACCCGAATGCACCCCCACCCAGACACCCCACGGCCCGCCCCCAGACCCCCCACCGAAGACGCCCCACACGCCCACAGCCCGCCTCCCCACGCCCCCAAGCGATTGCGTCCGCCCCCGGCCCCGTCCACACCCTCACCGACACTTCCCACACCCCCGTCGCCTACGCCATTGCCATCAATCTCCCCGCAGCGACGTCGACCCCTTTTTCAGAATACGCTCGACAAGTCCCCAAACATTTTCGCGAGCGTTTAAATTCTCCATCCCACCGGACGCCGCATACAGGTGGCCGGACACGAAGCTATTCGCCCGTGAGTGCCCCAAGCTCCGAAGTTGATCGCCGCCGGAGATCGAGAAGCGGTCCGGCCAAGCGAGTCGCGCCCACCGAGAGTCACTCGCCCGACTGTCGATGTTGTCCATGTTCTCGGTGCCCCGGGCAGGCTCGTACCCCATCCGCCCGACCCCCGGACGGGTGTCCGGGGGCGAAGCCCACCGGGCGGCCTGGGGTCGCACCCCAGAAGAAATGACGAGCGCCCCGGCCCGCGCTCTCCGCGGGCATGGACACGCCAAGCTCGTGCCCCCGGCAGGACTCGAACCTGCGACCAAGAGCTTAGAAGGCTCCTGCTCTATCCGCTGAGCTACGGGGGCTTGGGCCGTGCGGCCGAGGCTGCACAGTAGTCCGCTCACGGGACTGATCGTTGTAGGCGGGCTCACCGTTTCCGCCTGGAACTGATCGGGTGACGAACGCCGCTTTGGTACGCCCGTTCGGGGGAGGGGTGGTCGCGCTACGCGTGCGGGAGTCTGGTTACCGCGTGTTCGGTGAGCGGTTGCAGCAGGTGCAGGAGGGCGGCCTCGGAGATGTCGCGTTTGTCCACCGCGACCAGCAGGGATCTGTCGGGGCGGATGTCGACGGCTGCGGTGCACGTGCGGTAGCCGTCGGCGGTTGCGCAGTGCAGCCACGTGGGGTAGCCGAGGGTGGACTCGGCGTGGCCCTCGGGTTGGTCGCGGCGGACTTGGGGGAGGGGTTTGTGGAAGGCGACCAGGGCGAGGTCTCCGGTGGCGCCGTTCGCCAGGGGGTAGTCGCAGGCGTCGGGGAAGGTGGCGGTGCTCTTGCGCGGGGGTGCGGCGAGGCCGCCTGCGGCGGTGAGGTCCGTGGGGGTCAGTAACCCGCACAGGTCGACGCCTTCGAGGGATAGCGGTGACGGAACGGTGGCTTTGGTGGTGACCGTGGTGACCGCGCCGAAACCGGCGGCGGGTACCGGGCGGCCCGCCACGGGTGCGCCACACGCGGCCAGCAGCGCGCCGCAGGCGACTACGAACACAGCCATCCTCACGCCTACCACGGTAATGCCTGACCGGTTTGTGTGTGATTACCCCAACCCCGGCTCTTATGGGAATCGGCGCCCCTCGGAGTCGTCCGGTCGGGCTACTACGCTCGGACCCGTGCCTCTTGACAGCTCCACCGCGACCCGGCGCCCGGGATCGGGCCTGGCTCCGCTGATCGTGGTCGGGGGGCTGCTCGCGGCCCTTGTCGGTGCCGCGCTCGTGGCGGCGTCGGGCGCCAATCCCTACGAGATCGAGGGATTGCCGACCCCGGACGCGTTCACCGAACACGCGTTGACGGTCGTGCGCGTGTTCACCGAGATCGGTTGCGTTGTCACTGTCGGTTCACTGTTGTTCGCCGCGTTCCTCGTACCGCCGCAGAGTTCCGGGGTCCTCGACGTCGGCGGTTATGCCGCGTTGCGGATGGCGTCGTGGGGTGCGGCGGTCTGGTTCATCGGCGCGTTGGCCTCCGCGCCGTTCACGGCCGCTGACGCGGTGGGCCAATCGATCACGACGGTGCTGCGGGGCGATGTCCTCTTTGACCTCGTCGGCTCGTTGTCCCAGTCGCAGGCGTGGTTGCTGACCGCCGGTATCGCGCTCGTTGTTCTTGTCGCGACGCGGTTCGTGTTGTCGTGGGGGTGGACGGCGGCCCTGTTCGTTGTCGCTGTCGTGGGGATCGTGCCGGTGGCCGTGACCGGGCACTCTTCCGCGGGTGGCCAGCACGACGTGGCGACCAACAGCCTCCTGTTCCACCTCGTCGCCGCCGCGCTGTGGGTCGGGGGTCTTATCGCGTTGCTGGCGCACGGACGCCGACGTGGTGAGCACCTCGCGCTCGCCGCGAGTCGCTTCTCTCGTATGGCCTTCGTGTGCTGGTTGGTGATGGCCGTATCGGGCGTTGTTAACGCCCTCGTCCGGCTTCCGCTCAGCGACCTCTTCTCGACCTGGTACGGCGCGCTCGTTCTCGCCAAGACCGCCGCGCTGCTGATCCTGGGGGTGTTCGGCTACTTCCAGCGTGAGCGGGGGGTGCGCGGGATCGTCGAGAAGGGCACCGGCGGGGCACTGGTCCGGCTGGCCGCCGTCGAGGTGTTGATCATGATCCTGACCATCGGCATCGCCGCCGCGCTGGCCAGGACCCCACCGCCGCAGCTCAACGCGACCGAGCCCGGCCCGGTCGAACTCGCCCTGGGCTACCCGATCGACCAGGCGCCGACGCTGGCCAACCTGCTGTTCGCCTGGCGGTTCGACCTCGTCTTCGGCACCGCGGCGATCGTGCTCGCCGGTCTCTACCTGCGCGGGTTCCTGCGGCTGCGAGCCAAGGGGATCGCCTGGCCGATCGGCAGGCTCGTCTCCTGGTTGGCGGGCTGCTTCGTGATCCTGTTCGCCACGTCGTCCGGGTTCGGCCGCTACTCGCCGTCGATGTTCAGCGTGCACATGGAAGCGCACATGATGCTGTCCATGTTGGCACCGGTGCTCTTGGTCCTCGGAGCACCGGTGACCTTGACGCTGAGGGTGCTACCTGCCGCCGGTAAGGACGCCCCGCCCGGTCTGCGCGAGTGGGTGCTGGCGTTCGTCCACTCGCCTGTGTCCAGGTTCCTCACGCATCCCGTAGTCGCTCTCGTGCTGTTCGTGGGCTCGTTCTACGGTCTCTACCTGACCGGGCTGTTCGACGCGGCACTGGAGCAGCACTGGGCGCACCTGGTGATGAACGCGCACTTCCTGCTCGTCGGCTACATCTTCTACTGGCCCGTGATCGGCACCGACCCCGCGCCGCGCAGGCTGCCGCACCTGGGCCGCCTCGGCCTGGTGTTCGCGTCAATGCCGTTCCACGCGTTCTTCGGCGTGATCCTGATGAGCATGCAGACCGTCATCGGCGAGCGCTTCTACCAGGGCCTCGGGCTGCCGTGGAACACCGACCTGCTCGGTGACCAGCGGCTCGGCGGCGGCATCGCCTGGGCGTCCGGCGAGGTGCCGCTGCTGATCGTCCTGCTCGCCCTGCTGGTCCAGTGGTCGCGCGCGGACGACCGGGAGGCCCGCCGCTCCGACCGCCGGGTCGACGAGGGCACCACCGACGACCTCGACGCGTACAACGCGATGCTCCGCCACCTGGCCGAGGGCAAGCACCAACCATGATCGCGAGTTGTCCACACCCGGGGCGGCCGTCCCCAGCCTGACCCGGACCGCCGCCAACCCCCGGTTCCGGCGGGCACCCTGGTCCCGGCAGCGCCCGACGGCGGCGCGCGAAACCGGGAGGACACGATGAACGAGACCATGATCACGCTGGTCGGCCGGGTGGTCGGCGACGTGACCGCCCGCCGCTACCCCGAGGACAAGCAGCTCGTCCGGTTCCGGATGATGGCCAAGGAACGCCGCTACCTGCGGGAGAACGACGCCTGGGTGGACGGCGAGACCCTGTTCCTGACCGTCAACTCGTGGGACGGGTTGGGCGCCGCGGTCCGCGGCACCCTGCACCGCGGTGACCGGGTGATCGTGTACGGCAGGCTCCGGCACCGCGACCAGCGCTCCGCCGACGACGACCCGCACCGCTTCGAGGCCCTGGTCGACGCCCGCGCGATCGGCGCGGACGTGCTGTTCCAGGACATCGCCATCACCCGGCCGAACTGGGTGACCACCGGCTCCACCGACCACAGCGACCCGGTCGAGACAGCGGGGTCGACAGTGGGCTCGACGGCGGCCACCGCCCCGCTGCTCCCGTTCGACCTGCCCGAACCGCTTGAACGGGCGGCCTGAGGTGTTTGCGATGACCACGCACGGGGCATGTCCCGCGCTGAGCGAACACGGAGGGTGGACCCGGCCAACCCGCAGGCCACCCGGGCGACCGCGCGCCGATCGGATCTTGGCCGGTGGGCGGGGTCGTCCGGGGCGCCCCGGCGGCCGCCGGGGCACGCTCTCCGCGACCACTGACGTTCGGCTGAACTCCGACAGGGGCACCCAGCCGGGCGATCCCCCCGACAATCCGTCCCCCCGGTCGCGCTCAGGGGCGACGACCGACCACTCTACGATCGCGAGCATGGCCGAGTTCATCTACACCATGAAGAAGGTGCGCAAGGCGCACGGGGACAAGGTCATCCTTGATGACGTCACCCTCCAGTTCCTGCCCGGGGCGAAGATCGGGGTGGTTGGTCCCAACGGCGCGGGCAAGTCCAGCGTCCTGAAGATCATGGCCGGGCTCGACCAGCCCAACAACGGCGAGGCGTTCATCTCGCCCGGCTACACCGTTGGCATCCTGCAGCAGGAGCCGCCGCTCAACGAGGAGAAGACCGTCCTGGGCAACGTCCAGGAGGCCTTCGGCGAGATCAAGCTCAAGCTCGACCGGTTCAACGAGATCGCCGAGCTGATGGCCACCGACTACTCCGACGAGCTGATGACGGAGATGGGCGGCCTCCAGGAGGAGCTCGACCACGCCGACGCGTGGGACCTGGACTCCCAGTTGGAGCAGGCGATGGACGCGCTGCGCTGCCCGCCGCCGGACTCCGAGGTCTCCGTGCTCTCCGGTGGTGAGCGCCGCCGGGTCGCGCTGTGCAAGCTGCTGCTGTCCAAGCCCGACCTGCTGCTGCTCGACGAGCCGACCAACCACCTGGACGCCGAGAGCGTGCTCTGGCTCGAACAGCACCTCGCGCAGTACGCGGGCGCCGTCCTCGCCGTCACCCACGACCGGTACTTCCTGGACAACCTGGCCGAGTGGATCCTGGAGATCGACCGCGGCCGCACGTACCCGTACGAGGGCAACTACTCCACCTACCTGGAGAAGAAGGCCGAGCGGCTCGCCGTCCAGGGCAAGAAGGACCAGAAGCTGCAGAAGCGGCTCAAGGAGGAGCTGGCCTGGGTCCGCTCCAACGCCAAGGCCCGGCAGACCAAGTCGCGCTCCCGCCTGGAGCGCTACGAGGAGATGGCCGCGGAGGCGGAGAAGACCCGCAAGCTCGACTTCGAGGAGATCCAGATCCCGCCGGGCCCGCGTCTGGGCAGCGTGGTGGTCGAGGTGGAGAAGCTGCGCAAGGGCTTCGACAACCGGGTGCTCATCGACGGTCTCTCCTTCGACCTGCCGCGCAACGGCATCATCGGCGTGATCGGCCCCAACGGCGTCGGCAAGACCACCCTGTTCAAGACGATCGTGGGCCTGGAGCAGCCGGACGCGGGCAACGTCAAGATCGGCGAGACGGTGCTGCTGTCCTACGTCGACCAGGGCCGGGCCAACATCGACCCGAAGAAGACGGTGTTCGAGACGGTCTCCGGCGGCCTGGACTACATCCAGGTCGGCCAGGTCGAGATGCCGTCGAGGGCCTACGTCAGCGCCTTCGGGTTCAAGGGTCCGGACCAGCAGAAGCCCGCGGGCGTGCTCTCCGGCGGTGAGCGCAACCGGCTGAACCTGGCGTTGACCCTCAAGCAGGGCGGCAACCTGATCCTGCTCGACGAGCCCACCAACGACCTCGACGTGGAGACCCTGGGTTCGCTGGAGAACGCGCTCGAGCAGTTCCCCGGCTGCGCGGTGGTGATCTCCCACGACCGGTGGTTCCTCGACCGCACCTGCACGCACATCCTGGCCTGGGAGGGCACCCCGGAGAACCCGGCCCAGTGGTTCTGGTTCGAGGGCAACTTCGAGGGGTACGAGCGCAACAAGGTGGAGCGGTTGGGCGCGGACGCCGCCCGCCCGCACCGGGTGACCTACCGCAAGCTCACCCGGGACTAGACGGGGGAGCGGCGAGGTGGCGGCCTGGAACGAGTTATCCGCGGCGGGACCGGCCGAGAGCGCCGCGCTCGTGGCCGCGGCCGAGGAACTGCGCTGGCGCGCGCCCGAACTGGCGGTCCAGTTCGCCGCGGGCGCCCTGCGCGCCCCGGCCGCGTCCGAGGCGACGGCGACCTCGGCCCGGGTGGTGCTCGGCGGGTCGCTGGTGCGGCTCGGCAGACACGCCGAGGCGGTCGAGCCCGCGCTCGCCGCCCTGCACGCGGTCACCGGCGGCGGCCTGGTCGAACGGGCCGCCGCCGTGCGGGTCGCGCTCGCCGCCTGCGCGCGGGTGCTCGGCGAGCCCCTGGCCGGCTGCGAACTGCTCCGGCCGGTGCTGCAGACCTCGACGGCGGCTCCCGCCACCCGGGCGCTCGCGCTCGGGCAGTTCGTGGCCTGCGCCGCGCACGTCGGCGGCCGGGACGACCTGGAGGACGCGCTCACCGAGGCCGATCGGCTGCTGGCCGCCGACACCGACCTCGGTCAGGACGGGCGCAGGCTCGAACGCGCCCTGCTGTGCGTGCGGGCCGCCTCCTACCACCGCCGCCACGGCGACACCGAGGCCGCCACCGAGGCCGCCCGGGACGGCCTCGCCCTGATCGACAAGCTCAGCGGCGCCGGGGTCGAGGCAGGCCTGGCACGGGCCAGGCTGGTGCTGGAGCTGGTCTGCGCCCAACTCGACGACGGCGACCTCGACGACGCCGTCGCCGCCGCGGCGACCGTGCTCGACGCCCCGGTCCGGGCCACCTCGGCGCTCGCCCTCGGCAGGCTCCGGTTGGCCATGGCCACCCGGGTCCACCTGCCCTCCGGTCGCGCCGAACTGGGCCGCGCCCTGCTCACCGACGTGGTCTGGCTCGCCGAACGCCACCACCTCGACTCGCTGCTCGCCGACGCGTGGACCTTCCTCGCGCACGCCGAGGAGGAAGCGGGCCACCACGTCGACGCCCTGCACGCCCTGCGGTCCGCCCGCGCCGCCGAGTACCGCTACCTGCGGGCCGCCGAGTCCGCCCGAGCCGCGCTGATCACCGAGGTCGGCGCGGTCCGCGACCCGGAGAGCGCGGTCAGTCTGCTGCGCGCCACCGTCCGGCAGGCCCCCGCCGAGCACACCCCGCACGCGGGCACCGAGTCCACCGCCACCGTTCCCCTGCAGGTCGAGCGCACTTCGCGCGCCCACACCCGCGCGGCCCGCCGCCGCGCCGACGCCGTCGAGCCCGGGGAACCCGCGGACGTGGAGACCACCACCCCCATGCCGGTCACCAAGGTCGATCCGGCCACCCCCACCGGCAAACACGGCGAGCCGACCGACAGCAAGTCCCCCAAGACCACCGAGTCCACGACCCGACCTGATTCGCCCGAAGCCCAGGACACCGAGCCCACCGCCAACGAGCGTGTGACCAAGAGCGGCGCCGAGCCCGCCCGGGACAAGAGCAGCAAGAAGGTCGACCGTGCGCCGGAGACTGCCGCCGGTCGAGGGGGTAAGTCCGCGTCGGCAGGCACCTCGCGCAAGGAGTCCGCGCGGTCACGCAGGCGCCGGGTGGAAGACGTGGGTGTCGCCGGGGATGAGCCGACCGACGCGTACCCGGTGGCGGAGGACTCGTTCGCGGTGACGCTGGTGCGCGTGTGGCCCAAGGGCGTCGCGGAGCCGGTGGACCCGGAGGAGCCGCCGCTGCCGGTCGGGGGCGAGGTCACCCTCAACGCCCTGGCGATCCACGTGCGGGACCTGGCGCCGTCGAACGCGGAACTGCTCCGGTCGGACCGGGGCGAGTTCGCCGTCCTGCTCCCGTCGACGACCCGCGCCGACGCCGAGGCGCTGGCCAAGGCGATCCGGGACACCGCGCCCGAGGCCCAGTGGTTGATCGACGACCAGGGCCAGGAGCTCATGATCAGCACCGGGGTGGCGGCGGGCCCCGGCACCGTGGACGGCCCCGCGGACGGTGTCGAGGCGTTGCTCTTGGCCGCCCGCGCCGCCTTGGTCGTCCCCGAGCCGTCGAGTCCCGCGCCCGTTGTGCTGCGCCGGACCGAGCGCCTGCACCGGACCTCCGAACAGCTCGCCGACACCGTCGAGAGCCTCCGCAACTCCGGTGCCATCCCACGGCAAACCCGCTCCGACGAAGACGAGCCAACCGCCCCGATCGACGCCGTCCACGACGACCAGGCCCACGACGACCAAGCCCACGACGGCGAGCCCCGTGACCAAGAGGCCGGCGTCGACGAGACCCGCGATCACGAGACCCCCGACTACGAGACCGACGACCCGGTCAGCACCAACACCGGTGCGATCGGCCGCCGCGCCGCCCGTCGCGCCAAGTCGACCGAGGAGTCCACACCGGACGAAGGCGTCCAGTCGATGCTCAGCCGCTTCGGCCGCACCCCCGAGCCAGGTGGCCGCCGCCGTGCCCCCGACGGCGAGGACGACTACTACGACCCCAACGCCCTCGTCGGCACCAACCTCCCGGCCCCACCCATGCTCCCCCCCGGCATGGCCCCCGACGCCGACCCCAGCGGATCATGGCCGTCCCCCGAGCCAGATCCGCCGCGCCCCGATGACCCCACCCCACCGACCGCGAGCAAGATCAGCGAAACCCTCGCCGCCGAGCCCACCACCAACCCCAGCGGCGTGTGGCCCGCCATCCGAACGGGCGAGTCCAGCGGCACCTGGTTCACCGCGGACGCCACCGAGGCCCGGCCACATCGCCCCGGCGAGACGAGCGGCGTGTGGGCGGCCATCACCCCACCCCCACCCGCCAAGCCCAGCGACCTCTCGGAAGCCGAGGCGGGCGACTCCCGGCATGGTTCGGACGAGCGCGGCAGTGCCCGCTCGGCGCCAGATCCCGTGGACACAGGTCATTCCCCACCCGCGCCCGGTGAATCCAGTGCCACCTGGTCGACATCGGGTGATTCCGGACCGCGGCACGGTTCGGCTGATGACCCGGCCTGGTCGGCCGCGTCGGGGCGGCCGGAGAGCGACCGCGTCGGCGCGAGAGGCGAGTCCGGGCGGCGGGCCGGGGAGAACAGCGGTGTCTGGTCGGCCGGGCAGGTGAGTGCCGAGCCCACCGGTACCGATCGCCAGGCCATCGATTTCGCCGCCCGGTTGCGCGGTCTGCCGCGCACCACCGCCGCCAGCACCGAGATCACCCCGGCCGAGGAGGAAATCCCGGTCGAGGACCTGGACGACCGGACCACCCTGCCCACGCGCAGGCGGCGTTCGCCGAGCAGCAGGCGGGAGCGCACCAACCCCAGTGGTCTCGCCGACCTGCTCGCCGAGGCACTGGTCGCCTTCAAGGCCACCCAACCCGATGACGACCCACCCGCCGTCGACTGGCCGCCCCCCGCGGAGTCGGCCAGTGAGCCCCAACGCCTCGGCGACCTGTTGCGCTCCACCGACATCCCCCAGCCGGACGACGGTGCGAAGACCCGGCCGACCGGTGAGCTGCCCCGCTGGTCCCGCATGTCGACCGAGTCGCACTGGCCGGACCAACCCACTTGGCCCACCCCCAGCACCGACGGCGCCACCTGGGCGGCCGATGCCCGCGCCGCCGAGCCGACCGAGCGCCCCACCCGCCGTTCCTCCTCGTCCCCGCTGCGCGGCCGGCACCGGTCCTCCGAGTGGGCGCCCGCCGACTTCGAAAGCGGCTGATCCCACCCGGGCAACGTCGCCCCACAGCCAACCCCGACCGTCGACCTCCAGTTCCCGCAGAACACCCGCTCGCCGCCGGTGTCCGGCCGGGTGGGTGACCGCCGGAAGGCCCAGTGGCGCACCGGGATCGGCGCGCTCCACAGCTGTTGATCTTCATCCGCCGTCCCACCCGGGCCGGCTGATCCGCGACAACCGGCCACCGGGAGGTGGCCAGTGCGCCACGACGGTCCGAACACACCGTTCCCACCTCGGAAAACGCCATGTCGAGTGGGGTCAACGGCGCGTCCCGACGTGCGGGCGGGCGGTCCGGCGGCACTAGTGTGTGGGGTGCATGCGGCACAGCGGCGTGCCGCCAAGCGTGGAGCCAAGGAACACCATGACCTCGACTGGAACACCGTCCCGCACCGATGGAGCCGTCAGCGTCGACGGCTCGGCGTCGGCCGGGCGGCCGGTCAGCAGCAGCCCGGAACAAAAAAGAGACGACCTCATCGAGCGCGCGGCCGAGCAGGCGCCGGACATCGCCGACCTCATCCGCCTCTACTTCCGCTACATCCCGCCCGAGGAGGTCATCGACGACGACCCGGTCGACCTCGTCGGCGCGGTGCGTTCGCACGCGCAGTTGGCGCTGACCAGGGTGAAGGGTCGCCCCGCGGTGCGGATGCTGAACCCGACCCCGGCGACCGACGGGTGGTCGACGGGTGGTTCGGTGGTGCAGATCGTCACCGACGACATGCCGTACCTGGTGGAGTCCGTGAGCGCCGAGTTGGTGCGCCGCGGTGTGCAGGTGCAGCGGGTGGTGCACCCGATCGTGGTGGTGCGCCGCGATCTCGCGGGCAGCCTCAAGGACGTGCTGCCCCGGTGCGACCCGGACGCCCCGCCCGGGGAGGCGTTCGCCGAGTCGTGGATGTCCATCGAGGTGGACCTGCTCACCGACGCCGACCGGGCGCGGGAGATCGAGACCGGTCTGCTCAGCGTCCTCAACGACGTGCGCGAGGTCGTCGAGGACACCGAGAAGATGGCCGGGACCGCGCGGGCGTTGGCCGACCAGTTGGAGGGCAACCCGCCGCCGGTCGACGACCACGAGGTGCGCGACGGCGCCGCGCTGCTGCGCTGGCTGGCCGACGGCCACTTCACCTTCCTCGGTTACCGCCAGAACGAGGTGGTCAGCGAGGACGGCGACCCGGCGTTGCGGGCCGTCCTGGCGTCCGGCCTGGGTGTGTTGCGGCAGGACAGTCTCGCCGCGCGCAGCCTCACCGCGGGTCCCGATTCCGCCGCGTACGCCCTCGCCCCGCGACTGTTGGTGCTCACCGAGGCGAGCGCGCCCTCCACAGTGCACCGTTCCACGTACCCGTACTACGTCGGTGTGAAGACCTTCGGCGCGGACGGCAAGGTCAACGGCGAGCACCGCTTCCTCGGTGTGTTCACCACGAACGCGTTGCACGAGGACGTCCTGGACATCCCGGTGGTGGCCCGCCGGGTGCGTGAGGTGATCCACCAGGCCGGGTTCCCGCTGGAGTCGTACTCCGGTCAGCGGATGCTGGAGGTCATCCAGAACTGGCCGCGCGCCGAGCTGTTCTCCACGACCGCCGACGCGCTGTACCAGACCGCGACGGGTCTGCTGGCGCTGGCCGACCGGCGCAGGCTGCGGCTGTTCCTGCGCCGCGACCCGTACAACCGGTTCTTCTCGTGCTTGATCTTCCTTCCCCGCGACCGCTACACCACGACTTCCCGCATCGCCATGCAGGAGGTGCTGCTCGACGAGTTGGGCGGCACCAACCTGGAGTTCAGCACGCGGCTGGGGGAGACGCCGCTGGCCCAGGTGTACTTCATCGTGCACACCGACCCGGGCCGCCAGGTCGACCCGGACGTGCAGCGCATCCAGGAGCGGTTGACCGAGGCGGTGCGCGGCTGGGACGACCGCCTGGTCGAGGCCGTGTTCGCCGAGCAGCGCGAGCAGGCCGACCTCGGTTCGCAGTTGGGTTCGGAGTCGGCGACCGAGCAGGGCCAGCGGTACGCGAGCGTGTTCCCGGAGGCCTACAAGGAGGACTTCACCGCCGCCGACGCGCTGGCCGACCTGCACCGGCTGCACGGGCTGTCCGGTGAGTCCGATTTGGACATGTCGTTCTACCTGCCGGAGGGCGCGGCGCCGGGGGAGCGGCGGTTCAAGCTGTACCTGTCCGGCGAGGGCGTGACGCTGTCGCAGGTGTTGCCGGTGCTGCAGAACATGGGCGTCGAGGTGGTCGACGAGCGCCCGTACGAGCTGCGTCCGGAGGACGGCAGGCGTTGGTGGATCTACGACTTCGGTCTGCGGATCGAGCCTTCGGTGCTGGAGGGTCGGGACGCGGACACGCTGGACCAGGCGAGGGTCCACTTCCAGGACGCGTTCGCCGCGATCTGGCGGGGTGACGCCGAGCCGGACCGGTTCAACGCGCTCGTGCTGCGCGGCGGTCTCACCTGGCGCCAGGCGGTGATCTTGCGGGCCTACTCGCGGTACCTGCGGCAGGCGGGCACCCCGTACTCGCAGGAGTACATCGAGGACGCCGTGCTCGCGCACACCGATGTCGCGACCGCGTTGGTCGGCCTGTTCGAGGTGGCCCACGACCCGTCGCTCACCGAGGAGTCCCGGCAGGCGCAGTCCGGCACCAGGGTCGCCGAGATCACCGAGTTGATCGACGGGGTGACCAGCCTGGACGAGGACCGGATCCTGCGCAGCCTGCTCACCATGATCCGGGCGACGCTGCGCACCAACTACTTCGTCCGCGACGCGGACGGTTCGTCGCGCCCGTACCTGGCGGTGAAGTTGGAGCCGCGTTCGGTGCCGGACCTGCCGGAGCCCCGGCCGCGGTTCGAGATCTTCGTGTACTCGCCGCGGGTCGAGGGCGTGCACCTGCGGTTCGGCGCGGTGGCCCGCGGCGGTCTGCGCTGGTCGGACCGCCGGGAGGACTTCCGCACCGAGATCCTGGGCCTGGTGAAGGCGCAGGCGGTGAAGAACGCGGTGATCGTGCCGGTCGGCGCGAAGGGCGGGTTCGTGGTGAAGCGCCCGCCCGCGGCGACCGGTGACGCGAGCCTGGACCGCGAGTCGTTCCTGGCCGAGGGCATCGCCTGCTACCGGATGTTCATCTCCGGCCTGCTCGACCTGACCGACAACCTGGACGCGGGGCAGGTCGTGCCCGCGCACGGCGTGGTGCGCTACGACGGCGACGACACGTACCTGGTGGTGGCCGCGGACAAGGGCACCGCGACGTTCTCCGACATCGCCAACGAGGTCGCGATGAGCCGGGGCTTCTGGTTGGGCGACGCGTTCGCCTCCGGCGGTTCGGTCGGCTACGACCACAAGGCGATGGGCATCACCGCGAAGGGCGCGTGGGAGAGCGTGAAGCGCGCCTTCCGCGAGTTGGGCACGGACACGCAGACCGAGGAGTTCACCGTCGTCGGGGTCGGCGACATGTCCGGTGACGTGTTCGGCAACGGCATGCTGCTCTCCGAGAAGATCCGCCTGGTGGCCGCGTTCGACCACCGGCACGTCTTCCTCGACCCGGACCCGTCCGCCGAGGTCGGTTTCGCCGAGCGCAAGCGCCTGTTCGAGCTGCCCCGGTCCTCCTGGGACGACTACGAGCGCTCGCTGATCAGCGCGGGCGGCGGCGTCTTCCCGCGCACGCTCAAGGCGATCCCGATCAGCGCCGAGGTGGCCCGCGCGCTCGGCATCCCCGAGGACACCGGCAAGCTGTCCCCGCAGGAGTTGATGAAGGCGATCCTGCTCGCCGAGGTCGACCTGCTGTGGAACGGCGGCATCGGCACCTACGTCAAGGCGAGCACCGAGAGCCACGCCGATGTCGGCGACAAGGCCAACGACGCGGTCCGGGTCGACGGGTCGGCGCTGCGGGCCAAGGTCGTCGGCGAGGGTGGCAACCTGGGGTTGACCCAGCGCGGCCGGATCGAGTTCGCCCGCAAGGGCGGCAAGGTCAACACCGACGCGCTGGACAACAGCGCCGGGGTGGACTGCTCCGACCACGAGGTCAACATCAAGATCCTGCTGGACCACCTGGTCCGCGACGGCGAGCTGGCCAGGGCCGACCGCGACGCGCTGCTGGCCGAGATGACCGAGGAGGTCGGCGCGCTGGTGCTGGCCGACAACTACCGGCAGAACGCGGTGCTCGGCGTCAGCCGCGCGCACGCCAAGCCGATGCTGTCGGTGCACGCCCGCCTGGTCGACTCCCTGGAGCAGGAGGAGGGCTTCGACCGCCAGTTGGAGGCGCTGCCCTCGCGCGCCCAGTTCCGCGCGATGGACAAGTCCGGCGACGGGCTGACCTCGCCGGAGCTGGCGACGCTGCTCGCGCACGTGAAGCTCGCCCTCAAGGAGGACGTGCTCGCCAGCGAGCTGCCCGAGCAGGACGTGTTCGCCCGCAGGCTGGTCGACTACTTCCCGACCCAGTTGCGCAGGCGGTTCGGGCAGGCCATCGGAGCGCACCCGCTGCACCGCCAGATCACCACGACCCTGCTGGTCAACGAGGTGGTCGACGGCGCGGGCATCTCCTTCGCGTTCCGCCTGGCCGAGGAGATGAGCGCCAGCGCGACCGACGCGGTGCGGGCGTTCGTGGTGGCGACCCGGGTCTACGACCTGCCGTCGCTGTGGTCCGAGATCGACGCGCTGGACAACGTGGTGCCCACCGACGTCGCCGACGCCATGGTGCTGGAGTCGCGCAGGTTGGTCGACCGGGCGTCGCGGTGGCTGCTGTCGAACCGGCCGCAGCCGCTGGCGGTGGGCGCGGAGATCAGCCGGTTCCACCGGGTGGTCGGCGAGCTGGCCCCCGTGGTCGGCGACCTGTTGCGCGGCAACGCCCGCGAGGAGGCTGCCGCCGACGCGGACCGGATGGTCCAGGCGGGGGTGCCCGCGGCGCTGGCCAAGCGGGTGTCCGGGATGCTCGACGCGTACAGCCTGCTCGACATCACCGAGGTGTCGGAGCTGGCCGAGCGGGACGCGGGCGTGGAGTCCGAGCGCAGCCCGCTGGAGACGGCGCAGCTCTACTACGCGCTGTCCGACCACCTCAACATCGACGAGATGCTGAGCTCGGTCAGCGCGCTGGAGCGCGGCAACCGCTGGCACGCGCTGGCCCGGCTCGCCCTGCGCGACGACCTGTACGGGTCGCTGCGCGCGATCACCCTCGACGTGCTGCGCCAGGCCGAGCCGGGCGAGGCGGCCGAGGACAAGATCGCCACCTGGGAGCGGGTCAACGCGTCCCGGCTGGCCCGGTCGCGCACCGCGCTGGAGCAGATCCACGCCTCCGGCAGGCTGGACCTGGCGACGCTGTCGGTGGCCGCGCGGCAGGTCCGCAGCATGGTCCGCTAGCCGGGTCGGCTGGCAGGACACTCCCGAACTCGCCCTGGTCGCGGCCCGAAATCGGTCGCGACCAGGGCGAGATAGGGTCTGGGTGAGCAGTGGGTGAGCCGGGAGGGGCAGTCGTTTGGGTGTGTTCGTCGCCGAGGTGCGGCCGCGCTGGTCGGACATGGACGTGTACGGCCATGTGAACCACGCGCACACGGTCACCTTGCTGGAAGAGGCCCGTATCGACCTGCTGTTCCACGAGGCCGCACGCCGTGGCGCGCACGACCTGGCCCGCGGCGTGGTGGTGGCGAAGCTGACCGTGGAGTACCGCGCCCCGCTGTTCGCCAACGGCGGCGCGTTACGGGTGGAGATGTCGGTTCGGGAGATCCGCGCCGCGTACTTCGTGATGGACTACTCGATCCGCGGCGGACCGGCCGAGTCCGACCAGGTCGCGGTCACCGCGTCCACCACGCTCGCCCCGTACGACCTCGCCGAGGGCAAGCCCCGCCGGATCACCGACGCCGAACGTGACTTCCTCGCCGCGTGGCACGGGGGCAACGGTGCCTGAACTGCGCTTCGCCGACCCGTCCGACCGCGACGACCTCGGCGCCTTCGTCGCCCGCGCGGTCCGGCTCGACCAGCAGGCCGTGGTCCGCCTGCGCTCGCGCGACGAGGGCCTGCTCGACGCCTGGGTCGCCACCCCGTTCGACGTGCTGGCCACCCGCACCGCGCGCGGGACGGTCGAGCCGACCGACATGACCGTGTCCGGCAACGAGTTGCTCGCCGCGCTCGCCGTCGTCCGCGGTGATCACCTGGACCCGGGTCCGCCGCGAGACATGCTGTGGCGCTCCGCCCTGCCGCCCACCAAGCACTGGCAGGTGGTTGACCTGCTGCCCGCCCGGATGGTCACCGAGTTGGCCGACAAGGGCATCGCGGTCGCCCGGGAGAACGTCGGTCCACAAGGGACACCACCCGCGTCCCTGTTGGACCAGACCGTGCTGACCGTGTCCGGCGACGGCCTCGAGGTGAAGGTCCCGCTGCGCTGCCTGTTCGCCTTGTCCGGCATGGGTTTCCTCGCCGACGACGGCGCGGACGACCGGATCCGGGTGACCGCCACCGACGCGTGGCTGCGCCTGGACGCCCGCTACGGCGCCGTTGTCCGCCGCCGACACGCCCTGCTGCCACTGCTCGTCTAGCCGGATCAGCCGGTCAGACAAGCCACACAGATGTCTCCGGCGGCAGGTCCGTGCCCTCGATCGGACCCGACGACAGCAGGATCTCCCCGGGCGGCAACGGAACCGGCGCGCCGGAGGTGTTGAGCGCGCAGATCAACCCGCCGCCCTTGCGCCGGTACGCGAAGCACCCCGGCGGGGCGCCGTACCACTCAAGCCCCGTGCCTTCGAAGCCCGGGTGGGTTTTCCGCAGCTCCAACGCCTGTCGGTACAGCGACAGCATCGACTCCGGGTCTTCCAACTGCGCCTCGACGGTCAACCCGGCCCACTCCGGTGGGATCGGCAGCCACGTCGACTCGCCCTCGGTGAACGCGAACGGCGGCGCGGAACCCTCCCACGGCAGCGGCACCCGCGCGCCGTCCCGGCCGCGCTCGGTGTGCCCCGACCGCTCCCAGATCGGGTCCTGCAGCGCCCAGTCCGGCAGGTCGACGCTGGGCAGCCCCAACTCCTCGCCGTTGTACAGGTACACCACGCCGGGCAGCGCTAACTCCACCAACGCCATCGCCCGCGCGCGCCGCGCGCCGACGTCACCGCCGCCGTACCGGGACACGTGCCTGGGCACGTCGTGGTTGGACAGGGTCCACGTCGGCGGCGCGGGGGAGCGGGACACGGCCGCCAGCGACAGGTCGATCGCCCTGCGCACCGCGTCCGCGTCGAAATCGGCCCCCACCAGGGCGAAGTTGAAACCCAGGTGCAGCTCGTCCGGCCGGACGTAGCGGGCGAACCGGTCGTCGGTCTGCACCCAGATCTCGCCGACCGCCATGCTGCCCGGGTACTCGTCGGTCACCTTGCGGATCAGCCGGTGCACCTCGTGCACCTCGTCGTTGTCGAACCGCGGGTCGTCCGGGCCGTGCCCGTGCGCGCCGTGCACCACCCGCAGGTACTCCGGCATGTCCGGCAGCCCGGCCGGTTTCGCCATCCCGTGCGCCACGTCGATGCGGAACCCGTCGACGCCCCGGTCCAGCCAGAACCGCAGCGTGGTCACCAGGTCCGCGCGGACCTCCGAGTTGTCCCAGTTCAGGTCCGGCTGCTCGGGGGCGAACAGGTGCAGGTACCACTGGCCGTCCGGCACCCGGGTCCACGCGGGCCCGCCGAACACGCTCGTCCAGTTGTTCGGCGGCCCGTCGCCGCGGCCGTCGCGGAAGAAGAACCTGGCCCGCTCCGCTGAGCCGGGGCCTGCCGCCAGCGCCTCCTGGAACCAGCGGTGCCGGTCGCTCACGTGGTTCGGCACCACGTCCACGGTGATCTTGATGCCGCGCGCGTGCGCGTCGGCCACCAGCCGGTCGAACGCGTCGAGATCACCGAACAGCGGGTCCACCGCGCGCGGGTCCGCCACGTCGTAGCCGTGGTCGGCCATCGGCGAGGCGTAGAACGGGGTCAGCCACAGCCCGTCGACCCCCAGCAGCTCCAGGTAGCCCAGCCGGGAGCGGATCCCGTCCAGGTCGCCCACCCCGTCGCCGCTCGCGTCGGCGAAGGAGCGCACGTACACCTGGTAGAACACGGCCCGGTGCCACCACGGCGGTGCCTGCTGGTTTCCCGGGTGGTCCGGTTCGGCGGATCGTCGCACGGTTGTCCATCCTGCCCGCGGTGCCGCTGCGCGCGAAGCACCTGTGATCTTGAACCCGTCAGGCCCAGCTGTTGAGCAGGCTGTTCGCCGCCATCTCCAGGTACTGCCACAACCGCTGCCGGTGCGCCTCGGCCAGCCCGACCGAGTCCACCGCGACCCGCATGCAGCGCAGCCACGCGTCCCGCTGCTCCGGGCCGATGGTGAACGGCATGTGCCGCATCCGCAGCCGCGGGTGCCCACGCCGGTCCGAGTACGTGTGCGGCCCGCCCCAGTACTGCATCAGGAACAGCCGCAGCCGCTCCTCGGCCGGACCGAGGTCCTCCTCCGGGTACATCGGCCGCAGCAGCGGGTCTTGGGCGACCTCGGCGTAGAACCGGGCCACCACCCGGTGGAAGGTCTGCTCCCCGCCGACCGCCTCGTAGAAGTTCTCGACCGGGAGGTTCTCCGGGGGGTCGGACGGGTTCAACGGTGTGCCCACGACGTCCATCCTCGCGTACCGACCGCTAGTCCGCGGCCGTTGGGGGGAACAGCCTGCCCATCGGCGGCTGGATCCCGGCCTCCTCGATCGCCGCCATGGCCCGTGCCCGCAGCGCCCGCTGCACCGCCCACTGGCGGCCCGGCCGGACCTTCACGGTCATCCGGATCGTCACGCTCTCCGGGGTGACCTTCTCCACGCCGAGCACCTCCGGCGGCGCGATCACGTCCGCCGAGAACGGCTCCGCCTTGGCCAGCGTGGTCGCCACGTCGTGCAGCAGGTCGGACACGGCGGTGACGTCCACGCCGTAGCCGACCGGCAGGTCGACCACGGCGACCGCGAAGCCCTGGCTGGAGTTGCCGACCCGCAGGATCTCGCCGTTGCGCACGTACCACACGGTGCCGTTCACGTCGCGCAGCGTGGTGACCCGCAGGCCGACGGCCTCGATCGTGCCGCTGGCCGCGCCGACGTCGACCACGTCACCGACGCCGTACTGGTCCTCCAGCATCATGAAGATCCCGGACAGGAAGTCCTTGACCAGGTTCTGCGCGCCGAACCCGAGCGCGACGCCGACGATCCCGGCGGACGCGATGATCGGTCCCAGGTTCACCCCGAGCTCGCCCAGCGCCATCATGAACGCCAGCCCGTAGACCAGGAAGGTCACCACGGACTTGAGCACCGAGCCGATGGTCTTGGCCCGCTGCTGGCGCCGCTCCGAGATCAACGCGCCGAGGGCCTGCGGCGCGCGTTCCTTGAGCGGCCGCAGCAGCGCGGGGGTCTTGCCCTGCCCGGAGGTCAACTGGTCGATCAGCCTGCGCACCAGGTAGCGGATGACGAACGCCACCAGGAAGATCACCAGGATCTTCAGCGGCTTGGCCACCAGCCAGCCCGCCGAGGCGGCCAGCCACTCGTTGCCGGTCAGCCGCCACACCTCCGCGCACCACGACCCGTCGTCGGTGATGCACTTGGGCGGCTCCATGGAGAACGGGAGTCCGGTGAGGGGGATCGAGGCGTTCATCGGGGCCGACGATAGCCGGCCGGGGCGACATCGGTCGAAACGGGATGCGCGAGCCGCGTTCACCCCGATTTGGCCGGGTGATCCGGGACACGTCACAGAACACGCGTGCGTAGTGGCCCCGGTGTGTGGTCGACTTAGGCAGCATCGGTGGAGGTGGTCGAGTGCCAGACCGACAACCGACCCGCTCCGGCGTGCCCTCGGGGCACGCGCCGGGGCCCAGACTGTGCCCGGAGCCGGGTACCGCGCCGGATGGCGTGGTTCAGGCGAGCCGGGCTGCCCCGACCTGCGTGGCCGTCCCCGTGCCGAGCTCGCCCGCGCCCTCCTGGGGCAGGCGGCGGGTCCTGCTGCTCAACACCACGTTCGAACCGCTGACCGCGCTGTCGTTGCGCCGGGCGGTAGTGCTCGTCGTCTGCGGCAAGGCCGAGGTCGTGCACGGCGACCCGGCGGGCATGGTGGTGCACTCCGCGACGTCGACCGTGGTGATCCCCTCGGTGATCCGCCTCAGCAGCTACGTGCGCGTCCCTTACCGCGGCCGGGTCCCGCTCACCCGAGCCGGACTCATGCACCGCGACCGGTACCGCTGCGCCTACTGCGGTGGCCGAGCGGAGACAATAGACCACGTGATCCCGCGCAGCCGAGGCGGTCAGCACACCTGGCAGAACTGCGTCGCCTGCTGCGCCAGGTGCAACCACCGCAAGGCGGACAAGCTGCTGGCCGAACTGGGCTGGCGGCTGCGGGTCGTGCCCACCGCCCCGCGCGGGCCGCACTGGCGGCTGCTCGCGGGCGTGCTCGACGCCGACCCGCTCTGGTTGCCCTACCTGGGCGAACCCGCCGCCTGACGGATCCGCCCCAGTGCGCCTAGGCCGTGACGCGGGTGCCCCGGGTGACCCGGGTGCCCCGCTCCTGCAGCGTGACCCGGGTCCCGCGCGTGACCCGCGTACCCCGGTGCTGAGCGGTGACCCGCGTCCCGCGCGTCACCCGGGTGCCCCGCTCGACGGCGGACGTGACCCGCGTACCCCTGGTGACCCGCGTCCCGCGCTCCTGCGACGTGACCCGGGTGCCGCGCGTGACCCGGGTGCCCCGGTCCGCCTCGGCGGTGACCCTGGTGCCACGGGTCACGCGGGTACCCCGGTCCAGTTCCGAGGTGACCCTGGTGCCGCGCGTGACGCGGGTGCCGCGGTCCAGTTCGGCGGTGACGCGGGTACCCCGGGTGACCCGGGTGCCGCGGTCGAACTCGCCGGTCACCCGGGTCCCGAGCAGTGCCGTCACCCTGGTGCCGCGCGTGACTCGGGTGCCGCGCCCGGCCTGGGCGGTGACCCTGGTGCCCATGGTGACCCGGGTCCCGCGGGTCACCCGGGTGCCGCGCTCCACCCGGAAAGTGACGCGGGTGCCCCGGTCCAGCTCGCTGGTCACCCGGGTCCCGAGCAGTGCGGTCACCCGGGTACCGCGCGTGACGCGGGTACCCCGGTCGGCGGCGACGATCACCCAGCCGCCCGCGCCGGTGTCCCGGCTGTCCCTGGTGTCGATGTCGTGCTCCATGTCACGCTGTGCGGCGGTGACGCGGGTTCCCCTGGTCACCCGGGTACCCCGCGAACCGACTACCGGTTGCGCCTTGTCGGCCATCTGGGTGATGATCTTTGCCGCGTCGTGGGAAGCGATGGTGTACATGGAGTGGCCTCCTGTGGGCGGTTGCGCATCGACGAGAGCTGGGGGTTGACTTCGCAAGGGCCGTACAGGTGAAAGCTATGACTCGGATCGGTAACCGACAAGACGCCGGGCGTCCCCAACGGTCCTGGCGTGCGTGTTTGAGGCCATTCGCCCCTTGTCGATAGGCCCAACGAGCTATCGGTGCGGCCGTCCACCGGCCGAGCAGGCTTACCAGGGGAGCACCAACCGCTCACTCCGCGCGACCGGCGCGGGCTGTGCGGGCCGGTGGCGGCCACCCCGGAGCAGTGATCCCACCCGGAGGGTGTCGCGGCCGGTCAGCGCCGTGTCGGCTACCGTATCGGCTGTGACGCTCGTCGAGACCCTTCTCGTCTTCGCGGCGATCCCGCTGGCCATCTACGGCGTGATCGCCCTCCTGACCTTGCGCGAGAAGTTCACCAAGGCACCCCGCTACCGCCCCGGCCAGGAGTGGGAGCACGAGCCGGTGTGGTGGACGGCCAACCCCGTCGGGGTGGGCGCGACGCAGCGGACGCACGACGTGGCCGCGTCGTCCCCCGCCCACACCGCGCAGGGAGGAGCCAGTGGTGGCTGGTGACCTGGTCCGGACCGAGCCGGACATCATCGCCGAGGACCCCGAGCACGGCTACGGGGCCGTCCGCACCATCAGCGGCCGGATCTCGGTGGCCAGGCAGTACACGCCCGCCCCGCCCGGCCTGCCGTTCTCCTCGGTCGCGCTGACCCGCCTGGACGAGGCCCTGACGCTCGCGTCGAGGGCCACCGGCATCGCGTTCAGCGTGTACCTGGGCGACCTGGGCGCGGACACCCGAGCCCGAGCCAGGGAGCTGCACGCGGACATCGGCCCGGACGCCGCCGACGCGGTGCTGATCGCCGTGTCCCCCGGCAAGCGCCGGGTGGAGGTCGTCACCGGCGCCGAGTCCGGCCGCAGGCTGCCCGACCGCGGCTGCAACCTGGCCGTGATGAGCATGGTGGCCTCGTTCAAGGAGGGTGACCTGGTCGGCGGCCTGGTGAGCGCCCTGCGCATGCTGGCCGACCAGGCGGGCCACGCCCCCAAGCGGCGCTGACCGTCTCAGCGATCAACGGCCCGGACATCGCGTCCGGGCCGTTTCGCGTGTTGTGGGTCGATTGTTCCGCGCGGGTGTGGTCGCGCCTGCCCGTCCGCCGCGATTACCGCTGGTAGACGTGTCGCCGGTCCCGGGCGCCCGTGTGGTGCCCGGGGATCGACGCCGGCGTCTCAGGAGCCGTCGAACTCGCGGGCCGCCAGTGCCCGGATGATGCCCGCGCGTCCCTCGGACACGAGCCTGCGCAGCGCGGGCGGGTGCTCGCCCGCCAGCCACTCGTCGGCCGCCGCGACCGTCTCCGCGGTGACCGCCCAGGCCGGGAACAGGCCCAGCGCCACCGACTGCGCTCGCTCGCTGGAGCGCCGCTCCCAGACACCCGCCACGTCGGCGAAGTAGCGCGGCGCGTACTCGGCCAGACCCGGCCGCTGCGCCGGGTGCGAGAAGCCCGCGATGATCGCCTCGTTGATCGCGTTGGGCAGTTCGTCGTCGTGGATCGCGCGCCGCCAGGCCTCGGCCTTGTGCTCGGCGCCGGGCCGCAGCGACCGGGACCGCTCGGCCTGCCGGTGCCCGGCCGCGGTGGAGTCCCGCTTGAGCTCGGCGTCGATCTCGGCGTCGCCCGCTTGGCCGTGCGCGACCAGGGCGTGCAGCAGCCGCCAGCGCAGGTCGGTGTCCACGACCAGCCCGTCGAGGGCGTCGTCGCCGGTCAGCCAGCCGCGCAGCACGGTCAGCTTGGCGTCGTCGAGCACCGAGGTGGTCAGCGAGTTGACCAGGGCGAGCTGGTGGTCCGAGCCGGGCTCGGCGGCGAAGGCCAGCTCCAGCACCCGGTCGGTGAGCTGCCGCCAGCCGGTGGGCGCCCACGCCGGGTCGGCGTACGAGGCGACGGCGGTCTGCGCCTGCAGCAGCAGCCGCTGCACCACGCCCACCTCGGTCTCGGCGGCCAGGCCGTGGCAGACCAGGGTGACGAAGTCGCGGGCCTTCAGCTCGGCCTCGCGGGTCATCTCCCAGGCCGCCGACCAGCACAGGGTGCGCGGCAGCGGCTCGGTGACGTCGCCGATCCGGTCGATCAGGGTGGTCAGCGAGCCCGGGTCCAGCCGCATCGTGCAGTAGGTCAGGTCGTCGTCGTTGACCAGCACCAGCTTGCCCGCGTCGATGCCGACCAGCTCCGGCACGTCGGTGCGCTCGCCGTCCACGTCGATCTCGATCCGGTGCGTGCGGACCAGCTTGCCGACCGCGTCCGCCGCGTCGTCGTAGACGCCGATGGCGACCCGGTGCGTGCGCAGCTCGCCCTTGCCCGGCTTGGCGCCGCCCTGCAGCACGGCGAACTCGGTGAACCGGCCCGCGGCGTCGACCGCGAACCGGGGGCGCAGCGAGGTGAGGCCGGTGGTCTCCAGCCACTGCGCGCTCCACCAGGACAGGTCCCGGCCGGACGCCTCCTCCAGCGCGGCCAGCAGGTCGGCCAGGGTCGCGTTGCCCCAGGCGTGCTTGCCGAAGTACACCCGCAGGCCGGAGAGGAAGTTGTCCAGGCCGACGTAGGCGACCAGTTGCTTGAGCACCGCCGCGCCCTTGGCGTAGGTGATGCCGTCGAAGTTGACCTCGACCGCCTGCACGTCCGGGATGTCCGCGGCGACCGGGTGCGTCGAGGGGAGCTGGTCCTGCCGGTAGGCCCAGGACTTCTCGATGTTGGCGAAGCTGGTCCAGGCGTGCTCGTACTCGGTGGCGCTGGCCTGCGCCAGCACGCTGGCCCAGGTCGCGAACGACTCGTTGAGCCACAGGTCGTCCCACCAGCGCATGGTGACCAGGTCGCCGAACCACATGTGCGCCATCTCGTGCAGCACGGTCTCGCAGCGGCGCTCGTAGGAGTAGCGGGTGACCCGGCTGCGGAAGACGTAGTCCTCCAGGAAGGTCACGCAGCCCGCGTTCTCCATGGCGCCCGCGTTGAACTCGGGCACGAAGCACTGGTCGTACTTGCCGAACGGGTAGGCGACGCCGAAGTTCTCGTGGAAGAACGCGAAGCCCTGCTTGGACTCGGTGAACAGCCGGTCGGCGTCCATGAACTCGGCCAGCGAGGCCCGGCAGTAGATGCCCAGCGGGATCGTGCCGTGCTCGTCGCGGAACTCGTCGCGCCACTCCGCGTAGGGACCGGCCACGAGCGCCACCAGGTAGGTGGACATCGGTTTGGTGGTCTCGAACACGTGCCGCGAGGTGCCCTCGACGTCGGCGGCCGCGGTGATCGACTCGGCGGCCGCGTTGGAGATGACCTTCCACGACTCGGGCGCCAGCACGGTGATCGCGTAGGTCGACTTCAGGTCGGGCTGGTCGAAGCAGGCGAACATCCGCTTGGCGTCCGCGGTCTCGAACTGGGAGTACAGGTAGACGCCCTTGTCGACCGGGTCGACGAACCGGTGCAGCCCCTCACCGGTGTTGGTGTACAGGCAGTCCGCGACCACGGTCAGCACGTTGGTCTCGCCGAGCCCGGTCAGCTCCAGCCCCGCCTCCGGGAGGTAGCCGGACACGTCGAGCGGGGTGCCGTTCAGCTCGGCCGAGCGCACCGATTCGGCCACGATGTCGATGAAGGTGCTCGACCCCGGCTCGGCGGTGAACCGGACCGTCGACGTCGAGCCGAAGGTGGTCTCACCCGGCTGCCCGACGCCGTCGGTGAGGTCCAGCTCGATGGTGTAGGACGCCACCCCCAGGAGCGCGGCGCGCTGTTGGGCTTGGTCTCGGGTCAGGTTGGGCGCGGCCACGACAACACCTCGGCGAACTCGTCGGTTGGACTGGGGCGGGGAACAGCGGGGGCTGGCAAACTCGTACTGACAATCGCATCCAATCACGCTCCGAGCACCGATGGTGTGCCCGATGTCGGGGAAGCATTCCCAGCGTCGGCGTGTTGCCCCGGTCGGGAGGCCGTCCGCGCCCGCCCACCGCGGCAAAGATCCAACTGGGAGACCCGATGACCGCCACGCAGTCCGCACCGTCGACTGGCAACACTGGGAACAAGAAGACCAAGGTCGACTTCTACTTCGACCCGCTGTGCCCGTTCGCCTGGATCACCTCGCGGTGGATCCTCGAGGTCGAGCAGCACCGCGACCTCGACCTGCGGTTCCGGGTGATGAGCCTGTCGGTGCTCAACGAGAACAAGCCGGACCTGCCCGAGCAGTACCGCGACCTGCTCGACCGCGGGTGGGGCCCGGTCCGGGTGGCGATCGCGGCCGCCCAGGCGCACGGCGAGGAGGTGCTGCGCGACCTGTACACGGCGCTGGGCACCCGCATCCACAACCAGAAGCTCACCGACTACACCGAGGTGATCACGGGCGCGTTGGCCGAGGTCGGGCTGCCCGTGGAGCTGGCGGAGGCGGCGTCGAGCACCGAGTACGACGAGGCGCTGCGCAAGTCGCACCACGAGGGCATGGACCCGGTCGGCCAGGAGGTCGGCACCCCGACCATCCACATCGACGGGGTCGCGTTCTTCGGCCCGGTGCTCACCGCCATCCCGCGCGGCGAGGAGGCGCTGAAGATCTTCGACGGGGCCGTGGCGCTGGCGAGCTACCCGAAGTTCTTCGAATTGAAGCGCACCCGGACGGGTGAGCTGAGCTTCGACTGATCGGTCTTACCCGAAAATTCCTCTGAGCCGAACATCACGCGGCAGGCTGCGTCACACCGGGCCCGGGTCGGGATTCCCGCCCCGGGCCCGGGTGCGCGCGGCCGCCGACTTGTGACACTCTTGCCCCGAAAGTCGGCTCAAGTGTCACAAGCTGGAGGTTCGCATGGCCGCACCCGTCACCGTCCGCGCCGGGCACGTGATCGGCGGCAGGCTCATCGAGCAGGCGGGCGAGCGGATCGACGTGGTCGACCCGACCACCGGTGCCGTCGTGGCCGCCGTCCCCGCGGGCACCGCCGCCGACGTCGACACCGCCGTCGCCGCGGCCGCCGAGGCTTTCCCCGCTTGGGCGGGCACTGATCCGGCCGAGCGCGCCGCCGTGGTCCGCAAGATCGCCGAGGGCCTGATCGCCCGCCGCGACGAGATCGCCCGGCTCATCACCACCGAGATGGGCTCGCCGATCGGGTTCGCCACCAAGGTCCAGGCGTCCCTCCCGGCCGCCACCACCGCGGGCATCGCCGACCTGCTCGACGCCGGCTACGCGTTCACCGAGGAGATCGGCAACTCGCTCGTGCTGCGCGAGCCGATCGGCGTCGTCGGCGCGATCACCCCGTGGAACTACCCACTGCACCAGATCGCCGCGAAGATCGCCCCCGCGCTCGCGGCGGGCAACACCGTCGTGCTCAAGCCCAGCGAGGTCGCTCCGCTCAACGCCAACCTCTTCCTGGAGGTCCTCGCCGCGGCCGGGGTCCCGGACGGCGTGGTGAACCTGGTGCACGGCACCGGCCCCGTCGTCGGCGAGGCCATCGCCGCGCACCCCCGGGTCGACATGGTCTCGTTCACCGGGTCGACGGCGGCGGGCAAGCGCGTGTCGGTCGTGGCGGCGGGCACGGTGAAGCGGGTCGCGCTGGAGTTGGGCGGCAAGTCGGCCAACGTGATCCTGGCCGACGCCGACCTCGGCCGGGCCGTCAAGATCGGGTTGGCCAACACCTACCTCAACGGCGGCCAGACCTGCACCGCGTGGACCCGGATGCTGGTGCCCACCGACAAGCACGACGAGATCGTGGCCCTCGCCGCCGCCGCGGCCGCGAAGTACACCGTGGGCGACCCGTTCGACGAGAGCACCCGGATCGGCCCGATGGCGTCGGCCGCCCAGCGCGACCGGGTCCTCGGCTACATCGACCTCGGGGTGGACGAGGGCGCGACCCTCGCCTACGGCGGCAAGACCGACGGCCTGCCCGAACACGGCGCCTTCGTCCCGCCCACGATCTTCGCGAACGTGCGGGCGGACATGCGGATCGCGCAGGAGGAGATCTTCGGCCCGGTTCTGTCGATCCTGCCTTACCGCGACGAGGACGAGGCCGTGGCCATCGCCAACTCGACGGTCTACGGCCTGGCGGGCGCGGTGTTCGGCGGCGACCGGGACCACGCTGTCGCGGTCGCCAAGCGGCTGCGCACCGGCCAGGTGGACGTCAACGGCGGCGCCTTCAACCCGATCGCCCCGTTCGGCGGCTACAAGCAGTCCGGCAACGGCCGCGAACTTGGCCGGTACGGCCTAGAGGAGTTCTGCGAAGTAAAGAGCATTCAGCTCTAGGGTTTGGTGACCCGTCCACGCTCCAGGGCTGGGCGGGTCGCGTCCGCCGGATAAGGGCTCTGCAGCAACGCTTCCTCGACGGACATCGAGCCGCTGCGCACACCGTCGTAGAGGCTCGCGATCGTGGCCAGTTCCGAGCGCTGGGTCCGCACGAAACCGGCGTCCACCGGTTCGCCGTGCCCGGGAACCACCTTGTGCGGCGCCAACTCCAGGATGGTGTCCAGGGCGCTCGGCCAGTCCAGCGGGAAACCGTCCTTCCCGATCGACGGCGGCGCGCCCTGTTCCACCGTGTCACCCGCGAAAACCACCGCGGTGTCGGGCACGTGCACCACGATGTCGTTGTCGGTGTGCCCGTGGCCGGGGTGCAGCAACGTCACCACGCGACCGCCCAGGTCCAACTCGACCCGGTCCGCGACTTCGTGCGTGGGCAGGACGACCCGCGCGGCCAATAACCGCTCCGCGAGCAGGTCCTTGTCGTCGTCGCGGTACTTGCCCGCCCACGTCAGCACCTGTTCGCGCGCCCCCGCGGCGATTCCCGCCGCGCAGCGGGGGTGCGCCCACACGTCCGCCCCGTGGAACGCGGTCGTGCCGAGGAAGTGGTCCCAGTGGGCGTGCGTGATGACCACGGTCCACGGCAGATCCGTGATCTCCCGCACCCGCTTGGCCCAGTCCGTGCCGTGGTGCTCGTCGGTGCCGGTGTCGACCACCAGGCACCGGTCGTCGCCGACCACCAGGCCCAGCGTCTGGTCCAGTTCGGGGTAGCGGCGGGCGAACACCCGGTCAGCCAGTTCGATCCATCGCATTTTCCGGTTTTTACACGATCACGCCCCGATCGCCGGTAACCCCGATCACGCCGCCCGCGCCCCGGTGGGTGCCGTCGTGGTCCGGATGGCAGACTCCGACCCGTGCGCGTTTACCTCGGATCGGACCACGCGGGCCTCGACCTGAAGAACCACCTCGTCGAGCACCTCGGCGCGGCGGGCCACGACGTCATCGACGTCGGCCCGCACGCTTACGACGCCCTCGACGACTACCCGCCGTACTGCGTGGAGACCGCGCGCCGCGTCGTCGCCGACCCGGGCAGCCTGGGCGTGGTGCTCGGCGGTTCCGGCAACGGCGAGCAGATCGCCGCCAACAAGGTCCCCGGCTGCCGCGCCGCCCTCGCCTGGAGCGAGGAGACCGCGCGACTGTGCCGCCAGCACAACGACGCCCAGGTCGTCGGCGTCGGCGCCCGCATGCACAGCGCCGAGGACGCCACCGCCATCGTTGAGGCCTTCCTGGCCACCCCGTTCTCCGGCGACGAGCGGCACATCCGCCGCATCACCCAACTCACCGACTACGAACGCACCGGCACCCCGCCTTCACTGCCGAGTTGATTCCTCCCGCCGCCCGCCCCCTCTTCCCCACCCGGCACCGTCCCCGGCTGGGCTGGGCGGGCGCCGCCAGGTCGAATGGCCGTGACCACCAACCCGGAACGCGGCCCGGTTCCACTCACTTGATGGGGTGAACTTTGCCGGAGGGGCACACCCTGCACCGGCTCGCTCGGCTGCACCAGGAGTTCTACGCCGGTGCGCCGGTGCGGGTGACCAGCCCGCAGGGCCGGTTCACCGACGCGTCCCTTGTGGACGGTCAGGTGCTCGACCACGCCGAGGCGCACGGCAAACACCTGTTCCACGGCTACGGCCCCGACCGGGTGGTGCACATCCACCTCGGTCTCTACGGCACGTTCACCGACGGCGAGCTACCGCCCCCGGACCCGGTGGGCCAGGTGCGCATGCGGTTGATCGGCCGGACACAGTGGACGGACCTGCGCGGCCCCACCCGCTGTGAGGTCCTCACCGACGCCGAGGTCGACGCGCTGCGCGCCCGCCTCGGCCCCGACCCGCTGCGCGCCGACGCCGACCCCGACCGCGGGTGGGCGCGGATCTCGCGGTCCCGCACGTCCGTCGCCGTCCTGCTCATGGACCAGTCGGTGATCGCCGGTGTCGGCAACGTCTACCGCGCCGAACTGCTGTTCCGCCACCACATCCACCCGTCGGTGGCGGGCAAGGACATCGCCCGCCCGTGCTGGGACGAGCTGTGGGCCGACCTGGTCGCCCTGATGACCATCGGCGTCCACAGAGGACGCATTGACACGGTCAGGGACGAGGACCTGCCCGAGGCCACCGGCCGCGCCCCGCGACAGGACCGGCACGGCGGCGAGGTCTACGTCTACCGCCGCGCCGGTCTGCCCTGCCTGGTCTGCGGAACCCCGGTGCTCACCGAGAAGCTCTCGGCACGCAACAACTTCTGGTGCCCCACCTGCCAACCGGCCTAGAAGAAGTCACCTCCACCGAAGTCGCCCCCGCCGAAGTCCCCGCCGCCGAAATCGCCGAAGTCGTTGCCGCCGAAGTCGCCTGCGTTGTCGGCGCCGCCGTCGAAGCCGCCCCCGTCACCGCCGTCTCCGCCGTTGAAGTCGCCGAAGTCGTTCATCGCGTCGGCCTGGCCCGCGTCGTACCCGGACTCCCACGCCGAGGCGTCGGGGATGCCGTGCATGCCGGTGAACATCGCGTCGAACAGCAGGACGGTGCCCAGGCCCCACGCGCCGCCGATGAGCGCGGGCTTCCACCACGGCTCGCTGTACCAGCCCTGCGGGACCGGCCGCCCGGCCACCCGCCCGCCCGGGTAGTAGTGCGGGGTGCCCTGGCCGGGCATCGGCGACGCCTCGTACTCGTGGCCCTCGACGACGACGCGCCGGTCCTCCTGCACCCGCCCGGCGCGCTGCTGCTCCGGGTCGGCGGGCAGTTCCGGGCCGGGGTCCAAGCCCATCGCGGTGCGCGCGGCACGCACGTAGTACAGGCCCTCCATGGCGGTCTTGGTGACCAGCCGCGCCTGCTCGACGGTGGTCGCCTGCTCCATCTGCGACCCGGCCGCGGTGTACCGCTCGGCCGCGTCGGCCAACGCCTGCTTGGACGCCTCGTCGGTGCCGGACAGGTTCACCACCTGCCCGCCCAGCCGCTCGACCCAGCGCCGGGCGTCGGCCTTGGCGTCCGCCAGCCGCGCGGCGCGGGCCGCGGCCTGGCGGCGCGTCACCACGACCCCCACCACGACCAGCGCCACGATGATCACGACGACCGCGATCGCGCCGCCCATGCGTGCCTCCTTTGTCCGCTTGTCCTGGACAACGCGGGACGCTACCGCCGGGGTTCCCCGTGTCACCCAGAACACCGCGACCCACAGGTTCCGCTCAGAAGATCTCGGTGCAGACCGGCTCGCGCTCGGCCAGCATCGCGTTCGACAGGGCCGCGACCGCGCCCGCCGTGTGCTCCTGGACCAGGCCCGCCGCCGCTGCCGCGCTCAGCCGGGCGCCGCCGAGGTAGGCCGCGCCCAACTCCCGCACGTCCAGCGTCAGGTCGGCGGCCTGCTCAGTCTGCGTGACCGTCATCCGCCCGTCGGCCGCCGTGAGCCGCCAGCGTCCCTCGTTCCAGCGGCAGAACGCGTCCACGACCTCGACGACCACGTCCACCGGCGTCAGGTAGCCCCGCAGCGGTAGCGCCTCCGCCACGTCCACCAGCCGGACGTGCAGCGCGTCGAAGCGCTTGCGCAGGGCCACCCGCGACTCCGGCAGCAGGCGCGTGAGCGGCTCGTCAGGGCTGCCCGCGTAGTCCACGGTGGTGACCAGGTCGAGGTCTAGCAGGTACCGCCACAGCGCCGTGTACGCGGCGGGGGAGTTCGCGACCAGTTCGTACACCGACACCTTGCCCGCCGGACCGTGGTCGTCGAAGCTCGGCGTCACCCGGTAGGCCGCGTAGCCCTCCGGGTGCACCGCGAACCTGAACGCCGACCGGCCACGACGCGTGTTCTCGGTGTCGTGGAAGTGGTAGCCCCAGTTCGCGTCCACGCGACCGAGCGCGCCAACGCGTTCACGCGCGTACCGGTCGTACTTCTCGCGCAGGAGCGGCATCGCCTCGTCCCGCGTCAACTCTCTTACCGCCGTCGAGTCGGCGTGCACGTCAGGCTGGAACGGCGTCTTGGCGGGCAACGTGAATTGCTGCTGCTCGGTGGCCACCCCGTACCCGAACCGGCCGTAGATCACCGATTCCGACGCGAACAACGCCGACACCGCCGGACCCGACCGCGGCAGCGCCTCCCGCAGCATCGCCCGCAACACGCCGCGCCTGCGGAAGTCCGAGGCCACCGCGACCGCCGACACCGCCGCGATCGGGACCGGCCCAGTGCCGGGTAGCGCCAACGGCCGCTCGTGCACCCGGGTGGCGCCGACCTGCCGGTCGCCCGCGAACGCGCCGAGATCGAGCAGGGCGTCGGTGAACAGCAACTCTTTCGCCTCGAACGCGGCCGAGTTGTGGTCCCAGAGGAAGGCGCGCGCCACCAGGGCGGCGCTCGGCTGGATCTCGTCGGCGGTCAGGTTCCGCACGGTGAAGGTGTCCATGTCGCCGTGTCTACGGGAGAATGGCTCCTCGTTGCCACGGATTTGTCCCGTTGCCCGGGTGGCGACCCCCGCTAGGGTGGGGCGATGGGGAAGGCAGCCCTCGGGGTGGGTGTGTCATGCGGGTAAGCGCTCCAGTCCTGGTCCGGGACGCGACGGTGCACGACGCCTTGGCGATCGGCGCCGTGCACGCCGAGTCTTGGCGCACCGGGCACCGGGACCTGTTCGAGAGCCACTGGCTCGCGATCCTCGCCGAACGCCGCCGCGGCCAGTGGGTGGACCGGATGGCCGCGATGGGCGCGGAGGACGTCGTGCTGGTCGCCCAGCGCGGTGAACGGGTCGTCGCGTTCGCCTGGTACCGCGAACACCCGGACAACCGTGCCGACGTGCAACTGCGGTCGCTCTACGCCCACCCCACCGCTTGGGGCAGCGGCGTCGCCCAGACCCTGCTCGACGAGGTGCTCACCGCCGCCGCGAGCTGCCGCCGGATCCGCCTGTGGACCCTGCGCGGCGCCACCCGGGCCCGCCGCTTCTACACCCGCGCGGGTTTCGCCGAGACCGGCCTCATCCGCGAACGCGACTACGGCGACGGCCGCCCGGTCCTCGAGGTCGAGTACGCCAGGCGGCCGGTCGCGCTCAGTTGAAGTAGGCCTCGCCCTGCTGTTCCAGGCCGTGCTCGACGACCAGCCGGGTGGCTTCCGGCACGGGCAGCTCACCCAGCCGCTCCGGTTCCAGCCACGCCGCCCGCGACGTCATCAGCCGACCGCCGACCGGGCGCCCCCGGAAGCACACGGCGAGCTCGGCGCTCCACGGCTCGCTGGGGTCGTTGAACACCCCCACCAGCCCGGTGATCTCCACGTGGACCCCGGTCAGCGCCTCCACCGCCCGCACCGCGACCACCGGCAACGAGTCGGCCGCGGGCTGCGGTCGTCCGGGCAGCCGGTACCCGTCCCCGGTGCGCGCCATCAACACCAGCCCCGCGTCGTCGAACACCACGATCCCCGCCCCCACCACGGTCCGGCGGACGGCGGCCACAGAGTCGAAATAGCCGGATTGCGACATGCCTTACTGCCTACCGTCCGACCGGCACCCGGCACCACGGCCCTTGACCCGTTCTTCGCACCCGAGCCGGAAAATCACCCGGCTGGCTGTGCCGTGCACCACACAGCCGGACAACCCGCCACCGACAGTCGGGCATTCCCACTGATCCGCAGGCCGGGAACGATCCCAAACGACGAAACGGCCGCCCCGGTCCCCCCGGAGCGGCCGCACCCAGAGCGGGCGACGGGAATCGAACCCGCGTAGCTAGTTTGGAAGACTAGGGCTCTACCATTGAGCTACGCCCGCGTACGCGGTAAGTGGCCCCGCGCGGGAAACAGCCTAGCGCGTGCCGCTAGGCTGGGTGACGACCCCCCGGGCTGTGGCGCAGTTTGGTAGCGCATCCGCTTTGGGAGCGGAGGGTCGCAGGTTCAAATCCTGTCAGCCCGACCGGAAATGTTGGTCCTGACCAGCGAAAACAGTGGGGCACCCTCGGTGAGGGTGCCCCACTGTGTCTCATTTGGGGTCTCACTCGTACCTGCTAGGCCGCCGGCACAGGCCACCTTCGGCCGCCAGGTTCGTCGTCATCGCCGTTCCTGGCGATCGTGGGCAGCACCTCGGCGAGAAGGCTCACCAGGGCGTCCTTCTGCGCTGTGGAGAAGCCCTCCGGGCCTCCTTCCCCTGCTGGTGTGGACGTCGCCCCGCAGTGCGGACAGGCGCCCTCCACGGGGGCCACTGGCGGCGTCTTCCACAACAGCTGTTCCACCTGTCCTGCGATGCCCAGGACAACCTCCGTGGGCACGTGGACGTAGCGCTTGACAATCGAGGCTTCGCCCCAGCCCATGACCTCCATGATCGCGGGGAGCGGCACTCCGAGCACGAGCAGCATGGTTGCCGCCGTGTGGCGTGCGTCGTGGAGTCGGGCGTCCCGCACCTCGGCATCGATCAGCAGCTCCTTCCACGCGGTGTGGTCGGCACGTGGGTCGATCGGGCGACCGGTGGGCTGGGTGAAGACCCACCCGCCCTCTTCCCAGAGGTTCCCGGCGTCCGCGCGCTCGATGTCTTGAGCGGCTTTGTGCTCGCGGAGCAACTCCAACAGCGGGCGAGGGAGACCTACGGTCCTGTTCCCGGCCCGGGACTTCACTTCGACTTCGCGGAGACCGCCGCCGCGCCGCTGTGGGCAGGCCGAGGCGTGCGCGGTGCAGTTCGGCGGGCAGGGCGGCGGACACTGTCGCTTGTGGCGGGTGCACTCGCGCTTGCATGGCTTGGTCTTGTGCAACCTGCGGCCGCATTCGTGTGAGTCTTCGCATCCATGTTTCCAGGTATGGCGCTGGAGTTGGCGCGGCGTGCGCAGAAGACCCTTGTCCAGGTCGATCCGTGTCCATTTCAGGCCGAGTGTTTCACCCTTACGGAGACCTAGCGACAGCGCCAGCGCGAACCGTACACCGTTGCGACGCTTCTCTGCGGCGAGGAGAATGCGCTGGGCCTCGTCCTCAGTGAACGGAATGATCTCGTCTTCATCCACTCGCGGCGGCTTCGCCATCGCCGCTGGATTCTTGGTGACGATCCCGCGTTCCACGGCGACGAACAGGGCGGTTTTCACGGTGCGGTGAACCTGGTGAGCAGTACCCGACTTCGCCCCGGCCTTCATCATTGCGGCGTACAGCTTTTCCAAGTGAGAGGGCTGGAGTCGGTCCAGCCGGTGCGCACCAACTCCCGGGACCAGGTGCCGGTAGACCGCCGTACGGTAGCCCGCGAGTGTCGAGTCTCGAACCGTTGGTGCGGCAATCTTTTCGACCCATTCGGTGAGCCACGATTCCAGCGTCGGAGCGCGACCCGCCTTGGTGACCGCCCCCGACTTCCGCTGCTGCTCCAATTCTCGAACGCGTTCGATCACGGCATTCTCATCAGCACGCTTGACGTGCCGACGATCAGGCTTGCCGTTGTCCTTGACACCCATGGTGACACGACCGTGCCATTTGCCATCCTTTCCGAAGTAGATGGACGAGGCGTTGTTGGGGCGTCGTGTCCCTTCGGGGCGCTTCTTGCGAGGCATGGGTGGCCTTTCGCGTGGTGGGGTGTGCGATGCGTGGTGCGGCGGACTGCTGCTGCAGCAGTGGTGATGCCCCCTGTTGCAGCCGTTCTTGTCGTCAGGCGGCTAGGGCGTTGGTGAAGGTGGTGAGGGCGTCGGCGGGGACGCGGCGTAGCCGTCCGATGCGGACGCTGTGGATGGCGCCATTCTTGATGAGCGCGTACATGCGGGTGCGGCTGATCGAGAGCAGTGCGGCGGCGGCTTCGACGGTGAGCAGCACGCGTGGTGTGGCCGTGTTCGTGTCGTTGTTCATGACCGGGGTGCTCCTTGGTGAGGGTGGTGGTGACGGAAGCGACCTGGTCTCTTGCGTCACGGGTGGCGCGGGCCGACGAACTTGACGAACTAACGAACTTTGGGTCTGACCTGGGGGTTTGGTGGGGGGTTAGTTCGTCGTGACGAACTAACCTGGTGGTGTTTGTGCTGGTGGGGGGCATAGTTCGTTAGTTCGTCAAGTTCGCCGGGGTGGCGGTGTAGGTGTCGGTGGGGCGGCCTCCCTCGGGTCGGCGGTGGGTGGTGTGGGTGACGCGGCCGGTGTCGATCAGGCGGGCGAGGAGTGCGTCGGGGTCGATGTGGCGTCGTTTGGCGTTGCCCTGGTAGTGCCCGGTGGTGATGTCGCGTTTGGTGCGGCCTTGTGGTCCGGCTGCGGTGATGTAGGCCAGTAGGGCGGCGAGCGCGTTGTCAGGGTGGAGGACGGCGCGGGCTGAGTTGATGCTGTAGCGGGTGAGGGCGGCGGCTGCGGCGAGGTGTTGGGTCGTGATGTGGGGGGTGCGGTCGAGGGCTGCGTAGGTGGCGGCGATGCGCAGGGTGTTGGGGACGGCTCGGGAGGTGAATTGGGCGAGGACGGGGTTGCCGTCGCCGTCGGAGTCGGTGCCTGCGAATTCGAGGTAGAACTGTCGCCAGTGGTCGGTGGCGTCGGGTGCGATGGTGATGCGGTCGAGTCGGGTGGCGTGGCCGATGCGGTCGTTGAGCGCGGCGCCGAAGTGGAGGATGAGGGTGTCGTCCACTGGGGAGGGTGTGGGCAGGAACTTCGACTGGGCGACCGCGATGGGGAGGAAGCGGTTGTAGGTGCCTCCGGCCAGGTCGGTGGCGGAGACCTTGGCGGCGAACTCTTGGGGGGTGATGTGGGCGATGATGCCGATGTGGGTGTCGCGGGCGGTGCGGGCGGCGACGTTCAATGTGGACAGGTCGCCGCCTTCCCATGCGGCGCGCAGGGTTGCGGAGAGGGTGTTGCCCTCTCGTTTCATGCGTGCCATGACGGAGGCCCACTCGGGTTCGTAGGCCAGGAGCCGGACGTCTCCGGCGGGGAGCAGCCGCGCGCGGCCCGGTTTCCCGCCGCCGCCGCCGCCGTCGTCGTCGGTGGCGAAGACGGCGGCCAGGCCCTCGCCGCTGGACAGGCCGGACTTGATGTTGCCGGTGACGAAGTCGGGGATGGCGTGGGACAGGACGGCTTTGGCGACGTTGTAGCCGGTGCCTTTGCGTCCGGTGCCGGTCCGGCCGATGACGATGGGCCAGGTGAGCAGGGGGTGGCGCTCGAACCCGCCCACCACCACGTGCGGGCCGGGGCCGATGGCGGTTGCGGCGGCGGCGAGGAGGGTGACCAGGACGTTGACCGGGTCGGCCTCGGTGAACCGGTCCACGTGGAGGGCGACCTGGCCCAGGAAGGTGTCGAACACGGCCGGGGCGGTCGGGGGCAGCCAGTCGCGGACCCGGGCGACCTGGGCGGCCATCGCCCGGTCCGTCTGGTCGGTCGCCGCGGTGGCCGGGCCGTGTTCGGGCTGGTCGGCCGGGGGTGGGACCGCGTGCAGCCGCCGGGTGGCGGGGTGTGGTGTGCTCACGGCGGGTTCCTCTCGGGCGGTGACAGAACGTGGCCAAACAGTCCGGGCAAAGGGCAGGACCAGTCGGGGAGGGAGGACCGAGTGGGGGCGGAGATTCGCGTTTCCGGGGGTCTCGGGGCAGGGGGCGCGGGGTGCTCCCTTGCCTCCCTGGCGGGTGTTGGGGCTGGTCGGGTGAGGGATGTGGGGTGGGGAGGCGGTGAGGGAAAACTCCCTCCCCTCGGCCCGTGTCCCTCGGGCGTTCCCTGTTGCTGTCGGTGCTCGTGCGGGGTGTGATCTGAGGTCCCACTAGCCCCCCCGGGGGGTGTGTCTGGCCGGGTGTGGGCGGTTTCGCGGTGTGCGGGCCGGGAGGCCGCTAGGTGCTAGTGCCGAGGTCAGCGCCGGTGTGGGCCGCTAGTGGCGCCGCTAGGTCTAGCGGGGGTGGCCCGCTGAGCGGGGGGGCTAGTGGGACGTGGTCTCGACTGCCGTCCCCGTCTTCGACTGCAGCGGTCCCGAGTGGACTGCGGCTGTAGTCGAGGGTCAGTCGGTGTGCTCGGAGATGGCGGCGAGTTCGTCCATGACCTGCGCGGCCCGGGTCTGGGCGAGAGTGAGCAGATCCATGTCCAGTCGGGCGCCGGGGTGGCGGCGGGTGTCGAACACGAGTGTGCCGACGGTGGACAGGTCCACCGTTCGAGCGGCGTTGGCCAGGGCGGTGTCGACCAGGAACAGCACGAACTGGGTCAGGGTGGGGTGTCGAGGGTGCGCCAGTCCATGCGGGTCGAGGGGACCAGGTACAGCAGGGCGGCCACGGTGTCGACGGTGAGGTCGACGCGGCCGACCCCGGGGACGGTGTCGGGGGCGGGGGTGAGGGTGGGGAACGGCGCGACGGTGTCGACGGCACCTCGGCGCCCGGTGGTCGGGGTCGGTTCGTGTCGGTCGGGGGTGGTCATGGTGTGTGGTGTCCCTTCTCGTGGACGGGTGAGGACGGCTGTCGTCGATACGGGTGTCAGGGGTGGTCGAGGTCGACCGGCCCGGTTCCCGCGTCGGCCAGCAGGGCGGCGAGGGCGTGGCAGCGGCGGGCGTTGTGGTCGCGGGTGAGGGCGTAGAGCCGTTCGGGGTGTCCGGTGCGCACGGCGTGGACGACGGGGTCGGGGGTGGTGTCGGTGAGGGCGCGCAGCGCTTCGACGCCGGTGTCGGTCAGCGCGGTCCAGGCGTCGGTGGCGATCTGGGTGGGGGTGGCGGTGCCGAGCAGGCGGGTCCGGGCCAGGGTGAGGGCGGTGGCCAGTTCCGGGCCGGTGAGGACCTGGGGCGGCGCTCCGGGTCCGGACAGGCGGATCAGGGGGACGCGGCCCCACCGGTCGTGGGTGGTGCCGATGGTGCGGAACCCGACCACGGGCGCGGCGGCGGGTGCGAGTTCGTGGGCGGGTTCGTGGGCGGTGGTGGGCATGTCGTGTCCCTTCCCCGGGGGCGGTTGGCGGGCGCCCACGAACCCGGGTTCGTGGGCGGGGTGAGCTGCGGCGAGGGCGGTCCGGGAGCCCCCGGCTGTTCCAGCCGGGCGGAGTTCGGCTGGAACAGCCGGGGGGCTTGGGGACCCGGGTGTCAGCCGCGCAGGGCGGCCAAGGGCTGCCGGGCCGGGCGGGGTCGGGTGTCGCGGGGCAGGGCGAGGGTGAACGCGGCGTGGACGACGGTGTTGAGGCGGGCGATGACGTCGTGGTCGCGGCGCAGGCGGGCACGCACGGCGTTCTCGCACTCGACGACGTGGATCAGGCCCAGGTTGAGGACCTGGTCCGCGACGAGTGCGCGGACATGGACGTGGTCGCCTTCGAGGTCCTCGACCGGGTGGCCCTGACAGACCAGGCCGTAGAGGACGGCGACCAGGTTGCCGGTGCTCAACCGCAGCGGGGCGGAGAACGCCACGGTGGGGCCGGCGGCCGGTTCCCACTCGAACGCGGTGGGCACCGAGACAGGCGGGTAGTCACCGAAACGGACCTGGGCGACCTGGGTGGGCAGGGCCTGGGTGGACGACATCAGGCCACCCCCACCGGCAGGCGCGAACCGCGACCACCCCGGGAACTCGCCACCGGGGCCGTGCGACCGCCGTAGATCTGCTCGATCACGGCGTAGAGCCGGTCGCGCAGGTCACGGTCGGGGCCGTCGCGGTGACCGGACTCGATCAGCGCCCGGGTGTCGGCGATGTCGTGACCACCGCAGGCCAGCAACGCCTCGCACAGCATCGCGTGCAACAGCTGCGGGTCGGCCTCGAAGTCGGCCAGCCACTCGTCCGGGTTGTCACCCTGGATGGCCAACCACGCCAGGGCGGCCAGGTCACCGGCGCTCATCGGGACCGCGATCGCGATGGTCGCCGCCACCGGGTCGGGTCGGGTCGTTTCGCGGTTCACGGCGGTGAACCGGACCCTCACCCGGCCGGTGCGGGAGGTGATCTCACCGTTCGCGGCGGCCCGGGGAATGACCCTGTAGCCGCTCACCGGGCCACCCCCGACACAACCGCCCCGGACACCGGGGCCACCGGGAGGTCTCCGGCGCTCGGCTCCACCACGACCTGGCCCACCGCCTGCACCTGGTAGGCCGACTCAGCGCGGGTGTTCAGGTAGATGCGCAGGGACTCCGGCGAGATCCGCAACGACTTCCCGATCCGCACCGCGTCCAACTCACCAGCTTCAATCGCCCGATAGATCGTGTTCGGGGACACATCCAACATGTCAGCGACCGCGCGAACGCGGTGGAATCGGCTACTCTCAGTTCGCATCGCTATGCCCTTCACGGCTCGGTGCATGCGCCCCGGCCGGTGTGTCCGCACTGGTCGGGGCTTTCTGTTGTCCCTCAGCGTGTCACTGGCTGCTGCCAGTTCCAACGCCTCCAAGGTCTACTGGCTGCAGCCAGTTAGAGTCAACTGGCTGCAGCCAATGTCACCCGATTGGCTCAAGCCAGTGCGGGGTACAGTCACTAGCAGGCAGCAGCCAGTCCGGCCTGATGGGAGGGAACTTGTCTGCGCAAGATGAGCCAGCAAGCAAGAGGGTCGCAGCGGCCCTGCGGGGCAGGATTGAGAAAGGCGAACTTGCGGCGGGATCTAAATTGCCGTCCGAACGCGAGATAGCTTCCGAATATGAAATTGCAAGGACAACGGCTTCCGCCGCGATCCGCCTTCTTGAGCAGGAAGGTCTAGTACTTCGCCAGCATGGTCGGGGAAACTTCGTTCGCGAGACGAGCCCGCTAATTCGCCTTGGCGGTGATCGGTACTCCCGTAAGTATCGAGGGGGGCCGACCCCCTTTCGTAGAGAGTGCGAAAGGGCTGGACTTACTCCGCGAGTAGAAGTCCTTGCGGCAGAGCAGGCGCGGCCTCCGATTGAGATTGCACAGCGCCTAGGCGTAGACTCATTTACAGAATCCGTTCTGCAGCGCTCGAACCTCTACTTCGCAGACGATGAGCCTGTGCAAGTCGTCAACACTTACATCCCTTGGGCTGTGGCAGAGGGAACACCACTGGTTGAACGCAAACAGACCGGAAAAGATGGCATCTACGGCAGGCTTGAAGACTGCGGCCACATCATGACCACTATCCGCGAAGAGGTTACGGCACGGATGCCTGATCATCGCGAGCGTGAAATGCTGGCATTGCCAGGAGGGACGCCCGTGCTGCAAGTAATTCACACAAGCATTGACCAAAACCAGTCGCCTTTTGAGGTCACCCGTTTTGTGTTGAGAGCTGACCGAAATGGGCTGCTTTACCAGCTCGCCGTGGACTAACGTCGTGAAGCGAAGACGTGCTGCGGGTTTGGCCGGACCCCAAATCCGCAGTGTCTAGGGGCGCACCGCCAAGCTAGGCCTATCGCCCCTAGGTCTAGGGGCAGGCCCTAGGGCGCTACGGCCCACTCACCTGCGCTCTAGTGCCTCTAGGGGCCTTTCTCGCGCGGCCAATGGAACGCACCGACCGCAGCCCTACTAGCACGGCGCGGGGGCTAGTAGGACGATGTTCGGGGATCTTCGCTCGGTCGCGGTTGCGCTGTCGCAGCCAGGGACCCTTGCGTCTGCGCGGTTTCGGGGGCCTGTAGACACCGGGCGCGACCCGCGACTTTGATGCGTCATCGCTGACCAGTGCGGTCGCGGCCCAGGTAGCGTGGCCGCGACCAGTTGCGGCCACGCCGCAACCTGTCAGCGTCATGCAGAGGCCAGCCGCTGTGCAGGCCTCACGGCTTGGCCGCCAGGCCGCACAGTTGCGGCGGCCTCGGCTCCGAAGGGTCTCAATGCGGGTCTCAGTACGGGATCGTTCAGCGAGTTTCCTCAGTCTCGCTAATGCCGCCCCACCTGCGAAAGCATCGGCGGTGAACCGTGCGGAACGACCGTGCCGAGTCTTTGGGAGCGGAGGGTCGCAGGTTCAAATCCTGTCAGCCCGACGAACTCCGGACGACCCGTGCTCACGGAAAGCGTGAGCCGGGTCGTTCGTAGTTTCGACTGGGGGGCGACCCCCCAGACCCCCACGGTGCGATCTCTCCCGAACCAGCGTTGCTCGTTCGGGCCTGTCGGCCCTCACATCGGGTATGTAACCAATGGGCTTGTCGCCCACGGCGCGGCGGGCGGCGGCACCAGCGTTGCTCGTTTTGGGCCTGTCGGCCCTCACGTCGAGTAGGTAACCGATGGGCTTGTCGCCCACGGTGCGGCGGGCGCCGGAACCAGCGGGGCTCGCTCGACCTTCGGTCGTCGCATCGAGGTGGGGGACCAGGGGGCTTGCGGCCACGGTGCGGTGGGTGAGTGGGTGTGGGTGTTAGGACCTTGGGGGCCAGTTGTCGGTGAGTTCCATCTTGAGTTCGTCGATGTAGGCGAGGGTGCGCGGTAGGACGCCGGGGGGCTCTGCCAGCGCCCGGTGGGCCATCGTCAGCCCGACGGCTGATGGGGAGCCGAAGAGTTCGTCCAAGTACCGGAGACCGGCGTTCGTGACCTCGACCGTGCGCGGGTCGGCTTGGAGGCGCCGGACGCGGGCGGCGACCTCCTCGACCCCGCTCCCATCGGCCATCATCAGACGGGCGATGTCGCCCGCGTCTTTGTCGATCAGTCGATCCGGTCGTCCCCTGTCGACGGCCCGTTCACCGATCTCGTGCGCTTTGGCGATCAACAAGGCCGCGGGCCCGGCCACGTTGGCCTTGATGCCGCGCCGGTCCGTGCCGGAATCGAGGGCTGTCACGTCCATGAGGTCTCGGTCGAACGAGGGCCGCCTCAATCCCCAGGACCCGCCGGGTCGCGTCGTAGCTGTGCGGGGGATCTTCCCGCCGCGCCTGCCCGGGGTGAGGCTCTGGGGCACGAGCAGGTCGACCGGGATCGAGACCACCTTGCCGTTGACGCGCTCATCTCGAAGCCAGGTACCGGGCTGACCTCTGTCCCCCACGGTGAACCCGGCTTCCAGCATGGCCTGTTCGAGCCGTGGGACGTCTTGGAGTGCGCCAGGGTCCAGGCTGACGTCGGCGTCGCTGGTGAAGGCGGCGACCGCCAAGCGGACGTCGTCGCTGCGGAGGTAGACGGCTTGGGCGCCGACCACGGTCACCGCCGTGGTCTGGTCGCGCAGCGCCGTCAGGGCGTCTAGCAGGACTCGGCGGGTGAATGATGGTGAGTTGGCGGCGGTCAACGCCGTCGGGGACCTTCGACGTGCCTCTCGCATTTCGTGGTGGAAGTCGGTCGCACTACGGCGTTTGCCGCGGGCTGGGGCGACGCCACGCGTGCTCGTTGCCGCGCATCCACGCCAGCAGTTCCTCCGCCTCCGCGGGCATTCGTCCAGGCCCGCTCAAGCAGTCGAGCGCGAGTTGGCTGATCCCGACGCCGAGCAGGCCGTTGAACAAGCTTGCTTCGGGGCGGATGAACACGGCGGAGTCGGGGGACACCAGTAGCAACACATCCGCGTCGTTGACCTCGCGGGCTCGCATCAGGGCCAAGTCCTTGCGCACGTCCTCGATCAGCGGGCTCGCCCGCACGTACAGCATGAGAGCACCTCCCACGGCGAGCGGCGCGAGCACGGTCGCGGCGTAGGTGCCGGTCACCAGCACCTCGTGCCGGGACGCGCCGCGTTGGAGTTTCCGCAGGACCTCGTCGACACCCTGCCTGGCGATCGTCGGCACCACACTGTTGACGCCTGTCAGGTCATAGGTGGCCGCTCGCGCTCGCAGCAGCCCTTCCCAGTCGATGTGCGTGATTTCCTTGTTGTTCCTGGTGATCAGGGCTTCCCTGGTCATCACGTCCAACAACCGGCTCGTGTAGCTCTCGCTGATGCCTGCGGCGCGGGTCAGTTCGCGCGGTTGCCTGGGTGCGTCGTGGTCCACTAGTTCGCGGACCAGGCGACCGGCCAGCGCCCCGGACAAGCCGCGCTTGGCCTGACTCGCCGGAGCGGGATCGCGATCATCGCCGACAGTGCGGATGAGCACGGCTGGTGCTTCGAGCGACAGGTGAACGTTGCCGGTGAGGTCGAGGTAGCCAACTGGAATGGAATCGAGCACCTGCCGTGCGCGCGGGCTCAGCCAAGGAGCGAGGAACAGCGGCACGGCGTGCCGCTCCTCGGCGCGATGAGCCAGTTGTCTGGCACTTGCCTCGGCGATCGCTGGAGTGGGTCGTAACTTGGCTTCGACGAGAACGGTCGCGGCCGGGCCGCCTGCGGGAGGGGCAACCTCCCACACGGCGTCACAGTCACGATCTCGACCGAGGTGATCGTGTGACTCGATGCTTGCCTTGACCACCCACCGTGTTCCAAGCAGACGTTTCAGAGCCTCCGCGCCGTTGTGGAGTAGCTCGGGTCCATCAAGTGGCCTGGTGGTCGTGCTCACCCGACCAGACTAGCGGACTTGCCAGATTTGGCGACTTGTCAGGCCGTGGCAAATATCCGTATTTGGCAAGTACTCGCCCGGCTGGTGCGCCGACCAGCGGCGTTGCGACTACGAAGAGTGAGTGTGGCGACCCCTTGGGCAGGGGGAAGGCAGGGGGCGGCGGGCGGGAGGTCGCTTCCCGCGGGGAGTGAAAGTGCGCGCCCCCTGCCGGGTTGGAGGGGAAGGGGAGGAGGGGGTTAGCAGTCGCGGAGTTCGGGGGACTGGTTGAGGAGTTGGCCGCGGGGGGAGATGAAGGCGCGGTAGCGGTCGCTGTCTACGGTGGCGGGGGTGAAGGCGGCGACGCGGTGGCAGTTCTGGAAGGCGAGTTTGACGCCGAAGTGGCGTTCGAGGCCGCCGCGGATGGCGTCGGAGGCGAGGGCGCGCAGGAGTTGGCCGCGTTCGGTCTCGCTGGGGGGTGGGATCTCGTTGTCGGCGAAGCCGGTGGCGTCGACGGAGGTGGCCACCGAGGAGATCACCTTCCAGGCGTAGGGCAGTGAGTCGCGCACGACGGTGATGAACTCGGCGTCGTCGACGGGGCCTGCCTCGGCGCGCGCCAACAGGTCAGCGGGCACATCGAGAGACATCCGCACCTCCTGGTCCATGGGGCGGCCGTCCGGCCGCGAGTACTGCGTACCGCGACGGTTGAACAGTGGACAAGACCCGCCACCGGTTCGGCCCAGTCGGGATCACCCCGTCGCCCCTTGCCCTCGCGGCGGAAAACCCGTACCAGCGGGGAGGGTGAAACTCGGAGTCTTCCTCCTCGCCGCCCGGTTCCCCGGTCAGAGCGACATCGATGCCCTGACCCGGTCCACCGCTCTCGCCATCGACGCCGACCGGCTCGGCCTGCACGACGTCTGGGTCGCCGAGCACCACTTCATGTCTTACGGCACTTGCCCCGATGCCACGACGCTCGCTGCCAACATCCTTGGTGCCACGAACCGGATTGACGTCGGCACGGCAGTTAGCGTCCTCACCACAACCCACCCGTTGGCCCTAGCGGAGCGGGCAAGGTTGTTGTCCATCGTCAGCCACAACCGCTTCCGCTTGGGGGTCGGACGCGGCGGACCGTGGATGGATCTAGAGGTCTTCAACTCCTCACTGGACCGCTACAACGAAGGCTTCCCCGCCACCCTCGATCTCCTCCTAAGAGCCCTCAACGACTCCACGGTCGAAAACCACGACCGCTACTACGACTTCCGCCCCGTCCCGATGTCCCCCACGCCGCAAGCCATCCCCACCGTCCACATGGCATGCACGTCCACGGCCTCCGTCGAACTGGCCGCCGCCAAGAAGCTCCCCATGCTCCTCGGCATGCACATGACCGACGAACAAAAGCGCGAGTTCGTCGACCACTACCGGAGCGCGGGCGGCCCCGAGGACGCGGACCACATCTCCACCGTCGTCGCCCACGTCGCCGACACGCGCGAGCAAGCCGTCGAGGACGTCATGACTACGGCCCCCGGATGGCTCGCCCAGGGTCTGGCCGCCCACGTAAGAGTCGACGGTGGCCCCGGCCCAGACCGAGATCCAGTGGCGTACGCGCGGCTACTGTGCGACCTTCACCCAGTCGGCGACCCCGCCCACTGCGCGCGCAAGCTGCGGGATGGGGCGCGTGGGTCCGGTGTCGACCACGTCATCGCGTTGGTCGAGGTGACCGGGTCCCCGGGGCACGCGCGGCGCACCCTCGACCACCTCGGGCGGGTCGTGGCCACCCCGCCCGGTCCCGACCTGGGCAAGCTCGCCTAGACTCGGGGGCTGATCCAGCCCGCGCGCCCCCGCCTTGCCGGGCTGGACCAGGGGAACCCCCGACACACCAGGCAAGGCCCTACCGCCATAAGACAGTCGCACGAGGAGATCACGTTGAAGAGCACCGTCGAGCAGCTCAGCCCGACGCGGGTACGGATCAACGTCGAGGTGCCGTTCGACGAGCTCAAGCCGAACTTCGACCGCGCATACCGCAAGCTCGCCAGTCAGGTCCGCATCCCCGGGTTCCGGCCGGGCAAGGCGCCCGCCCGGGTCATCGAGTCCCGCATCGGCCGCGCGCCGGTGCTCGACGAGGTCGTCAACGAGGCGATCCCGGCCAAGTACATGGAGGCCGTGAACGCGGGCGAGGTGCGCGCGCTCGGCCAGCCGGACATCGAGGTCACCAAGCTGGAGGACGGCGACCACCTGGCGTTCACCGCCGAGGTCGACGTGCGCCCGGACATCACCGTGCCCGCGTTCGGCGAGTTCAAGGTGTCCGTGGACGACTTGGAGCTCACCGACGCCCAGGTCGACGAGCAGCTCGATGAGCTGCGCGCCCGGTTCGGCACCCTCACCGGCGCCGACCGCCCGGTCGAGGACGGTGACTTCCTCTCCGTCGACCTGTCGGCCACCGTCGACGGCCAAGAGGTCGAGGACGCCAAGACCAGCGGCCTGTCCTACCAGGTCGGCTCGGGCGAGCTGATCGACGGCATCGACGACGCCCTGCTCGGCGCCCAGGTCGGCGAGACCAAGACCTTCACCACGGCCCTGGTCGCGGGCGAGTTCGCCGGTCAGGACGCCGAGGTGTCGGTCACCGTCCAGTCGGTGAAGGTGCGCGAGCTGCCCGAGCCCGACGACGAGTTCGCCCAGTTGGCCAGCGAGTTCGACACGATCGAGGACCTGCGCGCCGACCTGCGTGAGCGGCTCACCCGCGTGCGGAAGATGCAGCAGGGCGTGCAGGCGCGGGACAAGGTGCTCGACGCGCTGCTGGAGATCGTCGAGGTGCCGCTGCCGGACAAGGTCGTCGAGGCCGAGGTGAGCAGCCGCCAGCACGACGCGGTGCACCCGTTCGACCACAGCGAGGAGCAGTTCAACGCCTACCTGGCGACCGAGGACCGCACCCGCGAGGAGTTCGACGCCGAGGTGCGCGCCGAGGCGGAGAAGTCGGTCAAGACCCAGTTGATCCTGGACGCGATCGCCGAGAGCGAGCAGGTGTCGGTGTCCGACGCCGAGCTGACCGAGCGGATCATCTACCAGGCGCAGCGGTTCGGCATCAGCCCGGACGAGTACGTGCAGCGGGCCCAGCAGTCCGGCCAGCTCGGCGCGATCTTCGCCGACGTGCGCCGGGGCAAGGCGCTGGCCTCGGTGGTCCGCCAGGCCGAGGTGACCGACGAGTCCGGCAACGCGGTGGACCTCTCGGAGCTGTTCGGCGCCGACGAGCCCGCCGAGGCCACGGCGGTCGCCGAGGTCACCGAGGCCGCCCCGGTCGAGGCCGGGTCGGACGCGCGGGACGAGGAAACGGCCGCCCGGTAGCACCCGGTCGGGCGAGACGGGTTTGACGCTCTGAGCGAAAGTGGGCGGTGTCGGGAAGTCGGCGCCGCCCGCCTTCGTTAATGTCGGACTAGATCCACCTGCTTACGTAGAGAAACAGGAGCACTTCCCGTGAGTGAACGCCACATCCCACAGTCCCGGTACGTGCTGCCGTCTTTCGTGGAGCGCACGAGCTACGGGGTCAAGGAGTCCAACCCCTACAACAAGCTGTTCGAGGAGCGGGTGATCTTCGTCGGGGTCCAGATCGATGACGCCTCGGCGAACGACGTGATGGCCCAGTTGATCTACCTGGAGTCCACCGACCCGGATCGCGACATCACCATGTACATCAACTCCCCGGGTGGCTCGTTCACCTCGTTGATGGCCATCTACGACACGATGCAGTACGTCCGCCCGGACATCCAGACGTTCTGCCTCGGCCAGGCCGCGTCGGCCGCCGCGGTGCTGCTGGCCGCGGGCACCAAGGGCAAGCGGTTCGCGCTGCCCAACGTGCGCGTGCTCATCCACCAGCCCGCCACCGAGGGTGTCTACGGCCAGGTGTCGGACCTGGAGATCCAGGCCAACGAGATCCAGCGGGTGCGCACCGCCCTGGAGACCACCCTGTCCCGGCACACCGGCCGCGACGTCACCCAGGTCCGCCAGGACATCGAGCGGGACAAGATCCTCACCGCCGACGAGGCGAAGGAGTACGGCATCATCGACGAGGTGCTGCCGTACCGCAAGCTGTCCCGCGGCTGAGAGCGCGAAATTCCTCGACTGGGCCGCCGAACGGTCGAAAAGACCCGACACGCGGGCCGAAGGCGGCCTACCGTGGTCGTCTAGGCGGTACCAAGGCGGTCACGGGTCGAGGCGGGCGCCGGTCAACACCGGTGCCGAGGGCCGGGGACCACCCGGTCACCCGAGCGAATTGGCCCGCGTCGGTGCCTGCTTCTCCCGTTCGGCGGGGGTGGGCGGGTACCGTCGAGGGCAACGGTCGCGACCGGTCCGGTCACGTGGCGGATCCCCCTGCGGGGTTCCGGCCGGGTGGTCGGGTCCGGGAGCAGCCGGACACACAGCCAGACGCGCCGCCCCGGGCGCGCCGGAGGGGACAGAGGTCAGCGGTCATGGCACGTATCGGTGACGGCGGAGACCTGCTCAAGTGCTCTTTCTGCGGAAAGAGCCAGAAGCAGGTGAAGAAGCTCATCGCCGGTCCAGGTGTGTACATCTGCGATGAGTGCATCGACCTCTGCAACGAGATCATCGAGGAGGAGCTGGCCGAGGCCGGTGACGTGAAGCTCGACGAGCTGCCCAAGCCCGCCGAGATCCACGACTTCCTCGACCAGTACGTCATCGGCCAGGACGACGCGAAGCGCTCGCTGGCGGTGGCGGTGTACAACCACTACAAGCGCATCCAGGCCGGTGACCGCGCCCGCCCCGAGGGCCGCGAGTCCCGCGAGGAGACCGTCGAGCTGGCCAAGTCGAACATCCTGATGCTCGGCCCCACCGGTTGCGGCAAGACCTACCTCGCGCAGACCTTGGCGAAGCTGCTGAACGTGCCGTTCGCGATCGCCGACGCCACCGCGCTCACCGAGGCCGGTTATGTCGGCGAGGACGTCGAGAACATCCTGCTGAAGCTGATCCAGGCCGCGGACTACGACGTCAAGCGCGCCGAGACCGGCATCATCTACATCGACGAGGTCGACAAGATCGCCCGCAAGAGCGAGAACCCGTCGATCACCCGGGACGTCTCCGGCGAGGGCGTGCAGCAGGCGCTGCTGAAGATCCTGGAGGGCACCACCGCGAGCGTGCCGCCGCAGGGTGGCCGCAAGCACCCGCACCAGGAGTTCATCCAGATCGACACGACGAACGTGCTGTTCATCGTGGCAGGCGCGTTCGCGGGCCTGGAGAAGATCATCCAGGACCGGGTCGGCAAGCGCGGTCTCGGCTTCGGCGCCGAGATCCGGTCCAAGGCCGACGTGGACGCCGCCGACATGTTCGCCGACACCATGCCGGAAGACCTGATCAAGTTCGGGCTGATCCCGGAGTTCATCGGCCGCCTGCCGGTGCTGGCCAGCGTCACCAACCTGGACAAGCAGTCCCTGGTGCAGATCCTCACCGAGCCGCGCAACGCCCTGGTCAAGCAGTACCAGAAGCTGTTCGAGATGGACGGTGTGGAGCTCGAGTTCACCGACACGGCGCTGGAGGCGGTCGCCGACCAGGCGATCCTGCGCGGCACCGGTGCCCGTGGCCTGCGCGCCATCATGGAGGAGGTCCTCCAGTCGGTGATGTACGACATCCCGAGCCGCACCGACGTGGCGAAGGTCGTCATCACCGAGCAGACGGTCCGGGAGAACGTGAACCCGACGATCGTCGCCAGGCAGCCGTCCCGCCGCGAGCGCCGCGAGAAGTCCGCCTGACCTCGAGACACCCGATGAGGCCGCCGCTCCGATCCCGGAGCAGGCGGCCTCGTCCGTTTTCCCGCGCGCGCACCGAACTGGCTGCTGCGTGGCGTCCAGAGCCTCGGAACGCCGGTCAGCTGTGGATCGCGGTGGTCCGGTTGTGCTTGCCGAGGAAGTCGAGCACGGACGGCACGACCCCCCGGTAGAACGGGTCGCCGTGGCCGCCGGGCCCGGTGAAGGCGACCTCCGGGTGCGCCAGCTTGATGAACTTGCGGGCGCCGTCGATGAAGTGGTCCTCGGTGCCGCACCAGATGCCGACCGGGGTCTTGCCCAGCCGGTCGGTGTTGCGCAGCGGGTCCAGCGACGCCCATTCGTGGTTGCTCTTGAACGCGTGCCGGGTGCTCATCTCGCGCCACGACATCAGCAGCCCCGGCGAGATCGCCGCCACCGCGTTCAGCGGTCGACCGAGTTCGGCCCGGCGCCGCGCGTACAGCAGGGCTCCGAAGCCGCCCATGGAGACACCAGCGCAGGCGAACGGGGTGGGGTTGAGGCCGCGCTGCGCCAGCCAGCGGGGGACCTCGTCGAGCAGCATGCCCATCGGGTTGTCGCCGACGTGGTTCTCGTGCCAGTAGTTGTCGCCGCCGTCGACCGCGACGAAGGCGAACGGCGGGATCGACCCGTCGGCGGCCTTGCGGACCAGGCTGGTCGCCAACCCGGTCGGCGCCGCGTGCCGCGCGTTGCCGCGCAGGCCGTGCAGGAACAGGCAGACCGGCAGGTCTTTCGCCGGGAGTTCGGTGGGCAGGATCGTGACCACGTCGACATCGGTGCCCCGGGCCGCGGAGTGCACCCGGTCGGTGCGGATGACCGGGTCGACGTCCCCGAGGGCCTGTGCGATAGCCTCGAGCACCGGCAGGGCGCCCGTGCTCGCGCCGAGCGCGATCCCCGCCGTGGTGGCACCGGCGGCACCGGCGATGAGCAGGGAACGCCTGCTCATCCGGATGTTGCCCAGTCGCGCCATGGTGTCCTCCGTGCTCCCCGCCCCCCGAAGTGACGGACCGGCCCTAGGGCTGGGTTCGTCAACATGCTCAATCGTGTGAGCATGCCCGGATGTTTCTCGGTTCAGCTACAGAGTGTGCCCACTGCTCGGTTGATGTCCCCCGACCAGCCCAATCAGTGGTGACTTGTTGCCCACATCACCCCCGGGGCCGTCTCGCCCACCGGGAACTGGACCCCAGTCCACTCAGCGGACGCGCTCGTCGCCGCTGTACAGGTTCATCGTGTCCCCGCGCAGGAACCCCACCAGCGTCATGCCCTGTTCCTCCGCCAACTCCACCGCCAACGACGACGGCGCCGACACCGCCGCCAACACCGGCACCCCCGCCATCGCAGCCTTCTGCACCAACTCGAACGACACCCGCCCCGACACGAGCAAGATGGTGTTCCGCAGCGGTACCAGCTCTTGCTGCAACGCCCACCCCAACACCTTGTCGACCGCGTTGTGCCGCCCCACGTCCTCCCGAACCACCAGGACATCCCCGTCGGCGGTGAACAGCCCTGCGGCGTGTAGCCCACCGGTGCTGCCGAACACCTTCTGCTTCTCCCGCAACACCCCCGGCAACCCCGCCAGTGTCGCCGCCTCCACCACCACGGAATCCCCCGCAGGCGAAAACCGCGTCTTCACCCGCACCGCCTCCAACGCCGCCTTACCGCACACGCCGCAGGAGGAGGTCGTGTAGAAGTTCCGCTCCACCCCAGGCGCAGGCGCCGCCACCCCCTCCGCCAACGTCACGTCGAGAACGTTGTACGTATTCCGCCCCCACTCATCCACCCCATCGCAATACCGGGCGACCGCCACATCCCCCCGCCCCCCGATAACCCCCTCCGTCAACAAAAACCCATGCACCAACTCCACATCACTCCCCGGCGTCCGCATGGTCACCGCCAACGCCCGCCCCCCAACCCGCACCTCCAACGGCTCCTCC
>NZ_AXWW01000005.1 GCF_000482865.1 Actinokineospora inagensis DSM 44258 | reverse complement strand
GCTTTAATCTGGCGCCCGAGCGCCGGCGTCGCCGAAGGCGACCAGGCCGACCCCCGAGGCGAAGCTGAGGCCCAGAGACCCCTCACACCAAGATCAACCCGAACAAAAGCCCCCGAATACACACCCTAACCGGACCCACCGACAAGATCGCCAGCCGTCCACAAGCAAGATCAACCGAGAACAAAGCCCCCCAATTCACAGCCTACCCAACCCCACCGACAAGATCGGCCAGTCGCCGACCGGCCAGGCGTTGCCGCCCTGACCCTCGACCACCGCAATGCTTCACTTTCCTGTGGTAACTTCGGTCTCGTGCTCCTAGACGCCAGCTTGCCCGCCGGACTCCAGGCCGCCGGGATCGTGGTCGAGTCGCCGTGGTGGACGAACAAGCCGATGTTGACCGGGGTGGGGCGGGCGGCCATTCGGGCTGTGCACGAAGGTCATGTGGCGGCGGGGGCGGATGTCGTGCGGGCTGCGACGTTCCATTGTTCGGAGGCCGAACTGCTGGATCTGGGGTTGGCGCCGGGGTCGGGGACGGCCTGGATGGTGCACGCCGCGGTCGGGGTGGCGAGGACGGCGGGGGCGCGGACCGTGGTCGGTTCGATCGGTCCGTCGCCGCATCCGCATGACTGGTTGGTCACGGAGCTGACCCGGTGCGGTGTCGATGCGATTCTCGCTGAGTCGATGCCGTCGATCGCGGAGGCGGTGGGCGTCGTCGAGCAGGCTCAGGTAAGAACCTGGGTGAGTTTCCAGGTGCGGCAAGGAAAACTGCTCTCGGGTGAGTCTGTTGTGGACGCTGTCCAGCAGGCCAGGCGTGGTGGTGCCGAGTTGGTGGCGGTGAACTGCGGCACCCCGGACGACCTCGAACCCGTCCTGGCGCAGATCCGCGAGTCCTACGACGGCCCCCTCGGCGCCTACCCGGATGCCACGGATGAGCTGATGCCGACGCTTCGCCGGTGGGAGGCCACCTATGGGCTTCAGCTCGTCGGCGGGTGTTGTGGCACCACCGCCGCTCATCTCAAGGTGCCAGCCACAAGTTCGTGAGGTCTCCGTTCAGCACCGGGTACGGTTCCCACCCCCGCACCCGTGGCGAGTGGAACCAGTACTGGTGCGCGAACAACACCGGTATCACCGCCATGTCCCGCAGTACCTCCACCTCCACCGCCCGGTACGCCGCGTTCGCCGCTGAGCGGTCCTGGGCCTCGCGTCCGGCGGCGAGGAGGCGGTCTACCCGGGGGTTGGTGTAGAAGCCGAGGTTCCACGTGCCCTCTGGGCGGCTCTCGAACAGTGGTTGCAGGTAGGTGCGCGCGTTGTCGCCGTGCCAGTCGGGTTCCCAGCCGGTGAAGGCGAGGTCCCAGTCGCCGCGGACGGCGGGTTCGGCGGAGGCGAAGTAGGTGGTGAAGAGGTCGTTGAGGGAGACGGGGACGGGGACCACCCGGATTCCGGCGCGGGCGAGCGCGGTGGCGATCTCCTGGACGGATTCGGGGTGGATGTCGCGGTCGCGGTGGACGATGCGCAGGGTCAGGCCGTCCGGGTAGCCCGCCGACGCCAGCAGGGAACGGGCCAACAATGGGTCACCAGATGGGGCGCCCTCGGGTACTGGGGGAGTGGGGGTGTGCGCCGAGCAGAGCGGGGGCAGGATCCGCCAGGCCAGGTCGCTGAGCCGGGGGCCGCCCCACACCCGGGACACGGCGGAGCGGTCGAGGGCGGCGGAGACGGCCTGGCGGACCGCGACCTTGCTGGTGGCGCGTTCCGCGTTGGGGCTCAACATGTTCACCGCGAGGTACGGGCTGAACAGGCCCGCCGGGTGGATCTCCAGCCGGGGGTCGCCGAACAGGCGTGGTAGTTCCGCCGTCATCGGTTGGATGTCCCACAGCATGTCGACCTCGCCCGTGTCGACGAGTCGGAACGACTCGGCCTCGTCAACTCCCACGCGCACCGACACCTGGTCGATGTAAGCGGCTCGCACGGGGTCTGAGTGAGTGTCCCACGCGGGGTTGCGTCCGAGCAGGATCTCCTTGCCCGACACGTAGTTCTCCACGCGGTAAGGCCCGTTGGAGCGCAACCGGCGCACGATGTCGTCGCTGCCGGGCAGGAACCCCGAGTACTCGATGGGCGCGGGTGTCGCGCTCGGTAGGGCCAAGATGTTGAGGAAGTCGACAGAGTGACCGATCGTGCGCAGCACAACGGTGTCGGTGCCAACGACTTCGATCCCCTCCACGGTCGAGGTCTCCAGAGCCCGCGCGACGTCGGTCGGGTCAACCGTGTCCAGGTAGTCGCGCAGTTCCGCCATCCCCCGGATGGTGCGCACGAAGTAGCTCAACGCCGGACCGGGCGCGTCGGGGTGTGCTAACCGCTTGAGCCCTCGGGCGAGGTCGGCGGCGGTGACGGGGCGGTAGTCGTCCCAGCGGATACCCGGCCGGAGCGTGAACACGTACTCCTGCCCGGACTCGTCCAGTCGCCCGTTCTCCCGGGTCGGCACCTCGATGGCCATGTCCGCGACGACCGCGCCCGCGGTGCCCTGGTCCCGCCCGGCCCGGTAGGTGACCAACTGCCGGGTGTACGCCCGCAGGACGCCCCGGGCGGCGGTGTGCACCGACAGCGCGGGGTCGAGGTTGTCGGCGTCAGCGGCGCCGACCATGGTGAGCGTGCCGCCGTACCGGGGGTCCATGGGTGTCCTCTCAGCCGGACCGCCGCGCGCCGAACAGGCCGCGGTTGAGCACGGGCTTGGCCGTTTCCTGGAAGTCGACGTCCGGGTCGAGGTCGCGGATGGTGCCCTCGATGACCAGCAGCGACAGCAGCGGGAAGATCAGTTCGGGGGCGGCGTGCACGCCGTGCCGCCGTTGCAGGTCGAACATCTCGGTGGCGAACGCGATGAGGCTGAACTCTCGTGCCGACAATCCGTGACACCGTACCACCAGTTCGGCCATCCTGGTCAGGAACCCGGGCAGGTCCGCGTCCGGCCGCAGCCCGGCCGAGCTCGCCACCACGATCTCCGCGCACCGGTCGCCGCGGCCGACCGCCATGTTCATGAAGAACTCGGCGAACAGCAGCCGCAGCCGGTCCGACAGTTGCACGCTGAACCCGGCGTCGAGGACGACCACGTCGCCGCCGCGGGTGAAGTACAGGTTGCCCGGGTGCAGGTCGCAGTGCACGAACCCGTTGACGAACAGCATGTGGTAGATCGCGCCGAGCGCGGACTCGGCGAACCTGCGCCGCAACGCCACCGGGCAGCGCGCGGCGGTGCGCAGGTCCAGGTCCGGGATGAACTCCATCGCCACGCAGGTCGGCTCGCACAACTCCGGGTACACCTGGGGCACCCACACCCGCCGCACCGCGCTCAGGTCGCGCCGCAGCCGGGCCAGGTTCGCCGCCTCCCGGGGGAAGTCCAACTGGGCCAGCACCGCGTCGCGCATCGACCCGACGACCTCGTTCACCGGTACCCCGCGCAGTATCGGCAGCCTGGCGGCGAGCGCCGCCCCGCGCCGCATGATCCGCAGGTCCGCCTCCAGGATCGGCCGGATCTCCGGCCGCAGGACCTTCAACGCGACCTGCCGCCCCTCGGCGTCCTTCGCGCGATAGACGCAAGCCACGCTGCCGCCCGCTATGGGCTCGAAATCGACCGACAGCGTCGACAGTCGCGCGCCATAGATCGCGGTAAGAACTTCCTCACTGCGCGCGGCGTCCAACGGCGGTACCGAGTCCTGCAGCACTTCCAACTCACGGCACAGCGAGGGCGGCAAGATGTCCCGACGCGTTCCCAGTACCTGCCCGGCCTTGACGAACGCCGGGCCTAACACCATCAGCAACCGCGCGAGCTTCCGGTACAGGACAGGCAAACCGCGCTCGCGTCCCCGTACGAGCAGACTGAGCAAGGATGGCACCAGCGTCACGACGGCGGTGACCACGACCCGCAGCACGCGCAGGACATCACGCATCGAGCACTCCTCGCTCAGAACCGCTGGAAACCGGGTAGCTCCACCGCGCGCAGTTGCAGCGTGGCGTGGTCGCAGTACCAGATGAGGCTGCCGTCCCAGGTCAGCCCGGTCGGGTTCCCCCACACCCGCACCGACACCTGTTCCCGGTGGTCGTCGGGGTTGACGAGCGTGATCATCGACCCGCGGTGGTCGGAGTAGACGACGAACCCGTCCGACACCGTCACCCCGGACGGTGGCCGCCGCACCGGCACGCAGTCGATGAGGTGGAAGTCGCTCGGGTCGCGCAGGTCGAGCACCTTCAGGTCCTGGTAGCCCAGCCACAGCCCGTCCCGGCCCGCCTCCAGCCCGGTCAGCGTGTGCCCGGGGCGCGGGTTGGCGAACTCGGCGACCACGTGCCCGTCGTCGGGGTCGAGCATCCGCAGGTCCCGTCCGGCGCCGACGACCTGCAGCAGCGATCCGTCCAGGGTGGTCAGGTCGGCGCGGATGTCGGCGCAGGCGATCTCCCCGGCCTGGTCGCCGGTGAGCGAGTCGATCGCCGCGATCCGGCCGGTGAACGACTCCGAGTACCACAGGAACTCGCCCGACCAGGTCACCCCGCACAGCTCCAGGGCCTGCAGCGGCAGGTCCCGGACGATCCCGGCGAGGATGGTCACGACAGCTCCCGCCGCGCGATCCCGCAGTCCAGCCGCCAGTCGGTCGCCACCCGTACTCCTTCGGGCAGGTGGACCTGGGCGCGCAGCACGTCACCCACGTCGACCCGGGTGTGCTGCAGGGGCCAGATCCACACGCCCCAGTTGCTGCCGGGGTAAGAGGGGAAGTTCGACAGGGTGATGCCCGGTGCCAGGGTCGCGGTGAACGACCCCATCACCGCGTGCAGCGTGCCCGGCCGGGTGATCCGCAGCTTGCGCGGCGACGTGGACACCCCGTGCGGGGTGACGCCGAGCAGGCTGTCGCCGATCGGGACGGCCGCGCTCAGCTTGGTCGGCAGCCGCTGGAAGAAGTGCAGGTGCGCGGTCGGCTCGGCGTGCTCTTGGACCACGTCGAGCCGGTAGCCGAGGGAGTCGCCGCTCCAGATGCCCCAGCCCTCGTCGTCGAACTCGATCGCGGTCAGCGTCGTGGTCAGCCGCTCCGGCACCACCCGGCCGCCCGGCGCCAGCACCCGCTTGGCGACCGCGGCCAGGATCTCCGGCATCTCCTCCTCGGGGCCGATGTTGCCCATCAGCTCGGCCACGATCACGTTGGCCTGCTCCGGCAGGTCGACCGCGCGGGCGTCGCCCCTGATCACGGTGAGCTTGCCGCTGAGGCCGTTGTCGTCGGCGATGCGGGCGGCCACGGCGGCGGTGACCGGGTCGCCCTCGATCGCGTAGACGTGCCCGGCGCCGTGCCGCAGCGCCATCATCCCCAGCACGAGCAGCCCGGCGCCGACATCCACGACGACGTCCCCTGGCCGCACGACCTTGGCCAGCGCGTCGTCGTAAGCCCGCAACCGGGTCCGGTCGGCGAGCATCGCCTGGTGCATGACGAGCGAGCGACTGTCCATAACAGACTCCACATGCGCCGAACCTCGCCCGGACCGTGGTGGTCCGGGCGAGGTTGGTCGGTTGGGGCTTCGGTCACACGTTGACGGCGGCGTGCTCGCCGACGATGGCCTCGCGCATCGCCAGGGTCAGGCCGGTGATCCGGGCCTTGACCTCGTCGCCGGTGGTGACCAGGGCCGCGTCGGTGCCGGACATGGTCAGCGTGGTGCCATTCGGGTCCAGGTCGCTCAGCTTGCCCGCGAGGTGCACGGAGTTGGTCGAGTAGAGCACCTCGTGCGGCGTGACCAGGTCGAACTCGGCGTCGAAGTGCAGGTCGCCGGGGAACTTGACCCGGGACAGCGAGTCCTCGCCGCCCTCGCCGAGCGAGCCGCCGGACGGCTTCGGCCAGCTCGCCCGCAGCATCACCCGGCCGCCGAGCTCGGCGCACTCGCCGACCAGGGCCACCCGGGCGAGCTGCGCGAGCACGCCGACGCCCTCGTCGTGCTTCTCCGGGCCGAACAGCAGGATCTCCATGCCCGCGGCCAGGTTGTGGCTGCCGGACAGCTCGACCTTGACGGTGCGGCCGCCGACCTCCAGGACCAGCGTCGCCTCGGTGGAGGTCTGGATGATCATCGACGGGTCGACCAGCATGGACATGCAGGCCGCCGGGCTGTCGGCGAAGAACACCGTCGGGACGATCCCGATCGGCTCGTTGCCGTCGGTCGAGGGGTACCAGGCCTCGGGCAGCGTGGTGCCGCGCACCACGTTCGGGGCCTGCACCAGCTCGATCGGCTGGTCGCCGCGCGGCACGCCGAGGTAACCGCCGGTCAGCGGCTTCTTGAACGGCGGGATCGCGTCCACCACGCCGTAGATGTCGATGACGTTGCGGTGCACCAGGCGCAGCGTGCTGGTCTCCAGGATGCCGAACCGCTGGATGTGGAACTCGGCCGGGAAGTTCTTGCCCGGCGCGATCTGCCGCACGTGCCCGGTGTTGGGCAGCAGCGGGTTGGACAGGATCTGGATGCGGTCGTTGAGCTCGTAGCTGAAGCCCTTGATGCCGACCTCGGGGGCGCTGATCAGCTCGGTGTCGAACACCGAACGGCCGCGCTCGTCGACCCGGTGCTCGAAGCCGGGCATCGGCCACTTGTTCATCTGCACGAAGCCGGAGAGGTTGATCGTCTCGCGCCTGCCGTTGTAGTAGTCGTCGCCGTAGACGATGGTGGCGGCGGCCAGGATGTGCGGGCGGATCGGCTTCGGGGCGAGGTTGAGCGACTCGTAGGTTTCCCGTGCCATGGAAGGCCTCCAGTGGGCGGACGGATTCGGGTCATCACCGGTGAGCTGCGCCTGGCGTGCGTGTGGAGAGAGTCTCGAGAAGGACACTATATATTTCAGTAGTAAGAGTCAATGGCCTGGTCGCGCGGTCATCGGACGGCAACGCTATTGGGCGATCAGCCGCACGGCCAGCGCCGCCTTGTCCACTGCGGACAGACAGTCGACCGGGGTCGGCGCGGTCACCGCGACCATCGCGTACCGGCCCCACACGTGCCCGACCGGCGGTGGCTCGACCGCGGTGCCCGGCTCCGCCAACGGACCCGCCAGCAGCGTCCCCGGCGGCAACGCGGACCGCTCCACCTTGACCTCGCCGACGACCACCGCCTCCTCCGGGTACAGGAACCGGATCGCCGCGCAGGTCGACCGGTCGCCGCCGAAGTCCGGGGTCCGCCCGCACGCCACCGCCGCCGCGATCTTCCCCGCGTCCACCCCGGTCGCCCGCAGCCCCAGGTAGGGGATGAGGTCGCCGCCCAGGCGGCAGTTGACCTCGATGACCGACCAGCCGGACCGGGTCAACCGCAACTCGACGTGCGTCATCCCCGAGTCGAACGCCAGGGCCCGGTGCGCGTCGGCGATCACCCGGCGCAGCTCGGGATCGGCGAACAACGGGTCCGCCGCGTCGACGATGTGCCCGATCTCCTCGAAGTACGGCGCGAACCCACTCCGCTTGCGCGCCAAGAACAACGGGGTGGTGACACCGTCCACAACGGCGGAGTCCACACTGAACTCCGGGCCGTCGGCGTACTCCTCGACCAGGACGCCGAGGTCGTAGTAGTGCGCCTGGTCGACGTGCTGGGCCCTGGTGTGCGCGTACGCCTCGGCGAGGTCGGCCGGGTTGTCCACCCTGGTCACGCCCATGCTCGCGCCCAGCGCCCGGGGTTTCAGGATCACCGGGTACCCGATGTCGGCGGCCACCTCGGCGGCTTGCTCCGCCGACGCCACCGCCACCGACCGGGGCTGCGGGACGCCCGCCGCCGCGAGCGCCGTGCGGGTGCGGTGCTTGTCCCGACACCGGTCGATCACGTCCGGCGACACGCCGGGCAGCCCGAGCCGCTCGGCGACCCGGGCCGTGTTCTCCATCTTCAGCTCGTCCCAGCACAGGACGCCGTCCACGGTGCGGCCGCTGGCGACCTCCTCGGCGGCCGCGAGCAGGGCGTCCCCCTTGCGGATGTCGACGGCCGTGCCGCCCACCACGTACGGGGTCTCCCAACTCGGCGGCTCGTGGTCGAGCAGCCACACGTCGGTGGTCTCCGCGATCGACCGCAGCAGGTACCCCCGGTGCGGCTCGTACCCGATTCCCACCAGGATCAGCAGTGGCCGTTCGCCCATGCCGCCGCCCCTCACCGCCCCGCGACCATCCCGACAGCAGCGACTATATAAACCAGTAGCAAGCTTGGGAAGCTCAGCCGAGGCCGAGCATCCGGATGCACCGGCCCGCCGCGGCCGGGTCACCGCTGACCCGCACCGAGCCCGCGGCGATCGCGTCGCCCGGGGTGGCCAGCCGGGCGCCGACCCGGATGAAGGTGTCCGCGTCGCACTCGACGGTCATGTCCGGTTCGGCCGCCGAGCCGCGGGCGAACCGGACGTCGCCCTCGCGGACCTCGATGGTGAACGGCTGCCCGCTCACCTGGAACTCGTAGGTGTCGTCGACCTCCGGGATGGCCTCGCGCACCACCATGGACTGCACGGCGAGGAACCCCCACTCGGCGCGGGTGGTCCCGCAGCGGTCCTCGTCGCGCAGGAAACCCAGGCCCCACTTGGCCAACGCCAGCAGCGGTTGGCGCAACTGCTCGCCGACCTCGGTGAGCCGGTAGCGCGTCCCGCGGCCGTCACCGGGGACCGGGACCTGTTCGACCACGCCGTGTTCGCCGAGCGTGCGCAGCCGGTCGGACAGCAGGTTCGGCCCCATGCCGGGCATGTTCTCCAGCAGCGCGGTGAACCTGGCGGGCCCGATGAGCAACTCCCGGACGATCAGCATGGTCCACCGCTCGCCGACCACCCCGAGTCCCACCGCCAGCCCGCAGCCCCGCCTGGTGGCCATCCGCTCCTCATTCGGTCGCGCTGTTCCCGCCGGACACAACGGTGTAGCTTTCTGAAGTCTATAAGGGCGATCACACCCCCGTCGAGGCGGTGCGCCCCGATTCGACCTCGTCGCGGACCTGACACCCCATATGGAGGACACGGATGAGCGTGGCCACGCTGCGTGCGGAGAAACATCGGGAGTGGGAGCTTTCCGCGGTCGGCTGGGTGCGCTACCGGGCCAACTTCGCCGACGCGGGCGTGCCCAGCGCGCTGCGGATGGTCGAGCTCGCCGAGCCCGCGCCGGGGGAGCGCGCGTTGGACCTCGCCTGCGGTGTCGGTGTTCCCGCACACCAACTGTCCGACGCGCTAGGGCCGAACGGCTACGTGCTCGGGCTCGACATCTCCGCCGACATGGTCGCGGGCGCCCGCGCGTGGGCCGACCGCGAACGTGTGTCCACAGTGGAGTTCCGGGTGATCGCGAGCGAGCGGGACCTGGGGGTCGCGCCGGGCAGTTTCGACATCGGGACCTGCCGCGCGGGGTTGCAGTACATGGTCGAGCCGGGCGCGGCGCTCGCGGCGATGCACGAGGCGCTGCGGCCGGGCGGGCGCATGGTGGCGATGACGGTGGGCTCGCCACACCGGTGCGCCTCCCTGCGCATCCTCGAAGACGTGGTGGCCCGGCACATCGATGTGCCCGCCCTGATCCCCGACCCCGACCCGGAGGTGCCCGGAACGGTCGCGTTGTCCGATCCGGCCGAACTGGAAGCCCTCTTCACCGGCGCGGGCTTCACCCGCGTCGGCACCGAGATCGCCGATCACCCCATCGTGCGAGCCGACAGCGCCGAGGAGTACTGGGACGTGTGCGAGCAGAGCGCGGGCCCGTTCATCCTGCTGCTGCGCGCCATCGACCCCGCTCTGCGCGCCGAGATCCGCGCCGACGCGATCGCCACCCTGCGCGCCGAGTTCCCCGACGGCAAGGTCGTGATGACCGGGGAAACCCTGATCACCCGCGGCGTCCGCTGACTTCGCTGGGGCAGCCGACGCCAGCACCGTCCCCGGTGGACTCCCGGGGCGTCTCGGGAGTCCACCGACGGGCGGCGCCGTCTCCTCAGTCGAGGTTGCCGACCATGAGGTTGCCGACCGCGTTCGGGTCGTCGCTGAGGTAGAACTCGCGGATGGCGTTCGCGTACTCGTCTCGGGAGACCGAGCCGTCGTGGTCGGCGTCGAGGGCCTCGAACATGCGGCGGGTCTCGGCCTCGCTGATGCCGGAGCGGGCCTGCCCGGCGATCATCTCCTCGACGCTGAGGGAGCCGCTGCTGTCCTTGTCGGCCAGGTCGAACACGGCCAGCGCGAACGGCAGGGCCACCTTGTCGATGAACTCCGGGCGCTCCATCGCCGTGGTCCACTCGGCCTTGGAGATGGTGCCGTCCGCGTCCGTGTCGGTGGCGCTGGTGATGTCCTGCCAGAGCTGCGCGGCCAGCGAGTGGATCCGGTTCGCCTCCTCGGTGCCCGAGGACACCGCGAAGGTCTCCTGCCAGATCTTGGCCATGGCGGTGATGTCGTTCTGCTGGAGCACGCCGTCCCGGTCGACGTCGAACCGCTCGAATGCCTTCTCGAACTTGCGCTGCTGGAGCTGGGTGGCCATGTCTTGCACTCCTATCAGGTGGTTGTTGCCGGTCGCCCCGACGCCTCAGTCGGGGCGGACGCCGAAGAACCAGGCTCCGGGGGAGTCCGGGTCGTCGGCGGTGAACGCGTCGCGCACGACCGCGACGAACTCGCCGCGGTCGATGCGGCCGTCGCCGTCGGTGTCGATCTGGTGGAACGCGTCCACCGCGATCTCCCTGGTCAGTCCGGACGCCAGGTAGACCGCCACGTACTCGTCGGTGCTGATCTCGTGGTCGCCGTCGGCGTCCAACACCGAGAACACGGTCTCCGCGATCGGGCCGACGGTGGCGCCGAAGAAGGCGTCGTCGTCGACCAGCTTGTCCGCCATGATCGTCACGCAGTCGGTGGTGGGGATGCGGTTCTCGGCGGCGGTGTGCCGCAGCAGGTGCTCCCACCAGGAGTCGAGCGCGGTGTGGATCGTGGTCCAGTGCGGTGACCCGTCCGCCAACTGGAGCGCGCCGCAGGTCGTCTTGGCGTGCGCGGCGAAGTCATCGGCGGACAGGTAGCCGTCGCCGCCGACGTCGAAGATCTCGAACATGGCCGCGAGGTTGCGGTGCTGTTGGCTGGTCAAGGGCGGACCTCCGTGTCCTCGGCGGTGGCCACCGCCTGGGTGAGCGGGCGGGCGGCGGCGAGGTGGGCGGCGGCGACATGAGCAGGAGTGCTGCCGCAGCACCCGCCGAGGATGGTGGCGCCCTGGTCGGCGTGCCAACGGGCGAGCAGCGCACCGAAGTCCACAGTCGACACATCGGTTGGCACGTGCCGGTCGACGTGGCTCACCAGGCCGGTGCGGTTCTCGATGTTCGGGTACGCGCCGAACGGTCCCGAGCACACCGACCGCAGCACCGCCAGGCACGTCTCGGTGTCCTCCGGTGTCGTGCAGTTGACCAGAACCGCCTGGGCGCCCGCGATTTCGACCGCCTTGGCCGCGGTCGCCAGCGGTTCCCCGGACAACAGCCGCGCGTGGTCGCGGCAGGCGAACGACACCCAGGCGGGACCGGGCACCGACTCGACCGCGATCACGGCCTCGCGCACCGTGTTCATGGTTTCCACCAGCACCAGGTCGACCCCGGCGCGGACCAGCGCGGCGGCCAGGCGGCTGTGTTCGGCGCGCAGCACGTCGTCGGCGGGCACCAGGTCGGGCCGGTAGCAGTCGGCGACCGGCGCGAGCGATCCGGCGATCCGGGCCGGGCGGCCCGCGTCGTCGATCGCCGCCCTGGCCAGCCGGACCGCGGTGTCGACCGCGGTGGCCTGGTCGACGCCGAGGCCGCGCAGCACCCGATCGTGGCACCGGAAGGTGTTGGCGGTGATGACCGCCGCACCCGCCCGGAGGTAGTCCGCGTGGATCCGCCGCAGCACGTGCCCGCCGTGCTCGTCGAGCAGGGCGCCGGTCGTCCAGGCCGGTGCGCGGACCGGGATGCCTGCACGCTGCAGTTCGGTGGCGACGGCCCCGTCGAGCAGGACCGGACCGGTGCGGGGGGCCTGCACGGCTCAGCCCGGCACGACCGCGCGGAGGACCCGGGTGCGGCTCGGCAATCGGATCACGCCGTCGGCCTCGCGGAACGGTTCCACCGAGGCGGCGATGGCGTCCCAGGTGCCCGGGTCGTCCTGGCTGCCGAACTTCTGCTCGATCATGGTCAGCAGTCCCGGCGGCGAGCAGGTGCGGTAGAACTCGACGTACTCGCCAGGGTCGGCCAGCCAGAACGGGGCGACGAAGTCGGTGATCTCGACCTCGGCGAACCCGGCCGCGCGCAGCTCGGCCTCGGTCTTGGTGTTGTCGGCCATGCTGTACGGGCTGGGCTCGCCCGCGGGCGGCTTGGGCAGGTCCAGCCGCTCGGCGAGCACCCGGAACCCGGTGGACACCATCGGCGCGTCCTGCGGCTCGCCCCACACCGAGGCGGCCAGGACACCGCCGGGGCGCAGTGCGCGGGCGATGGCGCCGAACGCGGCCACGTGGTCGACCGCGAACATCAGCCCCCACCGGCTCAGCGCCGCGTCGAACGAGTTCTCCGGCAGTTCCAGGGTCTCCACATCGCCCTGCAGCGCCTCGAGCCCGCCTGCCGACTCGGGCAGCTCGCCCGCACGCCTGCGCACGATCCGGACCATCTCCTCGGACAGGTCGACCGCGGTGACCGCGCCGTCGGCGCCGACCAGCTCGGCGACGCCGAGCGCGGGTTCGCCGACCCCGGTGCCGATGTCCAGGACGCGCTGACCGGGGCGGATCCCGGCGGCGGCGATCAGCCGTTCGCTGACCGGGGTGGCGCCGCGTTCGAACTTCTCCTGCCAGGTCAGCCAGCCGCCGCTCATGGCGTCCCAATTGGCCCGTTGGGTGGCCTTGAACCGGGTGGGGGAGAACTCGCCCGGGGAGGACGACTTGGTGGTGGTCACGCCTGTTCACCAGCTCCTGGATCGGTTGTCGGGTTCGGGCGCACAGCGTGCCAAGGCACGCTGAGAAGCGGAGAAAGGCGAGAAACCGCCGACCCCGCTGAAACCGCACCGGGTTGTCTCGGGTGCGGAAAAAGATGAACTGGTTTTGCCTGCGAGCGGTGTGAAATCGCCGGTCCCCGACCCGTCGAAAGGGATGTTACCGCACGATGAATCGGTGGCAAGTCACCAGATCAAGGAAGACCACTACCCGATCAGTCGAATGCGGCGCTACGCACGGTGGGTCAACCCCGGGTATCCGCGTGGTCCGTTCCGGCCGTCTCCAGCCACAGGTTCGACAGGTCGAACCAGCGGTCGACGGTCGGCATGGCCACCGCGTCGCGGACCCGGGAGCCGCGCAGGTGCGGGATGGTCGGCGCGTGCACCAGGACCGGGACCAGCGCGGCGTCCTGCATGATCAGCTTGTCCACCTCGTGCCAGGCGGCGCTCGCCGCCTCCGGTTCGGCCAGCGACAGCGCGTGGTCGATGCGCCGGTCCACCTCGGGGTTGCTGTAGCAGCCGTAGTTGCCGGTGCCGTGCACGGCGTTGGTCTGGAACATCGGTTGCAGGAACGCGCGGCCGTTGTCGCCGAACCAGTCCGGGGTCCACGCCGCGATCGCGATGTCCCAGGTGCCCGCGCGGGCGTTGGCCGGGTTCTGCAGGTGCGGGTAGTGCTCGGCGTGGCCGAGGCCGACCAGCTTGAGGCTGATGCCGATCTTGCCGAGGTCGATCTCCAGTTGCTGGGCGACCTCGGGGTTGGCGTCCATGTCCCGGTGCGCGACGATCAGTTCCAGCCCGTCGCCGTACCCCGCCTCGACCAGCAGGGCTCTGGCGCGTTCCGGATCGCCCGCGTCGCCCGGGGTGGGGTAGGGGTCGTAGTCGCGGTAGCCGTAGTTGCCCGGCGGGATGGCGGTGTGCGCGGTCCACATGACGGTCCCGGCGGCGAGGTCGTCGAAGATCTTGATCATGGCGGTCTTGTTGACCGCGTAGGCGATGGCCCGGCGCACCCCCAGCTTGGTGACCGCGCCGCCCGCGTTGGGGCTGACCATGTTGAACGCCAGGTACGGGTTGACCGCGTAGCCGAGGTTGTCCGCCGGGTCGTCCGGGTTGGTCTCGTAGGGCTCGGTGACCGGTGACGCCCAGGACAGGTCGGCCTCCCCGGAGCGGATCGCGCGGCCCACGTCGGCGGGGGTGGCGGTGCGGTCCATGGTGACGTGCACGCCGTCGAGGTGTTGGCACCGGACCGGGTCGGTGCTCTTGGACCAGCTCTCGTTGGGTTCCAGGTGCAGCATCTCGCCGTGGACGTACTCGGTGAGCCGGTACGGGCCGCAGGAGCGCACGCCGCGGCGGAACTCGTCGCTGTCGGGCAGGTACGCGTCGTACTCCACCGGCGCCGGTGAGGTGAACGCGGTCGCGAGGATGTGGATGAAGTCGGTCGCCGGGCGCAGCAGTCGGAATTCGAGTGTTCGATCGTCCACCGCGCGCAGGCCCGCGATCTCGTGCGCGTTCTGGAAGCCCGCGAGATCGGCCGGGGTCGGATTCTCGGTGGGGACGGCCGCGGTGTAGTCGGCGCAGAATTCCCGCATCCCGACAATGGTGCTGGTGAAATAGTGGATCGCGCCACTACGCAGTATCGGATTGCACATTCTCTTGAAACCCCGCACGAAATCCGCCGCGGTCACCTCGCGTTCCGGTGTGGTGTCCCACCGCACCCCCGGCCGCAGCCGCACGGTGTAGGTGAGCCGGTCGGCGCTGATCCCGCCGTTCTCCCGCGTCGGGATCACGGTGGCGACGTCGGCGATCGGGTTGAGGTCGCGCCAGTCGCGCAGGCCCTTGATCGGTGGGTAGGCGAACAGTTGCCGGGTGTAGAGCCGGATGATCTGCCCGGAGAGCGCGAAGAACGAACTGGCCGGGTCGACGTGGTCCATGCTGCCGGGTCCGTAGAGCCGCAGCACACCGCCGCGACGCGGGTGGTCGTTCATCGGCTGACCTCGCTGATCTCGCGCGGAGCGGGCAGGGGGGTTGGTTCGGCCCCGGGTTCGGGGCGCAGGTTGGACAGGTCGGCTACGCCGCCCAGTGCGCTGAGCACCGCTACCGGTCGCGATGGCGCGGGCGGCTGTCGGTAGCTGAGCGGGACAACCATCGCCGATGCCAGCGCTCGTCTCTCCGCCTCTTGCAGCGCAGGGATCGATCGTGCCGGGGTGTCTTGTTCGGCGAGGGCCGTGTCGATGAGTTCGTCGATGCGCGGGTCGTCGTGGCCGCCGGGAGCGTGGGCCGAGTGGCACAGCGGCAGCAGGAACGCGCGGGCGTTGCCGTGCGCCCAGTCCGGGAACCACGTGTTGACCAGGATGTCCCACTCGCCCGCCTCGGCCTTGCCGCAGTCGGTCAGCAGGGCGGCGTGCTCGGCGTGCGTCAACGGTCGCAAGTGGACGGTGAGGCCAACCGTGATGAGGTCGGCGGCGACGCTGAGCGCCGTGGTGCGCGCGTCCGGGGAGTCCAGGTGCGCGAGGGTGAGCGGCACCGGTAGCGGCAACGGCGTCGAGACCGGCTCGTCGGCCTGGTCCTGGTGGCCCTCGTTGCCCGGCGGGATGATCGACCGGGCCGACCGGCTGGTCGCCGCCGCCACCGCGAGCCGTGCCGCGCGGTCCCGCAACCGACCGCGGGTGTTGAGGGCCAGGTACTCCAGCCCGAGCAGCGGCGACCGCGGCTCGTCGTCGGTCCGCAGGTCAAGGTCGGCCTGACCGGCCTGATCAGCCTGGTCGGAGGTGATCGTGATCCGGTCCAGGTGCCTGCTGCGGATCGGGTCGGACGCGGGCACCCACGCGGGGTTGGGTTCCAGCACGACCCCGGTACCAGAGATCCCCGTGGGCCGGTACGGGCCGTTGCTGCGCAGGTTCCGACGCGTTTCGGGGCTTTCCGGCAGGAAGGCGTCGTACTCCACGGGCGCGGGGGAGGCGCACGGCAGCGCGAGGAGGTCGATGATGTCCGCCGCCGGGTGCGTCACCTCGACCACCACCGTGTGGTCGTCGAGCGCGAACACCCCGTCGATGTCGTGTGTGTTGGCGTGGTCGGCGAGGTCGGCCGCCGTGCGCATAGACGCCGGGTGGCCGTCGCGGTAGTCGGCCATGCCCCGCACGGCGGTCAGGAAGTACGGCAGGGCCGTGGACCGGTAGAACTGTGTGCACAGCCGTTTCAGACCGCGTACGACGTCATGCGCGGTGACCGGGCGGGCCGGGGTGGTGTCGGAAGCCGTGTCCCAAGCGGCGCCCCGGCGCAGGTGGATCACGTACGACCGGCCGCTCGCGCCCAGTCCCCCGTTGTAGATCGACGGGACCGCCGCCGCCAAGTCCGGTACCGGCGCCACCGCCTGCCAAGAGCCGGGCACCGGGTCCGACCGGTAGCTGAACAGTTGCCGCGCGTGCAGCCGGGTCACCGCCAGCGCGGGGTGCCGGTGCGCCGCCACCGGCTCGGGCAGGTCGGTGCTCGCCCGCAGGCGCGTCTGGTTCATCCGCTCCCTCATGACAACTGCTCCGCCAGCTTGCCCATGACCTCGACCGCGCGGTCGATCTCGTCGTGGTCGTTGAAGATGTGCGTGCACAGCCGCGCCGCGTAGTGCTGGTGCGGCGAGCCCGGCACGTCGAACTCGGTCCACCGCACCCAGATCCGGTGCTCGGTCTCCAGCCGGGACACGAACGCGGCGACCTTCTTGACGTTCCACGCGTCCGCCCGGTCGCGGAACGGGTGGAACGCGATCAGCGGCGACCGCAGCCGCGGGTCGTCGCCGGGGGAGTACATCGCGGCCGTGCCGAACCGCTCGGCCACCCGGGACCGGGCGTGCTCGGCGAGTTCGAAGATCCGCCGCTCGATCCGGTCCCGGCCGATCTCGTCCCACAGCTCGCACGCCGCGGCCAGCGCCGCGCCCCGGGCGATGCTCGCGCTGCCCGCGCTCTGCACGAAGTCGCCGATGTTGCAGCTCTCCACCGACGTCGTGGTGCGCGGCGGCGGCGTCCCCTGCATCGGGTACCAGGTGGAGATGATCGGCCAGAACTCCGGCAGCGGCAGCGGGTTGTGCTCGGGGTGGACCTTGTTGCGGATGTAGAGCAGCCCGGTGCCCAGCGGCCCGCACTGGAACTTCGAGCCCGAGCAGGAGATGAAGTCCGCGCCGGTGGCCCGGAAGTCGCAGTCGAGCATGCCCGCCATCAGCGCGCCGTCGATCACCGTGGTCAGCCCGTGCCGGTGCGCGAGCTCGCACAACGCCCGGATCGGCAGCATCGTCCCGGTGAACAGGGTGATGCCCGCGAACGCGAGCACCTTGGTGCGCGGCGTGATCGCGGCGGCGAACGACTCGACGATGTCCTCGGCCCGCACGTCGTAGCCGGTGGGCAGGGTGATCGTGTTGACCACGATCCCGTGCCGGTGCCGCAGCAGGTTCAGGTTGGACAGCACCGAGTAGCACTCGTGGCTGGTGGTCACCACCTCGTCGCCCGCGCGCAGGTCGAGGCCGTGGATCACCCGGGCCATGCCCTCGGTCGCGTTGTGCGAGATGACCATCTCGTCCTGGTCGACCCCGTAGGCCTTGGCGATCGCGGCCCGGTGCTCGGGGTAGAGGCCGGGCGGGTAGATGTCGACCAGGCTGCCGCTCCACTGTCGGGTCGCCTGGTCGACGACCTCGAGCACCCGGTGCGGCAGCGCGCCCATCGTGCCGGTGTTCAGGTGCACGGTGTCGGGGTCGAGCGCGAACAGCGTCCGCACCTTCTCCCACGACTGCCCGCGCAGCCCTGCCTCGATGACGTCCACGAAGGCGCCCTCTCTCGTGGGTGTGTTCAGGAGTTGGGTCAGGAATCGAGGATGTCGGCGAGGTCGAGCGCGCAGGCTCTCTTGCCGGGGAAGTCGCAGTACCAGACGTGCTGCCCGTCCCAGGCCATCCCGGTCGGGTTGCCGTCCACGAGCACGGAACCCAGTTCCTCGCCGGTAGCGGCGTCGGTCGCCCTGACGCGGCGCTCCACGTAGTCACCGTGCACGACAACGCCATCGGCGTAGGTGAGGCCGGACGGTTCGCTGCCGCCGGTGGGGAACTCGCGCAGGACGGCCATCGTCTCGTAGTCGCGCAGTTGCAGCACCGTGGGACCGCGCAGCACCATCCAGATGCCGTCCGCGCAGTGCTCGACTCCGGTGAGCCTGCCGCTGGCCGGTGGGACTTCCCGGCGGTCGATCTGCTTGCCGCTGTCGCGGTCGATGAGGATCAGCCGCTTCGGGCGGAAACCGACCTGGCACAACAGGTCGCCGTCGAACGTCAGGTCCGCGCGCACCGCCCGGCACGGCACGGTCCGCAGCACGGTGCCGGACTCGGCCAACTCGTAGATCTCCCCGGCGGGCTGGTCGGAGTGCCACAGCCGGGACCCGTCCCAGGTGAGCCCGCAGGGGTAGCTGCCGGGCAGCGGGACGATCCGCCGGATCGCGGCCGTCGCCGGAGACGGGTGCAGTGTCACGTCCGGACCTCCACCTGGGGTGCTTGCTTCAGGAACATAGCATGGTCATCCCGATCCTTGGCCAAGCCGGTCGAGACTGCTATACAAGTTCGCAGTAAAACTGGGTTGTGCTGCCGGAGGGGTGCGCGCGGTGTCGGAACAGGTCATCGATCAGGTTGGCGACTACTACGACGACATCGGCGAACTCGTCGAACTGGTCGGCGGCAACCTGCACGTCGGCTACTGGGATTCCGACGCCGACCAGACGCCGTTCCTGGAGGCCATGCACCGGCTCACCCACGAGGTCGGCTCCCGGCTGGCGCTGCGCCGCGGCGAACGCGTCCTGGACGTCGGGTGCGGGGTCGGCGAGCCCGCGGTCCGGCTGGCGCAGCGGTACGGCGTCTCGGTCACCGGGATCACCGTGAGCCGCTGGCAGGTCGCCGAGGCGAACCGCCGCGTCGTCTCCGCCGGGCTGCGCGGCCGGGTCACCGTCGAGTACGCCGACGCCGCCGAGCAACCGTTCCCCGACGACACCTTCGACGCCGCGCTCGTCTTCGACGCGTTGCCCAGCGCCGAGGACAAACCCCGCTGGCTGCGCGAGGTGCACCGGGTGCTGCGGCCCGGCGGCAGGCTCGTGTTCACCGAATACCCCCGCGTCGCCGACCTGACCGACGACGAACGCGGGGTGCTGGCGATGAACACCATCCACACCCCGCCCGCCGCGTTGGACGACTCGGTCGACCTGGCCCGCGCGACCGGGTTCGAGGTCGTCGCCGCCGAGGACCTGACCCGCCAGGTCCGCCGCACCTACGACGAGTTCTTCGTCGCCCTGGCCGACCAGCGCGACGCGCTCGCGGCGGAGTACGGCGAGGAACGCATCGCCATGTTCACCACCGGCATCACCGCGATGTTCTCCCTCTGCCGCGACAAGATCGGCTACCATGTCCTCACCTGCGTGGTGCCGGACTAGTGGCTAGGCGAGCGCGGCAAACACCAGCGGCGCGACGGCCAAGACCAGCACGATCACCGCGTTCGCGCGGCGGTACTGCACGAACAGGGCGACGAACTCGCGCAGGAACGCGCTCGGCACGAAGTAAGACGCCGCCTTCGCTCCCACGACGCGCAACGGCAACTTGAGCCTGCGGGACAGCACGGCGGTGCGGAACACGTGGTAGTGGTTCGTCACCGCGACCGTGGTGCCGTCGTGCCCGCGTTCGGCCAACACCGCCATGCTGTACCGCAGGTTCTGCTCGGTGGTGGTCGCCTGGTCCTCCAACACGATCCGGTCCGACCGCACCCCGTGCTCCCGCAGGTAGCCGCCCATCGCCTCGGCCTCGGACACCAACTCGCCGGCGCCCCGCCCGCCGGAGACGACCAGCACGGGGTCCGCGTCGCCCGCCTGCTCCCGGCACGCGATCGCCCGGTCCAACCGGCTCGCCAACAGCGGCGGCACCCGGTCGCCGCGCAGGCCCGCGCCCAGCACGATGATCGCGTCCCCCGTGATCCCGCGGTTCAGGCGGCCGTAGACCACCGTGTACCCGACCAGGGCGGCGAACAGGAACGCGAAGTAGCCCGTGACCAACCACACCGACACCGCGCCCGCGACCACCCACCGTGACCGGGTCAACGCCACCGCCGCCCCGGTCACCGCCAAGATCGCGAGCGCCCCCACCCCGGCCAGCAGGGACAACAGGTTCGCCAGCCTGCGCCCCTCGCGTCGCCACATCACCACGCCGTTCGCGACCAACGCGACCGGCAGCACGAGCAGCACGAACACCGCGACCGCGCCCAACGCCCAGTACACCGCGGGCCGCACCACGGCGGCGAGGGTGAACAGCAGCCACAACCCAGCCAACCCGGCCGCGACCCCCAGCCACACGGCGTTCCCCACCCGCCGCGGCTCCCGGTACACCCGGTACCCGAACACACCGAGCGCGACCAGGGCGAGACCTCCGAAAACCATGACCCTCCGTCCAGACACCCCGGCATCGCCAAGGCGCAATCCCACCTATACCCCGCCGCGTCACCGACGTACCCACGCGCTCAACGATGGACAGGCGGAACAGGATGCCCTGGGATTCGGGGGTCAGTGCGAGGGGTGGCCGGTCACCGGGATGTCGACCAGGAGCGGGCCGGGGGAGTGGGTGGCCTTGGCGATGATCTCGGTGAGGGCGGCCAGGTCGGTGGGGCGGACGGCGGGGACGCCGAAGAAGTCGGCCGCCTTGGTGAAGTCCAGGCGGGTGTCGGTGAGGTCGAGGCCGTGGTAGGTGCCGGTCTGGGTGGATCGGCTCCGGTGGTTGTCCAGGGTGTCCTTCAGCGTCCGGTACTCGCCGTTGTTCATGACCAGGAAGGTGACCGGCACCTGGTCCCGGCCCGCGTTCCACAGGCCCTGCAACCCGAACATCGTGCAGCCGTCGCCGAGTAGCGCGACCACCGGGCGGGTCGTGCCCAGCGCGGTGCCGACGGCGGCGCCGATGCCCCAGCCGAGGCCGCCGCCGACGGTGTGGACGAGCGAGTCGGGGCGGTCCAGGCGCAGGACGCGGCGCATGAGGACACCGCTGGTGATGGCCTCCTCGACCATGACGAAGTCGTTCGGCAGGCCTGCGGCGATGGCGTGGACGGCGGCCAGCGGGTCGAACGGCGGCGGCCCGTACGCGGCGCGCGCGGCCTGGTCGGCCTCGACCCAGCGGTTCTCGTGGCGCTCGCGCACGGCCTCGACCCGGGCGCTTGTGTCGGGGATACGGCCGGTCACCAGTTCGGTGAGCCGGGCGACGGTCGGTTTGACGCCACCGACCAGGCCGACGTCGACCGGGAAGTTGCGACCCGGCTCGGCGGCGTCGGGGTCCAGTTGGATGACCTTCGCGCCCGCCGGGATGGGCGGCGTCGGGGTGTAGTGGTGCGGGTTGAAGGCGTGCGCGCCGACCACGAAGACCAGGTCGTACCCGGTCAGAGCGTTGTTCACGGCCGCGTTCACCGGCGGCAGCGACCCCGCGTACAGCGGGTGGCTCCCCGGGAAGTCGACCGCGTCGTGCATCGGCTGGTGGAACACCGTCGCACCCACCGCCTCGGCGAGCGCCACCAGTTCGGCGACCGCCTTCTCCCGCCCGACCCCGTCCCCGGCGACGATCACCGGCCGCTGGGCCGACACCAACAGCTCCGCCGCGAGCTCGACCCCACCGGCTACCCCGAGCGGCGCGATCACCGACCGGGCGGGAAGGTCTACGTCTGTGTCCTCGGCGAGCAAGTCCATCGGGATCGACAACAGCACCGGCCCGGCGGGAGCCCTTGTCGCGGCGGCGAAAGCCCGCCGCAGCACCACGGGGAGATCGTGCGCGTGCTGCACGTCGAACGTCTGCTTCACCGCCGCCTGAGCCAAACCCACCAGGTCCCCGGACAGCATCGGGTCTTCCAGCAGGTGCCGCCGGTCCTGCTGCCCCGCCGTCACCACCATCGGCGTGCGCGACCGCGACGCGTTCAGCAGCCCGATCAACCCGTTCGCCAATCCCGCCGCCACATGGAGACTCACGAACGCGGTGCGCCCGGTCGCCCGCGCGTACCCGTCGGCCATCGCCACGACCGACCCCTCGTGCACACCCAGCACGTACTCGATGTCGGGGTTGTCGACCAGCGCGTCCAGGAACGGCAACTCGGTGGTACCGGGGTTCCCGAAGACCTTCCGGACCCCTTCTTCCCGCAACACGGCGAACAACGCGTCGATCGGCTTCACCGCGTCACGGTAACTCCCGATCCGCCGTTCGCGGGACATCCCGTTCACCCTTTGAGACGCGCCGGTGACGTCTACAGAGGTAGACAATCAGGGCTGCCGTCGGTGGTGAACGGTCGTTAACCCGTTGGCGGGCGGATCGACGCCTGAACGCCCGGTGGGGCGACCAGGTCGGTGCCCTGGTCGTGTCCGGGCTGGTTCGATGGGTGTTGTAGTCGGTGGGTTGTCCACAAGGCGCTGAGCAGTGCACAGCCTGCGGTCGCCTGCCCTTGACAAGCTCCTGGTCGCGCTACCGTCAGGAATGGGCCCCCGGCCCCCGGGTGGGTGGGCCCCTGCCTGGACCCGGATCGAGCCGGAGTCAAGCGCGGGATCGGGTGGAGAATGGGGTCGTGCGTCTGGCGTGGGGCGGGCCGCGTGTCGGGAGCAGGCTCTGGCCAAGCCGTCCCGTTGCGGCGCGAGCCCGTAGCAGGCAAGGGCAGGCTCTGGCCAACTCACGCGGCCGTCCACTGTGATCGGTTCCGCATCGTGATCTGTCTCGCTGGGACGATCAACGGTCGGGCTGGACCCGCGCCAGGCGTCAGTGCTGGGCGACCCTGAGGTCGTCCGCCGGGTCGGTGGCGAGGAGTTCGGCCAGGATGGCGAGTCGGGTGTTGGCGGCGGCATGGTGGCGGGCGCGGCCCTCGGCGGTGACGCACACGAACACGCCGCGGCGGTCGGACTGGCAGAGGCTGCGTTCGACCATGCCCGCGCGTTCGAGGCGGGCGACGGTGCGGGAGAGGGCGCTCTGGCTCAGGTACATGCTCGCGGCCAGGTCCTGCATGCGCAGCGAGTCGCCGCCTGGGCCGATGAGGCGGTCGAGGGTCTCGAACTCGTTCATGCTCAGGTCGTGGGCCTCGTCGAGCGCGCGGTCGAGTCTGCAGGCGATCTCGTTGTAGCGCAGCGTGAGCAACCGCCACTGGTCGACGAGGCTGGACATGCCGCACCCTAGCATGCCGCCGCATATTATGTCAAAGCATCTTATGTTTCCACAAAATATGTTGCGGCATTAGATGCGATCGCATGTAGTTTGGCCTCGTGTCAATCACCGATACGACCTTCTCGTCGCCCGCCACCACGCGGGCCCCCGTCTGGACCGGCCGGCTCTGGGGGGTGCTGGCCGTGCTGTGCGTCGTGCTGTTCCTCGACGGCATGGACGTCTCGATGGTCGGTGTCGCGCTCCCGTCCATCGGCACCGAACTGGGGATGCCGGAGTCAACGCTGCAGTGGCTGGTCAACGGGTACGTGCTGGGCTACGGCGGCCTGCTGCTGCTCGGCGGCCGCACCGCCGACCTGCTCGGCCGGCGCCGCGTGTTCCTGATCGCCCTCGGCGCCTTCGCCGCCGCCTCGTTCGTCGGCGGCCTGGTCGACGACGGCACCCTGCTCGTGCTCACCCGGTTCATCAAGGGGCTGGCCGCCGCGTTCACCGCGCCGACGGCCATGTCCATCCTCACCACGACCTTCCCCGAGGGGCCTGCCCGCAACCGAGCCCTGTCGATCTTCACCGTGTTCGGCGCCAGCGGGTACTCCTCTGGCCTGATCCTCGGTGGCGTGCTCACCAGCGTCGGCTGGCGCTGGACGTTCCTCACCCCGGTCCCGCTCGCGCTCGGCGCCCTGCTGTTCGGCCTGCGGCTCATCCCGCGCGAGCACACCCGCGCCGAGGGCGGCCACGACCTGTGGGGCGCGGTCACCCTGACCACCGGCATGCTGCTGGCGGTCTACACCGTGGTCACCGCGCCGGAGCGCGGCTGGCTGTCCCCGCTCACCCTGGCCTCGGCCGTCGTGGTCGTCGGCCTGCTCACCGCGTTCGTCTACATCGAGAACCACATCGCCCACCCGCTCATCCGGCTCGGCATCCTGCGCATCCCGACCGTGGTGCGGGCCAACCTCAGCCTGATCGCGCTGATGGGCTCCTACGTCAGCTTCCAGTTCATCATGACGATCTACCTGCAGAACGTGCTGCACTGGCTGCCGATGGCGATGGCGCTGGCCATGCTCCCGGCGGGCATCGTCGTGGTCGTCGGCTCGCCACTGGTCGGCAAGCTCATCGACCGCTACGGCACCGCCCGGCTGATCCTGCTCTCGATGATCTCGCTGAGCCTGGGCTACGTCTGGTTCCTGGTCGCCGCGGGCACCACCCCGGACTACCCGGTCGCCATCCTGCCGACCATGTTGCTGCTCGGCGGCGGTTTCGGGTTCGGCTTCAGCGCCATCATGGCCCAGGGCACCGACGGCATCGAGGACGCGGAACAGGGGCTGGCCGCCGGTCTGCTGCAGACCTCCGGCCAGGTCGGCTCGGCGCTCGTCCTCGCCGTGGTCACCGCGGTGCTGGCGGGCAACTCCCACCCCACCAACCTGACGGCGTTCCGCCCCGGCCTCAACTTCGTCACCGCGGTGGCCGTGGTCGGACTCCTGCTCAACATCGTCCCGTTGCTGCGCAGGGGCAGGTCCGCGGTGACGCGGGGTGAACCCGCGCGTTCGACCGTTTAGTTCGGGGGCGGGTGGTCGAGCCGTGGGGTCCAGGGGGCTCCACGGCTCGACTGCCGTCAGTGCCTGCGGTGCGCGACCATCGGCAGGGAGTCGACCGGCATGGTCAGCGCCGTCTTGGGTTTGGGGGTGTGACCGGGAACCGGGGTGAGCCGCCAGCGCGACGCGACGGAGGCCAGGGTGAGGGTCATCTCGGTCAGCGCGAACGGCTCGCCGATGCAGGTGTGGTTGCCGGTGCCGAACGGGATGTAGGCGCCCCGCGGTGCCGCCGTCCTCGTGTTCGGCGACCAGCGGTCCGGGTCGAACCGCTCGGGGGAGCGGTGGAAGGCCGGGTTGTGGTTGAGGGCGTGCGGGCTGTACATGATCGCGGCGCCCCGGGGGATCTGGTAGCCGCCGATGCTGGTGGCGCGGGTGGTGGTGCGGCTCAGCGCCCAGCCCTGGGTGCGGTAGCGCAGGGTCTCGCTGATGACCTGCTTGGTGTAGGTGAGGCTCGCCAGGTCCACGTACTCGGCGACCCGGCCGGACAACACCTGGTCGGCCTCGGCGAGCAGCCGGGACTCGACCTCGGGGTGCGCGGCGACCTCGTGGCAGGCCCAGGTCAGCGTGTTGGCGATGCTCTCGGCGCCCGCGATGAAGATGGTCATGACCTCGTCGTGCAGTTGCTGGTCCGACATCGCCGACCGGCCGTCGTCGTCCCGGGACAGCAGGAGCATGGACAGCAGGTCGCCGTGGTCGGCCGGGGCGGCGCGGTGCCGGGCGATGACGCTGTCGATCGTGTCGCGCAGGTGGGCCTCGGCCTCCTGGTAGCGGCGGTTCGCGGGGGTGGGCAGCCGCGAGAGCAGGCCGGTGGGGTCCATGACGCGGCGGTAGAGGCCGTTGAGGACGGTGGCGGTGGCCCGGCGGAACCGGTCGCCGTCGACGTTGGTGTCGGCGGAGAACATGGCGCGGGTCAGGTTGGTCAGGGCCAGGTCGGCCATCTCCCGGTGCACGGCCAGGACCTCGCCGTCGTGCCAGGACGAGAGCCGGGACTCGGCCTCGGCGGTCATCAGGGCCGCGTAGCCGACGATGCGGGTGTGGCTGAACGCGGGCTGCATGAGGGCGCGCTGGCGGCGGTGCAGTTCCCCGTCGGAGATGCCCAGGCCGTTGCCGAACATGGCGCGGAACCGCTCGGTGATGATCCCGCCCTTGCCGAAGGTCTCCGGGTCGCGCAGCGCGGAGCGGATCAGGTCGGGGTCGTTGATGACGTAGACGACCTGCCTGCCCAACCGGATCGCGACCACCGGGTCGGTGTCCTGCAGCGACAGCAGGAACTCGCGGGGGGCGCGCTTCATCGCCAGGGCGTGGCCGAGCAGCGGGAGCGCGCCGGGGGCGGTGGCCGGGGTCAGGACATCCGTCACAGTCACCGGGAAACCTCCGGGGATGAGGAGTTGACTACGATAATACATAGCGGACTGGTCAACCCGGCGGGCTGGCGGACGGTCGCGAAACGCACGCGCCCACGTCCTTCCAATGGGGCAGCTATTACTACCAACGGGTGTTTCTCGGTGTTACTATCTGGATCGAGTTGCCGGAATGGACGGCCTCGCTGAGCCGGCAGGGGACGAGATGGCGGGAAAGCGCGACTACGGGCAGTTCTGCGGCCTCGCCGCGGGGCTGAACATCATCGGTGAGCGGTGGACCCTGCTGCTGGTGCGCGAACTCCTGGTCAGCGCGCTGCGGTTCAACGAGCTGCTGGACAACCTGCCCGGCATCGGCCCGAACCTGCTCGCCGAGCGGCTGCGCACGCTGGGCGAGCACGGCCTGGTCGAGCAGCTCCCGGTGCCCGGCGACGGTCGCGCCAAGCTGTACCGGCTCACCGACCGCGGGCAGCAGTTACGCGGTCCCGTGCTGGGGCTCGCGCGGTGGGGCATGCAGTTCCTGTCCGCCGACGACCGCGACGGCGGCGAGATCCGCGCCGAGTGGGGCATCATCGCCGTCCAGGCCATGGTGGACGGCGACCGCGTGCCCGACACCGACGAGACCTACGAGTTCCGCGTCGGCGAGGAGGTCTTCGCCGTGTCGGTGACCGGTGGCGCCGCGCGGTTCCTGCCCGGCCAGTCGGAGTCCGCGGTCGCGGTCGTGGTCAGCAGCGACCCGGACACCTTCATCCAGATCGGCGCGGGCATGGTGAGCCCGTTCGACGCCCTGGCCGCGGGCCAGATCAAGCTGGAGGGCCAGCCGGAGGCGATCCGCCGCTGCACCCGGTTGCTCGGCCTGACCTGATCGCCCGCCGCACCCGATCCGACCGAGATCACTTCCACAAGTGATAGCCTGGCCACCGGACTCGATCACGGGGGCACGATGGCGGTCGACCTGCGGGCGCTGGCGGCGGGCTACCGCCGGGACCGCTTCCCGGACCGCCCGCCCGACTACCGGCGGCCGACAATCCGCCTCGACCCGGAGTTCTGCCGTGCTGTCGCGCGGTTCCACGACCGGGCGCCCGCGTGGTCGCCCGCGGCCGAGGATTCGTACCGGGTGCTGCGGGACGAGGGCCTGCGGCAGTACCGGGTGATCCGGTCGGCGGGGGTGGTGGTCCGACCGTGGCGCGAGGCCGGGCAGCCGTACCCGGACTCGCGGTCGTTGATCGATCAGGTAACCCGCACCGGGGTGCTGTGGGTGTACCTCACCCGATCCGGGCACGGGTCGACCGAGGTGGCGAACCACCCGCTGCGTGCACCGTCCGGCGTGGTGGTCGACGGGGAACCGTTCTGCCACAACGACATCCTGCGCGCGGTGCACGACCTGTTCGGCCACGTGGCGCTGGGGACGGGCTTCGGGCCGCGGGGGGAGTTCGCGGCGACCGGGGGGCACCTGGGGCTGTACCCGCGGGCGGCGTGGCCCGCGTTGTTCACCGAGCAGATCGGGCAGATCTGCTGGTACTTCTACGGTGACCACCTCCCGGCGGCGCCGAGGCCGTACCCGGAGCAGAAGGTCTTTCTTTACCCGCAACGGTTTCTCGACGAGTTCCTGGCCGGGGTTCACCCCGCGCGGTGATCGGCGTGGTCGATGCGGTGGCTATACACTCGCGGCGATCACGGGCGAGCCGTGGGTGGCCGCCCGCACACGTGCGACAGGCGAGGGAGAAACCACGGTGAGCGACAGCAGCCCCGAGAACCCGATGTGGCCGACCGGGGCGAGCGACGAGTACATCGCCGCGCGGACCGAGCTGGACCGGGCCGAGCACGACCTGCACGCCGAGGTGCACCGACTGGCCGCGCTGCGCCGCGACCTGCCGCCCGGCCCGGTGCTCGACGACTACGTGTTCGAGGAGGGACCGCTCGACCTGGGGCTGACCGAGCCGATCGAGGAGGTCAGCCTGGTCGAGCTGTTCGGCGACCGGGACACCCTGGTCGTCTACCACATGATGTTCCACCCGGGTGAGCAGGAGGTGTGCCCGATGTGCTCGCTGTGGGTCGACGGCCTGCACGGCGTGTCCCGGCACATCCTGCGGCACGCCGCGTTCGCGGTGATCGCCAAGGCCCCGGTCGCCGAGATCCGCGGCTGGGCCCAGCGCCGCGGCTGGGACGGCCTGCGGTTCGCCTCCAGCTTCAAGAACACCTTCAACCTGGACGTCCACGCGGAAACCGAGAGTGGCGACCAGCTCCCCATGTTCAGCGTGTTCCGCCGCGAGGGCGACCAGGTGCGCCACTTCTACACCCAGCGCGCCAACTTCATGGACGACGCCGAAGGCGCCTTCGACATGCTCAACCCCATCTGGGGCATCCTCGACCTCACCCCCACCGGCCGCGGCGACTGGTACGCGGGCAACACCTACGCGGGCCGCCAGCGCGGTTACCTAGGCGAACTCTGACCCCTGGTCGGGGGCGGGGTTCAGGCGTATTCGGCGAGGGCGGCGCGTAGGTCGGGGGGTGGGTGGACGGGTTCCATGCCCTCGTTGTCGCGGCGCATGCAGGCCACGGTTTGGTTACCGGTGGCGATGACGAGGTCGTCGCGGGTGAAGTCGAAGGTCATGGTGATGCGGTTGCCGCCCTGCGCGCCCAACCGCATGGCGACGTCGATGATGTCGAAGGCGAAGCACTCGGTGTAGAAGTTCATCGCGCAGGACACGGTGACCAGGGCCAGGTCGCCGGTGCGGAGTTCTTTGAGCACCCCGGGGGCGTGGTCGGCGAGGAAGTGTTCGCGGCAGTGGCCCTGCCAGTGCAGGTAGTTCGTGAAGTACACGTTGCCCACCAGGTTGGTCTCGTCAAACGTGACCCGGTGTCGGTAGCGGTAGGCGCGCACGTCACACCCCGACCACGGTGCTGAGGGGGCTACCGGCGAGCTGACATCCGATCTCCCGGGACTCCTCGACACCGAGCACGACCCCGCGCTTGTCGCGGGTGACCTCGGCGTATCCGGCTTTCACCAGCACGTCGCGGAGGAAGTCGGCCGAGTCGGTGGCCAGGTGGAGGTGGTTGCCCGCCTGCGTGGACCGCACGTCGAGCCGGTCGGCGAGCTCGGCCTCGATCATCCGGCGGCTCAGCAGCGGGCCGACGAGCGGCGCGGGCAGTGGTATCGCCCACGGTCTGGAGCCAACGGCGCGTAGCCGCAAGCTCGACCACTGCGCGACAGCCGTACCGTCCGGGGCTACCACGTCCACGTCAAAGACGTACTCGTCCACGGTGTGTGTGAGTTCCCGGGCGCGCACATATGCCGGACCACGGTGTTTCCGCCACACGGTCACGGACCCAGCCCCGGTCGGTAGGACAGACCGGTGCGGTAGGCACGCCAGCAACACGTGGATGCTCGCGTCAAGCAGACCGGGATCACCGAGCAAGAGGCGTTGGGCGTGGATGTTGGCGAACCAGTCTGTGTCCGCCGAGTCGATCCACGCGCCGACCTCGAACGCCGACAGGTAGTCATACCGGCGAAGGCGGGCGAAACGGCCGGTGTGGAAGAACAGCGGACCGTAGTAGGTATGCGTGCTGGCCGCTTCCGGTATCAGCCCGGGTGAGGTAAGAACCGGGGCGTGTCCGACAGGTCTGACGGTGGTGGTAATCCGGGCAAGTGAGAATCGGTCACTGTCGTCGGTGACCACGGCGTGCACGAGGTCGCCTTCCGCGAGCGTCGACACCCGCACCTTCCGCCCCTCAGGGGACCCTGTTATCGGCGCGGCCAGGTCCAGGTCGGTAAAGGCCCACGCGTCTCGATCGCCCGTGGTGGCCTGCACGGTCTGCGCGATCGCCTCCAACCCGACGACGGCGGGCAGCACCGGAACCCCATCGATCCGGTGTTCCACCAGGTAAGGGTCGTCTCGTGTCGTCAGACCCGTATCGGCGACCACCTCGACGCCCGGGGTCACCGTACGTGTCTCTTCCAGGAACCGCAGCAGCGGCACGTCCGGGCGCGACAAGGCCAACGTGTCCGTGTCCGGGAACCTCCCGCTGATCATGACCGTGGTCGGCGCACCGCCACGACTGAGCACATCCAGCAACGCCGCCGCGCCCGCGCCGGGCGTGATCGGGACAACACCGCGCGCGGCGAGCCCGTCGATCACGCCCATCCGCGCGCCCATCCCGACCCCGGACCACAGCGACCACTCGACGCAATGCACCCGGCAGCCCGGGTGCGCGGCGGCCCACTCGGCGGTCGCGTGCCGGAGCCAGTCGTTGGCGACGCAGTACTCCGCCTGCCCGGCCAGTCCGACCCGACCGATGATCGACCCGTAGGTCACCACCAGCCGCCACTCGTCCTCGGCGGCCTCGACCAGGTTGCGGAACCCGTCGACCTTCGGCCCGACCGCCCGCCGCAGCGTCGATCCATCCACAGTGGACAACAGTCGCGGCTCGTTCACGGCGGCACCGTGCAGCAACCCGCGCACCGGTCCCAGTGCCCGCGCGGCCGCGATGATCCCCTCGGCGGCGCCGGGGTCGGTGATGTCGGCGGAGTGGTACTGGGCGTCAACCCGTTGCCGGACTTCGGTGAGTCCATTCGCGACAACGGCGTCCGTGTCGGGACGGCGGCCGGTGAACAGCAGCACGCACCCGGTCCGCTCGGCCAGCGCGACCGCCGTGTACGCGGTGATGCCGGTGACCCCGCCGGTCACCACGCACACCTCGCCCGCCCCGATGGGGATTTCGCCCGCCGCATCCGGTTTGTCCAGCCTGGACTCCAGGTGCTCGATCGTCCCGTCGCGCAGCCACAGCTCCTGGTGCCCGCTGCCCGCGATCAACTCCGGGTCCAGTGTCGACGCGTGGACGGGAACCCGGATGACCGTGGTCGCCGCGTCCGGGAGCTCCACGTGGGCGCTGCGCGCGACGGCGGCCGCCGCCGGGTGTCCGTGGTGGACGATCAACACCACGCTCGGCTGCTGCTCGCCGATGTCCCGCAACACCCCGGCCACCTCGTCCGGCCCCGCGTCGTCGGGCAGGTACGCGGCGAACCCGGAGCGCGTTCCGGTCGATCCGAGCGACCTGAGCCAGTGCGGCTTGGGCGCGTGGATCGACCAGTGGACGCCGGTGGCCGGGCGGCGTGGGACCCCGGGGACCCAGTGGTGGGCGAAGGGCCGCACCCACTCCCGGACCCCGCGCACGCCGGTCTCGGTGTGCGCGTCGGCGGGCGCCAACTCGGTCAGGATCGCGGCCGCCTCGCCCACGGTGGCGTCGGCGAACGCCGGGAACGCCTGCGGTGTCTTGCGGCCGAGGTCGGCGGCGACCCTGGCGATCAGCGTGACGACCCGCAGCGAGCTCAGGTGCAGGTCCCGCGACAGCGAGGTCGACTCGGTGATGCCGGTCAGGTCGAGCTCGCACTCGGCGGCCAGCCTGGTCCGCAGGGCGAGCAGGGGATCGCACTCGTCACCGGTGACCGGCGTGGCCGTCGCGGGTGCGAAGTCGGCCTCGACCTCGACCTCGCAGGGGTTCCGCAGGAAGGACATCGGTGTGCCGAGCGGCAGGTGCCGGTCGTCGCGACCGGTGAACCACGGTGTCACCGACCCGGCTCCGGACGCGACCAGGGCGGCGGTGGCGACCGCGTGCGCCCGGCCGGACCCACCGCAGTCCAGCGACACGACCGGCGTGTTCGGGGCGCAATCGACCGTTGGCCCGTTCAGCGTCCGTCCCGGGCCGACCTCGACCAGCAATCCGACGCGGGCGGCCAGCTCGGTGACCGCCTCCCGGAACCGCACCGGCTCGGTCAACTGGTCTACCAGCACCTCGCCCAGGTCCACGCCGTCCAGCAGCGAGCCGGTCACCGTCGACACCACCGGCCGGATCGGACGCGCGAACGCCACGCCCGCGACCAGCTCCCGCATCGGCTCCCGCGCGGGCAGCATCGCCGGGCTGTGGAAACCGTGCGATACGGCCAAACCGGCCCCGGCGATCCCCGCGGCGGCCGCCCGGACCAGCACGACATCGATCTCCCCGCGCGGGCCCGCGATCGACGTCCGCCGGGGGCCGTTGTCGCAGGCCACCACCACCGAGGTCCCGGCAAGCAACGACCCCAGCTCGGCGGCGCAGGCGTCCAGGCTCGCCATCGCCGTCCCAGCGAGCCCGTGCTCGGCCATCAACCGGCCACGAGCGGCCGCAAGGTCGAGCGCTGTGTCCGCGTTCAACGCTCCCGCCCACACGAGTGCCGTGATCTCGCCGAGACTGTGCCCGACCGCACCCACCGCCTCGCAGCCCAGGGCGCCCAGCCAGGCCAATCCGGCCAGGGACTGGCGCAGGATGGCCGGTTGCGCCGCCGCCGTGTCGGTGTCGCCGACCCGCACGGTGGCGGGCAGCGCCGGGACGTCGAACCGGTCGGCCCACGGCGGCAGGTCGGGGCGCACCGGCGCCGCCTGACCGGGGAAGATCAACCCGATGGACGGCGCCGCGCCCCGGGCCAGCACGAACCCGGCCGTCGTGGCCACGGTCAACGCGCCGTCCCAGTCGGCCAACCTGGCCGCCGCCGCGACCGCCGCCGCCGCCAACTCCGCCGGTCGGGACGCCACCAGCGCGCACCGCACGTCCGCGTCCCGCTCACCCTGGCTGGACGCGGCCACATCGTGCAGCTCCGCGTCGCTGAGCGCGGCGAACCACCCGGCCCGCTCCGCCAACAGCGCTCGCAACGCCTCGGGGTTGTTCGCGCCGACCAGCACGATGTCGTACCGGGGCGGCGCGACCACCGGGGCCACCACATCGGTGGACGTCCGCGTGCCGCCGACCAGGATGTGCGAGTTGATCCCGCCGAACCCCAGCGCCGACACCGACGCCAGCCTGCCGGGGCTCTCCCACGGCTCCGGCGCATCGAGGGTCCGCAACGGCGTTCCCGGCGACAGCAGCAGCGGGTGCGGGTCGACGCACCCGGTTGTCGGCGGCAGCACGCCCGCGCGCACCGCCAGCACGGCCTTGATCAACCCGGCCACCCCGGCCGCCGCCTTGGTGTGCCCGATGTTCGCCTTGACCGACCCGAGCGCGGCCCGGCGGCTCCCCGTGCCGCGCAGCCCGCTCAACGCCGTCAACTCGGCGAGGTCGCCGACCGCCGTCCCGGTGCCGTGCCCCTCCACCAGGTCCACAGTGGACGGATCGATGCCCGCCATCCGGTACGCGTGGTCCATCGCCCGCCGCTGCCCGGACACCGACGGGCGGGTCAGCCCGCCCGCGCCGTCCGCCGAGATCCCCCAACCCAGCAGCTCCGCGTACACCGGCAGCCCGCGCCGCGCCGCCTCGTCCGCCGTGGTCAGCAGCAGCACACCGCAGCCCTCACCGGGCAGGAACCCGGTCGGCGCGGCGTCGTACACCCGCATCTCGTCCACGCCGAGCACCCCGACCCGGGCGAACCCCACCAACTCCAACGGGTCGATGCTCAGATCGACCCCGCCCGCCAGCGCGAACCGCAGCTCACCGGCGGCGACCGCGCGGGCGGCCTGGATGACCGCGAGCAGGCTCGACGAGCAGGCGCCATCCACTGTGTAGCCGCCGCCGCGCAGGTCGAAGTGGTTGCCCACCCGGCCCGCGATCGTGTTGGCCAGCGCCCCGGCCAGGGTCTCGTCGGTCGGCTCCGGGAACCGGCCCTTGACCTCGGCCTCCAGCTCGGCGAGCACCACCGCGGCCACGTCGTCGTCGACCGCGCCGCGGCCGAGCGCCACCCGGGCGGCCCGAGCCAGGAACGGCCACCGGGTGCGGATCTGCGCGGCCCGGCTGAACTCACCGGCCAGCGAGTTGCCCAGCACCACGCCGACCTCGTCGCGCGGCAGCGTGTCGCCGTCCGGCACGCCCGCGTCGGCCAGCGCCTCGGCGGCGGTCTGCAACGCCAGCCAGTGCGTGTGGTCGACCGCGCGGTGCACCCCGACCGGCACCCGGAACGCCGACCGGTCGAACTCCCAGTCCCGCAGCACCCCGGCGTGGGTGACGTAGGTGCGGTCGGGGTCGTCGCGCTCGCCGAGGTAAGCGGCCGAGAGCCGCAGCGGCGGAATCCGCCGGAACGCCCGCCTGCCGGTCAGCACCGCCTGCCACAGGTCGTCCGGGTGGTGCGCGTCGGGGTAGTGGCAGGCCAGCCCGACGATCACCACACCGGGCGTCACGCCGGCACCCGACCCCGGGTGCGGGCCACCAGCAGCACACCGGCGCGCAGCAGGCAGGTGATCACCAGCGCGAAGAACAGGCCGAACACGATGCCCAGCGACACGAGGACCCCGTAGAGCACGGCCGTGGTGAGGCCGAAGACGACCTGACCGCGCCGCGACGACGGCGTCGACCCCGGGTCGGTGATCATGTAGTTGGTGAACAGGATGAACGCCACCCCGGTCATCGGCAGCAGCGCGGCGGCCAGCGCCTGGTCCAGCACCAGCCACCTGGCCAGCGCCTGCAACGCGAACCCGCCGCCCCACGCCAGGATCAGCGGGATCTTCTTGGTCAACCCGGCGTTGAGCATGGTGCCCGCCACCAGGATGCCGACCGGGATCGCCCACGACAGCGCGCCGTGCAGCCAGTTCGTGAAGTGGTACGGCGGGGAGATGCCGACCCAGGGGAACAGCACCAACGTCACCGCGATACCGGTGTTCGACGGGTTGAGCATGTGCCGCACCCGGCCCTTGACCCGCATCCGGAAGACGTACTTGCTGGCGTTGCTCACCACGACCGCGAACAGGTACGGCCACAGCGACGAGTTGGCGTAGAGCAGCATCCCGCAGGCCAGGGCGCCGATGTGGGCGGGCAGCAGGAACACCGCCACCGACTTCGCGCCGCCCGCGTAGTCCGGCGCGCGGTCGTGCGTCCAGGCGTCCACGGTCTCGAACAGCAGCGCGCTGGCGTAGCCGACGAGCAGGCAGACGATGGGGGTGATCGGGGCCTGCTCGAAGCCGAACCACAGGTGCCCGAGGATGTTGAACGCGGTGATCGACATCGCGAACCGCTGCAGCGCCAGCACCCGCGGGTCGCGTTGGCGCGGTTCGACCGCCTGGGTGGGCACCGGGACCGGCGTGCTGTCGACCCGGGGGGTGGGCAGCGCCGTTCCGGTGGACTTGCTGATCTCGGTCGTCATCGGGTGACCACCTCTCCGTTGGGGCGCAACACGATCCGGTGGTGACCGGGGCTCAGCACGACCGGCGCCCGGTGGCTGCCCGCCGCGTCGTGCCAGGTCACCGTGGCGGTCACCGAACCGGACCGCGGCAGCGCCAGGTGGGCCTCCGCGCCCGAGGCGCCCGCGTGCCCGTTGGCCGGGTAGAGCTGGGTCTTCTGCGCCGCGATCCCGGGCACGGCGGGCACCTCGACCTGCGCGCCGATCGCGGGCCGGTCGACGCCGGCGGCACCGGGCTGCAGCAGGGCGAGGTCGGCGGCGGGCGGGGCGCCGGTCGCGGTGTTGAGCAGCAGCGTCGAATCGGCCCACTGGTTGGCGACAACCATGTCGAGCAGGCCGTCGCCGTTCACGTCGCCCAGGGCGAAACCGCGGGACGGGGCGGCCTGGGCCATGCCGAGCTTCGCGGCCAGGTCGACGTAGCGGCTGTCCGGACCGTCCACCCAGAACTTGTTCGCGTCCCGTGCGCCGGACAGGTCGTCGCCGGGGCCGAAGTTCGGCCAGGAACCCGGGTACTTCAACAGTTCCGCGTTGCCCATGGCCAACTCCTGCAGCAGCGCCCACCGGTCGCGGTGGCCGAGGACGAACCCGGTCGCCTGGGTCAGCTCGTCGACGCCGCTGTTGTCGAAGTCGCCCGCCTTGATGTCCCACGACCAGCCGCTGCGCGCGACCCCCTGCCGCTGGCTCTGCTCGTCGTACGGGGCCACACCCGCGCGCAGGTCGTCGACCGTGCCGTCCGGGACGAACAGCATGTTGCTTTCCTGCAGGGCGAAGTCGTCGGTGATGTTGCTGACCGCGATGTCCGGAAGACCCGACCCGGTCGGGTAGGTGAAGGTGACGCCCATGCCCTTGAACGAGTCGCGCCCGAGCACCTCCGACTTGGGTGTGACCATGTCGCGCGTGCCCTTGGCGACGGTGAAGGACACCCGGCCCGGCCGGGACTTGTTGACCAGCAGCACATCCGGGCCGAAGTCGTTGGCGAGGTAGACCGACGGCAGCCCGTCGCCGGTCAGGTCCTGCAGCCCGATCGCCAGCACCCAACCGCGCAGCCCCTCGGCCGGGATGTCGGCGCTGACGTCGGTGAGTTCCGGTTTCGCGCCCGCCACCCCGCTCGGCCTGGACAGGAACACCCGGCTCGGCCCGGCGTTCCCGGCGTCGCCCATGCCGTCCTGCATCCGCATCCGCTCATCGCCCGCGGCCCGCGGGTCCAGGACCTTGGCGCCGTCCGGGAAGTAGTTGCCGACCACGATGTCGAGGTGGCCGTCGCCGTCGAGGTCGCCGACGTTGAGCGCGGTCGTGTTCCACACCGCCATCGGCTCCACCAGCTCGGTGGCCCGGAACACGGCGGCCGAGGGCCGCGTGCCCGCCTTGGCCTGGTTGAGGAACAGCACGGGGGATCGTCCCCAGTAGTAGACGATGATGTCCGTGGCGCCGTCCTCGTTGATGTCGGCGGGCACGCAGCCCATCGGCGCCATCGTCGAGTCGTAGCGGAGGCCGTCGGGGCGCAGCGGGAAGGCCGGGTACTGCTCGCCCCCGGCTTCCGGAACGGGTTTGACCGTCACCGAGTCGTCGCGCGGGTCGACCAGGCACAGGTCCGCCGGGCGACCCAGGCCGCGCAGGTCGGTCAGCGCGACGGCCGCGCCGACCGCGGAGATCCACGACTGGATGCCGACCAGGCCGGGTTCGACCTGGCGGACGAACCGGGCGTTCGCGGGTACCGAGTTCACCGGGACCTGGCGGAACCCGAACCGGCTCGCCATCTTGTCCTGCTCGGCCTGGCTGGTCTGCGGCAACGCGGTGACCACACCAACGGCCACGCAGAGCGCGACCGCGAAGACGGCGCTCAGCGAGCGCCGAAGAGATCCGGACGTCATGGACGACCTCTCGGGAGAACTGTGGCGAGCCAAGGGGTTCAGCGTTGACCGGCGAGCACGCGCACGCGCTGCTTCCAGGTCAGGTATGCCGCGATGTCGGTGCGGTCGGCCAGCTCGGCCGCGGCCCGGTCCGCCCACCCGGTGGCGGTGTCCGGGGTGGTGCCCGCGATCCGGTCGCAGGCCAGCCGGGTGTGCTCCGGGACGATCCCGGAGCGGGCGCGGGCGGTCGCGGCGAACACGACGCCCTGGACCAAGTGGCCCACGTGTTCACGGGCGTGCGACCGCAAGGTGTCCAGGTCGGTCGCGGGTACACCGCCCGCGTACGCGGTGGCCAGGCCGACCCCACTCCATAACCCCGGCCGCGCGGTCGCCGGGACCTCGTCGATGGTGGTGCGGATGTCGTCCGGGTCGCCCGCCGTCACGAACCACAGCGCCCGCCCCGCCCCGCCCAGCCGGGCGATCCGACGCGGGTCGGTGCCCGCCCGCTCGGCCCGGCGGCGCAACACCCGCCTGCCGCCGAAGAACACCTCGGCGAACCCCGCACCGTCCAACGCCAACCAGCGCAACAGCGGCGTACCGGTCAACCGGACCGGGAACGGCAGCCGGGTCACCGCCAGCGCCCAGCCCGCGCCGACCTCGATCAGGTGCGGGTAGTCCTGTCCGGACTCTTCCAGCAGCCGCGCGACCGCGCGCGACCGGCCGCCGGTGAACGCGTCCCGCTGCCCCGCGTACATTCCCGCACCTTCGTGCGCGAAGCCGCGTTCCTCGGCGGCCAACCGCTCGACCGCGGCCCGCACCCGCGGCCAGTGCGCGGCCGCCAGGTTGTAGCCGGTGAGGAACGACCGGGCGTGCCGCTCCAGGTGCGCTCGGACATCCGGGCGGTCCAGCCGGAACCCGCGCCTGCCGAAGTCGGCCAGGCCCATCGGCAGTCGCGGCGCGACCCGGCGGGCCGGGCTCGGGTTCCCGTCCGCCGCGGCGTCGCCCGCGCGCTGGACGCGGGGCGGATCGACCGAACCGTGGTGTGCGCTCATGGTGTTCTCATCTCGGAGGCGGAGAACAAACTTAGAGAATAGATAGCGATCCGCGCTCGATCTTGCCTCCGGGTTGCCGTCCTGTGTCAAGGGAGCGACCGCGCTGTTCCCCCGTTTGTAGCATGTTTGGCGCGGTGTCGAATTGCGCGGGCCGGTGCCGGGTGCCGGCTAGGTCGCTTCTGAGTTCGGTGGTAAGCTCCCGGACGGCGACCTGCCTGGTCGTCGTCTCCTTCTGTGCGCAGCGGGCTGGTGGGCAAGGGACCGGTCCGGTGGCCCCGGCCTGCCCGGGGACCGTCGATGGAATCGGGAGCACGCATGGTCGACCTGGTGGACATGACTTCCGCGCGGCGAAATCGGTCGAGCCGGGCGGAATCGTCTCCGGTGAGATCGGCGACCGGTGAATCGGCGCTCGGCGAAACCGTTCGCGCCGATTTCCCGATCCTGGCCCGGCGGTTCGGCGGACAACCATTGGTGTACCTGGACAACGCCGCCACCGCGCAGAAGCCGCAGCGGGTGCTCGACGCCATCGTCGACCACTACGCCGCCGCCAACTCCAACGTGGGCCGTGGCTACTACCGGCTCAGCCACCTGGCCACCGACGTCTACGAGCAGGCTCGGGAGACCGTGCGGCGCGCGATCGGCGCCGAGCACCCCGACGAAGTGGTGTTCGTGCCGGGCACGACGGCCGCGGTGAACCTGCTCGCGGACACCCTCGGCCGCGACCTGGTCGGCGGGGGCGACCAGGTCGCGGTCACGGGCATGGAGCACAACTCCAACCTGCTGCCGTGGCGCCGGTTGTGCGAGTCCGTCGGGGCGGAACTGGTCGTGGTTCCCGCTGATGAGCGCGGCCGGGTGTCGGCCGAGGACTTCGCCGCCGCGCTGGGGCCGCGGGTGAAGTTGGCCGCGATCACCCACGTGTCCAACGTGCTGGGCACGGTGAACCCGGTCCGGGACATGATCGCGCACGCGCACCGCCACGACGTCCCGGTGGTCGTCGACGGCGCACAGGCCGTGCCGCACCGGCCGGTCGACGTGCGGGACCTGGACGCCGACTTCTACGTGTTCTCCGGCCACAAGGTGTACGGCCCGATGGGCATCGGCGTCCTCTACGGCCGCCGCGACCTCCTGCACCGCCTGGAGCCGTACCAGGTGGGCGGTGGGACGGTGAAGGGCGTCAGCACCACCGAACCGGTCCGCTACGTGCCCGCCCCCGCCAGACTGGAAGCGGGCACCCCGCACATCGCGGGAGCGGTCGGGCTGGCCGCGGCGTTCGACTACCTCGACGAGCTCGGTTGGGACACGATCCGCGAGCACGACGAGACGCTGGTGCTGGCTGCGGTCGACGCGGTCGGCGCGGTGCCCGGGGTGCGGGTCGTCGGCGATCCGGCGGCGGATCCGAACGGCATCGTGTCCATCGTGGTCGACGGCATCCACCCGTACGACGTCGGCGGTCACCTGGACGCGCACGGTATCGCGGTGCGCAGTGGAGTGCACTGCGCCAACACGTTCGTCGACACCTTCGGCGTCGTGGGCACGGTCCGGTTGTCCTTCGGGATCTACAACACCCTGGCCGAGGTCGAACTGGTGCGCGACGCCCTGCGCACGGTCACACCGGGCACCTGGACCACCGAACACCCGACCGAGCGATTCCTCTGATGCGGTTCGACACCAAGCTGGTCCACAGTGGACAAGAAACGGTCGGGCCGTACGGCGACCTGGTCCCGCCGATCCACGTCGCGGCCACCTACGACCGGTTCGCCCAAGACCCGCCCCGGTACTTCTACGCGCGCGGCGAGAACCCGACCGTGGAGGCGTTGGAGACCTGCCTGGCCGACCTGGAGGACGCCGGGCACTGCGCGGTGTTCTCCTCCGGTCAGGCCGCGGCCACCACGGTGCTGTCGTTGCTGTCACCCGGGCAGCGGCTGCTCTGCTGCGACGACGTCTACGGCGGCACCCACGCCCTGATCACCGGGCTGCGGCGGTACGGCATCCAGGTCGACCAGGTGGACCTGTCCACTCCGGACCGAATCCGGGCCGCGCTCGCCCAGGACACCGCGCTGGTCTGGCTGGAGACACCGACCAACCCGCTGCTCAAGGTCATCGACATCGCCGAGGTCGCCCGGTGCGCACACGAGCGCGGGGCGGTGGTGGTCGTGGACAACACCTTCGCCAGCCCGGCCCTGCAGCGGCCGCTGCGCTGGGGCGCGGACGTCACCCTCTACAGCACGACCAAGTTCGTCGCAGGTCATTCCGACGTGCTCGGCGGCGCGCTGGTCTGCGACGATCCCGCGCTGCACCGGGCTTTCACCGCCCACCGGACGGTGGCGGGCACCATCCCCAGCGGGCTCGACTGCTTCCTGGTGCACCGAGGCGTGAAGACCCTGTCCGTCCGGGTGGAGCGGCAGGTGCGCACCGCCGGAAGGCTGGTCGACCTGCTCTCGCACACACCCGGCGTGACTTCCGTGTTGTACCCGGGGCTCGCGGATCACCCCGGCCACGAGGTCGCCGCGCGCCAGTTGAGCTCCTTCGGGGCGATCATCGGGTTCCGCTACGCCGGTGACGTCGAGAAGCTGCTGGCCTCGACCTCGCTGTTCGCCTGCGCCGTCAGCCTGGGCGGTGTCCGATCGCTCATCGAGTCGCCCGCGTTGATGACCCACCGCCCGGTCCCCGCCGCCGTACGCGCGGCCGCCGGGATCACCGACGACCTGGTCCGGCTGTCCGTCGGCATCGAGGACCCCGACGACCTCACCGAAGACCTCAGCACGGCCCTGGCCAACGGGCTCTGACTGACACCCCTGACCGAAATCACCCGGAGGACATCGCACATGCCCATCTTGACCGAGCCGATCGGCAGCATCCCGCGTTCACCGGAGCTGCAGGCCGCGCTCGCCCAGCACGCGGCCGGGCAGCTCGGCGACGACGCGCTCGCCGCGGCGGTCGAGGCCGCCGTCGCCGATACGGTCGCGCGGCTGGAGGCCACCGGCTCCCCGGTCATCACCGACGGCGAGCAGGCCAAGCCCAGCTTCGTCGGCTACCCGCTGCTGGGTCTCGACCTGGCCCCGGACGGCGCCGTCATCCCGTTCGCCGACGGCCACACCCGGACGCTGCCCCGCCTGGTCTCCGGGCCGTTCCAGTACGGCGCGCACGTCGGCGCCTACCTGAGCTCGGCGAAGAAGCACGCCACGGTCCCGGTCAAGCAGGCGGTGATCGCCCCGTCCGCGCTGAGCCTGATCTACCCCGCCGACGGCATCGACGGCTACCCGCGCGAGCAGTTCCTGGCGGACCTGGTCGACGCCGCCGAACGCGACATCCGCTCCGCGTTGGACGCGGGCGCCGACTCGGTCCAGCTCGACTTCACCGAGGGCAGGCTCTCGCTCAAGCTCGACCCGTCCGGCGGCGTGCTGGACTCCTTCATCGAGCTGAACAACCAGGTCCTCAACCGGTTCACCGCCGAGGAACGCGCCCGCATCGGCGTGCACACCTGCCCCGGTGGCGACCAGGACTCCGCGCACAGCCTGGACGTGGACTACGCGGGTCTGCTGCCGAAGTTGTTCCAGCTCAACGTTGGCCGCGTCTACATGCAACTCGCCAGCGAGCCGGACCCGGAGCGGGTGCTGACCGTGGTGGCCGAACACCGGCAGCCCGAGCAGACCGTGTTCGTCGGCGTGATCGACCCGATCGACCCGCGGGTGGAGACGGCGGAGGAGGTCCGCGACCGGGTACTCGCCGCCGCCCGGCACATCCCGGTGGACCACCTGGGCACCTGCGACGACTGCGGGTTCTCCCCGTTCGCCGACGACACGTCGACCTCGCGGGAGGTGGCGTTCGCCAAGGTCGCCGCCCGGGTCGAGGGCACCCGCCTCGCCTCCGAGGCCCTCGGCGCCTGACCGGCTACCGGCTCGGGGGCGGTGCCGCTCACCGCCCCCGGGGCCCGGTTAGCTCGCCGCCGGGGTGGGTGCCGCGAGGCCGAGCGTGCTGACCAGGCGGTTGATGAAGGCGAACAGGGCGGCGCAGAACACCGCCTCCAGGACCTGCTCCTCGGTCCAGTGCGCCGTGGCCGCCACCCACTCGGCGTCCACATCAGACACTCCTTCGGTGACCTTGGCGGTCAACCGCAGCAGGGCCGACTCGGCCGCGTCGATCGGGAGGTCGTCGATCCCGGCGGCGGTGGTGAGCGCGTCGGCGAGCGACTCCGGGCCGCCGAACTGGCGGAGGAACCAGTTGTGCGTGGTGGCGCAGTAGCCGCAGTCGTTGAGCCGGGACGTCCAGGCGGCCACGAGTTCCTTGGTGGCGCGGGGGAGCGCGCTGTCGGTGAACATGCCGGTGTAGCCGCTGACCACGACCTCCAGCAGGTTCGGCGAGGTCGACACGAGCCGGAAGATGTCCGGCACGAACGGCAGGCCGGTCGCGGCGCGGATCCTCGCGTAGAGCTGCGCGGTCGCCCCGGTGGCGTCGGTCTCGGCGACCAGCGGCACGCGGATCTCGGTCATCGGTCGCTCCCTCGGGCGGTTTTGCGGTACTGGGTGGGGGAAACCCCGACACAGGTCTTGAAGCGGGCGCTGAACGTGCCCGGACTGCGGTAGCCGACCCGGGCGCTGATGTCGGTCACCTTGAGCGTGGTGGTGGCCAGCAGCCGCTTGGCCTCGTCGAGCCGCAGACCGGACAGGAACCGGGCGGGCGAGACCCCGGTGTGCCGCTGGAAGACCCGGCTGAAGTGGAACTTGCTGAACAGCGCGACCCGGGCCATGTCGTCGATGGTGATCGGCTCCTCCAGCTTCCCGCGCATGTCCTCGATGGCGCGCTGCACCGCGCGCGCCGCGAACTCGTCCACCTTCGCCCCTTGCGAGAATTCCCTGTGCTCCCAGGGTAATCGGCCAACCACCACCTTCGAAGTTAGCACCGGCGGCGGCCGGGTGCGTTCGCCCTGAAAGGTGAATCTGGCACGGCGTTGCGGTGGTTACTGCTGATTGCCACTGGTTGTCGCTGATTGTCAGTGCGGCGGCCCCGTGGTGACGAGCACGGCGGCGACCGCGAGCACCGCGGCGGCGAGGGCGACCTCGATGACGAGGACCCGCCGCAGAGTCCCGATCTCCGTCTCGACCAGGGTTGTCCCGCTGGGAGCCGTGGCGTTGCGGCGAACGGCGAGCCTGCACTGGTCGGCCAGCACGAGCAGCAGACCGAACCCGATGACCTTTCCCAGCAGCAACAAGCCATACGTGCTGTCGACCAGAGCCGACACCGAACCCAGGTACGCCACCGACATCAACGCCCCGCTGAGCACGACGACGGCGACCGAGATCTTTGCGATGGGGGAGAACCGCGCCATGGCCGGACCCAGGTCTTTACCTTGGCGCGCACACAGCGCGAGCTGGACGACCCCACCCAGCCACACCGCGATGCCCGCGTAGTGCGCGAGATCGGCCAGCAGCGACAGGAACATCACCTGGGTGGAGATCGCGTGCCCGGCGGCGGCGGAGCTGAGCAGCACCAGGAACCCGGACACCATCGCGATGTTCTCGAACCGGCCCCGGTTGCGCGCTCCGTCGGACAGCCTGCGGGCGGCGATGAACAGCGCCAGTGCCGCGACGGTCCGCACGACGAGCAACTTCCCGTACGCGGCGGCCAAGGTCGTCGCCACCAGGTCCGGGGCGAACACCCGGGAGAGCCCAGCGCCTGCGACGTAGGCGCCTTCGAGGCCCAGCGACAAGATCGCGCTGCCGCCGATCAGCACGCAGCCACCGAGGACGAGCCTGCGGGCCACGGGGCCGTGAGTCGGTCTGCAGTAGAGGAGGAAGACCAGGCCACCGGCCAGCACGACACCGGCGTACCCCAGCCACCGCACCGCCCTGGTCGCCACGTCGACGGTCGGGTCGGTGCTGTCGGCGGCCGAGATGGCCCCGCTGGCGTTGATCAGCGGACCGGTGCCGACGACGAACCCGAACCCGCCGCGCACGGGATGTGAGTCTTCGGAGATGAAGGCGTACTGCACCAGGTAGGTGCCGTCGGGGAGGCCGGGTTTGACCCGGATGGCGACTTCCTCCGCGTCGTCGCCCGGTTGGAACACCGGACCGGTGCTGACCGTTGCGCCGCGCACGTCCACGACCTTGAGCGAGTTGGCCTGGATGCCGATGTTCTCCGACAACCGGACGCTGACCAGGCCGGGTGCGCTGGTCAACCGGGTGCCCTCGGCGGGGGTGGAGCCCAGGATCGCGACGTGCGCGACTGCGGGCGGGGCGGCCAGGACCGCCCAGCAGGCGAGCACGGAGAGGATCCCGGCCAGCCTCATGCCGGGACCGGTGACCGGTGCGCGCGCTGGTGGAGCGCCACGGCGACGATCATCGGGATGGTCACGATGGTGTTGTAGAACAGGTGCAGCTCGACCCGGGGGACCAGCAACTGCACGATGCTGGTCGGCACCGGCGAGCCCGCGAACCGCCAGCCGGTCTGCGCCTGCGCGAACAGCAGCAGGTGCTCGAAGTGGTGCCAGAACTGGATGGCCAGCGCCAGGTTCCACCACTGCCGCGCCCGGCCGCTGAACCCCTTGCGCAGCAGGAACAGGCCGATCAGCATGACCAGGGCGTAGCCGTAGTGCAGCCACTCGAACTTGATCAGTTCCGGGAACGGGATGCCGAGCAGGCCGCGCGCGTCGGCGCTCGCCCAGCCCAGCGCGTAGATCTGGATCGCCTGGGCGATGTGCTCGGCCCAGTGCGCCAGCACGACGACCATGAAGACCACCAGCCAGGTCTGGTGTGGACGTTCAGTGGCCCTGGCCGCCACCCGGTTCACCGCGATGCTCATGACCACCCCAATCGCTCGCCATCGTTTCGACGATAACGGCGGTCGGGGTGGCCGGGCTTATTCCATCGTGCTCGTTCGCGGCCTCAGGCCAGCAGGTGCGCGTAGCTGTCCGGGTTGGTTCGGAGGAATTCCGCGACGCTCTGCGCCGGGTGTCCGGTCAGCCGCGGCACGGTGTCCGAGACGACGCCCAGTTCCCCGGCGGCGATCGCGGTGTACGAGGTCACCCACCCGGCGACCTCGAACTCGGGTGCGCCGTAGTGGGCGCGGGACTCGTAAGCCTCGGCCTCGGTCTCCGCGTGGTACGTGATCTCCCGACCGGTGACCTCGCTGAGCAACCGCGCGGCCTCCGCCACCGTGATCGCCTCGGGCCCGGTCACGTCGAGCACCTGCCCGTCGAACGCGTTGTCCCGCAACACCCGCGCCGCCACCTCCGCGATGTCGTCCAGCGAGACCGCGCTGACCGCACCGTCGCCTGCCGGGCCGCGCAGCACGCCGTCCTGACCGGTCATCGCCGGGAAGCCGGAGTTGTACATGCTGTCCCGCAACGCGACGAACGGGACACCGGTGGACCGGAGGTACTGCTCGGTGTGCCAGTGGTCCCGTCCAAAGGTGAACGTGCACTCCGGCGCCGCCCCCAGGAACGACAGGTACACGATCCGCGACACGCCTGCCGCGATGGCCGCGTCGATGGCGGTTGTGTGTTCCTGCACGCGGTTGGCGGATTCGCGCGCCGACACCAGCAACAGCGTGTCCGCGCCCGTCAGGGCGGACTGCACCCCGGCCTTGTCCGAGTAGTCCGCGCCCCGCACCTTGGTGGCGTTGGGCAGGTCCGGGAGCTTGCCCGGGTCGCGCGCCACCAGGAGTTGGGTGACGCCCTCGTCGGCCAGCAGCCGGGCGACCCTGCCGCCGACATTGCCCGTGGCCCCGGTGACGGCGATGCTCATCAGACCTCCCAGCCCGTAGATGCCGACAAGCGTAGACGCTCACCGTCCCAGGTCGGCCAGCACCCGCGCCAACACCACCCCGGCCGCGACCCCGACTTCACCCGACGTGATGACCACATCCGCCTGCACGGGCGGTTCGTAGCCATCTTCCGCCTCCCGCTGTAGACCTTTGGCGTTGTCCACGAACACCTCGACGAACGGCACCCCGGCCGCCTGGTGGCGAACCCGAACCACCTCCCGTTCCGCCCGCCGTGGACTGCCCACCGCCACCACCGCGACCACCCCGGCGCCCGCGAAGAGGCACGCGACCTCACCCGCCCGCCGCACGTCCTCCGTGTCCGGGTCGGCGCTCAGACCGCACCGCAGCACGTCCCGGTCCACGACCGCCGCCATCACACCGGCGTCGAACAGTTGCCGCCGCACCTCCCGGGCCAACTCCACGGTGCCCGCGCCGCCTCGCCCGGTGATCCAGATCGTCATCTCCCGATCATGACCCGCGCTCACGGTGTGTCGCTTGATGCCCACGGTGGGTGCGAGCGAAGTTCACCCGGCTCGTCCCGGCCACCCATCGGGTCAACGGCGGGCGTGCACGAGGTAAGAGAGCCGCACGGGTCGCAACGCATCGGTTCGCTCCCATAGGTGGGGTTCGAGACAATCCCGGTGAGCGATGGCGGTGACATCCGCGAAACCGTTCCTGCGAAACAGTTCCACGGCGTTGTCGGTGGACAGGAAGGTGCGCCAAGGTTCCCCTTCGTGCGCCGCGACCTCGCCGACCACACGTGCGTAAAGACTCCCGATTTCGTCTCTATCTCGTTCGGGCAAAAGAAACTCCGTGACGACTTCGGAGCCCGGCGCAAGCCTTGCCAGATCAGCGACCATGGCTTCAACAGTGGTGGGTGCGAGGTACGTGCTCACCCCGAGACAACCGACCACAGCGGGCGCGGCGGGCAAGAAACCCGCTGTGGCGAGGTGATCGAGGACATCACCAGTGCCGAGGTCGAACGGGACGTAGGTGACGGCGGGGGAGAGGTTTTCGTCGGTCAGCCGCTCGCGCTTCCACGACTGGGTGGCGGGGTGGTCGACCTCGAAGACGCGCAGGGTTGCCGGGGCGCGCAGGGAGAACGTGTCCAGGCCCGCGCCGAGGAGAACGTACTGGTCGACACCGGCACCATGGGCGGCCGCGACGACGGACTCGGTGTAGCGGGACCGGCTCAGCACCTCGGCGCGGGCAGCCGCCAGGATCGGGTTGTCGCCGTGTTCCCGGTGGTACGACAACAGTTCGGCCGCCTGGTCACCGAGCAACCGCACCGCGTGGGCGTCGACGAACACCACGGGCGGCTGGTCCACAACGAGGTGCGCGGCCCGCGCGGCGGCCGCCGTCAACGCGGTTCTACTGGGGGACGAAGTCACCCCGGAACGGTACCTGCAATTGCATGCATCATATCATGTTCAGGGAAATTTCGGAAGAGCGCAACGGTCACGAATGCGGTGGACAATTGCCGCCCACAAGGCGGCCCTTTCACGGCGAATATTACCTGACCGAAAACCGCTGATCGTGAATTCGGGTAGCCGAACCGGGTGATCTTCATGGTATAAAAAGCTGCCCGGGGATTTGCGACAATCGGGTACCGTGCGGAATTAGGGGCGTGTATATGAAAAGTGCCTTACGGCGAACCCTCGCCATTGCGGGGGTTCTCGTTGTGCTGCCACTCATGGGGGTATCGGCGCGGGCGGCGGCGCCGCGGGCGCTCTCGGCGGACGTGCTGGCGGCCATGACGCCGGAGCAGCAGGGGGTGGTGTTGGAGCCGCTGCGGCTGGCGGCGGACGCGGTGGCCCGGGTGGGGCAGGGGGCCAGGTCGGACATCTACACGCAGGTCGAGATGGCGGCCGACTACCGGTCGATCAACGTGTACCTGACCGATGTGCGGCAGGGGCGCGACTTCGTCGCGGCGGTGGGCAGGCTCGATCCCAAGGTTGACCTGCGGCTGATCAACGTGGTGGCGGGGAAGCGGACCTGGCGGCAGGTTCGGCAGGAGATCACGGACCTCGGCCGTGCTGATCTGCCGTTCAAGGTCATCTCGGCGGGGAGCTCGGTGGACGGTGGGGTCATCTCGCTCGCGGTGGACGATCCGGATGCGGCTCGGGCACACTTCGCGGGGTTTGCGGCGGGGGAGGTTCGGGTCGGTAAGGCGCCGTCGACGCGGCTGTTGACGCGGTGGAATGACAGTGCGCCGTTTTATGCGGGGGCGGCGCTTGGGCCTGCTTCTGGGGGGCAGTCGTATTGCACCAGTGGGATTCCTGCGGTGAGCACGTGGGATGGGCGGCAGTGGTTGGTGACCGCTGCGCACTGCTACAACGTTGGGGACAACGTGTATACGGCGGGTGGTTCTCTGATCGGGCAGGTCAAGTATGAGCGGCCCGCGATTGACTCGGCGTTCATTGAGGCTCGGACGAATCGGTACACGTGGGATGGCGTTGATGCTACTGGGTATACGCGCTATCTGAATGGTGTGCGCAATATCGCGGTGGGTGACTTTACCTGTCAGCTTGGGTACAACTCGAAGGTTGTTTGTAATATTCGGACGACACAGGCGGGGACTGCTGGGTGGTCGGCCAATGGGACTACTGTGTTGGGGAGTTGGGGTGTGCCTAATGGGGGTGGTGTGGTTGGGCGTGGGGGTGATAGCGGGGGGCCGGTGATTACGATCAATGATCCGAACTCTCGGCAGCTCAATGGGATCATCAGTGTGGGGTCGGGGTGTGATGCCAATAAGGTCTGCTCCAGTGGGCTTGGGTGGGTTGATGTGTGGTCGATCTTCAATGACTTTGCGATCAAGTTGAATCCGTCCTGAGGGGTCACTGGGCCTCGGCTGCGCCTCGGGGGTCGGCCTGGTCGCCTTCGGCGACGCCGGCTGCGGGCGCCAGATTAGAGCTTGGGGTGCCCGTTGTGGTGAAGTTGTTTTGTTTGGGGCCCCTAGCGGTGGCCTGGGTAAGGCTAAAAGGCGGGGCCACTGGAAAGCGTGGCCTTCCCCGCCTGCCGGCTTAGGCCACCGCTCCCCCCAAACAAAACAACTTCACCACAACGGGCGGTTGGTGTCGGCGGGTCCCGAGGCGCGTGGGGTGGGTTGGCGGCCTTCGTCGATTTAGGGCGGGTCCCGAGGCGCGCGAGGTGGGTTGGCGGGCTTCGTCGATGTGGGGCGGGTTTGAGGCGCGGGGTGCTGGTTGGTCGTGGTGCTTTGTCGATGGGGGGGTGGGGTTTGGCTGGTGGTTGGTTAGGTGAGTTCGGCGATCAAGGTTTCGACGAGGGTTTTGATGTGGTCGCGGAGTGGGCGGATGGATTCGATCCCCTGACCGGCGGGGTCGGGGAGGGGCCAGTCCAGGTGGCGTTTGCCGGGGAAGACCGGGCAGGTGTCGCCGCAGCCCATGGTGATGCAGACGTCTGAGGCTTCGATGGCTTCGGGGGTGAGTATTTTGGGGACCTGGGTTGAGATGTCGATGCCGACCTCTTGCATGGCCGCTGCCACTGCGGGGTTGACCTGGTTGGCGGGGGTGGATCCGGCTGAGCGGACCTCGATGCGGTCGCCTGCCAGGTGGGATAGCCATGCGGCGGCTATTTGGGAGCGTCCGGCGTTGTGTGTGCAGATGAACAGGACCGAAGGGGTGGGGGCGGTGGTCATGGGCTCTCCGGGGCCTGGGCTTGGGGTATCGAGGGGGTCGGGTAGAGGAGCCGTAGCAGTGGCAGGGCGATGGCGGGGGCGGCGAGTTGGGCCATTAGGTAGGGCGGGACTGAGGAAGGGGCGATACCTGCGAAGGTGTTGCTGAGCATTCGGGCGAGGGTGATGGCGGGGTTGGCGAAGCTGGTGGAGGAGGTGAACCAGTAGGCCGCGCCGATGTAGGCGCCTACTGCGGCGGCGGCTCTGTCGTCGCGTTTGGTGCGGGTCAGGGAGAAGATCACCAGGAGCAGGCCGAGGGTTGCCACCAGCTCGGACACGCTGTGTGGCCAGGTGGCGCGGTTGGTGGTGGAGATGCTGATCGGGGCGGTGTCGAACAGAACGTTCGCGATCACTGCTCCCGCTCCGCAGCCGAGGACCTGGGCGGGCAGGTAGCACGCGAGCCTTCGCCGTGACAGGCCGCCGAGTGCTGCGTCCACCAGTGACACCACGGGGTTGAAATGTGCGCCGCTCACTGGTCCGAAGACCAGGATCAAGGCGAAGAGGCCGGTGGCGGTGGCGGCGGCGTTTTCCAGCAACTGGATACCGACATCGCCGGGTGAGAGTCGTTGGGCGGCGATGCCTGAACCGATCACCACGGCGGCGAGGAACAGGCTGCCGAGGAACTCGGCGACCAAGGCCCGCTTCATCCGAGTGCGCGCACGGCGGGGACCAGGCGGTTGACGCGGTCGGCGAGGTCTTGGTAGGCGGTGGTGAAGGCCGCGTTGGTGCCGGTTGTGGCCGGGTCGGAGACTGACCAGTGCAGTCGGTCGCCTGGTGGAAGTTCCTCGTGGGCGTTGTCGCAGACGGCGACCACCAGGTCGTCGGGGTGGACGACCTCGTTGACGTGTCGGGTGCGGGCATGCGCCAGCGACAATCCGTGCGCCTTGGCCGTGGCCACTGCCAAGGGGTGGATCTCTTCGGCCGGACGGGTTCCCGCCGACGCGGATGGCACGCCACCGCGTTCGGTCCACAACGCTGCGGCCAACTGCGACCGAGCTGAGTTTCGTGAACACACGAACACCACTCGCTGTGCCTGTCGCGATCCTGACGGCACCAACCCGGTCAACGCGTCCGGCCGCAACCGCAGGTAGGTGCGCCGCGCGTCGCCCTCTGACCGTGATCGCTCGATCAAGCCTGCCTGGTTGAGCAGCTTGAGGTGGTGGGTCAGCAAGTTGCTGGACAATCCCAGCTCCCGCCCGACCTCTCCTGGTGAAACGTCTCCGAGCAGCAACCGATCGACGATCGCCAACCGCACAGGCTCACCCAACGCGGCGTGCAACCGCGCCCGAGCCAGCAACTCCGACGACCACTCAGTGTCCATTGAGTCAATTATTGTTGACTCAAGCCGTCGAGGTCAAGCGGCGAGGGGGGCGTCGGTGGCGCCGTAGAGGGTGGTGAGGCCGTGGTCGGTCAGGCGGACGAGGTCGTCGCCGGATTCGATGGTGACGAGGCCGTCGTGCAGGAGGGTGTTGAGGGCGTGGGACTGCCAGGGGGCCAGCGGGCCGCCTGGGGTGCCGTCGAGGGCGGCCCAGTGGAAGCCCGCCGGGGTGTCCCATTCGCCCGCGTGGAACAGGACCGCGTTGTCGTGCACGTCGAACAGGGTTGCCGCGAGGTCCTCGTCGATCATCGTGCTCGTCGTCATGGAGCCATCGTCGGACGTGGGGGCGGTGGTGTCTCGGCGTGCACCCGCACCGCACCTGGCTTGCTACTCCTTGCCACCGAAGCGGCGGCGGTAAGCGGAGGGGGTGAGCCCGGTGTGGCGGCGGAGTTGGGTGCGCAGGTTGGCGGCGGTGCCCAGGCCAGCGGTGGTGGCGATGCGGTCGAGGGTGAGGCTGCCGCGTTCGAGCAGGCGGCAGGCGAGGGTGACCCGTTCGGTGGTGAGCCAGGCCAGCGGGGTGGTGCCGAGCTCGGCCTGGAAGCGGCGGTGCAGGGTGGCGGGGCTGGTGGTGGCGGTGGCGGCCAGGTCGGCGATGGTCAGCGGGCGGTCCAGCCGGGTGCGGGCCCAGGCGAGGACCGGGGCCAGGGACGTGTCGACGGTGGCGGGCAGGGGGCGGTCGACGAACTGGCGTTGGCCGCCGTCGCGGTGCCCGGCGAAGATCAACCGGCGGCCGACGGCGTTGGCGGTCTCGGCGCCGTGGTCGCGGCGGATGATGTGCAGGCCGAGGTCGAGGGCGGCGGCGCTGCCCGCGGCGGTGAGGACGTCGCCGTCGTCGACGAACAGGACGTCGGGTTCGAGGTGGACGGTGGGGTGGCGGCGGGCGAACTCGGCGACCCAGCGCCAGTGCGTGGTGACCCGCCGCCCGTCGAGCACGCCCGCGTCGGCCAGGGTGAACGCGCCGGTGCAGAAGCTCACCAGCCGGGCGCCCCGGGCGGCGGCGCGGGCGATCGCGGCCAGCACCTCGGGTCGGGCGGGGCTGACCGGGTCGGGGCGGTTCGGCACGATGACCGTGTCCGCGGTGTCGACGGCCGCCAGCGGGGCGACGTCGGTGATGGTGAACATGCCCAGGTGCATCCGGACCTCGGGGGCGGCCGCGGCCAGGGCGAAGTCGTACCACGTGCGGTCCAGCTCCGGCCTGCGCAGGCCGAACAGCTCGGTGGCCACACCCAGCTCGAACGGGTTCGACCCGTCCTCGACCAACGCCACCACCCGGTGCGAGGATCCATTCGACATATGCGATTCCTAACACTCGCGAGCCGGTCCCGGGCCGTCCAGAGTGGTGGTGTGACGACCCCCATCGACCTGGCGCAGGCGTTCGCCTCCTTCACCCAGACCTGGAGCCCGCGGCTGGCCGCCCAGGTCAACGACTACGACATCCGGCTGGCCAAGTTCGCGGGCGAGCACGTCTGGCACGTGCACAACGACACCGACGAGCTGTTCCTGGTGATCGACGGCGACATGCACATCGAGCTGCGCGAGGACGGCACCGAGCGCACCGTCGCCCTCCGGCAGGGCTCGTTGTTCGTCGTCCCGCGCGGCACCTACCACAAACCGTCATCGCACGACGGCGCCCACGTACTGCTCGTCGAGCCCACCGGCACCCTGTCGGTCGGCGACGACCACGACGAGGTACCCGCCCACGTCGACATCACGACGGGACACGCGCTGTGAGCGACCTGGTGGCCCGGTTCGCCGACCTGACCACGGCGCACCTGACGGATGCCTGCGTCCGGGCCGGGGTGGAGGTGCGACCGGTGTCGTTGCGAGCCGTCTCGCCCGGTGCGCGAGTGGTCGGCCGGGTGCTGCCCGCGCGGCACGCCGGGAGCGTCGACGTGTTCCTGGAGGCGTTCGAGTCCGCACGCCCCGGCGACGTTTTGGTGGTCGACAACGGCGGCCGGGTGGACCAGGCTTGCGTGGGTGACCTGGTGGTGCTGGAGGCCGCGGGAGCGGGGGTGGCGGGCGTGGTGATCTGGGGACTGCACCGCGACACGGCCGACATCCGCGCCATCGGCCTACCGGTGTTCAGCCTCGGCGCGATCCCAACCGGACCGTTGCAAGTGGATGAACGCCCACCTGGTGCGCTCGACTCGGCCACCGTCGCACAGTGGACAGTCGACCGGAACGACCTCGTCCTGGCCGACGACGACGGCATCCTGTTCATCCCCGCCAACCGCGCCGACGAGCTGTTCGACATCGCCGAGGGCATCCGCGACACCGAACGCACCCAGGCCGACCAGATCAAGAACGGTCGACCCCTGCGCACCCAGGTCGCGTTCGAGCGCTTCATCGCAGCCCGGTTGGCGGACCCCGCCCTCACCTTCCGGGACCACCTGCGCACCGTCGGCGGGGCGATCGAGGAGTGAACACCACCGTGAGCAAGGAAGCGTTCCTGTCCGCCGCCACCACAGCCCTGACCCTCCTGCGCGACCCAGCCGTCGCCGCCGAATGGGAGAAACCCAGCGCCCTGGCCGAATTCCGGGTCGCGGGCCTCGCCGGTCACCTGGCGTACCAGGTCCTGGTCGTCCCGGAAGTGCTGGCCCTCCCACCCGCCACCGAGGAACGCATCCCGCTGTCCGAGCACTACGCCCGCGCCGCCTGGATCGACAGCGGCCTCGACAGCGAAATCAACTCCGGCATCCGCGCAGGCGGCGACCAAATCGCCGCCGACGGCCCTTCGGCTCTGGCAGATCAGGTGGAGGCCGCCATCGCCACCATCACACCCCAACTGGCCGACCCCACCCCCCGCAACGTCCGCATGCGACTGTGGGGCCCATGGTCACTGTCGATTGAGGACTTGCTGACAACCCGCACCATGGAACTCGTCGTCCACTCCGACGACCTCGCCGTCAGCGTCGGTGTCCCCACACCGGAGTTCACCCCGGAAACCACCCAGCTCGTCCTCAACCTCCTGATCCCCCTCGCCACCCGCCGCCACGGCCCCCTCCCCATCATCCGCGCCCTCACCCGCACCGAACGCACCCCCACCACCATCGCCGCGTTCTGACCCCAGCCAGGAAGCCTGGTTGGGCGATTCGCGGGGCGTGGGGAGTCTGCCAGGGTGGGGGGCGTACCGCGAACGGGAATGGAGCGTTGTTGTGGCTTATCTGCCGTCGTTGCCGGAGAATGCTGTTTTGCTGGACATTTTCCGGCGGTACCCGGAGACGTCGGCGCCGTTGTTGTCGTTGCATGAGGTGGTGATGCGGGGGGCGTCGCCGTTGACGGTGGGGGAGCGGGAGCTCATTGCCGCCTATGTCTCCGGGGTCAATGCTTGTGGGTACTGCCACGGTATCCACTCGGCGACGGCTGAGGCGTTCGGGATTTCGGCTGGGGAGGTGGATGTCCGGATGCGGCCTGTTCTCGCTTATGTCGAAAAGCTCACCCGTACGCCCGCCGCGATCACCCGTGTGGATGTCGACGCGGTTTATGCTGCGGGGTGGTCCGAACAAGCCCTGCACGACGCCATTATGGTGTGCGCGGTGTTCAACTTCATGAACCGCGTGGTCGACGGCCATGGGATCGCAGCGACCCCCGACACCTACGCCGAGTCCGGACAGCGGCTGCACGACATCGGTTACGCGGGACTGCTGCGGTTGATCCAGCAGGGGTAGCCGATCAGGTGGTGAGGCCCCGCGCCAGCACGCGCAGTGCGGCGGTGATCCGGTCGACGGGGAGGGCGCGTTCCTCGCGTTGGTGGCGGAACACCTCCGGGGCCAGTGGCGCGAGGGCGACGTCGACCAGGGCGTCCGGGTCGGGGGTTCCGGCGTCGACGAGCAGTGCTCGCACGTGGGCGCGCCAGAAGCCGTAGGCGCCGGTGGTGAAGCGGGAGTGGCCGACCTCGGCGGCGAGCGCGAGGTGGCTGTGCCGGTCGAGCAGGTCGACCATCGCGGTGTAGAAGGCGGCCAGGCGTTCGGCCGGTGGGGCGCCGGGGCCGAGTGGGGGGTCGCCGCCCATCAACTTCTCCTGCAGGACCCGTTCGTGGTCGTCGAGCAGGGCCAGGGCGATGGCGGCGCGGTCGGGGTAGCGGCGGTAGAGCGTGCCGCGGCCGACGCCCGCGGCCTTGGCGATGTCGTCCATGGTGACGTTGCGCGCGCCCCGTTCGGCGAACAGGTCCTCGGCGGCGGTCAGCACACGAGCCCGGTTGCGGGCGGCGTCGGCGCGTTCGGGCATGGGCCCAATCTAGTGGCTCGATCCGGGCCGCCCACGTCTCTACCTGCCACGACGTCCTGCCCTATGGCAACCGCGGCCGGAAACATGTGGACAACGCGTCCAGTTCGCAGCTATAAGTGGACGCAGTGTCCAGTTATTTCGGAGGCTCGCATGCCACACCTGCTCCACCTCGACGCCAGCGCCCGCAGTCGATCGTTCTCGCGCGACCTGACCGCCCGGTTCGCCCGCGCCTGGCGCACCGTCGACCCCGACGGCGACTACACCCACCGCGACCTCGCGGTCGATCCCCCGCCGCCGATCAACCAGGCGTGGACCGAGATCTGCGACGACCTGCTCAGACGCGGGATCACCGACCCCGCGCGCTACGTCGAGGCGGTCACCACCCCCGAGCGGGAGGCCGCGTGGGCGGTGGTCGAACCACTGCTCGACGAGGTCCTGACCGCCGACGTGATCCTGATCGGCAGCCCGATGTACAACTACTCGGTCCCCGGCGCCCTCAAGACCTGGATCGACCAGATCACCTTCCCCCGGATGTCGCTGGCGGGCCGGGTGTTCGTCGTGCTCAGCGCCCGCGGCGGCGCATACGGCCCCGGCACGCCGAAGGCCGCGTTCGACCACCAGGAGCGGTACCTGCGCGACTTCTTGGCCGGCCACTTCGCAGTCGACGACCCAGTCTTCCTGAGCGTCGAGCTGAGCAACACGCTGGTAGACCCGGTCCTCGGACACTTGACGGCCAAGCACCACGACTCGGTGGCGCGGGCCGAGGTGGCGGTGGACGAGTTGGTCGCGGACCTGTGGGCACGGCGATGGGCTGGCTGACGCTGGTCGCGGCCGGACTGGTCGAGATCGCGTGGGCGTTGAGCATCCGGCCCACCGAGAACTTCACCCGCCCCGTGCCAACACTTCTGTGCCTGGCGTTGTGCGTTGGCGCGGTATACCTGTTGTCCCGCGCGATGACGACAGTGCCGGTCGGGACGGCCTACGCGGTGTTCACCGGCATCGGTGCGATCGGGACGATCACCGTGGGCATGGCCATCGGCCGGGAACCGGTGACATGCGGTCGAATCGCCGCGCTGACCCTGATCGTCAGCGGTGTCGTGCTGGCCCGGGTGACGGCGTGACGGGCCCCGTGGACGACCGCGAGTGGTTCGCGACCTTCCGAGGTCAGACGCGGCTTGGCTGAGTGGCGGGTGGACGTGGGGCCGGCATGCGGGCGGTCCCACGTCCACCCTGTTCCCCCGCGGCATCGGAGGAGGGGGCCGCGAGGAGTCGTTGTTGGAAGGTGATGGGGCCGATTCCGTTGAGCCACAGCAGGATCTTGTTGATAATCGCATGAGAGTTCGCCGGTAGGGACGCTGATCGCCGTTGTTACCGGATGAGGCTAATCCGGGAGACCGGGACGGATCTCAACTCGGTAAACGGCGGCGGTCGGGTGAAATCGACTAACTCGTTCGATGGGCGGAAGCAAGGTCCACACTCTGCGTGATCAAAAAGCTGACCCGGAAATAGGCTGTGCGCGTTGATAACACACCGGTGCGACGATGGGTCGGGTGTGGACACATGCTTGCCGTCCACATGGGTCGCACTGGTTTCGTTGCGGACTACCGGCGCCGATCCTCGAACTCGGTCCAGTCCCGGAGGTAGGCGTCGGCGCCGCCGGGGTCGGCGGACAGGGAGACCCGGGCGAGGGCGAGGTAGTCGATCGGTTCGGCCGGGGTGTTCCGGAGTTCGCCGATGACCGTGTCCGCGTTGTCCCCGAACGCCCGCAGCAGCGCCGCCGCGTAGGTCAGGTACGACTGGAGTTGGGCGAGCACCGTGTTGAGCTCGTCCCCGGCGGTGCGCGGGTCGTTCGGCGCCTGGTGGTTGAGCAGCGCCAGGCTGGTGACGTCGAGCCTGCTGGCCTCGGCGATGTGCCGCCGCGTGGTCACCGCGAAGTGGTCGAACCGGTCGGCGACCCGGGCGGCGAGGCCGTCGGTCACGACGCGCAGGTCGGCGGCCACCAGTTCGCGCGACAACGTGGCCAGGTCGTCCACCCGCAGCTTCGTGTGGATGTAGTAGAGGTCCCGGACGATCCGGTTCAGGTCCCTGGGCAGCCCACTGGACAACGCGTGGCAAAGCCAGACGAACGGCTCCGGCAACCGCGATACCCGCTGCACCAACAACCGCCGCGTGTCGGACAGCTCGAACCGGCCGACCGTCACCACGTCGTCGAACGCCGAGTCGAACGCGGTCCGCACGGCCAGCGACCGCGCCGAGAACGACGCCAGCGCGTCACTGGAGACCGCCACCAGAAAGAAGCAGCCCTCGACGCCGAAGATGGCCTTGATGTCGTTGAGGAACCGCTCGGCCTCGGCCGCCGTGCCGATCTTGTCCAGTTCGTCCACGCACAACACGACCCGCGTGCCGGGCTTGTCCCTGGTCAACAACCGGAGAAAGTCCCGCAAATCGTCGACCAGTTCCGGCAGTGTCTTTACTTGCCCCGTCTTGGCTTTCGCTTGTGATCCACCGAACTCCGCGACCGCAGGCGGCTTCACCGTCACCGATGTCGTGACCGTCGTGGTCTCGACGAACCGCAGCCCGTCCAGTCGCTGTTTCGCTGCTGCCACAAGGGGGTCGCCGGTGCGGCGCCGCGCCCGACGCTGCTGCCACCACGCGAAGCCCAGCGCACCCGCCGTGACCGCCAGACCCGCCCCGACGGTCACCCGCTGCCAGTTGGGCGGAACCAACCGCGCCACCGTCGTCAACCAGTCCCACCGCCATGCGACCAGCGCCGTCACCACACCGCCGAGTGCCACGAACCACCACACCCGCACCCGCCGCGACGAAACCTCTTCCGAGCCAATCACCTTCCGACAAAGCGTGGCGTAAAGGTGAACGAGGAAATCCCGCGACCCGTAGTTGGTCGGCGCGGGCACAACCAGGGTGACGTCGTTTGGTCTCGCACCGAACCGGAGTTCGCCGAACATCTTCAGCAGCGTGCTTTTCCCGGCCCCGCGGGAACCGCTGATCCCGATGGCGCCCCCGGACCGCGTGTCGATGATCTGCCGCAGCCGTTCACTGGTCTCGGTCGGCACGTACTCGGTCACATCGGTGATGTCACCGAGCCGCCGGACATCCGCCGTGGGCAACACTTTCTCGTACGACCACACTGCGGCGTCCACCAGTCGCACCCGCACCAGCGGCATGATCCCGCGTTCCACAATCGCGTCGTACCAGTCCCGCAAAGCGTCCTGAGCCGCCTTGCGCGCGTCGTCCTCGGCTGTAGAGCGACCGCGAGGCGGCCACCGATCGGGATCGTCGAACTTCAACGCCCCGGTCCGAATCCGGAATCGTTTCGCGAGCCGCCATCCCGCGAAGCACAACAACGCGCCACAGGCACCGGCCAACAACCAGCCCCGGTTCAGGAAAGGGATCTGACGCGGTAGCAAGACGCCCGCGGCGGTCATCGCGATCACCAAGCCGAGCCCGGCCGAGGTCGACCGGATCGCACGGGTCTTGATGTACCAGGCCGCCCAACCTGCCACGATGACACTGGAGATGGTCAAGGACAGCCAGAGGACGCCGTGCCAGAGTGCGACAGCGATCAGGTAGCTGAACACCGACAACAGCGCGCCGGGCACGACAAGCGCGCGAGACAGGAAGGCCAGCCCCACCGCCTGGCTCAGGGAGCTGCCGAGCGCAGCGGCGACGTAGTTGGCCTTTGCGGTGAAGTAACGCTCGCGCGCGGCCGCCGTGGTGATCCGGATCGCCGGATTGGCTTTGTCCACATCGGACACGACGTCCGCCTTGAAGGCGGGCAGCGCGTCGGGCTCGATCATCCCGGCGACGTCAGCGCGCAGGCACGCTTGTTCGACTAACCGTCCGCGCAGCACGGCGAGGTGTCCACCGCGCGCGCCGACCTCGTCGAACTCGACCCAGTCGAGGCGCAGCCCGGCCAGCCGCTGCTGGATGGACTCGTCGCGGAAGTAGAGCCTCCCCCCGGTTCGGGTCAACAGTTCGGCGGGTGGTTCCTCGACGAACTCCCACGCGTACCTGCTCGCGCTCGACGACAGGTAGGCGATCCCAAGCCGGAAACTGGCCGATCCGGAGAACCCGGCGACGCCCACCGCGAGAGCCAGGACCTTCAGCGCGTCGCTGGCGATGGGTATCCGGAGAAAGAGCAGGAGGAACAGGGCCGGGATCCCCGCGAAGGCGAACCGCATGATTGCCACGACGAGGTCGCTGACAAGGACGTCCTTGGGATCGAGCATGGTGTTCTCGTCCTGCGCCGCCGTCCACCGGCCGAGTCGGAACTCGGTGCGGAGCATCCTGGGCGACCGCGGTCGCCGGGCTTGCCAGGTGAACGCGAACAGCGCCAGTCCGATGACGATCCCGACGACAACCCGCGCCAGCGTGGTCATGGTCCACGACAGGGCCGTGTGACCCGCGATGATCTCCGCCGCGACTCCGCCGAGCGCACCGGTGATCGCGGCGACGGTGGTGAATGCCGCCCGGGGTGCCTGGTTCGGCAGGGTCCACCAGGCGATCCCCTCGGTTCCACTCGTCTGCGCGAAGGCGCTGAGCGCACGAAGTCGGTCAAGCGGGCCGCGGCGTGCGTTGTCGGAGAGGTGCCGTTCGATCGCCGCCGCGTCCGGGAACACCGTGCGGTCGACCAGTTCGGCCGCTGCCCCGGGCTTTTCCGCGTAGTTCTTGGTGAGCAGGTATCGGTTGACCGGATCGGCCAACGCCAGTGCGGGCGGGCCGGTCGGATCGTCGTGCACGTCCTGGGCGATCTCGGGCCAGGCGCCGAGCGTGGCGTGCAGTGGCGGGGGCTGTGCCTGGATGATCGGGAACCGGTCGTCGATGTCCATCGGTCGACCGGTGAGCAGGACGGGGAACGGCAGGTCCCGCACCTGGTCGAGGAACCCGGCCCGCAGCCCGGGGGCGAGCCGATCCACCCCGTCGATGACGGGGTGGATCTTCCCCGCGTCGAGCAGTTCCGCTGTCCGTGGGCCGGTCTTGAGCCAGGTGCCGACTGCGCTGTGGCCATCCCACTTGTCCACGTCAAACCACTTGCCCGCGGTGCGCGAGGTCTGCGTTCGGAGCACGAACTGCGTGGCCAGCCAGGTCTTACCGGTGCCGTGGCCGCCCATGAGGAAGATCGACTCGTCGGAGCGGGCGAGTAGTTCGCGCAGTGCCGGGTTGGGCTCGACGCAAGTGTTCGGGTAGCTGATCGTCGTGTCCGGATCGTCGGGGGTCGGGGACCGCCATTGTGCCGGTGATCAAGCCGAGCCACCAGCGGCGACGGGCAGTGACACGACGATGGTCAACCCGCCGCCCGGGGTGTCCTCCGCGGTGATCGTTCCGCCCATGGCCTCGGTGAAGCCCTTGGCGACGCTCAGGCCAAGGCCGACACCGGGGATGTTGTCGCGGTCGCCGAGGCGTTGGAAGGGGGCGAACACGGCGTCGGCGGCGTCGCGGGGGAGGCCGGGGCCGTGGTCGACGACGCGCAGTTCGACGGCGTTGGCGTGGGCGCTGCCGCGCACGGCGACCTGGGGGCCGCCGTGGCGCAGGGCGTTGTCGATGACGTTGGCCACCACCCGTTCCAGCAGACCGACGTCGGCCAGGACCCCGGGGAGGTCTTCGGCGACCTCGACGACCACCGCGTCCCGGCTGTCGATCCCGGCGAGGGCGCGGGCCACCGCCTCGTCGTAGCCGACCGGGCGCAGTTGGGGGGCGACGGCGCCGGTGGCCAGCCGGGACGAGTCGAGCAGGTTGTCGACCAGGCCCGCCAGCCGGTCCACCGAGACCTCGGCGGTCTCCAGCAGCTCCGCCGTGTCCTCTTCGGACAGTTGGAGGTCGGTGGCGCGCAGGCTGCCCACGGCGGCCTTGATCGACGTCAACGGGGTGCGCAGGTCGTGGCCGACGGCCGAGAGCAGGGCGGTGCGCAGCTCGGTGGTCTCCGCGCGGCGTTGGGCGTCGGCCGTCTCGGCGGCCATCCGCTGCTGCCGCAACGCCAGCAGGGCCTGACCGGCGGCGGCCTCCAGTGCCCGCTGGTCACCGGCGGGCAGCGTCCGGCCGCGCAGGGCAAGGTGGACCTCGGCGGTGACCGGGACGTCCACATCGGCCTCGTCCGGCTCGGCGCACGGCCGGGGACCGGAGCAGGCGACCCGGTGCCAACCGCCGCCTTGCTGTTCGAGCAGGGCGACCGAGTCGAGGCCGAAGTTCTCCCGGACCTTCTCCAGCAGCCGCTCCAGCGGCCGGGGGCTGGTCAGCACGGTGCGTGCGTAGGACGCCAGCAGCGCCGCCTCCGTCCGCGCCTGCGCCGCCTGGATGGCCAGCCGGGCGGCGCGGTCGACGACGAGCGCGACGAGCACCGCCACCAGCACCATCGCGACGAGGCTGACCAGGTTGTCCGGGTTGTTCACCGACAGGCTGTAGAGCGGCTCGGTGAAGAAGTAGTTCAGCAGCCCGGCGCCGAACACGGCGGCCACCACCGCCGGACCCAGCCCGCCGACCAGGGCGACCACGACCGTGGCCAGGAAGAACCCGATCTCGTCGGTGGAGAACGTCAGGTTCGGCGCCGCCCGGCCCAGCCAGGTCACCGCGACCGGCAGGACCACTGCCAGCGCCCAGCCGACCACCATCCGCACCGGGCTCAGCGCGGTGCGGCTCAGCGACCACCGCTGCGCCCTGCGGGCCGCCTCGTGGGTGACCATGTGCACGTCGATCTGCCCGGACGACCGGGTCACGGCCGCGCCGATGCCCTCGTCGAACGCCCTGGCCAGCCGGGTCCGCCGGGACGTGCCGAGCACCAGTTGGGTCGCGTTGACCCCCCGGGCGAACTCCAGCAACGCGGTCGGCACATCGTCGCCCACGACACTGTGGAAACTCGCGCCGACGTCCTCGGTGAGCTTCCGCGACCTGGCCACCTGCTCCGGCGGCGCCCCGGCGAGCCCGTCGCCGCGCATGACGTGCACGACCATCAAGTCCGCCCCGGCCCGCGCGGCGATGCGTCGACCACGCCGGATCAGCGTCTCGCTCTCCGGGCCGCCGGTGATGGCGACCACGAGCCGTTCGCGGGTCTCCCAGGTGTCGGTGATCCGCTGCTCGGTCCGGTACCGCTGCAAGGCCACGTCGACCTGGTCGGCGACCCACAGCAGAGCCAGCTCGCGCAGGGCGGTCAGGTTGCCGATCCGGAAGTAGTTGCCGAGCGCGGCATCGATCTTGTGAGCGGCATAGACGTTCCCGTGGGCGAGCCGCCTGCGCAACGCCTCCGGCGTGATGTCGACCAACTCGACCTGCTCAGCACGCCGGACCACCTCGTCCGGCACGGTCTCCCGCTGCCGAGCCCCGGTGATCCGCCACACCACGTCGTTGAGCGACTCCAAGTGCTGCACGTTGACGGTGGACAGCACATCGATCCCCGCCGCGAGCAGTTCCTCCACATCTTCCCAGCGCTTGGCGTTCCGCGAACCGGGTGCGTTGGTGTGGGCGAGCTCGTCGACCACGGCGACCTCGGGGGAGCGGGCGAGCATCCCGGGAACGTCCAACTCGGTGAACTCGACGCCCCGGTGGACGAGCACCCGGCGGGGGAGTACTTCCAGCCCGTCGAGCAACTCCGCCGTCTTCGCCCGCCCGTGCGTCTCGACCAGGCCAACAACGACATCGGTATCGCGTTCGCGCCGACGGTGGGCCTCGCCGAGCATGGCGAATGTCTTGCCGACTCCGGGGGCCGCGCCGAGGTAGATCCGCAGTTCGCCGCGTTTGGGATCGCCGTTCACGTGGTCAGTGTGGTGGGTGGGTGCGGGATCGTCCTTTTGTGTGGGGGTGTTCGGTGCTGCGGTTGAGTTGTCCACATCGTTCTCGCGTGTCCACAGGCTGGGTCGCCGGCGCCTGTTGATCTTGCTGGTTGGGTAGGCTGGGTCCGGGGTCGCCCCCCGGGACGGGTGGGGGCTGGGTTGCGGCGGCGGGCGTGGTTCGTGGGTTTGTGTCCTTGAGCTTGCCTGTCGGGCTTGACTCCACGGCTTTCGTCCCGTGTGACTTCCGGCAGTTCCAGTCCAACCTGCGGGGGCGCTTGTCCCGCTCGGGTTGTCTTTCAGTGTGCCCACAGGCTGGCGGCTCGCTCCTGTTGACCTCACGGGTCTTCTGGCGTGCCCGCTGAGCCAACTCTTTTCGCCTTCGTTCGTGATCTCCCGCGACTTCGGCCCGCTCTACCGGGTACGCACTCCGCTGCCGGTTCCCGGTCGAGTTGTCCACATACTCGTCGCTCGTCCCCAGCCTGGTCCGCCGGCTCCTGTTGACCTTGCTGTGTCGGTAGACTGGCCTCGGGGACGCCCCCCGGGAGGGTGGGGGCCGGGCTGCGCCCGGGTGGGGTGCGGTAAGAGGTGGCGGTAGGGCTACCGCAGAGCGTCGAGACCTCGATTCACGCCTTACGGGCTGAGGCAATGCCACTGACTCGACGATTGTTGTCGCAGTTCAGAGCGCGTTGCGAGTGTCGACGGCAAGGCTGCCGTCACAGGGTGGGTGACCGGATGCGCCGACGTGATTAACGGCTGCTGGGCTAGCGTGCCTGATTGTCCTGTTTGGATGGTCGAGCAGTGGGCGATCTGGACTCAGCACCGGTCGCGACCAGGGAAAACGTTGAGTTGGTGGCATTGGGGCTTGGGTAGGTGCCTGACTCCTCGTTGGCTTTGGTTTTGTGTGATCTCGGGCAACTCCAGCCCTGCGCGGATGCTCATCCCGCCTGTCCGCCCGGGGCGAGTTGTCCACATCCCGTTCGCTCGTCCCCAGCTTGGTTCGCCGGCTCCTGTTGACCTTGCCGTGTCGGTAGACTGGCCTCGGGGACGCCCCCCGGGAAGGGTGGGGGCTGGGGTGCGCCCGGAGGGGGCAGGGCGAGAGGGGGTGGCTCATCGTGAGGTGGTTAGCAGGTGGTTGAGGTGGGTGGTGTTGACGAGGGGTTCGCCGATGAAGCCGAGGGGGCGGGGGGTGGTGGCTTCGGATACGAGGGACCGCACCTGGGCCAGGGGGAGTCCGGTTTCGCGGGCGACGCGGGGGATTTGGATGGCGGCGTAGGCGGGGGAGATGTCCGGGTCCAGGCCGGATGCCGAGGCTGTCACCGCGTCCTCCGGCACCTGGTCCTCCGCCACCCCCTCGCGGTGGGCGATTTCGGTGCGGCGTTGGGCGATTGTTGCCGTGTAGTCGGTGTTGACCTCGGACTTGTTTGATCCGCCGGATGCGGGGAGGGTTGCGGCCGAGGGGCGTGGGAAGAACCAGCCGGTGCCGTCGCGGGGGACGGCGACGAGGGTGGTGTTGGTGGCTTCGGCGTTGGGGTGGAGGCCGGGGAGGCGGGAGACCGCCCAGACGGCGGTGGGGTAGAGGATGCCGGTGATCACGGTCAGCACCAGCAGGATTCGCAGGCCGGCCAGGGTTTGTTTGAGCACGGTGTTCACCCGATTCCGGGGATGAGTCGGACTACCAGGTCGATCAGCCAGATGCCGGCGAACGGGGCCAGCACGCCGCCGAGGCCGTAGATCAGGAGGTTGCGGCGGAGCAGCGCGGAGGCGTTGGACGGTCGGTATCGCACGCCGCGCAGGGCGAGGGGGACCAGGGCGATGATCACCAGGGCGTTGAACACCACGGCCGACAGGATCGCGGAGTTCGACGAGTGCAGGTGCATGATGTTCAGCCCACCCAGTTGCGGGTAGATCGAGGCGAACATCGCGGGCAGGATCGCGAAGTACTTGGCCAGGTCGTTGGCCACGCTGAAGGTGGTCAGCGCGCCCCGGGTGATCAGCAGTTGCTTGCCGATCTCGACGATCTCGATCAGTTTGGTCGGGTCGGAGTCCAGGTCCACCATGTTCCCGGCCTCCTTGGCGGCCGAGGTGCCGGTGTTCATCGCGACGCCGACGTCGGACTGGGCCAGGGCGGGGGCGTCGTTGGTGCCGTCGCCGGTCATGGCGACGAGTTTGCCGCCCTCCTGCTCGGCCCGGATCAGCGCCATCTTGTCCTCGGGTTTGGCCTCGGCGAGGAAGTCGTCCACTCCGGACTCGGCCGCGATCGCCTTGGCGGTCAACGGGTTGTCGCCGGTGACCATGACCGTGCGGATGCCCATGGCGCGCAGTTCGGCGAACCGCGCCGCCATCCCCGGTTTGACCACATCGGACAGCCGGATCACACCGAGCACGGCGTCGTTGTCCGCCACGACAAGGGGTGTGCCGCCCTGGGCGCTGATCTCGTCGACGACCCGCCGGGTCTCCGCGGTCAGTACGAAGCCGCTCGCGGCGCCCTTGCGGACCCTGCGGCCGCCGAGGTCGATGCCGCTCATCCGGGTTTGCGCGGTGAACGGCACGAACTCGCCGGTCTTCTCGTGGTCGGTCGGCTCCGCCGAGCGGCCGTGCTCGGTGACGCACAGTTCGACGATGCTGCGGCCCTCGGGTGTGCCGTCGGCGAGGCTGGACAAGCGGGCCGCGTCGACGAGGGTGTCGAGCGGGGTACCGCCGACCGGGATGAACTCGGTGGCCCACCGGTTGCCGTAGGTGATCGTGCCGGTCTTGTCCAGCAGCAACGTGTCGATGTCGCCCGCCGCCTCGACGGCCTTGCCGGAGGTGGCGAGCACGTTGCGCTGCACGAGCCGGTCCATGCCCGCGATGCCGATGGCCGAGAGCAGCGCGCCGATCGTGGTCGGGATCAGGCACACGAGCAGCGCGGTCAACACGATCACCGACTGGGTGCCGCCCGAGTACGCCGCGAACGGCTGCAGCGCGACGACGGCGAGCAGGAAGATGATGGTCAATGTGGACAGCAGGATGGTCAGCGCGATCTCGTTCGGCGTCTTCTGCCGCCGCGCACCCTCGACCAACGCGATCATCCGGTCTACAAAGGATTCTCCGGGTTTGGTGGTGATCCGCACGGTGACCCGGTCGGACAGCACGGTCGTGCCGCCGGTCACCGCGGACCGATCGCCACCGGACTCCCGGATGACCGGGGCCGACTCGCCGGTGATGGCCGACTCGTCGACCGTGGCGATGCCCTCGACCACGTCGCCGTCGCCGGGGATCACCTCGCCCGCCTCGACCACGACCAGGTCGTCGATCCGCAGCTCGGTGCCGGGGACCAACTCTTCCCCGGCCTCGGTGACGCGACGGGCGATGGTGTCCTTTTTGGTCTTGCGCAGCGACTCCGCCTGCGCCTTGCCCCTGCCCTCGGCGACGGCCTCGGCCAGGTTGGCGAACAGCACGGTGAACCACAGCCAGATCGCCACGGCGATGGTGAACACGCTGGGCTCGCCGATCGCGAACACGGTGACCAGCAGCGACCCGATCCAGACGACGAACATGACCGGGTTGCGCGACTGGTGGCGCGGGTCGAGCTTGCGCAGTGCGTCCGGAATGGACGTGAGCAGTTGCCGCGGGTTGAACACGCCCGCCTTCACCGCGTGCTGTCGCAACGGTTTCGGCTCTTGAACGGGCGCTAACGGGGTCATGGTGGTCACTGGAGTGCCTCCGCGATGGGGCCGAGGGCGAGGGCGGGGACGAAGGTGAGCGCGGCGACCAGCACGACGCTGCCGCCGAGCATGCTCGCGAACACCGGCCCGGTGGTGGGTAGCGTGCCCGCCGACACCGGGACTTTCCGTTGCGCGGCAAGGGAACCGGCCAGAGCGAGCACCGCGATGATCGGGATGAACCGGCCGAGCGCCATGCACACGCCCAGCGACGCCTGGAACCAGTCGCTGGTGACGGTGATACCGCCGAACGCGCTGCCGTTGTTGTTCGACGCGGATGCGTAGGCGTAGAGGATTTCAGACAGGCCGTGCGCGCCCGGGTTGTTCAAGGCGCTGGTCGTGCCGGGCAGCACCGCCGCGACACCGGAGCCGATGAGCATGACCGTGGGCATGGCCAGGATGGCGATCGCGGCGGCGGTGACCTCCCGCTTCCCGAGCTTCTTGCCCAGGTACTCCGGGGTGCGGCCAACCATCAACCCGGCCAGGAACATCGCGATGACCGCCATCACCAGGATGCTGTACAGGCCCGTGCCGACCCCGCCCGGGGTCATCTCCCCGAACAACATGTTGAGCAGCGTCCCACCGCCACCGAGCCCGGTGAGGCTGTCGTGCTGGGCGTTGATCGCACCCGTCGACGTCGCCGTGGTCGTGTTGGCGAATAACGCCGAACCGGGGATGCCGAACCGGAGTTCCTTGCCCTCCAACGGTCGGAGCCCGTGCGCCTCCGCGGCCCAGATGACCGCGAGCACCGCCGCCCACAGCGCGCCCATCACGCCGAGCAGCACGTGCCCCTGCTTGCGGTTGCCGACCATGGTGCCGAACGTGCGGGTCAGGCACACCGGGATGACCAGGATCAGGAAGATCTCGACCAGGTTCGTCCAGGCGTTCGGGTTCTCGAACGGGTGCGCGGAGTTGGCGTTGAGCACGCCACCGCCGTTGGTGCCGAGTTCCTTGATGGCTTCCTGACTGGCCACCGGCGCCGTGGCGACCGTCTGCCCGTCCACGCTGACGCCGGACTTGAAGCTCATCACCACGCCGAGCGCGACCAGCACGATCGCGAACAGGAACGCCACCGGCAGCAGGATGCGGATCGTGCCGCGGGTCAGGTCCACCCAGAAGTTGCCCAGCCGGTCGGTGCGCTGCCGGACGAACCCGCGCACCAACGCCATCGCGACCGCCATGCCCACCGCGCCGGACAGGAAGTTCTGCACGGTGAGGCCCAGCAACTGGACGGAGTGGCCCATGGTGGTCTCGGGCACGTACGACTGCCAGTTCGTGTTGGTCACGAAGCTGATCGCCGTGTTGAACGCCACCCCCGGCGCGACCGCGCCCCTGCCGTAATTGAACGGGAGCAGTGTCTGCAGCCGCTGCAACAGATACAGCAACACCACGCCGACCACCGAGAACCCGAGCACCCCGAGCGCGTAGTTCCCCCACCGCTGCTCGGAATCCGGGTCGACCCTGGTGAAGCGGTAAACCGCCCGCTCGACCCGGGAATGCTTGCTCCCGGTGTAAACGCGGGCCATGTAGTCACCGAACGGCCGGTACACCACGGCCAAGGCGACAACGAGCAGGCCGACCTGTAACAGGCCCGCCATGGTGTCGGACATCAGAACTTCTCCGGCTTGATCAGCGCGATGAACAGGTAGACGATGAGCGCCAGCGCCAGCACCCCGCCGACGGTGTTGGCCACCACCCCGGTGCCGCTCACAGCCTGTCCAGCCCGCGCACACACAGCGCCAACACCGAGAACACCGCGATCACCAGCACCGCGTAGGCCAGGTCGGCCATGGCCGCGCCCCTTCTCTCCCAGCGGTCCGGAGTGGACCGCCCAGAGAGCGTTGCCCGCCTCACCGCGGCCTTGACCAGCCGCTAACGCGCCCTTGACGCCCCTGACCACCGTCTTTACGCCGCTCTGACACCCCGGAGACCCCGGTCACCCGCGCGGCCCGTAGGTGGGTCTGCCCGCGGGCAGACCCACCGCAGCCGGTCAGTAGGCGAAGGCCTGGATCTCGTTCACGCGGGCGATGGCGGGGGCGGTGGTGGTGCCCACCTTGACCAGCACGCGCACGCCCCGGGTGGTGTGCGGGGCGAACCAGGACTTGACCACGGTGTTCGTGTTGTTGTTGTAGGTGGCGACGGTGTCCCACCAGGCTCCGGTGTCGCTGAGCAGTTGGATGTCGAAGTCGCGGTTCTCCAGGCCGAGGCTGTGGTAGATGACGACGTGGCTGACGCCGCGGGCTTCCGGCCAGGTGACCGACACCCATTCCGGGTTGTCCACCGAGCGGTTGGCGCTGACCCAGGCGTACTGGCAGTTGGTGGCGGTGCCGATGTTGCCGTCGTTGACCTTCGCCGCGAGGTAGTAGGAGGTCAGCGTCGAAGACGCCCTGGCCACTCCGGAGAGGGCGAAGTTCTCGTCCGGGACCGACGGCCGCGTCGTGGTGGTGCTCGACGCGGGTGCGTTGAGGTAGGTCGTGCCGGGGGGCGGGCTGGACGGGGGCCCCTGGTAGCAGGGGTCCCACGTGGCCGTGGTGGGGGGCGAGCTGGGTGGGGTGGTGGTGGCCGTGACGGTCGGGGCGGCACTGGTGCCCGGACTGGCGTCGGCGACGGGGATGAGAATCCCCAGCACGGTGACACTCGCCAGCGCCGCGGCGGCTGGGAGGAGATGCGCCCTTGCAGGTAGACGCACGTGTTGCTCCTTTCGGATCACTGGCTGGTCCAGGCCCGCGATGACACCGGGGCGGTTCGGGTCCAACTCCACCAACTCGCCACCGGTCGCGCGTCCGGAAACCGCGACAGATCGGTCTTCGGGGCCGAATCGTAAACGCGCTGTTGATCACCGGCAATCAGGTTGCTCCGGATGCAGGCTGGTGATTTCGCCGTCCCGTTAATGGGAGCGGGTACTTCTCACTCCCCGACGAATCCCCGCGTTCGTCCGACCGCCCGTCCGGTGGCGGAGCGGGTGGCGGGGGTGGGCCACTCCCCGTGGTGGGTGGTCGGCGGGTCACCCGTTGGTGAGTTCGGTTGCGCCTCGATTGCGTGGTCGGTGCCCGTCAGGTGCGAAGCCCCCGGGTGAACCGGGTATGGGCGATGCTCGTGTCTGTCGGGAAACGCCGTGAGGAGTCGAGATGACCGAGAACGAGATGACCGCCCTGCGTGACGTGGCCGACCAGTCCGTCCTGTTCCACCGCGGCTGGTTCGGCGGGCCCGAGGGTTTCCGCTGGTCGTCCAACGGCGCGCCCGCGGGCTACGTGCCGGAGTGGGAGTGCGAGGCCATCGCCCGCCTGGTCCGCCGCGGCTACGTCGTCATCGAGCCCGCGCTGGGTGTGCGTGAGTCCCGGGTCCGCGTGTCCGACGCCGGTGCAGGCCTGATCGACCTCCCGACCGCCGCCTGAGCCACCCCTGAGCCACAGGCCGGGGGAGTGGTCACAAAGGCGACAGTGCCACGCCAGTAAGCGCGCGAGAACTGTTCCGCGGGGTAGTAGGCGTGGTGGGCTGACCGGGAACTCGATCAGCCCGATCGAAAGCACACGCGATGGTGGTCAGAACTCCTGCTTGTTCTCCCGCGCCTTTCGGCGCTGTTCTTCCGCGCGTTCCCGGCACCGGCGGAGGAATTCCTCGTCGGATTCCGCGTCGGTGGCGGCGAAACGGCCGGGACGGTCGTATTCGGGGAACCGGGGCGCGGAGCGCTCGTGGGCGCCGGGGCGGTAGCCGCCCGGTTGTTGTGGGCGCCCGGCGACCAGCCACAGCAGCGAGCCGATGTCGGCCAGCAGCAGCACGATCAGCAGCCAGCCGGACTTGGGCAGGTTGCGGGTCGCGCCCTCCGGCGTGGTGATCACGTCCACCAGGCAGAAGATCCACAGGCCGAGCAGCAGCAGGCCGAACGCGCCACCGAAGTACAAGATCACGACAAACCCCCAGGTCGATTGCGACGCGCACAGAGTAGAGCACCCCGCCGACCGCCCGCCGCCGCCCCCGCCCGCCGAAGGACTCGACCGAACCGAGCGGAAGACCGCCTCGGTGGCCGTCCATTCGGGCAGGACGGCGCCGGGTCGACGGGGTGATCCTTCTGGCGCGACGAGCAAGGGAGCGGAGCCCATGGCAGGAGACATCAACCTCAACGAGCAACTGGTCACGCGCGGACAGGCGCACCGCGTCGCGCACGAGTACGGGCCGCACGTGACGATCGCGGCGGTGCAGCCGGGAACCGTTGCGGCACAAGACATCAACACCGAGGACTTGGACGAGGTCGGCGCGCTGGGGCTGGCCGCGCTGCGCCTGCGGGAGTCCGCGGAGTACGCGGCGGCCAAGGCGGAGCGGCCGCTGGACGGGGCCAACTGGGGCGACGCGGACGCCCCCGCCGTGCCCGAGGCGGCCACCGGGGCCACTGAGTCCACTGAGGAGGGTGCGCCGCTGTCGGCGCGGCTGACCGGACGGGTCGCCGTCGGCATCGTGGTCGTGAACGGGCCGGACCTGGCGTTCACCGACGCCGAGCGGGTCAAGGTGGTCGCCGAGGTGCAGAACGGGTTGGGCTGGCTGGGCGCGCAGAGCAGCCCGGGTGGGGTCACCTGGGTCTACGACATCCACTCGGTCACCATCGACGTGCACCCGGACCCGGCGGCGACCGACGACCAGAAGGAACCGCTGTGGCGGGATCCCGCGCTGCACGCGCTCGGCCACGACACGGCCGCCGCGTACGCGAGTTCCTTACGGGCGAGCCTGAACACCGACTGGGCCTACGTCGCGTTCTTCACGAAGTACCCGGTGCGGCACTTCGCGTACGCCTCGATCGGCGGTCCGCGGCTGGTGCTGCAGTACAGCAACAACGGCTGGGGACCGGACAACATCGACCGCGTGTTCGCGCACGAGACCGGGCACATCTTCGGTGCCCCGGACGAGTACTCGGCCAGCGGCTGCGACTGCGGTGGGTCGTGGGGGCCGTGGGGCAAGCCGAACGCCAACTGCGAGACCTGTGCCCCCGGTGGCGGCGAGCCGTGTCTGATGAAGGCCAACACGTGGGCGCTGTGCCCGCACACCCCGTACCACCTCGGTTTCCCGCAGGGGCAACGGTATTCCGGTGTGTTCACCGCCGGATCGGGCGGCCACGGGTTGTGGGTCAACGCGGACTGGTCGCACTTCGTGGCGAAGTGGCAGGAGTGGAGCGCCGCCGGGCTGCGCCTGGACGAGCTGGAGGTCAGCGAGCCGGGTGGGCAGCTCCGCTACTCCGGCGTGTTCACCCAGGGCGCGGGCGGGTACGGCCTGTGGGCGTTGGCGGACTGGGACAGCTTTGTCGGCAAGTGGAAGGAGTGGAGCGGCCAGGGGCTGCGGCTGGTCGACCTGGACATCACCGAGGTCAACGGCCAGCCGCGGTACTCGGGCGTGTTCCGGGCCGGTAGCGGCGGATACGGGCTGTGGGTGAACGCCGAGTGGTCCAACTTCGTGGCCAAGTGGCAGGAGTGGAGCGCCGCCGGGCTGCGCCTGGACGACCTGACGGTGGCCTCGATCAACGGCCAGTTGCGGTACTCCGGTGTGTTCAACGCGGGCTCCGGCGGCTACGGCCTGTGGGCGTTGGCCGACTGGGACAGCTTCGTCGGCAAGTGGAAGGAGTGGAGCGGCCAGGGGCTGCGGCTGGTCGACCTGGACATCACCCAGGTCAACGGCTCCCCCCGGTACTCCGGCGTGTTCCGCGCGGGCGCGGGCGGTTACGGGCTGTGGGTCAACTCCGACTGGACCGGCTTCCTGGAGAAGTGGCAGGAGTGGAGCGGCAACGGCCTGCGGCTGGTCGACTTCGACATCACACTGACCGGGATCGAGAGCCTGGCCAGCGTCGGCGCCCTGGTCGAGGCCGAGGTGGAGCCGCACCAGCCCGTCCCGAGCGGGATCGGCTTCAACTCGGTGTCCCTGCAGTCGGTCCCCGGCGACCTCGTGCACAACGCCCTCGACGACGGCACCGACACCGACGCCCCCGGCACCGGCTACCTGATCACCCCGACCGGCGCCGGTCAGGGCGAGCGTTCGGTGGTGGACGACCTGGTCCTGCCCGTGTCGACCGGGTTCGGGTCGATGTCCGCGCAGTGACCGCCCTCCGCCGTGCCCGTCACCCCCGACGGGCACGGCGGAGGCCCGGGGTCAGCGGCTGACGAGCAGGTCGTAACCGGCGACGCCAGAGCGGTTGCGGTAAGAGGTCCACGCGCCGCCAGAGACCCCGTTGGTGCCCGCGGTGTCGGACTCGGCGAGCGTGAGGAAGGTGGCGATGTAGACGTCGGTGAAGTGGTTGGTGGTGGGGATGACGCTGAGGCTGTAGCCGGTCACGCCGTTCTGGCAGTGGAAGCTGGAGAACACGCTGCCCGCCGTACCGTTGTTCCCAGCCTGCGTACACGCGGTCAGCGTCGGGGCGGTGTACAGGTAGACGCTGGGCAGAGCCTGTGCGGGGAGGGCGAGCCCGAGCACCGCCGCGCCCGTCGCGACAGCCGCGATCGCGGTCCGAATAGACATGCAGACCTCCTTGACCTCGAAAACCGGAATACCGATTTCGACGCTACTCGCGGCGCACAGACCCAAATGGATTCTTTGGGTGTTGGTGATATCCACGCACGGTGAGAATGCGCGAACGGTCCGATTCCATCGCGCCACGTCGAACCCCGGATCGCTGGTTCGGCGTGGGACGAACAGCGGTATCGCGTTGATTACCGAACGTGGTCCGGGGTGTCTCCCGTCACGGCGTCCCGTGTTGCCGCGGCGGTGGCCGGGTGTCCGCCCGAATGGACGATGACACCACATGGTCCGGTCCGGACCATGTGGGTGTGGATCACGAGGACTTCGTTGTCTCGACCGCGCGCGCCGTGGTCACCGCGGTCGCGCCCGATGAGCTCGCCCTGTTCGGGCCGATCAGCGCCGCCTATTCGCGCGCTCCGGAGAAGGTGGCCGCCCGTCGCGGCAGGCCGGGTGAGGTGCTCGGATCGGGAATCGACGTGGTGGTGGCGCTCGTGTCACCGGTGGCGCTCGCCGTCGCGACCGCCACCTACAACCGGCTGGTCGACCGGGCGGGCGACGCCGTTGTCGACGCGGGCGGGAAGCTGTGGAAACGGGCCCGCGACCGCGCCCGACCGGCGGTCGAGATCACCGACGGGCAACTGGCGGAATTGCACCGGATGGCCCACGAAAAGGCGCTGGAACTCGGTTTGTCCGAGGAACAGGCGACCCGGGTGGCGGACGCGCTGAAAGACGAACTCAGACGTGTCGAGTAACCCGGCGGCCCCGCCGTCGGGCACCACGCTGCGATTCGTCTCGCTGATCGCGGTCGCGGTCACCCTGCAGGTCTTCGGCCTTTACGCCTCGGCGTGGCCCGCCGCAACGGTGCTCGACGACGCCACCTGCCAGGTCCGTTCGGGGCTCTACTTCACCCCCGCCCACGTCATCGACCCCGACGAGCACCGGTGGAGCGCCTACCGCGACTGCATGTCGGGATTCCTGTGGACCCGGGCGATCTGGTTGGCGGTCGGGCTGGTCCTGCTGTTCGGCGTGGCCGTGGTGATCTACCTGGTCCGCCCCGGCTGGCGGGTCCGCCGGTCCCGGCTCGTCCCGCTGGACGGTCCGCTCGCCGCCGAACTGCGCGACCGCTCGACGAGCTGGTTCGCCGCGCCGGACTGCGCAAGGCCCCCGAGTTCGTCATCGACGCCACCAGCACGCGCGCGGGCGGTGTCGCGTTCGGACACCACCGACGCAAGATCGTCTGCCTCGACGCGGGCTTGGTCGCGTTGCACCGGCGCGACCCGCGCTCGTTCGAGGCCATCGTCCTGCATGAACTCGCGCACGTGCGGTCAGACGTGACCACCACGTACGCGACGTTGGCGGTGTGGCGGTCGTTCGTGTTCGTGGTCCTGTTGCCGTACCTGCTCAACCTCGTCGACCCGATGCTGCTCAGCCGCACACCGTGGGTGTTCCGGTGGGCGAACCCGGGCAACATCCAGTGGGAGGTCATCTGGCGGCTCGTGGCCATGGCGGCGCTGGTGTACCTGGCCCGGGTGGCCGTGCTGCGCTCCCGCGAGCGCTACGCGGACGCGCAAGTGGTGCGCTGGACCGGCGAACCGGACCCGTACGACGGTCTCACCCCCACCCGGACCATTCGGCGCTGGCTGGCGATCCACCCCACCCACGCGGCCCGCCACGCTGCCATGCGCGATCCGGATTCGTTGTCGCGGCCTGGTTTCTGGGAGGTCCTGGCCTGCGCGCTGGCGCTGCAACTGGCCTGGCGCAACACTGTCGCCGGTCTCGGCGACCTGACCTGGTACCACGCGGACAACATCTCCTACCCGGTCATGCGGATCGTGTGGGCCGTCGTGATCGCGGTGTTGGTGTTCACCACCGCTCGTCGCGGCGCGGCCTACTTGCGCACGTCCGGGCCGAAGCGGGGCGTGTTCGCGCGGGCGGGTCTGGCGGTCGGCCTCGGCGTTGTCCTCGGTGACGTGCTCGATCCGCGCGGCGGCCTCCTGATCACGTGGTGGGAGCCGGTGATCTGGGTCGGGTTCGTGGCGGCGGCGGTGCTGTTGTGCTGCTGGGCCGGGTACTGCGTTGGCCGGATGACGACGCGGTGGCACCCGTACTTCGTCGCCGCCTGCGTGGCGGTGGTCACCTACTCGGTGGTGAGCTGGTATGTCCAGACCCCGGAGGCCGAGTCGTTGTGGGCGGTCGACATGCGCCCCACGGTGGACATCCTGCGCGGCTACGCGTCGTCCACTGTGGACCACATGGTGCTTGAGGTGGTGACGTGGTCGTTCTTGCTCAACTCGACCCGAGTGGTGACGGCGCTGGCGTTGCTGCTCCTGTGGCTGGTGCCGGTCGTGGCGCTGAGGTTGCGCAGCGCGTCGACGTCCGGCCTGCTCTGGTGCGTCATGAACGACTGGACGAACGCGGTGTGCGTCTCGTTGCTCACCCGGCGCGTCTCCCGCTTCGCCATGGTGGTGGGTGGTGTGGGTGGCGTCGCCGCGGTGGTCGTGTTGGTGCTGTCGGGTACGGCGGCCTCGCCCGAGGCGGCGTTGGTGCGCACCGCGTGGGGCATCTTCGCGGTGTTCTCGGTGCAGGTCGTCGTGGCCGTTGTCACGGCGCGTCGAGCCGGGTGGACGGGTGCCCTGTCAGCGGTGTGGCTGGTCGGCCTGGTCGCCACCGTGGGCATCTGGTGGACCCACGGGCAGGACGGCGAGGTCGACAGCGTGCTCGCCGCCCGTCCGCTGCAGGTACTGCCGTTCCTGGGCACGGTGGCCGCCCTGCTCGGCGGCGCGCTCGCCCTCCGGCGCGGTGATCAAGCAAGAGCCGCGGGCAAGCGGTCCGCCGTGTTCTTGGCGCTCGTCGCGCTCGTGTCCGGTGTCCTGGTGTGGCGCTGGCCGCACGCCTCCCGTGCCGTCTCGATCGCCGCCCCGCCCTCGGCTGACGCGGGCACCAACCACGACCACGCGGTCTCCGTCTGGATATACGGCGGGGGCTGGGACGTGGTCGCCTCCGTCATCAAGGCGGATGGCGCGGTGTTCCAGAACGTCCTCGCCACCAACACGCCCCTGCGGGACCAGGACTGCGCCCCGCTCTTGCCGGTGCTGCGTGCGGCCAAGGACTTCCCGCCCCCACCCGACGCCCGAGTCAGTGCCACCTTCACCGACGCGTTGACCGCCCTGGAAGCGGGCGCGACCGAGTGCACCACCCCCGGCAGCGACGTGACCTCGATGAACAACCACCTCAACCACGGCATCCACCAGCTCGGCGCGACCCGGGTCATGCTCTCCGACGCGCTGGAACGGATATTGCGCTGATCAGGCTGGCCCGTGCCGCGACCACTCGATCGCCGGGCAGTGGTCCTGCACGAACCGGAGCCCCGCCGCCCGCGCACGCGCCCCCGCCGCGTTGTCGATCACCCCCAACTGGAACCACACGGCTTTCACCCCCAACGCGATCGCCTCGTCCGCGACCCCACCCGCGTCTTCCGACCGCCGGAACACGTCGACGCAGTCGACCTCGAACGGGATGTCCGCCAGGCTCGCGTACCCCGGCTCCCCCCATACCGCCTCGGCTTTGGGGTGCACCGGCACGATCCGCTTGCCGTGCTGCTGCAGGAACCGCGCCACCCCGTGCGCGGCTCGGGCCGGGTTGTCCGCCAAGCCGACAACCGCCCACGTGTCGCAGTTGGCCAGCACCCACCGGATGTCGTCGCTCATACCCCCACCATCTCACGACCGGCCGCCTGCGTCGGTAGGTCGGGCCACCCGTCCGCGACCCCAGTGGGCCATCCGAGTGGCGCCGGTCACGCTGGCTTGGACCCGGTCGGTCCACCCACCCGGAGCGGTGAAACACGGTCGAGTGGTTGCTGTGTGAATGGCGACGCAGTGTAGAACCAGCGGGTTGCCGTTTCCTGGGTGGACGGTTGTACCCGGGGTGCGGGTCGGCGGCGGAGTTGGTGTTTTCCGCCCGCGGCAAGGGCTTCGGGGGTCACGATGGTTCCACTGACCGCGACCGACCGATGGTGGGAGACAGCGATGACCGAGAACGAGACGATCGCCCTGCACGACGTCGCCGAGGGCGCGATCCTCTTCCACAACGGCCTGTGGGGCGGCCCGATGGGCTTCCGCTGGGCGGACTACACCGGCACCGCCGCGGGCGAGCTGTCCCAGTGGGAAACCGACGCCGTCATGTCCCTCCAGCGCCGCGGCCTGATCGTCATCGAGTCGAACCCGGGCCAGGGCCGCGACGCCCGCGTCCAGGTCACCGCCGCAGGCGCCGCCCAGGTCGACTACTCCCTGCTCGCCCTCGCCGCCGCCTGAGCCAGGTCCCCGTCCACCGACAGCTTCCGGACCGGCGCCCATTGTGTCCACAGTAGACACAATGGGCGCCGGTCCGTTCGTGGTCAGCGGATTGCGGCGAGGACGCGGCTGTCGCCGTGTTGCCAGAGGGTGTCGATCTCGGTGAAGCCCGCGGCGGTCAGGGCGGCGTGGTGGGTGGCGAGGGCTTGGCTTTCGTCGTGAGAGTTGTGGCCGGTGCGCGGGGTGACGAGGGGGCCGAAGTCGGGGTCCTGCGCGATGGCGTCCCACCACTGTTCCCAGTCGTCGCGGGGGGTTTGGGTGGGGCGGGCGAGGTGGCGTTGGACGCGGGCGAGGGTGGGGGCGGTGTCCGTGACGAGGAGGTGGTCGCCGTCGAGGAGGATGCCGCCGGGCGTGAGCAGCGCGTGGACTGTGGCATAGGTGGCGCGGAGTTTGGGCTCGGTGAGCCAGTGCAGCGCGGTCGTGCTGATGGCGGCGTCCACCGGGGTGTCGAGGTCGAGGCGGTCGGACCAGTTGGGGGAGCCGAGGTCGGCGGAGACGAACCGGAGTCCGGGGGTGTCGGCGTGCGCGGTCTGGGCGAGGGCGAGCAGCAGCGAGTTGGAGTCGACCCCGACGACGCGGGCGCCCGGGATGCGCTCGCGGAGGCGCACGGACAGTGAGCCGGGTCCACACCCCAGGTCCAGCACGAGCGGGTCGGGTTTGCCGGTGACCTCGGCCACCGCGTCGGCGATGACGCCGAACAGGGTTTCCCGGTGCGGGACGTAGAACTCCTGCTGGGCGTCCCAGCGGGCGATCCAGGACAGGGCGTGTGCGCGCACGAGCACCTCCGTGACTGTTGTCGGCTCTGCTGCCGGTGACCATTTTCCGGATCGCGTCGCATTTGCTCGACGGCCTCTCACATCCCTGCCCAGGATCGCCGGATGACGGCGACGTTGTCGCACAGGAAGTCGTCGAAGGTACGCGCGGGGCGGCCGGTCAGCGTGGGCACCGCGCCGGGGTGTGGATCACCGGTGAGCAGGGCGGCCGCGCAGGCGGCGATGTCCGCGCAGTCCACGTATTACACCCGGCCGGTGCCGTAGGAACCCAGGACGTGATCGAAGGCGCGCGTCCGGAAGTTCTGCATGAACGCGTTGGGCCGCAGCACGCTCCACCCGAGCCCGGTGAGGCGGCACCTGGGCGGCGCACCCCCAGTCGGATCACGGACCAGTGCCGTGACCGCGGTGTCGCCCAGGTGCCGCAGCAGGTGGCCGCCGACCTGTCCGGTCGCGCCGGTCACCAGGATCATCCCCGCCCCCACTAACCTGAGGTAGCCTCGAGCTACTAAATCGAGGCTACCTCGAATTGATCGTGGAGGTCCAGTGCCCACCACCACACGGCGACCCCGGGCGGACGCGCGCCGCAACCGCGACCGCCTGTTGACCGCCGCCGACGAACTGTTCCGCGAGCGCGGCGCAGACGCGTCGCTGGAGGCGGTCGCCAAACTGGCTGGTGTCGCGATCGGCACCCTCTACGGCCACTTCCCCACCCGCCGCGCGCTGATCGGCGCCGTCCTGCAGGACCGCAACGACGCGCTCATCGAGGCCGGGCACGCGCTGGCGGGTCTACCGCCCGAGGAGGCGCTGCGCCGGTGGGTCGCCCTGTCCGTCGCGCACGCGACGACCTACCGCGGGCTGACCGTTCACCTGCTCGAAGGCGCCGAGGACGGCGAGACAGATGAGACATCGGGGCTGTACCGGGACTGCGGCCGGATGTCCACCGTCAACGAACGGGTGACCCACGCCGCGGTCGAGTCCGGCGCGATCCGACCCGGTACCACCGGCGCCGACGTCCAGACCCTGGTCTCGGCCTGCGCGATGGTGGGCGAGCGGGTCACCCCGGAGCAGGCCGACCGGTTCCTGGCCATCGCGCTGCGGGGGTTGCTCAGCCGCTAGCGACACCGTCCACTCGCGTCACTCGAACGTGCGCTTCATCAAGCGGGACAAGCGTTCCCGGGCAACCCTGGAGGCGCGGCCACCCGGTGTGCGTCCGACGGGTCGGTCAAGCGCGACCGGTGAGGGTGTGCGATGGCTGTTCTGCTGTACCGGCTCGGGATGGCCGCCGCGCGGCACCGGGTAGCGGTGGCACTGGTGTGGCTGGTCGTCTTCGTGGCGACCGGCGTGGGCGCGGCGACGCTGTCCGGGAAGACGGTGTCGACGTTCCGGATACCGGGGCAGGAGTCCACCGTCGCGCTGGACCTGATGCGCGACCGGTTCGGGGCGGCGTCCGGGGGTGGTTCGGCGCAGGTGGTGCTGCGGGCGCCGGAGGGGCACACGCTGACCGAGACGAAGATCGCCGAACAGGTCGGCGGGATCGTCACCACGCTCAAGTCGCTACCGGGGGTGGCGGCGGCGAGCAATCCGGTGAACCCGGCCAACCCGACCGTGTCGGAAGACCGGCGGATCGGCTACAGCACGGTGTCCTACGCGGTCCCCGCCCCGGAGATCACCGCCGACCAGCGGGACGCGCTCACCGCCGCCGTCGAGCAGGCCCGTGCGTCCGGGCTCACCGTCGAGGTGCGCGGTGACGTGTTGCAGCCGCCGTCCACGGTGGGCGGCCCGGCCGAGATCATCGGTGTGCTGGTGGCGCTGGTGGTGCTGGCCGTCACCTACGGATCGCTGGTCAGCGCCGGGATGAACCTGCTGACCGCCATCGTCGGGGTCGGCATCGGCGCGCTCGGCATCACCACGCTGACCGGGTTCGTGCAACTGCAGGCCACGACCCCGATCCTGGCGATCATGCTCGGCCTCGCGGTGGGCATCGACTACGCCCTGTTCATCGTCACCCGCTTCCGCCAGGAACTGCTCTCCGGTCGCCCGGTCCAGGAGTCCGCCGCGATGGCGGTCGGCACCGCCGGGTCCGCCGTGGTCACCGCGGGACTGACCGTGGTCATCGCCCTCGCCGGTCTGTCCGTGGCGGGCATTCCGTTCCTCACCGAGATGGGCCTGGCCGCCGCCGCGACGATCGTCATCGCGGTGCTGATCGCGATCACCCTGGTGCCCGCGATGCTCGCCTTCGTCGGCCGCCGCGCCCTGCCGCGCAAGTCCCGCGACGAGGGCGCCCCCGTGCACGTCGACCACGGCTTCCACCGCAAGTGGGCCGAGGAGGTCACCCGGCACCCGTGGATCACGCTGTCGGCCGCCGTGCTGGCACTGCTGGTGATCGCCATCCCGGTCCTGTGGCTGCGGACCTCGCTGGTGCAGCACCCGGCGAGCGACACGACGCAGGCCCGCGCGGAGAAGCTGGTCGACGCCGGGTTCGGCCCCGGGTACACCGCGCCGCTGCTCGTCCTCGTCGACGGGAACAAGTCGCTGACCAGGGGAGCGGTGCTGCGCGACCAGGCCGCCGCGCTGCCGGACGTCGCCGTGGTCACCGCGCCGCGACCCAACCAGGACCGCACCGCCGCGCTGATCACCGTGATCCCGTCGTCGGCGGCGGACGCGACCGAGACCACGAACCTGGTGCACGCCCTGCGCGATCAACTGGCCGACGTGGACGGCGCGGCGGTCTACGTCACCGGCACCACCGCGGTCAGCATCGACGTCTCGGCCAAGCTGGACTCCGCGCTGCCGGTGTACCTCGCGCTGGTGGTCGGGTTGGCGTTCGTGCTGCTGATCCTGGTGTTCCGCTCGATCCTGGTCCCGGTCGTCGGCGTGCTCGGCTTCCTGCTGACCATCGGCGCGGTGCTCGGCGCGACGACGGCGGTGTTCCAGTGGGGCTGGCTGAGCGCCGTGGTCAACGCGAAGGCCACCGGCCCGCTGATGAGCCTGTCGCCGATCATCATCGTCGGCATCCTGTTCGGGCTGGCGATGGACTACCAGGTGTTCCTCGTGTCCCGCATGCACGAGGCGCACGCGCACGGCGCCGAACCCGAGGAAGCCATCACCACCGGGTTCGGGCAGGCGGCCACCGTCGTGGTCGCCGCCGCCACGATCATGTTCGCCGTGTTCGCCGGTTTCGTGCCCGAGGGCGACGACACGATCAAGCCGATCGGCTTCGCCCTGGCCACGGGCATCGTGTTCGACGCGATCGTGGTCCGCATGATCGCCGTCCCCGCCGCGCTCGCCCTGCTCGGCAAGTCCGCCTGGGCCCTGCCGAAGTGGCTGCGTTGGCTCCCGGAACTGGACGTCGAGGGCGCCGCCCTCGAACGCACCGTCCCCGCCCAGGCCACCACCTCGCCGGTGTCGCCGGTCCAGCCGCGCAGGCACGAGGACGTCCACCACTAGCCGGGAGATCATCCACAGTGGAATGGAGATCAACTCCACGGCGCGCGCAATGCCTGGGTGATGGTGGGGTCGATCTGGGCCAGGTCCCACAGCCGCGTGTCGCGCAGGACCCGGAACACCGCGGGGCGCCGGGTCACGATCCGGAACGTGGCACGGGTCCGCCTGCAGGCGGACTCGACTTCGGTGGCCTCGCGCGCTTCCACCACGGCCACGTCGAACAGGTTGACGACGATCAGGCGGGGTGCCATGGCCACCGCGTGGGCTAACGCGGCGCGCAGTTCGTGCAGTGCCGGGCCGATCCGGGGGCCGCGCACGCCCACCACGACGGCGCCGGAGACCGGGGTGTCGATCCAGACGCGGTGATCGTCTTCGGCAGTGGTGTTCCTCGGCCAGGGGAGGTGTTCGGTGCTGGTTGTGGTCGTTGGCGCCGGTCTCGGCGGGTCGGTGATGGTCAACGTCACCGCGCGCGGTGGAGCGGGTGGGCCGCGAGCGACGGCGGGTGGTCCATGGCGCACAGCTTCCGGTTGATCGACGCGAATGGACAGACGAGGGCCGCGTTTCGGGTCGATGACCACACCTTGGTGTGGATGTGCTGTCTGACGGGCATGACACGCAGGCTAAGCGGGAACGCGTGACGTTTCCACACAGCGTCGCCGGATCACCCGACCTGAGTAGGTCTCCGCTCGTTGCCGTTCGGCGTTTGGTCACTCGACGTGGGATTTGCTGCCCTGGTGCGGTTTCGGATCGCGCATGGTGGAGTGGTCGTGCATTGTGGAGCGATCGGAGGCTCGGACGGGGGGCGTGCGCCGAGTCCGAACCGGACGGTGCGACAGGCGGGGAGGTGCGGTGGCACGGGTTCTGGTGGTCGACGACGACGCCGACGTCCGCGACCTCGTCGTGCGGTGGCTGCGCGAGGACGGCCACGAGGTGTTGCCCGTCGACAGCGGCCCGCTGGCCCTGGCCGCGGTCGACAGCGCCGGGCTGCCCGACCTGGTCGTGCTGGACGTGGCGATGCCGGGCATGGACGGGGTCGACCTGCTGCGGCAGTTGCGCGAGATCGACCAGCGGCTGCCCGCGATCTTCCTGACCGTGCTGTGGTCCGGGCCCGACGTCGAGCGGATGGCCGCGATGGCCGCGGTGTACGTGGTGAAGCCGTCCAGCGGTGACGCGCTGCGGGCGGCCGTGCGGGACCTGCTGGCCGACCGCGGGAGAGTGGGGCCGAGGTGACGGCGTCGGCTGCCTCGCTGGTGCGGACCGCGGTGTTCGCCGGGCTCTACCTGGTCGCTTCGGTCGCCGGGCGGATGACCGTGCTCGACCAATCCAGCCTGAGCCTGGTCTGGCCCGCGGCCGGGGTGGCCGCGGCGTGGTTCTGCGCCCCGGGCCGCGCGGTGAGCAAGGCCGTCGACGTGGCGCTGCTCGCCGCGATCACCGTGGCGGTGAACACCGCGACCGGGGCGAGCCCGGCGCAGGCGGCGGTCTTCGTGGTGGCGAACCTGCTGCAGGTCGAGGTGTTCGCGGCGTTGCTCCGGCGGTGGCGGCCCGCGTTGTGGACCTGGCGGGCGGACGGGGGCCTGCGCACCCCGGCTGACCTGTGGGTCCTGCTGGGGGTGGCGTACCTGGCGTCCTCGGTGGGCGCGGTGGTCGGCTCGGCCGGGATGTGGCTGGCGACGAGCCGGTTCTCCTGGGTGATGACGGCGGTGTGGATGGCGCGCAACTTCGCGGGCCTGCTGGTCGTCGGCGCGGTCGCGTTGTGCGTCGGTCGGGTCGTGGCGGCTCGGCGGGGCGGGGAGGTCGCCCGACCGGCGGGACTGCGCTGGACCAGGGTGGCCGAGTACGTGGGCGTGTCAGTGTGCACGGCGGCGGCGTACACGCTCGGGTTCGGCAGCCACGGTGTGCCGGTCACGGCGATTCTGGTCGCACCCACGGTGTGGGCGGCGGCCCGGTTGCCCACACCGTTCGTGGCCGCGCACAACGCGGCGGTCGCGACGTTCGCCGTGGTGTTCACCCTCAACGGCTCCGGGCCGTTCACCGCGGTGAACTCCCACGCGGGCCGCGCGCTGTTCGTGCAACTGTTCGTGATCGTGGTCGCCGTGGTCGGGCTGGCCCTGGCGCTGGGTCGGGACGAGCGGGAGACCCTGTTGCGGGAGCTGGGGCGGCAACGGGAGGACGCGGCGCGGCGCGCGGAACTCAAGCGCGCCATCATCGACTCGATGGCCGACGGGCTGTCCGTGATCGATCCGTACGGGCGGATCACCCTGCGCAACCCCGCCGCGACGACCCTGCTCGGCGGCAGGCTCAGCCCGGCCGACACCGTCGCCGACACCGGTCACTACGGCTTCTTCCACCTCGACGGCACCCCGTTGACCCCGGCCGAGATGCCGCACGTGCGCCTGGCCGCGGGCGAGGTCATCGAACCGATGGACGTCCTGGTCCGCCACGAAGGACTACCGGACGGGCGCATCCTCAACGTGCGCACCACCGCCCTGCCCGACGGCCGAGGTGGGCACAACGCCGTGGTCCTCTACCACGACGTCACCGCCGAGCGGCGCCACCGCGACGAACTCGCCGCGTTCGCGGGCGTCGTCGCGCACGACCTGCTCAACCCGCTCACCGCCGTCGAGGGCTGGACCGACGACGCCGACGACGCGCTGCAGGACGCCCCCACCCACCCGATGGTCGACCGCGCCCGCCAGGGCCTCGTCCGGGTCAAACGGTCCTCTGCCCGGATGCGGAACCTGATCAACGACCTGCTCGCGTACACGACCGCCCGGGACGCGACCATCGCCGCCACCACCATCGACCTCACCGCCCTGGCCACCGAGATCGCGACCGTACGCGGCGACACGGCCGCGGCCGCCGGGTTCACCCAGCCCCGCTTCCGGATCGGTGCCCTGCCGCCCGTCCGCGCCGACCTCGTGCTCGCCCGGCAACTGCTGGACAACCTCATCGGCAACGCGGTCAAGTACACCGCGCCGGGGACCACCCCCGAGGTCGAGATCACCGCCACCCGCCGGGGCGACCAGGTCCAGGTGACGGTCGCCGACAACGGCATCGGCATCCCACCCGGCCAACACGAGGTGATCTTCGACAACTTCCACCGCGCCCACCGCGACCCCGGCTACCCCGGGACCGGCCTCGGCCTCACCATCTGCAAACGCATCGTCGAACGCCACGGCGGCCGCATCACCGCCACCGACAACCCCACCGGCGGCTCCCGCTTCACCTTCACCCTCCCCGCCGTCACCGGAACGCCCGGCCCGCAGGACACCAACCCGTCCCACCGCGTCGCGGTCTGAGAGCACCAGGCAGGTGCCGCGGGCCGGCGTAAGGTGAGCCGGTGAACCCGGGTGCGGAGTCGAACCACCTGCCCGCGACCGACGGTCGCGGGCACCTGTGTTGGGCGTTCACCGACCGGGACGAGTTCGCCGCTCGGGCCAGGGAGTTCATGGCCGAGGGGCTGGGGGAGGGCAAGCGGGTCTGCCTGATCGCTCCCGGCACGGTCGAGGAGTTGGTCGGCGACCTGCGGGACTTGCCGGACTTCGACGAACAGTGGGATCGCGGCGCCGTGCAGGTCCGGTCACTCGACGGTGTCTACGGTGCCGGTGTGGTCGTCGATCCCGACGAGCAGGTCCGGGTCTACCACGCGGAGACCCAGGCGGCTGTGGCGGCGGGATTCACCGGTCTGCGGGTGGCCGCGAACACCACCGAACTGGTCCGCACCCCCGCCCAACTGGCGGCGTTCGCGACCTACGAGCACGCCGTCGACCGCTACATGGCGGCGTACCGGTTCGAGGCGATGTGCGCCTACAGCCGCCCCGACCTGGGGTCCGACGTGATCAACCGGCTCGCCGCCCTGCACCCGCGGGGCAACGCGGACACGGTGCCGTTCCGCCTGCACGGGTGGGGCGGTGGCGGCGCGGTGGCGCTGGAAGGGGAGTTGGACTTGCGGTCGCACGACGTGTTCCCCTGGGCGCTCGGCCACGTGGCCGGGCAGTGGGAGCCCGGTGAGGTGGTCGTGGACGCGCGGGAGCTGACCTTCATCGACCACCACGGCCTGCTGCGGCTGGCGGCGCAGGCCGAACGCCGGGGAACGACGGTGGTGCTGCGCACGCGGCGGTTCAGCCCGGCCAGGATGGTCGACATCCTGGGCCTGTCCACCGTGCGCGTTGAGCAGGTGGCATGACCTACGACCACGTCGCGCTGTACTACGGCGACGACGACGAACTGAGCGCCGCGGGAGCCTCGTTCCTCGCCGACGGGCTCGACCGGGGCGAGGCCGTGGTCGTCGCCCTTGACCCGTCGCGGGTGGACCTCGTGCTGGCCGGGGTCGACTCCTCGGCGGTCACGATCTTGCCGGGCGACGCGCACTACACGCGCCCGGCGGTCGCGATCCGGTCCTACTGCGACCTGTTCACCAGGTTGGTCGCGGGCGGTTCGACGGCCGTGCGGGTCCTCGGTGAGGTCCCGGCCTCGCCGATCGGCTGGGATGTCTGGTCGCGGTACGAGTCGGCGGTCAACTACGCGTATGACCGGTTCCCGGTGCGGTGCATGTGCGTCTACGACACCCGGACCACCTCGGCGGGCGTCCTGGAGGACGTGGCCAGGACCCATTCCGTCGTCGCCGCCACCGGTGGCACCTTCGTCGCCAACCCCGACTACGTCGAGCCGCTGTCCTTCCTCGCCCACACGCGCCCGATGACGCCGCACGCCATCCAGCACGAGCCGCCCGTCGTCGACCTGGTCGACCCCTCGCCCGCCGCCGCGCGCAACGCGGTCGTGGCGGCCAATGGGAACGCCCTGTCGCCGGGCGAGCTTGAGGACTTGGTGGTCTCGGTCAGCGAGGTCGTCACCAACGCGGTGCGCTACGGCGTCGGACCGGTCCGGCTGCGGGTGTGGTCGCGGGACCACCACATGGTCGTCACCGTCCACGACCGCGGCCGCGGTCCGGCCGACCCTTTTGCCGGGCTCGTCGCCGACCCTGCCCCCGGCGGCGGGGGCTACGGCCTCTGGCTCGTCCACCAGCTCTGCCACCACGTCACCCTCGCCACCGACGACACGGGTTTCACGGTTCGGCTGTCCATGTGGGAACCGCGTGCCACCTAGCGAACTTGGGGCTAGTGACGGAGCACTGTCCGCTGTGGCAGGCCACGGCGGACAGTGCTCACTGCAGCGGCTTCAGCGCCGCGGCCGTTGGAACACCACGGCGACGCCCCGCTTCGTGTCACGGCTCGCTCGGGCGGGCACGACCATCGCGAACTTCCCACGGCAATCCGCGGACGGGTACAACGTCGCCTGCCGGTCGGTCTTGTTCTCCACCCGGCGGACCGTCGAACCGAGCGGGTAGCAGGTGTTGTCGTCCGGATCGATGATCCCCGCGCCGCCGTCCGCGTCGTAGAACGTGAACGTCCCCCGGGCGGCGGCGGCCGGGCTCACGAACTGGACAGCGGCCAGGCAGGCGAAAACCAACCCGAGCGCGAGTCGCCGTGTCGTTCTCATGGTTCCCTTTCGTCGAGCAACGTGTGCTGTGGACGATGCGTCATGCCTGCGGAACCCGACAGTCGAGGTTCGCCGTTTCGCCGGAGATGACCACATCGAGTGATCTTCGGTAATGACGGCAACCGACACCGGCGATCCTCATGGCCGGATGCCGCAGGCCACACGGACGAGTGAACCGCGCTCGGCCCGGAAACGCCGGGTTCGGGCGGTTTGCCCGACAGTCCGGTTTGTCGTCTACACCGGTCGTTTTTCCGGACCGCGGGTCCAGGATGGCCAATACCCGCGAAAACTGTTGTGCGGCAATCGTTGTGCCCGACTTCCGCGGCTTGCTAGCGTCGGGGGTCGCAGATTCGATCTGTTCGGAGGGGCTGTGAAATCAGGACGCTTCATTGTTTCGGCGATTCTGTTATCCGTCGGCTGTCTGCTCGCGAACACCCTTTTTGCCGCCGCCACCGGCACTGTGAGCGCGAATGCCGTCAAATGGCATCCGGGCCACTACATCACCAGCGACTGGTGGCACAGCGCGTCGACACCGGCGAGCATGGCCAGCGGTGAACTGAACGTCGTCAACACCTCGCCCACGCTCGCGGGCTGGAAGGGCAACTACTACTGGGGGGCGCTGGAGACCGGTCGCGGGGTGTACAACTTCGGCGTCATCGACGCGGAGTTGGCCCGGCTCAACCAGGGGAACCCCACCCCGCGCAAGAAACTGATCATCGAGATCTCGTCGAGCGGCTTCCAGGGCTCGCCCAACCAGGACCCGCGCGGCTTCCTCAACGCCGTGCTGCCGAGCTACCTGACGACCGACACCGCCACCTACGGCGCGGGGGCCACGACGGGAACCAGCGGCTGGTGGTACGGCGGTGGCGGCTACTCGATCACCGCGGCCGTCTGGCGGCAGGCCGTCACCGACCGGCTCATCGCGCTGCTGCAGGCGTTGGGCGCCCGCTACAACAGCAACCCCGACGTCGAGGGCGTCGTGCTGACCGAGACCGCCTCCCAGGTCGCCACCGGTGGCGGCTACAACGACAACACGCTGTTGAGCCAGTTGGAGCGCACCCTCACCGCCGGGACGGCCGCGTTCCCCAACACCAACATCGTCATCGAGAACAACTTCATGGGCAACCAGCCCAACACCAGCGCGCTGGTGTTGTTCGAGAACTCGCACCGGGTCGCGGAGAGCGGACCGGACCTGCTGGGCAAGACCGCCACCGACAAGACGACGCCGCCCAAGGAGCTGACCTGGGGGCAGCAGTGCGTGACCGGGTACCCCGGCACCGGGTGCGGCAACCTCACCGGCAGCATCGCAGTCATCCAGAACATCGACGAGCCGGAGCTGCTCGGCACCCAGTTCCAGGGCTACGGAGCGCCGTTCACCCCGCTCGACATCTACAACAACGGTGAGGACTACCTGCACGCCAGCCATCTCATGTGGACCTACCTGATCGGCAGGCCAACCAACAACTGGCCCACCATCGCCTCGATGATCAGCACCCACCCCATCCGCTACACCGCGTGCCCCACCAGCTACCCGGCCTGCGACACCCGCTGACGAAGGGGAGTGGTTCAACCCAGGTGGTTGGCTAGGTGCATCGACCTGTCCACGGCGTTCTTGGCAAGACGCGGGAACGACCTCGTACTATGGACGTACTTGGTTGTGTCGACAACGCGGCCAAGGACGTCGCGGACAGGTCGAGGCCCGGTCAACGTATCTGGGTCGAGCCGCTAGACCCACACGACGACGTTGTCGGCGGCGAGGTTGCCCATCACGCTGACGATGCCCGCGGTGCCGTCGCCGTAGAAGCGGGCGAAGATGCCCGCCGGCCTGCCGCCGAACAGCAGGGGGCCGAGGACCGGGGCGATGTCGACCTCGTAGGCCTCGTCGACCCCGTCGGCGGTCATCCAGGCTCGGGTGGTGTGCGGGGTGATGAACTCCTGCACGATGCTGGTCCCGGTCACCAGCGCCGACCGGACCGCTGACTCCCAGTCGGCGGGTGAGGTGCGTTCGCCGATGAGGACCTGCTTGCCGCTCATGCCCAGGCCTTCCTTGAGCACCAGGCGCTCCCGGTTGTCCACAGTGTACTGGGGCAGGTCCACCCCGCGGTCGCCCCTTGTCGAGCGCCGGTCGGCCAGGATGCGGGTCCACGGCAGGTACCGCTCGACCAGGGCGCGTTCGGCCGAGCTCATCCACGGTCGGCCCTCCGACAGCAGGCCCATGGTGAGCTTGCTGGCCAGGAACGTCGAGGTCTGGGTGCCGACCAGCAGCACGCCGTTGTCGAGGGCGTCCTGGACCGGGTCCAGGTCGATGTCCAGGTCGAGCCAGTCGGGGATGGTGAAGTTGCGCAGGCCCAACGGGTAGCGCAACGGCTCGGGGCAGTCCCATGCGGTGTGCAGGTCTTCCGGTTCGAAGAAGGTGGCCGTCAGACCGCGGCTGTTGTAGTAGTCGGCCTCGATGTCGAAGTAGCGGGTCGACTCGACGCCCTGGTCGCGGGCGCTGCCGACCAGGGCCAAACGGGGCGCGACGCCCAGTTCGGTGCTCAGGTCGCGGAACATGCGCTCGCGCACGGCGAACGGTTCGTGGAAACCGAAGGGCACCCGGCCTTCGGCGTCGGCGAACAGCTTGCGCCAGGCCTGGAGTCGGCAGTGGGTCTCCACCGGGCCGCCGAGGGCGCCGGAAACGTTGAACTCCAGGAACTTCGGGCCGTCCGGTCCGATGACGACGTCGGGCCGGGCGACGCAGTCGGCGTAGCGCTCCTCGGTGAACTGGTCGGCGACGAACAGTTTCCGTTCGCTGTCGGGCATCCCGTAGGCGGCGAGCCTGCCCTCGGTGGTTTCGGCGGTCTCCAGGGCGACCCGGCGCACGAGGTCGAGCAGGGCCCTGGTGGCCCGGTAGAGCTCGGCGTAGCCCGCGCGGGGGATGGCGAGCGGGGCGGCGGGCAGCAGCGGCTGGTGCGGCCAGCCGGTGTCGCGGATCTCGTGGCGCAGCAGGTCGCGGGTGGTCGACGGGGCCGCCGCCGGGGCGATCCGGTGGCCGCCGAACCACGAGTCCACTGTGGATCGAATCATTGTCTGCTCAGGACTTTCCAGGAGCTGGTACGGTCGCCGCCGACGACCAGGGAGGGCGGAAGATGACGCTGCGCAAGGTGGGGGACAACGAGTTCGTCGAGGAACACGGCGGCGACTACGAGGACTTCGAGCCGGGCATGGTGATCCGGCACTGGCCCGGCCGCACCATCACCGAGGCGGACAACACGTGGCTGACCCTGCTCACCATGAACCAGCACCCGCTGCACTTCGACCGGGCCTACGGCGCGGCCGCCGAGTACGGGCAGGTCCTGGTCAACAGCGGCATCACCCTGTGCCTGGTCGGCGGGATGACCGTGCAGGCGCTGTCCGCGCGGGCGGTGGCCAACCTGGGCTGGGACCGGGTTCGGCTCAAGGACCCGGTGTTCGTCGGCGACACCCTCTACGCCACCAGCCGGGTCCTGGCCAAGCGGCTGTCGAACTCGCGGCCGGGCAACGGGATCATCACGGTGGAGACCACCGGCACCAAGTCCACCGGCGAGACGGTGATCACCTTCGAGCGGTCCTTCCTGGTGCGCTGCCGCGATCACTGATCGACCAGGGCTGCCGCGGCCGCGGTGTCCTCGATGGCCATGCCGACGCCGCGGAACACCGTGGTGCGGCCGTCCGGCTCGAACCCGCCGACCAGGGCGCCGAGCTCGGTGAGGTCGGCCACCTTGATCCGGCCGTCGGCCAGCGCGATCCGTATCTCGCCCGCGTCCTCCACGGCGACCTCGCGGTCCTCCACGACCACGAACGCCGCCGCCAGCAGTGTCGGGTCGAGCTCCACGGCCTGCTCGTTGGTCCCACCGATGACGTTGACGTGCGCGCCCGGGGTGACCCAGTCGGCCTCCACCAACGGCATCCGGCCGTTCGTCGAGGTCGCGGTGCACACGATCGCCGCGTCGGCGACAGCGGCCTTGGCGGTGGGGCAGACGGTGACCTCGTGGCCGAACTCGTCGCGCACCCACTCGCCGAAGGCGGCGGCGCTCGCGGCGGTCCGCGAGTAGACCCGGACGGACCGGATCGGCCGCACCGCCGACACCGCGCGCACCAGCGCCCGCGCCTGCACACCCGCCCCGATCAGGGCCAGTTCGGACGCGTCTTCCGGCGCGCACAACCGGGTCGCGAGCCCGGCGACGGCCCCGGTGCGCACGGCGGTCAGCTCGGCGCCGTCGAGCAACGCGGTGATCTCCCCGGTCTGCAGATCCGTCAGCACGACCACCCCGTGGATCAGCGGCAGCCCGCGCCCGGGGTTGTCCGGCGTCAAGGTGGTGATCTTGACGCTGCCCACCCCGCGCCGCTCCCACACCGCCGTCCCGGCCAGCAACTGGCACTCCTCGCCGTGCTCGACGACGGTGCGCGACGGCGACCGGGTGCGCCCGGCGGCCAGGTCGGCGAACACCTCGGCCAGCGCGTCGACCACCCGCACCAACCGCTCCGGCCCCGCCATCTCAGCCGCGCCGATGAACCGCGTGGTCGTCACCCTGTCGCCCTTTCCGCGGTCATGTCCGCGATCACGTCCACGATGAGGTCTTCCTGGCCCGCGATCGCCTGGCGCCTGCCGAGCTCGAAGAACACGTCGCGCGGGTCGACGTCGGCGCGGGTGGCGGCGTCGAGCACCTGGTGCTTGAAACCGGAGAAGACACCCGCGAGGCCGCTGACGATGCTGACCGTGCCGGTGGTCGGTGGCGCGGGCATCAATTCGCGTTCGGCGAACTCGGCGGCGTCGAGCAACGCGTAGAGGTCGATGCCGGTGCCGAACCCGGTCCGTTCCAACACCGGCACCAGCACCTCCAGTTGCGTGTTGCCCGCCCCGGCGCCGAAGCCGCGGGCGCAGCCGTCGATGACGGTGGCCCCGGCCTCGGCGGCGGCCACCGAGTTCGCCACGGCCATGCCCAGGTTGTTGTGCCCGTGGAAGATCACCGGGACGTCCACGGCCGCGTGGATCGCCCCGATCCGCGCGGTGACGTCGCGGGGCAGGAAGTGCCCGGCGGAGTCCATGATCCCCACGGCCCTCGCACCGTAGCCGACGGCGGTGGCCGCGTGTTCGGCCAACTGGGTGGGGGTGGCCATGTGGCTCATCATCAGCACGCAGTGCCCGTCGGCGCCTTCCTCGGCGAGGAACCCGAGGTGCCGCTCGGCCAGCGAGGGCTCTGTGCAGTGCACACCGACGCGGATCACGTCGGCGCCGTGCGCGACGGCTTTGCGCAGGTCGGCGGACGTTCCCCAACCGGGGAGCAGGAACACGCCCATCCGACTGTGCCGCAACGCTTCCCGCACGGTCGAGAGCATCAGGTCGTCGCTGACCGCGGCCCGCCCGACCTGCAACGACGACGCGCCAAGGCCGTTGCCGTGGCCGACCTCGACGACCGGGATGCCGGCCGCGTCGGCCGCCTCGGCATAACCGCGCAGGGCGGTCACACCGAGTTGGTGGCGGACGGCGTGCTGGCCGTCGCGCAGGGTCGGGTCGTGGATGACGATCTCGGTCATGGCTTGCTCCGGTGCGCGGCGAGCCGGGCGGCGTGCTGTTCGGCGACCAGCACGGCGGCCGAGTTGATGATGTCCAGGTTGCCCGCGTAGTGCGGCAGGACGTCGCTGTCGGCGGTGACCTCGATGGACACCACGACCCGGTCGGCGGTCACCGCGCAGGCGGTGATCCGGTAGCCGGGGGCGAACCCGCGCATCCGCTCGGCGGCGGCGTCCACCACGGCCCGCACCCGGGTCGGGTCGGCGTCGGCGATGACGGCGTGCACGGCCGAGCGGAACGTCGCGGGCGGCACCGCGGGGCTGATGTTGAGGATGGCCTTGGTGTCGGCAACCCCGGTGAACGTGGTGAGCGCGTGCTGCGTGGTGGCCACGTACTCGTCGAGGTTGAGCCGGGTCGCCCGCCCGGCGATGGTGCTGGCCACGGTCGAGACGACCTCGAGGTAGTCCACGGTGAACGCCCCGGCCAGCGCGTGCGCGACCGGGGTCGCGGCTTGGCCACCGCAACTGATCATGCTGACGTCGCGGTCGGTGGGCGCGTGCGTGCCGGTGATGGTCGGCACCACCATCTGCCCGGTCTTGGCCGGGGTCAGGTCGACCAGCAGCGTCGGGGTGTGCGCCAACAGCCGCCAGTGCTCGCGGTGCGCGGCGGCGCTGGTGGCGTCGAACAGCACGTCGAACGGGCGCGGCTCGGCGAGCACGGCGTCGATCCCGGCGGCGCTGGTGCGGTAGCCCAGGGCGCGGGCGTGCGCGAGACCGGCGGAGTCGGGGTTGCGGCCGACGACCAGGCCGCAGCGCAGCGCGGGGGAGCGGTGGACCTTGCTGACCAGGTCCTGCCCGATCGCCCCGGTCCCGATCACGGCGACGGTCACCCCGGCGCCGGTGTGCTGGTGCACGGCGGGTTCCTCGATGATGGTCATGCGGTGGCTCCGTTCCCGACCCGCCCGAACCGGGCGGTCCACGCGTCGCCCAGGGCGACGGTGGTGCGGGCCATCCGCGCGAACGGCGGCCCGACCATGTTCCCGTCCAGCACGGCGATACCGCCGTCAGCGGCGGCGACGGCGTCGGTGACCCGGCGGGCCTGCCGCACGTGTTCGGGGTTGGGGCGCAGCGCGGCGTTGATCGTGTCCAGCTCGCTCGGGTGGACGGCGGCCTTGCCGTGGAACCCCAACTCGCGCACCCGCTCGATCTCCTCGGCCAGCACCCCGGGCTCGCCCAGCCGGAAGTTCGCGGTGTCGACGCAGGCGGTGCCGTGGTGCGCGCACGCGAGGGCCATCGCCTGCCGGGCGGCGAGCATCCCGGCCCAGGTGATCTCCACGCCGAGGGTGGCGGCCAGGTCCGCCGAGCCGAGGACGAGCCCGTCGGCGGCCGCTGCGACCGCGTCCAGCTCGGCGATCGCGGCGACGGTCTCCACGGTTACGTAGACCTGCGGGTGCGCGCCCGCCTCGGCCAGCGTCGCGCGCAGCAGCCGCACTTCGACCGCCGACTCGACCATCGTCATCACCACGAACCCGGGCTTGACCGGCGAGTCGGCCAGCAGCGCCAGGTCGTGCACGGCGGCCAGCGTGCCGAGCTGGTTGACCCGCACCCCGGTGTTCTCCGGGTGCGGCGCCTTCTCCAGGGCCGCCCGGCACACCGCCCGTGCCGCGGGTTTGTCCGGCGGCGGGACGCCGTCCTCCAGGTCGATCAGGTGCACGTCGGCGTCGTAGGACCACGCCTTGACCACCCGGTCCAGCGAGAGGGCCGGGGTGTAGAGGATGCTGCGCGGGATCGCTCTGGCCGTCATCACGCCACCTGGGGTCGCGCGGCGCCGACCTCGGCCAGGACCGCGCCGAGCCGTCGGATCTGGTCCTCGGTCTGCCCTGCGCGCAGCATGACCCGCAGGCCCGCGGTGCCGCGCGCGACGATGGGGAAGAAGACGGGGGAGACGTAGAACCCGGCCTCGTAGACCCGGCGGCCGGCGTCGATGACGGTGTCGTCGGCCATCGGCACGATCCGGATCGGGTAGCTGGTGGCCGACTGCTCGGTGTCGACCAGCGAGTCGAACAGCGCGACGTTGGCGTTGAGCTTGCCCTGCAGGGTCGCGAGTTCGGCGCTGCGGTGGATTTCGGCGGACGCCAGCGAGGCGCCGACGGCGGCGGTGTTCATCGGCTGCGAGTAGCACAGGGCACCGGCGAACCGCTCGATCACCCGGTGCGCGTGCTTGTCGTAGCCGTTGAGCAGGACCGCCGCGCCACTGGTGCCGAACGCCTTGTTCAGCGTGGCGACGGTGATGGTGCGCTCGTCGAGGATGGGGGCGTTGGCGCGGATGTAGCCCATGCCGCGCTCGCCGTAGGCCGACACCGAGTGCGAGTCGTCGTAGTAGACCAGCAGGTTGTACTTGTCCTGCAGCACCGCCAGTTCCTTGACCGGCGCGTACCCGCCGAGGCTGTCGGCGCCATCGACGACATAACAGACACGTTCGTAGGCGCGGCACTGGTCTTCGAGCCAGTCGATGTCGTGGTGCGGGGCGGTGACGACCTCGGTCTCGTCCGCGCACGCCGGCTTGGCCCCGGCCATGGAGACGTGGCAGTTCTTGTCGAACGCCATCAGCGGGCGGGTTCCGTCGCCGAGGTGACCGGAGGCGATCAGCGGCAGCAGCCCGGCGCTGGCCACCCCGGCGGAGATCGCGGTGATCACGTCGGCCGACCACAGCTCACCCAGCGACGCCTCCAACTCCAGCAGCGCCGGGATCTGCACGCGGCTGCGCGGGATGCAGTGGTCGAGCACCCCGAACCGGCGCAATGCGGTCACCGCGCCCTCGATGACGTCCGGGTGGGAGTCCAGGTCGAGGTAGGAGCAGCAGGTGAAGTTGACGAACTCGTGCCCGTCGGCGGTTCGCAGTACACCGCCGGCCAACTCGGCCACGATCCCGGCGACACCCTCGCGTTCGGACCTGTCCCAGAACGCGTTGCCGACCCCGACCGCCTTGTCGTTGTCGCGGTAGCGGTGGGTAGGGGTGATCGTCTTGCGCCCGCTCATGAGTTGGCCTCGGCCGGTTGGTAGTTGTAGACGCCCTTGAGCTTGCGGAACGCCGCGGTGTAAAGGGCGACGCCCAGGACGTACGGCCTGCGGAAAATCTTGGGGTCCTTGAGCCAGAAGTTCATGTTGATGTTCATCTCCGCCAGCGACTCCGCCTGGTGCCACCAGCCCAGCGGCAGGTACAGCATCTGCCCCGGCTCCAGGACCAGCTCGCGGCGTTCCGCGAGCTTGGCGACCAGCCTCGGGAACCGCTTGGCATCGACGTTGTCGAAGTCGAACGCCTGGGACTTGTCGCCGAACCCGTGCCGCACCGACCGCGGGTAGTACTCCCGGAACCCGGGCGGGGCGAGCACGAACCGCTTGCGGCCCTCCAACGCGATGTTGAAGTTCTCCAACTCGTCGAAGTGGCTCTGGGTGAACACGCCCCGGTGGCTGATCCACAGGTTCGCCGCGTTGAGCGAGCGCCGGTAGTCGAACAACGACTCGGCGTCGAACCCGAGGATCGCGTTCACGTCACCGGGGTTGTCGCGGATGTTGGACACGATCCGGTTCCAGGTGCCCGGGTCGGTCAGGTACCGCTCGTCGGCGAAGAACTCGCTGAGCGGGATGTCCCTGGTCGTCCACCGCTGGGAGTTCTGCTTGTCGCTCGGCTCGGTGAACAGCGTGACCCGCATGTCGCCCAGCCGCTCGGCCACCCCGGCCCGGCCGAGGCCCCGCACGCTCTCCGGCAGGGTGATGACGACCGGCACGTCGGCGCGGATCAGCGCCTCCCGCCCGAACGCCACGAACTCGTCGAACTCCATCCGGGGGACCGGCAGGCCCCCGAGCCCTGTGCTCACTGCATCCCTCACTGTTCAGCCACCACTTCCGGTTCGAGAGCGGACTGCCCCGCCACCGCCAACACGAGTGCGACCAGACCGCCGCCCACCGCCGCCACCGCCGCGGCCGCGAACCCACCCGTGTCGGCGAGCCGTCCCCCCACCCCCGTGCCCAGCGCGATGCCCAGCGCCCCCGCGCTCGACAACCAGGAGAACCCCTCCGACAGCGAACCCTTGGGCGCCAACGCCTCCAGCAGGGTGCTGCCCGCGATCAACCCCGGTGCGATCGCCACCCCGGCGACCACCGCCAAACCGGCCATGACGGGGGAGGAACCCGCGAACGCCAGCGGCAGCGCGCCCGCCGTCAGCACGGCGGTGGTCAGCGCCAGCAGCCGACGGGGGGTGAGTGTCCAGTCGACCGCGCCGAACACCGCCCCGGCGACCAGGCTGCCGACCGCGGTGAGCGACAGGAACACCCCCGCCAGCGCCGGGTTGCCGTGCTCGCGGGCGAAGCCGATCATCGTCACGTCCACCGCGCCCAGCAGGAACCCCATGCCCGCGTAGGCCACCACCAGCACCCGTACGCCGGTCACCGCGATCGCCTTTCGCGGCGCGGCCTCGGGTCTTTTCGCCGCGGGCTCCGAGCGGCCGTGCAGGGCCACCGCGACCGAGCCCGTCGCCGTCAACACCGCGCAGACGATGAGCCCGGCCGCCGGGTGCACGCCGGTGACCAGCACCGTCACCAGCAACGGGCCCACCAGGAAGATCGTCTCGTCCAGGACCGACTCCAGCGCGTACGCCGTGCGCACCAGCCCCGGCTCCACGAACGCCGCCCACCGCGCCCGCATGAACGACGTGAACGACACCGACGCGCACCCCGTCGCCACCGCCGCGACCACCTGCACGAGGATCGGCGCCCGCCCCACGATCGCCACCAACAGGCCGGTCAACGCCACCACGTGCGCCGCGCCCGCGCTGAGCAGCACCCGCCGCTGCGACACCCGGTCGGCCCAGCGCCCCAGCACCGGGCTGGCCACCCCCTGCGCCACCAGCATCGCCGCCGCCACCGCGCCCGCCCCACCCAGCGACCCGCTCACCGCCGCCACCAGCAGCAGGCACCCCACCGACCGCATCGCGATCGGGAACCGCCCCACCATCCCCCAAAAGCCCAACGCCGCCGCCCCCGGCACCCGCAACAACCGCGGATACGCCGCGAACCCGGATTTAGCCCCGGCAGCCCCTGTCGACACAATGCTCCCGTCGCAAGAAAATCGACTGTTGGCGAAAAACCCCGGTGATCAGAAAACCCAACCCGGGCCCGGTCAACCGAACCCCAGGTCAAGGCGGCGACTGGCCATGTTAGGTCCGCCATCCCCGAGTGTCAATTCCCCCGAACGCGGCCAGAATTACCCCCAAACGGCCCATTGGGTGTCAACTTTCCCAGTGTTCCCACTCGCGGATTTCCCGCCGCCATTTCGGTGTCCCATGCTCATTCCCTTTCCCGCTCGCCCGGAGTTCATCGCACCGAGCGTGACCCCCGTTAGGGGGATGGCCCACATCACACCCCTGGTGACCTGGGTGGGTCGCGGCACGAACGACCCGGCTCGCACCTGGGTAACCTGGCCGCGTGGCCGACTTCGAGAGCCCAACGCCCGGCGCGCCCGTGCGGGTCGGGGCGCTGGCTCCGCTGACCAGGCCCGGTTGGGCTGCCGCGGGTAGGCACCTGCTCGGCGGGCTTGAGCTGGCCGTGGACGAAGTCAACGAGGCAGGCGGGATCGCTGGGCGGCCGCTGGAGCTCGTGGTTCGGGACACCGCCGCCGACCCGCGCCGGGCCGAGGCGGCGGTGGACGAGCTTGCCGGTATGGGGGTGGCCGCGGTGGTGGGGGAGTACCACAGCGTCGTCGCTCGCGCGGCCGCTCGCACGGCTGACGCGCTGAGTTTGCCGTTCTTGTGTTCGTCAGCCGTTCTTGACGCGCTCACAGAACGGCCGACGGAATGGGTCGCGCGGTTGTCTCCACCGCAGTCTCGCGGTTGGCGGTTCTACGCGGATTTCTTGCTCGACGCCGGGCACCGGCGTATCGCGGTGGCGGCTCAGTCGAGCGTGTATTGGGCTTCTGGGACTCACATCCTGAAAGACCATTTCACCGCACGCGGCGGCAACACCATCGAACTCGACGACCTCGACCCGGACGCCGTGTGTGACGCGCTGCTCGACAGTCGCGCGACCGCTCTCCTGCTGTTGGTCGGATACCCGGATCCGGCGGTGGCGATCGTCCAGCGGGTTCGCGGCGACCTCCGGTTGTCCGAGGTCCTCATCGGTGCCCCGGCCGGGCAACCGGAGTTCGCCGCGTGGGCGTCCGCGTTGGGTGATGCCGGCGCCGGAATCCCTTTCCTGCGTTACCTTCCCGAGCGCCTTGGTCCACTCGGGACACAAGTGGGGCTGACCCTCCGAGCGCGGCTGGGCGAGGCGCCGTCATTTGTCGCGTTTGAGGGGTATGACACGATCGCGACTCTCGCCGAGATGCTGCGTTCACAGTGGACGGACTGGTCGCGTGTCTCGGTGGAAGGTACCCGCGGCCAGATCCGGTTCTCCCGCGTCCCAGGGATCAGTGTATGGCAGTGGACCCAGCCGCCAATCCAGGTCGTTGATCGCGATCCGGCCGACCCCGGTCGATTCCGGGTCCTCCGCGACGGCTGAAGCCCACTACACCGCAGGAAGTTCGGCGACGGCCTCGATCTCGACGCGGAAGCGGGGATCCACCAGGGCCACGACCTGCACGAGCGAACTCGCAGGCGGCGCCGAGGTGTCCACGAACTCGTCGCGCACCGTGCGGATCACCGGGACATCAGCGGTGTCGATCACGAAGTAGGTCAACTTCGCGACGTCCCGCATGGCCGCCCCCAGCGCGGCGAGGGCGGTCTCGATGTTGCGGAACACCTGCCGGGTCTGGGTTTCTGTGTCGTTCCCCACTAGGGCGCCCGCGTCGTCCAACGGAACCTGCCCGGAGACGAACGCAAGGCGCCCGCTCACCTCGACGACGTGACTGTAGCCATTGGGCCGGGGGAGACCGCTCGGGTTGCTGTGCTGCACGGTCACCATTGTGCCCGCTAGAACACCGAGTACCCAGTCAACGCGCTGAAGATCTCCAACGCGGCAACTGCGGCGACCGAGTTGCCGCACCGGTCCAGCCCAGGACTCCACACGCACACCACGCAGCGATTCGGCACCACAGCGAGAACCCCGCCACCGATCCCGCTCTTGGCGGGCAACCCCACCCGATACGCGAACTCGCCCGCACCGTCATACATCCCGCAGACCAACATCGTCGCATTGAGCCGACGCGCGTCAGACGCCGACAACACCTGCGTCGCCCGCCCCCGCCCCGTGCGCGCCAGGAACAACCCCGCGAGGGCCAAGTCGCGACAGGACATCGCGATGGCGCAACTGTGCACGTAGTTCCGCAACACGTCGGTCACCGGGTTGTGCAGGTTGCCATAACCCGCGATCAGATGCGCCAACGCCGCGTTGCGGTGCCCAGTCTCCAATTCGGACTCCGCCACGCTCAGGTCGACCGCGACCTCGGCCCCCGACTCAGCCGCCAGAAACCCCCGCAACGCCGCCGCCGCGTCCCCAGTCGTGCTGAGCAGTTGGTCGGTCGTCACCAACGCCCCCGCGTTGAGAAACGGATTGCGCGGCCGCCCCTCGTCCAACTCCAACTGGCTCAACGAGTTGAACGCCAACGTCGACGGCTCACGCCCAACCCGGTCCCGCATGTCCCCGGCCAACGCCAACGTGAACAACTTCGACAGGCTCTGCACCGAGAACGGCTCATCCCAGTCACCCACCCCCACCACATCCCCATCGGCGGTCGCGACCGCCATACCGAACCGGTTCAGCGGAACCCTGGCCAGCGCCGGAATCGACACCGCCTGCTTCCCCTGCCCCACCACCGACCGCACACCCGCGGCAACCTGCTCCAAGACTCCCTGCACGGCGCCCAAGCATCCCCGACCGCGCCCACCGGGCAAAGGACCGCTTTTTGACAGAATTGAGCCGGACCATGGTCCTGAAAGGCGCCCGACCGGTCCGGTCGCCGCCCTGCCTGCGGGTGTGCGGACACTGTGGTGGCCAAGATGCCGTACGGGCTGAGAGTGAAATCCCGTCGGGAGAGATCGGGGTGGTGGACCGAGCGTTGATCCATGACCTTCCACTCAGAGACTCCGAGTGGCCCGGTGTCGGAGTTGAGATTCTGGCGGTATGCGGCGGATATACCAGCGGCGGGCACCTTCGGCTGAGCACTCGCGAGTCGGATGTCGACCTTGCGATGGCCAAGGCGAGAATGTCGAAGCCCCACCTGCCACCGAGGGCACGCCGGGGCCCGCGTCGAACGCGACGCGCTGATTGGTCCCGTCCACTGAGGAACTCACGCCTGCGCGGGTGACCGCCCCCGGGGACCAGAAGTGATCGATGCGGTGAGTTGGGCCGGTGAGTTGGGCCACGGTGACCGCGCCTGGTGCGTGGTCGACGCAGGCGGAGTTGTTGGCAGCGCGGACCAGCACGCTGGCTTTTGGACACGCCGACCCCGAAATGCGCCCGACTACGGGTTGGATCTGGTGGCCATGGTGGTCAGCAGGGTGGCGGTGGGGGCGTCGGCGGGGAGGAAGGCTTCGAGGCGGAGTTCGGCGACGGTGACGTCGTGGGGGGTGGCGAAGTGGGTGAGGGTGGTGAGCAGGTGGAGTTCGCCTGCGGGGGTGCGCAGGCATAGTGGGGTGGCGAAGCCGAGGTGGGTTGGGGGGACGTGCGGGGTGGGGGTGTAGGTGGTGAGTTCGGCGATGAGGGCATCCAGTGCCGGGTCGGGGGTGCGGGCCGCCTGGGTGCGGAGGGCGTCGAGGACGTGGTGGGCCCATTCGTCGAGGTTGGTGATGTGGGGGGCCAGGCCGGTGGGGTGGAGGAGGAGGCGGGGAATGTTGACGGGGGGTGTAACGAGGGTGGGGGAGACGTCGGCGGTGAGGGTGTGGAAGGCGGTGTTGGCGGAGACCAGGGTGCCGTGGCGGTCGACGACGATGGCCGGGTACGGGTTGTGGGCCTGGAGCACCTGTTCGACGGCGGCGCGGATGGGGGTCAGAAGGGTGTCGTCCCAGGGGGTTTCCGGGTAGGCAGGGGCGTAGCCCGAGGCCAGCAGCAAGGCGTTGCGCTCGCGCAGGGGAACGTCGAGGGACTCGGCGAGACGGATGATCATGGCGCGGCCGGGGCTGGAGCGGCCGCTCTCGATGAAGCTGATGTGGCGTTGGGTCGTTCCGGCGCGCAGGGCCAGGTCGATCTGGCTCACCTTGCGCCGCAGCCGCCAGGTGCGCAGGTCGTCGGACACGGGTCCTGTGTAGCCGATGCGGCGCGGCTCGCTATTCCCCGTCGGGAATTGCCGAGCGGCACCGGAGGTGGGGCACTTCGCGACGCGGTGCGAGCCGAGGTGGAGTCCGCCCGACGGTAGACACATCCTGCAACCGCCCGCCCCGGATCCCCGAACGCCGGTTCACCGCCGCCGGGATCCGTTTCGCGGCCACAGCGGCAGGCTCACCGAGACCACCCCCGACGGCCACCGGGAGCACGGCTCCGGTCAGCAGGGCCGGCGAGAGCAACCCAGACGCTTCGCCGCCAAGGATGGTTCATTGATGGCGCACCGTTCCGTGCGGCACGGGACCGTGCTCTGGGTCGCGGTGGACCGAATACCCGGCCGGGCTATTTCAGCCTGGCCTTCGTGGTCAACGAGCAGGCCGCGGGCACCATCACCGAGGCGGCGTACATCGGCACGTCCGACACCTCGACCCTTCGATGAAGGGCCGCGCGGCCTGCTGAAAACAAAGATCAAGAACGGCGACCACGAAATAGTCCTGTTCGACCTGCACGCGGCCGCCGACCCGGCCGGGTTCAACGTGCCCCTCCTGTTCACCAAGGCCCGCGCGGCGGTGACGGGCGGGCAGGCCTGGTTCATCTGCCACGGCGTGACCAAACACTGTCCACTGTGGAGTGGTGGTCGTGCGCACCGCGTGGCTATTCCCTGGCGGGAATTGCCGAGTGGCGTGGAGTCCCGGCACGGTTGCGGCGCACAACGAGCCGAGGAGGAGTCGTGCCTGACCTGATCGAGTTGGCCGATCGCTACGTTGCGGTGTGGAACGAGCCGGACGCGGATGCCCGCCGGACCGCTGTCGTCCGATTGTGGGCAACGGACGGCAGGCACATCCTGCAGCCTCCGCGTGAGGTGGTGAAGGCCGCTGACGACCTGGGCCTGACAGCCGCTTTCGAGGCCCGCGGCCACGTGGAGTTGGAGCGCCGGGTGCGGCTGGCCTATGACGAGTTCGTCGCGCCGGGCCAGTTCTCCTTCCGCCGTCGCGACGATGTGGCGGGGTTGCGGGACGCGGTGAAGTTCACCTGGGAAATGGTCGCCACCGACGGCGAGATCGCCGGGGTCGGCACCGAGTTCCTGATCATCGACGCCGAGGGGCGGATCGTGGCGGACTACCAGTTCATCGAGGGCTGAGCCGGTGTCCTCCGGCTACCTTCCGCCGCCGAACATCCGGGAGGACCTAGTGGGTCTTGGCAAACACGCCGAGCAGCTCGTGGCGAGTTATCCACAACCACCACGGTCGTCCACAGCTCCATCAGGCTCCTATACCCTGCCGGGCGGTGCCGGTAGACTGGACCAGGGACGCCCCCCGGGACTGGGTGGGGGCTGGGCTGGGTGGGGGCTGGACGGTAGGAGTCAGGAGTCCGGATGGGCGCGGTTCGTGGACCGGACAGTCTGCTGGTCTAGGGCTTACCCGGCTCGCTGGCCGTTCTGTCTGTCCTGGCTGCGACCATCCGCCGGGTCAGTCTCGGCGCCCTCCGCCGCCCCGGTACTCCTCGCGCACGGTTTCGCCGCCCTTGACCGTCTGGCGCGCAGCCGGTTGATCGTCGGGTCTCGGCTCCGCCGCTGGAAACGGGACGACAACCCGCCGTCGTGGGCGTCTCGCCAGGCTGACCGAGGCCATCACCCACGAAGGTTGCCACGGCGCACACCCGGTCTGGCTCGCGGGCACCGGCATCTGCCCACATCGTCCTCCGCGTCGCCGACGCCGATCCCGGCGGGGCTTGGCTGCGATCGGCGAACGTTACGGGGGTGATGGGTTTTCGCACCGCGAAGGCGGTTCTCCCGGTTGATGGGTAACTGATCACCCGCGTTCGACGATCAGGGGGTGAACGTTGGACGAGGAGGACGCCGGGTGGGGTTGTCGAGGGCGCCGGGGGATCGGGTGCGGGTGGTGCGGGCCGTCGCCGTGGTGGTGGTGGGGGTCGGCGTCACGGTGTTGGGGTTTTTCATGGCGCGGCAGAGCCTGGAGCAGTCCGACCGGTGGGCGAGTGTGCTCGGCTTGTTCGTCAACGTGGCCGGGTTGGTGGTGGCCGGGGTCGGCGTGTGGGCAGGCTGGCCGCGGCCGGGGCCGAAGGTGGGCGACCTGGCCGGTCGGCTCGGGGTCGCTCCGCTGTTGGCCGACGACCCGCGGCAGATCGGGCGGTTCGCGCTGGTCGGGCGGTTGGGGGAGGGGACGACCGGGATCGTCTACCTCGGGGTCGGCAACGACGGCGCGTTCGCCGCGGTGAAGGTGATGCGACCGGAGGTGGCGCGCGAGTCGTCGTTCCGCGAGCGGTTCAAACGCGAGATCCGGGACATCCAGCGGGTCGAGTCCGAGCAGGACGAGCACTTCCCCAGCCTGCTCGGTTCGGGTGCCGACGCGCAGAAGCCGTGGTTGGCCACGACCTACCTGCCCGCGTCGCCGCTCAACGAGGTGATCGGGGTCGGTGGTCCGTGGCGGCTGCCCGCGGTGGGGTGGTTCGCGCACGGCATGGCTCGCGCGGTGGCGGCGATGGCGCGCAGCGGGATCACCCACCGCGACCTCAAACCGTCCAACGTGCTGCTCGACGACGGCGGACCCCGGTTGATCGACTTCGGCATCGCCAAGTCGCCGGACGACAGCAGCCTGACCAGGGCCGGTGACCTGCTCGGCACGATGGCGTTCATGGCGCCCGAGCAGTTCCGCGGCGAGTCGTCGGCGGCGACCGACGTGTTCGGGCTTGGCGCGCTGCTGGTGTACACCGCGACCGGGAAGCCGCCGTTCGGCACCGGTCAGCTCCAGGAGGTCATGCACCGCATCATCTACGAGGAGCCCGACCTCGGCCCGCTCGCCGACACCGACGACCCCCTCGTCGACCTGATCCGGCGTTGCCTGGCCAAGGAACCGGCCGAGCGGCCGACCCCGGACGAGATCGTGCGGGACTGCGCCCGGTACGCGGGGGACGCGCCCACCCCGGTGCTCCCGGCCGAGCTCCGCGCCCAGGTCTCCCGCCGCCGCGACGTCATCGCCTCGACGAAGCAATCGGTGGAGAACACGGGTCGGTCGCTGCGCGGACTGGCTGCCCGGCGCAAGCTGCTCGCCGGGATGACCGCCGTCGCCGTGCTGGTCGTCGTGGGTGTCGTGTGGCTGCCGAACTCGTCCTCCGACCGCCGGTCACCCGCGTTGGCGACGTGCTCGGGCCCGGCGGACACGACCCTGCTGGTGGCTTCGTCCCAGGAGAAGATCGTGACGATGCGGCAGGTGGCGCAGGACTACGGCGTGCGGTCCGCCGCGGGCCACTGCGTGCGCGTCGCGGTGGTCGAGGGGAACTCGGGGACGATCACCGACCGGCTCGGCGAGGGGTGGACCGACGAGGACGGTCCGCGGCCCGACGTGTGGAGCCCGGCGTCGTCGGTGTGGTTGACCATGGCGCTCGACCGGGCCAAGGACACCCCGGCCGCCGCCGTGCTGCCCGCGACCGGTCGGGGCGCCATCGTGACCTCACCGCTGGTCATCGCGGTGCCGCGGCCGATGGCCGAGCGCCTGGACCAGTCCGGCCAGGCCGACATCGGGTGGCACAAGATCGCCGAGTTGGCCGCGGGTCCCGGGTGGAGCGCCTACGGCCACCCGGAGTGGGGGCCGTTCCTGCTCGGCAAGACGAACCCGGCCTACTCCAGTTCCGGGCTGACCGCCACGTTCGCGACGTTCTCCGCGTTCGGTCGCCACGACGGCAACGTCGGCCTCCTGGCGCAGGACATCGACGACAGCACGGTCCAGGCCAACGTCCGCACGATCGAGCAGTCCATCACGCACTACGGCCAGACGACCCTGGACTTCCTGGCCAACCTGCGCCGAGCGGACGCCGCGGGCACGGCGCTGACCTACGTCTCCGCGCTCAGCCTCGACGAGAGCTCGATGCTGGCGTACAACGCGGGCTACGCCAACGGCACCGCCAACACCGGCCCCGGGACCGAGCAGGGCGGTCCGGGACCCCGACCGACCACCACACTCGTCGCCCGCTACCCGAACGAGGGCACCCTCGTCTTCGACCACCCCTACATCGAGCTCGACCGGGGCGGCATGAGCGCGGCCAAGCAGGCCGTGTCCGACGACTTCTTCGGCTACCTGCGCACCGGGACCGAGCAGGCCAAGTTCCAGGCACTGGGCTTCCGCGACTTCACCGGCGACTCCGGTCCGCTGGCCACCCCGGACAGCGGCGTGCGGCCGCTGGGTGACATCCACACCATCGACGCCCCGTCCGGCCCCGTGCTGGCGAAGGTCATCGACACCTGGAAGAAGCTGCGCAAACCCGCCACCGTGCTGATCCTGGTCGACGTCTCGTTCTCGATGGGCGAGGACTTCGCGGGCAAGGACCTGACCGGCCGGTGCCCCGACGTCGGCGCCGAGACGTGCCCCAGCAAGATGGGCGTGGTCAAGAAGTTCCGCGGCAAGATCGTCGACGGCTTCACCGACCGCGACCGGGTGGGCCTCTGGTCGTTCTCGTCCACGCGAACACCGGTGGTGCCGGTGGCACCGGTCGACGAGGACCAGCGGACCAAGCTGAACAAGGAGATCAACGGGCTGATCCCGGGGGACGGCACGAACCTGTTCGACACCGTCCAGGACGCCGTCGCCACCGTTCGCGCCGTACCCAAATCCGCCACGGACAAGACGATCGACGCGGTCGTGGTGATCTCCGACGGGAAGAACAACCCGCCGCCGGGCGGCGGCACCGACCTGTCGGCACTGGTCGAACGGATCAGCCCGGGGACGGACCCGGTGCGGGTGTTCACCATCGCTTACGGCAACGACGACACCGGGATCACCGACCTCACCACCATCTCCAACACCACGAACGCCGCCACGTTCCAGGTGAAGGGCGCGACCGGCACCGTGGGCCCCGACCTCGTGGCCGCCATCGTCTCCAACTTCTGAGGCGGCCCCGCAATCGGACTGACCTCAGCGCTGAGTGGCGGTGACCGCGGTCCGGATCAGGTCGGCGACGGCGCCCGGCTGGGACAGGGCGATGGAGTGGGAGGCGTCGACCTCGATGGTCGAGGCGCCCGCGCGGTGGGCCATGTGGCGTTCGGCGTCCGGGGGGATCGCCTTGTCGGCGGTGGCGACCACGGCCCAGGACGGGAGGGTCTTCCAGGCGGCGGCCGCCGCTCGGTCCTCGAAGATCGCCGCGAACGGTCGTTGGCTGACGGCGGCGACCGCGATGACGTCGGCGGGCAGGTCGGCGGCGAACGCCTCCTGGTAGTGCTCGGGGGCGATGGTCAACTCGACCGCCGTCCCCCCGTCGGGGGTCGGGTAGTGCCGTGGCCGGACGGCGCCCAGGAGCGGGGTCTCGCCGAACTGGGCGAAGATCTCAGCGAACGACTCACCCTCGTCGAGCGCGAAAGCGGCGACGTACACCAGGCCGACGGCGTTGGGGGTGGCGGCTCCCGCGACGGAGATCACGGCCCCGCCGTAGGAGTGTCCGACCAACAGCACCGGGCCGTCGACCTGGTTGACGTAACTGGCGACGTACTCGGCGTCGTGCGCCAACCCGCGCAACGGGTTCGGTGGCGCCAAGACCGGGATGTCGTGTGCCTGCAACTCCTTGATGACCGGAACCCAGAACGACGCGTCCGCGAAACCGCCGTGGACGAGGACGACGGTGGGGGATTCGCTCATGGCCAACTCTCTCGACGGGGAGTGCGACGCGCCCAACCTAGACAGCGTCCCCGCGCGCCCGCATCCGGCAACCGGCCGAATCCGATCACACCGTCAACGAGTGGTCCGGTCGGCTCACCGGGGCCTGGCGCAGGATCGGGGTCGCCTGGCGGAAGCGGGACTGGCCGGGCTGGTGGTGCGGGTCGAACGGGCCGGGCGCCACGTCGACCTCGGTGCCGGAGTAGAAGCCGACGGCGTAGTCGTGCTGGATGGTGGTGACCCAGGGCAGACCCGCTTTCCACAGGACCCAACTCGGGTCGAGGCCGCGGTAGCCGTGGCCGCCGTACCAGTCGTTGTTGATGGCCATGATGGTGCCGCTGAGGCTGGCCTGGTAGGTGACCCGGAAGTGGGCGCTGCCCAGGGTGGAGAACAGGTACGCGGTCTCGGTCGAGTGCGGCGGGACGTCGCTGTCGGCGCCCGCGTTGACGCCGACCTCGATGGTCTGGCTGTGCGTGGTGCTGTCCGACCAGTTGCTCTCGAAGCTGAAGGACTGCTCGCCGCTGATGTCCCCGAAGCCCTCGATGCCCACGCTCACGCCGATCGTGCTGGTGCTGGTGAAACTGCCGCCCTGCGTCTGGGTGCGGCTGACCGTCTCGCTCTTGTTCACCGCGAGGCCCGCCGAGTAGTGCACCGGGTGGTCGGCCTCGTTGTCCCACTGCACGTGGTAGGCGATCACCGGCTCGGCGTCGATGCCGAGGTACTCCGCCTTGGTGGACTGCAACGTCATGGTGACCGGCTGCCACCCGAACACGTTGTAGGCGTCGTCGTAGCGGTGGTCCCCGGGGTTCGGGTGCGGCGTGGTCGGGCTGTGCAGGAACCACTCGTCGGGGTTCTCCCCGATCGCCGCCCCGCACGCCGCCTGGATCCGGCCCCAGTCACCGAAGCCGAACGCGGCCGCCTCGTCGGTGGTGATGGTGTGCACCAAGGTGCCCCAGGCGTTGGCCGAGCAGCCACTCGGATCGACACTGGCGGTCAGCTTCACATTGAGATCGGACATCTCGACTCCACTCCGCTTGTCTGGGACAGAGCCGATGGGGACCAGGATTCGCCGTTCGACCGGTCCATCGAGCCGACCGGTCGGCCCGTTTCCGCCCCCTCGCCGATTCATCCAATGGTGGGCGAGTCGGTCACGCAGCGGGTTGCCCGTGGCCGTTGACCTCCACAAAGGACACTTCCGCGCTCACGCCTGCCTGCGCAGCCCAAAACCGCTGCGGTGAAAGACCAGCGGCAGCAGATCCTCCACATGCGCCACCGCATGCAGCCGAAGCAACACGATGGTGTGATCACCCGCCTCGACATGCCGGTCGATGGTGGTGTCGAACCACGCAACCCCATCGGCAAGGGTCACCGCCCCCCGCGGATCAGTCGCGGTCGCCAACCCAGCGAACCGGGTCTCGGCCGGTCCCGCAAGCTGCCGAGCGACCACGTCATGATGCTGCGCCAGCACAGTCACCCCAATATGATCGGCCCGCCGCAACACCGGCCACGTCTTCGACGTGGCCGCGATCGAAAACGACACCAGCGGCGGCTCCAGCGACACCGACGTGAACGAACTCGCCGCCAAACCAACGATCCGATCGTCAACCAGGGCAGCCACCGCAACCACACCACTGGGAAAAACGCCAAACGCGGCGCGCAACCTACCGGGATCCAGCCCCAGCTCAACAAGCGGTCGCGGCGATTCGGGAAGACAGGTCATCGCGCAGTCCTTCCAACTCCGGCTCCCCCCACCATGACCCCCGCCACCCCACCACGTCCAACTGTCTTTCACGATCACTACCCATGAGCAAGCGTGATGAGTTGGGTTACAAGACCAGCACCCCCCGCGCCCCACACCCACACCCACCCCGCGCGCCTCGAACCCACCGCGACCATCCAGCACCGCGCGCCTCGAAAGCCGCCGATCCCAACCGCCCGTTGTGGTGGAGTTGTTTTGTTTGGGGGGAGCGGTGGCCTAAGCCGGCTGGCGGGTAAGGCCACGCTTTCCAGTGGCCCCGCCTTTTTGCCTTACCCAGGCCACCGCTAGGGGCCCCAAACAAAACAACTTCACCACAACGGGCACTACCGTTTTAATCTGGCGCCCAAGCGCCGGCGTCGCCGAAGGCGACCAGGCCGACCCCCGAGGCGCAGCCGAGGCCCAGAGACCCCTCACACCAAGAGGGTTATTCAGCGGTGCGGCGGTCGTCGAGATCGTCGGCCGTCGGAACGCCCCGTGTGAGGACCTGAGCCAGGATCGGGGTCACCGCCGAGACCGCACGGCTGATCATCGACTGCGACACGCCGTACGCCTCGGCCAACTCCGCCTGCAACCGGTTCCGGCGTAGGTAAGCCAAGGTCACCACCACCGACCGGAACAACCCCAGGATCGGCGGCCACCCACCGCCCCCGGCACGATGGATCAGAACGCACGATTCCTCGACACGGTCTCGGGTGAGACCGGTGGTATGACACATGTCAGGCGGTCCGATTGGTGAATGTTGGCGTGGTAACCACATTCTCTCAATCGGACCGCCCCCTCGTTGGGCAGGTCAACACCCAATCCCCATCAACCCACCCGAATAAGCCTCCAAGACCAACCGCCAACAAAGCCCAAATAGCGCAGCGGGTCAGCCGAGCCGAGTCGCCAGGCTGGGGCACAGGTCGAGGGCGTCAAGCACACCGTCCGACTCAGGAACCTCAGCACGCAGCAGCACGACTGTGCCGTCCTCAGACTGGTCGAACACCTCAGGCGCGCTCCGCACGCAGTGGCCCGCCCCGACGCATCGGCTGGGGTCGGCGGTCAGTGACATCCGCTCAGCGGGCATGCGGGTCTCCCGGCGGCAGCGGAGTTCCGGACAGGACCTGCCCGAGGATCGCCAACCACCCGATCACCCCGCCCGGCGCGCCAGCAGGACAGGGCCGAGGTTCGTACTCCGGGTGCCACACCGGCACCGGACGGCCCGGTCCGCTCGGTTCACCAGGCGACTGGCAGCCGGTGCACGCCCTGCACCGACCCACCCGGCTTCACCGGAAGGTCGGTGACCGGTTCGGCCAAGGCCAGGGTGGGGAAGCGGCCCAGCAGCCCGCGCAGCGCGACCTCCAACTCGGCGCGGGCCAGGTTCTGCCCGAGGCACTGGTGGATGCCGTAGCCGAACGCCACGTGGGTGCGCGCGTCCCGGCCGACGTCGAGGCTGTCCGGTTCGCCGCCACGGCGGGCAGGTACACCCCGTCACCGGTGTGGATGCCGACCCCGGCGATGTCGATGTCCTCGGCCACGATCCGCTCGATCTCCGGCCGCAACCGGTCGGCCTGTGGCAGCGTGAACGACGGGATGAGCATCCGCCGGTGCCGGGTGTGCACCGGCGGGTCCATCCCCACCAGCGGGATCAGCTTCGCCGCCGCCATCCTGGGCACCAGCACCGGGAAGTCCGACCGCAGCCGGTCCGACGAGAGCCGCGTGTCCACCAGCAGTTCCCGCGCCAACGCGTGGTCGGTCACCGCCCACACCGCCCGCCCGTCACCCAACCGGACCCGGCTGATCGGGCCGTCCGCCCGCAACCCGGCGCACCCCGACGGCGGGTGGTGGGGACACCCCCTGGTCATCGGGAACGACGGCAACTCGGACGACAGTTCGACGGTCATGGCTCCTCCACCCCGGCCCGGTTCGGAGGCAGACCGTAGAGCGCGGGCCCCAAGAGATCCCGAAGCCCGACTGTCCTCAGTGGAGCGTTCGCCGGGTCAGGACGGCTTGCCCGAGCCCTGGATCCCGTTGGTCAGGTACACCCCGTCCGCCTGCACGGTGTTGCCGTGCGTGGTCACCACGGCCGCCGGGCTCCACGTGCACACCAGCAGCAGGGCCACTACCCAGGCCGCCGGGTTCTTACGCTGTTTCACGGTGCCAACTCCCTTCGCACAGCCGCGATTGTCCTCCCGCGCGCCCGGACCTCGACAGCGCCGAACAGCCCAGTGTCACGGGTGCGCGGCGACCAACCGGGTGAGGTCGTCAACGGTCAGCGTGCCCGGGGCGCGACCCAGGCGGGCGGACTCGTTCGCGGCGCGGGTGAGGGCGTCGTTGACGGGAGTGGGGACGCCGTGCAGGCGGCCGAGGAGGGTGATCTCGCCGTTGAGGTAGTCGGCCTCGATGGTGCCGGTATGGCGGGTCAGGCTCTGCCAGGACGAGCTGTACTTGTGGTCCACGCCGTCAATCGGGGCGACCCGGACGTTGCCCCCGCGCGCGGTGACGAACTCCTCGTCGGTGACGCAGGAGATGCCCGCGGCGGTAAAGACCGCCCATGCCTCGGCGCGCGCCCTCGCGCGCAAGTCGGGAGCGTCGGTGCCGGTGACGGCGTCGATGGCGTTGGCGAGGTTGTTGAGCAGCTTCGCGTACTTCCACCGCATCACGTCGGCGACAACCGGGGCGAGCAGACCGGACTTCTCCATGTCCGCCGCGATCTGCTCGACGACACTGTCGGTGCCGGTGGGGTAGCGGCCGAGGGTGAGCTGACCGGTGTAAGGGTCACCGGGGGCGATGACCTCACCGGGACGTAGATGCGTCGAGGGCAGGATCACGCACATCCCATAGACGTTGCGAAACCGCCGTAGTGCCATGCGCTCGTTCGCGACCCCGTTCTGGGCACAGACAACAGGCAGCCGCTCCCCGGCGGTCACCCCACCGACCGGCCGCGCCGCCCACACGTCAAGCGCGGCGATCGTGTCCTGCGATTTCACCGCCAGGATCAGCGCGTCGTCCACCCGCAGGTCCACCTCGTCCGGCCGCTCAGCCACCGCGACCGGCAGCCTCAGACGCTCGCGCGGAGTGACCAGCGTCAGCCCACCAGCGCGCAACGCGGCGCCGTGAGCACCCCGGGCAACAAGAACCACCTCATGCCCACCGGCGTACAACCTCCCCCCGATCGAACTCCCCACCGCACCCGCGCCGACGACCACGTACCGCATCCGACCTCCCGCAACTCGCCACGCCGACCCTATCGAACCGCCACCTCCGCTCAGCGGACGCACAGCGACCCCACAGCGCTCTCTTCGATGCCGGCCCGCGTCCACGCCGAAGGTGGGGGCACAGGCAGCGAGCAAAGGGAGCGACACAGTGGACAACCAGCCCGTGGACAACCAGCCCGAGAACACCCAGCCGGAGACCAACCAGACCGAGGCGGCCGCTGAGCAGGCGGTCACCCCGCCGCCGTACGTGGCGCAGGCGCCGGTGGCCCAGCCGCCGAAGAAGACCCGCCGCCCGCTCAACCGGGCCGTGGTCGCCGCGATCGCCGCCGGACTGGTGGTGCTCGGCGGTGCCGGTGGGTTCGCCATCGGGCTCGGCGTGGGCGACGGCGGCCACGGGCACGGCCGTCCCGGCGTCAGCCAGACGGGGTCGGCGCCCAACGGCGAGCAGGGTCCCGGCGTGGGCAACCAGGGCCAGAACCAGCAGGACCAGCAGCAGGGGCAGAGCCGCATCCCGCGGCAGCGGGACGGCAAGCAGCAGGGCACCGACCAGAACGACGAGCAGGACAACCGCGGCACCCGGCAGGACCAGGGCAGGCAGCAGGGCTGAACCACACCCGACGTCGTCGGGGTCCGTCCGCCCGCACAGCCAACCCACAGCTTCCTCCCCACTGGATCTCAGCCGCCCCGCTGATTCTGGTGACAACGAGCGGAAGGACATGCCGTGCAGGAACACAACGACATGCAGGGACACAGCGAGCAGCCCCAGCAGGCCCCGAGCGGGTCGCGGTGGGAGCCGTCCACCGAGGACACCACCACCACCACCACCGGGTCCCAGCCGACCCCGAACCCCACTCCAGTCCCACCCGTCCCACCGGCCGCGGTGGTCCCGCCGAAGCCGCGACGACAGGTCGGGCGGACTGTGGCCGCCGGGGTCGCGGCCGGGTTGTTGATCGTCGGCGGCGCTGGTGGTTTCGCCCTCGGCCGGGTCACCTCGGACACCCCCGGTGCCACCTCCACCGGCGGCCCCGGGTTCGGCGGCCGTACGCAATCCGGCGGTGACGGTGGCTTCGGCGGCCAGGGCTTCCCCGGCGGCGGCCCCGGCCAGCAGGGCGGCCACAACGACCAAAACAGCCAGGGCGGTGACCAGCAGGACGGCGGTCAGCCGGACGGGTACACGGGCACGTGACCGCCGTCGCCGAACCCGCGCGGGTGCGGGTCGCGCCGCCCGACGCCCGCGCCCGCTTCGACACCGGGGTGCGCACGGCCGCGGTCGTCGGCCTGTGGGCGAGCCTGGTGCTGGTCGCCTACTGGTGGGCCGCCGGTGGCGGTTTGCAGGCGTTGACCGGCTGGACGACCGGGCTCACCTCCACCGGCAGGCTCACCGGCCTGCTCGCCTCGGACCTGCTCTTGGTCCAGGTGCTGCTGATGGCCCGCATCCCGCTGCTCGAACGCGCCTACGGTCAGGACCGGCTCGCCCGCGTCCACCGGCTGGTCGGGTTCACCTCGTTCAACCTGATGTTGGCGCACATCGTCCTGATCACCTGGGGGTACGCCGCCGGTGACCTGGTCCGCACCCCGGCCACGTTCTGGGAGTTGACCACCGACTACCCGGGCATGCTGCTCGCCCTCGCGGGCACGGTCTGCCTGGTGCTGACCGTGGTCACCAGCATCAAGGCCGCGCGGCGCCGCATCCGCTACGAGTCGTGGCACCTGCTGCACCTCTACGCGTACCTCGGTGTGGGGCTCGCCCTGCCCCATCAGCTGTGGACGGGCCAGGACTTCCTGTCCTCGACGGCGGCCACGGTGTTCTGGTGGACGTTGTGGGCGGCCTCGATCGGCGCCGTGCTCGTGTGGCGGGTCGGCGGCCCGGTGGCCCGCAATCTGCGGCACCGGCTGCGGGTCACCTCGGTCGTGCCGGAGGCGGACGGCGTGTTCTCGGTCTACCTCACCGGGCGCCGCCTGGACCTGCTGCCGGTGGAGGCGGGCCAGTTCCTCGGTTGGCGCTTCCTCAACAGGCAGGGCTGGACGCGTGGCAACCCGTACTCCCTATCGGCCGCACCCGACGGTAAGAGCCTGCGGATCACGGTTAAAGCCTTGGGCGACAACAGCGCGAAGACCCCGTCGCTACGCCTGGGCACCCCAGTGTTCTTCGAGGGACCCTACGGCAGGCTCACCGCCCGCGCGCGTACCCGCCGCAAGGTCGCGTTGATCGGCGCGGGTGTCGGCATCACACCGCTGCGGGCACTCGCGGAGGGCATGACCTACGCGCCCGGTGACGCCGTCGTGCTGCACCGGTTCACCGAGCAGCCGCTGTTCGAGCGCGAGTTCGATGTCCTGGCCCGTGAACGCGGACTGGACCTGGTGTGGTTGCCGGGGCACCGCCGCCACGACGGGTCGTGGCTGGGCACCGCCGTGCGCGGGTCGGAGGACCTGGCCGCGTGGGTGCCCGACATCGCCGACCGCGACGTCTACGTCTGCGGCCCGGCCCCCTGGACGGCCGCGGTGACGGCGCGGGCGCTGGCCGCCGGTGTCCCCGCCGAGCGGCTGCACGTCGAGAACTTCGAGTGGTGATCCCGTGAAACGCATCGTCTTCTGGCTGTTGAGCACCGCGACCGTGGTCGTGCTGCTGTTCGGCTACCACACGTCCACCTCGGGCGCGATGACCGCGGAGTCCTCCGCCATCGCCCCGGCCAACGGCACCGCGGGCACTACCGGCACCGCGGGCAGCGGCAGCAGCTCCGGCTCGACGGGGACCACCGCGTCGGGCAAGACCTACACCGGCCCGGTCGCCGACACCCGCTGGGGCAACGTGCAGGTGCAGATCACCGTCGCCGACGGCAAGGTCACCGCCGTGTCGGTGCCGCAGCAGCCCAACGGCAACGGCCGCGACCGTGAGATCAACGCCCGCGCGGTGCCCATCCTGGTTCAGGAGACGTTGTCCGCGCAGAGCTCCGACATCGACATGGTCAGCGGCGCCACCGTCACCAGCGACGGCTACGTCCAGTCCCTGCAGGGCGCGTTGGACGAGGCGGGCCTGTGAGCACCGCACGCTACGTCGAGCACGTCATGGGGATGCCGATCAGCCTCGCCCTGCGCGGTAGGCACACCGACGACGACGCGGCCCACGAGGCGTGGGCCGCGGTCATGAACCGGTTGCGCGCGGTCGACCTCGTGTTCAGCACCTACCGGGACGACTCCTACATCACCCGTCTCGGTCGCGGTGAGATCGGCTTGGACGAGTGCCCGCCGGAGGTACCGGAGGTGTTGGCGCTGGGCGAGCAGGCCCGCCGCGACTCCACCGGCGCCTTCGACGTGTGGCGCGACGGCCTGGACCCGAGCGGCGTGGTGAAGGGCTGGGCCGCCGACCGCGCGGCCGATCACCTGCGGGCGTTGCCGGACACCGACTTCTGCCTGTCGGCGGGCGGTGACCTGGTCTGCCGAACCCTCGACCCGTACGGGCGCCCGTGGCGGATCGGGGTGGAACACCCGCACGACCCGGACCGGATCATCGCCGTCGTCCCGGTGACCACCGGCGCGGTCGCCACCTCCGGCACCGCGCACCGCGGCGAGCACATCGTCGACGCCCGCACCGGCCGCGCCCCCGCGGCCGTCGCGTCGGTGACGGTGGTGGGGGAGTCGTTGACGTGGGCCGACATCGACGCTACCGCCGCTTACGCGCACGGGCCCGACGCCGCCGAGTGGCTACGCACCCGCGTGGGCCGCAGCGGCCTGGTCGTGTGGGAGGACGGCTCAAGCACCGTCGTCGACGGCTACCGCCTGCCTTAACCGGCTCCGACTGGCCGATGTCCGCGCCGGTGGGCAGTCTGTCGCGCATGCGCGCGCACTTGGACGGCGAACACCTGGACGTGGTGGTCGTCGGGGCCGGGCTGTCCGGGATCGGCATGGCCTGCCACCTCGAACGCCACCGCCCCGGCACCGACTACGCGGTCCTGGAGGCCCGCCACGAGACGGGCGGCACGTGGAGCCTGTTCCGCTACCCGGGGGTGCGGTCGGACTCGGACATGCACACCCTGGGCTACCGGTTCCGGCCGTGGACGCGCCCGGAGACGATGCCCGCCGGGGCGGCGATCCTGGACTACCTGCGGGACACCGCGCGCGAGTACGGGGTGGACGGCCGGGTGTGGTTGCGGCACCGGTTGATCGCCGCGGACTGGTCGTCCGCGCGGTCGCGTTGGGTTCTGCGGGTCGAGCGTGACGGCGCGGAGCAGATGGAGTTCACGTGTTCGTTCCTGCTCATGTGCCCCGGTTATTACCGCTACGACGGCGGCCACCGTCCGCCGCTGCCGGATGTGGAGGCTTTCGCCGGGCGGGTCGTGCACCCGCAGTCCTGGCCGGAGGACCTCGACTACGCGGGCAAGCGGGTCGTGGTGTTGGGCAGCGGCGCCACGGCCGTGACCCTGGTCCCGGCGTTGGCACGCACGGCCGCGCACGTGACGATGCTGCAACGCTCCCCGAGTTACGTGCTGCCGCTGCCGTCGACCGATCGTCTCGTCGAGGTGCTCCCGCGCCTGCTGGGCGCACTCGGGCACCGACTGGTGCGGTGGAAGAACATCCTCGTCGCGACCGCGATGTACCGAGTGTGCCAACGCTACCCGCGGTTCATGCGCGGCGTATTGTTGCGGGCAGCGCGGTCCGCGTTGCCCGCGGGCTACCTGGTCGAGGTCCACTTCACCCCCCGCTACGACCCGTGGGACCAACGCATGTGCATGGTCCCCGACGGCGACTTCTTCACGGCGGTGTCCGACGGCAGGGCCACCGTGGTCACCGACACCATCACCGGTTTCACCCGCGACCGGATACAACTGTCCTCAGGAGACAGTGTTGAGGCCGACATCCTCGTCACCGCAACGGGTTTCAACCTGCACCTCTTCGGCGAGGCAACCCTGTCCGTCGACGGCCGCCCCATCCGCACCACCGAGACGGTCACCTACCGCGGCATGATGCTGGCTGGCGTGCCGAACATGGTCTACGTCCTCGGCTACACCAACGCCACCTGGACCCTCAAACTCGACCTGGTCGCCGACTACGTGTGCAAACTCCTGCGGCACATGACCGACAACGCCATCGCCGCCGCCACCCCGTCCACCCCCGGCCCGGAGATCGCGATCACCGCCTTCAAGGGACTCACCTCCGGCTACGCCGTCCGCGCCCTCGACCACCTGCCACGCCACGGCTCCCGCCCACCCTGGCAGGCCACGATGAACTACCTCCTGGACACCCTCACCCTCCGACGCACCCCCATCGCCAAGGACATGACCTTCACCCCACCCCCCGCCACCCCACCTGAGCAGCCCCCGAATCCAGCCTAGGCAAGAACGCCGACAACACGGCCCGCCCCCCCGCCCCGCTGTGGACACCCGACAGCAATGTGGACACAAGAACAAACCACACCCCCACCGCCGAGTTACCCACATCCCACCCACCCGTCCCCAGCCGTGTCGCACCCCGCCGGCTCCGTGGCCACCCGAAACTAGGCTGGATTCGGGGGCTGCTCAGACCGGCGTGATCATGGACCCACACCCTCCAAACCGTCCGGTCCATGCCAGATCGTCCGGTTTACCTGCGTTTTTACGACACTTGGGAGTCACCCGGCTGTTCGTTGTTCACCGGACAAGCCCTCAAACGACGTGAGCGCTGCTTACTTTTCCCGCTGACTCTGACTGGGGAGAATGGGCATGCGCGGTAGGTACGGGACCAGGCGAACGGTCTGGACGGCGGCACTGCTGGTCGTCTTCCTGGTGGTCCCGGTGGCGGTGTCCCCCGGCGCCGCGGATCAGTTGGGGCGGTCGGGGTGGCCGGGGTGGTCTTCGGCGTTGGCGTGGTTGGTGCCGGGGTCGGCTTCGGCGGACCCGCTGGACACGCCGAAGCAGGTCACCGGGACGGCCGCCGGTCTGGACCACTACGTGCCGACCGACGCGACCAGGGCCAAGCTGGACGAGAAGAAGCTCGCCGCGAAGACCAAGCAGGTCAAGTCGGCCGGTGACTCGGCCGCCTACGAGCCCCCCGCGGACAAGCGCAAGCAGCACACCACTCCCGTGGGGCCGAAGGCCGCGCATTTCGACCCCAAGACCAGCAAGCCGGTGAGCGCGGGCAGCACCCCCAAACACCAGGTGTTCGCCAACGCCGACGGGTCGCGGACCGACAAGGACTACCCGACACCCAGGAAGCAGGCGAACGCCGCCGAGGCCCCCGCCGACGCCGACACCACTCTGCAGGCCGGGCCGGATGGTCGGCTGCGGCCGCGCAAGTCCGGGATCACGGTGGAGATCGCGCCCACCGCGAACGACCCGGCGCTGGTCACGGTCGGCACCGGCCCGAGGGAGTCGGTGTCCTACTCCCTCACCGGCGCCAGGGCGGCGAAGGCGTCCACCGACGATCCATCCACTGTGGACTTCGCCGAGGTCCTGCCCGCCACCGACCTGACCCTGGACTCCACTCCCGCGGGCGTCAAGGAGTCGCTGGTCCTGCGCACCCGAGCCGCGACGAACTCGTGGACGTTCCCGCTGACCACCACCGGTCTGACCCCGCGCCTGGCCAACGGCGCCGTGGACTTCGTCGACGCGGCGGGCAAGGTCGAGCTGCGGATCCCGCGCGGAACCATGCACGACACCAGGCAGGACGGTGTCGCCGAGTCGAGCGCGATCACCTACGAGCTGGTCAAGACCGGCGCCACGACCTCGCTCAAGGTCACCGCCGACAAGAAGTGGCTCTCGGACCCGGCCCGGGTGTACCCGGTGGTCGTCGACCCGTCCATGGGCGCGATCTTCGCCAACTCCTCCACCTGGGTCGCCAGCCCCGAGGTGGGCGACCAGTCGTCGTCGATGACGATGAACATCGGCTCGAACACCGAGTCGCTGGTCTCGTTCGACCAGGTCACCACGGCGTTCCCTGGTCAGCGCCTGACCGCCGTGACGCTGAACGTGTTCGTCGTCTACTCCGTGACCTGCGCCGCCAAGCCGATGCAGGTCTCGCTGGTCAACAGCTACTGGTCGCCGAACTCGGTCACCTGGGCCACCCGCCCGACGCTGGGCGCGCAGGTCGGTCAGGTCAACGTCGCGACCGCCACGGCGTGCGCGAACACCAGCCAGAACATCAACGACGGCCAGTGGGTCCAGATCACCCTGGACCCGAACCAGATCCGGTGGAACGGCGGCACCCAGGTCAACTGGGGCCTGGCCATCACCACCGACGCCGGTTCCACGGGTAAGAAAGTCCTCGCCAGCTCCAACGCCGGTGTCCGGCAGGCGTACCTGACGATGGACTGGGTCGCCGACGAGGCCCCCGTCATCACCGACATGTGGCCCGCCAACGCCTACGCCGCGCCCACGCTGACCCCGACCCTGTCGGTGTCCGGCTACGACCCGGACAACTGGCCCGGCCCGCTGAGCTACCTGTGGCGGGTGTACGACACGTCGAACAACGTCGTCGACGAGGTCGTCACCCTGCCCGACCCCAACTCGACCCAGTCGAGCCACACCATCGCCCCGGGTGTGTTGAAGTGGAACCGGACCTACTTGTGGACAGCGATCGCCAACGACGGCTACCGCGACCAACCCGCGGACGAGGTCGAGTTCAAGAGTTTCACCACGACGATCCCGCAACCCGCGGTGTCCAGGTCGCTCGGGGCCAACCAGGACGGTCGCGGCTACGACCCGGTGGTGGGCAACTTCATGTCCGCCGCTACCGACGCCGAGGTGTCGACGGTGGGGCCGTCGCTGTCGGTGCAGCGGACCTACAACAGCGTCGACACCCGGTTGGACAACGCGTTCGGCCTCGGCTGGTCGAGCCTCTACGACAGCCGCGTCACCGAGCAGCGGGTCGGCACCACGATCATGACGGTCACGGTCGCCGACGCGAACGGTCAGCAGATCGTGTTCGGCCGGAACCCGGACGGCACCCTGGTCTCGCCACCCGGCCGTTCCGCCACACTCTTCAGCCTGCCCGCGGGCGGGTACCGGATGGTCGACGACAAGGACACCACCCGGCTCTACGGCAAGCAGTTGTCGACCGGCTTCGGCCTCACCAGCATCGTCGACGCCGCGTCCCGTGAGTTGACCTTCACCTACTCCGGGACCCGGCTGGCGTCGCTGACCGGCGCGTCCGGCCGGTCGCTCACCCTGACCTGGACCACCCCGTCCGGCGCGCTGCGCCCGCACATCGACACCGTCAGCACCGACCCGGTCAACCCGAACGTCCCCGGCAGCGCCCTGGTCTGGCACTACGCCTACTCCGGCGACAAGCTCACCGACGCCTGCCCACCCGGGGTCACCGTCCCCGCGCCCGGCACGCCGCCGGGCACCGCGACCGGCTGCACCCACTACGGCTACACGGCCACGACCCAGTACCCCAGCGCGGTCCTGGACAACTCGCCGACGAACTACTGGCGGCTGGGGGAGACCTCCGGCACCACGGCCGGTGACTCGGTGGTGCTGAACCAGAACACCACCAACGGCACCTACAACTCCGTGGCGTTCAACCAGCCCGGCGGCATCGCGGGCTCCACGGCGCGCTCGGTCGGGTTCAACGGCCTCACCGGGTCGGTCACCCTGCCGAACACCCTCTACGACGAGCCGGACAACCGGTCGATCAGCCTGTGGTTCAAGGCCGACTACGCCCGGCCGGGCGTGCTGCTGTCCTACAACGGGCAGTCGGTGACGGCGAACTCGTCGAGCACGGAGAGCTACCTCCCCGTGCTGTACATGGGTTCCAGCGGCAAGATCTACGCGACCCCCTACCAGGACGGCCAGAACACACCGAGCCCCGTCGTCACCGCGGGCAGCCTCGCCGACGGCCAGTGGCACAACGTGGTGCTGTCCAACACCCACGACAGCTACACCCTGTTCGTCGACGGCGGCCAGGTCGGCACGCAGACCAAGACCCGGTCGGTCACCATCGACGCGCTGCGCTACACCTACGTCGGCGCGGGTTTCCTCGGCTGGCAGTGGCCGGACCAGCCCAACCCGTCGACCTCGTACCAGGGTGTCCGCAGCACCTTCACCGGGTCGATCTCCGACGTCGCGTACTTCAACCACGTGCTGGACCCGGCGGCGGTCACCAAACTCGCCGACACCGGCCGCACCGTCGCCAACTCGATGACCACGGTCAACAAGCCCGGCGGCGGCGCGTACAGCTTCACCAGCTACGACCCGGCAGGCGGCCGCGTGTCGTCGGTGGTCGACAGCGCGGGCGGCAACTGGTCGGTCGGCAACCCGACCGTGACCGGCTCCAGCCAGGTCTACGCGGGCGCGGTGCTCGGCGCCGCGCCCCGGGACTACTGGCGGCTCGCCGACATGGCAGGCACCACGCCCCGCAACGAGGTCAACGGCGGGGCCGCCGAGTACCAGTCGGTCACCCTCGGCGGGCCGGGCCCGTTCAGCGACCGCACGGCCGCGTCGTTCAACGGGACGTCCTCGGCACTGGACCTGTCCCGCACCTATGTGGTGGGCACCAAGGGCTCCGGCGCGTCCCAGACCATCTCGATGTGGTTCCGCACCTCGGCCCGCAACGGCGTGCTGTTCAGCTACCAGGCCCAAGCCGTGACACCGGGCGCGACGAGCAGCGCCAACTACACCCCGGCGCTCTACGTCGGCAACGACGGCAAGCTGCAGGGCAAGTTCTGGGACGGCAACGCCACCACCATGTCGTCACCGAACGCGGTCGACGACGGCCTCTGGCACCACGTGGTCCTCACCGCGGGCGCCGGGAGCCAGGGCCTCTACCTCGACGGGGTGTCCGTGGGCAGCCGCGGCGGCACCGTCGACCCGGTCGACCTGTCGTCGACGGTCGTGACCCTGGTCGGCGCGGGCTTCCTCGGCGGCACCTGGCCGGACCAGAACCGCAGCGGCACAGGCGGCTCGGCCACCGCGACGTTCTTCTCCGGTTCCATCTCCGACGTCGCCTACTTCCCGTCCAGCGTGAACGCGGACAAGATCAAGGCGATCTGGCAGGCGGGGCAGCGCGCCACGGGCACCTCCCCGGTGCTGTCCGTGACGGTCACCGACCCCACCGGCAAGGCCCTGGTCCAGACGCACGACCCGCGGATGGGCAACCGGATGCTCTCCCGCGCCGACGCCCTGGGCAACGCGACCCGCTACGGCTACGACGAGTCGGGCAACCTGCAGACGGTGGTGGACCCCAACGGGAACACCACGGTCACCACGCACAACGCGAGCAACGGGCAGACCAGTTCGGTCACCACCTGCCAGAGCATCCAGTTGCAGCACTGCTCCACGACCTACTACTCCTACACCTCCGCGGCCGCGGGCGATCCCCAGTACGGGCTGGTCGCCTCCACCCGGGACGGCCGGACCACCGGGCCCACCGACAACCGGTACAAGACCACGTTCGGCTACGACGCGTTCGGCAACCAGACCTCGGTGCAGACCCCACCGGTGGCCGGGTTCCCCAACGGCCGCACGATGACCTTCGAGTACACCGCCCAAGGCGCCAACGGGGTCGACCCACCGCCGGGGTTGCCGACGAAGACGACCACGCCCGGCGGCTCGGTCCAGACGGCCCTCTACACCGCCGCGGGCGACGTCTACTCCTCGACCGACGCCGCGGGCGTGGTCACCGACTACGAGTACGACAACCTCGGCCGGATGACCGCCAGGCACGTCGTCGCCGACGGCGTGGAGCGGACCTCGCGCTACGAGTACAACAACCTGGGTCTGGTGTCCGTGCAGACCGACCCGGGTGTCCGCGACCGGGTCTCCGGGGTGACCCACACCGCACGCGCCACCACCGGTTACGACCTCGACGGCAACGCCACGATCCAGACGGTCGACGACATCACCGGCGGTGACACCAGCCGCGTCGTCCACTCGACGTACAACCCGCGCGGCCAGTTGACCGGTGTCACGGACGCGACGAACGCGTCGTGGACCTACGAGTACGACGTCTACGGCAACAAGTCCAAGGACACCGACCCCGCGGGCAACGTCGTCCGCTATGCCTACGACCCCAACCACAAGCTGCTGACGCAAACCCTGGTCGGCTACCGCGGTGACCCGAACAACCCGGGCACACCCACCGACCTGGTGGAGTCGTCGCGGGCGTACGACCCGGCGGGACGGCTCGCGTCGATCACCGACTCGATGGGCAGGCGGACCCGCTACACCTACTACGACGACGGCAAGGTCTTCCAGGTCATCCGGGTCGGGCCCAACACCTCCGAGATGGGCCTGGAGATGGACAGCTACGACGGCGCGGGCCACCTGACCGGGCAGAGCAAGGACAACGGCGCCACCTCTGTCCTCTACGAGATCGACGCCGCGGGCCGCACCGCGGCCGTGACCGACCCGGACGGCATCCGCCGCACCGCCTACGAGTTCTCCGCCGACGACAAGATCACCAAGCAGACCACCACCGGAGCGGGCAAGACCCGGGTCACCTCGGCCACCTACGACCCGTCCGGTCTGGCGTTGACCCAGACGGTGTCGACCGCGACCGGGCCGGTCACCACCACGACCGTGCGCAACCAGCTCGGCCTGCCGACCACGGTGACCGACCCACTGGGGCGGGTGACCACCTACTCCTACGACGACGCGGGCAAGGTGTTCTCCGTCCTCGCCCCACAGGTGCAGGTGGAGAACGGGGTCGACGCGCCCGGCGCGACCCAGCCGAACAGCAAGTACGGGTACAGCACCTTCGGCGAGCAGGTCGAGGAGGTCAACCCCAACGGAGGCGTGACCAGGACCGCCTACGACGCGGGGGGCCGGGTCACCTCGGTGCGGGCCCCGGGTACGTCCACGGCCACGAAGACCAACGCCTACAACGGGTTGGGCCAGTTGACCGAGGTCAAGGACTCGTTCGGCAAGGCGACCACGTACTCCTACACGCAGCTCGGTGATCTTTCGAAGGTCGTGGCCCGCGACGGCGGTGTCACCACCTACACCTATGACACCAACGGCGAGCGACTGTCCACGACGGACCCGACCGGCGCGGTCACCCAGGCGACCTACAACCACCTCGGCAAACCGCTGACCGCGACCGAGGTGATCCGCCAGCCCACCCCGCACGCGGCCACCACGACGTTCGACTACAACGACTACAACCAGGTGCGGGGCGTGGCGTCGCCCGGGTCGGGCAGCACCACCTACGAGTACGACACCCTCGGCCAGGTGGCCTGGCAGATCGACCCCACCGGCTTCATGACGTCTTTCAGCTACGACCACCTGGGCAGGCCGTTCCGCGCCTACCAGGCCGACGGCCTCACCAGCGAGACGACCTTTGACGACCTGGGCAACGCGACCTCGGTCAAGAAAACCAAGAACGGCGCCACGCTCAACGAGGTCAAGGCGACCTACGACAAGGGCAGCAGGCTGCTGACCCAGACCGACGCGGCAGGCGCGACCACCACCTACTCCTACGACGACCTGGACCGGTTGACCCAGACCGTCCAACCGGTCACGTCGACCAGTTCGATCACGTCGTCGTACGGGTATGACAATTCGGGCAACCTGACCCGGTTCACCGACGGCCGCGGCGGGGTCTTCAAGACCGTCTACAACGCGTGGAACCTGCCCCGCCAGATCGTGGAGCCCGCCACCACGCAGTACCCGAACGCCACGGACCGCACGTTCACGGCGAGCTACGACTTCAACGGTCGACTGACCGGTCGGACCTCGCCGGGCGGGGTGAGCACGTCGTTCACCTACGACGACATGGACCGGGTCACCAAGCAGACCGGCACCGGCGCGGCCGCGGGCACGATCGACCGGACCTTCGGCTACGACCTGGCCGGTCGCGTCACCTCGGCCTCGGCGCCGGGTGGGACGACCAACAACTACACCTACGACGACCGCGGCATGGTGCTGACCACCGCGGGTCCGGGCGGGACGGCCGGTTTCGCCTACGACAACGGCGGTCGACTGACCCAGCGCACGGACGCCGCCGGTACCGCCAACTACGGCTACGACAGCTCAGGTCGCCTGCACACCGCGTCGGACCCGTTGACCGGCGCGCAGTTGACCTACGACTACGGCCAGGCGTCGCTGCTGTCGAAGATCACCTACGGCACCGGCGGCAACGTCCGCACCTTCGGCTACGACGACCTGCGGCAGCTCACCTCCGACGTGGTCAAGACGGCCGGAGGGGCGCAGGTCGCCTCGATCGCCTACGGCTACAACGGCAACGGCGACATGACCTCGAAGAACACCACCGGGGCCGCGGGGGCGTCGAACAACACCTACACCTACGACCAGGCCCGCCGGTTGACCTCCTGGACCACGGGCTCGACCACGACGAACTACGGCTACGACGCCTCCGGCAACCGCACCCAGGCCGGGTCGAAGACCTTCACCTACAACGCCCGCAACCAACTGCTCAACGACGGCACCAGCGACTACGCCTACACCGCGCGCGGAACGCTGTCGGGCATCACGACGGCGGGCAACACGACCCAGATCACCTCGAACGCGTTCGACGAGGAGATCACCCGGGGTGTGCAGACCTACACCTACGACGCCTTCGGTCGGGTCAACACCGCCACGACCATGGGCCAGAGCGCCCGGCAGATGGTCTACAGCGGCACCGGCAACTCGGTCGTGAGCGACGGGACCGCGCTGTACAGCCGGGGCCCCGGCGACGACCTGCTCGGCGTCAAACAGGGCGGCCGGTCGGAGCTGGCGTACACCGACCAGCACGACGACGTCATCGGCACCTTCTCGGCGGCGGGTTCGTCGCTCGGCGGGTCCACCAGCTACGACCCGTGGGGCGCGAAGACCGCGTCGAGCACCCCGATCGGCAACCTGGGCTTCCAGTCGGGGTGGACCGAGCAGGGCAACGGCCAGGTCAACATGGGCACCCGCTGGTACAGCCCCGGGATCGGCCAGTTCACCACCCGCGACACCGCCGACAACTCACCCGTCCCGACCCCCATCGCCGGTCACCGCTACGCCTACCTCGGCAACAACCCGCTCAACGGCACCGACACCAGCGGCACCTGCGGCGGGTTCTGGGGCTGGGCCTGCGACGCCTGGGACGGCGTCACCAGCGCCGCCGACACGGCCTGGAACGCCACCACCGACGCGGCGAGTTGGGCCTGGAACACCGCGTCGGACGCCGCGAGTTGGGCGTGGAACACCGCGTCCGACGCGGTGAACTGGGCGTGGAACGGCGTCAAGACCGCGGCGGTCGCCGTCGGCCACGCCGCCGTTGCGGTCGGCCACGCGGTGTCCGACGCGGCGAAGTGGCTCGGCAGACAGGTCGCCGCGGGCGCCAAAGCCGTCGGCAACGCCGCCAAGGGAGTCGGCCAGGCCGTGGCCAAGGTCGCCGGCAAGGTCTACGACGCGGGAGCCACGGCCGCGAAGGCGGCGGCAGGCGCCGTCCGCCACGCCGTGACCACCGTCGCCGACCAGATCGACGACCTCTACCAAACCGGCCGCGCCGCCGTCGTCGAGGCCTACCACGAACTGCAAAGCGTCGCCCAGAAGACCCTCGAGACGGTCACCCAGTTCGCCGCCGACGTCGTCGACACCGTCAGGGTGGGGGTCGCCACCGCCTACAACGCCGCCCAGACAGCGGTCACGTCGGCGACCCAGTGGGTCGAGAACCACGCCCCCGCCATCGTCGACTTCGTCGTCTCCACCGCGGTGTTCCTCGGCTGCGAGGCCGTCATCGGCATCCCGACCGCCGGGATCGGCGCGGTCGCGGGCGCCGCCGGCTGCGGAGCCCTCGCAGGCGCCGCCGGGGGAGCGGCCGCCTACGGCGTCCAAGCCGCCCAGTCCGGCCAGTTCTCCTGGAGCGACCTCGGCATGGCCGCCCTCACCGGCGGCGGCGTCGGCGCCGTCATGGGCCCCCTCGGCTACGCGGGCGGCAAAGTCCTCGGCTACGCCGCCAAGGCCGCCGCAGGCGCCTTCGGCCGAGGCACCGCCGAAGCCACCGCCTCCGACGCGGTCCGCGCCGCCACCGACACCGGCGGTGGCAAGGCAGCCGCAGGCAGCGGCCGAACCGCCGCCGACACCGCAGGCACCCCCAAGCCCTCCGGCAGCTCAGGCAGACCCCCGTCGGAGAGTTCATCCAGCGGCTGCCACAGCTTCGACGGCGCCACCCGCGTCCTGATGGCAGGCGGCCTCACCAAGCCCATCAAGGACATCCACGTCGGCGACCGAGTCGTCGCCGCCGACCCCGGCACCGGCGAACAGGGTGAACACACCGTCACCGCCCTCCACGTCAACAACGACCTCGACCTCGCCGACGTCACCGTCCGCGGCTCCGACGGCGCCGAGGCCGTAGTCCACACGACGGCCGGACACCAGTTCTGGGACGCCACCACCCACACCTGGCAAGACGCCGTTGACCTGGCCACAGGCGACGACCTGGCTACCGCCGACGGCAGCAAAACGGTCGTCACCGGGGTCACCACCCACACCGGGCCTAGGACCAGCTACGACCTCACGGTCGATGTGGTCCACACGTACTATGTGCTCGCTGGCCTCGTCCCCGTACTCGGCCACAACTGCGGCTCGGACTTCACCGACGTCGAGCGGGAGAAGGTCTACGCGGCGAACGCCGAAGCGAACGGCGGGGTGTACAAGTGCGAGTATTGCGGCAAGGAGGTCACGAGACGTCCTTCCGAGAAGGGCGTGCCGGGCCAGCATGACGACGCGCAGATCGACCACGTGGTCCCGAAGTCGCAGGGTGGGCTGGGAGTCGCGTCCAACGGCGCCGTGTCGTGCCGTTCGTGCAACCGGTCGAAGGGTCCGCTGACCATGGGCGAGTGGGACACGAAGATTATCCGGACCCTCGGAGACTTCGGGATCAAGATCAGAGTCAGGTGAGATCATCACTTCGGAGTCTGGAAGGATTGCCTAGTGGCAGACTGGGATAGGGACCCGCTCGGTTTGACCAAGGTCGCTTTTGACCTGCCGGAAGACGTGGTGGCCCGGACAATGATGTTCACCGAGCAGTTGTGGACCGAATACACGGACACCCAATACCAGCTTTGCGTTCGGAACGCCCCTTTCTTCGTGCGGGGGATCGCGATCGATGATGTGATCCGCTTCCGGATCGACCACGAACGGCGGGAGTTCGTCTACGAAGAGTTGATCTCCGAATCGGAGAACTCGGCGATTCAAATCACCGTGCTCGACCGGTCGTGTGTCACCGAGGCGCGCGAACTGCTGGTGAACGCCCGGTGTCCCTGGGACACAAACCCGGAGGACGGATTGTGGGCGGTCCATGTACCCGCACAAACGGACTACGCCGCGCTGCGCGCCGAACTGCTGCGGCTGAAGGAAGCCGGCTCGCTGGACTTCGTGGAAGCCGCCCTCCGGCCGGGCCACCGCGAGTCCGCCGGTCTGTCGAAGGAGCGCGGGTGACGGGTTCGCCGACCGGGATGTGCAAGGTTGTCTTCGAACTCCCGGACGAGGTCATCGCCCGTGCTCCCGGGATGACCGAGGCGATGTGGGCCGAGCGCACGACCACCCCGTACCTGCTCACAGTCGCCAACATCCCCTTCTACGTGCCCGGGATCGCCTTCGGTGACACGATCCGGATCCGCATCGACCTGGTGAACCGCGAGTTCCTCCACGAGGAACTGGTGGCCGAGTCGGGCAACTCCACGATCCAGTTCACCCTCGCCGACGCCGCGCGAGCCGACGAGATCGGTGCGCTGCTGACCGAGGCGGGCGGCGAATGGGAATCCAGCGGCAGGCACGGGTTCTGGGCGGTCAACGTGCCGCCGGCGACGGACTACACCCCCTTGCGCACGCAACTCCTGCGGTTGCGGGACACCGGAGTGATCGACATGCGGGAGTCCGCAATCCGCCCGGGGCACCGACCGCCGCGCGAGGACTGACCAACTCACCATATCGGCCCGGCCGGGTCGGCGCGGTGAGTTCGGTGACGCGCCCGGGTCGGGCGGCGTCGTCAGCGACGCGGTGTCCTGGCTGGTCACGCCAGACGCCTCGCTCACCCCCGACGAGGCCTACGGCGGTTCATCCGCCTGGGACCGCACGCGCGCCCGTCGATCGACGGACTGCGCTCGACCATGGCCTGGGCGAACGCCTCGTTGAAGCCATGGTCGAGATGAAGCGCGTCAGGGACCTCGATCTTGACGCGGTCGGCGACACTCCTCCTAAAAGGCCAGGCGGCGAGTTTGCGCGAACCCGCACACCCGCCGCTGCACCGGTGCCCGCCGAGCCGCCGGCCACATCGGTACCCGACTCCTGTCACCGACCCGCCGGGTCCGGGGCCAGGGTGAGCAGGTCCTCGGGCGCGGTGAGCCGCCAGGCTTCGAAGACGAGTTCGGTGAGTTCGGCGCGGTCGACGCCTGCGAGGGTGACGACGACCCAGCCGAATCCGCCGGAGGTGAACTGGACCTCGAACACGTCGGGGCGTTCGGCGACCAGGGCGAGCTGTTCGGACAGGGTCTGCTTGAGCCCGACGGTCTGGGTGCGGGGCCAGTAGTAGCCGAACTTGCGGCCGCCGACGCTGAACGACGTGTAGGTGGGGCCCTCGCCCCGGGTGATGTCGGGAAGGGCGTCGACGACCTCGAGGAAGTCCGGACCGCTCTGTGGCATGGCCGCAGCATAGGGACCGGGACCGACACTTGACGACGATGCCGACCCCACCTAACGTACAACCGCGTGGTTGTACGTCAGTGGGACGCGAGTGAGGTGGACCGGGTCTTCCACGGCCTGGCCGACGCCACTCGGCGGGACATCGTGGAACAGGTGCTGAGTCGGGAGCAGTCCGTCTCGACGTTGGCCCGCCGCTACGACATGAGCTTCGCGGCGGTGCAGAAGCACGTCGCGGTGCTCGAACGCGCCCGGCTGGTCACCAAGCAACGCCGGGGCAGGGAGCAGATCGTGCGCGGCAACCCGGACGTCCTGCGCCGGGCCGTCCACCTGCTCGACGCCTACGAGCGGATCTGGCGGGACCGGGCGCGGGCCATCGACGACATCCTCGCCGAGGACATCGACACCGAGAGGACAGCACAGTGACCGTGATCAGCACGCACAAGGACCCGGAGGCGCTGACGATGACGTTCGTCGCCGAGTTCGCCGCCCCCGTCGAGCGGGTGTGGCAGGTGTGGCAGGACCCGCGGCAACTGGAGCGCTGGTGGGGGCCGCCGACCTGGCCCGCGACCTTCGAGCGGCACGAGTTCACCGTCGGCGGCGCCAGCGCCTACCACATGTCCGGCCCCGAGGGCGAGAAGTACCGCGGCTGGTGGCGGGTCACCGCCCTCGACGCCCCCACCCACCTGGAGTTCGACGACGGTTTCGCCGACGACGACGGCAACCCCAACCCGTCGATGCCCGCGACGCACATCGTGGTCACGCTCGCCCCCGCCGACTCCGGCACCCGGATGACCAGCGTCACCCGTTTCCCCACCCTGGCCGCCCTCGAACAGTTGGCGGGCATGGGCATGGAAGAGGGCATGCGCCTGGCCATGGGCCAGATCGACGACATCCTCACCGCCTGACCCCCTGGTGGGCGTTACCCAAAAGGGGTAACGCCCACCAGCCGCGTTCCGATCCGTCCAGTGATGACCGCCCGCACCGCCACCCGCCGCGCCTGGCCCGCGCTCGCCCTGCTCGTGGCCTCCTGCGCCGCCCCCGTGCCCGGCACCCCCGTGGCCGCCCCGGTCGTCCCCACCTTCACCACCCCGGCGCCTCCCACGTCCGAGTCCGCCGCGGCCCCCACCGAGACATCCGTCCAGACGTCCACGGAGCCGTCCGAGACCTCCCCAGCGCCCCCGACCCCGGAGTCAGTGGTCCGCGCGTATTTCGACGCGATCAACGCCCACGACTACCAACGCGCCTGGGACCTCGGCGGCAAGAACACCGGCAAGTCCTTCACCGACTTCTCCACCGGTTTCGCAGGCACCGACCACGACGTGCTGACCATCCAGTCGGTCACCGGCCCCACCGTCACCATCGACCTGGTCGCCCACCAGACCGACGGCACCTCCCGCTCCTTCCACGGCACCTACACCGTCACCGGCGACACGATCACCGCCACCCAGGTCCACGCCACCGGCTGACCTCAGAGCGCTCTCGTGGTGAACAGGGTGGTCCCGTGGACCGGGTCCATGTCCCCGCGCCGGTCTCGGTGAACCCGAGCTTGGCCGGCACCCGCCGCGACGCGGTGTTCCAATCCCAGACTGTCACCCACACCCGCCGGTACCCCGAGGACCTCGCCCAGTCCAGTACCGCCGCCGACGCCTCGGTCGCGTACCCCTGCCCCCACGCGCGGCGCAGCAGTTCGTAGGCCAGTTCCGGTTCGGCCGCCCGTTCGCCGTCGACGAGCCCGCAGTGGCCGATGACGTCGCCGGTGGTCTTGCGTTCGACGGCGAGCAGCCCGGTCGACGACGGCAGGCTCGCGTGGATCCGCTGTTCGAACTCGGCGACCGTGGGGTGTCCTTCGGGGTCGATCCGGCGGTGTGGGGGCACTCGGGGGTCGCGTTCGGTCCACAGTTCGCGCTGGATGTGGGCCTCGACGACTCGCCAGGGGCGCAGCAGCCGGTCGGTGTCGAGTTCGACGGTCATGACGGTGTGCGCCGGGTGGGGACGGGGCGGGTGGCGGTGACGGTGAGGCCGAGGGCGGTGGCGAGGGTGGCGAGGTAGTCGATGACGCGGGCGGTGGGGTGGGGGAGTCGGATCTCGGTGAGGTCGGGGTCGGTGGTGGCAGCGTGCCGGGGTGCCATGCGGGTGACCTCGGTGCGGAACAGGGCGCGGGTGATGAGGGGGGCGGCGGGGTCGAGCCGCAGGGTCGTGGTGTTCGGGTCGGGTGTGCTTGTGGGTGTGTGCAGTTCGGCGGCGGGCAGTGGGGTGAGTCGACCGGTGAGCGCCTGGTCGAGGAGGGTGCGGGTGCCGATCTCGGCGAGCAGGGTGTTGCCGTCGGGTGGGGTGGGGCTGTCGAGGAGGGCGCGCAGGTGGTTGGTGCTGTGGGGGAGCGCGGCGAGGTGGCGGGCGGTGTGCAGGGTGCGGGTAGCGGCGGTGTGGGCGTCGCGGAGGTCGGCCAGTTCGGTGGTGAGGCGTTCGGTGTCGGCACGGGCGACGGCGAGGCCCGCGGTGAGGTGATCGCGGTCGGCGGTGGCCTGGGCGAGGCGGGACGCGAGGTCGTCCGCGGCGGCGAGTTTGCCCTGCAGTTCCAGGACATGGGCGCGTTCGGTGTCGCGGTCGGCGGTGAGCCGGGTGACCTGGTCGGTGAGGGTGTCGGCGCGGGCGCCGGCGGCGTCGCGGGTCTTGGCGGCGTCGGTGGCGGCGAGGACGGCGTCGCGGCGGGCTTGTTCGGCGGTCGCGGCTTGGGCGACGGCCTCGGCGGCGGTCTTACGGGCCTCGGCCGCCGCGCGTAGCGACGTCTCCCGCTCGACGCGGGCCTGGTCGGTCTCGGCGCGGCAGGTGACGGCGGCGGCCTCGGCGTCGCGACGGAGGCGTTCGGCCTCGGCGGCGGCCCGGGACGCGGCTTCGGCGTGCGCTTCCGCCTCGGCGACGCGGACGGTCTCGGCGCGCACGACCTCCCCCTGCCGTTCGACGACCGCGGTGGTCTCCCCGAGCGCGACGGTCACGGGGGACAGGACGTCACGCAGCCGGGTCAGGGTCTGGTCGAGGACGACGAGCGGGTCGTCGGTGGCGGTGTCACCCCGCGCGGCCCGGTAGAGGACGACCGTGGCGCCGTGGCGTTTGCAGGAGAACGTGCCGTCGTCCCAGCGTCCTTCTCCGTCCGGGCAGTAGCGCAGTCGTGGTCCGCCGCGGGCGCCGACGCGTTCGGGCAGGCCCTGCCCACAGCACAGACACGTGTCCGCCGCGACCTCGTCCATCTCCAGCCTCCATAGTTGCTGCTAACTATAACTCAATCATAGTCATATCCAACCAATCAGCCACGAGAAGGGCTCTGATCATCCATCCCTACAGAAGTGTTCTTCTGTTGGTATGGATCTCCGCGTATCCGGCAAGCGTGATCCAGTGCCCGGAACCGGCGACCTGCCTACGCTGGGTGCGGCGCCCGCTACCCACCGGCGCGCCACGAAAGGACCACGACACCGACGAGAGACTCGGGAGCCCGCCAGTGAGAAGCACGACGATCGTGCTGTCCGCCCTGCTCGTCACCGCGACGGCCTGCCCCACCGCCACCGCCGACCGCGCCGCGTTCACCCTGTCCAGCGCGGCCTTCGCCAACGGCGGCACGATCCCCAAGGTCCACGAGTGCACCAGCGGCGGCGGCAACGACCCCGCCAAGAAGAACCAGTCCCCACCGCTGACGTGGTCCGGCGCCCCCGCCGCGGCCAAGAGCTACGCCATCGTCATGCGGGACCTGGACAACAACAACCTCATCCACTGGGTCATCTACGACATCCCACCCAGCACCACCGCGCTACCGCAGAACGTCGACCACGCCTACAAACCGTCCGTCCCCGCGGGCGCCCGACAGGTCTACTACCGGGGCAGCGCCAGCCTCTACGGCTACCAAGGCCCCTGCTCGCCCACCACCGTCAACACCTACGAGTTCGTCGTCTACGCCCTCAACCAGGCGTCGCTGACCAACCTCAACACCACCTCCACCACCCAGACCGCCGCCCGCGTGATCGCCGCGGCGTCCCTCGGCACGGCCAGGACCACCGGCGAGTCCTGACCCGCACGCCACCCGCCGGCCGGTCACGGCGGGGACGGCGCCGCTCTAGGCTTTGCCGGGTGCACCCCCTCGCCACCACACCCCACCCCGACGACCTCGGACCGGCCCGGGTGTGGCCTGGCGTCACCGACCCCGCGCGGCTGCTGACCGCCATCGCCGACTGGCTCGCCGGGTACGGCAACACCACCACCCGCCTCACCTACTGCGGCCAGGCACTCGGCCTGCCCACCGGCCTGCACGACGTCACCCGCTGGGCCGACCTGCCCGACGCCCCACCCGGCTGGTCCGCCGCCGTCGCCCGCTACGCCACCGTCGTGCACCGCCCCACGGCCCGCCGCGGCACCGCGCCCCCACCGGCCCCACCCGGGCGGCTGCGTCACCTGCACTGGTTCCGCTGGTGCGCCAGCCACGACCTCGACCCGCGCGCCGCCCGCGCCACCCACGTCAAGTCCTGGCTCGGTGACCTCGTCGCCGCGGGCGCGGCCACCAGCACCTGCGACAAGATGCTCGGCGCCGTGCGCGCCCTCTACGACCACCTCGTCGCCGACGACCTCGCCGACGCCAACCCGGCCGCCCTCAACCGCAAACGCCTCGGCCTCACCGGCCGCCCCGGCGCCACCGCCACCATCACCCTCGCCGACGCCGAGGTCGCCGCCCTCTACCACTTCGCGGGCAGGTTGCCCCGCCAACGCGAACTCGACAAACTCCGCGCCCGCGCCGTCGTCGCCCTGTTCACCGCGGGCATCCGGGTCAGCGAACTGTGCGACCTCGACCGCGCCGACCTGCACCGCAACCGCGGCCACCGCGCCCTGCGCGTGCACGGCAAGGGCGCCAAGGACCGCATCGTCTACCTCGCCGCCCCCGTCGCCACCGCCATCGACGACTACCTGCGCGCCCGCGACACCCACACCACCCCCACCCCGGCGCTACGCGGCCGCGCCGCCGCGAGCACCCCACTGCTGCTCAACCGCGCGGGCCGCCGCTGCACCCGCCAAGCCATCTGGGAGCTGCTGCGCCGCATCGCCCGCGCCATCGACCCCGACGAGAAGGGCCTCGCCGCCACCCTGCACCCGCACGCGCTGCGCCACTACTACGTCACCACCGCCATCCAGGAAGGCGCCGCCTTCACCGACGTCGCCACCGACGTCGGCCACGCCAGCGTCGACACCACCCGCCACACCTACAACTCCGCCGCCCCCGACCCCGCCCGCTCCTCCAGCTCCCTGGTCGCCCACCGCGTCTTCGGGACCGAGTAGCGGCGGCACGGCCGTTGACGTTGGACGGAGGCAACGAGACCTCCGGGCCGGTGAACCCGTCCCGCGTACGGATCGAACGGTCGGCGACGCCGGCGCGCGCCATGGCAGGCAAGGCCGCGCCGGAGCCACAGCGGACGGCGTTGGCGGCTGCCTGGGGCCGCTTGTCCGCCAGAGATTCGGCCGGACTTCGCGCACGTCGCCATGGCCCGCGGTCGGGCGAATGGTCACGCCCCCGGGGCGGGACCATGAGTGTGTTGAGGCGTCCGTCCCGTTGCGCGAATCGGTGTTTCATGGCCGTTTCCCGAGGTCGGTACGGTCGGATTCATGGACTGGGGATATCAGACGGCCGGACAGCTCGCGGCCGCGTTGCGCGCCGGTGAGGTCACCTCCGCCGAACTGACCGACGACGCGATCGCCCGCATCGAGCGCCACGACACGACGATCAACGCGATCTGCGTGCCGGACTTCGACCGCGCCCGAGCCGCCGCCCGCGACGCCGACCAAGCGCGCGCCCGCGGCGAGGACCGGCCGCTGCTCGGCATCCCGGTGACGGTCAAGGAGTCCTACAACATGGCCGGGCTACCCACGACCTGGGGCCTGCCACACCACGCGAACCACCTGCCCGCCGAGGACGCGGTCCAGGTGTCACGACTCAAGGCCGCGGGCGCCGTGGTGCTCGGCAAGACCAACGTGCCCGTGGGGCTGCAAGACATCCAGACCTTCAACGCCATCTACGGCACCACCACCAACCCGTGGGACCACGACCGCACCCCGGGCGGGTCCTCCGGCGGGTCGGCGGCGGCCCTGGCGTCCGGGTTCGGCGCGCTGTCCATCGGCTCCGATCTCGCGGGCTCGCTGCGCACCCCCGCGCACTTCTGCGGCGTCTACGCCCACAAACCGACACTCGGGCTGGCCGCGACCCGCGGCATGGTGCCACCGGGCGAGCCCGCCTTGCCGACCGACCTCGACCTCGCCGTCGCAGGCCCGATGGCGCGCACCGCCCGCGACCTCGCTCTCCTGCTCGACGTCATGGCCGGCCCGGACCCGCTGACACTCGGCAAGGCGCACCACGTGACATTGCCGCCCGCCCGCCACGAACGGCTCCGCGACTTCCGGGTCCTGGTCGTCGACGACCACCCGTTCATCCCGACCGGGTCCGCCGTGCGGGCGGGGGTGAACCGGGTGGCCGACGCGCTCACCGACAGCGGCGCCCGCGTCGAACGGCACAGCCCGCTGCTGCCCGACCTGGCCGAGGCCGCGACGCTGTACACGACGTTGCAGTTCTCGGGCTCCGTCGCGCGGTTCCCCGTCGAGGCGTACGAACAGCTACAAACCCGCGCCGCCGCGCTGAGCGCGGACGACCAGGGGCTCGACGCGGCGCGGCTGCGCGCCATGGTGTTCAGCCACCGCGACTGGATCGAGACCACCAACCGCCGCGAGCTCCACCGCCACGGCTGGCGGCAACTGTTCGCCGAGTTCGACGCCGTGGTGTGCCCGATCACGCCGACCCCCGCGTTCCCGCACGACCACGACCCCGATCCGCTGGCCCGCCGGATCGACATCGACGGCGTCGAGTACCCGTACTTCGACCAGCTCGTCTGGGCCGGTGTGGCCACCATGCCCGGCCTGCCCGCCACCGCCATACCGGCGGGCCGGTCCCCCGAGGGCCTGCCGGTCGGCGTGCAGCTCATCGGCCCGCTGTTCGAGGACCGCACCCCACTGCGACTGGCCGCCCTGCTCGAACAGAAGATCGGCGGCTTCCACACACCCGGGTCGCCGTGACTCAGGTGGTCGTCAGGGTCCGGTCCAGCAGGGACACCAGCCGGTCCCAGTGCCGCCGCGCCGCGGCGGGGTTGAAGGCGTCGGTGTCGGACATGGTGAAACCATGGACGGTGCCGGGGTAGATCTCGGAGGTGTAGTCGACCCCCGCGGCGTCGAGAGCCTGGTTGAGCTCGCCCAAGGCATCGGCGGTGAGATCGGTTTCCGCGTGACCGAAATGGACGTGGGCGGTGAGCGTGCTCAGGCTCTCGAGCCCGTCAGCGCCCACGGGGGCGTGGAACGCGGCGACAGCGGCCACCTGAGCGGGGTGAGCGACGGCGGTACGCACCGCGAGGAGACCACCGACGCAGTAGCCGGTCACCGCGACCGGCCCGGCGCTGACCTCGGGCAGGCCGGTGAGGAACCCCAGGTAGGCGTCGGCGTCGCGCAGGGTCAGTTCCGCGGTGTGCGCCCGGATCAGCGGCATCAACTCGCCGATGAGCGCGGACCGGGCCTCTCCCGCGATGTACTCGGGCAACTCCACCACCGGCACCGGGCCGTGCCGGTAGAAGAAGTGGGGGACAAGGACGTAGTACCCGTGCCCGGCCAGCTCAAGAGCCATCTCCCGCAGCGCGGGCCGGATACCGAACGCGTCCGCGTACATCAGCACCCCCGGGTGCCGCCCGCCGTCCTCGGGGTACGCGGCGAAGGCCTCGGCCTGGCCGTCGGCGGTGGGAATCCACAAGGTCTTGCTGGGCATGACCGTCTCCTGTTGATCTGACGCGCCTGCGCTTGATCATCGCCCCCGCAGCCTAACCGGCGTGACCGGGCCGCAGCACCCGGCGGACGGCGCCGCGCAGCCACTGGTGGGCGCCGTCGGCTGTATGGCGGGGATGCCAGGCCATCCCAATGGTCAGCGGCGGCAGCGGCACCGGGATGTCCAGCAGCCGCAGACCAAGCGCGTGGGCCGGGGCACTCAACGGCGACCGGGGCTGGTCGGGCAAGGCGGCCGGGACCAGGCAAACCGCGTCGCCCGCCGCGGCGAACACCATCGCCGCCAAGTGCCCAGGCAAGACCGCGCCCACCCGACGAGCCAACCCGTGCTCGGCCAGCGCCGCGTCCAGCGGCCCGGTGAAACGCCCCCGACGACTGACCGCCACATGCTCCGCCGCCGCCAACCCGGCCGGGGTCAACGCCGCCGCCGCGAGCGGGTGCCCGGCCCGCACGCCCGCCGCCATCCGCACCGTCACCAACTCCTCGACCCGCGTCTCCGGATCGACGTGATCGATCGACCCGATCTCCAGATCGACCCGACCCTCCCGCAACGCCGGACCCGCCTCCCACTCCTCGGCCAACACCCGCAGCGACACCCCCGGCGCCTCCCGCCGCGCCAACGCGAGCAACCCCGGCGCCAACGCGACACCCACCAGGTCCGAGGTCTGCACGGTGAACGTGCGCCGCAAGGTCGCGGGGTCGACCCCACCACCGGGGGTCAACAACACCGCCAACCGGCGCACCACAGCCGCCGCCTCGTCCCGCAACGCCTCGGCGCGCGGAGTCGGCACCATCACCTGCCCCGCCCGCACCAACAGCGGGTCCTGCAACACCCGACGCAACCGGGCCAGGGTGCGACTCATCGCGGCGGGGGAGGTACGCAGCCGCGCGGCTGCCCGGGTGACGCTCTGCTCGGTCAACAGGGCGTCCAAGGCGACCGCGAGGTTGGCGTCAAGACTCGGGGATGAGCTGCTCACCGGCATCATTCCGATCCAGGCAAAAATTGGATGCTGAGGTTCCCATTGTGGCAACACCCGCCCAGCCCGCACGCTGGAGGCACACCACCCGACCCACACCCACGAGGAACCATGATCGTCATCACCGCCCCCACCGGGAACATCGGCCGCAGGCTGCTGCCCCTGCTCACCGCACACGACGAACCACTCCGCGTCGTGGTCCGCGACCCCGCCCGCCTCCCCGACACCATCCGCGACCGAGTCGAAGTGATCACCGGCTCCCACGGCGACCCCACCACCATCGACCGCGCCCTCACCGGCGCCGACGCCGTCTTCTGGCTCGTCCCACCCGACGGCTCACTCACCCCCGACCAGGCCTACAGCGGCTTCACCCGCCCCGCCGCCCACGCGTTCACCACCCACGGCATCACCCACGTCGTCGGCGTCTCCGCCCTCGGCCGCGGCACCCCACTGGCCGACCACGCCGGACTCGTCACCGCCTCCCTGGCCATGGACAACCTCATCGCCGCCACCGGCGTCGCCTACCGCGCCCTGGCCAACCCGTCCTTCTACGACAACCTCCTCGAGGAAACCGACTCGATCCGCGACCACGGCGTCTTCACCGACACCACCGACCCCGACCGCCCCACCCCACTCGTCGCCGTCGCCGACATCGCCGCGACCGCCGCCACACTCCTGCTCGACCGCTCCTGGACCGGCGTCGACACCGTCCCCGTCCTCGGCCCCCGCGACCTCTCACCCAACGACCTGGCCCGCATCATGACCGAGGAACTCGGCCGCCCCGTCCGCTACCACCGCGAAACCCTCGACGACCTGCGCACCACCATGCTCGGCCACGGCCTCAACGCCGAGTTCGTCGAAGCCGTGGTCAACATGAAACGCGCCAAAGACCGCAGCCTCGACGCCACCACCCGCCCCCCACACGCGGGCCCCGGCACCGAGTTCGCCCACTGGTGCGCCCACACCCTCAAGCCCGCCCTCACCCCGGAGACCACCGATGCCCACTGACCCGACCCCGGTCACCGCGTTCATCCTGGTCAAAACCACCCCCGAATGGCTCGCCATGACCATCGCCGACCGCGTCGACCCCGTCGCCACCCTCGCCACCTGAACCCATCACCTGCTCACCCGCGCCGCCCACCTGGACACCCACCTGGACATGGCAGTGGGGGTGGCGCCGAAGCACCACCCCCACCACCTAGCTCACTCCCGGCTCAGCGGGGATCAGCCCTCCACGCGGTGCTGGGTCCAGAACGAGGTGAGGTTCGTCGACCCCGCCGCGGCCTGGGCGGCGGCCTTGAACTCCGCCACCGTGGACACCCCGTACCAGTGCGACTGCGCGTAGGACTTGAGCAGGTTCGCCATGGCCGTGTCACCGATCAACCGCCGCAGGTCGTGCAACATGCACTTGCCGTAGCCGTAGATCACCGTCGAGTACCGCGACGAGTGCGCGTCCCAGTACGCCATCGAATCCGTCAACTTCTCCGCGCTGGACTGCCACGTGATCCCACACCCCGAACCGGTGATACCCCGGTACAGGTCCGTCGCGTAGTCGGTGAAGCTCTCGTCCAACATCGGCGAGTTGTACTCGTCGTCACCCACGATGCCGTACCACCACTGGTGGGCCAACTCGTGCGGCAACGCCGTGGTCGACACCAGGTCCATCACGAAACCCGGGTACTCCATGCCACCGAACCAGTAGTTGTTGTCCAACAACACGTCCACCTCGCCGTACGGGTAGTCCCCGAACCGGCCCGAGTGCACATCGATGGCGTCCTTCGACAGGTTCAACATCGAGTTCAGGTCCGACGTGGCGATACCACTCGCCCCGTACACGTTCACCCGAACACCCTTCGGCGACGTCCCCGACACGTGCGAGAACGGACCCGCGCCCCACGCGAAGTCACGAACCTTCGACGCCGTCGCGCGCGTCGTCGTCGTGGTGCCGTTGACCGTGTCCGTCGACGTACCCGTCGCCGGGATCAACAGCGACGACGGGTGCACCAACGTCACGTCGAAATCGCTGATCACCGTGTAGAACGACTCACCGTTGTTCGTGTACGGGTCCAGGTGCCACCCGGAACCATCCCGGATCGCCAACACCGGCAACGCGTTGCCCACCATGACCGCCGTACCGTCCTTGCCGAACCGGTCCGCGCCCGCGGGCACCACGATGCTCAGGTCGAACGCCACCGTCGCCGACTGGTTCTGCTGCAACGGCGACGGCAACGTCACCTTCAACGCCGTGCAGTTCACCGACAACGCCGACGGCGTACCACCGGTCACGTTCGTCACCGTGATCGGCGTCGACGGACAACTACCGTGCGCGTTGTCCCACAACCGCAGGTACACCTCGTTCAACGCGGTGGGGGAGCCGTTGGTGAAACTCACCGACTGGTGCCCCGTCCACGTGTCACCCGACGAGTTCGACGTCAAGCTCACCGTGTACTTCGGGTTCACCGGCGTCCGCGTCGTGTCCGTCGGCGGCGGAGTCGTCCCCGACACCGTCCACGAGAACGTCGCCTGACCACTGTTGCCACCCGGGTCGGTCGCCGTCACCGTCACCGACGACGTACCCGCCGTGGTGGGGGAGCCGGTGATCTTCCCGGTCGACGCCGCGATCGACAACCCCGCGGGCAGACCCGACGCCGAATACGTCAACGCGTCACCCTGCGGGTCACTGGCCTGCACCTGCAGCGACACAGCCTGACCCACCTGGGTCGACTGGTTCCCCGGACTCGTCACCGTCGGCGACTGCGAACCACCACCACCGGCCGTCGTCAACGAGAAGTCGTCCAACACGAAATCCGTCGCCAACGACTGGTCCTCAATACCCGTGGCCTTCAGCACCACGGTCTGCCCCAAGTACTTCGACACGTCCAACGTGACCTGCTTGTACCCGGCCGCGCTGTCCACGTTCGAATACGACGCCACCGTGTCCGAACCGACCTGCACGGCCAACGTGTCGTACTTGACCGCAGTCGTCTCATTCGTGTCGACGTGCACCCAGTACGACAACGTCGCCGAAGTACACCCCGAAGGCAGCGTCACCGACTGGGACAACGTGTCGGTGTGCGCACTGCCGTAACCGTCGAGCCACGCGATCGACGACCCGCCGTGCGCGGGCTGACTCGACGTGGCGGCGGAGATGACCCCGCTGGTCTGGGTCCACGATGTGGTGCCGTTCTCGAAGCCACCGTTGGCCACGAGTTGGTCACCGCACGCCGCCGCCTGCGCCGACGGGGAGGCGACAAGCGCCACCCCGCCCAGGCCGACGGCGAGCGCGAGCGCGGCAGGGAGCGCTCTTCTTCTCATCGGATCGTCCTTTCCCGGCCCCGGAATCGGGTTGGGCCAGCCACAGGGTCAACCGCGCCACCGCACTGTTCAATGGTCGAATTTTCCCTGGGAACGACTTTGCCGGAATTGTCGCTTGCGAATGCCACCACCCCACCCAAAACGGGCGCACCCACAATTCACCGAACACGAACACCGACACGAAACACCCAAACCGACTACCGTGGCAGGCATGCGGCATTGACCCCGGGCGCCACCACCCGCTCCTTCGCGCCCACCACCCACCCGAAGGAGACCCCACCATGCCCATCACCGTGCCGCCACGCCTGCGCGCGTACTACGCGAAACACAGCCCCGAGCACCTGCCCTGGCTCACCGACCTGCCCACCCTCGCCACCACCGCGCTCGACCGCTGGAACCTGCACCCCGACGGACCACCCCGCCACGGCATGGTCGCCATCGTCATCCCCGTCCACCGCCCCGACGGCACCCCGGCCGCCCTCAAACTCCAACCCCGCGACCACGAGAACGACGGCGAGGCACCCGCCCTGCGCCACTGGCACGGCGACGGCACCGTCCACCTCCTCGACCACGACGAACCCACCGGCACGCTCCTGCTGGAACGCCTCAACCCCGACCGACCACTGTCCACCCTCCCCACCGACCAAGCCCTACCCGTGATCGCGCAACTGCTCGAACGCCTCCACCGAACCACCGCCCCACCCGGCATCCGCCCCCTCACCACCATCACCACCGCGATGCTCACCGAACGCCCACTCCTGCACCGCCTCACCCACGCACACGACCGCGCACTCGCCCTCACCTGCGCCGACGCCACCGCCGACATCGCCACCGAACCCCCCGGCGACCGCCTCCTGCACTGGGACCTGCACTACGGCAACGCCCTCGCCGCCGACCGCGAACCCTGGCTCGCCATCGACCCCAAACCCCTCACCGGCCACCCCGGCTTCGACCTCATGCCCGCACTCGCCAACCAGTGGACCGACAACACCCCACACCGCTTCGACCAACTCACCGAACACCTCGACCGCGCCGCCGCCACCGCCTGGACCCTCGCCCGCGTCCTGCAGAACACCCTCTGGGACCTGCACGACGGCGCCACCACCCTCGACCCAGTCCAAGCCGCCATCGCCACCGCCCTGCTCACCCGCCTACCCTGACCAGGTGCGGCGCAAGCTCCCCTCACCCCTCCCACAGCGGCACGGACTCGACGCCGCCCGCCTCCGCCTGCCCGAGACGGGGGAGTGGACCACCATCCGCGACCACCTCGTCGACCGCCTACCCCGCGTCGACCCCACCCGCATCGACCACATGCTCCGCGACCAGCGCATCGTCAGCCTCGACGGACCCATCCCCATCGACGCCCCCTACGCGCCCGGACTCACCATCTGGTTCCACCGCGACCTCCCCGACGAAGTCCCCGTCCCGTTCCCGCTCGACGTCCTCCACCAGGACGACGACATCGTCGTCATCGACAAACCCCACTTCCTCGCCTCCATCCCACGCGGCAAACACATCGTCCAGACCGCCCTCGTCCGCCTCCGCCGCGACCTCGGCATACCGACCCTGAGCCCCGCGCACCGACTCGACCGCCCCACCGCCGGACTCCTCATGTTCGTCGTCCGCCCCGAACTACGCGGCCGCTACCAAACCCTCTTCCGCGACCGCCGCGTCACCAAGGAATACGAAGCCATCGCCGCACACAACCCGACACTGCGACTACCCACCACAGTCCAGAGCCGGATCATGAAAGAACGCGGCGTCATCACCGCCCAGGAAGTCCCCGGCGAACCCAACGCCGTCACCACCATCACCCTCCTCGACCACCGCGACGGCCTCGGCCGCTACCGACTCCACCCCACCACCGGCCGCACCCACCAACTCCGCCTGCACATGGCCCGCATCGGCATCCCCATCCTCGGCGACGACTTCTACCCCGTCCTCACCGAGAAACCCCTCGACGACTTCACCCGACCACTGCAACTACTCGCCAGAACACTCGAGTTCACCGACCCGACAACGGGGGAGCAGCGCCGATTCGAAAGCCGACGCACCCTCGCCGCCTGGCACACCCCAGACCTTTGGTAAACACTGGTAGACACAAAACATGCTCATCTGGGTGAACGGCCCCTTCGGCGGCGGCAAGACCCACACCGCCCACGAACTCACCCGCCGACTCCCCGGCGCCACCCTCAGCGACCCCGAACACCCCGGCTTCGGCTTCCACCGCATGCTCCCACCCGCCCTGCGCCGCGACTTCCAAGACCTGCGCGCCTGGCGAGCCGGTGTCGCCGAAGTCCTGGATCAACTTCTACGCGAGCACGGGGGAGTGGTGGTCGTCCCGATGACCCTGACCAACCCCGCCTACTACGACGACATCATCGGCCAACTCCGCCACCACGGCCACGACGTCCACCACTTCGCCCTCCTGGCCCACCGCGACACCGTCGTCAAACGCCTCTGGGAACGCGGCCTCGGCCACCTCGCCGCCCGCCTCACCGGCGCCGCCACACCACCCCGGGAGAGCTGGGCCATCGAGCAGTTGGACCTCTGCCTGGAGCGACTCACCCAACCGAAGTTCACCGAACACATCTGGACCGACAACCTCACCATCGCCGAGGTCGCCAACCACATCGCCCACTCCGCCGGACTCCACCTGACCCCGAACACCGACACCCCACTCCGCGGCTGGCTCCGCCGCAAGACAATCGGGATACGGCACATCCGGTTCTAGCTCAATCCCAACGCCTGACCTCGGCCAGGGTCACTGCCAACGGCCTGTCCAGCCTCCGGTCCATATGGGCTCCACTTGCCGAGATAGGGCTTGATGTCCGCATCCGCAGGCTCTGGCGCGATCGGCATGACAGGTAGATTCGTCAACGGGTCCGCGACGGCGACGTACCGACGCGCCCAGGCCAACCACTCTCGGGCACCGTCGAGACGCTCATCATCGTGCGGCGCATCACTGATTCGACGCTCCAACGCCTCGCAGTAGTCGCGCAACAGAGTGATCCGTTGCCAGCTTGTCGCTTGCTCGGTCAAGTGCTCGGCGTAGTGAGCTTGCGTGGCCAGGCGATCGTTCCACTCGCTCGTACGCTGCGGGAAGTAGCCGCCGTAACGGCCGGACAACCGCACGACCAGCAACTTGACGCGCTCCACGCACTGCCGAGGCAGTCAGGCCCGACGACAGGCTCACGTGCATGGCCGGTGAACTCTACGGGCCGGTCGCAGCCCGAGCACGTGGGTCGAGCGTTAGGAGCGGGCCTGGATCAGCCCTACTTGACATAATGTACATTATCGAGCAAACGGCGACCTGTCAGAACGCCTGATCGAAGTCTCGCCAGACGGCCCTCTAACGTCACGGTGACGATTCGCTGTCGATCGCCGCCTGCTGGGTTCCCGGACGCTCTACAGGTGCCAGAGCGAACTCCCGTCGACAAAAGCCCCCGAACACGCACGCCTAGGGTTCGGCGCGCGAAAACATCCCGCAAGCATGCCGTCACATCGGCCTGTCGCCTACCCCGGCCTCCGGGCCCCTCGAACACATGTTTGATGGATAACCGCGATTATGCATGCCCCACGCCGGGCTGTCGGTGTGGTCGGGTATGTACAGGGGGTGATGTTGATCGAGGCTCAGGACGGGTTCTTCCAGGCTCGGCGGTCCAGGAAGGACTCGCCGCACACGACGGCGGCGTATCGGCGGGATTTGGCGGGGGTGAACGCCCTGGTGGCCGAGGCGTTGGGGTTGTCGGTGGAGCGGGTGGACCTGGACGGGGTGAACGCGCGGGTGTTGCGGGAGGCGTTCGGGCGGTTCGCGGACACGCACGCGAAGAGTTCGGTGGCGCGGGCGTGGTCGACGTGGAACCAGTTCTTCCAGTTCTGCGTGGCCGACGAGCTGGTGTTCGGGAACCCGATGGGGGCGATCGGTCGGCCGAGGCCCGCTCCCCTGTCCCCCAAGCCGCTGCGGGGTGAGAAGACGCCGGAGCAGTTGTTGGCGGCGGTGGCGGGTGGGGCGCGGCGGGCGCGGGTGCCGTGGCCGGAGCGGGATCTGCTGGTGTTGGCGTTGGGGCTGGTGGCGGGGTTGCGGGCGTCGGAGATGCGGGCGTTGCGGCGGTCGTCGGTGGTGGGGCGGGCGGGTGAGCGGCGGTTGTTCGTGCACGGGAAGGCGAACCGGGAGCGGTCGATCCCGATCGAGCCGCCGTTGGAGCGGGTGATCGAGTCGTACCTGGAGTCGTGTGCCGCGCGGTTCCCGGTGGCCCGGTTCGGTCCCGAATCGCCGCTGGTGGTGGGGTCCGATGGTGGGGGTATTGGGCGGGGCGCGCTGGATTACCTGGTGAAGGCGTGTTTTCGGGGCGCGGGTGTACACGATCGGGTGCCTGCGGGGGCGAATCTGCACGCGTTGCGGCACACGTTCGCGACGCGGTTGGCGGAGGATGGGGCGAACGCGGTGGAGATCATGGTGCTGTTGGGGCACGCGAGTCTGAACACGAGTCAGAACTACATCGACGCGACGGGGACGCAGCGGCGGGCGGCGGCGGCGAGCAACCGGACGTACCGGGCGTTGGCCGACCTGGCGGGTGAGGAATAGCCGGGCCCGCTCAGCTCCTCTCCCCCGTTGCCGATGGGTAGATCAACGTCGGTGGTTGGGATTGGGGTTTGTCATGCGGTTCCTCGATGACCGTGGTGTGCGGACCAAGATCTTCGCCGTGTTGGGCGTCGCGTCGGTGGGGCTCGTGGCGGTCGCGGTGTCGACGCACCTGGCGTTGGGGTCGATGGCCGACAGCGCGACGGCGTTGTACCGGCGGGGGGTGGCCGCGGGGTTGCAGGAGTCGGTGGTGCACCAGCAGGAGATCAAGGTCCGGATGGACCTGGTGGCGTATGCCGGGGCCCCGGTCGCGGAGCGTTCGTCGTGGCGGCAGGCGGTGACCGACGACGAGGCCGAGTTGGACGCGGCGGTGGTGAAGTACAACGAGCTGGTGGGGTCGGGCGCGGATTTGGCGCCGTTCAGCGACGCCTGGTCGCAGGTGCGGTCGTTGTACACGTCGTTGTTGTTGCCCGCGGCGGAGGCGGGGAACTCGGTGGCGTGGTGGGCGGCGTACGACGGTCAGGTCCAGGGGGCCATCAAGCAGGCGGTCGCGGCGCTGGAGAGCCTGGAGGCCAGGCGGGGCGCGGAGGGGGCGGCTGAGGTGGCGGCCGCGGGGTCGACCCGTGATTCGGGTGAGACGTGGATGTTGGTGGTGCTCGGTCTGGCGTTGGTCGCCGCGATCGCGCTGGGTGTGGTGGTGACCCGTCGGATCGTGCGCCCGTTGGGGTCGGTGGCGGCGGTGTTGGCGGGGATGGCCCGGGGTGATCTGACGGCGCGGGTCGATGTTCGCGGTCGTGACGAGGTCGGTCGGATGGCGGCGACGTTGAACGAGGCGGTCACCAGCATCGGCGATGCCTTGGGTGAGATCGAGCGGTCGTCGGTCGAGTTGCGTGGCGCGTCGGGTCGGGTGTCGGCGGCGAGTGGTCGGTTGGCGAAGGACGCGGAGGTGGGGCGTGGTCGGGCGGGTGAGGTTTCGGGGTCGGCGACGCGGGTGACGACGAACGTGCAGTCGGTGGCGGCGGGTTCGCAGGAGATGCGGGTGGCGGTGTCGGCGATCGCGGGCAGTGCCGGTGAGGCTGTGCGGGTGGTGGAGCGGGCGGTGACGGCGGCGAGCAGCACGACGGAGACGGTCAGCCGGTTGGGTACGTCGAGTGAGGAGATCGGGACGGTCGTCAAGGCCATCACGGCGATCGCGGGTCAGACGAACCTGTTGGCGCTCAACGCCACGATCGAGGCCGCTCGGGCCGGTGAGGCGGGTAAGGGGTTCGCGGTGGTGGCGGGTGAGGTGAAGGACCTCGCCCAGGAGACGGCTCGGGCGACCGAGGACATCGCGCGTCGGGTGGAGGCGATCCAGGCGGACACGGCCGCGGCCGTGTCGGCGATCGCGGAGATCAGCGAGATCATCGCGGAGATCAACAACCACCAGTTGACCATCGCGTCGGCGGTGGAGGAGCAGGAGGCGACGACGGGTGAGATGAACCGGAGCCTGGCGGAGGCGGCGGCGGGTTCGTCGGACATCTCCAGTCACATCACGGAGGTGGCGGCGGTGGCCGAGTCGGTGGCGGAGGGTGCCGGTGAGACTCGGGGTGCGGCTCGTGAGTTGTCGTTGTTGTCGGCTCGGTTGAGTGGTTTGGTGTCGCGGTTCCGCACCAGCGGCTGATTCCGGTGGTCAGGCGCGGGTGATGTGGTGGAAGTCCTGGGTGCAGGAGAACAGGTAGCCGCCTGCGGCGGCGAAGTGGGTGCGGACGTAGTCCTCGATGAGGTCGCGGGGTACCGGTAGGGGGGCGAGGGCGACGAAGGACGCGGCGATGTCGACGGCGGTGTCCAGGTCGGGGGCTTGGACGAATCCGGGGATGGTCACCGTGTCGACCACGGTGACGGCTTCGCGGGTGAGGTCGAGGCGGGGGCCGCCGAACTCGCGCAGGATGCGCATGCAGTCGCTGGCGGGGTTTTGCAGGGCGATGACGCAGTAGCCGTCGTGGGCGGTCCAGCCGGTGAGGGTGTCGAGGTGGGTTTGCCACCGGTCGAGGGGGATGTGGCCGAGGACGTGGCCGCAGTACACGAGGTCGGCGGGTGTGTCGATGGTGGCGTGCAGGATGCCTTCGCCGCGGATGGTGGCGGTGGGGGCGTTGGTGGCGAGCCGTTCGTGGTGGGTGGGGTCGGGTTCGAGGGCGATGGTGGTGGTGAAGCGCGGGGCGAGGTGGCCGGTGGTCTCCCCCGTGCCCGCCCCGGCGTCGACGAACAGGGTGTGCCGGGGTAGTCGGTCGGCGAGGTCGGCCAGGTGGCGGTTGGCCGCGCGGTGCTGGTCGGTGTGGGTGTGGAAGGCGGTGTTCATCGGGTTCCAGGCTCGCGGTCGGCCGGGGGTGCTGCCAGTCGGGTTACCGGATCAGGCGAGTACCGGATCAGGCGATGAGCCAGCCGGTGGAGCCGTGTGGTCGGGTGGTGCGGGCCGGGCGCATGGCGGGGGAGATGGTGATGTCCTGGTCGAGTCCGGCGAGGTGCAGGGCGGTGAGGACGGGGCCGCGGGCGAGGACGCGCAGTGTGCGGCCGCGGCGTTGGCAGGCGCGGTGGGCGCGGAGGAGGACGGCGGTGCTGGCCCAACTGAGGAAGGTGACGTCGGTGAGGTCGACGCTCACCCGGGTGGTGTCGTCGGGGGCGGTGCAGGCGCGCATGAGGTGGTCGTGCCAGGGGGTCTCGGTGGCGAGGTCGATGCGGCCGGTGGCGGCGACCGTGGTGGTGTGCCGGGTGCGGTGGACGGTGATGTGCAGGCCGCGGTCGGTGGGTCGGGCGAAGGTGAGTGCCACGGGGTTCTCCACGCCTCTCGCTGGTCGGTGTCCATTGGTTGTGATCGCCGGGGGCGGCGGAAGGTTGCCGGTTGTGTGGGAAATCCGGCGGCGGTGGGGTGGGGGTGGCTTTTACCCTGCGGTGGTGCGGGATCTGTTGGCGTTGCCGAAGGCGCATTTGCACGTCCACCTGGAGAGCACGGTGCGGCCGGGGACGTTGGCTGAGTTCGCGGCGCGGTACGGGGTGGTGGTGGCGCCGGTGCCGTCGCGGTTTCGGGGTTTTCGGGATTTCGCGGACCGGAACTCGGTGGTGCGGGGGTGTGTGCGGTCGGCGGAGGATTTCCGGCGGGTGGCGGTGGAGTTCTGCGCGGACGAGGCGGCGCAGGGCACCCGGTACGCGGAGGTGACGTTCACGGCGGCGTCGCACGGTGATCGGGTGGGTGATCCGGGGATGCCGTTGGCCGCGGTGGTGGACGGGTTGCGGGTGGGGCAGCGCGAGCACGGGATCGTGGTGCGGTTGATCCTGGATCACTCCCGGCGCAGGCCGGTGGGCCGGTTGGAGCGGACGGTCGAGTTGGCGTGCCGCTACGAGGAGGTGGTGGGGGTCGGGTTGGCCGGGGACGAGGCGTATCCGTTGGCGCCGTTCGCGCCGGTGTTGCGGGCGGCGCGGTCGGCGGGTCTGCGGTTGGTGCACCACGCCGGGGAGACCGCGGGGGCGGCGAGTGTGCGGGAGGCGGTCGAGGTGGGTGGCGCGGAGCGGGTCGGGCACGGGTTCCGCGCGGTGGAGGACCGTGAGGTGGTGGCGATGCTGACCGATCGGGCGATCCCGGTCGAGGTGTGTGTGTCGTCGAACGCGGTGTTGGGGTTGGTGGGGTCGGTGGCGGAGCACCCGTTGCCGGATCTGGTCGCCGCCGGGGTGGTGGTGACGGTGAACACCGACGTGCCGGACGTGACGGGGCGGTCGCTGGCCGCCGAGTACGGGGTGCTGCGGTCGGTGTTCGGGTGGGACGACGACGCCGTGGCCGGTGTCGCGCGGGCCGGGGTGGCCGCGTCGTTCGCACCGGAGCCGCTGCGGCGCGAGCTGCTGGCGGGGATTGAGGCGTGGCGCCGCTAGGGGCTGTTCCGGGTGTCGGTTCCTTGAGTGGGCGGGCAGCCTGCCGATAAGTCCTGTGATCGGTGCCACGGACGGGACCTGGGGAGGTCATGATGACCGAGAACGAGACACGAGCTTTGCGCCACGCCGCCGAGGGGGCGGTGTTGTTCCACTCCGGGCTGTGGGGTGTGCCCGCGGGTTTCCTGTGGGCGGGGTCGGATGGCGCCCCGGCGGGTCACGTGCCGCAGTGGGTGGCGGAGGCGTTGACGATGCTGGAGTGCCGCGGCCTGGTGGTGTTCCGCGCGGCTGTCGGGACGCGGGACACGGTGGTGCGGGTGACCGAGGCGGGAGTGCGGGCGTTGGGGCGCATCGCGTCCTGAGGGAGCCGCGGGCGGTCTGAGGTCGGGCAATCGCCTCGGCCCTAGGAGCAGGTGTTTCCACCTGTTCGTGTCGGCGTTTGGCGGAGGCCTAGGCGGGTTTGGTGGGCGTGTTTCGCGGCCTGGGGGGCTTGCACGTTCGCCGAGGCGGGGGTGAGTTCGTGTTCGTGGCCGTCTGGTGGCGGTAACGACCCCGAGCCGGCCTGCCTCCCCGGGGTGGTTATTCGCCGGTTTCGCCGTCGAGGTGTTCGCGGAGGATGTCGAGGTGGCCGACGTGGCGGGCGGTTTCCTGGATGAGGTGGGCCAGGACCCAGCGGACGGTGCGGTCGGGGTCGCCGCGGGTGGGGTCGTCGGGGGTGAGTCCGGCGCAGGCGTCGCGGGCGGTGGTCCATTCGTCGCGGTAGGCGGCGAGGACGGCGGTGGGGGTGTCGTGGGGGCCGATGTGCCATTCGGCGGTGGCGTCGTCGGGGTCCCACAGCAGTGGCGCGGTGGAGCCGCCCGCGGTGCGGGTGAGCCAGTAGCGCTCGACGGCGGTGAGGTGCTTGACGACGCCGAGGACGCTCATCAGCGGTGAGGTCGGCAGGGGTGTCTCGATGGCCTGGTCGGGGGTGAGGCCGGTGGCTTTGATCAGGGCGGTGGCGCGCAGGAAGTCGAGGAACTCCCAGTGCAGGCGCAGTTCGTCGGTGGCGTTGGTGGCGGGCCAGGACCGCTGCACGCCGGTGATCGACATGACCGGGAGTCTATGGCAACCCACCGACAGTCGCGGGTCAACGACGGTCCACCGGGTGAACCTCAAGTAGAGGTTGAGGGTGAACCTCCGGTGCAGGTCGAGGGTCTCCCCCCGCCACGACCACGCGTATCTCGGGCGTTGAATATGACCGCAACGGCATAGGGTGGCGTCCGTGACCGACCAATCACTGTGGGCCGCGGTCGACGCCCACCTCACCGACGCCCTGCTGCCCGCCGACCCGGTGCTCGACGCCGCGCTGCGCCGCAGCCACGACGCGGGCCTGCCCGCCATCGCCGTCTCCCCGCCCCAGGGCCGGATGCTCAACCTGATCGCCCGCATCCGCGGCGCCCGCCGGATCCTGGAGATCGGCACCCTCGGCGGCTACAGCACCATCTGGCTCGGCCGCGCCCTCCCCCACGACGGGCGGCTGACCACCCTGGAGTTCGACCCCGCGCACGCCGAGGTCGCCCGCGCCAACATCGCCGACGCCGGGCTCGCCGACCGGGTCGAGGTGCGCGTCGGCGCCGCGCTCGACACGCTGCCGACGCTGCCCGCCGACGAGCCGTTCGACCTGGTGTTCATCGACGCCGACAAGAACAACAACCCGCACTACTTCACCTGGGCGTTGAAGCTGACCCGACCCGGCTCGGTGATCGTCGTGGACAACGTGGTCCGCGCGGGCAAGATCGCCGACCCGGCCGACGACAGCCCGTTCGTGGTCGGAATCCGCGCCATGCACGAGCTGATCAAGGCCGAGCCGCGGGTCGAGGCCACCGCCGTGCAGACCGTCGGCGAGAAGGGCTACGACGGGTTCACCCTCATCCTGGTCACGGGCTGACTCACGGGGCTGGTCAGGTTGCCGGGAACCGGACGTCCACCGTGTCGGCTCCCGGTTCCGTCGCCGCCAGCAGCCGCCGCGCCTCGGCCTCCACGGCGCGGCGGTCGCTGGCGGCGACCGGCACGTAGGGCCGCACCTCCAGTCGCGCGATCCCCCGGGTGCGCTGGGTGGACCAGGTGCCGACCACGACCCCGTCGACCAGCACGGTGGGCAGTACGTTGCCGTTGCCCGAGCCCATGATCACCGGGGTGCGGTGCTCGTCGGCGATGACCCGGGACCGGTCGGCGTGGGAGAGGACGAGGTTGTCGAAGGCGGCGACCAGCCGGGCGGGCGCGGGGGTGTCCGGGTCGGGTCGGGGTGCCTCGGGCAGGTCGTAGAGGACGCGGCCGTCCTCGTCGTGGAAGACGAGCAGGTCGGTCTGGCGCTCGAAGACCTCCCGCAGCCCGGTCAGCCCCGACCAGGTCTGCGCGTCCGCGGGGGTGGCCGGGCCGAACGCGGCCAGGTAGCGGCGGACCAGCTCGTCGACCGGCATGGTCTCCCCCGCCGGTTCGCCGAGCCAGGTCGACAGGGGGGTGTGCCGGGCGCGGCCGGAGGACCCCCACAGCCCGCGCGGCGGGACCTGCACGAGTGGGAGTCGGGTGCGGGCCAGGTTCGCCAGCCAGTCCGGGTCGCGGTCGGGCCAGCGCTCGCCCAGCCTGCGGCCCAGGTCGGTCGCGGTCATCGGTTCGGCGGCCAGCAGCGCGGCGGCGTGTTCGGCCACCGCGGCCTGGTCCAGGTCGTCGAAGGCGCGGCCGACCAGGCCGCGGAACCCGCGGTCGGCGGCCGGTTGCACGGCGGCGCGCAGCCCGGCGGCGTCGGCGGCGGTGACCAGGTGGATCGTGGAGCGCAGGTTCGCCATCCGGACCACCCGACGCTCGGTCAGCAACGTCGACAGTTCGGCGAAGTCGAAGTCGACCAGCCGGGACCACAGCCCGATGTAGGGCGGGTGCGGCGCCTGGGCCTGCAGCCCCACCAGGTGCGTGATCGCCGCCAACGGGGACAGCGGCACCCGCTCCAGCAGGAACTGGCGGGCGAGCAGGGCGCGGTTGAGCGCGCGGCGGGTCAGCACGGGCGTGGGCACGGCGGGAACTCTACGAGCCGTTGCGGACAGGTGTCGTCCGCAACGGCTGGGACACTGCGGGCATGTTGGAAACCTCCGCCCGCCTGCTGCGGCTGCTCTCGTTGTTGCAGACCCGCCGCGACTGGTCCGGCGCCGACCTGGCCGACCGGCTCGGGGTCACCGACCGCACCGTGCGCCGCGACGTGGACAAGCTCCGCTCGCTGGGCTACCCGGTGCACGCCACGACCGGCACCGCGGGTGGCTACCGGCTCGGCGCGGGGGCCGCGTTGCCGCCGTTGCTGCTCGACGACGAGGAGGCCGTCGCGGTCGCGGTCGGGCTGCGTTCGGCGGCGAGCGGTTCGGTGGCCGGGATCGAGGAGACGTCGGTGCGGGCGCTGGCCAAGCTCGAACAGGTGCTGCCGGCGCGGCTGCGCAACCGGGTCAATGCGCTGCAGTCGGCGGTGCTGCCGCTGACCGGGCGCGGCCCCACCGTCGACGCCGACACCCTCGCGGTGATCGCGGCGGCCTGCCGCGACCGTGAGCGGCTGCGGTTCGACTACCGGGCCCGAGCCGGGGAGGAGTCGTTGCGGCAGGTCGAGCCGCTGCGCCTGGTGCACACCGGTCGCCGCTGGTACCTGGTCGCCTTCGACGTCGACCGCGACGACTGGCGTACCTTCCGCGTCGACCGGCTCACCCCGCGTACCCCCACCGGCCCCAAGTTCGCGCCACGTGAGCCGCCCGGTGGGGACGTGGCCGCCTACACCGCCTACGGGCTGTCCAACGCCGCCTACCGCCACCAGGCCGTGGTGACCCTGCACCTGCCGCTGGAGCGGGCCGCCGAGCAGGTCACCCCCACCTCCGGGGTCCTCGAACCGCTCGACGACGGGCGCTGCGTCCTGCGCGCGGGCGGCAACTCCCTCGACGGGCTCGCGATGTGGTTGGCGTTGCTCGGCTGCGAGTTCGAGGTCCGGTCCCCACCCGAGTTGGTCGACCGGCTGGCGGTGGTCGCGGGCAGGCTGACCAGGGCGGTTGGCCGCACCGACCCGTGATCTTCACCCGACGGATACCGTGGGTGCACTCGAACGGCGGTATCTTCCGTGAGAGCCTTGTGCGCGATGGCGACCACTCCCCCAGCGCTGCCCGCCACCGCCTGCTCCGCGGTGTCGCGCGCCCTCGACGAACCGTTCGCGGGCAGTGCCGCGACCGCCACGACCTGGCTGTGCCTCGAACAGCCCGGACCGTGGGGCCGCGACGCGCTCGCCCAGAGCCACCTCGACACCGGCTTGGCCGCCGAACTGGCCGCCCGCGCCCGGGGCACCGGCGTCCGCGTCGTGCTCATCCGCCGACCCGGCCGCCACCCCGACCGGCACCGCCCCGCGCCCCGGCACGTCTACCTCGCGCACACCACCCCCGGCCGCGCGTTCCTGCGCCGCGACGTGTTCGCCGACGCCAAACACCTGCTCGACCTCGACTTCGCCGCCGCGGGCGCCGGGGTGGTCGGCGGGTTCGGGCAGCCGGTCACCTGGCCGCTGCTGCTGGTGTGCACCAACGGCCGCCGCGACCTGTGCTGCGCCGTGCGCGGCCGCCCCGTCGCCGACGACCTGGCCGCCACCCACGGCGAGGCCGTGTGGGAGTGCACCCACATCGGCGGGCACCGCTTCGCCCCCACCGGGCTGCTGCTGCCCACCGGCTACACCTACGGCGACCTCGACACCACCCGCGCCCGCGCGCTGCTGGCCGACGGCGCCGTCGTCACCGACCGCTGCCGCGGCCGCTCCACCTGGGTCCCCGCCGGGCAGGCCGCCGAACTCGCGGTGCGTGAACTGACCAACACCGTGCACCCCGACGTGCTGCGCGTACGCGACCCGGAACCCGACGACGACGGCAACTGGCGGGTCGGGGTGTGGCACGTCGACGGCCGCGGCTGGCGGGTCACCGTCGCCGAATGCCCCGCCACCGGCCCCGCCCGGCCCGCCAGTTGCGGCGCCACACCCGGCCCGGTCGCGGGCTACCGCGTCCTGCGCATCGACTAGCCCGATCGACTAGCCCGGAGGAACACCATGGCGCACCTGGACATCCCCCGCGAGCAGACCATCGCCTACCGCGCCCTGCGCCACGGCCTGCACCGCGACACCACGACCGCCACCGACCTGGCCGTGTTCGACCTCGGCGTGCAGGACGCAGGCAGCCGCTCCCCCCAGGTCGCCCTCGCCGCCCGCCTCCCCGGCGAACCCGACCTCGACGGTTTCGTCACCCTCTGGGCGCACCGCGGCGCACCGCACCTGCTGCGCCGCGCCGACGTCACCGCCCTCGCCGGGGCGCTGTGGCCGCGCACCGACGCCGACGCGTGGGCCCGCCTCGGCGCCTGCGGCACCGCCCTCAAACGCGTCGGTGTCCCCGGCCTGCACGCCTACACCACCGCCGCCACCGCCCTGCGCGAGGTCGTCGACACGGAGAAACCACGCGGCCAGGTCAGCGGCGAACTCACCGCCCGCCTGCCCGCCGCATACGCCTTCGACTGCGGCCCCTGCGCCACGACCCACGTCTACGGCAGCCTCTTCCAACTCATCGGCCTGTTCGCGGGCGTCACCGTCCACGCCGAACACCGCCCCACCCTGCTGCGGCCCCTGCCCGACCGCCACCCCGTCCCCACCACCGGCGACCCCACCCCGGTGATCACCGACTACCTGCGCCTGCACGGCCCCGCCACCATCGCCGACGTCGCCGCGTTCCTCGACACCACCCAAACCCAGGTCAAACCCGCCTGGCCCACCAACCTGGTCGAACTCGGCGACGGCCGCTGGTTCCCCGAGTCCGACCTCGACACCCTGCGCACCGCCCCCACCCCGGACGTGGTCCGGCTGCTGCCCCCACTCGACCCCTGGCTGCAAACCCGCGACCGCGCCCTGCTGGTCCCCGACGTCACCCGGCAGAAACAGGTGTGGAAGGTCATCGGCAACCCCGGCGCCCTCCTCATCCACGGCGAGATCGCGGGCACCTGGCGCACCAAAACCACCGGCAAAACCCTGACCCTGACCCTCGACCCGTTCGAGCCCCTCCCCGCCACCACCGTGAAGACGATCGCCGCCGAGGCCGAACACGTCGCCACCGCCCGCGGCTTCACAGACGTCCACGTCATCTAAAACCGGGCGCGGTCCCAGGTTCGGCCCCGACCACGTCGAACGCGTCCGGCGCCAGCACGAGCACGCCTACCAAGAATCCCTGGCGCGCCCGCAGACCACCGTCGACTACCTCGGCCGGCCACCGGGCGTGCGACCCACCACCTCGACCTCCCGCCTGCTCAGCCAAGCCTTCCTCAACGAGGTCCGGGCAGACGATCGGGTACTGGACATGGGCACCGGCAGCGGCGTCAACGCGATCCTCGCCACCACCGCGGCCGAGGTAGTGGCTGACGACATGGACCTCGCCCCGGCGGTCGGCTGCTGGTCTTCTTCGGCACCTCCGGCGACCTCGACCACCTGCGCGCCCAAGCCACCGCCGCGCGCCTCACGATCGACACCCTCGCCACCACCACCCACACCCGCGACACCTGGACCGTCGAGTACTCCACCTTCCGCATGACCCGCAGAATGGGGGCGAGGAACAGATGAGCGCTGCGCCCTCGCGGGTGTTGCACACGAAGACCGGCACCACTGGTAGTAGTCGGTGCAGGGAGGCCAGGCTGGGTCGCATGACCCCGTAGGCGTGCCGCAATCCGGGCGGCCCAACGCGACGCGGGACCGGACCTTGTGCACCCACTCCCAGTTCAGCCAGCGACGACGTTGACCCGCTGAATCCGGTGCGCGCCGGATGTCGAGAACCCCCGGGCGGCTCCGTCCTCGGGTCAGCACACCGACAGCGAAGGAGCCGATCATGCAGCAGCGCGAGGTCCACGAGGTGCTCAACCGCCCCATCAGCCGGGAACTGCTCGCCCGTGACATCACCCGGCTCGCCTACGTCGCCAAGGACGGGACGCCGCGGAATGTGCCGATCGCGTTTACCTGGAATGGCAGCGAGATCGTCATGTGCACCACCAAGAACGCCCCGAAGCTGCCGTCCCTGCGCCGCAACCCGGCCGTGGCGCTCACCATCGACACCGAGGTCCACCCGCCGCGGATCCTGCTCATCCGCGGGCGCGTGGAACTCGACGTGGTCGACGGCATCCCCGAGGAGTACCTGCGGATGAACGGCACCTACCAGATGAGCCCGGAACAACGGGTCGAGTGGGAGGCCGAGGTCCGCTCCCTCTACGACGGCATGGTCCGCGTCGTGGTCACCCCCACCTGGGCCAAGCTGATCGACTTCGAGACCACCCTGCCCACCGCCATCGAGGAACTCGTCCGCAGGCGCGCCACCCGGTGACAACGGCGGCAACGACAAACGACCCGGCCCCACCGGACCGGGTCGTCGTGGCGCGGGGTCAGACCTCGTCGGCGGGACGCGGGAGGACCGGCGGTACGGCCAGGGACGTGTCGACCTCCTTGCGGGCCACCGCCTCCGCGGCGCGGACCGCGCGTTCGACCTCCGGGTCGGTGGAGGTGTCGAACCACTCGGCGACCTCCTCCTCGTCGGACTGCGGCGCCGAGGTCACCGACTCCTGCGGCGGCTCGTAGCGGAACACGCCGTCGTCGGACTTGAGGCCGAACTGGCGGGCGAAACCCTCCAGGGCCTTGCCGAAGTCGGTGGGGATCATCCACACCTTGTTCGCGTCGCCGCGCGCCATCTCCGGCAGGGTCTGCAGGTACTGGTACGCCAGCACCTCCGGGGTCGGGCGACCCGCCTTGATCGCGGCGAACACCTTCTCGATCGCCTTCGCCTGGCCCTGCGCCTGCAGGTACCGGGCGGCCCGCTCACCCTGGGCGCGCAGGATCCGCGACTGCCGCTCCGCCTCCGCGGCCATGATGGTGGCCTGCTTGGCGCCCTCCGCGGCGAGGATCTGCGACTGCTTGCTGCCCTCCGCGGTCTTGATCGCCGCCTCCCGCTGGCCCTCCGCGGTCAGGATGATCGCGCGCTTCTCCCGGTCGGCGCGCATCTGCTTCTCCATCGAGTCCTGGATGGACGGCGGCGGGTCGATCGCCTTGAGCTCCACCCGCGCCACCCGGATCCCCCACCGCCCGGTCTCCTCGTCCAACACCCCGCGCAGTTGACCGTTGATGTGGTCGCGGGAGGTCAACGTCTCCTCCAGGCTCATCCCACCCACCACGTTGCGCAGCGTCGTCGTGGTCAACTGCTCCACCGCGATGATGTAGTTCGCGATCTCGTAGACCGCCGCGCGCGAGTCGGTCACCTGGAAGTAGACGACGGTGTCTATCGACACGGTCAGGTTGTCCTGGGTGATCACCGGCTGCGGCGGGAACGACACCACCTGCTCGCGCAGATCGATCCGCGCCCGGATCCGGTCGAAGAACGGCACCAGGAAGTTCAACCCCGGCTCCGCCACCGTCCGGAACCGCCCCAGCCGCTCGATCACCGCCGACTGCGCCTGCGGGATCACCTTGATCGATTTGACCATGACGATCAGGACGAACAGCACCACCACGATGGTGACGATCACCGACACGCTCACAACACCCTCCAACCCACGACAAACCCACTCACCGGTCCGCCCACACCACCGCGGTCGCCCCGGAGATCTCCATGACCGTCACCGCGGTCCCCGGCTCCAACACCTGCGTCGCGTCCAACGCCCGCGCCGACCACTCCTGCCCGCGCAACCGCACCCGGCCGCCGTGCCCGTCGACCCGCGTCGTCACGACCGCCTGGACCCCCACCAGCGCCGCCACGTTGTCGGCCACCGCCGGGCCCAGCATCCGCCGCTTCAACGCCGGACGCGCCACCGCGGTCAACGCCACCGACACGACCGCGAACACCGCCACGCTCAACAGGGTCTGCCCGAACACCGCCTCGGCGCCCGCCGCGGCCAACCCGGCCGCGCCCAGCATCACCAGCACGAAGTCACCGGAAAGCACCTCGGCCGCGATCAGCAACACCCCACCGACCAGCCAGAGCAGCGCCGCCATCTGGTCATCCTCGCAGACCGGCGCGCCCCGGGAGGCCACACCGACTCACTCCGGGTCGATCGTCACGAAATCGATCAACCGCTCCACCGCACCCACCAACGGCGACTCCAGGTCCCGGAACCCCGACACCGCCGCCCGCACCCGCCGCCATCCCTCGACCGGGTCACCCCAGCCGAGCGCGGCACACACACCGTCCTTCCACGCTACGCCGCGCGGCACCCGCGGCCAGCCGCCAATCCCCAGCACCGACGGCTTCACCGCCTCCCAGATGTCCACATACGGGTGCCCGGTCACCAACACGTGCGCGCTGTCGACCGACTCGACGATCCGCGACTCCTTGCTCCCGGACACCAAGTGGTCCACCAACACCCCCAACCGCCGGTGCGGCGCGGGCCCGAACTCCGCGACCCGCTCCGCGAGGTTGTCCACCCCCTCCAACGGCTCCACCACCACACCCTCGACGCGCAGATCGTGCCCCCACACGATCTCGACCAGCTCCGCGTCGTGCACACCCTCCACCCAGATCCGACTCGCCCGCGCCGTCCGCGCCCGAACCCCCTCCACCCGCGTCGACCCCGACGCCGACCGCGTCACCTTCGGCGCGCCCTGCTGCTGTGGACGGACCAACGTGACCGCGCGGCCGTCCACCAGAAACCCCGCCGGGGCCAACGGGAACAACCGACGCCGACCGTGCCGGTCCTCCACTACGACATTCCCGTACTCGAACCGCACCACAGCACCACAAAACCCACTCGCCGGGTCCTCGACCACCAGGCCGGTCTCAGCGACCACCTCGGGAATCTGCCTGCGCGGCTTGCCGGAGAGGATGTCGCCGTAGTCATGAGAGCGCACACCCGCCACGCTAGCGACCCACCCCGCCCCACCGCCGACGGCGCGCCGATCACCCGCTCCAACGGGCAGGCCCCCCTTGTCTCGGCTGGGTTGGGTCTGGTTGAAGGCGTTTCCGGCGAGCCCGTGCTTGAGTGCTATCGGTAATCTTGATAGTGCATAGCTGATAGGCGATTTACCAGGGGAGTGGGCGTTTCCCGTTGGTGGAGCGGAATCTCGCGACGACCGAGGGACGCACGGCCGCCCTGCGCGCCGGTACCCGCGGCGAGGACCGGCCGACCTGCTCGTTGGGTTTACGCGTAACCCGCGCTCGTATTCACAGTGACCTCACCGCCATCACGCAGGAGCCTGCTCGCTGGGCCCCGGAGATGGCCGGCTAGCGCTGCTGGGGGCACGGGGGAACAGCACAGAGTGGAGGAGTGGGAATGCTCGTCACCACCGGACGCAGGCGTGGCCTCGCCCGCCTTGGCGCGGTCTTGGTCGGCGCTGTGGCACTGGCCTTGGCCCTGACCGCGACTCCGGCGAATGCCGCGAGTGCGCCGAAGGCACCGGGGACGGCCTCGCTTGCAGGTGTCATCCCCAACCAGATCTACCGGTTCATCAACACACCCACCCTGCTCGCGCACTCCGAATGCCTGGGCTACGCCCCGACACGGCGGGGCGCCGCGTGGATCGGGGACTGCTTCGGCCAGACCCCGGGTACCACGGGCGACGCCACCGTCTTCTGGACTCCCGTGCAGGTCAACGCCAACTACTACGAACTCGTCAATTCGATCAACGGCCAGTGCCTGAGCATCCAGGACGGTTCCGTGGCCGAAGGGGCCAATGTCCAGGTGTTCCCCTGCCACGGCTCCGACGACCAACTCTTCGCCGTGGTGCCGTACAACATCCACACGGGTACTCCGGACTTCACGGAGTACGAGATCCAGAACTACCACAGCGGCAAGTGCGTCTCGGTCGGCGGCGGCCTGCGCACCGCGGGCTCCTGGGTCATCCAGTGGACCTGCCATGGCGGCTTGGAGCAGTTGTGGACCCTCCGCGCGGGAACAGTCTGAGGGCTTTCGGGAAGTGTGGTCACCCGGCCATGGGCTGGGTGACCACACGGTCCTTCCTTCTGCGCGCTCACCGCAGCAGCGTCGGGCGTGGCCGCCGCGTCACCCCCGCCCGCGGCGACCTCGACCACGCGGTCCCCGCGAGCGCCTGCGCCTTGTCAACGTCGTCGACGAAGTGAAACAGGGCCGCCGAGCCCTCAGGTGCGGGCCGGTGCGCCACCCCACCGGGGGCGTTGAAAACGTCGGTGTCGCGGGGGACGCACTCCTCCCCCAATGCTCACCGTCTGAGCGAGTCGAGCCGTCCTCTTCGTGGCTGTTTTGTTCGTACGTCCGCTCTTCCCGCCGCCTCCGCCTTCGGCTAACCATCAAATATCTCGATAGTGAATAGCTGATAGTGAATTTGACAGACAAGCTGATATTTGCCAGGACTCAGGGGATGGTCAGGCTAGAAGGCGGGCCACGGGATTGGGCGGCCGTCCTCGTCCGGACGGGGGAACACCGGGGCCGCCAGCAGGCCCTTGACCCGGGTGGACAGCGCCGAGATCTCGCGGCGGGTGATGTGGGGGGTCAACTCCCCCGGCAGGGAGCCGCGCAGGGCGGTGTTCAGCGCGTGCAGGGCGTCGACGGCCTCATCTGGTAACGCCTCCCCCGCCCAGCCCCACAGCACGGTTCGGAGTTTGTGCTCTTGGTGCAGGCAGATGCCGTGGTCGACGCCATAAACGCCGCCGTCGGTGCCGTGCAGGACGTGGCCGCCTTTGCGGTCGGCGTTGTTGAGGACCACGTCGATCGCGGACAGCAGGGCGACGGGGGTCGCGTTGGAGTGGGCCAGAACCGCGGGGTCGCCGTAGCGGTCGTGGGCGTGGAGGACGGCGCGCCAGCCGCGGGGCAGTTCGTCGGGGGCGACGACGTCGACCAGGTCGTCGCCTTCCTTGGTGTCGACCCACAGTTGGACCATGCCGGGGCCAAACGGGCCGTCCCGCAGCACGGTCGGCGGGATGAGGGTCAGGCCCGCGGCCCGGGACACCAGGTACGCGGCGACCTCGCGGCCCGCGAGGGTCCCGTCCGGGAAGTCCCACAGCGGGCGTTCACCGCGCACCGGCTTGTACACGCACTGGGCCGCCACCCCGTCGGCCTCGATGGCGCAGAACAGGGTGGCGTTGGACGCGTCGACGAGCCTGCCCTCGATCTCCAGCGAACCGCGCAGCAGGAACTCGCCGACGCCCGGGTCGGTGGGCAGCACTGGGGCCTCGTCCTTCAGTCGTCGTCGCCGCGGCGGTAGCCGTTCTGCCGGGGGCAGACGTGACCGGCCGGGTCGAGCGGCTCCCCGCACAGCGGGCACGGCCTGCGCCCCGCGTTGACCACCCGGTCGGCGCGCTCGGCGAAGGCGCGGGCCTCGGTGGGGGTGAGGAACACCCGGACGGCGTCGGGGCCGTCCTCGGTGTCGTCGAGCACCACCGACTCGTCCACCTCGCCCTCGGTGGCGGCGAGCAGCTCGATGACCACCGCGCGGGTCTCGGCGTCCCACCCCAGCCCCATGGTGCCGACGCGGAACTCCTCCTCGACCGGCACCTGCAGCGGCTCGGCGTCGACCTCCGTGTCGGGCACCCCGTCCGGGACCTCGGCGCCGAACCGGCGGTGCACCTCCTCCAGGAGCGAGCCGATGCGCTCGGCGAGCACCGCGACCTGCTGTTTCTCGATGGTCACGCTGACGGTGCGGGCGCTCTCGACGGCCTGCAGGTAGAACGTGCGGTCGCCGGGCTGCCCGACTGTGCCCGCTATGAAGCGGTCGGGCTGACGGAAGACGTGGATGACACGGGCCATGGCACCTCCGACCTTATGGGACATCGCGGCGTCGAGCAGGCCGTACACGCCGTCGCCCCCGCACCGGTCCACCGTATCGGGCCGGGTGGAGCGGGTCGGTAGGGTCCTGCCTGTGGTGAAGATCGCTCCATACGGTACGTGGGTGTCGCCCCTGGCCGCGGCCGATGTGGCCCGCGGCGGCGGGCGGCCGGGTTGGCTGCGTCGGATCGGGTCGCGGACCTGGTGGCTGCGCGGGTTGCCGCACGAGAACGGGCGGGTCGCGCTGTTCCGGCACGACGGCCCCGACAGCACAAACGGCCCAGACGGCTCGGCAGCGCGGCAGGTGTTGGCGGCGCCGTGGAACGTGCGCAACCGGGTGCACGAGTACGGCGGCGCGCCGTACCTGGTGCTGGGCGCGCGGGTGGTGTTCACCAACTGGGACGACCAGCGGGTTTACGTCACCGACCACGACGGCGTCGATCCCGTGCCCATCTCCCCCGAGCCGCCGACGCCGCAGGGCTGGCGCTACAGCGACCTGGTGGCGGGCCCGGACGGCACCGAGGTGTGGTGCGTGCGGGAGGACGCCGTGGACCACCGTGAGCTGGTGGCGTTGCCGCTCGACGGTGGCGAGCCGCGGGTGTTGGGGCGCAGTCACCACTTCATGTCGTCGCCGCGCCCCAGCCCGGATGGCAGGCACGCGGCGTGGATCGGGTGGGAGCACCCGAACATGCCGTGGGACGGCACGCAGTTGTGCGTGGCCGCGATCTCGGCGGACGGGACGTTGGGTCCGCACCGGGTTGTCGCGGGTGGGCCGCGGGAGGCGGTGTGCCAGGTCGAGTGGGAGTCCTCGGACGCGCTGCTGGTGCTGACCGACCCGCAGGGCTGGTGGAACCTGCACCGGATCGGCCTGGACGGCACCGTCGTCAACCTCGCGCCCGGCGAGCACGAACTGGGCGGGCCGCTGTGGCAGTTGGGGTACCGGTGGTTCGTGCCGCTGGGCCAGGGTCGGTTCGCGGTGCAGCGCACGGAGCGGCTGGCGATCGTGGACGAGCGGTCCGGCACGGTCACCGACGTCGACACGGACCTGTCGGTGTGGGTGCACCTGGACGCCGGGGCCGATGGGGTCGTGGTCGCGTCGGCGGCGGGCCCCAAGGACAACTGGGCGCCGGTGAGCCTGGACCTGTCGACCGGGGAGCTGACCCGGTTGGCCGAGGTGGAGCGGCCGCCCGCCGCCGAGTACCTGCCGGAGCCCGAGGCGCGGGTGTTCGACAGCCCCGACGGGTACCGGGTGCCCGCGTTGTTCTACCCGCCGACCAACCCCGATTTCGCCGGTCCGGCCGGTGAGCTGCCGCCGCTGCTGGTCTACCCGCACTCGGGGCCGACGGCGAACTGCACGGCCGAGCTGGACCTGGACATCGCGTACTTCACCAGCCGCGGTTTCGCCGTGGTGACGGTGGACTACGCGGGGTCGACCGGGCACGGGCGGGCGTTCCGGGAGCTGTTGAACGGGCAGTGGGGTGTGGCCGACGTGCGCGACTGCGCGACGGTGGCGACCGCGTTGGTCAAGGAGGGTCTGGCGGACGCGGCGCGGGTCGCGATCCGGGGTGGCAGCGCGGGTGGTTGGACCGCGGCGGCGGCGATGACCAGCGTGGACACGTTCCGGTGCGCCACGATCAGCTTCCCGATCCTGGACCTGACGCCGTGGGCGGACGGCGGGGTGGAGAGCCACGACTTCGAGTCCCGCTACATGGAGGGCCTGGTCGGGCCGTTGCCGGAGAGCCGCGACCGGTACCTGGAGCTGTCCCCGATCAACCACGTCGACCGGATCGCCGGGCCGGTGTTGTTGTTGCAGGGCCTGGAGGACCGGGTGTGCCCGCCCGCGCAGGCGGGTCGGTTCGTGGCGGCGTTGGACGGGACCGGGGTGCCGCACGCGTACCTGACCTTCGCCGGTGAGCAGCACGGGTTCCGCAAGGCGGAGACGATCATCGCCGCGCACGAGGCGGAGCTGTCGTTCTACGGGCAGGTGTTCGGGTTCGCGACCGACGTGCCGCCGGTGGAGCTGACCCGGTGAGCCGGGTGCGGCCGCCGCGGCTGCGGCCCGGGTCGACGGTGGCGGTCGTCGCCCCGTCCGGCCCGGTGGACGCGGCGCTGCTGGCCGCCGGGGTGGCGGAGCTGGAGTCGTGGGGGCTGCGGGTGCGGGTCGGTGCGCACGTGCTGGACCGGCACCCGACGCTGCCGTACCTGGCGGGTACCGACGCCGACCGGGCGGCGGACTTCCAGCGCGCCTGGTGCGACCCGGCCGTGTCCGCGGTGATCTGCGCGCGCGGCGGTTACGGGGCGCAGCGGGTGCTGGACCTGCTGGACTGGCACGAGTTGGCGGCGGCGGCGCCGAAGGTGTTCGTCGGGTCCAGCGACGCGACCTGCCTGCACGACGCGATCGGTGCCCGGCTCGGGGTGGTCACGCTGTTCGGGCCGATGATCGCCGGGACCCTGTTCGACGCCGAGGCGCGTGCGCACCTGCGGGCGACGTTGTTCGAACCGGAGGGCGTGTCGCGGCTGACGGGGCCGAGGACGGCGACGGCCGGGCACGGTGTGGCGCGCGGGGTCACCGTCGGCGGGAACCTGTCGTTGGTGGTGGGTGAGCTGGGTGTGGCGGGCACCGACGCCAACCGGGCGCCGGACGGCGCGATCGTGCTGTTGGAGGACGTGACGGAGGCGCCGTACCGGGTTGACCGGATGCTGACGCAGTTGTTGCGGGCGGGCTGGTTCACCGGGGTGTCCGGGATCGCGCTCGGGTCGTGGGAGCGGTGCGGTGACCTGGCGGCGGTGTCGGCGGTGGTGGAGGACCTACTCGGCGGGCTCGGCCTGCCCATGGTGTGGGAGCTGGGGTTCGGGCACTGCCCTGGCCAGCTCACCGTCCCGCTCGGGGTCGACGCCGTGCTGGACGCCGACGACGGCACGCTGACCGTGGTGGGCGCGGCGTTGGCCTGACCCGGCCGCGGCGAGGGCGAGCAGGCCGAGGGCGGACATGGTGATGGTCATCAGGTAGGCGTCCCGGTAGCCGATCTTGGCGGCGATGCCGACCAGTGGTCCGGCGATCATGGTCCCGGCGACGGTGGTGTTGCCGAACAGGGCGGTGACCGCGCCGGGTCGGCCGGGGTCGAGGGACTGGAAGTAGGAGATCCCGACCCCCATGACCGCGGCGATGACCACGGCGTTGAGCACCTGCGCGGCCGCGACCTGCCCGATGGTGGTGGTCATCGCCATGACGCCGTGGTAGGCGATGGCGACGGTCATCCCGACCAGGACGAGGGTGTGCTGGCTGAACCGGACCGCCATCGCGCCGAACGCCACCATCAGCGGGATCTCCAGGGCCGCGCACAGGCCCAGCACCAGGCCCGCGTCGGCGGCGGAGCCGCCCATGTCGCCCGCGATGAACAGCGGCAGGTTCATGATCCCCAGCGACCCGGCGCCCTGGATCAGCACGAACGCGGCGACGGCGAGGACGACCCGCCTGCGTGGCGGGGTGTGGCCGGTGGCGGGTTTGTGCTGCTCGACGCGCGGCTCGGGCAGGCGCGAGACGACGAGGGTGACCAGCACGTAACAGCCCGCGACCACCCCGAACAGCCCGGTGAACCCGCTGACGGCGACCAGCAGGGCGGCCAGCGGCGGGCCCGCGACCCACGACATCGACACCAGCATCCGCAGCATGCTGATCACCAGCGGCGCCCGCGCGGTCTTGGACCGTTCCAGCTCCAGCCCGGCGTAGGCGAACACCTGCGACATCAACGACGTGCTGGCGGCCACCAACGTGACCGCGACGGCCAGCAGCACCCAGTACTCGCGCACCACCACGTACAACCCGTAGCCGACCGCGCCCGCGGCGGCCGCGCCCATCATCAGCTTGGTCCGGATCGCCCGCGCGTCCGACAACCGGCCCAGCAGGCTCGTGACCAGCACGCTGGCGATCGGTCCTGCCAACAGGAACGCCCCTAGCGCGAACGGGCCCGCGTGCACCTCGGCGGTCAGGAACAACGAGAGGAACGGCACCCCCAGCGCCGAGGCCACCCCCACTGTGGCGGTCGTCGTCCCCAGGGGGAGCAACGACCGCGCACGCGCCAGCGGGCCAGCGACACCAGACACACGATCATCCTCACCGCCCGCCCACCCTCGCCGCGACCCTATTGCACCGCGTTCTGCACCACATTCACCGCCTTGATCACCACGATTTCACGCCCACTGGGATAGCGCCGTTCGCAATCCGGACAGACCCACCGGCGCCGGTGGGCTAGTCGGGGTGTCGTCTCCGTGGGTGTGGGCGGTGTGTGAGGATCGACGGCGTGCCCGCCCCCGAGATCCACCTGCGTCAGATCGCCCGCTGGTGTGAGCGACGCATTCCCGAGCACGCACGCCACCAGGTCCGCGTCGAGCACACCGTGCGCGGGTCGAACGTCACGATCCTGGAAGCCAGGGCGCCCTGGCGCGAAGATCTCGGATCCGAGTGGACCCACCGGCCGATCGCGCAGTTGCGGCACGACGGTGCCCACTGGCGGCTGTACCGACCCGACCGCAACTCCCGCTGGCACCCGCTCGACGACGTCGTGGCCCAGAGCGCGCCCGGACCGCTGCTCGAGGTCATCGACGAGCCTGGCCGCGCGTTCTGGTAACCCGCCCGGCCCCCGGACAGAAAACCGCTGGCGCCAAGCCCGGGGGGACTTGGCGCCAGCGGTGGGTCTTCGAGGGTCAGACCTTCGTCGGGACCTTGACCTGGACCAACTCGTGGCGGTCGTCGAACAGGCGCAGCGGGTCTTGGCGGAGGAGGGAAACACCCGCCAGGACCGACACGGCGAGCGCGCAGGCGATGAAGGGCCAGTTGTAGAGCAGGTCCTCCCCCGCCGGCGAATACGTCAGCACCAGGAACACCGCGGCGCCCACCACGACCGCGAGCCGCGTGCGCTGCCACGGCAGGGCGGCGGCGATGACGAAGCCCCAGGTCAGGTACCACGGGAGGGTCGCGGGCGAGAGGACGGCGACGGCGAAGAGGACGAACGCGGCGCGGCGGACGGCGTCGGCGCCGCCGTGGCGGGCGCGCCACCACTGGCGGGCGGCGATGACGAAGAACAGGATCCCGCCGAGGACGCGGGTGGTGTTGACGAACCAGGCCTTGTTCGAGTCGAAGAACAGGTCGGCGACCGTGTGCGCGAACTCGCCGACGGCGGTCGGCAGCGACAGCCAGTTGACGATCATCGTCGGGGCCTGCAGCGCCTTGACCCAGCCCAGGTTGACCCCGGCGAGCAGGGTGGCTGCGGTGAAGGTGACGACGGTGGTCGCGACCGCGGCGGCGACCGCGCGGGTGAAGTTCTTCCAGAAGGTCGACTTCAGGTGCCCGGCCCACACCCACACCAGGAACGGCAGCGCCAGCGCGGCGGTGGCCTTGACGGCGGCGGCGAGGGTGACCAGCGCGATGCCGAGGACGTGCTTGCGTTCGAGCACGCACAGCACGCCCGCGGCGAGGAAGCCGACCATCAGCAGGTCGTTGTGCGGTCCGCCGACCAGGTGGACCACGGTCATCGGGCCCGCGACGGCCAGCCACAGCGTGGTGGGCAGGTGGCCGCCGAGGTGGCGGACCAGACCGGGCAGCGCCCACACGAGCAGCCCGAGGCCGATCATCAGGACCAGCCGCATGAGGATGACGCCGAGGATCATGTTCGTGCCGGTCACCCAGGCGACGCCCTTGGCCAGCAGGATGAACATCGGGCCGTACGGGGCGGGGGTGGTCTGCCAGAACGGGTGCACGTTCTGCACGACCTGTTGCAGGTTGAGCACGATCGGGCCGACCGCGTACGGGTCCTGCCCGTAGAGCGGGAGGGTGCCCTGCGCGAGGTAGGAGAACACGTCGCGGGTGAACACCGGCGGGGAGAACACCAGCGGGGCCATCCAGCAGGCGGCGGCGACCAGCACCGGTCGGGAGCCGACCCGCCCGGCGAGCACGTGCCTGCCCAGCCGCACCCACGCCCACACGACCAGGCCGAAACCGAGGTAGAGGGTGGCGGTGGCGAGCATCTGGCCGTGGCCGTAGCGGATCCAGGACAGCGCGCTGTTGCCGAGGACCGGGTCGCTGATGAGGGTGCCCGCCGCGCCGAACGCGCTGAGCAGGATCATCAGACTGCCCGCGGTGCCGAGCGCGATGGTGCGCACCGGCAGCGGGTTGGGCCGCGTGTCGACCTGGTCGTCACGACCGTCCGGGACGACATCGCCCACGTCGACGACCTTGATGTCGTCGATGCCGCCGACGGTTCCCGCGGTGTCCGCTTTGTCCGCGCCCAGGGGAGGTTCCACGTCCGGGGACGGTTCTGTACTGGTGGCCATCGTTGGTTGAGGTTACACAGGGCCGATCGATCCAACCGCGTACTGGTCGGTTCCGGCGCCCACGAGCCGCGTGCGACTGGTCACACCAGGTTGACGGCCGGGTTCGCGTTGCGGGCGGCGCGGGGGTGTGACCAGGGTTGAGCTGAACGGAGCACACGCAGGTGAGGGAGGGTGCGTCGATGGCGGAGCCGGTCGAGGAGCTGTGCGCGCGGATGATCCGGTTCGACACCACGAACCGGGGGCACGGGCAGGGCGAGGGTGAGCGGGAACTGGCGGAGTTCGTCGCCGACCTGCTCACCGACGCCGGTCTCAAGCCGGTCCTGCTCGAGCGCGCGGCTCGCCGGTCGAACGTGGTGGCGCGGATGTCGGGGTCACGCCCGGAGTTGCCGGGTCTGCTGGTGCAGATGCACTTGGACGTGGTGCCCGCCGATCCCGACGAGTGGTCGGTGGACCCGTTCGCCGGTGAGATCCGCGACGGCTACGTGTGGGGCCGCGGCGCGGTGGACATGAAGGACATGTGCGCGTCGGTGTTGACCGTGCTCGGCAGGTGGGCGGCGGCGGGCAGGGCGCCGGAGCGCGACATCGTGTTCGCGTTCGTCGCCGACGAGGAGGACACCGGGTACTACGGGGCGCACTGGTTGGTGCGCGAGCACGCGGAGCTGTTCGAGGGGTGCGTGGCCGCGATCGGCGAGTCGGGCGGGCACACGGTCCCGGTGCGGCGGTCGGACGGTGCGCTGGTGCGGATCTACCCGGTGGGGACCGCCGAACGCGGCACGGCGCACCTGTTGTTGACCGCGACCGGTCGCGCGGGCCACGGTTCCCGCCGCAACGACGACAACGCGGTGGTGAAGCTGGTCGACGCGCTGCACCGGTTGGCGGGCCACGAGTGGCCGGTGGTGCTGAGCCCGGCGGTGGAGGCGTTCATCGAGCGGGTCGGCGCCGCGCTGGGCGTGCCGGTTGATCTGTCCGATGTGGACGGCACAATCGCCCGGTTCGGCCCGGCGGCGAAGCTGGTGGAGAACACGGTGCGCAACAGCACCCGCCCCACGGTGTTGTCGGCGGGCTACAAGGTGAACGTGATACCGGGAGTGGCGCGGGCGCAGGTCGACACGCGGGTGCTGCCGGGCACTGAGGCGGCGTTGTTGTCGGAGATCGACAAGCTACTCGGCCCAGGCGTGCGGCGGGAGTTCCTCGCCAACCAACCCCCGGTCCAGGCCCGCGTCGACTCCCCCTGGTTCGACTCCATGGCCGCGGCGGTGCGCTCGCAGGACCCGGCCGCAGTCGTCGTCCCGTACTGCATGGGCGGCGGCACCGACGCGAAAGCCTTCAGCCGCCTGGGAATCGAGTGCTTCGGTTTCGCCCCCCTCCTACTACCCGAGGACTTCGACTACCGCGCCATGGCCCACGGCGTGGACGAACGAGTCCCCGTCACCGGCCTACGCTTCGGCGTGGAGGTCTTGGACCGCTTCCTGTCGTCCTAGCTGGGGTTAGGGTGCCGGAGGTGACCGTGTCGAAGTCTGGTGGGCCGACCGCCGCCTTGCCCGTGGACCAGTACGTGGCGGGTCTTGCCCGCAAGCGGATGGCCGCCGGGGTGTTGTTCCGCGACAGGGCAGACCGGGTACTGCTGGTCCAACCGTCGTACAAGCCGAACTTCGAAATCCCCGGCGGCGCGGTGGAGGCCGACGAGTCGCCCTGGGCGGCCGCGACCCGCGAACTGGCCGAGGAACTGGGCTGGCACCGCCCGCTGGGTCGGCTGCTGGTGGTGGACTACGTGCGTCCCCAGGACTCCCGCCCCGAAGGCGTCATCTTCATCTTCGACGGCGGCGTCCTGGACGAGACCGACCTGATCGGGACGGTCTTCCCCGACGGCGAGATCCTTTCCGCGGGCTTCCACACCCTCATCGAGGCACGGGCCAGGGTGAAGCCACTGTTGGCCGACCGCCTCACCGCAGCGTTGCAGGCAGTGGACCAGGGCGTCACCGTCTTGTGCGACCACGGCAGACGCACCACCTGAACCCAGCGACGCGCCTGCCCCCGCGGGTGACGCGGCTACGCGGTCGTCGAAGCGGGACGCGGCGCCGGGATCACACTGTCGTCCCCGGTGCCGGTGTGGCGTTTGCCCGCTGCCAGGAACAAGCTGTCGTGGATGCCGTCGGCGTAGAGCAGTCCGCTCAGATCGCGGCGGATCTTGGCGGTCTGGCAGTCGGCGCGGAACCCGGCCGCACCCAGCAACAACGCCAGTTCGGCGTCGCGATGTCCGGCGTCAGCCCGGTAGGAGGCCACGGCGACGCCAAGCAGCGCGGTCACGAGTTGCGCGTGCGCGGCCAACCGACCGTCCGGTGCCCGGAAGAACAACACGAACACGGCGGCAGATCGCCACGAGCCTGCTGCGACACCCGACCGCGAACACCCTGCCGGGCCTGCGCGCGTTCGCCACGCGCACCGGCACACCCACGTGACCCAACATCACGCCGCTGGGACCTGCCGATCAGGCCGTCCGTCCACGAGGAGCGTCGGTGGAGGGTGAAACCCGCGTTGCGGAGGTTGGCCGCGCTGACCGAGTCGGGGCGGGCTGTCGCGACGGCTGAGGTGGTTCCCGCTTCGGCGGCGATTTGGAGTCGGTGTCGCAGTAGCCGTGACTGGGCGCCTTGGCCCCGATGTTCGGGCAGGGTCGAGGCACCGCCGAGCACGGCGACGTCGCCGTGGATTGTCATGGCGGCCGCGGCGATCGACGTTTCCTGGTCTAGGACAAGGAAACGTCACATGGTCGGGAATTGGTGCTCGGCCCGGATGAACTCGGCGACAACGCCGTCGACCTGGTATCCGGCCACCCGGAAGCACCCGGGCACAGCGGCGTCCCCGGCCGCGTCGCAGGCCATCCGGTTCGGCGGTGAAGTGCCCATTCCGCGTTGCTCACGTCCGGCGGCACAACTCCGGCATGCTCGGGTTAGCTGGCGGAGAGGGCGAGGTGTTCGTGGGCGCGTTCGGCGTCCATGAGTGGGGGGCCGGCGCGGCGGGTGGTGGCGCCGATGAGGAGGGCGGCGCGGAGTTGTGCTGCGGTGGCTGTTGGGAACAGGGACCACAGCAGGGATGCCGTGTTGGCCACCACCGCCGCCGCCACCCCGTTGCCGGTGGTGTTGCCCCGTGGTCCCGGTACGTCCTCCCCCGGTGCCAACACTCCGCGGGCGTCCGGGTCGTGTTCGACGAACCAACTCGGTCGTCCGGATGACGTGCATGAGAGCACTGGCACTGTCCACGGGTGTTCGGCGACCACGCTGTCGCCGGTGGTTATCACCAGCACGTCTCGCGCCTCCACGTCGTCGAGGGCTGCGCGCAGTGGTTCTTCGTCGCCCTCCCCCACGGCCAGGCTTACCAAGGCGATCCGCGCCTCGACGCCGCGTAAGACCTCTGCCAGCTCTCCCGGTGGCCGCCCGTGTCCCAGTGCCTTCGTCGTCATCGGCGACAAGGGGGCGATGGCCAGGCCGCCTTGCCCGCCGACTCCGGTCAGGTATGGGGCGTCCGCTGGTGTCGACACCAGTTCGATCGGCACTGAGCCGCGTCCCCGCCGTACCACCGGTGTCAGGCGCACGAGGTCGAGCAGTGGCGATCGCTCTTGGCCGTTCAATGCGGAGATCACGCTCGAACCACCCCTGCCAGTGCACGATCGAGTGACATCCGTGGCGGAGACTGTAGTCCGCCCGTGCAGATTCACGTGCACGCCGAGGGAGCACCACTCGGACGGACCAGTCCCGCGACGAGGTCACTCAGGTGATGCGGACCGTGTCCTGGGAGAAGTCGCGCAGGGCGGTGAGGATTTCGTCGCGGGGGCGGGCGTAGAGACGGGTGTCGAGGGGGAGGCCGGGGCCGGAGGCGACGGGCCAGGCGTCGCGGCGGTGCAGGCCCTCGACGCCGGGGGTGGCGGGGGTGACGCTGGGGCGGACGCGGAAGCGCAGGGTGGGGCCGTCGACGACGACGGCGCGCAGCGCGTCCCAGGGCAGGTGGGCGGCGCCCTGGGCGGTGGGGAGGCGGACGCCGGTGAGGTCGATCATCAGCGGATCGGCGCGGCGTTTGCGGCGGGCGATGTAAGCGCCGACCTTGACGCCCGACACGACCACCCCCGCGGCCGCGACGACGAGGCCGAGCCAGCCGACGACCAGCAGGGCGAGGCCGGTCACGACGAGGACGGCGCCGGTGATCACCCAGGGGCGCAGCGGGCGGCGCCAGGCGTCGTGGTCGACCTCGGCGATGAACAGTTCCCCGATCCCCGGTGGCATCCGGCTCCTCCCCCCTGGTTGTTCGGCGTGAGGCGACCCTACTGCGCCGCCCCGGGCGGCTCACGGGGGAATGACCGCCGTCACCCTCGTCCATCCGGGCAGAAGATCACCGAGAGGTCGTCAGCCGGGCGTAGCGTGATCGCATGTCCGAGTTCCGCACGTCGTTCGAGGCGGCCGACCCGGTCCCCACCTGGATCGACGCGCCCGAATCGGGCACCACGGCCACGGACGTCACGTTGCGCACGCGGGTCGGTACCGGTCCGGCGAACGCCCCCGCGGCGAAGGCGGGCGTGGGGTTCACCGGGTTGCGGGCGTTGCGGTACGAGGGCGAGGCGGCGGCGCCCGGGGTCGCGGTGAACCGGTTGTTCTGGTCGGACCAGGTAGTCGACGCCGACGCGGAACTGTCCTACGTGGTCTTCCCCGAGTTCACCGACCTGCGTTACGCCAGCACGTTCGTCGCGGTGGACCTGGTGTTCACCGACGGCACGCGCCTGAGCGCACTCGACGCGAGGGACCACCTCGGCTACCCGATCGCCGCGCGCGAGCAGGGCCGGGCGTTGTTCCCCGACCAGTGGAACTTCCGGTCGATCAGCCTGCGCCCCGCGGCGGGCAGGACGATCGCGCGGATCTTGCTGGCCGTGGACATCCCCGAGGCGCCCACCGCGTTCGCGGGCTGGCTGGACGACCTGGTGATCGGTCCCGCGCGGCGGCACCCCACCGAGCCGGTCGAGCGGATCGTCACCACGCGCGGCACCCACTCCAGCGGCGGCCTCTCCCGGGGCAACACGATCCCGGCGACGGCCGTGCCGAACGGGTTCAACTTCTGGATCCCGGTCACCAACGCGGCGGTGACGAACTGGTCCTACGAGTACCACCGCGGCAACACGGCCGGGAACCGCCCGGCACTGCAGGCGATCGGACTCAGCCACATGCCGAGCCCGTGGATGGGCGACCGGCACACCTTCCACTTCATGCCGACCACCGGCACCAGCGTCGCCCGCAAGACCCGGGCGCTGACGTTCGACCACGCGCGTGAGCACGCCCGCCCGTTCCACTACGAGGTCGAGTTCGACAACGGGGTGCGCGCGGAGGTCGCGCCCGGTGACCACTCGGCGGTGCTGCGGTTCGGCTACCCGCCCGGACCGGCGAACCTGGTCCTGGACAACGTCGGCATCAAGGGCCGGGTCGAGGTCGACGGGACCACGATCACCGGCTACACCGATGTCCGAAGTGGACTGTCGGTCGGCGCGGGCCGGATGTACCTGCACGCCACGGTGGACCAGCCGGTGCTGCGGGCCGAGCACCGGTGGCGGTGGCTCTCGCGCGACCGCACGGTGCTGGTCCGGTTCGCCCCCGGTACCCGGCAGGTGACGCTGCGGGTGGCGACGTCGCTGATCAGCCCGGAGCAGGCGGCGGCCAACCTCGACGACCGCGACTTCGACCAGGTGCGCGCCGAGGCGCGGCGCCGGTGGTCGGCGATCACCGACCGGGTCGAGGTCGACGGCGGCACCGACGACCAGCTCACCACGCTGTACTCGTGCCTGTACCGGCTGTTCCTCTACCCGAACTCCGGTTTCGAGGACACCGAGACCGGTCCGCGCTACTCCAGCCCGGTGAGCCCACCCGCGATCAAGGACGGGCGGATCCACGTCAACAACGGCTTCTGGGACACCTACCGCACGTGTTGGCCCGCCTACGCGTTGCTCGACCCCACCCGCGCGGGGCGGTTGGTCGACGGTTTCCTGCAGCAGTACCGCGACGGCGGTTGGGTGTCGCGGTGGTCCTCCCCCGGCTACGCCAACCTCATGACCGGCACCAGCTCCGACGTCGCGTTCGCCGACGCGCACGCCAAGGGCGTCCCGGGGTTCGACGTGCGCGACGCCTACGACGCCGCGCTGCGCAACGCGACCGTGGTGCCGCCGGACGAGAGCGTCGGCCGCAAGGGCCTGGACCGGTCGATGTTCCTGCACTACACGCCGATGTCGACCAACGAGGGCTTGTCGTGGGCGTTGGAGGGCTGTATCAACGACTTCGGCATCGCGACCATGGCCGCCGCGCTCGGCGACGCCGACAATCACGCCTACTTCCTCGACCGCGCGCGCCACTACGCCAACCACTTCGACCCCTCGATCGGGTTCTTCCAGGGCCGCGACGGGGCGTGGCGGTGGACGCCGCAGGAGTACGACCCGCGCGTGTGGGGCTACGACTACACAGAGACCAACGGGTGGACCGCCGCGTTCGCCGTCCCGCACGACCCCGCCGGGCTCGCGGCGCTGCACGGGGGCGCGGACGCGTTGGCCGACAAGCTCGACGAGTACTTCGCCACCCCGGAGACGGCCACCTTCCCAGGCTCCTACGGGCGTGCCATCCACGAGATGACCGAGGCGCGGGACGTGCGGATGGGCCAGTACGGGCACAGCAACCAGCCCGCCCACCACATCGCGTACCTGTACACGCACCTGGGGCGACCGTGGCGCACGCAGGAGTTGGTGCGTGACGTGCTCGCCCGGCTCTACCAGGGCAGCGAGATCGGGCAGGGCTACTGCGGCGATGAAGACAACGGGGAGATGTCGGCGTGGTACGTGCTCAGCGCGTTGGGCCTCTACCCGCTGCGGGTCGGCACCCCCGTCTACGCCATCGGGTCGCCGTTGTTCCGCCGCGCCGTGGTGCACCTCGACGGGGGTGACCTGGAGGTCGTGGCGCACAACAACAGCCACGACAACGTCTATGTGCAGCGGTTGCTGGTCAACGGTGAGCCGCACGAGCACGCCTGGATCGATCACGCCACCGTCGCCGCGGGCGCGCGCCTGGAGTTCACGATGGGGCCGACGCCGTCGCGGTGGGCGGCCGACCGGTTGCCGGAGCCGCTGGGCGAGCGGCCGCCCCTGGTCGACCTCACCGCCGGGCTGCCGGGTCCGTTGTTCGACGACACGGCCCGCACCGAGACCACAGTGGACGGTGTGGTCGACCTGCCGGTCGCCGGTCGGGTGCGGCTGTACACGCTGACCTCGGCGAGCGCAGGCCCGGACCCGGTGTCGTGGACGCTGCAGGGATCATCGGACGGGCGGGTTTGGCGGGACCTGGACCGCCGGGTCGACCAGGTTTTCCGGTGGCGGCTGCAGACGCGCCCGTTTCACGTCACAACGTCCGAACACCATCGGCACTACCGTCTCGTGTTCAACGCGCCCGCCCGGCTCGCCCAGGTCCAACTGCTGGCCGAGGACGGGGGCCGCGACACGGACTGACGGCACAGACCTGAGGTGAGCCCATGCTGCGCGTGGAGGCGGTCAGCAAGCGGTACGGCGGCGGCAACTGGGTGCTGCACGAGGTCGACCTCACCGTGGAGCCCGGTGTGGTCGCCGCCGTGGTCGGTGGCAACGGGTCGGGCAAGACCACGCTGCTGCGGCTCATGGTCGGGGTGACCCGGCCGACGCGGGGCAGCGTCACCGGCCGCCCGGAGGTCGTCGGCTACGTGCCCGAGCGGTTCCCGCCCAACGAACGGCTCTCCGCGCTGGCCTACCTGCGCCACCTCGGCCGCATCCGCGGCATGAGCGCCGAGGACGCCGACCGGCGCGCGGAGGAGCTGCTGGAGCGGCTCTCGCTGCAGGGCGGGTTCGACTCCCCGCTGCGGACCCTGTCGAAGGGCAACTCGCAGAAGGTGGCCTTGGCGCAGGCGTTGATCCGGCCACCGGGGCTGCTGGTGCTCGACGAGCCGTGGTCGGGGCTCGACGTCGACGCGCACGGGGTGCTGGCCGCCATCATCGCCGAGGTCGCCGCCGACGGTGGGGCGGTGGTGTTCACCGACCACCGCGAGTCGGTCACCCGCGCCAACGCCTCCCTGGTGCACCGCATCGCCGACGGGCGGGTCGCCCCGGCGGCGGACCTGGAACGCGAGGTCATGGAGGTCGCGCTGACCGCCACTGGGGCGAGGGAGACCGAGGACCCCGAGTGGTCCGGCCTCGACGGCGTGCTCACCGCCGCCACCCACCAGGGCAGGCTGTTCGTCCGGGTCGACCGCGAGCACTCCGACGCCCTGCTCACCGTGGCGCTGCGGCACGGCTGGTCGGTCGACAGCGTCACCCCCGAGAAGGCCCATCCCGCGAAGGCGGGCCCCGACGAGGCCACCACTGAGAGAGCCGCCCGATGAACGCGCTCATCCGCTACAGCTTCGCCACCACCGTGCACAACCAGCGCTTCCTCGCCCCGGTCGTGCTGTTCTTCGCCTGCGCGGGTGTCGCGTCCGGCAACAACTCCGGCCCGCTGCCCGGGGTGTACGCGCTCAACGCGGGCGCGCTGCTGCTGTGCGCCGCCTGGCTGACCATCGCGGTGATCAGCGTCGAGGACCCCGCGCACCGGGCGATCACCGTCGTCGCCGCGAACAGCCACGCCAGGGTGCTGGCCGCCTCGGTCGCGGTGACCTGGTTGATCTCGCTCGCGTTGACCGTGCTCGGACTGGCGCTGCCGCTCGCGCTGCAGCCGCGCCCCGTCGGCGCCGGTGACCTGCCGGTCGGGCTGCTGGCGCACCTGCTGTGCGCGTCGATGGGGATCGCGATCGGGCTGCTGTGCTCCCGGCTGGTGTTCACCCGCCCCGGCTACGCGCTGCTCACCGCCATGGTGCTGGTCGCCGCGTCGCTGCTGACCACCGGGTCGCCGCCGAACACCGTGTTCAAGCGGATGGCGACGGCCACCGACTCGCTGACCGTGCTGCCCACCGTCGCCGTGCTGCTGCCGGTCGGGCTGGCCGTGCTGGCGGTGGCCGCGGTCGCCACGCACCTGGTCTCCGTGCGGCGGGACTGACTCCCGGACCGGCGAATTACGCCCTCGATCGGGTGTTCGGCCGGGTTGTGACCTCCTCACCCGACGCCGAGCGGGTACGTAGGAAAGGTACGTTCGCTGAACTACCTGAGGAGTTGTCCTCGATGCGTACCGTGTTCACCGGCGCCGCACTGCTCGGCGTCGTCCTGGGGGGAAGCGTTCTCGGGGGAGGTGCCCTGGCGGCCACGGGGGTGAGCGGAGCCGACTCCGCCCGACCCGACGGCGTCGGACTGGCCACCGCCCCCGGCGCGTCGTTGACCCTGACCATCCACTGGGACCGGGCAGCCGGCGGCCAGGACAAGACCGCCCACCTCTACTGCGACCCATCCGACGGCAGCGACCACGCCGACCCGGCCGCCGCCTGCGCCGCGCTCACCGCCGTCCGCGGCAACCTCGACGCGCTACCCCGCGACGAGAGCAAGATCTGCACCTACAACTACGACCCGGTCACCGTCACGGTGAAGGGCACCTGGCGCGGCACCGGCATCGACTTCAAACGCCGCTACGCCAACCAGTGCGAGGCCATCGCCGAGAGCAACCAGGTCTTCGGCTTCTAGCCCCGCGTCACCGAGCAGTCGACGATCGCGGGGCCGGTCACCACCTGACCGGCCCCGCTTCCTGCCATGAACACGCGTCACTGCCTGCCGGGCCAGTTCGATCGGCAGCAGCATGGCCGCGGTGGGCAGCACGGCAGTCGAGCCGGCGGCCGCCACCATCCGCCGCTGAACACCGGATGCGGCGGCGACCTGGTGGGCAGCAGTCTGATCGCGATGGGCCGGCAGGCTGCCCGGGTTCCAGCCCGCCAGCACCGGCAAGCGCCGACGGACGCCTCGGCGACCACGACATCACCCACCTCGTCGCGTCCCGCCGCTACGCCAACCAGTGCGAGGCCATCGCCGAGAGCAACCAGGTCTTCGGCTTCTAGCCCCGCGCGATTCGCTCTCGCTGTGCGTGCCCGGTCACCGCGACCGGGCACGCACAGTGCTTCTGGCGGCGATCAGCTCCGGGGTGTCAGCGGCGGGGTGTCAGCGGCCGGTGGAGCCGCCCACGGTGGCGTCGCCGGAGTCGCCCGGGGTCTCGTCCGGTGTGGGCTCGGGGGGCACCACCCCGGCGAACTCGCGGCCCGCGTCGTTCATCCGCAGCACGAACGGGCGGGTCTCGGTGTAGCGGACCACGCTGACCGAGGCCGGGTCCACCACGATCCGCTGGAACGTGTCCAGGTGCTGGCCCAGCGCGTCGGACAGGATCGACTTGATCACGTCGCCGTGGCTGCACAGCAGCCACACCGCGCGCTCGCCCTGTTCGGCGGTGATCCGGGCGTCGTGCGCGCGCACCGCCCGCACCGCGCGGGCCTGCACGTCGGCCAAGCCCTCCCCGTCCGGGAACACCGCGGCGGACGGGTGCTGCTGCACGACCTTCCACAGCGGCTCGGCGAGCAGGTCCTTGATCGCCTTGCCGGTCCAGGAACCGTAGTCGACCTCGGCGAAGGCGTCGTCGACGACGGGGGTCAGGCCGCGGGCGTCGGCGAGCCCGGCGACGGTCTGCGCGCAACGGGGCAGCGGGGAGCGCACGATCGCGCTCAGCGACACCGCGGCGAGCCGGTCGACCAGTTCGGCCGCCTGACGTTCGCCGGTGGGGTCGAGGAAGACGCCCTCGCTGCGGCCCGCCAGCACACCGGAGCCGTTGGCGGTCGAGCGGGCATGTCGGAGTAGGACGACGGTGGCCACGGCCGAACAGCCTAAGCGGTGCCGATCAGGTCGCCGGGACTACCCCGGTCGCGAGCAGTCCGCACAGCAGCGCGCCCACCGCGATCCGGTACCAGACGAACAGCATCAGGTTGTGCTTGGAGACATACCGCAACAGCCACGCGACGCAGGCGTAGCCCACGACGAACGACACGACGGTGGCGGCCACGGTCTGCGGGACGCCTGCCTGCACACCGGGGCCGCTGCGGTCCATGACGTCCGGGATGGAGAAGATCCCGGCGCCGAACACCGCGGGGATGGCCAGCAGGAACGAGTACCGGGTGGCGGCCTCGCGGGTCAGCCCGATGCCCAGGCCCGCGGTCAGCGTGCCGCCGGAGCGGGACACGCCGGGGATCAGCGCCATCGCCTGGGCGAAGCCCATGACGAGGCTGTCGCGCAGGGTGAGGGTGTCGCGGCGCTGCTTGGCGGTCTCGTCGGCGATGGCCAGGAACACCGCGAACACCATCAGCACGGTGGCGGTGATCCACAGGTTGCGCAGGTCGGTGCGGATGACGTCCTTGAGCGCCACGCCCAGCAGCGAGATCGGGATCGACCCGATGATCACGTACCAGGCCAGCTTGTAGTCCGGCTCGCGGCGCGCCGCGGCGGAGAACACGCCGAGCACCCACACCTTGAGCAGCCGCCAGATGTCCTTGGCGAAGTAGATGATCACCGCGGTCTCGGTGCCGAGCTGGATGACCGCGGTGAACGAGGCGCCCGCGTCGTCACCGAACCAGAGCTCGGAGACGATCCGGATGTGCGCCGAGGAGGAGACCGGCAGGAACTCGGTCAGCCCCTGGACGATGCCGAGGACGATTGCTTGAAACCAGGTCAACTACCGACTCCCGCGAGATCCAGAGCGTCCACGGCGACCCGCAGGGCCGCCTTGCTGCGCTCCAGATCTTGCAGGACCGGGGAAACGGTGAGTGTGGTGACCCCCGCTTCGGCCAGCGCCCGCATCTTCTCCGCGATCCGCTCCTTCGGGCCGAGCAGCGAGGTCGAGTCGAGGAAGCCGAGCGGGACCGCGGCGGCGGCACCGGCGTAGTCGCGGGCGAGGTAGCGGTCCTGGCACTCGGCGGCCTCGGCCTCGTAGCCCATCCGGCAGGCGAGGTTGTTGTAGAAGTTCTGCTCGCGGCTGCCCATGCCGCCGACGTAGAGGGCGGCGTAGGGGCGGACGGTGTCGGCGGCGGCGCGCCAGTCGTCGTCGACGACCAGCGGGCTGGTGGGCACCACGTCGAACCCGGCCATGGTCTTGCCCGCCTTGGCGCGGCCCTTGGCGATCAGGTCGAGCGACTCGCGGCCGTGCTCGGCGGAGAAGAAGATGGCCAGCCAGCCGTCGGCGATCTCGCCGGTCAGCTCCAGGTTCTTCGGGCCGATGGCGGCCAGGTAGATCGGCAGGTGGTCGCGCACGGGGTGCACGGTGAGCTTGATGGCCTTGCCGGGGCCGCCGGGCAGCGGCTGGACGAAGTGCTCGCCCTGGTAGTCGACCCGTTCCCGGCGCAGCGCGGCGCGCACGATGTCGACGTACTCGCGGGTGCGGGCCAGCGGCTTGTCGAACTTGACCCCGTACCAGCCCTCGGAGACCTGCGGGCCGGACACGCCGAGGCCGAGGCGGAACCGGCCGCCGGAGAGGGTGTCGAGGGTGGCGGCGGTCATCGCGGCCATGGTCGGGCGGCGCGCGGGGATCTGCAGGATCGCGCTGCCGATGTCGATGCGCTCGGTCTGCGCGGCGACCCAGGCCAGCACGGTGGGCGCGTCGGAGCCGTAGGCCTCGGCGACCCAGGCCACCGAGTAGCCCAGCCGGTCGGCTTCCCTGGCCAGCTCCAGGTTCGCCGCGTCGTTCCCGGCACCCCAGTAGCCCATGTTCAGTCCGAGTCGCATGGGCCGAGGTTACTCACCAGTAGACCGGGTTGGCCAGTGGGTCGGCCGGGCTGGATCCCCCCGGCACGGCCTAGGCTCGCTGCTCGTGGAACAACGACACCTCGGGCGCAGCGGACTGCGGGTCTCCCGGATGGGCCTGGGCACGCTGACCTGGGGCGCGGACACCGACGCCGACGCGGCCGCCGCGCAACTGGCGCTGTTCACCGAGTCGGGTGGCACCCTGCTCGACACCGCCGACATCTACGCCGACGGCGAGGCCGAGCGGATGCTGGGCGCCCTGCTCGGCGACCTGGTGCCGCGCGAGCACGTGGTGCTGGCCACCAAGGCCGTCGCCCGCCGCCACGACGGCCCGTTCGGCGGCGGCGCCTCGCGGGGCGCGCTGCTCTCGGCGCTGGAGGGGTCGCTGCGGCGGTTGCGGGTGGACCACGTCGACCTGTGGCAGCTGCACGCGTGGGACGAGTCGGTGCCGCTGGAGGAGACCCTGGCCGCGGTCGACACGGCGGTGGCCGCGGGCAAGGTCCGGTACGCGGGCGTGTCGAACTACTCGGGCTGGCAGACCGCGACGGCGGCGGCCAGGCAGGCCCGCGCGGGCGCGCTGGTCAGCACTCAGGTGGAGTACTCGCTGCTGGAGCGCGGCATCGAGCGCGAGGTGGTCCCGGCGTGCCTGCACCACGGACTCGGGGTGCTGCCGTGGGCGCCGCTGGGGCGTGGCGTGTTGACGGGCAAGTACCGCGCGAACACCCCGGCGGACTCGCGGGGCGCGTCGGCGGTGTTCGCGCCCTATGTGGAGCGGCACCGCACGGACCGGGCGGCGCGGATCGTGCAGGCGGTGGCCACGGCGGCCGACGGGCTGGGGACCTCGCCGCTGGCGGTTGCGCTGGCGTGGGTGCGGGACCGGCCGGGGGTGGTGGCGCCGGTGGTGGGCGCGCGCGACGCGGCCCAGTTGCGCGGGTCGCTGGCGGCGGAGGAGTTGACGCTGCCCGCCGCGATCAGATCGGCGTTGGACGACGTCAGCGCCGTGGAGTTCGGCTACCCGGAGCGGCGCCTGCACTAGGCCCGCCGTCGAGGTCGTCGATCGTGTCGTCGGCGGTCTCGTCCGAGCCGGGGGTGAAGTAGTCGCGCACCTCGGGCCGGTACAACAGGTGCCCGGCGGCCAGCACCAGCAGCGCGGAGAGGGCCAGCGCGGCGACGCCGAGGGGGCCGTCGACCACGCCGAGCATGAGCAGCAGCGCGATCCCGGCGACCAGCAGCGAGGCGACCCTGGCCCAGTCGCGGCCGCCGCGGATGGCCAGCGCGAAGCCCAGGGCCAGGCACAACGGCAGCAGCGCCGCGGACACGTCGTGGTCGGTGCGGGCGCTGATGACGGCCAGGTGTGCGGCGGTGAGCCCGACATTGAGCAGGAGCAGCACGCTGGCGGCGCGGACCGGGGCGGGCGGGTCGGTGGGGTCGAGGTCACCGAAGATGGGCAGGTGCATGGGGTCTATCGCCATCGCCGCCTCCCTGCGCTCGTGCCTGCAGGGTCGGCCCGGACACAGCCCGTGTTACGGGTTGGTGACGACATCACTCTTCAGGCGTAACAAATGTCCCTTGGTCAGTGAAATCCGGCCGTCATGGCGTAGTGACCCCGGGCCGTCCGACCCGAAGTGTGCCGACACACGCGGACGGACGTGGCCGCGACGGGCCGGGTGCGGGATGCTGGACAGATCCGTCCCCGCCGTGCCCGGAGGTCTGCTTGCCCCGCGTGGTTGTCCTGGCTGTGTCGGCCGCCTTGGCCTGTGCGCTCGTCGCGGGCTGTTCGTCGGATGACCAGCCCAGTGACGAGCTGATGGTCACCGACAACCCGGTCGCCGCGACCCCGGCCCGCTCCCCCGCCGTCGCCACTCCCCCGGCCGGGACGGTGCTGCCGCTCACCGACGCCGTCACCGCCCTGGCCACCGACCCGTCGTCGCGCACCCTGGCCGTCGCCACCGGCGCGCAGGTCCGCCTCTACGACCTCGACGCCCTGTCCACCGCGCCGCGCGTGGTGACGCTGCCCGGCCCGACCGGTTCCCTGACCTCCGGTGGGGACGGTGTGCTGCTGGCGGCGGTGCCCGGCAAGGTCGTGCGGATCTCGGTGCCCGGCGGCGGTGTCAGCGAGTCCGCTGTGGACGGGTCCGTGGTGGACGCGGCGGCCTACCAGGGAGGCACGCTGGTCGCGGTGCGCGACCGCAAACAGGTCACGGTGCTCGACGGCGACAAGACCCGCACCATCTCCGGTGGACTGCTCAGCGCCGACCAGGTTTACAGCGTCGGCTCCGGCGCGGCCGTCCTCGACCGGCTGCGCAACGCGGTGTTCCAGCTCGACGTGGCCAACGGGACCATCGGCCAGGGCCTGCGCGCCGGGCAGGGCGCCACCAACGGCGTCGTCGACAAGTGGGGCCGGGTCCTGGTCACCGACACCCGCGGCGGCGCCCTGCTGGCGTTCTCGCTCAACCCGCTGCTCATGCGCCAGCGCTACCCCGTACCCGGCTCCCCGTACGCGATCGCCTACGACCCGAACCGCGACCTCGTGTGGGTGACGCTGACCGCCACCAACGAGATCGTCGCGTTCACCGCGGGCGGCGACGAACCCGTCGAACGGCACCGCTACCCCACGGTCGCTCAGCCCGACGCGGTCGCGGTCGATCCAGCGAGCGGACGCGTGGTCGTCGCGTCCGGCAACGGAGGAGGTGTCCAGGTGGTGCAACCATGAGCGACGCGGTCACCGACGGCGACTGGGAGTACCTCCCGCTGCGGCTGCCCCCCGACGTGTCCCGGGTGACCGCGGCCACCCAACTCGCCATCCACGCCGAGTTCAGCGGCTGGGAACTGTCCACCGTCCGCCTCTACGCCGACGGCACCCGCAAGGTCTGGCTCCGCCGCAAGGTCCGCAAAGCGGGCCTGCCCGGCGTGATCGTCTAGCCCCGGCTCAGTCGCCGTCGCCGCCGGTCCGCTCCGGCTGCTGGTCGATCCCGTTCCACACGGCCTTGGCGCCCGCGTCCCCCACCCGGTACACGTGCACCCCCGCCGCCACCCCGGTCGCGATGCTCAGCACGGCCAACGCGATCACCGCGGGCTTGGTCCACGCCCGCGCCGGGATCGTCTCCACCACCATCAACGCCGCCACCGCGATCAACAGGCCCAGCGCGAACCAGATCAGCAGGTCCCCGAGCTCGCTGTGCGCCTTGATCAGGTCGCTCTCCGGCAACCGCCGCTCCAACGACTCCCCACTGTCGGTCGCGATCGGCGTCAAGATCGTCCCCACCGCCGCGAACCCCACCACGATCCACCCGATCCGCCGCCGCGCCGCAGGCCACACCGCGATCACGATGGCGCCCAACACCGCCAACGGGATCAACACCACGACCGCGTGCACCACCAACGCGTGCACGGGCAGCCCATTGATGAACTCCGGCATGCCTACCTCCCACTCGCGGATCTTGCCCAGCCTTACGCATCACCGTGGGGACCGGTTCACCATGCTTCCACGGCGCAGTCGGCCGTCCAATTCAGCCGCGCGGTCAACTCGTGAACGGGGTACCAGATCGCTCCGCGCATTTCCCATTCGCCCGATTCCGGCGCGGCTAACGCACCGACGCGACGATGGCCGCCATGTCCGGGTCGGCCCCCGCCTGCTCCAACGCCGTCCGCAGTGCCCGTTCGTAGGCGGGTTTGGCCGCGCGTTGCCGGTCGCGGCCCTCGTCGGTGATCACCGAGTAGATCCCGCGTCGGTCGTCGGCGCACATCGACCGGGCCGCCAGGCCCGCCTGCTCCAACCGGGACGCCAGGCGGGACACCGAGCTCTGGTTCAGTCCGATCGCCTCGGACAGCGACTGCATCCGCAGCTCCCCGTCCGGCGCCACCGCCAACCGGGTCAGCGCGCGGTACTCCGACAACCCCAGCCCGTGCGGCGCGAGGGCGCGGATCAGCTCCTGCTCGACCCGGCTGTGCAGGGCGACCAGCCGGTCCCACGACATGCTCACGGTTCATCTCCCAGGATGCGGTTGAACCCAGGATAACTGCATGAGCAACCTCTGCACGTGCACACAGTCGGCGCTGCCACACCCACCCCGAAGTACGGATGATCTTGCTGTCCGCGCAAACCCGACGAAATCCACCACTCGGGTGAGTGTCACCTACCCGGTGGCGGCCACCCAGGCGCGCAGGGCGTGCAGGCGGGCTTGGGCCGGGGCGGACAGGGCACCCCGGGCGAGGGCGTCGGCGATCGCCAGGTCCACTGTGGAGCGGTGGCCGGTGCGGATCAGCCAGTTGGTGGCGGTGAAACCGGGTCCGGTGGCCTCACCGTGGTGCAGGGCGATGTCGATCCAGAGCCGGACCGCCTGCGGGAGGGCGCCGAACTCCGCGACCTTGATCGATACCTCCAGGCGGAGCGGGGCGGGCAGGTCGCGGTCGAGGACTTCCCGCACGACGTGATCGGCGGCGTGCACACCTTGAGCGGTGAGCCAGGCGGCGGTGATCTTGGGGAGTTCGGCGTTCTCGGTGTTCATGGCGTGGAACAGGGCTCGGCGGAACATGTCGGCCGCTTCGGGGCGACCCGCTTTGTCGAGTTGCACGGCCAGTCGGTTCAGGTCGCGACACTCACCGCCGTCGATGCGGGCCACGCAGGCAGCGAGGAGTTCGTCGCGCAGGTCGGGCGGGGCAGTGGTGCCGAGGTCGTCAACAACCTCCAGCAGGACGCGCGTTGGTGGGCGGCAGGCGATGACCTGACGGAGGAGCCGGGCCGCCGTGGCGGAATCCCCCACCCTGTGCAGCACCGGTGCCGCCTGTGCGATGTGTTGGGGTGACCGGTGTTGAACATCCGCGAGGACGTACTCGCGGTCATCCGCTGTGCCACCACGCACGAGTGTGTCGACGACCCACCAGTACTCGTACCGGTCGAGAGAACCTCGTTCGACAAGTTCACGCAAGTACGCGCGCACCTGGTCACGGTGGCCTCGCACGGACAGCGCATACGCGAACTGGGCGCGGTCGTACACCTTCAGGTACTGCTCGGTGAACACCGACGTCGCCAACTCGTCCGGCTCATATCCGCCTGCCAATGCGATCGTGACGGCCTTGTCAGTCTGAGCGCGAGTCAGGTCACCGGGGCAGGTGAGGCTGCGGGCGGCGAGGTGCGCGGCGACAGGAGGGTTGTGCTCGCGGATCAGGTCGGCGCAGGCCAGCAGGTGCTGTATCGAACGGGCGGCGGCGTTCTTGACGATGGTGGACACGGCGGTAGCACCCTCGACCGCGAGTAGCACGGTCGCCGCCTCGGTGAACTCCGAAATCCGGTTCTCGGCGGATAGTGAGCGATGCGCGGCCCACGCGGCATCGTCGGGAAGGTTCAGTTCTTCGAGTCGCGCGGCGATGCCTGCCCAGGTGTACCGGTCGTCTTCCGAGACTCGGCGTCCCCAGGAGTCCCGGAATCGCATCGGCACGGACACGGTCGAGTCGCAAAGGGGAACAAGGTGCGGGTCGGTGTCGGTGCGTGGGTCCGCCCGGATGGCGGCGACGAACTCGCGGGCCAGTTCGGTGGCCTCGGTCGTCAACTTGGCGTCCGCCAGGACCGCGATATGGGCGAAGGTCACCACATAGTCGTGACGCCGGGTCCGGGCAAGTCGGCTGACCAGTCGCTCAATCCGGCGACCGCTGTCGGCGGTGAGGCTGTTGATGCCGTCCGCGATCCACACTAGGACGTCCGGCTCGACATCGGTAGCGAACTCGGTCAACCAGTCCGCCGCAGCGACGCGGTCGTCAAGCAAGCCAATCGTAGTGGCCGCCTCGACGCGCGTGTTCGGAAGCAGGTCTGCGTTGTCGCGCACGCGCGCCACTCGCCGCAGCACGATTTCCCGGTGCACACCGACGGTCGAGAGCACATCGCGCACCCGCCGCATAGCGGTATCAGGATCAGCCAAGACCGCGCCCGCGACCACGAGCGCGTCCACCAAGCGGTCGATGATCTCGGTGGCGACGTGGGCGTCCACCGGAAGGTCGCCGGTCAGCAGTTTGCCCGCGAGGAGCACGTGGTCGGTGCCGCGTTCCAGGAGTCTGCGCAGCACCAAACCCAGTTCATTGCCCCGGAGTCCCCACAGCAAGAAAGTGAACAGGGCGTGGTTCTGCCTGACAGGGAGCAGGCCGCGCGCGATCCAGTCGTCCATGTCGGTGAACTCGGGGCCGATGGCGCGGGCGTGGCTGCGGGCGGCGAGGAACTCGGCGAACGACTGGTGGGAGAAACGCAGGGTCTCCTCGGTGCGGACGAACACGCCGCTGCTGGTCAACAACGCGCGCATGTCCTCCTCCCAGCCTGACGGCGGCTCCCCGGTCTGGGCGGCCAAAACCCAGTCGCGCGCCGCGTCGAACAGGGGTGTGTCGGTGTCGAGGCGGACGACGGCGAGGGCTTCGATGAGGTCGACGCGGTGGTCGTCCACCCAGGTGGCCAGCGCCAGCCGGTCCGGGCTGTGTTCGAGTGTCCGGCGCAACTCGTCGCGGGTGCGGCGGCCGCTGGTGTCGTCGGTGAGCAGGTAGTCCATGAAGCGTTGGTAGAGGCTGGCCGTGCTGCGGGGCAGTTCGCGGTGCGGTTCGAGGGTGTGCGCGATGGCGGTGATGGTCGCCAGCAGCGGGTTGCGGACGAGTTCGCGCAGCCTGCCGTCGCCGACCTGCCGGACGAACTCGGCGGCGCGGTCCCGTGCGGTCAGCGCGTTCTGGGCGCGGAACCAGGCGGTGGCGAACTCGTCCAACTCCGGCGCCCCGAACGGTTGGATCGTGTACGCGTGCGCGCCGACCTGGTCGAACGGGGCCATCTCGGTGTTGGGCAACGGGCGGGTGGTCACCACCATGCGGTAATGCTCGGACCGACGCATACGTATGGTGATCGCCCGGATGACCTGCTCCCGGGTAGCCCCGTCGGCGATCTCGTCGAGCCCGTCGATGAACACCAGCCACCGCGCCCCGAACGCGCGACGGGAGAACAACGCCGGGTCCGGCGCGCTGGTCAGCAACCGCCCAACGGTGTCGCGAACCCCATCGGCGAGCAGTTCACTCCACGTCCGGTCAGCGGCCAACGCGCGGGCGGGCACCCGCAGCGGCAACACGGGTTCGGTCAACGGCGGTTGGGCGCCCTCGACACCGAGCCAGCAGTCGCAGATCTGCTGCACATACATGTGCCCGAGCGTCGACTTGCCCGCCCCGGGCTCTCCCATGACGATCAGGTGCCCGCCCCGGTCCAGCGCCTCCCCCGCCGACAACGGCCGCTCCGCGCCCTCCCCCGACCCGCGCCCGTCCTCCCCGACCCCGGCGTCGTCACGGGCCCGGATGCGTTGCTGCACATACACTTTGGCGAGCTCGGGCCGTCGCACCCCGAGCAACCGGTACGGCAGCGTGTCCACGGCCTCGCGCTGCGCCTCCAGCAGATCAGCCAACGCAGGCGTGATCTCCGGCAACGCCCCCCACCCCGCCAACGGCGGGTATTCGGCCGGATCCACCGGCCCCGCGTTGACCACAATCCGGCCAATCCGCCGCGCTTGCACAACCGGACCGCCGAACTGCCCACCACTGATCTCGTTGTGCGTGTCCGCCATACCAGACCCCCACCGTGTGCCAGCGGACTTCACCGGATCAGAAGTCGCTGTCGGTTGACGACCATTTCCTTGGGTGAATCAACCCCCTTGTTCGCCGGCAAATCAATGTCGAAGCGCCGGCAGGGGCCTGAGCCCCCACCGGTCGCGTCAGCAGGTGCGCAGGAACCGGTCGAGTACCCGGGTGCCGAACTTGAGCGCGTCCACCGGCACCCGCTCGTCGACCCCGTGGAACAGCGCGGTGAAGTCGAGATCAGCCGGGAGCCGCAGGGGGGCGAAGCCGAAGCAGCGGATGCCCAGCGCCTGGAACGACTTGGCGTCGGTGCCGCCGGAGAGCATGTACGGGACGGTGCGGGCGCCCGGGTCCTCCGCCATGATCGACGCGGACATGGCGTCGACGAGGGCGCCGTCGAAGGTGGTCTCGACCGAGGGAAGGCTCGTCACCCATTCGCGTTCGATGTCCGGGCCGAGGATGTCGTCGAGCTCGCGCTCGAAAGCCTCCCGCCTGCCGGGGAGGACGCGGCAGTCGACCACGGCCTCCGCGACCGACGGGATCACGTTCGCCTTGTAGCCCGCGTTGAGCATGGTCGGGTTGGCCGTGTCCCGCAGGGTCGCGCCGACCAGCCGCGCGACCGCCCCGAGCTTGGCCACCGAACCGTCGAGGTCGTCTTCGTCGAACGCCATGCCGGTCATCTCGGTGACGGCGGCGAAGAACTCACGCACCGAGTTCGTCAACACCAACGGGAACTTGTGCGTCCCCAACCGGGCGACAGCCTGGGTCAGCTTGGTGACCGCGTTGTCCTCGTGCACCATCGACCCGTGCCCCGCGCGCCCCCGGGCCCGCAACCGCATCCACGCGATGCCCTTCTCGGCCGTCTCCACCATGTACGCGCGCACGCCGTCCTTGACGGTGATCGAGAACCCGCCGACCTCGCTGATCGCCTCGGTCGCCCCCTCGAACAACTCCGGCCGGTTCTCCACCAGCCACTGCGCCCCGTACTCGCCCCCCGCCTCCTCGTCCGCGACGAAGGCGAAGATCAGATCCCGCGGCGGCACCACCCCGTCCCGCTTGAACCGGCGGGCGGTGGCCAGGGTCATCCCCAACATGTCCTTCATGTCGACCGCCCCACGCCCCCACACGTACCCGTCCTGCACGGCGCCGGAGAACGGGTGCACCGACCACTCCGACGGATCGGCGGGCACCACGTCCAGGTGCCCGTGGATCAGCAACGCCCCCCTACCGGGGTCCGCCCCCGCCAGCCTGGCGACGACGTTCCCCCGCCCCTTCCCCCCCGACTCCACATAGGTCGTCTCATACCCCACCTCGGCGAGCTTCCCCGCCACATACTCCGCCGCGGCCCGCTCCCCCACCACCGTGGCCGGATCCCCGGTATTCGTCGTGTCAATCCGGATCAACTCACTGGTCAACAACACCGACTCGTCCTCGGCCAGGGTGCTCTGCTGCTCACTCACCCCGCCTTCCTACCACCCCCACCCCCACCCCAGCGCCCCGGTTTGGGAGTGGTCCACAGCATCGGATAAGGTATGCCCACACCACGCGGGACACCCCGCGAGTCCGGGTGGCGGAATGGCAGACGCGCTAGCTTGAGGTGCTAGTGCCCTTAACGGGCGTGGGGGTTCAAGTCCCCCCTCGGACACGCACGCTATTCACCCGTGGAGCGGCCGTCATCTCGACGGCCGCTTCGTCGTTGAAGTACCTGATCTCCAGCCCCATCGCGTCGTACAGGCTGGCCAGGTTGCCGGGGTCGGCGTTGTCCACCATGGCTTGGACGTCGCCGAGTGAGTCGATCATGGCGTAGATCTCCGCCGCGCTGACCGTGCCCGGCTCGGGCGCCTCCCTTAGTTCTGCCTGTGCGGCTGCCTTCTCGGCTTGGGCCTGGTTCATCGCGTCAACCAAGGCGGTCGGGTCGATCCCGGCGCCGATGGCCTCCTGGTAGCGCCGCAACCGCCCTTCGGCGTCCTTGAGCCGCTTCCGGGCGGCCTCGTGGTCTGCCGCGCCGCTTGGTGTCACCTGGGCATCGAGAAGGGCCTGCACGGTGGCATCAACCCGGGCCGGGTGCAGGACTTCCACCAGCCATTCGTTGACGATCTTCTGCAACGGCTCCTCACGCAGGTACACCGTGGGCGGGTGGCTGGCCAGTGCCGGTGAACCGGGCGCGAGAGTGCGGGCGGGGCAGCGGTAGTACATGCCGTGCTTACGCGGACTGCCTTCCATCTTCCGCGTACACACCGCGCAGCGGAGATGCCCACGGAACAGGTAGGTGCGTTTCGTCGGCCGCTCGGCGCGTTCGTTCCTGGCTGTGGTGCGCAATCCACCGGCGGACTTGCCGCGCCTGCGCAACTGCACCTCAGTGAACACCTCAACCGGCACGATCACCGGGTGCGCCTGCTCCCGCGACCGCACCACCTTGTCCGCGTCCGCGCGCTTGAACCGCACCACGTGACCCGCGCCCACGTCGTCCGGGTCGAGCAGCATTTCCCGCCGCATCCACCGACCGAAGAACGCATAGCCGGTGTAGCGCGGATTCTCCAGAATCGACCGAACTGTGGTGGCCTGCCAGCCATCCGCGATCCGGTGCCGGTTCTGCTCCGGCCGCGCCGCTGACGGGCACGCGATGGCCTCCCGGTTGAGGGCGTTGGCGATGGCTCGGTCGCCTTTGCCGTTGAGGTAGTCAGCGAAGATCCGCTCCACCACTTCGGCCGCCTGTTCGTCGAGTGCAAGCACCCGCAGGCGGAACCCTTCGGCTGCTTTGCGCGGGTTCGGGTGTGGACCCGCGTCGACCACTCGATATCCGTAGGGCGCCCGACCGCCCTGGTAGCGGCCCTCGTTGACCACCTGCGCGTCCATCGCCGCGCGAACCCGGGCCTGGACGTGCTGGCGCTCGGACTCGCTCATGCCACCGAGGACGCTCATGAGCATCTTGTGGGAGGGGTTGCGCGCGTCGTACTTGCCACCCAACTCCGGCACCCACAGGTCCACGCCATAGGCGGCAAACCGGGGTGCGATCAGCGAGAACTGATTGCCGAACCAACACCGCGTGCCCTCACCGACCACCACACCGGTCCAGGCACGGCGCGGGTCCTTCAACGCCGCGAGCAACCTCGACGCCGCCTCCCGCCGCTCCCACGGCACCGAACGAGACTGACCGATGTCGAAGAAGTCCGCCACGATCTGTCCGCCCAGCGGCCCCACGAACTTCTCGGCGTTGCCGCGCTGCCAGCCGTGAGACGTCTCGGGGTCCTGGTTGTCCTCGGTGGAGCACCGGCCGTAGAACGCCAGATTCCCAACTGCGTCGCTCATCGGGTCTGCGGTGGCCTCCACACCGAACAACTCATCGAACCGCGTCCATGGGCTACTGGTCATCGCGATGCCTCCCCTCCGGATCTCCCATGGTGGTGTAGTCGACGAGAATCGCAAGCAGGATCAGGTAGGCCCTCCTGTTGAGCACAGGAGGTTCACTCGGACGACGCACCGTCAAGCCGTGGCGGTACACGGTCAGCATTCGGGGCTCTACCCGCCTACCGCCCTGCTCAGAGCCAATTCCGGTGGCTCTACCGGCCTCTACCCGAGTAGACCTCATCGGCCACCCCGGTAGGCGTCCCACGCCTCGCGGACGAACAGGCGCCGGTACCCGTTGCGGTTGCGGCTACCGATCTTCACCTGACCCGGCCGCACCTCCAACGGCGCCAGCACGGCGGCCAAGTCCTCCGCCGTCCAAGCCCGGTAGCGCTCGTGCAGGGTGGCCAACCTGGACAGCAGTGTCTCGGTCCACACGCGATCATCGGCGCCGAACGCCGTCAACACGTCGTCGACAGCGCTGCGGTCCACCGAGTCCGTCTCGACTTGCTTTGCCAGGGTGGCAACATCTATGCGGGGCAGCCCCCGCGCGGCACGGTGCGAACCGTTGAGCCGCGCACGAGCGGCAGGCACCAGACGGATCTTGTTCAGGATGGGGTCGCGAGCCCCGGCGGCGTGGACGTAGCAGACCCCCGCGTCCTCGGGTGTCTCACCGGTCGCGGGGTTGAGCCGGTCCGGGCGCCAACCGTCGGCGATCATGTTCGCGCCGAGGACCAGGCGGACGTCCGCATGTCGGCAGGCGTGCAGGATCTTCAAGGCGGCGATCTCCGCGACGGCAGCACCGAGCGCATCCGAGGTGGCCTCGCTCGCGGCCAACACCAGCGTCACCCGAGCCTTGCGGCCGATCCGGATCAGGTCGACCGCGAGCGCCTTCGCCTGGTCGGACAAGCGCGGGTACTCGTCGCAGAACACCACCACGGCGGGGCGCTCCGGGGACACGTCCCACGCGTCGCCCATGCCCAACTGGGTCAGCAGCCGGGGGCGGACCTGCGCCATCGCCACCGCCTCCCAGAGCGTCCTCGATACCCGCCCGATCCCGTTCGACTCGGCTGACACCGCCGCCGAGTACCTCAAGTCCGTTGCCGGCTGGGTCCAAGTCCCACACCACCGCGTCCGCGCAGGCAGACACCACGTCGGCCAGCGTCCGCAGGGTTTGCGACTTGCCCGCACCGGGGCCGCCGATGACCACCGCATGCACGCCGTACAGGGACAACCGCAGGTCATCGCCGCTCATCCGCGCGCCGACCACGTGGGAATCCTTGATCGACAACGACGCCGGGGCGTGGTCTGGTGCAGTTGTCACCCCGGCAAACGGGTCTCGCTCGGCGAGTCGCAGCACGACACGAGCACGTCGGCCGCGATCCGGTGCGGCGAGCACCCCGCCGGACGGGAGATCAAGGGTGGTCTCCAGCTCGGCGACCTTGGCCACCAGCCCGGCCGGTGTCCCGCGCTTGAGCACCACGGCGGCCTCCCACCCCCACGGTGTCCGCCGCGTGCTCTCCACCCCGCGCAACTCGATCCCCTCGGCGCCCACCGCACGTGCCACGCAGTCGGCCGCCTGCCCCCGGGTATGGGCGTCCGCGATCGGGAACGGGTCCCTCGGGCCTGGGGCCTGCTCAGCCTCGGGACGCACCGTGGGTGGCCTTCGCGTCCTGCCAACCAGGGCAAACACGCCTGTGACCAGCGTCAACGCCGACCAGGAGATCGCCGATCCGTACCGATGTGCCAGAACCGCCGTGGCTCCGACCAAAGCGACGATCAGACCTACGACCAGCCACAACCGCCGATACGCGGTCCGTCGCCAGGCGTCACGAGCGCGCTTGAGCCGATGCGCCCGCGCACCCTCCACCTCCAGTTCCCGCACCAGCGGCCCGTACTCGCGATGAGCCAGCACATACCGACCAAGGCACGACGCCAACCACGAGGCGCCGACGACGGCGAGCCACAACACCCTGGCCAGCCACGGCATTCCGCGCAGAACGATCCACCGTGCACCTCGCCATAGGCCGTGCCACACCAGGCCCGGAGCGACGTACAGCAACCAACCGCGCGCTTCCAGCCAGCCGGAACGGACAGGCCGTCCAATGATGGCCGGGTACGCCAGCGACGACCAGCCTTCACAGGCCACCGTCCGCGTAGTAGGTCGACGCTTGTTCGACCTCGTCGATGAACTCGCGCGCGACCTTGGCCGCTTGGGCCGCTTCCCGCGCGATCTGCCGGTACAGCCAGGCACCACGGCTGGTGCCTGCGAAGCACTCGAGTTCCTCACCCAGGTAACCCAGGTGGAAAAGCCAGCTCTGAAGGTGTTCCCAGCGTTCCACGGTTCGATCTCCGTCTACTCGGTTCGAACCGGCGTTGTCGCCAGCTCGTGAATCCGAGTAAACGGTCGGAACAACCTCGATTAGGCCAGTCGCGCGCATTATGTGTATGCGCGCGAGTTCTCGCTCAATGCGCATGAAACTTATGCGCGACTCGCATCAGATCGAGAGCGCGTCCAGTGTCTCACGGAACGACTTCGCCAGAGAATCGAGCGCCTTGCGCCCCTTCTCGGCCGATGCCTTCGATGGGAATCCGACAATGCCCGACTTCGTGTAGCCCGCCATGCCGATCAGGTGCAGGTGCGGCCTGTCTACGGCGTCATAGTCGGCATCGGCGTAGCCAACACGGACAAGATCCGAGTGCGCGTGGAGCAGGATGGAGGTCTCCCACTCACCGCCGTGCATGTCTTCGTGGGAGTCAGTCTCCATGCCCGCCGCCTCCCGAGCAGCGTCAACGTCGTGCTTCCCGGGGAACAGTGCCACCGCCGGACCGGCTGTGTTGGCCTCTTGGGCGATGTTCGACAGCACGTAGTTGCCGCCGTGGCCGTTGACGAGCACCAGGCGGGTGATCCCGGACGCGGCCAACGACGCACGGACATCGGCGATGACCGCGATCAACGTTGCCGCGCTGATGCTGACCGTTCCGGCAAATCCCGCGTGCTCGTGAGAACACGACATCGTGATCGGCGGCAAGCGGAACAAATCGTATTCGGCGGCAAGCCGACCGGCGATAGTCTCAGCGACAACCGTATCCGTGATGAGTGGCAAATGATCGCCGTGTTGCTCAAAACTCCCGACGGCGAGAATCGCCACCCGCGCGCCGCGCTGGGCCTCATCGGTCGACGTCGCCGCAGTAATCACGCGCACCTTCAATCGCAGACTCTATGACCCCAGCGACTTTACCAGCCGTCGAACTCGCATCGCTTCCTCATCGGCACCCGACGACTCCAGCGCGGCCGGAATGCGCCCCAACTGCACCGCGATCCGATGTGACCTGGTCTCCAGCCCGATCGTGGTCGCACTGCGTGCCACCTGCACCGCGTGATCTGCCTGAGCCTCGACAGCGTGCGCCATGGCCAACCTGGCCAGGCACAAGCCCAGATCCCGCCGGAACTCGGCTTGCCACCCTGACAACCCTTGCCTGAGTGAGTCGATCGCCTCGTGCGGACGCCCCAACTCAACCCAGCACTGGGCCGCCTCCATCTCCAAGTACTCCGGCGTGCAGTAGTGCCCCAGGTCCATCTCGGAGTCCGACGACCGCTCGGCCAGCTTGAACGCCACATCCAGGACCCGCGCACACCCCGCCACATCACCCTTCTGCGCGTACACGTGGGCCTGCTGGCGCAGCGCCAACGCACGCAGTCGGGCGGTGAGCTTGGTGGACTGGGTCAGCGCGGCGTTGGCCAACTTCAACGCCAGGTCGTGCCGCTTGGCATCGGCCGCGATGTTGCTCCGGCGCATCAGGATGTAGGAGGCCAACTCGTCGTCCTCGGCCTCCTGCGCGAAGTCCAACGCTTCCCCGGACACCTGCATCGCGGCGTTCAGCGTGCCGGTGTCCTGGTAGATCCAGCCCGCGAACTCCGCGTACCGAGCCGCGACCCGGAGCAACTGCGCCCGATCCCTACCCCGCGCCTTCTGCAACAGTTCCTCGATGAATCGCAATTGTTGCGGTACAACCTGAACCAGCGACCGGGGCCCTGCAAGGTTGTCCGTGCTCGCGTAGTGGTCGAGCGTCTTCAGCAATGTGTCGGCGATGGCAGACCCAGTGTTGATGCTCGCGGCCGGGACCAGCGGCCCGTCTGGCAAAGCCAGGACTTCGTCCGAGCGCGGCAACGGGATCGAGCCAGGCTCATCCGGCAATGAAAACCACAGAAGATTTGCGGGCATCTTCAGTGCACGCGCGTAGTGGATCAATTTTGCCAGGGTGTCAACTTTGTTCCGACCCGACTCGATCCGGCTGAGTTGAGATTGCGTCACGGTGCCCAGCCACCGGCTGACCGTTTCCTGCGGCAGCGCCTTGTGCCCGTGCGCTGGGTGGTAACGGTAGGCGCGCACCACCGCGCCCATCTCCCTGGTCGCGAACGCGTCCTTCATCTGGTCGGTCGTCCAGAAGTCCAACCCCAGGTCCGGCGCGTGGTCGGTCCCAACGCCGCTGACCTGCCGGCACGGCGCGCACATGCTGACCCGCGTGTCCCGCGCCAGCCTGCCGCCGCACCTCATGCAGTACCGGCCCGACATCGGCTCTCCCACCCGCTGCGGTGATCTCAACTCCACATTAGACCCGAGAAGCACACACTATGCGTTGCGCGCATAAAGATCATGCCTTCGGGGTGCCGAAACACATCGGCGCTGTTCATAACGTCGCATCAGTTCCCGTTGGACAACCCGAACAGGCGCCGATGCGACACCACAACAACGCCCTCCGCGATTATCGCCTGGCGTTTGCCCTCACACTTTCGGAGTACCGCAGCGCCACTGATACCACCGTGCGTGAACTCTCCGAGACCTGCGAGATTCCCGAACAGACCATGCGCAGCTACGAGAAGGGCACCCATCATCCCGACCTGCCGCGCATTGTCACCCTGGCCCCGGCCTTGAACGCGCGTCCGGCCGCCCTGCTCTTGGCCGTCGCCGACCGCATCCACCGCGCCAACGGCCTCGAACCGACGTCCAGCATCCTCCGCGCCGTCCTCCTGCACGGCGGCCTGTCGCTTGACCAGGTGGCGGCCTTCGATGCCTGACACCCGTATCCACGTCCCCTACATCACCTCGTGGAGCACCGAGACCCCCGTCATCCCGACGGTGATCCGTCACCCGAACGGCGTCGGCATCGCCTACGCCGACGAAACGATGGGCGATCGCGACCGCTCGGGCATCCTCTGGGTCCGCGTCCCCTCCACCCCCGGCACCGGCCGCCCCCTCTTCGGCAAGGTCCACTCCCTCCGCCAACGCCGCGCGATGCGGCGACTGCTGTGCCAGGTCTGCGGTGAACCCGCCGACCAAGCCCCCGACGGCGTCCTCTGGCTCCTGCTCGACCACCGCGCCGACTGGCCGGGCTGGCCCAACCGCATGGGCGTCACCGAACCCCCGATCTGCCGCCCGTGCGCCGAACTGTCGGTCCACGCGTGTCCGGCCTTGCGGGACGGATATGCCCTCGTGCGGGCGCAGGTGTACGACATCGCCGGGGTCCAAGGCATGCGCTACCGACCCGGCAACACCGGCGTCGCCGCTGTCGATCTCGCCATGGTCGCCCATTCCGACGCGGCCGCACCCTGGGTCTTGGCATCCAACCTGGTCCGCGAACTCCGCGACTGTGTGATCGTGGACTGACCGATGTCGCCGCGCGGACGACTCCTCGGCCTCTCCCATGAGGCTGAAGCGTTGATCGTCCGCCACGGCCCCGTCTACGGCCTGTTCGCCCACCGGTGGTGCCTCAAAGGCGAGCTGCCGGACGGCACGCACGCGACCACGATTTTCGACCTTGCCCATGACCAGCGGGCAGTGTGGATTCACCCCGCTGCGGTCTCCACCTTCAGCGTCGTTCTCAATCCAGGAGCAGTGAAGGCACTCGCCTCGACCTGCGCCATCCCGGGATCTGACGTCGTGTTCCGTCACGCCACCGCAGTTGTCGCCGTGGCCCAACCAGCACAAGGACACATCACCATGGCCGCCACCAGCACCTGCCGCCGGCTGGACCTGACCTTCGGGGGCACGCCGCCGCCGCGCTCTCGATCATCGCCGCCGAACTCACCGAGGCGCCGCGTCATGCTCACTGACCGCCGGGCCAACCCGGCCCGCTCGTTGCCGTCGTGGTTGCTGGGCCAGGAAATCGGTCGCCTGATGCGAGCCGCCGGGTACAGCAACGGCGACCTCGCCGCCACATTGGGCTGGACCCCCACCAAGCTGTCCCGCCTGATCGGAGGTCAACGAGGCGTCGCGCCTGCCGACCTGGTCCACCTGCTCGTCACCTGCGGCCTTACCGATCCCGCCGACCGCGACCGGCTCCTGGCCCTAGCCGCCAACCATGGCGCGTCTTACCACTGGTTCAACCAGCGCGACACCAACCACTACGCGGACCTGTTCACCGATCTCGAACTCCACACCACCGTGATCACCTGCTACGCCCCCACGACCCTGCCCGCCATCCTCCGCGGCACACCAGGAACCTCACTACGCCGGTACACCCCTACCGACCGATCGCCGCTACTTGATCACCCCTCCCTGGCCCGGTTGACCCTGCTCACCACCAGAAGCGCCCTCACCGCACCCGACGTCGACCAAGACCGCGTCAACGACCTACTTGGCCTGGCGAGCAGACCCCACATCGCCATCCGTCTCTGTTCCCCCAGCGTGACCCCACCCTGCTGCGACACCCCCTTCACCCTGATCAACACGACCGCCTGCGGCGCGCTTGTCCGCCTGCGCATCAACGGAGGCGCGCTCTACCTTTCCGACCGCGACTCCCTCCGCGCCTACGAGTCCACCGCCGCCCTCTTGCGCGTCGACGCGCTCACCGCCGACCAGTCCCACCACGCCATCACCCAGTTGTCGACAACCGCGAAGCTGTCAACCATCACCGGAGAGCAGACCTCATGAGTCACACCACCGTCACCCACGACCTGGTCACCTTGGCCGCTGCCCTCGGCCACCACCTGGTCACCTACGCCCTGCCCAACCCATTTCAAGTCGACCTGTCCGTCCGCAACAACAAGAAGTTCGACCACGAAATCACCGTCACCATCAACACCGCATCTCTCGCCGAAACTGCCACCCAGCTCCTACACTGGAACAACACCCTCCACAAATCCCTACCCACCCTCACCGGCGACACCGAATACAAATCCCCTCAAATCACCATCTCAGGCAACATCGCAGACAAGATCACCCTCTACGTCACCGCCACCCTGGCTGCCGACATCGTTGAGGAATACCGCGACCGAACCATCACCGACACAGCGGTCATCACCTGGCTGCGCGACGCCGCACGCGGAAGCAAATGACCACCCAAAACTGGAGTGCCGTCGCCCACACCATCACCCAGAGAATGGAATTTCTCAACCTCAGCCAAGAAGAACTCGTCTACCGATCAGGCGTCTCCAAAAACGTCATCCGAGAACTACGGCGCGCCATCATCCGCCGCCGAGGCACCCGCACTCTCGAAGCCGTCTCCACCGCCCTCGGCTTCCACCCCACCCACCTCGACGCCATCGCCCACAACCGCCAACCACCCATCCCCCGCGAACTCGCCACCCTCGACCCCTTCGCCGACAACCTCCGCCTACTCCACAACCACTTGGAACAAGCAGCCCACTACATCACCAACCTCATCAACCTCCTCGACAACCTCATCGGACGCCCCGAACCCACCGAGCACGACCCTGACCGCACGGAACGACCTGGATGATCACCCAGAGACTCGAACGAGTCCGCGCCAGCAAACCTGCTATTCCCGACCGCCGTTCCACGCGATATCCCACACAGAAGCCGAGGAGCAGTGGACGACACTTCGGAGCTCATCCTCAATGGTGATCTCCGGCCAGATGCGACACGGCACGACAGTCCAGATGCTTGCAGTAAGGGCGACGGGTGAGTAGTGCGTCCCTCGCTCCTCGGACACGCTTACTACCCCTACCAGACCGGATGCTGACATCGAGCATCCGGTCTTCTGCGTTGTATAGCAGTTCCAGGTCAAGAGCGGTGTACAACTCCTGCAGCCTGGCGGGGCTGGCGTCGTTGATCTCACGGCCGATGGTGTCGAGGTAGTCAATCATGGCGTCGATCTCGGCGGGACCAACCGCGTGGCTGATGGGCAGGGCGTCCAGTTCGGTGCGGGCGGCGTCGTGTTCGGCTTGTCCGCTGTTGACGGCATCGACAAACGCCGCGGGGTTGGCTCCGGCCTCGATCGCGGCGCGTAGTCGCCGGAGGCGGGTCTCGGCGTCCTTGATCCGCTTGCGAAGCTGTTCGGTGCGGGTATCTGGCGCGTTGCCGTGGACACCGACGAGTGCGGCGACAGTCGCATCGCGGTTCTCCGGTGCCAGAAGGCCGCCGATCCAGCCGTTGAGTTGCGGGAGAACAGCGCTTTCGGGCAGGTAGATGTTCTTGGGGTGAGTGACCAGAATCGGCGAGCCGGGCACGATGGAGCGGGCCGCACATCGGTAGTAGATGCGGCTTTGCCGGGGTGTGCCTTCCATTCGGCGCTCGCAGTGAGCACAGCGGACTCGGCCACGCAGTGCGTAGACCCGCTTGGTCAGCTTCGGACCGCGTTCCAGCTTGCACCGCGATTGCAGGCCACCGGCTCCCTTCGAGCGGCGGAGCAACTGAACTTCGGTGAACGTCTCCACCGACACGATGGCCGGGTGGGCTTGGGTTCGGGACCGAACGACGCGGTCCGGCGAAGCGCGTCGGAACTTGACGACGTGCCCGGCGGCGACGTCGTCCGGGTCGGCCAAGACCTCGTGCTTCACCCAGCGTCCGAAGACGGCAAAGCCGGTGTAGCGGGGGTTTTCCAGGATCGCGCGCACGGTGCCGGGCCTGCCAGCCGTCGGCCAGGCGGTGCCGGTTCTGCTCCGGTCGCAGGGCAGAGGGGCACGGGACGTCGTCCTGGTTCAGGCCGTTGGCGATCGCACGGTCGCCGTTGCCGTCGAGGTAGCTGGCGAAGATCCGGCGCACGACCTCGGCCGCCGGTTCGTCGACCGTCAGTACCCGCAGGTGAAACCCTTCGGCGGCCTTACGTGAGTTCGGATGCGGGCCGCCGTTTACGGTCAGGTAGCCGTAGGGTGCCCGGCCGCCCTGGTGGCGGCCCTCGTTGACGACCTGGGCATCCATCGCCGCGCGGACCCGGGCCTGGACGTGTTGGCGTTCGGATTCGCTCATGCCGCCGAGGACGCTCATCAGCATCTTGTGGGAGGGGTTGCGCGGGTCGTACTTCCCGCCGAGTTCGGGCACCCACAGGTCAACGCCGTATGCCTCGAACCGAGGTGCAATCAGGGAGAACTGGTTGCCGAACCAGCACCGGGTGCCTTCACCGACCACCACACCCGACCAGGTGCGGGCCGGGTCCTTGAGCGCGGCCAGCAGCCGGGAACCCTGGTCACGGCGTTCCCAGGGCACGGAACGGGACTGGCCGATGTCGAAGAAGTCCGCCACGATCCGACCACCGAGCGGCCCGACGAACTTCCCGGCGTTGCCGTGCTGCCACCCTCGGGACGTCTCCGGGTCCTGGTTGTCCTCGGTGGAACACCGGCCGTAGAACGCGAGGTCACCGATGCCGTCGTCGACCAGGTCGGTGACCTCGATGCCCATCAACTGGTCGAGCGTCGCCCATGGGTCGGGGCTGATTTCAAAAGTCATGATCGACCTCGTCGGCAGGCTCGGTGGTGGTCAGTTCGACCAGTATGGCAAGGAGTGCTCGGGATGCGCGCTGGTTAAGTGGAGGAAGCTCGACAGGAACGCGTACCTGGACCTCGTCGGTGCTGCTCATGAGTCGTGCCCGGGTGAGCTGAAATCGGTGGATGATGCCTGGGTGATGGCGGTACGGATGTCTGCCGTGAGGTAGCCGCGGACGCGGCGGGTCTCGCCGTCGTCCGTGGGGGTGCGGTTGCGCAGTGGCTTGCACCCGAGAGTGGCCATCTGGCGTGCGAAGGCGGTGGGTTCGACGTCGAGGGCATCGACGAGTTCGGCGGTGGGGACGAACTCGCGGGTGTCCAGGTCGTCGCCGAGGTAGCGCACGACGGCGTCCAGGGGTTCTGGGAGATCGTCCGGGGGTGTGCTGGCCTCGATGGCCCTGACTGGGACGTGGTCGAGTGCTGGGGTGGTGTCGGGTCCGGCGGCGTGGCCGGTGAGGGTGCCTGCGGCTTCGCGCAGTTCTCGGCCGCGCACGCAGATGGTTCGCCAGTCCTCGTTGGGCATGTAGTAGGTCCGGACCGTGACGGCCAAGCCGTCCGAGTGGGTTTCGCCGTCCGGGCGGAGGATGCCGACGCCTTTGTGGGCGGCGAGCAGGCGGCTGCTGTCATAGCCGCGGGTGTTCATCTGTTCGCCGAGGACGATGTTCGAGTCGCGCCAGTCCATGACGCGCAGGGCGAACCGGGAGCCGAGTACGGCGCGCAGGCCGGAGGGGATGGTCTTGGAGTCGGGGCGTTGGGTGGCCAAGACCAGTACAAGCCCGGCGGCGGGGCCTTTCTTAGCCAGCCACGTCAGCAACTCGCCGATGTACTCGCCTGCGGTCGCACGGCGGTCCTCGATCTTGATCGGTGTGCGGTCCTCTAGTGGGACCTGGACCTCATCGACGAACAACGCGGTGATCGGCATGTCCCGCGACATCGCTGGTGTCACCTTCGACTCCGGGCAGATGGTGTCGTCCAGAGTGCGCATGTGGCGGAAACGGGCCTGCACCTCGCTGACCAACTCGATGAGCCAGCCGACCAGGGTGAGGATATGTTCGGTGTCGTCGCCGGACATGAAGCGGTGGGCGACCTGCGCCGAGGCGTCCCAGTCCTTTCCGGCCTTGAAGTCGGCTACGTACAGGCGGGTGTGTGGATCGAGGACCAGGCCGGCGGCGGCGAGCCGGGCGGCGAAGGTCTTGCCCTGTCGAGGAATCGCGCCGATCAGGAGGGACGTCCACACCAGAGGCAGATCGATGCGCCGGTCTCGCGCGTCGCGTCCGAATGGGACCGGTTGCCAGGCGTCCCACTTGGCAGCGTCGACCAGCGGGGTTCGGACCGGTGGTGTCGCGTAGGGATCTGCGTCGGCGACCCACATCGCGACCCGGCCCGCGTGTCCGCCGTTGCCGCGAACCCGTTCGACGCTGAGCTGGACCTCGTCGACAGCCAGCGCGGACGCCAGCGCGTCCCGGTTGCGGATGACGTCGGCAGCCTTGCGGGTTGCCGGTAGGTCAACGGTGACCGACCAGCCCGCGCCGTCGCGCCGGGCGCGTTCGACCAGTCGCAGCGTCTCGTCCTTGCCGATGAGCTTGGCGTCTCGGAAGGCGTCGATCAGGACTTGCGGGTCCATTGTCCAGGTCAACGCCCGCGGTCCGGCCAGGACCGCGCGGCGTCCAGGGCTGCCTTCCTTGCGTCGGCCGAGCATGGCCAAGCCGACCGCCGCTCCGGCGATGACCTCCCACAGGAGTCCGTAGAGCAGGTCCAACACCGCCAACAGGACCACGCTGACCACAGTCACGGCGGCGGTGACCTTCCAGCGGAATAGGGTCAACGCCCGAATCGGCTCGAACTTGTCGGCCAGCTTCTCCGATGCCTCGGCTGCCGCGCGGTAGTCCCGGACCGTCACCCAACCCCGCCACCACCGGACCACGGCGACCGCGCCGCGAGTTGTCGCCCCGGCAAACAGCCACGGCGCACGAATCAGCAGCGCCAGGGCATCGCGCCAGGACTTCAACCACACCGGTATCCAGGGTGAACGTTGCCACCACGACAACTTGGTGTTCATCGGCGCCGCCTTGAAGACGTGTCGACGGTGGTGACGGTCAGCGCCTTGGTCAGGGCATACGCGGCGAACAACGCGGGCACCCCGAGCACGGTGAGCAGCAACCACGGGCTTCCGGGGGGCGTGATCACCACCCATTGGACCGACACGATCACGCCGGCGTTGAACAGCACTCGCCCGAACAGTGACAACAACCGAGCACCACTTCGGGTCGCCTCTGCCGCCGCCTGGGCACGTCGCGCCCCGGACCGCCAGACCGCGAACAGGACCAGCAGGACGCCCACACCAGCGCTGACCTGGGTAATCGTCAGGTTGATCATGCCTGCGGCCCTCGCTCATACCGCTCGCCCCGGCGCAACCAGTGCAGGTGCAGTGCCCGGCGGTCCTCATCTGTCATCCCGCCGAACACACCGACAGTCGACTCGCCGGACGTCCGCAGTTCCAGTTCCAGGCACTCGTCCTGCACCGGGCAGCCCGCGCACAATCGGCCCGCGATCTCCCGATCTGTCCCCGACCAGTCCGGCGAACCGGTGTTCCATGCTCCGTCTCGCCGGACCGCCGAGTCCAACACCGATGTCGGCACCCAGCGCAGCCGGTCCAGCCGCCACGCGATGCCGATCAGCCACAGGTCATCCACGGCGCACCCCCGCCGCGTCCAACCACCGCGCGACCTCGCACGCGGGCACCACCAGCCACCCGCCTCGCCGTGTCGACCGCAATGTTCCCAGCCGGATCGCCCGGTGCACTCGCCATTGCGGTGCGCCGAATATCCGAGCCGTCTTCCGAATGGAGTAAAAGCCCACGATTGACCCCAAAGGTTGAATGATTTCAGCAGATTTACGCTGAAATCAGCTCCGTAACCGACGTGTTAGTCCGACGCGCCGCGCGAAATGGGCGGGCGTCGCCGCGAGAAGGCGTTAAGGCGCTAATGTCAGCGCTGACGGCGGAGCGCGGAGGAATGCGTGTCGGAAGACTGGGCGGCGGTCGCGAAGACCATCAACGAGCGCGTCAACGTGCTCGGGTGGCGGCAGCGGGAGCTCGCGGAGCGCTCGCAGGTGTCCCAGGCCACCGTCCGCGAACTCCAGCACCACACGGTGGAGCGCCGCCGCAGCGCCCGGACCCTGGAAGCCCTGTCGATCACGCTCGGCCTGCACCCCCAGCACCTCGACGCGGTGCTGCACGGGCGAACACCGCCGAGCGCGGACGAACCCGCCGACCGCGAGGACCGCCTGGTGTCGCGTTTGGACTCGCTGGAACAGCGCATCGCCGAACTGTCCGAAGTACTCAACGGCATGCGAACCGACTTGACGACCGTCGTCCGCAACACCAGCGACGAGTGAGATCCGGGTGATTTCCACACCACTGATTCAAGGCTGAAACCGCGGTCATCCCCATGCACAAGCACTGCACGAATACCGCAGGAACACCGCACAAGTCGGGGGAACACACATGGCGAATGCCAGCGCGTGGACCGGTCGAACGGCGTGCGCGCTGCAGGATTCCTTGCGGTTGAGCCAGGAAGCATTCGCGACGCATCTGGGGATTTCGGCTCGCACGGTCGCGGCCTGGCACCAGAAGCCGAGCCTCAAGCCGCAGTCGGAGATGCAGCAACTCTTGGACACGGCGCTAGCGCAGGCACCGGCTGACGTCCGCGCACGGTTCGCCGAACTGACCACCGCGGCCAAGGATGATCGCCTCACTCTCGACCCGCACATCGTCACAGCCCTGGAATGGGTTGATGATCGGGTCGACTGGCACCCGGGAACGGCACGAGCGCGCGTCTCGGCTCGCGCGAACCAGCTCGACGCGCACCAACTCCGCGATCGTGGCCACCAACGGTCCCGCGTCACTCAACGGGACATCGCCGACGCACTCACCAGCTACTACCGCAGCGCACCCACCTACCGAGCCCAGTTTGCCGACCTGACAATCTCCACCAGCATCGCTACCAGGCCAGGCTGGCTGGACAGCGCCTGCCCGCTGCTTCCTGGGCATGACCGTCTGCGCGCAACCACAACACCCGGTACCGGAATCGCCCTCGACGCTGACGCCGCGGTGAATCGCCTGGCCGAGACGCTGACGCTCGGAACACGGATCATCAACGCGCCGCTGTACCGGCTGACCAGCATCGACATCGGTCCCCAGCACATCGACGGCACCGTTGGCCTCGTCCCGTTCGCTGAGTACGTGCTGAGCATGGACCTGCTCGAATCGGAGTTGGTCGACGCCATCGCCGCAGGCCGGACGTCGCTGCCGCTGCGGGACCGCTACCTCCCGGACGTCTCGACCGTGTTCGACGTCGGTAGTCGGCTGTGCGCCGGCGGCGCCCTGGCCCTGACCGCCATCGCCCGACCGGCCGACCCGTTCCGCGGTGGCCCGGACTACCTCCTGCTGATCCAGGAACGCTCCGGTCACGTCATCAACGCCGCCCGCCGCTTGGCCGTCATCCCCAAGGGCTTCCACCAGCCCGTGACCGACGTCCGCGCCGATGCCCAGGTCGGCGCGACCCTGCGCCGCGAGATGGAAGAGGAACTGTTCGGCCGCGCTGACGTCGACTCCACCTTGGGCGATCAGCGCAGCGCCGACCCCATGCACCCCAGCCGCCTGTCCGACCCGATGCGCTGGCTGCTCGCCGAACCCGGCCGCCTGCGCACGGAGTGCACGGGATTCGGCTTGAACCTCGTCAACGGCAACTACGAGTTCGCCAGCCTCATCGTCATCGAAGACGAAGACTTTTGGCCACAATTCGGCGGAATGGTCGAAGCGAACTGGGAATCGACCACCCTGCGTCGCTACTCCACACAGGACCCGGACATGATCGGCGAACTCCTGGGTGATGTAGCGTGGAGCAACGAAGGACTCTTCGCCGTACTGCAGGGCCTGCGACGCCTCACCGAAATCGGCGGCGAGCGGGTGAGAATGCCACCGATCCACTGGGAGATCACCGAGTGACCACCGCCTGGTCCAGCGGCAACGCCGCCGACGACACCACCGACACCCGCGGCTGGCTCGTCGGCCACTTCATCGACCCGTCCCAGGGCGTCCGGTTGTCTCGCGACGTTGAGGTCAAGTGGGGCACGCACCCGGAAGGCGACAAGCGACCCGAGTGGACCTCCGATGATCAGCGCACCACCCTGGTTGTCCTGGTCGAAGGCCACTTCCGCGTCGACCTGACCGGCGGCAGCCAGACCATGACCCGACCCGGCGACTACGTCATGTGGGGTCCGGGAGTCGATCACTCCTGGGAAGCCATGGCCCCGTCGATCGTCATGACCGTCCGGTGGCCGTCCGCCGCGAGCTAGCCGACCCGCCACTCCACAGGCGGCAGGCGTACCCGGTTGCCACCGATCTCGGCAAGGCGCCGGACCCCTTGGAGCATCGCGAACAACCCTTCATTGCTCCATGAATTATCGGCGATCAGTTCTTCGAGCGAATCGCCGTCACGGGATGAGTACTGCCTGAGTCCGGCGGACTCCCAATTGGCCTCGATGTGGCCCCCGAATCGCTCCCAGAACTCTTCGTCCTCGATGACAATGAGACAAGCGAACTCGTAATTGCCGCTGACCAGGTTGAGCCCGAATGCCGTGCACTCCATGCGCAGGCGGCCGGGTTCGGCGAGCAGCCACCGCATAGGTTCGGACAGGCGGGTGCGGTGCATCGGTTCGGCCGCCCGGACCGGGCCGCCGGTGATGTCGACGTCGGCGCGGCCGAATAGCTCCTCTTCCAGTTCACGGCGGAGCGTGGCGCCGATGCGGCAGTCGGCGCGGACGTCGTTCAGCGGACCGTGGAAGCCCTTGGGGATGACCGCCAGGCGGCCAGCAGCGTTGACTACCTGCTTCGATCGTTCCTGGACGAGCAGCACGTAGTCGGCTGCGCCCCGGTACGGATCGGCTGGACGCGCCACGGCGAACAGGGCCAGCACGCCACCCCCACACAGGCGATTCGGCAGGTCAACGACGGATTCGAGGGTCGGCATCCGGGCGTCTCGGAGGGGCAGGTTGGTTGTGCGACCGGTCAGTACGTCCAGCAGCTCCTGTTCCAGCAGGTCCACGGTCAGGGCGTAGTCGAGGAAGGAGGCGACTTCGAACCGACCCCGGATGGCGACGGTGCTCGGCGAGATGTCGACCAGCCGGTACACCGGGGCGTCCGTGAGCCGGGTGCCCTTTGTGACGGCTTCGATGAGCTTGCGGGTTGCCACTCCGGCGGCGTACTCGTCGAACTCGGTGTTTGCCGATGCCCCGGCCGACGTCATCAACGCGTCACCCGTTGGTGAGAGTGCGCAGCCAAGGTCAAGCCAGTCGGCCCGGGTGAATACGCTGGTCAAGACATCCGCGCTGCCGAATTGGGCCGCGTATTGGTTCGCGCCCCCGTAGTAGTTGGCGAGGGCGTCCGCCAGGTGTCGACGTCCTACTGCGGCGGCGGGTACGGGCCGGGCCAGCCCTTCGCCCACCCGCTGACGAGCCGTTCCGCTTGCCCACCCCGCATGCCTGTCCAGCCACGCCAACGCCGGGTCCAGGTCGGGCCGTTCGAACGCGACGGCCCTCGACCGCTCCCCCAGCAACTCCTCAAGCTGCTCGGTCGACCGCTTCAGCACCCAAGCCAGCCTCGGCCGGACATGCAGCGTCGGCGCGTGTGTCCCGGCTTCCCACGTCATCACCGTGGTCCGGTCAACGCCCAGCGCTTCGGCAAGCGACTCCTGGGAGAACCCCGCAGCCCGCCGCGCCGCCACCAACTCCATCCGCCGACGCCTCACTGGAACCACCTCCTAGCAGCACAGCCGAAATCAGTCTAGCGGATTGCTCACCCGACAGACCTCCCACACGCCTCCGACACGTATCCCGTGTTCGACGAAGCCCGCTGCTCATAGGCTGATGCATAGGCAACAACGGCGAGGAATCGCCCTCGCTGCACAGTCGAACCGGAGATGGAACCATGATCCGCACCCGTCTAGTTGCGCTGTTTTCAGCCGTGCGCGACTACCTCATGGCCGAGTACTCACACCGCCCCCAGGGCGTTCCCTACCTCGCCAAGGACCTCGACGAGCTCCACCAGCACATCCAGGCGCTGAAGACCGCCCTCGAAGCCAACACCCTCGGCCACGGCCCCGAGATCGACAACTTCGAGGACGCCACCACCAACATCACCGCCTGCTGCCGCTGGCTGACCGGCCAATGACCGACGGCTTCCTCCTCGCCAACCTCGCCGCCGCCAACCAGGGCATCGCCCATTACATCCTCACCACCCTCGACGCCGACGCTTACCTGAAGCCCCCGCCCGCCGTCGAAGAGGAGGTCCAACTCGCCGAGGATCTTGTCCTGGTCGCCCAGCAGCTCACCGCTCGAGCCCGCGCCCGCCAATCCCCTGACTAGTAAAGGCCGGTCACATGTCGTTCAAGGTCATCACCATGGTCGCCATCCGCGACAACTGCAAAATCCTCACCACCGTCCACCCCGACGCCGACCAAGTCGACTTCCTCGTCGGCCCCACCGCCGAGGCGTTCGAATTCGGCTTCGACCGCGCCTGCCTCACCCGCTTCGTCCAACTCGCCCAAGCCGCCCTCACCCAACTCGACGCCGCCTAGGACAAGCTCACCCGTCCCAGCGCCCGCTCCCCGGCTCGGCCCGATTCAGCCAGGCCAACGCCCTGTGGGACACCTCGCGATGTACCTGTCCCCAGAGAAACCCCAGCTAGACGCGCCTGCCAGCCGTCCCAAGCCGACGGTCTTGTCCCCACGGCCCTGTCCCGGACTGGACACCCATCAGCCGTGCAGCACAGGCCCGTCACACCCCAAGATCCCGCGCGGAAGGCTCGCCCATGCCCGCCCACAACAAGCCCGGCCCCGCCAAAACACTCCGCTCCTGGATCGTCGGCCAGGAGATCCGCCACATCATGAACGCCGCTCAACTCACCCACAGGGCTCTCGCCAAGGCCCTGGACTGGGACGGCTCCAAACTCTCCCGCCTCATCAACGGACAACGCCGAGTCTCCGCCGCCGACCTAACCCACCTCCTCATCGCCTGCAACCACACCAACCGCCTCGACCGCGACCGCCTCCTAGCCCTCGCCGCCAACGACCGCGCACCCCAGTTCTGGCACGACGACGACAACACCGACCTCTTCACCACCACCATCGCCGACCTCGAACACGACTCCACCGCCATCACCTACTACGCCCCCACCACTCTCCCCGACATCCTCCACACCCCCGAATACCACCACCACTTCCTCACCACCTCCCCTCTCATCCCCGCCCACACCGTCCAGGCCCGCACGACCATCTACGAATCCCGCCGCGCCCTGCTCACCCGGTACAACCCGCCCACCTTCACCTTCGTCATCGGCCACCCGGCCACCTGCGGCACCCCCAAGCACCTCGTCAACGACCAAATCAGCTACCTACGAGCGCTCTCCAAGAAGTCCCACATCACCATCCATGCCCTCACCCACCAGCGCATTCTGGCCCTCTACGCAACTTCCCCCTTCCAGCTACTCGACACCGCCTGCCGCGGCAAAATCGTGCACATCCCGCTCCACACTTCAAGCCTCTACCTCGAACAACCCCACATCATCGCCACCTATCAGAGCCTCATCACCCACTACCTGACACAGATTTCCGGCCCGCACCACAGCCTCAACAATTCGGCAGTCTCCCCTCCGGAAACACGCAAGCTCGCCTGACGCCAACCCGGCGGCACTCTATTGACCTCTCAACCATTTCTTCCCAGCAATCCTCTCGCCTGCCCAGTTCGCTGCGAACGGTAGCCCGCTCAAAATCACGTTGGGAGCCCGCCTGATGACCCACACCACCATCTCTCACAACTTCGTCGAGCTAGCCGCGACACTTGGCCTCCACCTGGTCACCTACGCCCTACCCAACCCGTTCCAAGCCGACCTGTCCGTCCGCGGCAACAGGAAGTCCGACCACGAGATCACCGTATTCATCCAGACCGACTCCCTCGCCGAAACCGCCTCCCAAGTCCTGCACTGGCACAACACACTCCAAAACCCCGACGTCACCCTCACCGGCGAAACCGACTTGGATTCCCCGAAGATCGGCATCAACGGCAAAATCGCCAACAACGCGACAATCTTCGTCACCGCAATCCTGCCTCCCGACACCGTCGACGAGTACCGCGCCCAAACCATCGCAGGTGCGGCGGTTATCACCTGGCTACACATCGCCGCCCAGGGCGGTAAATGACCACCGAACCCAAATGCCGTCGTCCACCTCATCAACAAATGGACGAATTCTTCCGCCTCTCCTAGGAAGACATCATCTACCGATCCTTCGTCTCGAAAAACCATCGTCCAAGGACTACGACACGACGTCGCCCGCCGCCGCGGCGCGCCCGCTCCTCCATCGGCGGCCGATGACTTCTCGCAGTCGACCAAACCCTCCGCGACTGCCGCCGAATACTAGGCGCGAATCACTCATTGACATCCGTGATCCCAAGTAACCTTCGGGCAGCACAAAACGTAGATCCGGAAGCCTGGGCGCGTAGGGGTTATGCGCAGAACCGTTCTCGGACACGCTTACGCTTACTACCCCTAGCCGGATGCTGACGTCAAGGTGTGCGCCAGGTCCAGCGGTTTCCTGGCCAGTTCGCCCTCGGCCCAGCGCGGCCAAGCGCAGAGTGGCCGCGTTGCAGTCCAGGCCGCTGAGCTGCTGCAGGCAGACGATGACCTCCGAGAGCGGGAACCGGGTCGCAGCCAGGTCGGCGACTCCGGGTTTCGACCGTGAGTGCCATGTACCCACTTGGCACTGCGGCGCTCGTCGCGGTCGACGTGCTGGGCATCGTGCGGATCGTCATCGCCACCGAAACCAATACCCGCGCTGGTGATCGCGCTAGGCGCCGAGGTCGTCGGATTCCTCGGCGTCGGCTACAGCTCGAACGCGGTGACTGCCCGATTCTCCCTGGCGCTTAACGGTTCGCCACCGCGTCGTTCAACATCGTCGCGACCACCGTGCGGCGACAAGTGGTCCCCCGGTGACCTACTCGGCCGGGGCTTCATCCCCCTGGGCGCCCTCGCCAGCGGACTAGTGGCGAGGGCACTGGACCTGCGGGCACCGTTCCAACTCGTGGGTGCCATCCGCGGCATCGCGCTCGCACTGCCCTACCTGTGTTGGTGGTCGCCTTCCGGGCAGTCGCTCGAACCAATAAGACGTGAGGAAACGAAGCGATGGCGTCGGCCGCCCTACTCGACCGGCTCGTTCAGACCAAGCGGTTCATCCGGGGTGCCTGTTCTCGCCTACCACGCACGAACTCTAGGTGCGGCTCGTATCAGCTTGAGAGCGACCGTGGGGTGCGGCCTGATGGCTGCCGCTCCCCATCTTGTTGTCAATCGCTTCGTCTGGCTTTCAGCCAGCGCACCAAGCCGTAGCCGAGGTATCCGCCAAGTGCGCCGCCGACCAGGGCCGGGGCTATTGGCACGCGGTCCTCGACGAGGAACGCCACCGCCAGCAGTGCGGCGAGTACGGCGATACCGACCAGCACCCGCCTCGACTCGTGTCTTGTTCGCTGCTCCGCCATTCGGCTCCTTACTTCACTCTGGCCCACGGGAATCCACCGAGCAGGCCGCCCCAGACTCCGTCGAGCCCGTCGTCTGCGACGCCCTTGTCGTCATCGCCGTTCAACTTCGCGCCGAGGGCGCTACCCGTACCGCCGGTCAGGCCGCCGACCACGGCTCCGGCGACAACGCACGCCACCCCGCCAGTGGCGGCACATCCTGCCGCGACGAGCGCCGCACCCGCGGCTGTTCCGACGATCCCGCCGACCGTGGAAAGGAAACTCCCACCGGTCGGATCGCTGTTGTTGATCGGATCGGATCCGGCGTAAGCGTAGGCGTTGCGCTCCCGGTTCGTCGGGTCCGGGTTCGTGAACCGGCCGAGGGTAGGGGTGTAATAGCGGTAGCCGAACACCGATTGACCGTTGACCAGGGTATAGCCGCCCAGGTATCGGAAGGGATTGGTGTTCGCGGCAGATCCGGTCGCGGTGGTGACGCCGTAGGGGCTGTAGGTGTAGGTCGCGGCGACCGCGCCCGCTGTGTCCACCAGGCCGAGAACGCTGCCTTGATAGTCCGTCACCACGTTGTAGCGGCCGGTACCGATCTTCTCCGTGATCAGCGCACCGTCCGGATCGCGACTGACACTGGTTCGCGTGCCGCCGCGGACGACACTGCTCGTGCCGAGCGCCGTCTGGCTGAACACGTGGTCGGTGCCGGGTTCGGCTATCGTGCGCGGCTGGGACTGATCGACCGTGTCATAGCTCGCGACGAAGGTCTGCGCGCCGCTGGTCGTCGAGCGCACGAGCTGGTTCGTCACCGAATACTCGTGCGCAGTAGTCGGATTCGTAACCGAAGTCAGGTCCCCGGCGCTGTTGTAGCCAAAAGTCTGACTTCCATTGCCCGTCAACTGGTTCACGACGTTGACCGTCAGCGCGGCCCCAGCGAGGTTCGTGATGTTGTCGGCCTTGTCGACGGTGAAGGTCGCACTGCCCGCCTTGGTCAGGTGACGCTGGGTGTCGTAGGTGTAGTCGGTGGTGACACCGGCGATGGTCTTGGACTGCAGCAGGTCGCTGTCCGCGCCGCCGGAGGTCTTGTAGTTGTAGGTGGCCTTGATCAGTTCGGTGCCACCGGTGTTCTTCACGCTCAGCGCGGTGAGTCTGCCCGCGGTGTCGTAGGTGTTGGTCTGAGTGCCCGCGCCCGGCCAGGTGATGCCGGTGCGGTGGTCGGCGTTGTCGTAGGTGAAGGTGGTGGTTTGGCCGAAGGCGTCGGCCAGGGAGGTGAGTCGGTTGGCGGCGTCGTAGGTGTAGGTCGCGGTGCCCGCGGGGTCGGCGAGGGTCTTGAGGTTGCCTGCCTTGTCGTAGGTGTAGGAGACGGTCTCGACGGAGGTGCCCTGGGTGCGTTGGGCCGAGGTGGGCAGGCTGCCGATCGGGTAGGTGTCGTAGGTGAACGCGGTGGTGACCGTCGGAGTGGCGCGGGTGATCAGGTTGCCGTTGCCGTCGTAGGTGTTGGCCTGCAACACGGTGCCGCCGGAGCTGATGGCCACGACGCGGTCGAGTTTGTCGTAGGCGTAGTCGACCTTCTTGCCCGCGCCGTCGGTGATGCTGGTGATCCGCGAGAGCGAGTCGTAGCCGTAGCGGGTCACGCCGAGCGGGGCGGGTGGGGTCACGGTGATCAAGTTCCCCGCGCTGTCGTAGTCGAACCGGGTCTGGTTGCCGTTGGCGTCGGTGCGGCTGGTCACCACCCCGGTCGGGCTGCTGCGCAGGCGGACGTCGAGATCGGCGGCCAGAGCGGTCGAGCGGACCTTGTAGAGATTGCCCGCGTCGTCGTACTCGCGGGTCACCTCGTTGCCCGCCGGGTCTTTGACCGAGGTCGGCAGGTTCGGCAGGGCGGTGTTGGTGTACCCGACGGTGGTTTGGGCGCCGGTGGGCAGCTTCACCGAGATCAGGTTGTCGGTGGTGTCGTAGGACGCGGTGGTCGAGTTGCTCAGCCCGTCGGTGGTGGTCTGGACCTGGCTGTTGGCCGTCCAGGTCTGCGCCTTGCCGTGCCCGAGCGCGTCCTTGACCGAGATCGGCCTGCCGCCGGAGTCCAGGGTGTAGGTCGCGGCGTTGCCGTTCGGGTCGGTCTCCACCCGCTGATCACTGGTCGCGCCGTTCGCGAACAAGGTGTCGACCGCTCCCGCCTGGCGTGGGGTGGTGACCTTGAGGAAACCGGGCCAAGCCGGACATGCCGCTGTATCTGGTGGTCATCGAGGAAATCCAGTCGATCTGGGAGAGCCCGGGCAAGGAGTTCGAGTCGTTCCTACAGCTGACCGGCTTCCCCGAACCCGAATGGACCGCACCCCCCGTCGACGCGGCCACGCTGAAGAAGTTCCTCACCGCCCAGGTCACCAGGGCACGCCACGTCATCGCCGGCCGAGCCAACCCACCGGTACCCGAGGTGTCCTCAGTCCACCGCTCCGTCCTCGCCGTCAAAGCCGCCCTACAGACAGACACCGACACCACAGTCGTACTCATCGGCGCCGCACACCTCGACGTCATCACCTCGATCCTGCTCAGCCTGCGCTGGCACACACTCGTCCCCCAGGTCAAGACAGTGCTGCGCCAGGCCACCGTCTCCTGACCAACCCGACCCAGAACCCCCCCACAGGCGGCGAGCGCGCCCACACACCACAACGCTTTCCTGATCCGGGCATGGGGCATGAGCGCTCGCATCGCCGGCATCCTGATCGCCCTCTCGTCACGGCCCCTGTCGAGTCCCGACCCACTCGCGGAACTCGACAGGGCCGTCACGCCCGATCCACCCACACCAAGCCGATCCCCCGCCCGGACCTGCTTGCGCAAACATCCCGAAAGGACAGTCGAGTGAATGCCGCTGCCCACCTTCACATCCCCGACCACGGGTAGGCGCCACCAACCGCCGGCGCCGCGGCCACCGACAGTGGCCTGGTCCACACTCGTCCGAATGAGGATCCCCTCGTCGACGCGCTGGCCGCAGTGGTCGCCACGGCGACGCGGATGCCGCGCAGACCCCGGGACGTATCAGCGACGGCCAGACCCTCGTCGCCGTTGCGCGCGGGAGGTCGGCAGGTTGATCGCCCAGACGCGTACTGCGCGCGGTCGAGTCACGGGTGAGCGAGAACGTCGATCTTGATTGGAAGCAAGCGCTGCCCGCGGCTGACGAGAAGAAGCTCCTGGAGTTCGCCAAGGACGTTGCGATGTTCGCGAACACACGCGGCGGGTTGATCGTCTACGGGGTCCGTGAGGAGAACGAGCAGGCTGTCGAGTTAGCCCCGGTGCCGAATGGAGAGCGGGAGCGTCAACGGCTGCGGGCGCTGGCGTATGGGCGTGTGCGACCGATGGTGAACGGCTTGGTGATCGAGCCGCTCAGCGATGAGAACGGTGAGCGTGGGTTGGTCGTGGTGTCCGTACCGCTCAGCTCGGATGCTCCGCATGTGATCGGTGAGAAGAACGCTATAGGTGTGCCGTATCGGGATGGGACCGACACTCGATGGATGACCGAGCATGTGCTAGAGCAGGCATACCGCGATCGCGTTGCTCGTCGGTCCGACGATCGGGCGGCGTTGAGCGGGCCTTGTCGAAGGCCTGCGTTCCGAGATCGATGTGACGAAGGGGGTCTGGCTGGCGGTGTCGGCGCGCTTGGCGGCGCCTGTGCCGTCCCTGCTCGGGCAACCTGGTCGTGATCGGATGGTGCGGGCGATCGACGAGACACGAACATCGGTGACTGCGATTCTGGGACAACCGTCCCGTGATCTCCGGATGATCACCGGACTTCCCGAGGACGTGGTACTCAACCCGCAGGTTGGGCTGCGCCGGTGGGTTTTCCGTTCCAACTTCTACTCGTCGGACCACCACGAACTGGTGAATTGGGCCATCGTGGAGTTCCATCACGACGGCTCGGTGGCGGCGGGGGTCTGGTTGGAAGGGGTCTTGCCCGCTGGGGCTTCCGATGTCCGGCGGTTTCCGTTCAGGTACGCTGACGTCACCATCGCGGAGATGGTCGCGTTGATCTCGTCGCATGTCCGCGGTCTCGGCGGTGCCGGGGCGGTCCTGATCCGTGCCGAACTTCTGCACGACGAAGCAGATCCGAAGCCGTTGGTGGCCGTGCATCCTCGACGACTGGCCAGTGTCCATCCACGCGAATGGTGCCGTGCGCACGCCCCACTGGCGTGACGGTACGCGCCGGTGACTAGAACACGATACCGTGCCTGTGGGGTGAAGGCTTTGCGGCTGCGTGGGGACTGCACGCCGTCGAGGTGGTCGAGGCCGCGGTGCCTGGTGGCGCAGGCCTGTTCGATGGCGCCGAGCGTGAGGTGGCTGGTGCCGCTGGAGATCAGGTCGAGGCGTGATACCGCGGGCGGAGGTGTCGCCAGGGCGGGGCGTTGTATCACCTGCAGGTCCACCAGCCAGGCGCGGCGCGGTACCTGGGAGGATCATCTCGCTGTTCGACACCTCGCTGATCAAGGGCAGACCGGTCACCCTGTACGGCCTGTGGCAGCCCGTTTTCCCTGGTTTGCGCCCGAGAGATCAGGTGAGCGTGTCGTTGGGCCAGCGGGTCATGAACGCGCCCAAAGCGCTGTCGATTCGCTTGCCGGTCTCGTCCGGCTCGTGTCCTGGCCCATAGTGCTCACTGAGCGCGTTGATGAACGTTTCCTCCACGATCTCCCAGGCTTCCTGGGTTGGTGTGGTGCTGGTGCGGAGGGTGTGCAGGAGTGCGGGGTTATGGTCTTGCAGCACCCTGATAAAGGTGGCGCGGTGTTCGTCAGGAATCTCGTCAATGACGCTCATGGTGTTCTCCATCCCGCGCTGTTGCGTGCCCGCCGTGACGACCTGGCCAGCCTCGTTCAGATTGACAGTGGCGTTGTGACCGACGTACCGGTAGGTGCCGCCGTACTTGTCGGGAATGAGTCCTTTTCATCCTCGCCGAGATGTGTTGGCGGGTGGGGGTTTGTGTTGATCACGGGGTTGGCAGCGGTCGACGTGGCGTGGTGTGGACGTGGCGAAGCCCCTGTTAGCAGAGGCATCGACCAAGATGTTCTGTTCGCCAGTGGCTTCAAGATGCTGTTCTATCGTGCCGCGCTGCCGTTGTCACCTCGGACCCTGAGGTTCGTTCCGGCCTGATTCGTGCTCATCGCAAGGAGCTGGGTTCGGTCTGGCGCAAGCTCGACCCGGGCCGCCAGGCCCTGCTGGTGCTGGTCCACCTGCGCAAGGGCGAGCCGTTCGCCGAGATCGGCGCCGGACTCGAGGTCTCGACCACGACCTGCTGGCGTTACGTGAATGAGACCGTCGACCTGCTCGCCCGGCGCGCGCCCAAGCTGCAAACGGCGTTGCGGACACCCAAGCGCCGCGGCCACGCCTACGTGGTCGTCGACGGCACGCTGATCCCGATCGACCGCATCGCCGCCGACCGGCCCTTCTACTCCGGCAAGCACCGCACCACCGGCATGAACCTTCAGGTCGCGTGTACATTGTCCGGCCGGTTGGCCTGGGTGTCGGACCCGATTCCCGGAAGCCGACACGACTCGCACTGCCTGAGAGAATCCGGAATGCTGGATGACCGTGACGTGACCGCCTGGATGGGCGACAAGGGCTATGTCGGCACCGGGATGCTGACACCGATCAGGAAACCCAAACACCGCGACCTGCTCGACTGGGAGAAGGACTTCAACCACCACCACAACAAGAA
>NZ_KI519517.1:64547-352186 GCF_000482865.1 Actinokineospora inagensis DSM 44258 | reverse complement strand
TTCCAGGTGGGCAGTTCGGTGCCGTCGCGGGGCTTGCGGTAGGGCATGATCACGCCGGGGTTGCCCTGGTGGCCGCCGTCGGCCATCACCGGCCTGCCCGCGAGGCGCTCGGCGATGCCGGAGTCGCGGTAGACGGTGCAGTCGTTGCGGTTACCGGGCTGCGGGTCGCCGGTGGCGATGACCAGGCGGGTGTCGGCGTCGATGGCGACCTGCAGGTTGGTGGAGTAGCGGTGGTTCTTCGACCGTGCCGCGACGCGGTGGTCGCGGGTCGGGACCAGGGTGCCGTCGACGATGGCGACCTGGTCGATCCGCCGTTTGCGTACCGGCGCCAACGCCAGCAGCGGACCGAGGGAGTCCACCACCCGATGCGCCGCGGAGTGCGAGACCCCGAACAACGGCCCGATCTGACGCATGGTCAGGTTCGTGCGCCAGTAGACCGCGACCAGCAACACCCGGTCGGGCAGCGTCAGCCGCCATTGCCTGCCCGGACGCCCGTCGGCGATCGCGTCACCGCCCCGCTGGGCCACCACCCGCACCAACGTGCGGAACTGGCCGGGCTCCAACCCGGTGAACGGCGCTATCCACTCCGACCGCGACGACGAGATCACCTGCACACCCACATGATCAACCATGCCCTACGCAACACGATCACCGGGTTACGAGACATCCCTTAGCCGCGACCACCGACAAGATCCGATCGGCCGACCAGCCGACCAGCACGGAACCATGATCAACCCGACCCGAGACCCCCTAATAAACAGCCTAAACGAACCCACCGACAAGATCATCAACCAGCACACCCCTAAAGATGATCAGTAATCGCCCCCCGACTGCTGGAGCCCAACTTCGCAAGAATCGCCGTGACGTGAGATTGGATCGTCCGACGTGGTAACGACAATGTCAGCCCGATGTCCGGATTGGACATCCCCCGCGCCACCATGCCCGCGATCCGCCGTTCCAACGCCGACAACGCGGCCGGCCCACCCGCAGGCGGCAACGTCGCATCGCGCGGATACCCGAGCGCGAGCATCCGGGTGTCTAGACGTTCCAGGTCCCAATACGCCGAGTTCGCCGTCAACAGCGCCGTGGCCTCCGCCCGCGCCCCCACCGCCTCCGCAACACGGCCGACCCGAGTGAGCGCCAGCGTGGCATCAACCAACGCGGCGGCCAGTTCGACCGGTCGGCCAACCGCGCGGTAGTGAGCGGCGGCGGAGAGGGCAGGGTCGGGATCGCCGGTGAGGACGGTTTGGCAGCGGGCCAAGGCGGCCGCGGCGCGGGCAGGAGTCACCTCGTTCGCGGCTTCCTCCTCACAAACCCGCACAGCAGCAGCCGCGGAAGCGAACGCGCCCGCGTCCACCGCGAGCCGGACGACGTGCGGCAACCACTGGTGGCGCAACATCAACCGGGCGTAGTCGGGCCGCAGCACCGGTTCCAGCAACCTCAACGCGCCCGCAAGATCGCCGCGGTGTTCGGCGGCTAGGGCCATCGCGGCCAGGTAGAAGTCGCAGCTTTCGCGTTCGGAGTCGGTGGTGGGGAGGTGGGCTTGGGCGGCGTCGAGGTGGGCGGCGGCTTGGGCGTGGTCGCCGCGGCGGCAGGCGATGAGGGCGGCGACGCCGTGTAGGAGGAGGGCGGCGGGGCCGGGTTCGCGCAGGCCGTAGAAGGTGATGGCCGGGCCGTCCTCGGTGACGGTGTCGAGTTCGGCCAGCGCTTCGTCCCAGCGGCCGGTCCAGTAGTGGTGGACGGCGGCGGAGACCTGCATGCCGGCGGGGAGGTTGTTCCCAGCGGCCACCTCACGCGCCGCCCGCAACGAGTCCTCGGCCTCGGTCAAGCGATCCAGGTTCTGCAGGGTGAACATGCGGTTGTCCAGCAGGTCGAACCGGAGTTCGGGGTGGGCGCCGACCTCGTCGAGCGCGCGGTCGACCCAGGTCAGGGCCTGGTGGTGGTCGCGGCGGATCGAGTGGATCAGCCAGAGGGTCTGGGCGGCGTGCGCCATGGGGTAGCCCGCGCCCTCGGCGACGGACTCGGCGTGGGCGGCCAGGGCCTGGCGTTCGGCGGCGGCGAGGTCGGTGAGGTCGCCGCGGCGGAAGTTGGCGAGCAACGACCTGTGTCGGACGCGCCAGAGTTCGGGGGCGTCCGGGATGGCCAGTGCGACGCGGAGTCTGGAGATCGCCTCGCCGACGTTGCCGGAGCGGTGGCAGGTGGCCGCGAGCAGTTGCCGCATCTCCGCCGCGTCGGCCGGGTCGAGGCCGCAGGTCAACGCGGCGGTCGCGGCCGGAGACGGGTCACGGCCCAGTCGGAACAGGGCGCGGGCGAGGGCGGCGTCGAGTTGCGGGGCGTGGGCGCCCGTGTCGACGACCCGTTGGAGGACGGCGACGGCGACCAGTGGGGCGCGGTTGGCGATGGCGGCGTGGTGGGCGGTGAGCCAGGCGGTCACCCAGGGGTCGGCGGGGACGTGGCCCGCGGCCAGTTGCTCGGCCACCCGCTCGTCGGCGGCACCGATCCGGGTCAATGCCTCGGCGGCGCCCCGGTGGGCGGCGGTGCGCTCTCCCGGCGGCATGCTCTCGTAAACCGCTTGGTGCAGCAGGGAATGCCGGAACGCCAGCCGCTCCCCCGCCTCCACCACAACGGATGTGGTCAACGCCTCGTCGAGCCGGTGGACCAAATCGGTGACGGTGAGCCCGGCGACCTCGGCCAACTCCTCCACACCGAACTCGATGCCGAGCAAGGCGGCCGAGCGCAGCAGGGCGCGGGTGTCCGGGGAGAGCAGTTCGACGGTTTGGTGCACTGCGGACAGCAGTGATCGCGGCGCCAGTTCGGCGGTACTTGCGGCGACGTCGGCTACTCCATCGGTGACGCGGACCGCACCGGTTCGGCTCAACGCGTGCGCTATTTCGCGCAGGAACAACGGATTGCCTGCGGCCCGTTCGGCCATCGCGCGCAGTCGCGGACCCGGGTCGGCACCGACAAGACCGCCCAGCAACGACTGGGCGTCGGTTGTGGCCAACGGCGAAAGGACGAGCAGTCTGCCGTCGCGGGTCAGGACACCGCGTCGGGCGCGGCCGACTTCGGCGTTACCGGGCGCGGGTCGGGTCGACGCGACCAGCAGCAGCGGGAGCTGGCGGGTCGCGGCGGCGAGCCGGTGCCAGACCAGGACGCTGGCCGGGTCGGCGCGGTGCAGGTCGTCGATCACCAGCACCAGCGGGGCGGCCGCGCACACCCGGTCGACCAGGTCGAGCAGCCGGTCGACGGCGGCGGGGGTCGGGTCGGCGGGGCCCCAGCCGTGGTGGACGGGGTCGCGGGTGAGCTGGGCGGCGAGCTCGGCGCGGTCCGGATCGGGCGAGTCCTCGGCGACGGCGAGGCAGCGCATGATCGCCTGCAGCGGCGCAGGGTGGCCGTGGTCGTCCGCCGCGGTCCAAGCGAGCTGGCAGCCGCGCTCGACGGCATCGGCCAGCGCCTCGACCAGCAGCGCGGACTTGCCCAGTCCCGGCTCGCCCTCCACCCACACGGCCTGACCCCGGCCCGCCGCCGCGTCGGCGACCATGTCCCGCAGGACGGCCACTTCCGCCGCGCGGCCCACCAGACCGAGCCCGGCCGAGCGGGTCGCCGTGGCGGGCGCGACGTGCAGCAGGTCCGCCGCCGGGTGGTCGGCCGGGTGCTGCAACCCGGGGTCGCGCACCACGATCCGCTGCCGCAGGTCGCGCAGCGCCGGACCGGGCTCGATGCCGAGTTCGTTGGCCAGCACGCGACGGGTGTCGTCGTAGGTGGCGAGCGCGTCGGCGCGTCGGCCCGAGCGGTAGAGGGCCAGCATCAGGTGCTCACGCAGCGACTCGTGCCGGGGGTCGCGGCGGACCAGGTCGGACAGCTCGGCGACGGCCTCGGTGTGCGCGCCCAGTTCCATGACCGCCCGCACCCGCAGTTCCTGGGCGCGAGCCCGGGACTCGGTCAGCCGGTTGCGCTCCAACTCGGCGGACGGGCCGGGGACGCCGGTGTACGGGTCGCCGTGCCAGAGGGTCAGCGCGTCGTCGATGCGCTGCCGGGCGCCGCGCCAGTCGCCGTCGTCGCCCTGGTGGGCGGCGGTGGTCCGGGCCAGGTCGAACGCGGTGGCGTCGACCGCGGCGGGGTCCAGCCGCAGCCGGTACCCGGCCGAGGTCGACTCCAGCAGGTCACGGGCGGTGCCCAGGGCCCGGCGCAGACCGGAGACGTAGGTGTGCAGGCTGCCCCGGGCACTCGCGGGCGGACTGTCCCCCCACACCCCGTCGACCAGGTCGGACCGCGGTACCACCAGGCCGGCGCGGGCGGCGAGCACGCCGAGCACGGCGCGTTGCCGGGCCGGTCCCAGGGGCAGTTCGGTGTCGCCGCGCCAGGCCCGCATCGGGCCGAGGACGCGGATCCGGACCGGTTCCGGCACCGCCGAGTCAGGTCGCATGGGCTCCACCCTCCGGGCACGGACGCGGTCTGTGGGCGGTTCACCACCACTGGCGGTCAGCGGCCGGTTTTTCACCCAACAGGAGCAGTCGGACGAGGGTGGCGGTGAACCCGCTGCGCGTCGCCGCGGGGAGTTCCTCCTGGCCGACCGCCAAGCGCAGCACCTGCACGGCGAGGCCGGGGGTGATCGCGTCGACGTTGCCCACGAGCCAGTCCCCCGCCCATCCTCCCATCGCGGCCGCGCCGTCGATCAAGTGGTGGGCCACCCGGTCGGCGGGCGCTCCGGCGGCGGCCAGGTCCTTGGCCAGTTCGCGGTGCAGCACGACCCGCACCGCGCGCGGCAGCCCGGCCAGCAGCACCCGGCGGACGGACGGCTGCGCGAACACCACCTGACCACCGGATTCGCGCAGGACACCGGCCGCGACGGCGTTGGCGAGCCAGTCGGCACCGGGGTGGGCCGCCAGGACCTCGACCCGGGTGGGCCGGTCCCCCAGCAGCGCGACCCGGCGCAACGGTTCCACCAGCGTCGCGGGCAGTTGACCGACCCGGGCGGCCGCGACCCGCTCGACGTCGCCATCGGCCTCGATGACGGCGACCGCGAAACCGGGGTTGCCGCCGGACTCGCGGACCAGGGTGTCGACCGGGGACGCGGGATCGTGGGCCGCGGCGATCGCGGCGATGTCCTCGTCCGCGCACGGACCGAGGGTGATCACCTGGGTGGCCCGGTCCCGCAGCGCGCGCAGGTTCGGCCGCGGTCGGGTCGCGACGACCAGCACGACACCCTGGGCGTGCCAGCGCAGGAACCGGTGGAAGGCGTGGTCGGCGGCCCAGTGCAGGTCGTCGACCACCACCAGGTCGGACGGCGGCGGCGCGGTCGCGGTGGCCCGGTCCGCCACGGAGTGCCAGGTGACCTCGGTGTCCGGGAGGGCCGCGCGCAGCAACGCGGACTTGCCCGAGCCGAGCGGCCCCTCCACCCAGACCAGGCCGCTCGGTCGGGCCGCGACCGCACGGAGCAGGGCGACCTCGGCCCGCCTGCCGACGAACCCGCTGTCGACCGGCTCGGGTTGGTTGCCGGTGAGGATGCGTTCGTGCAGTTCCAGCAGCTCACGGCCGGGTCGGTGGGTGCCGCCGTGGTGGAAGACCGCCAGGGCCTGGGCGGTGCGGCCGCTGGCGGCGAGCGCGGCCATCTGGAGCGCGCGCAGGCCGTCGCGGTCGGGGTGCTCGGCGGTGAGCACGGCCAGTTCGGCGGCGGCGTCAACCGCGCGGCCGCCGTCGACGAGCAGCCGCATCCGGCGTTCCAGCAGCGTCAACCGGAGCTCGGTGAGCCGGACCCGCTGGCCGTCGGCGAACGGGCCGGTCAACCCGGAGAGCGGTTCACCGCGCCAGAGCGCCAAAGCGGCGTCGACGGCGGCGAGGGCGGCTGCCGGGTCGGTGGTCCGCACGGCTTCCACGGCACGGAGGCGGTCGAGTTCGCGCAGGTCGAGGCCGTCGTCGGGCAGGTCGAGGACGTAGCCCGCGTCGGTGGTGCGCAGCACCCGCCCCGAGGTCCAGCGGGCCCGGTCCGGGTCGAGCACCCGGCGCAGGTCGCCGATGTAGGTCTGGATCACCCGGGCGGCGCTGGCCGGTGGCCGCTCCCACAGCCCGTCGACCAGCCGGGACCGGGGAACGACCTGGTCGGCGCCCATGGCCAGGATGGCGAACACCACCTGCCTGCCCGCCGAGCCCAGTGGCAGCGCGACACCGCCGCGGCGTGCCTCGACCGGCCCGAGCACCCCGGCCCACAGCGGCCCCGGTCCGCGTCCGTCCCGCACAGCGTCCGCCGTCCCCGTCATCGCCCGATCGTCCGGTCAAGCACACACAGTCACCTCGAAGTTACGACCGTCTCACAGGCCGGGGCAACCACCGGTCAGTGGGGTCCGGGGGCAGACCCGGCGGGTGTGCGCGGGCAGACCCGGGCGCACGTGCTTCCGCCGCCGCCCCCGCCGTGGTGGGGTCGATTTGTCTGCGGAGGTGTGATGGACGGTTGGTCCGAGGAAGACGGCGGGTCGGCGTGGGCCGGGGACGACGGCCCGGCGGCCGAGGGTTTCGCGGGCGAGTTGTTCCTCCAGCTCGCCGACCGCGGCTGGCTGGTGGTGGAACCCGAGGTCGGCAGGCGGGTGATCGCGGAACTGCGCGGGACGCTGGAGGCGGTGCGCGACCGGGTGCGGCTGGCCGAGCTGTCCCGCAGGCTGCGCGAGACGGCGGGAGTCGAGCTGTCCCCCGAGGAAGACCAGGTCGCGGTGGACTCGGTGTTCGCGGAACAGATCGCCGCGGGCCGCTGGGAGCAGGCGCTGGTCGAGCTGCCCAAGTACATCGAGGCCTTCCGCCGGGCGGCGGGACTGCCGGAAGAACCGTGACCCCCCGCGGGCATGGAGGATTCGTTGAGTCAGCCCCGCCACGCTGGTGCCACACGAGCGTCGGGGAAGGGAACACGATGACGGGCACGACGTCGAGGGTGCAGGTCGTGGTCCGGTCGGCTGACCCGCTCACGCTGGCGGGGCTGACCGGGCAACTGGGCACGCACCCCCGGCTGGAAGTGGCGGGCAAGCAGACCGCGGCCACCGCGGTCCAAGTGGTCGGGGCGGACCGGTTCACACCGGACCTGGTCGCCGAACTGCGCCAAGCGGCCGAGGAGTTCGGCACGCCAGTGGTGCTGGTGGCAGACGGGGTGACCGAGGCGGAACTGCTGACCGCGGTGGAGTGCCGGGTGGTCGCGGTACTGCCACGGGCAGCGGCCACCGGGGGACGGCTGGCACACGCGGTCCTGGCCGCCGCGGAGGGGGGCGGGGTACTTGGGCCGGACCTGGTGGGCGGCCTCCTCAAACACCTCGACCGCATCCAACGCGAACTCCTGGCACCACGCGGCCTCACCGCGTCCGGCCTCACCGCACGGGAAATCCACGTCCTGCGCCTGATGGCCGACGGCCACGACACAGCCGAGATCGCGGTCGAACTGTGCTACTCGGAACGAATGATCAAAAACGTCATCCACGGCCTCACCCGACGCCTCAACCTCCGAAACCGCTCCCACGCCGTCGCCTACGCCCTGCGCGCGGGGGTGATCTGAGCGCAACCCCGGCGGTCAGACCGGTGGCTAGGCGGAGCAAACGACCACCCAGCGGCCCACCCTCGAGCCCCGCGTCATTGACCGGGGGGTTTCCGGTTGCCCATCGCGGCCGGGCTGTGCTGCCCCAACAGGCAGCGGCCCATCCACAATGGATCCGGTTGTCCACAACACAGCGCCAAGCCCTCTTGACAAGTCGCCCCTCGCGTTATTGTCAGGAATGGGCCCCGGTGCCCCGGGTGGGCGGGCTCCTGTGTGGGGGTCGGTGGGGTGTGGGTCGAGGTCTCGTCCGGGTGGTCGTTGGGTGCGCTGTCCACCAGGCGATCGACGAGTCGCTCTCCCGACCGCTCCTCTTGGCGGACCGCAGGCGTTGTTCCAGTTCAACGGCGAGTTCTTCATGAACTGGAAGATCTGGCCCTCGCTGAGCGCATGCGCCGCGATCGCGGTGCAACAACGCACCGTCAAGGTCGAACCACGACATCGCTCCGATCCGATGCTCGCAGAAGTCTGCGTAACTGCCCGATCGTCGTCTCCAGATCACGCGCGGAGCAGATGAACTCGACGTCGTCGATCAGATGCGTGTAGGTCGGCTTCATCCGCCGCCGACGGTTATAGCGGAACTCCTGCCGCCGACTGGCCCGGGTTCGCAAGTCCACGGGCGAGGAGGTGACTACCTCCCTCTCCTCAACATCCAGTTCCCGCCACGCGACGTCGATCGCCCGTGCGCTGGCCGAGGTGGGCACCATCACCTCGCGGCGGGCCACCGACGACCTCGTCGAACTGCGCGCCTTCGCCAACGAACACCACCGGCGAACAGAAGTCGTGGAACCCCGCAGCGCGATCGGCGACCGGTTGAAGATCACGTCACGATGAGCGAGCCGCACGCCATCCGCGAAGCGCTCGATCGGGCTTGTGTCCAGGTGGGGTTGGCGTCGGCTGGGGCAGTCGCCCTTCGCGTGGGTGAAAACGCGGTCTTCCGACTTCCATCCAGCGTGATCTCGACCTTGAGCGCACCGGCGTCGGCCCACCGGAATGGGATCTGGTGCACACCACCATCAAGCACCACTCATTCGCCTGGATCTCCCGCGCCGAGACGTCCGACTGGGCCGGATACCACCTGTTCCGCGACATCCGCATGACCACGATGGCGGCCCAACTCGCGGCGGAAAACCCAGTCTCGCGCACGTGGCACGTCACCGCCTTGAGTGCCTACAGGGTGTCCACGGCCCACGGCCCTGGTCAGGCTGGTCAGCCCGCCCTAGTACTTGCTCACCCGGACGAGACCTTGACCAGCACCGCACCGACCCCCACACAGGAGCCCGCCCACCCGGGGCACCGGGGCCCATTCCTGACAGTAGCGTGAAGGGCGACTTGTCAAGAGAGAGAACGGTCGAGCTGTGGACAAGCCAACACACTGTGGATAACCGAGCCAGCGTGCTAGCGATTCGAGTGGTGGACAGCAGGTCCGGCACGCAGCGGTAGTCGGCCGTCTTCACCCGGTCTCGCGCTTGACGCGCACCCCACCGACCCCGACACAGGAGCCCGCCCACCCGGGGCACCGGGGCCCATTCCTGACGATAGCGCGAAGGGCGACTTGTCAAGTGGGCTTGGCGCTGGGCTGTGGACAACGGGGGCTGTTGTGGGTAAGCCGCAGTCGGACGAGCCCGGGGGGTGGTCGGGCGCTGTGGTCGGGTCGGCTCTGTCGGGCATGCGGTCGGGCGGGTCGTCGGCGCGGGAGACTGGTCGGACTGTTTGGGTACTGCGACCGGGGCTGCCCGTTTGGGCACTGTGGTCCGGTCGCATCGGGCAACACCACCGCCCCTGTGGTGCGCGGGTGTCACTTGATCGCGCACGGTGGTGCCGACGAACTCGGGGTGAGGGGAGAGCGGATGCGAGGGGTGCTCGCGGCTTTGGTGGCGGTCTTGGCGGTGTTGCTCGCCGGGTGTTCGGCGAGTGCGGGGCAGGACAAGATCAGGATCACCGTGGCCACGTTCGGGGAGTTCGGCTATGAGCCGTTGTTCGCCGAGTATGAGAAGGCGCATCCGGGGGTGGAGGTGGTGGGGCGGGTCAGCGACTTCGACTCGCATCACAAGGGGTTGATCACGGCGTTGGCCGCAGGCAAAGGGGCGGCTGATGTGGTGGCGGTGGAGGAGCAGTACATGCCCGCGCTGCGGCAGTCGCGGGACAAACTCGTCGATCTGGGCACGTTCGGGGCGCGTGATCTGCAGCGGCAGTGGTCGCCGTGGAAGTGGGCGCAGGGGGTTGACGGCGACTCCGTGCTCGGGTTGGGGACGGACATGGGTGGGCTGGCCATGTGCTACCGCAAGGACCTGATCGCCCGCGCGGGGTTGCCGACCGACCGGGACGCGTTGGCCGCGTTGTGGCCGACGTGGCAGGACTACGCGAAGGTTGCCGACCGGTTCAGCGCGGCGGTGCCGAACGCGAGGTTCACCGACTCGTCCGGCACGGTCTACACCGCGATGATCAACCAGAGTGAGGAGAACTACTTCGCCAAGGCCGACGACAAGTTCATCGGTGACACGAACCCGGCTGTCTCGGCCGCGTTCCGGTTGGCGGGGTCGCTCGGCGCGAAGCACGAGACGGCGAATCTGACCACGTTCACGCAGGAGTGGAACGTCGGCATCAGCCAGGGTGCGTTCGCCACGATGACCTGTCCGGCGTGGATGTTGGCGCAGATCAAGCAGGCGGGTGGGCAGGGCGGGTCCGGGGTGTGGGACGTGACCACCGTGCCGGGTAAGGCGGGCAACTGGGGTGGGTCGTTCCTGGTGGTGCCCGCGCAGGGCGCGCACACCAAGGAGGCTTACGACGTCGCGCGCTGGCTGACCGCGCCGGAGCAGCAGAAGCGGTTGTTCGAGAAGGACAACATCCTGTCCAGCGAGCCGGGGGTTTACCACGACCCGGACGTGCTCAAGCAGACCGACCCGTACTTCGCCAACGCGCCGATCGGGAAGATCTTCGCCGCCTCCTCGGACGCGGTGCGGCCCAACCACCGTGGGGTGCGGGACGCGGATGTCCGGCCGGTGTTCGGGCACGCGCTCGGCCGGATCGAGGACGGCAAGCAGAGCGTCGACCAGGCGTGGGCGCAGGCGGTCGACGAAGCGCACGCGGTACTGCGGTGAACGCGGTGGGCAGGTCGGGTCGGCTGGGCAGCCGGATCGCCCCGTACTTGCTCATCGCGCCGTTCTTCGTGGTGTTCGGGGCGTTCGGGGTGTTCCCGCTGCTCTACACCGCGTGGGTGTCGGTGCACCGCTGGCACCTGATCGCGGGCGGCGGCGCGTTCACCGGCCTCGGCCACTACCGGGACCTGCTGGTGGACCCGCTGTTCTACAACGCGCTCAGCAACACCGTGAGCATCTTCCTGCTGGCCACCGTCCCGCAATTGGTACTCGCGCTGGGGATCGCGACGCTGCTGCAGCGGCGGGGCGCGGGTTGGCAGGTGTTGGTGCTGGTGCCCAACGTGGTGCCGGTGGTCGCGGTCGCGCTGGTGTTCGGGCAACTGTTCGGCCGTGACTACGGCATCGTGAACTTCCTGCTCGGCCGGATCGGTGTCGCCCCGGTGAGTTGGCAGTCGGACACGTGGGCCGCGCACCTGGGTGTGGCGACGATGGTGATGTGGCGGTGGACCGGCTACACCGCCCTGCTCTACCTGGCCGCGATGCGGGCCGTACCACGGGAGCTGCACGAGGCGGCGGCGCTGGACGGGGCGGGTGGCCGGCAGCGGTTCCGCGCGGTGACCCTGCCCGGGATCCGCCCGACGCTGCTGTTCACCGTGGTCGCGTCGGCGCTCGGCGGGGTGCAGTTGTTCACCGAGCCGCAGTTGTTCGACGGCACGGGGTTGGCCGGGTCCGGCGGCAGTGACCGCCAGTTCCAGACCGTGGCGATGTACCTCTACGAGGTCGGTTTCGGCCGGTTCGACGCGGGTTACGCGGCCGCGCTGACCTGGGTGCTGTTCCTGTTGTGCGCGGTGTTCGCCGTGGTGGCGACGGCGCTGGTCCGCCGGGTCGTCCGCCGATGACCATCCACATGCGACGGTTTGGGAGCCTTGCCGCACTGGCCGCCCTGGTCGTGTTCTCCTTGTTCCCGCTGTACTCCACGCTCGTCGTCGCCTCGCACGACAACGCCGACCTGGCCCGGCCGACGCCACCGCTGTTACCAGGCGCGCGGTTGCCCGAGCACCTGAGCGAGGTCGTCGAGAAGGTCGACCTGGGGCAGGCGATGGCGAACTCGGCGATGATCGCCTGCGTGGTGGCCGTGGCCAACGCCCTGTTCTGCACCGTGGCCGGGTTCGCGTTCGCGCGGTTGCGGTTCCGGGGGCGGGGCGCGCTGTTCGCGGTGGTGATCGGCTCGGCGATGGTGCCGACGCAGTTGGGGATCGTGCCGTTGTTCATCGTGGTCGACGCGCTCGGGTGGTACGACACGCCGGCGGCGGTCGTCGTGCCGGGGTTGGTCAGCGCGTTCGGGGTCTTCTGGATGCGTCAGGCCTGCCTGGAGGCGGTCCCGGCGGAGTTGGTCGACTCGGCGCGGGTGGACGGTTGTTCACTGGCGCGCACCTACTGGCACGTCGCGCTTCCGGCGTTGCGCGGACCGGCGGCGGTGTTGGCGATGCTGTCGTTCGCGACGACGTGGAACGAGTTCAGTTGGCCGCTGGTGGCGCTGGACCCCAACGACGTCCCCACCGCCCAGGTCGTGCTGTCGCAACTGGCCGGGGGCTACTACACCGACTACCCACTGGTCCTGACCGGGGTGCTCGTCAGCATCGTGCCGGTCCTCCTGCTGTTCGTGCTGTTCGCCAGGAAAGTCGTCGCCGTGCTGTTGCGTGGTGCGGCCGAGACCGGGAGTTGATGCGCTGTGACTGGGGATCGGACCTTCCCGCCGGGGTTCCTGTGGGGTGCCGCGACGGCGGCGTACCAGATCGAGGGGGCGGTCGACGTCGACGGGCGCGGGCCGTCTGTCTGGGACGTGTTCGCCGCCGTGCCCGGGGCGGTGGTCGGCGGGGCGAGCGGCGCGACGGCGTGCGACCACTACCACCGCTACCGCGAGGACGTGGCCCTGGTGCGCGACCTCGGGCTCGCCGCCTACCGGTTCTCCACGGCCTGGCCCCGGGTCATGCCGGACGGCCGCACCGCGAACCCGGCGGGCCTGGCGTTCTACGACCGGCTGGTCGACACCCTGCTCGAGCACGGCATCGCCCCGGTGCTCACGCTCTACCACTGGGACCTGCCGCAGTCCCTGGAGGAGCGCGGCGGCTGGCTGGACCGGGACATCGCGTCCTGGTTCACCGACTACGCCCTCACCGTCCACAACAGACTCGGCGACCGGGTGCGGAGCTGGACGACGCTCAACGAGCCGTTCTGCTCGGCGTTCCTCGGCTACGGGACCGGTGAGCACGCCCCCGGTCGGCGCTGCCACCGCGACGCCCTGCGCGCCGCCCACCACCACCTGCTCGCCCACGGTCACGCGGCCATGGCGCTGCGGTCGTCGGGCGTGACCGACCTGGCGATCGCGTTGAACTTCTCCCCCGCGCTGGCCGACGCCCCCGACCACCACGACGCGGTCCGCCGGTTCGACGCCGTGCACAACCGGTTCTTCCTCGACCCGGTCCTCGGTCTCGGCTACCCGCCGGACCTGCTCGACGACATCGCGCACCTGGACGGGCTGACCCCGGCCGTCCAGGACGGCGACCTCGCGGTGATCGCCGAACCGGTGGACTGGATCGGCGTCAACTACTACGCGCCGACCCGGGTGGCGTCGCTGCCGGACCCGACCGAGCCCAGCAACTGCCCGTTGCCCGGTCTGCGCGGCATGTCCGTGCTGCCGCCGCGCGGACCGCTGACGGTCACCGGTTGGGAACAGCACCCCGACTCGCTGACCGACCTGCTCGTGCACCTCGCGGAGCGGACCGGAAAACCGTTGGTGGTCGCCGAGAACGGGTCCGCGTTCCCCGATGTGGTCGATGCCGACGGCCGGGTCCGCGACCACCAGCGGGTCCGCTACCTCGCCGAGCACCTGCGGGCCGTGCACGCCGCGATCCAGGCAGGTGCCGACGTGCGCGGCTACCTGGCCTGGTCGCTGCTGGACAACTTCGAGTGGGCCTCGGGCTACGGCCCCCGCTTCGGTGTGGTGCACGTGGACTTCGACAGCCAGCGCCGGGTGGTCAAGGACAGCGGCCGCTTCCTCGCCCAGGTCGCCAGCCGCAACGCGGTACCCGGGCTTGGCGACCGGTTCGACTGAGTTCCCGCCGATCACTAATTCGGCAAGTCGGCAAGTTCGCCGCTGACGTTGAGGAGTTCCAGGCAGTTGCGGGCCTGTCGTCCGGTCGCCGGGGTGCCCGGTTTGGCGCAGGTGACGTTGACCGTGACCGCCGAGCCCGCCGGGATGTCGATCGGGGTCACCCAGTGGTAGTCCTGGTTGCGGAAGGTCTCCAGCGCGATGGTGGTGACCGTGCGGTCGCCGAAGACGATGGTCAGCACGCCCTCGTCGCCCTGGAAGTTCGCCGCGATCATGTCGGTGACCCGGAAGACCTTGCCCGCGGGCACCTGGTAGGTCCCGGTGCCGAGGTCGCCGGTGTTGGTGCGCACCTCGATCGTGTCGGAGCTCTGCGCGCCACCACTGGTGCCGCCGGTGCCGCCGGTGCCCGGCTGCCCGCCCGGTTGGGTCTGCCCGCCGCCGGGCTTGGGGTTGCCGCTGGACGGCGGCGCCGAGGTGGCGGGCGGGTTGTTCGGCGGCGGGATGTTCGGTTCGGTCTTGCCCGCCTTGGCGATCTGGTCGTCCGCGGCCTCCCGCGCCGCGCTGCGCACCGCCGGGCGCACCAGCAACAGCCACGCCAGCAGCAGCGCGAGCAACGCGGCGAGCAGGGCGAGCAGCCAACGCGGGAACACCGGCAGTTGGATGAACTCACCGGAGAGCGGGTGCTCGCGCGGTTCAGGGTCCTCGGCGGAGCCGGTCAACTGGATCGGCCACGTCGTCGGCTTGCCGAACCACAGCAGCTTCGCGACCCGGACCCGGACGTCGATATCGGCCTGGGTGCCCGGTTCGATCCCGGTGGGCGGGTTCGGGATCGTGTAGCGGAGCCGGTCGTCGACCTCGCCCGCGGTCAACACCAACGCGATCGGGGTGTTGCCGTCGTTGTGCGCGATCACCCGGTACCGCGCGGAACGCCACGCGCGGCGCTTCGCGGGCACCAGTTCCAGGCGCTGCTCGGCGAACGGGGCGATGAACACCACCGTCTCGGACACCGTGGCCGTGTCCGGTCGTTCCACCGGGAGCACCCGGATGCCCAGGGGTGTGTCACCCGCGCGCACCTCGGGAGAACGCGGTGGCCTCAGCCGCACCACGACCGTCTGCGATGTACCCGGGTAGAGCGAGAGCCGGGCGGGTTCGACCTCGGTCCAGGGCGCGCAGTCACCCACCACCTGGAACCCATATGCCTCAACGATGTCGCTGTCGTTGCGCACCGTCAGCGCGGTGGTGGTCTCCTCGCCGGGAACAACCCGCACCGTGCGCTGCTCGAAGTCGGTCGTAGTGCTCACGCGGCCAACGCTAGCCAGGCGGCGACCACCGGGGGCAGGGGGAAAAGGGCAGTCGGTGGGCACCCCAGGTGCACACCGCGGCGCGGAGGGCTGCCCGCGGCCCTTGGCACGGCGCAGGATCGGGGGCAACACCCGGTGTGGAGGAGGAAAGCGTGAGCAGAATCCCGGTAGCGGTGTACGCGGAAGACCCGATCCTGCGCGGCGGCACCGTCCACCTGTTGCGCCCCCGGCCCGAGGTCGAGGTGCTGGCGACCGAGGACAACGGCAAGGCGGTGGTGTCGCTGGTGGTGGTCGACGCCCTGGACGACGAGACCGCCCGGCTGTTGCGCAGGCTGCGCCGGACCGGTTCGTCCCGGACCGGTCTGGTGGTCGGTCGGTTCGACCAGAACTCGTTGCGCACCACCATCGAGTGTGACGTGGCCGCGGTGGTGCGGCGCGCGGAGGCCGGCCAGGACCGGCTGGTCGGCGCGGTGACCGCGATCGCCAACGGGGAGGCCGTGCTGCCCGGCGACCTATTGGACAAGCTGCTCGCGCACGTGGGCAGGCTGCAGCGCGGGGTGCTCGACCCGAACGCGCCGACACTGTCCACTTTGTCCACTCGGGAGACCGACATCCTGCGGCTGGTCGCCGAGGGGCTGGACACGGCGGAGATCGCGCTGAAGATGTCGTACTCCGAGCGGACGGTGAAGAACGTCCTGCACGAGGTCTCGACCCGGCTGAACCTGCGCAACCGCGCCCACGCCGTGGGCTACGTGATGCGCCACGGCCTCATCTGACCGTTTTGACCACAGTCGTTCCGGGGCCTGCCGGGCAGCGACGCGGTGTGCGCGGGCAACCGGCGCGCCGCGGCGGTGCCCGATCGGACCTCGGAACCGGTGCCCCGCCGGGACGATGATCGCGGCGTGGCCCATGAGCGCGGGAGGACACCTGTGTCCCGGACCCTCGTCGTACCGCTGGTGTTGGTGGCGTTGGCCGGGGTGGTGACCGCGGGCGCGCCGATGGCGGCGCCGTCCGCCGCCGACCCCGCCCCGGCGCCGACCCGGATCGCCTTCGCGGGCACCGGGCACCGCAGCGTCGGCGTGTTGGACGACCCGGTGCCGGACCGGTTGGCGGCGACCCGACCGTTGTTCGGCGCCGGTGCGGCGCACTTCGACGACGACGTGTCCACCCGGGGCGAGCTGGTGGTCTTCACCAGTAGACGGGATGGCCCGCGCCCGCAGGTCTACCTCGCCCAGCCGGACGGTTCGGTACGCAGGCTGACCACCGAGCGGGACGCCGCCCATCCGACCCTGTCACCGGACCTGCGCACGGTCGTGTTCGACTCCGCCGAGAACGGGGAACGCGACCTGTGGGCCGTGGGGGTCGACGGCACCGGCGAACGCAGGCTCACCCAGACACCGCAGGACGAGACCGGACCGTCGTTCTCACCGGACGGTTCGGACATCGCGTTCACCCGCTCCGGGCAGATCTACGCGCGTCCCCTCGCGGGCGGCCCGACCCGGCGGCTGACCGACGACCCGGACGGGTCGGCAGGCCAGCCCGCGTGGAACCCGGTCGACGGCAGGCTCGCGTACACCGTCGACCTCGGCGGCGGCCGCACCCAGGTCCGGGTCCTCGGTGGTGGCGCGACGACCGGCACGCCGGTGCTCGGTGGCGCGCACGCGGCGTGGAACACCCAATCTCCCGCCTGGAAACCCGACGGCGTGAACCTGTTGTTCCTGTCCAAGGACCAGGTCTGCACCTGTACGGCCGATCCCACGGTGCTGAAGGTCTACTGCATCGACGCGACCACGTTGCCCTCGCCGGTCGCCCCCGATCTCTTGTTGGCCGAGAACCGCGATGTCGCCTCGCCCACGTGGCGGGTGCTCGGCGGCGTCCAGCAGTTGCTGGTGTCCCGGACCTCCGCGCCGACGTTCAACACCGCGACGCTGCAAGACGTCTTGCCGGACGGCACCGACCCCAGGGATCTCGGCGTGCCCGTGCTGCGGGAGGACCCGGAGAGCGTCAACGACCCGAACCTGTTGTTCCACCCCCGCGCCGACTACGACCCGTGGACGCAACGCGAGTCCTACTCCCCCGACGGTCGGCAGATCCTGGTGACGCGGTTCGAGGACGGCGGCGGCGGGCGCGTGCAGCGGCTGTGGATCGTCGACGCCGACGGCTCGAACCCGCACCGGGTGCCGGTGGCCGACCGGCAGCCCGCGGACTGGGAGTTCGACGCCGCGTGGTCGCCGGACGGCCGGTCGATCGTGTTCGCCCGCCGCTCCCCCGGTGGCGTCCGACCGGCGGGCGGCAAGGCCAGGGTCGTGGTCATCGACCCGGCGACCGGGGCGGTGCGGCGGAAGTTGGAGCCGCCGCCGGAGGTTGCCGACCAAGAGGACACCCAGCCCGCGTGGTCGCCGGACGGACGGACGTTGTCGTTCACCCGGGGCTTGGTGACCGATGGGCCTACCGGCGAAGTGCGCGACAACCATGTGTGGGTCGCCCGCGCGGACACCCTCACCGACCAACGCGACCTGACCAGGGCGGTGTGCGGGTTCGACTGCGCGGTCACCGACGACAGCTCCACGTTCAGCCCGGACAGCCGGGTGCTCGCGTTCAACCGCGAGAACGACGGCGTGCTGCTGGTGACGTTGTCGGACAACAGTTGCCGGGCCGCGCTGCCCGCGGGTTTTTCGTCCTGCGCCGGCCCGATCACCAGCGCGACCGGCCCGTTCCAGCCCCGGGACGTCGCGTTCTCGGCCGAAGGCGACCGGCTCGTGCTGACCACCCGCCGGGCGGCCGACGCCCGAGCCCAAGAGGCCTTGGCCGTGTTGAACCTCAAGACCGGCCAACTGGATCGGCTCGACTGGGACCTGCTCGGAAGGCAGAAGGAACCGACGTGGCAGCAGCCGGTCGACCTGGCCGTGCTGGCGCCGCCCAAGATCACCGCGACGGTCGGCGACCAAGTGCAGGTGCCGGTCGACGTGGTCAACCACGGTCCGGCGACCAATCCGTCCGCGGTGGTGACCGTGTCCGTGCCCGCGGGCTTGCGGTTGCGCGACCTGCGATCCGACCGGGGCCAGTGCGACCCGGTCGAGCAGCGGTGTGTTCTGGGCCCGCAGACACCGGGCGACACCATTCGGATCACCGCCGAGTTCACGGCCGTGGCGGCCGAGCGGTCCCGGCTGCAGTGGACCGTCAACGGACCCGTGGTCGACTCCGCGCCGGCGGACAACGCGGCAGGCACCGACGTCGAGATCAACCTGCCCGATCTTCCCCCGCCGCCTCCTCCGCCACCACCGCCCCCGCCACCGGCCGGTCCGGCGCTCTCGGTCGTGGTGAACCCCAATCCGTCCTATGTGGATGGTCGGGCGACGGTCACCTACACCGCGCGCAACGGGGGCGCCAGCCTGGCCACCGGACTGCGCCTGGACCTGGCGCTGCCCGCAGGCATCCCGGTGCAGTCGCTTCCGCCGGGGTGCAGCCAGACGAGTTGCCAACTGCCCGACCTGCCGCCGGGCGCGGCCGCGCTGGTCCAGGTCGTGCTGGCGCCGCAGGCCCCCGGTGAGACGGAGGTGCGCGGGCTGCTGCGCACCACGGGCACCGACAACAACCTGGCGGACAACGCGGCCGTCGCGCCGATGCGGGTGCTGCTGCCGACGATCATCGCCGTGCCGGACATCGGCAAGCCCGGGTTCGTCACCTCGGTGCGCGGGAAGGACTTCCCGCCTGGCGTGCCAGTGGTGCTGACCTGGACCCCGGGGATCACGGCCGCGGCGGCGCCCACGTTCCCGGTGGGCAACGGCACGTTCATCGCCCAGTTGCTGATCCTGACCAAGGATCAGACCGGGCCGCGCACGATCACCGCGACCGGCCCCGGGTTCCGCCCGGCGACCACGCCGTTCCTGGTGGTCACCGGCGCGATCGGACCGCCGGACATGGTGGCCAGACGGTGAGGGGGCGGACGTGATCCACGAGGTCGACGAGGCGCTGCGCAGGCTGCTGGAGGACGGCGGTGTGCCCGGTGGCGGCGGTGAACTGGCGTTCGACGCGCCGACCACCGACTGGACGGCGCGGCGGACGGCACCGACGATCAACGTGTTCCTCTACGACATCCGGGAGGACCGCACGCGGCGCGGCACCGGGGCCGCCGAGGAGCTCGACGAGGACGGGACGATCACCGGGTGGCGGGAGCCGCCGCGCTGGTACCGGCTGTCGTACCTGGTGACGGCGTGGACTAACCGGCCGCAGGACGAGCACCGGCTGCTGTCGCAGGCGCTGTCCTGTCTGGCCCGCCGGGAGCGCATCGACGACCGGTGGCTGACCGGGACCCTGTCCCAGGTCGGGTTGTCGGTGACGATGGAGACCGCCGGTCCGGTGTCGTCGGGCAGCGCGGCCACCGACATCTGGTCCGCCCTCGGCGGTGAGCTGAAACCGGCGATCGACGTACTGGTGCTCGCGCCGCTGATCGGCCACCACACACCGGCCGGGCCACCGGTCACCGAGGGCATGGTGCTGCACGGCGAGCCGGGCACCACCGGGCACCGGCTGCGCTACGACGGTCCGACCACCGCCGAGGGCAACGGGTTCGCCGTCACCCGGCCGAAACCCACCCGGCGCAGGCGGCAGGGCCCGATCTCGTGAGCGCTGACCTGCTGGCCCGGCTGGCCGAGCTGGAGGACCGGGTCCGGGCGGCGATCGGCGACCGCGCCGAGGGCGACCCGGGGTTCGCCGACCCGCGCCGGGCGCTCTACCTGACCCAGGCCGACGTCCACCGGGTGCTGGACACCCCGGTCACACCGGTGCCACTGAGTCGCATTGAGCAACCCTCCGGCCGGTGGTCAACCCTCGGCGAGCGGTTCGGGCTGGACGAGGTGGAGCTGAACCTGCTGCTGGTCGCCATCGCGCCGGACATCGACGCCCGGTTCGAACAGCTCTACGGCTACCTCAACGACGACATCAGCAGGCGCCGACCCACAGTCGGTCTCGCATTGCGACTGTGTGGACTGCCGCAGGCCGGGTTGGGGCGGTTCCGGCTGTCCCCCGCCGCGCCGCTGGTGTCCGGCGGCCTGGTGGAGGTCACCGACCCGACCGCCGCGGCGCTGTCCCGGACGCTGCGGGTGCCGGACCGCGTGGTCGCGCACCTGCTCGGCGACGACAACCCCGACCCGGCACTGGCCGCCGAGGTGCTGGTGGCGAGCGAGGGACCGAGCCCGTTCGCGGCCCGGCTGTTCGAGGCCACGGCGGCGGGACCGGTACACCTGCACGACATCGCGGGCGAGGCGCACCGGGTCGCCGTCGAGGCCCTGGGCACGGCGGTCGTGGTCGACCCGGACGCGCTGACCGACGCGGTGGTGGTGCCACTGGTGCGCGAGGCCCGGTTGCGCGGCGCGGGCATCGTCGTCGGACCGGTGGAGTCGGCACCCGAGGGGCTGCGCGCCCTGGTCGACGGCGTGGGCAGTGCTGGCAGCGCAGGCAGTGGGACCAGTGTGCCGCTGGTCCTGTACAGCGGACTTCCCTGGGAGGCGAACTGGGCGTCGCGCACCGTCCTGTCGATCCCGGTGGCCCACTCCCCCGGCGGCTCGCCGGACACCTGGGCGACCGCGATCACGGCGGCCACCGGCAAACCCGTGGCCGCCGACGTGGTGACCGGGGTCGGCGTCTACCGGGTCGGCGGCGCCCAGGTGGAGCGGATCGTCTCGGTCGCCGCCCGGCACGCCGCCCTGGACGGGCGGCCGCTGGGGCTCGGGCACATCCAGGCTGGTGTGCGCGCGACGAACGGCTCCGGGCTGCGCAGGCTGGCCCGACGGATCGAGCCCGCCGTCGGCTGGGCGGACCTGGTGCTGCCGAACGCCACCCGGGACCAACTGGTCGACCTCGCCCAGCGGGCGCGGCTGCGCGACCGGGTACTCGGCGAGTGGGGCATGCGGCCCGGCGGCGGTCGCGGTCGCGGCGTGGTCGCGTTGTTCGCGGGCGAGTCGGGTACCGGCAAGACGATGTCGGCCGAGGTCGTCGCGCACGCCATCGGGATGGACCTGTACGTGGTCAACCTGGCCACCGTGGTCGACAAGTACCTCGGCGAGACCGAGAAGAACCTGGAGCGGATCTTCACCGAGGCCGAGCGGGTGCAGGGCGTGCTGCTGTTCGACGAGGCCGACGCCGTGTTCGGCAAGCGGTCCAAGATCTCCGACGCGCGCGACCGGTACGCCAACCTGGAGTCGGCCTACCTGCTGTCCCGGCTGGAGTCCTTCGGCGGGGTCGCGGTGCTCACCACCAACCTGCGGTCCAATGTGGACGACGCATTCACCAGGCGGCTGGACGTGATCGCCGAGTTCGCGCTGCCCGACGCCGGGCAGCGGGCCGCGCTGTGGGACCGCTGCCTCGGCACCGCGATGCCCCGGTCGGCCGATGTGGACCTGGGCACCGTCGCGGACCGGTTCGAACTGGCGGGCGGGTCGATCCGGGCGTGCGCGATCAGCGCCGCCTACGCGGCGGCGGCAGCGGACCGGCCGGTCGCGATGGCCGATCTGGTCGCTTCCGTGCGCCAGGAGTACCGCAAGCTCGGCAGGCTCGTGGTCGACGAGGAGTTCGACCCGCCCGCCGCACGTTCAGCTTGACCAGCTTGACCACCCGAGGAGGCACAGTGCACGAACACGAGCAGGACCGGGCGGACAAGCCCACGCGGCAGCAGGCACCCCTGTCCACGAACGCGCCCGCGGAAGCGAGCTCCGGGCTGCGGGCGATCCGCGGTTTGCAGCGGTCGATCGGCAACGCGGCCGTGGCGCAACTGTTGGACAGTGCCGAACAGGTCGAGCAAGAAGAGACACACGAGTCGTCGACCGGGGTGCACGAGGTGCTCAGCGGATCGGGTCAGCCGCTGGCCAATGGTGTCCGGTCCGACATGGAGTCCCGACTGGGCGCGGACTTCTCCTCCGTGCGCGTGCACAACGACTCGGCCGCCGCCGACTCGGCCGACCGGATCGGCGCCCGCGCGTACACCTCCGGCGAACACGTGGTCCTCGGCCGGGGCGGCGGGGACGACCACACCCTGGCGCACGAGCTGTGGCACGTCGTCCAGCAGCGGCAAGGCCCCGTGTCGGCGACCCCGGCGGGCGACGGCCTTGCCCTCAGCGACCCCGGCGACCAGTACGAACGGGCAGCCGAGGACATGGCGACCAAGGCGATGAGCGCCCCCGCGACCGACCACAGTGGACACAACCATGCCGGACCCGACCACAGCGCACATGACCACGCCGGGCCTGCCGCGCACAGTCACGACGCGGCCCCCGTCCAGCGGTCCCCGAGGGACTGGCGGCAGTCCGACACGGTCCGCGACGCGCTGGGCGAGGACCCCGGCGGCATGGGCCTGCGGCAGTCGTTCTGGCCGCCGATCACCCGCGCCATCCGGGCCTACATCTCCATCCAGGACAACACCCAGCTCACCCAGCGCGGCGACATCCTCACCGCGCTGGAGCAGGCCGTCCAGGCCTGGCAGAACAACCAGGCACAGGCGACCACGATCAGCATCAACAACGCGCGGGCGCAGAACAAGCGCGCCATCATCGCCCAACTGGTGCAGATGATCGCCACCGAGCGCGCCGAGATCCAGTCCGCGTCGGCCCCCCAGCGGCCCGCCGCGACCCCCGCCATCCCGATGGGCATCCCGGGGTCGTCGGCGCAGCCGATGGGCATCGGCGGACCGGCGCGGACCCGCCCGGGGCAGCAGGGCGAGAGCAGCAGCGACGACGAGACCCTGGACCTGTCCGCCCTGCGCGGCCGGTTCGGCGCGGTCGCGAACCTGCCCGCCGGGATCGACATCCACGCCCACCTGACCGGCAGGCGGGCCATCCCGCCGATCCACGCCCAGGGCCTGGTCCCCGGGGCGGGGCGGGGCATCGGGTTGCCCGACACCGACGGGCAACCCGACAACCAGTTCGTCTACCTGCTGTCCGGGTCACCGGACGCGGCGCGGTTCGTCGGCCAGGAAGCGGGCGGCCACGCGGTGGGCGTGATCAGCTCGGGCGCCCCGATCGGGCCCGACACGAACTACCAGGGCGGCGCCTACATGCACCACGGCCAGATCCCACCGGCCCGCGGGGCGGGCGGTGGCGGCGCGACCGGCCCGTTCTCGTTCACCCTGCCCGCGACCCCCACCACCCGCCAGGGTCTGCGCGACTTCGTCAACGGCCACCTCCCGCAGGGGCAGCAACCGCTGTCCGAGGCGGAGGTGCTCGAACGCGTCCTCGCCGCCCTGTGGCGCCAGTTCGGCATCCGGGTGGCAGGCGACCTGTCCAGGAGCTGACCCGGCGCGGTTGACCGGCAGGGCAACCGCGGTGCCCCGCGGCAGAGTCCGGCGGACCTGCCGCAAGTACCGCCCCCCGCGCCAACCTGGTGCGGGACAACAGATCTGAACGACGAGGAGCGAGCATGCCGCAGTACCTCTCCCCAGGCGTGTACGTGGAGGAGGTCCAGTCCGGGGCGCGACCGATCGAGGGCGTGGGCACGGCGGTCGCCGCCTTCGTCGGGTTCGCCGAGCGGGGACCGTTCCACCGACCGACCCTGGTGACCAGTTGGAACCAGTACGCGCAACTGTTCGGCGGTTTCGTCGAGGGCACCTACCTGCCGCACGCGCTGTACGGGTACTTCAGCAACGGCGGCGGCTCCGCCTACGTCGTGCGGGTGGGCGGCCCGGCGCCGGACGCCGCCCCGCCCGCGCCGGTCCCGGTGACCCTCGGCGGGCTCTTGGTCGCGCCGCGCCCGGACGCCGGACCGGACGTCTCGGTGGAGATCGCCGACGCCGACGGGGACAACCCGCCGGACGACCGGTTCAAGCTGCTGGTCCGCCAAGGCGGCAAGGTCGCCGAGACGTTCGACGTGTCGACCCGCAAGAACGTCAAGAACTACGTGGTCACCCAGGTCAGCGAGCGGTCCAAGCTGATCACGGTGACCGAGCAGTCCGGCACCGCGCCTGCCCGCCCAGAGCGCCAGTCGGTCACCCTGGCCACCGCGGACAAGCCCGCCGAGTCGGCCCCGGTCAACGCGTCCGAGTACATCGGCGACGCCGAGGCGCGCACCGGGTTCGGCGGCCTGGAGGCGGTCGACGAGGTCACCATGGTCGCCGTCCCCGATCTGATGGGCGCCTACCAGCGCGGCGCGATCGACCTCGAAGGCGTCAAGACCGTGCAGTTGGCGATCATCTCGCACTGCGAGCAGATGGGCGACCGGGTCGCCGTGCTGGACACCCCGCCCGGCCTCAACGCCCAGCAGGTGCGCGACTGGCGGCAGGACACCGCGGGCTACGACTCCAAGCACGCCGCCCTGTACTACCCGTGGATCAAGGTGTTCGACCCGGCCGCGGGCCGCAACTCGATCGTCCCGCCGTCCGGCCACATCGCGGGCGTCTGGGCGCGCAACGACGTCGAACGCGGTGTGCACAAGGCACCGGCCAACGAGGTCATCCGCGGCGCGGTCGACCTGGAACTGGGGCTGAGCAAGGGCGAGCAGGACCTGCTCAACCCGATCGGCGTCAACTGCGTGCGCGCCTTCCCCGGCCGCGGCATCCGGGTGTGGGGCGCGCGGACGCTGTCCTCCGACCCGGCGTGGCGGTACCTGAACGTGCGCAGGCTGTTCAACTACCTGGAGGAGTCGATCCTGATCGGCACCCAGTGGGTGGTGTTCGAGCCCAACGACGACCGGCTGTGGTCGAGCATCCGGCGCAACATCACCGCCTTCCTCACCGAGCAGTGGCGCCAGGGGGCGCTGTTCGGCCGCACCGCGGACGAGGCGTTCTACGTCAAGTGCGACCGGGACAACAACCCCCAGGAGTCCATCGACCTCGGGCAGGTCGTCTGCGAGATCGGCGTGGCACCGGTCAAGCCAGCCGAGTTCGTGGTGTTCCGGCTGGCGCAGTACTCCGACAGCACCAGCCTCGTCAGCGAATAACGGTCCAGGGATCTGAGGAGAGGTAGGCCATGGCAGAGGGCGACGCGCTTTCCACGCACATCTTCGGGGTGCAGCTCGGTGGGTACGAGGTCGAGTCGCTGCAGGAGGTGAGCGGCCTGACCGTCGAGGAGGACGTCGTCGTGGTGTCCCAGGTGACCCCGCAGGGCAAGCCGCTGCTGCGCAAGCAGCCCGGCGCGCGCAAGGGCGGCGAGATCGTGCTGACCCGCGGGCTGGACCAGAGCAGCGAGTTCACCAAGTGGCTCAAGGAGACCCTGAACAAGGGCGCGGTCAACTCGGCGCGGCAGAACATCACCATCGAGGTCAAGGACAGCGAGGGCAACACGGTCCGCCGAATGCAGTTGATGAACGGCTGGGCCAGCAAGTGGGAGGGCCCCTCGCTCAAGGCCGGTGAGTCGACCGGCGCGACGGAGAAGGTCACCATCACCTTCGAGGACATCGAGGTCGAATGAGGCGCCGCACGATCAGCCTGGACAACCTCGACGAACTGGTCGAGGTCGGTCGCAAGAGCAAGGCGCGGTCGGCGCAGCCCGAGCCGGCGCACACCGAGTTCGCCTTCGAGCTGCCCCGCGGCTACGTCGACCAGAACGGCACCACGCACCGCACCGGCCGGATGCGCCTGGCCACCGCTCGCGACGAGCTGCGGCCGCTGATCGACCTGCGGGTCAAGGAGAACCCGGCGTACCTCAGCGTCGTGCTGCTCAGCCAGGTGATCACCGAGCTGGGTGGGGTGTCCGAGGTGCACGCCGGTGTGGTGGAGCAGATGTACGCCACCGACATCGCGTTCCTGCAGGACTTCTACCGCCGGATCAACAGCGAGGGCCACACGAGGGCGGGCGTGTCCTGCCCGTCCTGCGGCACCACCTTCGACGTCGACCTGGCAGGTGGGCGCCTGGGGGAATCGTGACGTACGCGCCCGACCGGCTGCTCGAGGAGGTCGCGTACGTGGCGTACCACTTCCACTGGCCGCGCGAGGAAATCCTCGACCTGCCGCACGACGAGCGCGCCAGGTGGGTGCGGGAGATCAGCCGGATCAACACCAGGATCAACGACGGGGGGTGAGGTTCAATGTCCATCTTGGACCGTTTCCGCAAGCCGAAGCGGGCAGCCGACCGCCCGGCCTGGGACGGCGGCTGGCGGGCGCTGCCACCGCTCACCCCCACCACGGCGCGGGAAGGCGTGTCCGTCTCGGACGGGGTCGCCTTCCGCTCCACCCTGGCCTCGTGGCACAACCCGTCCCTGATGGGCGGCATGTCCCACTCGACATCGGCGTCGGCCCCTGCGGGGGTGGCACACGGGGTGCTGCGGGCGCCGGGGGTGGAGTCGGCTCCGCGTGGACCGTTGCTGCTGGCGGTCGGGGCACCGGTCGATGCTCAGGTGAGCGGGGCTGAGCCGTCGCCTGCCAGTCCGGTGATCAGCCGGAAGGTCGAGTCGGGGCCACGCACCGAACCGGTGGTGCAGCGGGCACCCGCTCTCGCTGTGCACAGCACGCCCAACTCGGGGACGCCGGTCGTATCGGCCACTCCCCCGGCGCCGATCGTGACCGCCGTATCCAACGGCTCAACGACTGCACTACCGGTGATCGCTCCCGACGAGTCTGCTCCTATGTTGGGCGATCCGGCGCCGGTGCGCGGTGAGTCGACCCCCGAGCCACGTGTCGTGGCCTCCCCCGCCACGCCGACCACAGTGCTGCGTGCCCCGGCCGCGTCCTCTCCGCCTGCGAAGCCCGTGCCGGGCGCTCCTGCGGTGTCCTCCACTCCGGTCAGGCGAGCACCGACCAGCAGCCCCGCCCCTGCTCGTGTGTCGACACCGATGCTCGGTGCGCCGGTCTTCTCTTCCCCCGACAATCCGACTCCGGCACCCACATCCGGCAAGTCGACTCCCGTGTTGGGTGCTCCACTCATCTCGACACCGGCACCAGTCACCCCTACCCCCACCAAGCCGATCGCCGTGGCCCTGCCCACCGCGCCCAAGCCCGACCGATCAGCTCCGGCACCGGTCGTCTCCTCGCCTTCCCCACCTCAGCCCGGCGAGTCGACTCCTGCGCAGGGCGCCACCTCTCGCCCATCGACTCCAGCACCGATCACCGTGTCACGGGCCGTGGCCTCGCCCACCAGGCCCGAGCCCACTCGGTCGGCTCCCGTGTTGGGCGCCCCCATTGTCCCCACACCGGTCGTTTCCACACCAGGTGCACCCACCCTCACCGAGTCGATCCCCGTGGTGGCCCCGACCGCACCCCAGCTCCCCCGGTCGGCTCCCACGCAGGACACCTCGGCACCTCGTGGATCGACTCCAACACCAGTCACCCCCGACAAACCAATCCCCGTAACCGCGCCCCAACCCACCCGATTGACTCCCGCGCGGGTCACCCCGGCGCCGCACGCATCAATTCCAGCACCGGTCACTCTCGACAAGCCGATCCCCGTGTCGCGTGCCCTGGCCGTACCCCAGCCCGGCCGGTTGACTCCCGCGCAGAACAGCCCAACGCCTCACGCATCGACTCCAACACCAGTCACCCCTGACAAGCCGATCCCCGTGGCCCCACCCGCCGCGCCCCAGCCCACTCGGTTGACTCCTGCGCAGGGCGCCACCGCTAAGCCTCACGCTTCGACTCCAGCACCAGTCGCTCCTGACAAGTCGATCCCGGTGGCCGCACCCGCCGCACCTCAGCCCACTCGGTTGACTTCTGCGCGGGGCGCCCCGGCGGTCTCGACACCTCACGCACCGGTTGCTCCCGACAAGCCGATCCCGGTGTCGCGCGCCTTGGCCGTACCCCAGCCCGGCCGGTTGGCTCCCGCACAGGACACCTCGGCACCTCGTGGATCGACTCCAGCACCGATCACGCACAACAGGCCGGTCTCCGTGTCGCGCGCTGTGGTCTCACCTACCGCACCCCAGCCCAGCCCGATGGCTCCCGTGCGAGGTGCCCCAACCACGTCAACACCTCGCGGATCGAGTCCAGCACCGGTCGTCTCCACACCAGGTGCACCCACTCCCGGCAAGCCGGTCACGCCACCCGAACCGACCAGGCTCACCCCGGTACTGGGCGCCCCGGCCACCGCACCTGCCGCGCCCAGCCCGGACAGGTCGATCCCCGTGTCGCGCGCCGTGGTCGCACCCAAGCCCGATCTTTTGAGCGCCCCGACAGTGTCCACTCCTCGGGCGACGACTCCGGTCACCTCCCCCTTGCCCAGCGGCCCAACTGTGGTGTCGCGGGCGGTGGCCTCGACCGCTCCTGTCTTAGGCGCTCCAATCGTGCCCGCGCACCGCACCGAGCCCACAGCGATACGAGTCGAGGCACCGCAGCAGGTACTGCTCGCGCCAACCAAGTCGCGCGCGTCGGCGTCCAGCGTCGGGTCGATTCCGGTGGTGAAGGTGCACCCGGCCCCGGCTCCCGTGCAGCGAGCCGGTAAGCCGACCCTCGGGCGGGACAGCGCGCAGGTGCGGCCGGTCGTCTCGGCGCCACGGGCAGAGCATGCGGCGCACCCCGTCGTCCGACCGGTGCCGCCGAAGGTCGCCCAGCGGGTCACACCAGCCGTACGCCGGAACCCGGTCGCCACGCCGAAGCCCGCGCCGCCCGCGCAGACCCCGCCGGTCCAGCGCAGTACCGCCGCGCCGAAGGCCGCACCGGCTCCGCGTCCGGTGCAGCGCCAGGCCACGTCCGCCCCGGCCGAGAAGCCCGCGAAGCCGAGCCGGTCCGATTTCGACGAGCTCGCCCGGGACCTGGTCGACCCGCTGATGCGCCTGTTGCGCGCCGAGTTCCGGCACGGCCGGGAGCGGGCCGGGCGCCGCAACGACCACCGCCGCTGAGAGGGACCCATGACCGACGTCTTCGCTTCTTCCGTGTTCTTCCAGCTCACCATCGGCGGCAACGACCTCGGCGAGTTCCACACCTGCCAGGGGCTCGGCGCGCAGATGGAGGTGGAGCAGTTCACCGAGGGCGGCAACAACGGGTTCACCTGGCAACTGCCGTCCCGGATCACCTGGTCGAACATCACCATGACCCGGCCGGTGACGGCGGACTCGGCGAAGGTGGTGCGCTGGCTCAACGAGGTGGTGCGCCGGGTGGAGCGCAAGAGCGGCGAGATCGTGGCGCTGGCGCCGGACGGGACACCGATCATGCGGTGGCAGGTGCAGGGCATCGTGCCGGTGCGGTGGGACGGGCCGTCGTTCGACCCGGCCGACTCGCAGGCGGCGAAGGAAACGCTGGAGTTCGCGCACGAGGGCCTGCTGGCCTCCTGAGAAAGGACCGAACATGGCGCAGAGCCTGGCCAGGGCCCGGTTGGTGGTCTTGGAGCCGCCCGCGCGGGTCGGTGCCGCGCCGGGCGGCCGGATCGACAGCGTGCGGTTCCAGTTCAACCCGAACACGTTGTCGCTGGCCAAGAGCATCGAGTGGCGGCGCAAGCCGTCCAGGATGGCGCGGAGCACGTCGCTGCCGGAGTTCGTCGGAAGTGGACCGCGCACGTTGTCCGTGGAGATCTTCCTCGACGCCACCGCCACCCACGACGACTCGGTGGAGGAGCGGGTGGAGACGCTGTTGCGGGCGTGCGTGCCGACCAAGCAGAGCCTGAACCGGAAGAAACCCGCCAGCCCGTGGGTGCGGTTCGAGTGGGGCACGGCGTCGACGACGTCGTTCGACGGGGTGCTGACGAACCTGTCGGTGGACTACGCCCTGTTCGATGTGGACGGCACCCCGCTGCGGGCCAAGTGCGCTCTGTCCATTGAGGAGGCCAGCGCGGCCACGGCGGGCCAGAACCCGACCTCCGGGTCGCCGGAGACGCGCCGCTCGCACCGGGTGGTGGCCGGGGACAGCCTGCCGCAGTTGGCGTGGCGGGAGTACGGGGACGCGACCCGGTGGCGGGTGATCGCCGAGGCCAACGGCATCGACGACCCGATGGTGCTGCCGGTCGGCAGCGAACTCCTGCTCCCCGGCGGGGAGTCCGACGACGTGGAGGTGCTCGCGTGAGCCTGGCGGCCCGGCTGTACACCGCCGACCCGATCGTCAGCGCGCCAGCGCCGCTGACCGAGAAGTGGTTCACCAAGCTGGTGAGCTGCACGATCGACGAGAGCGTCGGGTTGCCCAACGCGGCGATCCTGACCTACAGCGACGACAACAACGAGCTGCTGGCCGACACCGGCATCACCATCGGGACCCGGCTGGAGGTGGCGGTGTCCACGGTCGCGGGGACCGCGCAGGAGCAGTTGTTCACCGGCGAGGTGACCGCGCTGGAACTGGACAAGGACGGCAGCGGCGCGTACACGGTGATCCACGCGATGAGCGTGGCGCACCGGTTGTTCCGGGGCCGCAAGGTCGAGGCGTTCCGCAACATGACCGCGTCCGACGTCGTGCGCAAGGTCGCCAAGGGCGCCGGGCTGCCGGTGGGGCGGGTCGAGCTCTCGCCGGTCACCTACACGCAGCTCAGCCAGGCCGCGGTGTCCGATTGGGACTTCCTGTCCCAGCTCGCCTACGACCACGGCGTGCTGCTGCGGGTCGACGACAAGGGCGTGTTGCAGATGACCAAACCGGAACCGGCGAGCAAGGCCCCGGCACCGACGGCGGAGAACAACCCGCTGGTGATGGACTACCGCGGCAACACGACCGCCGTGCACGCCACGCTGACCAGCGCCGACCAGGTCAAGTCGGTGGAGGTCCGGGCGTGGGACGTCAAGACGAAACGGGCGTTCGTCGCGGTCGAGCCGTCGTTGATCAGCAAGACCGTCCAACCGGGACTGTCGCCGTCCGCGCGGTTCGGGCCTCGGGCGCGGTTGCTGGTCGCCGACACCCCGCACGGCACGCAGGCCGAGACCGACGCCATGGCGCGCGGAGTCGCCGCGTCGGCCGCCGCCGGGTACGGCGAGCTGGAGGTGGTCGTGGAGGGCAACCCGAAGTTCCGCGCGGGTACCCCGGTCGCGCTGGGCAACGCGGGCGAGGCCTTCTCCGGCAAGTACACCGCCACGGCCGTTCGACATGTCCTGGAGCCGCGGGTCGGCTACCGGACGACGGTCACGGTCAGCGCGTCCGCCGACCGGTCGCTGGCCGGTCTGGTCGCGGGGGCCAACGCGCCCGCCCGGTCGCCGCGGCTGCCCGGATTGGCGATCGGGGTGGTCACCGACATCAAGGACCCGACCAACCGCGGCGGGGTGCGGCTGAGATTCCCGTGGCTGGACGACAACTACGTCACCGACTGGGTCCGCACCGTGCAGTGGGGCGGGGTCCGCGGCGGTGGCGTGTTCAGCCCGGAGGTCAACGACGAGGTGCTGGTCGGGTTCGAGCAGGGCAGCCTGGACCGGCCGTACGTGTTGGGCGGGCTCTACAACGGACTGGACAAACCGTCCGAACACGACGTTCCGCTGGTCGACGCCAAGTCCGGCCGGGTCAACCGGCGGTCGCTGGTCTCCCGCACCGGCAACCGGGTCGAACTGCTGGACGCGACCACCAAGTCCGGGGTGCGGATCGCCAGCGGCGACAAGCGGCTGGAGGTCGTGCTGGACGAGAAGAACGGCCGGATCGACGTGCGGGTGCGCGGCCGGGGCGGCGGTCGGATCCTGAGCTCGCTGCGGATGGACGACCGGGGCATCACCGTGGACGCCAAGCGGGGCAGCCTTGTCCTTAAAGGACAGAGCGTGTCGGTCGAGGCCACCGGGGCGGCCACCGTCCAGGGCGGCACGGCGGCGGTCGAGGCCAGGGGCCTGGCCAAGCTCAAGGGCCTCGCGGTCGAGATCAACTGAGTTGACATCACATGGATTCGGCGTCAACAGAGTCGGCGTCAACAGAGGGAGAACGACCATGTTCGCGGTCCGGGTGGGCGACAAAACCAGCCACGGCGGCGCGGTCGGACCACCACCGCCCACCGCGGCGACGCGGGTGGCCACCGTGTTGATCGGGGGCATGCCCGCCGCCGTGATCGGCAGCACGGTCGCCTGCCCGATCCCGCCGCACGCCGCGCTCGGGCCGGGCAACGTGATCCAGCCCCGGATCGGCCGGGTGCTCATCGGCGGCCTGGTCGCGGCCAGGGTCGGCGACAAGTCGAGCTGCGGGGCGAACATCATCACCGGCGCCCTGACCGTCCGCATCGGAGGGTAGTGTGCGCACCGACTTCATCGGCCGCGGCTGGGGATTCCCGCTGCGGGTCGGCCCGACCGGCGGCATCGGCATGGTCGAGCGCGACCGGGAGATCGAGGAATCGATCTGGCTCATCCTGGGCACCGCGCCCGGGGAGCGGCCGATGCGGCCGGAGTTCGGCTGCGGCATCCACGACCACGTGTTCGCCTCGACCGACGGCGCCACCGCCGGTCAGCTCGCCCGCGCGGTGCGCTCGGCGCTGGACCGGTGGGAACCCCGGATCGAAGTGACCACAGTGGACATCGACTACGATCCGAACGAGGTCGGCACGCTGCACATCTCGATCCACTACGCCATCCGGGCCACCAACGACCAGCGCAACCTGGTCTTCCCGTTCTACACCATCCCCTCCGACAACCCCGCCGATTCCCCCGCTGTCGAAGGCGAGGTCGCCTGATGGTGCTCCCCGCCCCGAACCTGGACGACCGCCGGTTCCAGCAACTGGTCGACGAGGCCAAGCGGTACGTGCAGCGCCGCTGTCCGGAGTGGACGGACCACAACGTGTCCGACCCCGGGGTCACCCTGATCGAGACCTTCGCCCAGATGGTCGACCAGCTCGTCTACCGGCTCAACCGGGTGCCCGAGCGCAACTACCTGGCGTTCCTCGACCTGCTCGGCGTCCGGCTGTTCCCGCCGACCGCCGCCCGCGCCGACGTCACGTTCTGGCTGTCCGCGCCGCAGGCCGAGGTGGTGCTGCTGCCGGTCGGCACCGAGGTGGCGACACCGCGCACGGAGGCCGTCGAGGCGGTGGTGTTCGCGACGGCCGAGCCGCTGCCGATCATCCCTTGTGAACTCGACGCGCTGGTGACCCGGTCGGCGGCGGGTGAGCACGCCGACCGGTCCAAGGATCTCGCCGCGGGCCAAGACGTGCGGTGCTTCCAGGCAGCACCGACGGCGGGCGACTCGACGATGTTCGGGCTGACGGCGGCAACCCCCCGGTGTGTCGTGGTGTTGCGATTGGACAGTCGAGTGGAGGGTATCGGCGTCGACCCGCGCCAACCGCCGTTGGTGTGGGAGGCGTGGGACGGGAGCGGGTGGACCGCCTGCGAGACCGATGAGGACAGTACCGGTGGTCTGAACCGGCCCGGTGAGGTCGTGCTGCACGTACCCGCGGGCCATGTGGAGTCCGTGGTGGCGGGCAAGCGGGCGGGCTGGCTGCGCTGCCGGGTCACCGAACCCGAACCCGGCCAACCGTTCTACCGCGAGTCGCCCACGATCCGGGTGGCGGAGGCGTTCACCATCGGCGGCACCACCACCGTCGAGCACGCGGAGACCGTGCCGGACGTGCCGCTCGGCCAGTCGGCGGGTGTGCCGGGCCAGCGGTTCACGCTGCCGCGAACCCCGGTCCTCATCGACGGTGCCCCGGTCGTCGTGCTGGTTTCCGACGGCGCGGGCTGGCAGGAGTGGACGGTCGTCGAGCACTTCGGCGACTCCGGCCCAGACGACCGGCACGTCGTGCTCGACGCGACGCTGGGCGAGGTCCACTTCCCGCCCGCCGTCCGCGAACCAGACGGCCTGCTGCGCAACTACGGCGCGGTTCCGCCGAAGGGTTCGGTGATCCGGATCGATCGGTACCGGACCGGGGGCGGCCGGTCGGGCAACGTGGCGCGCGGCGCGATCTCGGTGCTGCGCAGCTCGGTGCCGTACGTGTCGACCGTGGGCAACCGCGAGGCCGCTCGGGGCGGGGTCGACGGGGAGACTGTGGCCGAGGCCCGGGTGCGGGCACCGCACCAGCTCCGGGTGCAGGACCGGGCGGTGACCGCGTCGGACTACGAGCGCCTGGCCCGGGAGGCGGCGCCGTCGTTGGCGCGGGTGCGGTGTCTGCCCGCGGAGGACGAGCCGGGAGCGGCGCGGGTCCTGCTGGTTCCCTCGGCGACGAGTGGGCTCGGCGAGCGGCTGCGGATCGAGCAACTGGTCCCGTCCGACGACGTCCTGGCGGCGGTGGCGGGACACCTCGACACCCGACGGCTGTTGGGCACCCGGGCTGTGGTCGGGCCACCGCGGTACCAGGGGATCACCGTCGTCACCCGCCTGATCGCCAACGACCCCGACGTCGACCGGGTCCGCGCGGCGGCCCAGGACGCGCTGTACGGCTACCTGGACCCGCTGACCGGCGGTCCGGACGGCACCGGCTGGCCGTTCGGGCGGTCCGTGCAGTACGGGGAGGTTTTCGCTGTCCTGCAACGGGTTCAGGGCGTCGGCGTGGTCGAGGAGATCTTGCTTTTCCCGGCGAACCCGTTGACCGGGGCGCGGGGCGGGCGGGTGGACCGGGTCGAGCTGACGCCGAGTTCGCTGGTGTTCTCCCACCAGCACCAGGTCACGGTGACCGGATGACCCGCGTCGGCTGGCCGTTCCGGCGGCCCGTGCACTACGCCGAGACTGTCACTGTCTTGCAACGGGCCCAAGGCATCGACATGGTCGACGAGATCCTGCTGTCCCCAGCGAACACTCTGACGGGAGCACGAGGTGGCCGAGTGGAACGGGTCGAACTGACACCGAGCTCAGGTCACGGTGACGGTGTGACCCACACCGGCTGGCCGTTCGGCCGGGCCGTGCAGTGCGGGGAGGTTTTCGCTGTCCTCCAAAGGGTTCAAGGCGTCGGCATGGTCGAGGAGATCCTGCTTTTCCCGGCGAACCCGTTGACCGGGGCGCGGGGCGGGCGGCTGGACCGGGTCGAGCTGACGCCGAGTTCGCTGGTGTTCTCCCACCAGCACCAGGTCACGGTGACCGGATGACCCGCGTCGGACTGCCCTCACTGCCGAGCACCCACCCCATCGGCGAGTTGCTGCCCTCGCTGTACGCGGCCGACGACTTCGCCCAACGGTTCACCGCAGGCCTCGACGACGTCCTGTCGGCTGTGTTGTCCACTTTGGACAACTTGGACCGCTACCTCGCCCCGGGGTTGACCCCGGAGGACTTCCTGGAGTGGCTGTCATCCTGGGTCGCCGAGGACCTCGACCCACGCTGGCCGGACCACGTCCGCCGCGAACTCGTCCACCGGGCGGTCGGCCTGCACCGGGACCGGGGCACAGTCCGCGGCCTCGCCGAACGCCTCCGGCTGGCCCTGGGGGTCGGCGTGCGGATCGACGACGGGCCGGGGGTGGCGTGGTCGGCCGACCCGGAAGCCGGGCTGCCCGGGTCGCCCCCGACACTCGTCGTCACCGTCTGGCCGGACCGGGCGGCCGCCGACCGGGACCAGGTGACCGCCGTGGTCGCCGCGCACTGCCCGTTGCACCTCACCGCGCGGATCGAGGTGCTCAGCGCACCCCCGGAGGACCCCCGATGAGCACCCGCCCCTGCCCGGTATGCGGCACCACCGTCGCAGCCACCGACGACTTCTGCGGCAACTGCGGCACCTACCTCGGCTGGTCCACCCAACCCGCCGACCGCCCGGAACCCCCCGGCGATCCGGGCACGCCCTCGCCGAGGCCCGACCAGCCACCCCACTCCGCCACACCCCAGCCGCACCCCACCGACACGGCCCCGCCCACCGCGCAGCCCGACGCCAGCACACCCCAATCGCCTACCACACACCGCGCGCAGCCCAACAACCCCACACCAGTCACGCCGTCCACAGCTTCGCCAGCCACAGGCCAATCGCGGCCCAGCGACCCCATACCAACCGCAACTCCGCCAGCCAAACGCCGCTGGCGGTCCGGCAACCCCACGCCACCCGCACCAGCCGCAACTCCGCCTGCCACACGCAGGTCGCCGTCCAGCGACCCCACGCCAACCACAACCCCGCCAACCACACATCAGTCGCGGCCCGGCGACCCCGCGTCTGGCGCGTCGTCCACCGGTCAACCGACCACAAGCCAGTCGCGGCCCGGCTCCCACGCGGCAGCCGCACCGTCCACCGAACCCACGTCGTCGTCCGACAACTCGGTGGCCGAGGGCAACTCCCCCGCCCCGCACGACTTCCCGCCGACCGCATCGGCCTTCGGTCCGGTATCGCCCGGACAGCCCAAAGAACCCGATGAGGAGACCGCCGCCGTCCTCCCTGGCAGGCCGGTCGCCCGGCGCCCGGTGGCGAGTACCACCGTCGCGGCTGACCCGACCGTCGGACCGCCGTGCCCGAACTGCGGCACTCCCAACCCGCCTGACCGCAACTTCTGCCGCCGGTGCGCCACCCCGTTGACCGACGCGGCCGCCGCTGCCGTCGCCCGGCAACGCCGCCGCCGTTGGTCCTGGCACGGCGACCGGTCCCGCTGGCTCCGCCGCCTGGCCGCCCTGCTCGTCGTCATCGCCTTGGTCCTGCTGGGGGTGCTGCTCTACCCCCAGATCAACGGGGTGTACCAAGACATCCGCGACAAGCTCGCCACCCCCGTCGCCATCGGCCCGCACACGATCACCGCCACCGCCGAGGTACCCGGCCACCCCGCCAAAGCCGCCGCCGATGGTCTGTCCAACCGCTACTGGGGCTCCCCCGCCCCCGGCGCCGACGTCACTTTCACCTTCTCCCAACCCTTCCGCTTCCTGGCCATCGTCATCCACGCGGGCCCCACCGCCGAACAAGACCACTTCACCGACGAAGCGCGCCCGTCCGCCATCGACCTCACCGCCACCGCCTCCGACGGCACCACCACCGCCGTCCCCATCTCCCTGGCCGACCAACCCGGCCCGCAACGCACCGACCTCGGCATCTCCGACGTCACCAAGGTCACCCTGCACATCCGCTCCGCCACCGGCCTCACCCCCACCACCCACATCGCCCTCGGCGAGGTCGAATTCTTCCGCCGCTAGCGGAGCAGGTGTTCCGCGAGTGCTTCCACTGCTCCAGGATCGGCCTCGGCCACTACCGGAAGCGCGCGGTGGAACTCGCCTGCGTTCAGTGCCTCGGCGAGCAAGCGGACGGCATCGGCGCGGCAGTCCTGGGTGAGCAGGACATCGGCCAGGGATGCGAGGGTTTGTTTGCGGTAGCTCGGCGGGACGGTCTGTAGCAGGGATTCCGCCCGGGGGAGGTCGTGTGCCATGGCCGCGCCAAGGGCCAGGTCGACGATCGTGTCGTGGCGGTGGGATTCGCCGAGTTCTTGGGCGAAATCGGGCATGACGGCGAGGGTGGCGTCGAGGTGGTGGAGGGCGCGTTCGGGTTCTCCTGCGGCGGCGAGGGCTTTGACCACCGAGTCCATGCTGATCGCGCGCCTGACCATATTCGGGATCGCCATGGCGAGGTCTTCGGCGGTGGTGGCGCAGGTCAGCGCGAGGTCTCGGGGCGCGGCCTGGGCGATCAAGGACCAGGCCCAGATCCGACGGGAGTGGTCGGTCAGGCTGCGGGTGGCGTCTTGGGCGAGGTCGAGTTCGCCCAAGGCGATGTGGGCTCGGATAAGGAGATAAACCCGGCTGTCGACGTCGTCGCCGTTGAATCGAGCCGACACGACTTCCGGGATGAGCCGGTGGACGAGCTGGCGATCCCCGTGCTTGGCGGCGTCCACAGCCAATGACGCCAGGTTCTCCTTGAAGCGGTATGACTCGTGCCTGCGGATCAGGTTCTCGGCGCGGGCCAGATCGCCCCCCGCTTGGAATGCGCCTGCCAGCCGTAAAGCGTTGTGGTAATCGTCGTCCCGCAGGCCCTGGCAGGCTTCTTCCGCGAACGCGGTGCCGTCTCGGCCCGCTTTGGTCAAGAGCGTCGAGAGTTGGGCGAGGATGGTGATGCGGTCGTACGCGTACACATCAACCTGGCTCAGCATCCGTGATGCGGAATCGGCAAGGCGGAAAGCGAGTTCAGGCGCGGTGACGAGACGACCGACGGTGATGAGCAGGTTGATCCTGGTCTTGGGGTCAGTGGTGGAGCGGGCCGCTTGCTCGGCCTGGGTGGCGAGTTCGCGGGCACGTTGCGGGCTGGACTCGACCATGGCGCGGAGGGTGAGGTTGATGGTCGGTATCTCGCGCTCCAACGACCCGACCCTGATCCGCATTCGGGCGGTCAGTTCGGGTCGGCCCGCCCGGATCAAGGCCTCACACAACTCGACGTACTCCGCTGGGTCCTCCGCGGCCTTGCCCATGATGCGAGCGATGATCGCGTCGGCGGCGTCCCCCATCACCGTCGCGGTGTCGAGCAGCGGGACCAACTCCACCTCGTCGCGCGCCTGGTCGGCCCAAACGCGGGCGGCGTCTTGATGTCCGGCACGCCATAGAGCCTCAGCCAGATAGAGGAATTCCCGGGTCCGGAGTCTACTGTGGTCCAAGCGTTCGATCAGCGGTCGGACCCTCGCAGTCCAGCCCAGCCGTGCGGCGTCGCGGGCGAGCCGGGCCAGTCCACAAGCGACCTGAGCTGGGTCCCGATCGTTCTCGACCAACCGTTCGGCCCGGTCGAGCAGATTGTCCACTTCGGACATCGATAGCCGCACACCGGCGTTCAGCGCCACGCTCAGGGCTTCCAGCAAGCGGGTGGCCTGACTAGCGCCCTGGTCGAACCCGGCGCTGATGGCGAGGGCGTGCTGGAACAGCGCGGTGGCCCGGTCCTCGTCCGTCGCGGACCGGATCATCTCGATGTAGGCGTCGATCCGGCCGGTGCCCTCGGCCAGCGCGACCGCCCGGTCCCGTTCGCCCAGTGACTCCCAGACGGCGGGCAGGTGGTCGGGGACCCAGATGTTCCGGTACACCACGGTGTTCTTGGCGTAGGCGATGACGAGCAGGGCGGCCAGGTCGGGCGGGTCGGCGAAGCGGGTGGCGGCAGTGGTGAGTTCGGCGGTGGTGAGGGCGTCGCCGCCGGAGTGGTCGAGCATGCGGTCGCGGCGGCGCGCGTCGGTGACCAGGGCGAGCAAGCGGGAGCGGTCGTTCGCGGCGGCGAGCATGCGGGAGTAGCCGCGCAGGAGGTAGACCGGGGTCTCGGCGGGCCAGCCCCGGGCGCGGTAACCGTCCGCCCAGTCGTGGAGTTGGGCGCGGAAGTCGGCGACCACCGGGCCGAACAGGGCCTCCGCGGTGACCCGGAGGGTTTCGTGGGCGAACAGGTACACGTGGACGGGGGCCTGCCCCAGGCTGGACACCCGGCCGCGGATGCTGCGGCCGAACAGGCCGGTGAACAGGCGCTCCAGGTCGTACGGGAGCAGGTGGGTGAGTTCGTGCAGGTCATCCAGGGTGAGGCCACCGCCGGATGCGGTGATGAGACCCAGGACATCGCGGTTGGGGCCCTCGAACAGGGTGTCCAGTTCGTCGTTGGCGGCGCGGGCGAGGTCGTCGGCGGCCTCGGCGACCGACAGTTGGATCGGGACCAGCGCGTGCAGCGGGTGGCTCGCACGGACGTCTTTGGGGAGACTCGGGTAAGGACGGCTGGCGACCAACACCCGCAGGCCAGGCGGCGGAGACTCGGGGAGAAGACCGGCGATGCTGGGTTTGCGCGCGGCGCCGCTGGTGTCCTCGTCCAGACCGTCCACGACCAGCACCAACCGTCGACCGGTCGACTCGGCGCGGGCGGCGGCGGCCTCGATCAACCGGCGCAGTTGTCCGGCGCGCGCGTGCAGCACCGCGCTCGGGGACTCACCGACGAGGGCCGCCAACTGCTCCAGCACGGCGTCGAGGAAGGCGTCGCTGTCGGACTGGCCCACGTAGCGGCTGGTGATGAAGAACGACACGACGTCCACGCCCGCGGGTGGGTTGAGCGCGAACCAGGACAGCAGCGCGGACTTGCCCGCCCACGGTCCCGCCTGCCACCACTGGTACGGGTCGGGTCCCGCGCAGAACCGGACCAACTCGTCGAGTTCGTCCACGCGGTCGAACAGTTGAACGGGCGCGATCGTCTTCAACTCGTCGCGATAAGCGGCGCTCACCACCTGCGCGGGCTCCTGCGGGACCACGTCGCGCGGCACGTCCGGGTAGCCGACCAAAGATTGGGCGCCACCCAGGTAGTTCACCCTGCTCGCGGTGAGTCGACCCGGGCCGTCGCTGTGGTGGTGCCTGGCGAGCACACCGACGATCGCGCCGTCCACCCACACGGCGGCGCCGGACATACCCTCCCACGGTGACCCCACCGCCACGGCCTCCGGCGGAACGGGGACGGTGAACTCCAGGGTGTCGCTTCGCCAGTGGGACAGGGTGGCCACGGTGCCGGTGGCCTGGTGGGCATCGCGGAACTTGCTGCCGTCGTCGTCGGTGCGCAGTTTCCACCGGGGGAACCCCACGGCGTGCGCGGCGAGGACGGCGGCCCGCCGCCAGTCGACCACGCCGAACTCCACGTTCGGGACGGTGTCCGGAGCATCGATGGCGAGGACCGCGAGGTCGGTCCCATCGTGCGTCCACGCCACCCGCGCGCGGACCGACCACGAGCCGGGCAGGTCGGGCAGGAACCGGACCTCGACCCTCGTCGCGCCCCGCACGACGTGCGCGGCGGTCAGCACGGACCCGGTCGTGACCCGGTAGCCGGAACCACGCCACGCGCCGGTGGGTCCGGTGACGATCAGCTCGGCGACCCGCGCCCGGTCAGCGTTCGGCACCGGCCTCGACACCCGCGATCGCGACCGACTCCTGGCCGCGGGTCGGCGTCAACGACAGCTTGATCCGCTGGGTGTGGTGGTGCGCGAGCTTCGCGTCGGTCCCCGCCTCGACCACCCAGAACTTCGCCTTGCCGCCCGCCTTGGCCTCGCGCTCGACCACGACCGACACCTCGACCTCGACCGCGCCGACCTCGAACCTCAGGTCCGCCCCGGCCCCCGCCTCGACCGCGTCGGCCAACTGTTCGCGCAGGTGCCCGACCAGCTCGACCAGGTCCATCCTCATCCGCCACTCCTCCCGACACCGGTGCTATCGGTGGAAGATCCCATTTGGTTTCTCGGGACCAAGGTCCCGTCGACCGGTGGCCTCCGAAAGTGCGTCGAACCGGCCCCGCGCGGGGAATCTGGAGGTGTACTCCGAGGAGAGAGAGGAGCGTCCGGTGACCAGTACCACTCGTCCCCCGGTCGTCGTCGCCGTGGACGGTTCACCGTCGAGCGCCGAGGCGGTGGTGTGGGCCGCCGCCGAGGCCGGGTTGCGCGGGCTGCCACTGCGGCTGGTGCACGTCTATCTACCGCCGTCAGCCCAGTACCCGGTGGAGGTTACCGACAGCGTCGTCGAACACGGCCGGACCCTGCTGACAGACGCCGCCGCCGAGGTCGACCCCGGTGTTGAGGTGCACGAAGACCTGCGCGCGGGGTGGCCGGTGGAACAGTTGATCGAGGCGTCCCGGGAGGCCGCGCTGCTGGTCACCGGCCACCGCGGCGTCGGTGGGTTCGAGGGGCTGCTGCTCGGGTCGGTGTCGGACTCGGTCAGCGCGCACGCCCAGTGCCCCGTGGTCGTGCTGCGCGCGGCGGCGACCGAGGGCGGACCGGTGGTCATCGGGGTGGACGGGTCGGAGTCCAGCCTGGCCACGGCCGAGTTCGCGTTCGCCGAGGCGTCCCGCAGGCGGGTGCCGCTGACCGCCGTCCACACCTGGCACGATGCGTCGTTCGCTGGCGCGTGGGTGCCGTTGCCCGAGGTCGTCGACTGGGAGGCGTTGGCCACCAGCGCAGATCTCGAACTGGCCGAACTCCTGGCCGGGCTGGGCGAGAAGTACCCGGACGTGCTGGTCGAGCGTGTGGTCACCCGCGGTCAACCCGCCGCTGTGCTGGTCGAGCGGAGCGCCGGGGCGTCGCTGCTGGTGGTCGGCAAACACGGCAGGCACGCACTGACCGGGCTGGGGATGGGCTCGACCGCGCGAGCGGTACTGCACTACGGCCAGTGCCCCGTTGCCGTCGTCCGCCCATGACCACCGTCTCGGTCATCCGCGCCGCGGTCGCCGCCGCCGTCCGCGCCCCGTCGCCCTACAACACCCAACCCTGGCGGTTCACGATCCGCCCGGACGCCGTCGACCTGTGGCTCGACCGCACCCGGGTGTTACCGATCACCGACCCGGACGCGCACGAGGCCCGCATCGCCTGCGGCGCCGCCCTGTTCACCCTGCGGCTCGCGCTGGCCATCGCCGGTCACCACACGACCGTCGCGATCCTGCCCGACCGCGCCACCCCGGACCTGCTCGCCACCGCGACCCTCGACGGCAAACACCACCCCTCCACCCACCACCACACCCTTTTCGACGCCGTCTGGCGCCGCCACACCAACCGCCGCCCCTTCCTCGACTGGCCCGTCCCCACCCCCGCCCGCACCGCCATGGCCCGCGCCGCCACGCAGGAAGGCGCCGACCTCCACCTGATCGACCACCCGGCGCCCCTGGGCACCATCACCGACCTCATCCGCCGCGCCGACCACGTACTCGGCCAAAACCCCGACCACGTAGCGGAAGTATCGGCCTGGCTGGGCCCCGACGGCATCCCACCTCTCGCAGCCGGACGACCGTCCACACCAGACTCCCTTTTGGTGTTACGAGACCTGGGCTCCACCGCTGGATCGGTTGCCTTCGAACGCCGTCCGCTACTGGCCGCCCTCACCACAATCGGCAGCACACCCACCTACGACTTGGTCGCAGGCCAAGCCCTGCAACGAGTCCTGCTGGAAGCCTGCGCGGCAGGACTGGCCGTGTCACCACTGTCACAACCGATCGAAGTGCCCTCAACCCTGTCCGCCCTCAACACCCTGGTCGGCGCCACAACCCACCTGGTCCTGCGAATCGGGTACGGCCACCCCGGCGTCCCCACGCCCCGCCGTCCCGTCACCGATGTCACCACCACCCTCCCGTGATCTGCTCACCGGTGCAGGGTGGTCTCCCGGTCCATGTGCGAGAGCTTGTCCGGGTTCCGCACCGCGTAGAGGCCGGTGACAAGTCCGTCGTCAATGCGGATCGCCACTACCGTGTCGACTTCGCCGTTGAGCAGGAAGGTGAGGGCGGGGTGACCGTTGACCTCGGCCTGCCGCAGGGTGAAGCCGTCGACTTTGGACAGTCCACCGGCCAGTAGCCTGGCGACCTTGGCCGCGCCGACGACCGGGTTCGGGATGGCTTGGCGGATTCCGCCGCCGTCGCCGACGAAGGTGACGTCGGGGGCCAGGATGTCGAGGAGGCTTCGCAGGTCCCCGGTTTCGACGGCGCCCTGGAACGCGCGCAGGGCGTCGCGGGTTTCGGCGGGGGACGTGCTGCCGCGTGGGCGGCGTTCGGCGACGTGCGCACGGGCGCGATGGGCGATTTGCCGCACCGCGGCGGCGCTCTTGTCGACGGCGGCGGCGATTTCGTCGTACCCGAGGTCGAACACCTCGCGCAAGACGAACACCGCCCGTTCGGTCGGGGTGAGCGTTTCCAGCACCAGCAGCATCGCCATCGACACGCTGTCGGCGAGTTCGACGTCCTCGGCGACGTCCGGGGAGGTGAGCAGCGGCTCGGGCAACCACGAGCCGACGTAGGACTCCTTGCGGCGACCGAGGGTGCGCAGCCGGGTGAGCGCCTGGCGGGTGGTGATCTGGACCAGGTACGCGCGGCGGTCCCGCACGGTGTCCAGGTCGACGGTCGTCCAGCGCAGCCAGGTCTCCTGCAGCACGTCCTCGGCGTCGGCCGCCGAGCCGAGCATCTCGTAGGCGACCGTGAACAGCAGGTTGCGGTGGGTGATGAAGTCCTGGGTCGCGGGGTCCTGGGTCATCGGTGCTCCTCTCCGTCCGCATCAGACACCCGGCCGCGCCGGTTTGTGACGGTGTTCCAGCTCACGCCGCCACGCTGTCACACGGCTCGGGGCCACCGGCGTCTGGTGGGCACTCGACAAGCACCACAGGGAGGACGGGACCATGATCCCCCGTTTCGCCATGCTCGACAACGCCGTCGCCGTCAAGTTCGTCAAGCGGTTCACAGCCGCGGCCCTGGTGATCGCCGATTCACCGCTGCCGAAGTCGACCCAGGAACTGGTTTCCCTGCGCGCCAGCCAGATCAACGGCTGCGCCTTCTGCGTCGACATGCACACCAAGGACGCCACCGCCGCGGGCGAGACCCAAACCCGCCTCAACCTCGTCGCCGCCTGGCGCGAGGCCACCGAGTTCACCGACGCCGAACGCGCCGCCCTCGCCCTCGCCGAGGAAGGCACCCGCCTCGCCGACGCCCACCAGGGCGTCACCGACGAAACCTGGTCCCGCGTCCGCGAACACTACGACGACGACCAGGTCGCCGCCCTGGTCTGCCTCCTCGGCCTGATCAACGCCGCCAACCGGATGAACATCATCGTCCGCAACCCGGCAGGCACCTACCACCCCGGCATGCTCGCCGAACTGACCCACTGACCCTCTGACCCGACCTGTCCCGGCCAGGAACGGGCGGCTTGGCCGGGACACGCCCCAGATGTCTGGATCACGCCTCCACACGCGACCTCAGCGCGGCCAATCTGGCCGTGGTCCGCGCCGACCCCACCTCACGCAAGGCCCCGCCCGCCCGCTGCGTGAGGAACTTCGCCCGGTCCAGGTCGCCCGTGGTCGCGTACAACTCGGCGAGGTCGATCATCCGCCCAGCGCGGCCGCGCCTGCGGTCATCGCCGATTCGCGGCAGGAGGTCCTCAAACCGCCGGATCGCCTCCGTGTGCTCACCCGCGGTGGCCAGCGACTGCGCGATGATCGAGTTCAGGTGGTTCTGCGTGAGGAACCCGGCCCACTCGGGTGTCTCCCCGCCGGTCGCGGCCAACGCCTCCGCCTTGCGGATGTGGTGCAGGGCCTGCTGCCTGTCACCCGACTTCGCGAGGTGCCGACCCATCGCCGCGTGCAGGTTCGCGCGTTCCAGCGAACACACCCGGCGATCGGACAAGGCAGAGCCGACCAGATTCACCGCACCACGCGGAAAAGTCTCACCAACCTGCGTGGCGATGTTCAACAGCACGTGGGCACGGATGTCCGGATCAGCGCCACTGTCGGCGGTCTTCAGGGCCAGGGTCGAGAGCTTGCGCGCGGAGTGGGTCTTGCCCGCGTCAAGGTGCGTCCACGCGGTCCGATCCGCGAGTGCCCCCACCGCCGAGTGCAGTGCCGCCCGTGTGTCGTCCCGCATGGGGGCGTCCAGGAGTCCAACGGCCCAGTTGAGAGCGCTGCGGGAAAGATCGGCGGTGACCACGCCGCCGAACTTGAGGTCCATGGCCGTGTAGACGGCCGTGGTCTGCTGGACGGCTTCCAGCTCGGTCCGGCCGACTTGACCCGTGTGTCCGGTGGTCGAGAGCCCGTCCAACAGACGAGCGGCTGGGTCTGACATCGCTGGTCCGGCCAGCAGCGAGGCCGTCACCGCGAGCAGTTCCCGTCGGTTCACGTCATCACCCAACCCGTCAACGCGTGAGCGGCTGTCAACTCTGCCGTGACTGTCCGTGCCTTGCTTGCGTCACGCGTGATTTCAGTGCGGCCAGCTTGGCCGCCTTCCGCGTTGATCGAACCTCCTGGAGCGCGCCGTCCGCCTGCCGAGCCAGGGTGGCCGCCCGCTCCAGCTCTCCGGTATCGGTGTACACATCGGCAAGATCGATCATCCACCCAGCGCGACCACGGAGCCGATCGTCACCTACCCGGGGCAACAGGTTCTCGAACCGCCGGATTGCCTCCGCGTGCTCACCCGCGGCGGCCAGCGAACGCGTGATGACGGCATCGAGGTGATTCACCGTGAGGAATCCGGCCCACATCGGGGCATCGCCACCGGACGAGGCCAACAGCTCGGCCCGGCGGATGTGCTGCAGCGCCTTCTGCTTGTCACCTGCCTTCGCCGAGTGTCGGCCCATCTCCGCGTGCAGGTTCGCGCGTTCCAATGAGCACACCCGGCGGTCCGCGAGAGCCGAGTCAATCAGTTTGGCAGCTTCTCCGGGGAAGACTTCACCGACCTGCATGGCGATGTCGAGCAAGACGTGGGCACGCAAGTCCGGGTCAGCGCCTCCGTCAGCCGTGCGCAGCGCAAGAGTCGAGAGCGTACGTGCGGAGTGGCCCCGCCCCGCGTCGAAATGCATCCAGGCCGTCCGATCCGCGAGCGAACCCACCGCAGCGTGGAGTTCGACCCGTATGTCGTCCCTCATCGGCGCGTCCAAGAGCCCAACAGCCCACCTCAGAGCGCTGTGGGACAGATCGGCGGTGACCGCGCCGCCATACTTGAGGTCCATCGCGGTGTAGACGGCGGCCGCATGTCGGATGGCCTCCACCTCCGAGCGGCCGACTTGACCTGTGTGCCCGGCACTGGACAGCCCGTCCAGGAGTCGGGCGGCGGGGTCCGAGATCGCCGTTCCGGCCAGCAGCGCGGCTGTCGCCGCGAGGAGTTCTCGTCGATTCACGTCGTCACCCAACCCTTGAACGCCGAGCGTTCGCTCGTATGCGGCTACCAACTCCGGGGTGGCTGTTCGTTGCCCAGTCTCCACCATGCTCAGGGTCGACTTGCCGTAGTGAACGCGGGCGGCGAACGTTGCCAGGCTGAGTCCGGCGTTTTCCCGCGCTGCTCTGAGCACCCGCCCGGTCTCGTGCACGCGGATCGCTCCTCTGCTTGTGAACTGCTGTGAACGCCGGAAACCTTCCGATCACACCCCGCGACCGACACGCTACTCCCGAGGTAAGGCCCCGGGATGACCGGGGATCGAAATTATCCAGCACGCAACCCGTCACTTTTGTGTCTCCGTGGAGGAAATCAGCATGACCACCGCTCCGGGGGCGGCCGAGGTGGCCGCCTGGGCATCGCTCGATCGTGCGACGTCGGCTGTGCGGGAGCACCTGGCCCACCATCCGGACTTGTCGGTTGGCGCGGTGGGAGTGCTGGCGGGCAGGGATCGGCCGGCCAGGGTGGAGATCTACGTGTCGGCGGTGGAGCAGCCCGCGAGTTGTGTTCGGTTGCTGGCCTGGCTCGACACCCTCGGCCCCGCGTCGTTGATCCTGCATTACAGCGATGACGATCCGCAGGCACAGGCCTACGCGGAACTGCCGGACGGCACGCCGATCACGGTGTACGCGCCGCTGGAGCCCAGCAGGCTTTACGGGACCGACGACGACAAGACCGGCGACTGGGTACTGCAGTGGTTGCGCTGGCAGGCAGTGGGCGCGAGGTGACCAGGGGGTCAGGCGCCCTGGGCGATGGGGGTGGTGGCGGCCGCCAGCAGGTGGCGCAGGGCGGAGGTGGTGTGCCAGAAGACGGCCGGGTCGAGGGCCTGGCGGCGCCAGACGGCGAGGGGAAGGGGGGTGAGGGGTGGGAGGTCGGGGCGGGGGGTGAGGCCCTGGGGGGTGGTGCCGAAGGTGGCCAGGACGGCGACGCCGAGGCCCGCCGCCGTGGCGGCGTGGACGCCTGCCAACTGGTTGGCCTCGGCGCCGATCTCGGCGGTGATGCGGTGGTCGGCGAGGGTTTCCAGGGCGCGGGTGCGCAGGGCGCAGGGGTTGTCGAAGGCGACGATCGGGATGGGGCCGGTGGGGCGGGTCCAGCCGGGGGCCGAGTACCAGGTGAGGTCGAGGTCGCCGACGTGGGACGCGAGGGGGTCGTCGGCGGGGCCGAGGAGGAGAGCGAGGTCGAGGCGGCCCGCGCCGAGGTCCGCGCGGAGAGCGGTGCCGCGGTCGAGGCGGTAGCGGACGCGGTGGTCGGGGAGGAAGCGCTCCAGGGCGGCGGTGAGCAGGGGGAGCAGTTGGGCGGCGGCGTGTTCGGTTGAGCCGATGACGACCGTCGCCTCGTCCTCGACGTCGAAGCTGCGCAGGGACTCGTCGTGCAGGGCGAGGATGCGGCGGGCGTAGCCGAGGAGCTGGTCGCCGTCGGGGGTGAACCGGGAGCGCCTGCCGTCCCGCTCGACCAAGCGGCGACCGGTGGCGGCTTCCAGCCTGCGCACGTGCTGGCTGACCGCGGCCTGGCTCAGGTGCAGGTGCGTGGCGGCCCGCTGGAACCCGCCGCGGTCGGCGACCGCGACGAAGCTGCGCAGCGGGACGATGTCCAGAACCTTCTCCATGCACCGGAAGCTACCGGAGCAACCATCACGAATCATGATGCATCCGCATCATGAAACATCGTTGGACACCTGCTTGCCACACAGGTCATCCTCGGTGTCATGAACCGACCAGCCGCCGTGATGCTCACGTGCCGTCGCTGGGTCGACCACGCCCGGTGCGGCGCCGCGATCTGTATCTAATTTCTCCCGCCACCCGCCCCCTCGTCCCCACCCGGCATCGTCCCCCAGTGGGCGGTGTCCGCCAATACCGGACGTTCGTCGGGGTGCGTCCGCCTGCCCGAAACGTGAGATTGGATCGCCATGTCCCGACGCACCCTCAAACTGGGCGCCGTCCTCCTCGGGGTGGGTGGGCCGGGCCAGCACGCCACCTGGCTCGACCCCGAGATCCCCGCCAACGCCAGCGTCGACGTCAACTGGTACATCGACCGCGCCAAGGCCGCCGAGGCGGCGAAGTTCGACCTCGTGTTCATTGTGGACAGCCAGTTCATCACCGAGAACTCCCCCAACCACTACCTGAGCCGGTTGGAGCCGGTGACGCTGCTGTCCGCGATCGCCGTCCACACCAGACACATCGGGTTGGTCGGCACCTTCACCACGTCCTACAACGAGCCGTTCAACCTGGCCCGCAGGCTGTACTCGCTCGACCACATCAGCGGCGGCCGCGCAGGCTGGAACGTGGTGACCAGCGGCGACGCAGGCACCGCGGGCAACTACAGCCGCGACGAGCACTTCGACTACGCCACCCGCTACGGCCGCGCGCTCGAACACGTCCAGGTCGCCCAGGGTCTGTGGGACTCCTACGAGGCCGACGCGTTCCCCCGGGACCGCGCCGCGGGCACCTTCCTCGACCCGACCAAACAGCACGCGCTCAACCACAAGGGCGAGTACTTCTCCGTGGTCGGCCCGCTGAACCTGGAGCGGTCCCCGCAGGCGCAGCCGGTGATCTTCCAGGCCGGTGACTCCGAGGAGGGCCGCGACCTCGGCGCCGCCGTCGCCGAGGTGATCTTCACGCACGCCAGGACGCTGGAGCAGGCGCGGGCCTTCCGCACCGAGCTGCGCGACCGGGCCGCCGCCAAGGGCCGCGACCCGGACACCCTGCTCACCCTGCCCGGGATCTCGCTGGTCATCGCCGACACCGACGAGGAAGCGCTGGCCAAGGAAGAGGCCCGGTTGGGTGGCCGCAGCTTCGACCGCGCGCTCAAGGAACTCGGGCGGCCGTTCGGCTGGCACGACTTCACCCGGTACGACCTGGACGCGCCCTTCCCGGACGTCGCGCACCTCGGTGAGCGCAGCTTCCGCACACAGGCCAACGCGATCACGAAGTTGGCCGCGGACAACGGGTTCAGCCTCCGGCAGGTCGTCGAACACCTCAGCGCGCAGGCGCGGTCGCCGTTCGTCGGGTCGCCGACGACGGTCGCCGACACGATCCAGCGCTGGTTCGAGGGCGGCGGGTTCGACGGGATCAACGTCACCGTCAACGCGCCCAGCGAGTTCGCCCTGTTCACCGACCGGGTGCTGCCGATCCTGCGCGAGCGCGGCGTGGTGCGCGACGAGTACGAGTCGACCACGTTGCGCGGCAACCTCGGCCTGCCCGTCCCGGAGAACCGGCACACCGCCGCCCGAACCGCCGCCACCACCCCAGACTCCCCCACCCCAGACCCCATCAGCCCGGCCCTGATCGCCCGATGACCGCACCGAAGGAAAGACGCCTCATGTCCAGCACCGTTCGCCGCGCCGCCCTGGGAATCGCGTCCGCCGCGGTCCTCGTCTCCGCGCTCACCGCGTGCGGCAGCAGCGGGGCGACCACGTCCTCCGGCGGCCCCGCCACGCTCAAGTGGACCTCCACCTACTTCCCCACCCACTGGGACCCGGTGGTCGGTGGCAGCGGCGCCCAGTTCCGCGAGCTCGCCCTCGTCTACGCGTCGCTCACCAAGACCGACGAGACCGGCAAGGCGGTGCCCGACCTCGCCAAGAGCTGGGAGTACAACGCCAAGGGCGACGAGGTGACCTTCCACCTGCGCCCCAACCTGAAGTTCTCCGACGGCGCCCCGGTGGACGCCGCCGCGGTCAAGGCGGCCATCGAGCGGGCGAAGACGCAGAAGAACTCCGCGCTGTTCGGCGACCTCACGTCCATCGGCTCGGTCACCGCGACCGATCTGGACGTGGTGGTGCACCTGACCCAGGTGGACCACCAGATCCCGCAACTGCTCGGCGAGCGGGTGCTGCAGGTGGCCAGCCCGAAGGCCGCCGGGGACCCGACGAAGCTGGACCAGAACCCGGTCGGCGCGGGCCCCTTCGTCGTCACGCAACTGGTGCCCGGCACCAAGGCGGTGCTGAAGAAGAACCCGGACTACTGGGACGCGGCGAACATCCACATCGACAACGTGGAGCTGACCTCGGCGCCGGACGCGTCCACTGTGGTCTCCGGGCTGCAGACCGGTGTCTACAACTTCGCCGACATCGCGCCGAGCCAGGCGGACGCGGCGAAGAAGGCCGGTCTCGACGTGTTCACCCAGCCCGGTTTCAACGCGTCCAACATCAGCCTGAACGTCAACAAGCCGCCGTTCACCAACGACAAGGTGGTCGACGCGGTCCGGTACGCGGTTAACCGCAAGGAGTTCGTCGACAAGTTGTCCTTCGGCTATGGCGAGCCGACCGACCAGCCGTTCCCCGAGGGCTACATCGCCTACGACCCGCAGTCGAAGGGCAAGTACGGTTACGACCCGGAGAAGGCGAAGCAACTGCTCACCGAGGCCGGTTTCCACCCGGGTGACATCAAGCTGGACCTGGTGATCCCGGAGGCGCAGCCCGCCGCCGAGATCGTCCAGTCGCAGCTCGCCGCGGTCGGCATCACGATCACGATCAAAGTGGACAAGAACTGGTCGAAGCCGTTCTTCGCCAAGCAGTTGACGCTTTCGTTGTACGGCACCACCGGCCGGGACTCCGCGGTGCAGACCCTGACCGCCCACTTCGGACCGAACGGCCCGCTGAACCTGAGCACGCCCTACGAGCCCGCCGGGTTCGAGGAGGCGGTGGCGAAGGTGCGGCAGACCCCGCTCGACTCGCCCGACTACCCCGCCGCGCTGCAGGCGGCCACCCGGGCCGGGTTGGCGAGTAAGGCGCTGGTGTTCACCTACGCCCCGCCGAACCTGGTCGCCAAGAGCAAGTCCATCTCGGCGCTGCCGAAGAACCCGGCGCACCTCGACTGGACCGGGGTGACCATCAGTGCAGGCTGACCGGGCGGTCCGGGCGGGCACCCGGTTCCTGGCCACGGTCGCCCGCTCGGTCGCCATCTTTGTCCCGGTGTTCTTCGTGGCGACCTTCGTGACGTTCGCGCTGCGCGCGATGAGCGGCCTGTCCCCCGCCCGGCTGCAACTGGGCGAGGAGGCGACCCCCGAGGCCATCCACAACATCGAGAGCCTGTGGGGCTTGGACCAGCCGTTCCTGGTGCAGTACTGGCACTGGCTCAGCGGGGTGCTGCACGGCCAGTTCGGCGTCAGTTGGGTCAACGGCGCCGACGTGTCCACCCTGATCGGGCTCGGTCTCGGCGTGAGCCTGTCGGTGGCGGTGCTCGCGCTGGTGATCGGCACCGTGCTCGGCCTCGGCTTGGGCACGGTGGCCGCGGCACGGCAGGGCACCTGGCTGGACCGGGCGATCACCGGGTTCGTCACGGTCGTGTCGGTGATGCCCCCGTTCGTGGTCGGCATCGTGCTCGTCGAGATCTTCGCGGTCGGACTGGGCCTGCTGCCCTCCGGCGGCTACATCCCGGCGACCGAGGGGATCGGGCCGTGGCTGGCGCACGTCATCCTGCCCGCGCTGGCGCTGAGCTTCGACGTGGTGGCCGACGTGGCGCGGCAACTGCGCACCGGGCTCGTGTCGGCCTACCGGGAGAACTACGTGGTCGGGGCCGTCGTGCGCGGCCTCGGCCCGCGGCGGATCTTCTTCCGCCACGTGCTGCGCAACGCGGTGGGGCCGGCCCTGGCCACCCTCGGCATCAAGTTCCCGTCACTGGTCGGCGCGTCCGTGGTGACCGAGTGGATCTTCGGCCTACAGGGCTTCGGCCGGTTCGCCAACGACTCGGCGCAGGCCGGTGACGTCCCCGCGGTGCAGGGGGTGCTCGTCGTGTCGGTGGTGTTGGTGGTGGTGTTCAACCTGCTGATCAACATCATCCTCGGTCGGGTGGCGCCCGCCGCCCAGCGGGGGGTGTGAGCGGTGGTTCGCCCAGTGTTGTCCTTCGTGGCAAGCCGTAGCGCAGTCGGGACGCGGTCGGCACCGCCGACCACCACACCGTCCAGCAGGCCGTCCAGCACGAACTGGCCGGACCACCCGGGCAGGCAGGTCCCCACAGGTTGGCGGACGGTCGGGCCGGTGTCGCGTCACGGCCACATCGCGGATGCCGTGCCGAACGGGATCACCGTGGTCCCGGGCTCCGTGGCGCCCACCGCCCAACGGGCAGTTGGATCAGGTCCGCACCACCTCGCAGTGGTCAGGCGGTCCAACACCCACCCACAGGTCACCGTGGCCATGGGCCGCGCAGTGCTCGTCGAGCGGGGGGTGTGAGCGGTGGTTCGGCGCGTGTTCTCCCTCGCCTCCGGTCGGATCGCGGTCGTCGTGTTGGTCGGGGTTGGTTTGCTCGCCGTGTTCGGGCCGCTGTTGGCCCCGCACGACCCGCTGGCCACCAGCCCGGACACCCTCGTCGGGCCGTCCGGCGGGCACTGGCTGGGCACCGACTACCTGGGTCGGGACGTGTTCAGCAGGCTGCTCGACGGGTCCAGGGTCAGCGTGGTCGGGGCGCTGGAGGTGACCGTGATGGCACTGGTGGTCGGTGCCATCCCGGGAATCCTGTCGGTGTACCTGGGGCGGGTGTTCGAGTGGATCACCTTGCGGGTGGCGGACACGTTGGTCGCGTTGCCGTTCCTGCTGTTCGCGGTGGCCGTGACGGCGCTGCTGGGCAACGGGATCACGCAGGCGATGTTCGTGACCGGGGCGCTGGTCTCGCCGCTGTTCTACCGGGTCGGGCGGGCGGCGACGCTCGCGGTGGCCAGGTCGCAGTACGTCGAGGCCGCGCTCATCTCCGGTGCCTCGCTCGGCTGGATCATCCGGCGGCACGTGTGGGGGAAGGTGCTGCCGCCCATCGCGGTGGCGTTGGCGCAGACCCTGGGCGTCGGGTTCATCATCGTGTCCAGCCTGTCGTTCCTCGGGATCGGGGTGCAGCCCCCGGCGCCGACCTGGGGCGGTCTGCTCGCCGCCGACCTCGGCTACCTCAGCTACCAGCCGTGGGCGCCGTTCGCGCCCGCGCTGCTGATCATGGTGACGGTGTGGGCGGGCAACGTGCTGGCCGACGCGATCCGCGACGTGTCCGGTGGGGCGGGGCGGGCGCTGGCCGATTCCCGCAAGGCCGCTCTGGTTGGGGGTAGGGCATGACAGCACTGAGCGAGAGCCCGGTGGAGACCGCGGTGGACGGTCTGGTCCTCACGGTCGACAGCGTCCACATCAGACACCAAGTGGACGGTCGGGAGGTCGTCAAGGGGGTGGGCTTCGAGCTCGCGCCGGGTCGGGTGGTCGGCATCGTCGGCGAGTCCGGCAGCGGGAAGACGCTGACCTGCCGGGCGGTGCTGGGCATCCTGCCGCCGCTGTTCGAGGTGGCGGCGGGCGCCATCCACGTGGCGGGCAAGGACGTCGCCGCGCTGAGCCGGGCGGAGCTGACCGAGCTGCGCGGGTCGACGATCAGCGCCGTGTTCCAGGACCCCGCGTCCTACCTGAACCCGTCGATCCCGGTCGGCCCGCAGGTCGCCGAGGTCATCCGGGTGAAGAAGGGCGCCAAGCGGCGGGAGGCGCGGCGACGGGCGACGGAACTGCTCGCCGCGGTCCACCTGCGCGACCCGGAACTGGTCTACACCCAGTACCCGCACGAGCTTTCCGGCGGGATGCTGCAGCGGGTGCTCATCGCGGCCGCGATCGCCGCCGAGCCGCGGGTGCTCATCGCGGACGAGGCGACGACGGCGCTCGACGTGACCGTCCAAGCCGAGATCCTCGACCTGCTGGCGGACCTGCGGGACAGCACCGGCCTCGCCATCGTCCTGGTCTCGCACGACCTGGCCGTGGTCGCCCAGTTGTGCGACGAGGTGCTGGTCATGCGCGAGGGCGAGGTCGTCGAGCAGGGTCCGACCGAGCAGGTGTTGCACAACCCGCGGCACGACTACACCCGGCTGCTCGTCGCCGAGCACGAGCAGTACGGACTCGACCGGTTCCTGGAGGAGTCGTGACGGTTCTCGATGTGCGCGACCTCGAAGTCCACTATGGACACCGGAGGCAGCGGCGGCGGGCACTGGCGGGCGCGTCGCTGAGCATCGACGCGGGGGAGATCGTCGGCCTGATCGGCGAGACCGGCTCGGGCAAGTCGACGTTCGCGCGCGCCGCGCTCGGGCTGGTGCGCCCGTCGGCGGGCCGGATCGTGATCGACGGCGAGGACGTCACCGGTCACCGCGAACGGCAGTGGCGGGCGGTGCGGCGGCGGGGCGTGGTCCAGTACGTGTTCCAGGACCCGTTGCGCAGCCTCGACCCCGACCTCACCATCGGCGACTCGCTGATGGAACCGTTGCTGCTCAAGGGGGTGCCGCGCCGCGAGGCCGTCGACCGGGCACGGGCCTACCTGGGCAGGGTGCGCCTGGACGACGAGTTGCTGACCCGGCTGCCCGAGCAGCTCTCCGGCGGGCAGCGGCAGCGGGTGGCGGTCGCCAGGGCGCTGATCACCGAGCCGCGGCTGATCATCCTGGACGAGCCGGTCAGCGCGCTGGACGCGGCCACCAGGGTGCAGGTCCTGGAGATCCTCAAGGACCTGCGGACCGCGGGCATCGCGCTGCTGTTCATCTCGCACGACCTCGGCTCGGTGGCCGGGATCGCCGACCGGGTCGCGGTGCTCTACCGCGGCGAGGTGGTCGAGGTCGGCACCGCGCGCGAGGTCGTCACCAAGCCAAGCCACCCCTACACCCGCCTGCTGATCGGCTCGGCGCCGACGCTGCGCACCGCCGCGGCCGGTCGCGCCGAACGCGCGGCGCTGCGTGAACTCCTGCACTCCGGAAAGGGAACTCCCCGATGACCCGCAAGCTCCACCTGGCCCTGCACCCGTACGGCGTCGGCGGCCCCGGCCAACACGGCCTGTGGAAGGACCCCGGCGTCGCCAAGAACGCCAGCATCGACATCAACTACTACATCGCGCAGGCCAAGGCGGCCGAGCACGCCCTGTTCGACGCGCTGTTCATCGTGGACAGCCAGTTCATCAACGCCACCTACCCGGCGCACTACCTGAACCGGCTCGAACCGCTGACACTGCTGTCCGCGGTCGCCACGCACACCAAGCACATCGGACTCGTCGCCACCGCCAGCTCCACCTACAACTCGCCGTTCAACCTGGCCCGCCGGTTCGCCTCGCTCGACCACATCAGCGGCGGCCGCGCCGGGTGGAACGTGGTGACCAGCTTCGACACCGGCACCAGCCGCAACTACGGCCTGGAGGAGCACCTCGACTACGCGACCCGGTACGGCCGCGCCCTGGAGTCGGTCCAGGTCGTGCGCGGCCTGTGGGATTCCTATGAGGACGACGCCTTCCCCGCCGACGTCGAGCACGGCGTGTTCCTCGACCCGTCGAAGCTGCACGCGCTCAACCACGCGGGCGAGCACTTCCGGGTGGACGGCCCGCTGAACCTGTCCCGGTCGCCGCAGGGCCAACCGGTGATCTTCCAGGCCGGCGTCTCCGAGGAGGGCCGCAACCTCGCCGCCCAGGTGGCGGAGGGCATCTACGCGCCCGGTGGGTCCATTGAGGACGCACATGCGTACTATACGGACATCAAGCGGCGCACGGCCCTCACCGGCCGCGACCCCGACCACATCAAGATCTTCATCCACGGTGGACCGGTCGTGCGCGGCACCGACGCCGCCGCGCAGCGCCGGGAAGCGGACATCTTCGCCGAGGACGACGACTTCGACCGCAACGTCGGCCTGCTCGGGCGGGCGTTCGGCGCGCACGACTTCAGCCAGTACGACCTGGACGCCCCGTTCCCGGACGTGGCGCACCTGGCCGAGCGCGGCGGCCGGACCGGGGCGGCGCGGATCATCGAGCGCGCCAAGACCGAGGGTCTGACGCTGCGCCAGGTCGTGGCCACCTTCAACGAGCGCAAGAAGTCGCCGTTCGTGGGTTCGCCGAAGACGGTCGCCGACACCATCGAGCAGTGGTTCGCGGCGGGCACGTTCGACGGGATCAACCTCGCGTTCCGCAACGACGAGGACCTGTCCCTCTTCGTGGACGGCGTGATCCCGCTGCTGCAGGAGCGCGGCCTGTACCGCACCGAGTACGAGGCGGACACGCTGCGCGGCAACCTCGGCCTGCCGATCCCGGCCAACCGGCACACCCTGGTGACCGCCTGATGCCCGGCGACGTGCTGTTCCCGGTGTCGACACCGCCCGCCGACGTGGATGTGCTGGTCGTCGGCGCGGGTCCGGTCGGGCTGGCGGCGGCGCTGGAACTGAGCGGTCGGGGGGTGGACGTCGCCGTCGTCGACCGGGCGGCGGGGGCGACCTTGGTCCGCGCGGGGGCGATGGGGCACACCCAGCGGGTGGTCGAGCACTTCCGCCGGTGGGGTGTGCTGCAGTCGATCCGCGACGAGTGGACGTTCCCGCCCGAGTGGAACCAGGGCATCCGCCTGGTCACCTCACTGGTGGGACACGAGCTGGTACCCAACCGCAGGCCGTCGTTCGGCGGCGGGGTGTCCACAGAGGAGGCCATCCGTCGGCCGCAAACCGCTCTGCAGCAAGTATTCCTGCGGCACCTGGCCGCGCGCGGGGTCAGCGTGTCCGGCGGATGGCGGTTGACGGAGTTGCACGAGGACGCCACCGGTGTCGACGCGGTGTTCGGGGAGAAGGTGGTGCGGGCGCGGTACGTCATCGGCGCGGACGGCGGGAGCAGCACCGTCCGGGCGCTCGCGGGCATCACCCGGCAGGGCGAGCACGCGCCGGAGAAGCGGCTGCGGCTGGTCGTGCGCACCGGGGACATCTCCGACCGCGTCGGCCCGGCGCCCAGCGGCACCAACATCGTGTTCAACCAGCACGCGGACGGCTTCCTCGCGGCGATCTCCCCCCGCGAATGGCGGGTGTACGCCGGACCGTTCCCGCTCGACCACCAACCGTCCACAGAGGACCTTCTGGCGACCGCTCGGGCGTCCTTCGGGTTCGACCTGGACCTGGAACTGGCTTCCGCCACCACCTTCTACCACGCCACCCGGGTCGCGGAGACCTTCCGCGCGGGCCGGGTCCTGCTGGCGGGCGACGCCGCGCACGTGCGGACCCCGGGCGGCAACCTCGGCGAGGGCTTCGGCGACGTGGTCAACCTGGGCTGGAAACTGGCCGCCGTCCTCGCCGGGTACGCCGCCGACGCGCTGCTCGACTCGTACGACAGCGAGCGCCGCCCGCACAACTGGCGGGTGGCCGACTACGCACTCGACCGGTCTCGTCGCAACCAGGCCACCCTCGCCGAGATCCGCGCCCTCGGCGTCCCCGCCGACGACGACGTCAGCCAGGACGCCAACGACCGCCGAGCCGCGATCGGCGACCTCATCCGGGCCAACCGGCTGGGTTCTGACGGCGTGACCTTCGACGAGCGCTACGACCGGTCCCCGGTGATCTGGTACGAGGACGACCAGGTCGAGCAGCCGTGGCGCGCGGATGTGTACGCCGACGACCCGCGTCCCGGCCACCGCGCCCCCAACGGCCTGGTCGACCCGTACGGCGGCACGTTGTACGACCGGATCGGCGACAAGTTCGCCCTGTTGTCGCTGACCGAGAACCGCGATACCGAACACGCCTTCATCGTCGAGGCTTCCACGCGGTCGCTGCCGTTCACCGTCGTCCACCTGACCGAGCCGGCGGCGCGGGAACTGTACGGGGACGGCGATGTCCTCATCCGCCCCGACCAGCACGTCGCCTGGCGCGGGACCACACTCCCCGCCGGTGGCGCGGCGGCGGTGTTCGACCGTGTCCTCGGCGGCACACTGGACCGGGCGGCGGAACTCGTCGGCGCCACGGGAGCAGAGGCATGACGACCCGGTTCCGCCTCGGATTCCTGACCCACGTGCAAGGTCGCGGCGACGACGTGGCCCAGACCTACCGCAACGCCCAAGAACTGTTCGTGGTCGCGGACGAACTGGGGTTCGACATCGGGTGGGTGGCGCAGCACCACGTCCCGCTCGGTGGCGGCGGCCTGTCCTCACCGTGGACCTTCCTGGCGCACGCCGCCGCCCGGACCAGCCGCATCCGCTTGGGGACGGCGATCACCGTGCTGCCGCTGGAAGACCCGGTCCGGCTGGCCGAGGACATCTCGGTCGTCGACCTGCTCAGCGGCGGACGGGTCGAGGTCGGGGTGGGCAGCGGCGGCAGTCCGGCGGAGTACGCGGCGTTCGGGCGGGACATCGCGCGCAAACGGGAGCTGACCACCGAGGGTCTCGCGGTGCTGCGCCGGGCGCTGGCGAACGAGGAGGTGGGGTCGACTGGCTTCACGATCCAGCCACCGGCGAGCGGGTTCGACGACCGGATCTGGCAGGGCGTGTTCAGCGCGGCGGGCGCGGAGTACGCCGCCGCCGCGGGCTCGAACCTGCTGTTGAACCGAGCCGCCTACGGCTACGACGAACCCACCGACGACGTACAGCGACCGTGGGCCGACGCGTACCTCGCCGCGTGGACTCAGCCCCGACCGCCGCGCATCGGCCTGTCCAGGTTCGTCTTCCCCGCCAAGGACCGGCGGACCGCGCTGGCCCACATCGCCGCGGACGTGCACCAGGCCGCCCAGCGGTTCAGCGGCTTCCCGGCGGCCCTGGACGTCGACGAGGCCCTGCGGCGGTTCCACTCGTTCTACGGGCACCCGGACGAGATCGTCGAGGCGTTGTCCCGCGAACGGGTGCTGCCCGTCGCCACCGATTTGATCACCCAGTTCAACCCCGCCGTACCGGATCAGGATGTCGCGATCCGGGCACTCGAACTCATCGCGACCGAGGTCGCCCCCGCCCTCGGGTGGCACCCGGCCGCGGAAAGGAGCCCGCGGTGAGCCCGCACACCGAGTTCCCCGTCCCGACCGGGCTGCGCGTTCGCGGCACCGTCGTCGTCGTACCGGGGCGGGGTGAGACCAGGGCGACCTACGTCCGGTTCGCCACCCGGCTCGCGGCCGACGCGTACCAGGTCCGGGTCGTCGACCCGCCCCAGCTCGACGAGGACGCCTCGCAGCGGTTCGCGGCCGGGCTGGGCGAGTCGGTCGACGACGTCGTCCGCCCCTTGGTCCTGGTCGGCGCCGACAGCGGCGCGGCCATGCTGGCGGGTCTGGCGGACGTGCCGTGGACGGCCGACGCCCTCGTACTCGCCGGACTGCCCGGCCACGCGGCCACCGTCGAGGACTGGACCGACGAACTCGACGTCCGCACGTCGTGCCCCGTCCACCGCGAGGTGCTGACCGGGGACCCCGGCGTCGCACGGGGCGCACTCCGCTCGACGCTCCCCGACACCCTGACCAGCGTGTCCACCGACCTCCCGGTCCTCGTCCTCATCGGTGACGAAGACCCCCTCGCCGACCGCGCCGCCCTGGCCGAGGCGGTGGCAGGATTGCCGAGAGCCCGGCTGTCGGTCGTGCGCGGCGCACACCACGACGTGCTCAACGACCGACAACACCGCTCGGTCGCCGCGGAGGTCGTGAGTTTCCTGGAAACCCTCGGCAACGGGCTCGTCCCGGTGATCACGGTCGAGTCCAGCAGTTGGTGACCCCAGACAGGAGCAACACCATGACCGACGACCGAGTGGCGGGCACCGAACACTGGCACCGCCCCCTCCGCCACATCCGTGCCACCGACCTCACCGGCGACACCAACCAGACCACCGGCATGCGCCGACTGGAAGCCGTCTCCGGCAAAACCGTCGGCTCCACCAAAGTCTGGATGGGCGAAACCCACGTCGCCCCCGCCACCAACTCCGGCGACCACCACCACGGCGAAGCCGAAACCGCCATCTACATCAAATCCGGCCACCCCGTCTTCGTCTTCGCCGACGGCGACCAGGAAGTCCGCCTGGAAACCGGCCCCGGCGACTACGTCTTCGTCCCCCCTTACGTCCCCCACCGCGAAGAAAACCCCGGCGACGAACCCGCCGTGGTCATCATCGCGCGAAGCAGCCAGGAGGGGGTCGTGGTCAACCTCCCCAGCCTCTGGGCCCCGGTCGAACTCCCCCTCGATTAGCAGCGGCCGCCGCACACGCCCGTGAACTGCTCCCCTTCGGACCTTGGCGCACTATGAGGGTTATTCAGAGCGTGCGTAGAAGTAGAGTCCGATGACTGCCGTGATGGTGGCCGGGAACGTGTTGGGTGGTCTCCGGTAGTCGGTGTGGAGGACGCGCCAGGTCTTCAGGTGGGCGATGACTCGTTCGACGGCCACACGGATCTTGTTGTGGTGGAAGTTGACGTCTTTCCGCCACCGCGGTTGCTCACGTTCGCGTGGCTTGCGGAAGGGAGTGATCATGTCACTGCCGATGTGGCCTTTGTCGCCGAGCCATGTCCTGGTGTCCCGACCGTCCAAGACTCCCGACCGTCTGATGCGGTGCATGCCGTGATGGCGGCCGTCGATCGGATCCGACACCCACGCGATCCGACCACCCACGGTACACGCGACCTGCACGTCGACCCCGGGTCCGACGATGCCGCTTCGAGTACAGGCCGGGCCGCGACGCCCACGACCGGCACGGCAACAGAGTCCCATCCACGATGGGCCGGACCTCGTCGTCCACGTCGTCGGCCGTGGGGATGCAGTCATGGAGAATCTCACCCAGCACGGGAGTCAATGCCGTGATCGCGCGGCTGATCGTCGACCGCGACACACCGAACGCCTCCGCCAACTCCGCCTGAACGCGATCACGGCGCAGATAGGCCAAGGTGACCACCACCGAGGTGAACAACCCCGACACCGGCGGCCACCGTCGAGTCGGCCCGCCGGTTCCGTGGTGAATCGCGGCACACACGTTCTCGATGGAGACCCGCGCCAGGCCGGTGGCATGACACATGTCAGGCGGTCCGTTCGTTGAGAGTCTCTGGCGTGATAACCGAACTCTCCCAAACCGGCCGCTGTCCCTATCAACCGCCCCCACATTGATGATCACAGGGGCGTGACCAGAATCCACCTGAATAACCCTCTGTGTAACGCAAATCCGGTGATGCCCGGTTACCACTGCCAGGAAAACCCGTGCACCCCGGGCGCACACCTCGGCAAGAATGAATGCACCGTATGGGAACCGTCAATCGCCAAGCGGCGGCGTTGTTTGGCGGATGACGGTACCGAGTCTCGGTAATAGGCGTAGCAGCGGGCTGGTAAAGCGTCTGGGGCGAAGCGGGCGCGGAGGAGGACGCTGTGTACGGGGGTGCGGAAGCGGTGTTCGTGGAAGCGGGAGGGGGTGGGGCTCTCGCCGAGTACGGTTTCGTATTCGACGATGGTGGTTTCGTTTTTGGCCAGCACCCGGCCGAAGTGGATGTCGGCGGCGAAGAAGCCGTTGGCGGTGTCGATGCGGGTGTCGCCGAGGTGGCCGGTGTGGACGCGGATGTCGGTGGGCATGGCGTCGCCTTCATCCACACCGTGGACGACGAGGAAGCGGTCCTGGTCGGGGTGGATGGCGCGCAGGACGTGGACGGTGGTGATGCGGCGCAGGGACCGGCTCGCGTCGACCTCGCAGGTCTCGGCGAGGCTCATCGGCTGGATGCCGTCGTTGAAGTGTTCGAAGGAGCCGCCCAGGACGCCCCGGATCGGGGAGTTGTCGCCGTAGAGGCGGGCGCCGGTGACGCCGTTGGCCAGGCCCACCAGGCGGCCGCGTGGTTTCGGCGGGTCCAGCAGGTCGAACAGGGCGTTCGACGGGAGGTTGAGGATGGCCTCCAACTCGCGCAGCGCGCGCAGTGACTTCGCCCGTTCGGGGCGGCTGCGGCCCTGCTGCCAGTAACTGAGGGTGGCGAGGCTGACGTCCACCCCGCGCGCGGCGAGTCGGCTGCGGATCCGGTCCAGGGTCAGGTCCCGGCGGTGGATCGCGGCCCGTAGCGCCTCGCTGAAGGTCTCCTTGCGCAGCACTTCGTCCTGGTCTTGGGGGAACGCGGTCACGGAGCGCTCCCTTCTCTCGGCGGCCGGGGGGAGCGAGTATCACCCGCACAACACTGTCGCCGCCACCCCGACGGGTGACGGCGACAGTGCCGGGGATCAGCCGACGTTGAGGGTCAGGCCGTAGTAGGACAGGGCGTCGCTCAGCGGCTGGAAGTACGAGGACTTCCCGCTCTGGTTGCCGCCGTTGAACGTGCAGGTCTGGCCGGTCGGGCCGCCGGAGGTCATGCCCTGGGCCTGGTTGCCGGAGATGTAGGCGCCGCCGCTGTCGCCGGGGGCGGTGCAGACGGTGGAGCTGCCCAGGCCCTTGACCACGGTGTCCGGGCCGCCGTTCTGGTCGGTGTAGGTGACCGTGACGTTATAGGCCTTGACGCTGCCGCAGGTCCAACCGCTGGTGGCGCCGGACTTGCAGATCGAGGCGCCGACGGCCGCGCGGCTGCCGCCCTTCACCGCGATGGTGCCCTGGGCACCCCAGGTGCCGACCTGGGTGGCGATCGAGTTGCCCGAGGTCACCGCCGCCACGCCCATGTCCACACTGCTGGTGCCCACCTTGAACCGGGTCGCGGTGCCGCGGGCGAAGATCGAGTTGTTGTAGTACAGGCTCGGCAGGCCCGCGATGCAGTGACCCGCGCTGACCAGGTACTGCGTGCCGGACGAGTTGCGCGCGCCGAACCCGACCGAGCAGTAGCCGCTACCGCCGTTGATGGTCATCTTGCTGCCCGGGTACACCGTGGCCTGCGTCTGCAGCTCCTGCCCGGTGACCACGCGCACGGCCGAACCGTATTTCGCGGCGTCCGCCAGGAACGCCTTGGCGGCGGGCTTCGACCCGTCCGCGACCTCGACCTCGACCACGTCGGCGGCCACGTCCACGCTCCACGACGCCACGCCCGCGGGCACCTGCCGGGCGGCGACCTGGTCGAGCTGCGCCTGGATCCGGTCCAGCGCCGCCTCGCCACGCGCCGCCGTACGCACCGACAGCCCCGCCGACCTGGCCTTGTCCGCCGACGCGGCGTCCACCGCGTTGACGGTGAGATTGCCGTTCGAGTCGACGAAAGTGCCATCCGCGTGCAGCCCGCCGCGGGTGAGCCCGTCCAGCTTCTGCTGCTGGTCGGCCTCGTGATCCAGCCGTGCGACCGCGGCCTTCTCGTCCACACCGAGCGTCTTGGCCAACGCGGCCACCATCTCCGGCTGGTACCTCGGTGCCTGCTGCGCCGCCGTCGCCGACGCCCCGCCCGCGAAGATCGCCACCGGGAGCACCGCGCTCGCCGCGATACCCGCGATCAGGCCCTTCCTCAGGGTGATAGCCATGAATCCACGCTTTCTCCAACCGGGTTCGATGCACGCAGGAGTTATGGGAATAACGTTGCCGCGCATTCCCAGTCCACCAATCCCCGGAGCGACCGGGGGGACACCGGACCGCTGGAAAAGCACTCTCCTACCTGTCCCGTGGCGCAGACAAGGCCCACCGCTATCGCGGTTTTTCACAGACAGAAAACCCGACACTGAACACGCCGACGATTATCGGCCAATTTCCCGGCGGTGAAACCCGTTCAGGTCCAATAGGGGCGGAGGCCAATCAACGCGCGGTGGCCCGGATGGCGATTGGCGCGGCAACCCCGTTTAGCCGGAACTCCCCGGGGACGGACCGTTCCAGCGACAGCCCGGTGAAGTCCTCGACCGAGGCGATCGCGCCTGCCGCAGTGAGGGCGGGGTCGCCGATCGCGACGCAGGTGGTGCCCGCCGCGACGGCTGATCGCACGCCGCTGAGTGAGTCCTCGAACACGAGGGTGCGTTCCGGTGGCACGTCGATGGCCGCGCATCCGGTCAGGTAGGGCTCCGGGTGGGGTTTGCCGTTGGCGACGTCATCGCGGCTGATGACGACCGCGAACGGGTCGGGGAGGTCGAGCAGGCCGACCACGTGGTCGATCTTCGCGGTCCACCCGCTCGTCACCAGCCCGACCACGACACCGGCACTGTTCAACGCGGCCAGGAACTGCCGGACCCCGGGGATCATCCGGTACGGCGCCGTTTCCTCCAAGCGGTCCACGTGGGCCCAGATCTCGCGGTGTTGGGCGGCACTGTGGTCGGGGAAGAGGGCGGCGACGGTGTGGGCGCCGGTGCGGCCGTGGACGTGCTCGTGGATGTCGGTGTCGGTCAGGGTTCGGCCGGTGTGGTGGGCGAGTGCGGTCGCCCACGCGGCTTCGATGGCGGCGCGGGAGTCGACGATGACCCCGTCCATGTCGAACAGGACGGCGTCGGCGGTGGGCACGGTGGTCTCCTCCCGGGTGGTGGGCGCGGGTCATGATATCGGCGGCTCGCGGGCGGGGCTTTCCAACCGGGTTGGCGTCACATACGGTGGGACGGGAGCCGATCCGGAGGGAGTCGAGAGACCACTGTGGACTCTGTGGACCCCGAACGGCCGACGCGGGTGCGGGTTGTGGCCGGGTTCCTGGTTTTCGTGGCGGTCGGGATGGTGTCCGCGTCGTTGGGGGCCGGGTTGCCGTTTCTGCGGGCGCGGTACGGGCTGGGTCCGGCGGGCGGCGGGTCGGTGATCAGTGCGTACAACCTTGGCGCGTTGGCGGCGGTCCTGGGTAACGCGGTGCTCGGGCGGTTCGTGCCGCGCGGGGTGGCGGCGGTCGGTCCGCTGGTCGCGTTCGGGGTGGGGTGCGCCGGGATGGTGCTCGCGCCGGGTTGGGCGGTGGTGCTCGGGGCCGCCGTCGTCGGTGGGGCCGGGTTCGGTGGTCTGGTCGTGCACCTCAACACGGTTTTCGCCCGGGGGTTCGGGGCGCGGGGCGTGCTCATGGTCAACCTGCTGAACGCCGCGTTCGGAGTTGGCGCCGTGATCGGTCCGTTACTCACCTCGGCTGTCGGTGGTCTCGGCGTCCGGCTGCCGTTGGCGCTCGGGGTCGTTTTCGCGGTGGTGGCGGTGCCCGCGACTCGCCTCACCGCGCCGGGCGAGCCGACGACGCACCCCACGCGCTCGGATTTGACGGCGGCACTTCCGTTCGCGGTCATCGGCTTCCTCTACGCCGGTCTGGAAACCTCGGTCGGTGCCTGGGAAAGCACACACCTGACCTGGACGGGCACCGCGGCGGGCGACGCGGCCCGGTTGACCGCACTGTTCTGGACGGGGTTGGCGGTCGGGCGGGTGGTGATCCCGGCAGCCCTGCACCGATTGCGTCCGTCCGCGTTGGTGTGCGGGGGACTCGCCGGTGCCACGGCCGCGCTCGCCACGGCCATGAACCCGGACCTCGCCGTCGTCGGCTACGCGCTCGCCGGGTTCGCGCTCGCCCCGGTGTTCCCCACCACGCTCGCGTGGATGGCACCGCACACCCCGCGGGCGCAGTTGGCGAACTCGGTGGTGGTGATGGGATGCATGCTCGCCAACGCCGTCCAACCCGCCGTCGTCGGGGTGTTGGCGGACCCCGACACGCCCTCGCGCATCCCACTCACGCTCACCGGTTTCGCGGCACTGGGCCTGGTCGCCGCGCTCCTCACTGCCCGCTACTCCCCGGCGAGTCCGGTCTCGCCCACGGAACTCGCCAGCCGCTAGACCGGCCCCGGGGGAACTCGTCGAGGCTGCCTGGACCCCTCGGTGGCGCCAAGTTATCCACACCAGCCCCTGGCATCCCCAGCATTCACACGACACCCTCACCGCGCCCGCCAGCGGGTAGACTGGCACCGGGGCCGCCCCCCGGGATGGGGTGGGGGCCGCCCGGACCAGTCAGGGGTGCTGAGTTGTCCATGTCGGTCACGCCGCGGACGAGGTAGCGCTGGGCGATGATGAACAGCAGGACTATGGGTAGGAGTGAGACCGCGGCGGCGGCGAACAGCAGGGTTGGTTGGGGGTTTTGTGCGGTGAGCAGGTTGGACAGGGCGACTTGGACCGTCCAGGTCGATGAGTCCTGTGCGATCAGCAGTGGCCACAAGAACTGGTTCCAACTGCCGATGAAGTCGATGACCGCGATGGCGGCGAGGAAACCGGTCGAATTGGGGATGACGATCCGCCAATAGGTGCCCCAGGCGCTGAGTCCGTCGAGTCGGCCTGCTTCCTCCAGGGCGACCGGGAAGTCCAGGAAGTACTGGCGGAAGAGGAAAACGTTGAGCGCGCTGAACAGCCCGGGGACAACCAGGCCGCGGAAGTCGGACAGCCACCCAAGCGATGAGACGACAACAAAGCTGGGTACGAACGTGACCGCCGTCGGAACCATGAGGGTGGCCACAATGGCATACAACACCACGGGCGCGTGCCGATAAGGGATGCGAGCGAGGCCGTATCCGGCAAGCGAGCACAGGACGATCTGCCCCACCGTCTGCAGAACAGCGACGATGGTCGAGTTGAGCAGGCTGCGCGCGAAGGAAAGGTCCGAATCGGTGAACACTTCCTCCACTGTGGACCATCCAGTGGCAACGCCGTCTCGGACCAGCACGAAGAACGGCACGAGGAAGACGACAGCGGCGATGATCAGCGCGATCCAGCGCAGGGTGGACCGCATCAGCGTGCCCGGCGGAAGACGCGGCCGGACAGGAGGGTGGCGAGGGCGATGACCAGCGCGAGGATCACCGCGCCCGCGCTCCCCCGGCCCAGGTCTTGACCGCCCGAGCCGAGGGACGTGTAGTACAGGTAGACCAGCGGCGGGCGGGCGAACGGTGGGTAGCCGCGGGAGTCGCCGAGGATGTTGTAGAACTCGTCGAAAGCCTGGTAGGCGTTGATGAGGTTCAGCGTGAGGACGGCGATCAGGGCTCCGCGCAGGCCGGGCAGGGTGACGTGGCGGAACGACTGCCACGGGGTCGCGCCATCGATGGCGGCGGCTTCGTAGTGGTACCGGGGAATCCGCCGCAGGGCGGCGATGAGCAGGATCATGTAGAAGCCGAGTTGCAGCCAGAGCCGAGCGGTGACGAGCACGACCCAGTACAGCGGCGGGTCGACCGTGCCGATCCACGCCCGCGGTGAACCGCCGAACCAGCCGAGGACCGTGTTGACCACACCACTGTCCACACCGGAGAACAGGGACATCTTCCAGACCAGCGAAGCGACCACATAGGAACAGGCGAACGGGAGGAAGAAGACCGACTGGAAGAACGCGCGCGCGAACCGGATTTGGTTGACCAGCAACGCGAGTACGAGAGCCAGCACCACCGTGGTCGGGATGATGAACACGGCGAACAGGGTGAACGTGCCGATGCTGTCGAGGAAGGCCCGGTCGGTGAGGATGTCCCGGTAGTTGTCGAACCCGGTGAAATCCGTTGGGGTGACGGTGTTGCGGGCGTCGAACAGGCTGAGGTACGCGCTCCAGCCGATCGGCAGGTAGGTGAACAGCAGCAACCCCGCCGCGAATGGACCGACGAACAGCCAGAACGTACGCGTGGCCCCGCGGGTCACCGGTCGAGCCGCGCGATCTCGGTCCTGGCGATGTCCACGGCGGAACGCAGCTCGCCAACCGGATCGGCTCCCTGGCGGGCGACGCGGGACACCGCATCGGACAGGGCGGTGTTGGCGCGCGCGGGCCAGCGGGCCGGACTGGCGATCCGACCGCCGCCGGTCACGAACCCGACGGCATCCTTACCAGGTCCACTGTGGAGCGATTGAGCCCTGGCGGCCAGGCTCTGCCGGGCGGGCAGGTGCGCGCCGAACGCGGTCGCGAACTCCGTTTGGTAGTCGGTCTTCTCGACCCACAGCCATTTCAGGTATGCCTTGGCGGCGTCGATGTTCGTGCTGCGCGCGTTCACCATCGCGCTGTAGGCACCGACCGGCACCGATTCCGCGCCGCTGTCGTCCAACCGTGGGAACGGGAGCACACCGACGTCGGTGCCGTGGGCGGCGGTGATCTTCGGCAGGTTCCACAGCCCGGTCCACTGCATCGCCACCCGCCCGTCCACGAACGCACCCGGATCGGACCAGTCGGTCGGTGCGCCCAGCAGCAGACCTTGGTTCAGGTCGCGGAGCTTCCCGAACACCGTCGCCGCGCGCGGGTCGTCGAAGCCGGGGGCTTTGCCGTCCTTGGTGAGGAAGTCCAGACCGGCGGACCACAGCAGCGGCCCCGTGAACACGCCGACGCCCCCGTCGTTGCCCGCGAAAAGTCCGTGCAGGGACCCGGTGGTGAGACGTTTCGCGGCGTCGACCAGCTCGTCGACCGTCCGGGGCGGGGCGACACCCGCCTTGGCCAGCAGGCTCGGCCGGTAATAGAGGACCTGGGTGTCGATGGCCTGCGGGATGCCGTAGAGCTTGCCGTCCACGGTCTGCGAGTCCAGCAGGGCGCGGACGAAGTCGTCGCGCGTGTCGCCGAGCAGGTCGTCCAGCGGCACCACCTGCTTCTGCCGCACCCAGTCCGCCTTGACCTGCGCCTCGAACACGTCCGGCACCGCGCTGTTCTGCAGAGCGGTCACGATCTTCGAGTCGTAGTCCCCCGGGTTCCACTGCACCTCGACCTTCGCGCCCGGGTACGCCGCCGCGTAACGGCGCACGGCGTCCTGCACCCCGTCCTCGCCGTAGGCGTGGTACCAGTGCTTGAGCGCGCCACCGCCCTCCCCGCGCCCCGTGTTCGACCCGCAGGCCGCGACCCCCAACAACCCGGCAACCACCAGGAACGACCGCCGATCCATCCCGCCTCCTCCACATAGCCGCGTCAGGAATTGTCGAACCACGGTGATCGTTTGTCGACCGTTCCCACCAGCCGGAGCGGTGGAGCTCAGGAGAGGAATGCGCGCAGCGCTCGGTAGTACGGCTCGATGGTGGTCAGGTCGGCGTATTCGTTCGGGCCGTGCTGGCCGTCCCCGGCGATGCCGAAGATCACCGCCGTCATGCCGCGCTGGTGGTAGAAGCGCGCGTCGGCCGCGCCGTGTTTGCGCAGGAAGTCGCCGGTGAAGCCCTGGGCATGGGCGGCCCGCTGGAGCGCGGTGACGTCGGGGTGGTCCGGTGCGGCGTGGTGTGGCGGCTCGACCCGGTCGACCTCGACGGTCACCTTCGGCGGGCACAGGCCGCTGAGGTGGTCGGCGACCTCGGCGGGTGTGCGGTCGGCGAAGTCGCGGTCGTCCGGCGGGTAGCGGATGTCCAGCCACGCCGTCGCGGCGGCGGGTACCTGGTTGACCGCGTTGTCCCCGGTCTCGACCCGGGCGACGTTCACGGTCGTGCGCCAGACCTCCCGCTCCCCCACCGGATACTTGGACAAGATCCCGTCCACCGCGCGCATCAGGGTGAGCACGGCGTTGTCACCCAACCAGGGATACGCACCGTGGGCGCCGGCGCCGTGGGCCCGTACGCGCGCGGTCAGCAGTCCCTTGGACTCGATCACGAGCCGCAGGCCGCTGTGCTCCCCGATGACCGTGAAGTCCGACGTCACGCCGTGGGCCAGTTGGTGGCCGGTGCCGTGGTGACCGCCGACCTCCTCATCGGTCACCAGTTGCAGCGCGACCGGCAGGTGGGCCCCGACCTCGCGGAACACCGTGGCCTGCACCAACGCGGACAGCTTCATGTCCTGGGCCCCACGCGCGTACAACCGGTCACCTTCCCGGCGCGGTCGGAACTGCCCGTCCGCGCCGGGAACCACATCGAGGTGCCCGTTGAGCACCACCCGGAATCGTGCGGGCCGGACCCCGGAGTACAACAGCGCGCTGGGCTTGCCGCCGGACTCGAACCGCTCCACGGTGAACCCTGGCCCCACCCAGTCCAGCACGAACTCCAGCGCCCGCAGCAACTCCGGGCCCCGATCGGCCGTCGACCGGATGGCCAACAATTCCTCGCCCGCGCTCAGGAACTCCGCCAGATCCACCGGTGGTCTCCTCCCCGTCCCCACCATTGTCCCGGCTGCCCGCGCGAGTTGTCCGTCATGCGCGCACGGTCATCGCTCCACTCGGTAGTGGAGGTGGGTGACCCCGGGGGCGGGTACGACCTGGACGAGGGTGAGGGGCACGTGGGCAGGCAGGTCCTGGAAGAGTCGACGGCCCGCGCCGAGGAGGATGGGGACCTGGTGGATGACGATCTCGTCGACCAGCCCCGCGATGAGGGCCGAGGTGAGCACCCCGCCGCCCATCAACGCCACATTGAGGTCACCGGCGGCGGCGCGGCCCGCCGCGACCGCCTCCTCGATGGTGGTGACGAATTGTTGAGGCGCGTCGGGCGGCGCGGGGCGGTGGCTGACGACGATGAGCGGGGCGTTGAGGTGTGGGCTGCCGCCACCCCAACCGTTGGTGTCGTCGTAGCTGGTGCGGCCGGCGACGACCGCGCCGACGCTGGCGGCGAAGGGGTCGACGAAGCGGCGGGTGACCTCGGAGAGGCGGAACTGCGGGACCACGGTGCTCGGGGTGTCGCCGTTCCAGTACCAGTCGTGCAGCACACCCCCGTCGCCGAGACCACGGCCGGGGACGGAGTTCCGGCCGGTGACGAAACCGTCGACGGAGGCGGCCATTGAACACAGGACCTTGCTCATCGGGTCAACACTCCGTCCAAACGCGACATCGAGTCCAGCACGCCGCGTTCCATGCCGCTGGCGATCATCGCGTCCCGGCTCTCGACCGACGGGTACACCGCGTGGGTGTGGACGCGGGTGCGGCCGCCGAGGTCTTCGAAGGTCACGGTTTCCAGGCTGACCTCGGTTGGCCAACCGTCGTACTGGAAGGTCTGCACGATCCGCTCGTTGGCGACCACGGCGTGGAAGACGCCCCGGAAGCCGTGCTCCCCCGAACCGTCGCGGTGGAAGTACCGGTATCTGCCACCTGGTGTCGCGTTGTACTCAACCAGGTCCATCGTCATCCCGGCGGGTCCCAGCCAGTCCGGGACGATCTCCGGGTCGGTCCACGCGCGGAACACCCGCGCCGGGGACGCGTCGAACTCCCGGACGATGTCGATGAACGGCGTCCCAGGTGGGGCGGTGATCGTCGTCTCGTTCATTTCTCCTGCTCCTCCATGTTCTCCAGCACCGCGTCGAGCCTGCGGTGGCGCTGCTCGGCGGCCAGCCGGTAGCGGTCGATCCAACTGGTCAACTCCTCCAACGCGGCCGCGTCCAGGTGACACGGCCGCCGCTGGGCGTCCCGACTGCGGGTGATCAGTCCGGCCACCTCCAACACGTGGATGTGCCGCGACACCGCCTGTTTCGTGATGGCGAACGGCTCGGCCAACTCGTTCACCGTCGCGTCCCCCAGCGACAGGCGCGCGATCATCGCCCGCCGCACCGGGTCGCCCAACGCGGCGAACGCGCGGTCCAGCCGCTCCTCATCAACAGCCATGTTGCTCAACTCGATTCTTTATCAACCGATGTGTTGACTATAGGTACCGGCTCGCCCCGCGTCAAGGGGGCGCTCGGCCGATCGGCCGATGGGTGGGGACGGCGAATCGGCCGTTCGGTTACCGAGGGAGTCCTTCCGGCTGACCCGGGAGTCGGGGCGCCGTTCCTAGCATTTGGCGCCATGGCAATCTTGCTCTCCGACCCGCTGGTGCACGCCGTTCGGCTGCTCGACAACGGCGATCCGTTGGTACCGCTGCCCTTCGCGGCACACGTGTCCGTCCGAACGGGACTGGCGGCGCGGCTGACGCTGGCCCGGTCCGCGCTGCCCGCCGGGGTGGACCTGCGGGTCGTCGAGGGGTACCGGTCCGCGGCGGACCAGCAGGCGATCATCAACGAGTACCGGGGCGAGCTGCGGTCGCTGCACCCGGACGCCGACGAGGTGGAGCTGACCCGCCTCTACAGCCGGTTCGTCGCGCCGATGGCGGTCGCGCCGCACGTCGCGGGGGCGGCCGTCGACCTGACCCTGGTCGACGCGGACGGCGTGGACCTGTGGCTGGGCACCAAGATCGACGACACCCCGGAGCGCAGCGGCGGCGCGTGCTTCTTCCACGCCGACGTGGACGACGAGGCCCGGCGCAACCGGACGCTGCTCGCCCGCGTGCTCGGCGAGGCGGGCCTGGTCAACTACCCGACCGAGTGGTGGCACTGGTCGTACGGCGACCGCTACTGGGCGCTGATGACCGGCGCGCGGCACGCGCTCTACGGTCCGGTCCGGGCCCCGGTGGCGGTGTGAGCGCGCCGACCGCCACCCGCACCTGCGCCACCCTGACCGTCGACCTCGCCGCCATCGCCGAGAACACCCGCCACTTCGTGCGGGTCGGACCGCCCGACGTCCTCGCGGTGGTGAAGGCCGACGGGTTCGGCCACGGCCTCGCCGACGTGGCCAGGACGGCGGTGGCCAACGGCGCGACGTGGCTGGGGGTCACGTCGATCACCGAGGGCGTCGCCGTCCGCGCGGCCGGGCTGACCGAGCCGGTGCTGAGCTGGCTGAACCCGGTGGACGTCGACGTGGCGACCGCGGTCCGGCACCGGATCGACCTGGCCGTGCCGAGCACCCGGCACCTCGCGGCCATCGCCGGGGCGGGCGGTCGGGTCCGCGTCCACCTGCAACTCGACACCGGCCTGGCCCGCGACGGCGCCGCACCCGACGAGTGGCCCGACCTGATGGCCGCCGCGCGGCAGGCGGAGCTCGCCGGGCAGGTGGAGGTCGTGGGGATCATGGGCCACCTGGCGATGTCCGCATACCCGGGTCACTCGGCCGACGAGCACGGCAAACAGGCGCTGTTACGCGGGGTCGCGATGGCCGAACGAGCCGGGTTGCGTCCGTCGCTGCGGCACCTGGCCGCGACCGCCGCGACGCTCACCGACCCCGGCGCGCACCTGGACATGGTCCGGATCGGCGCGGGTCTGGTGGGCATCGACCCGTCCGGCAGCACCCGGTTGCGGCGGGCATTGCGGCTCACCGCACCGGTCGCCCAGGTCCGGCGGGTCGGCGCTGGTGTCGGCGTCGGGTACGGGCACACCAGCGTGACCGGCCGTCCGACCACACTCGCCCTGCTCCCCCTCGGGTACGCCGACGGACTGCCGCGCGCGGCGTCGGGCCGGGCGCAGGTGCTGGTCGCGGGCAGGCGGTGCCCGGTCGTCGGCGTGATCTCGATGGACCAGACCGTGGTGGACGTGGGTGACCTCCCGGTCGAACCGGGTGACGAGGCGGTGGTGTTCGGCCCCGGCGGCCAGCCTGCGGTTGATGAGCCGACGGTCGAAGAGTGGGCGGTGTGGGCGGGGACCATCCCACACGAGATCGTGACCGGCATCGGTCACCGGGTGCGGCGGAGCGTGCGGTGAGGCAACGGATCAGGGTGGCCGTGATCGGCGGCGGGCAGAACGTCGAACACGACGTGTCCCGGGCATCGGCGGCATCGGCTCGGGCTGCGCTCGACCCCGCGAAGTACGAGGCGGTGGCGTTCACCATCGGACGCGACGGCGTGTGGTGCGACGGCGACGGCCGGGCGTTCGGGGTGTCGCCTGCTGGGAGCCTCGCGGGCGCGATGCAGGCACTGTCCACATGCGACATCGTGCTTCCGTTGCTGCACGGGCCGTTGGGCGAGGACGGCGCGATCGCCGCGTTGTGCGAGCTGGCGGGGTTGCCGTACGTGGGTTCGCCGCCGCGTGCGGGGGCGCTGGCGATGGACAAGTGGGCCACCAAGTTGCTGGCCGAAGCGCTTGGGGTTCGCACCGCACCGGGCACACTGGTGACGTCGGCGGACGAAGTGGCGTTCGAGCGACCGGTGGTGGTGAAGCCCGTGGCCGCCGGGTCGAGCTTCGGAGTGCGACTGGTGCGGTCGGAGGCGGAGCTGCGGCCCGCGATCCTGGCCGCGTTGGAGCACGACGACCGGGCGCTGGTGGAGCACCTGGTGATCGGACGGGAGATCGACATCGCCGTCCTCGACGATCCCCAGGGTGGGCCGCGGACCGGGCCGCCATTGGAGATCATTGTCCACAATGGCCTGTTCGACACGGTGGCCAAGTACAGCGGCGGGGCGAAGTTCGTGGTGCCCGCGCCGCTGTCGGACCACGAGTCGGCGCTGCTGACAACCGCCGCACTTCGCGTGTACCGCGCCCTCGGCTGCCGCGGCGTCGCCCGGGTGGATTTCTTCCTGACCGAGTCGGGCCCAATCCTCAACGAGGTCAACACCATGCCGGGGATGACGGAGGCGTCCCAGCTCCCCAAGATCTTCGCGGCGGCCGGGCTGTCCTATCCGGACCTGCTGGACCACCTGCTCCAAGCGGCCACGCGGATCGTCTCGACCTGACCAAAACCGGCCACCTCAGCACAAAGCGGTGATTGGACCTATTCCCCCGCCTGCCACGTGACGATCTTGACACGCAACGGGATCCTCCAGGATTCTGACTGGGCTCGTCGACGGACCGGACCTCCGCTCGGCGGTGACCACGCTCAGCCCACGGCAAGAGTTTCCCCCATATCAGCGGGAAAACGCCTGCCCTGGTCCCGGTAAACAGGACAGCGGAGGAGTGGGAATGCTCATCGCGACCCGACGTGGACGTGGTCTCGCCCGGCTCGGCGCGGCTTTGGCCGTGGCACTGGGCCTGACCACGATCATCGCCACGGCACCGGCGGACGCCACGGTCACCGGCGTCATCCCCAACGGCACCTACCGGTGGGGCAACACCAACAGCGGGCTCTGCCTGGCCTGGGCCCCCAACCAGCGGGGCGCGAACCGGCAGGAGAACTGCTCCCCCAACGGCGACCCCACCATCTACTGGTACGCGACGAACACCGGCGGCAACAACTACGAACTCGTCAGCGAGGCCAACGGCCAGTGCCTGTCCATCTGGAGCGGCAACACCTCCGACGGCGCCCCCGTCGGCATCTACGACTGCAACGGCACGGCCGACGAGATCTTCACCCTGATCCCCTCCACCTCACCCGCGTTCCCCGGCGCCTACAAGTTCCAGAACGTCCACACCGGCAAATGCGTCGCCGTCGGCGGTGGCCGCACCAACCCCGGCGCCTGGATCATCCAATGGACGTGCAACGACAGCGGCGAATTCATGTGGCGGCCTTACAACTGACCCCGTTCTAGAAGTAATTCGGAAGGTCTTCCAGCAGGGTTGGGCCGGTGGGTGACCAACCGAGGAGGGCGCGGGTCGTGTCGGCCGTGGCGGTCATGTCGAGGGCGAAGAAGCGGCCGAGCCAACCGAAGTGGGCGGCGGCGTCGTCCTCGGCGACGGAGACGACCGGCAGACCCAAACCCTGACCGATCCCCTCGGCGATGGCGCGCGTCGGGACACCGGACTCGGCGGCCGCGTGCAGGATCGTGCCCGCGGGGGCTTCCTTGTCGATCGCCAAGCGGACGAGTCGGGCGGCGTCGGTGCGGTGCACAGCGGACCAGCGGTTGGCGCCGTCACCGACGTAACCCGAACTCGACCGCGAACGGGCGGCGGCCACCAGGACGGCGACGAAACCGTGGTCGCCCGCCCCGTGCACGGTGGGCGCGAAACGGGCGATGATCGTGTTCACACCCTTGTCGGCGTACTCCAGGGCCAGGTTCTCGCTGCCGCCGCGCGGCGATTCCGGGCCGTGGAACGGAGATCGGTCCGCTTCTGTTGCCACTCCACCGGGCGACAGCAGCCCCAGGCCCGAGGCGACCACGAACGGGCGGTGGGAGCCTTCGAGCGTGTCGCCGATGACCTGGACGGCATCGCGTTCGGCGCGGTCGCTGACCTCCGGGTGGACGAAGTCGTGCTTGTTGGCCAGGTGGACGACGGCGTCAGCGGCCGCGCTGCCCGCCCGGATTCCGTCCAGGTCGTCGAGGTCTCCCGGGTGGGCGCGGGCCCCCTTGGCCCGCAGCGCGGCGGCGGAGGCGTCCGAGCGGGCGAGACCGGTGACCTCGTGCCCGGCGTCAAGCAACTGGTCGACGACGGCCGAGCCAATCCACCCGGTGGCGCCGGTGACGAACACGCGCATGTCAGTTCTCCTTCAAGGTCGACACTCCCTGGCTACGCCGCGCCCGCCACGACCGCAACACGACAAGGACCAGCCCGAGACGACCGCGGCGATGACGATCCGGCACCTGTACGACCGTGTGCCTGGCCTCCGATGGCAACGCGGCGCCGAACCGGTCAGCACCGTGCCCATGACTGCCCCCCTGAGCGCACTGCCGAACTCGCGGGGTCGACGCCCAAGTCGCCCCCTTGCGATTGGTGGGCACCGCGTGCGACTTCCAAGCGGGCCAACCATTCCCGACCTCGACGCCCCGTCCCCGCCAACCGCAGTGGCAGCGCGACGTCCTCGGGACCGACTGTCCGATCTGGAAGACGTGGCTCGCGTGTTGGCCGGCACCGCTGCCGCCCCGATCCCGGATGTAGGGCTTGAGTTGTCCACAACCTTCCCGGTTGCCCACAGCCAACAGCACCACCCCCTGTCGATCTCGCCCAACCGGTAGACTGGCCTCGGGGACGCCCCCCGGGAAGGGTGGGGGCCGCCCGGAGGCGGGTTGGTGCCAGCGGAAGTTCGAGTAGGTGTGGTTGTCGATGTTGTTGTGGTGGGTGCGGTCGCCGGTGGTGAGGGCTGGGACTCGGTGAGGGCTGGGTGGTAGCCGTCCGATTCGGCAAGTGCACAACCGCGGTCGGTGCCATCGCCGGGGCGAGCGGTGCCGCCGATGGTGACCGTGGAGCGCGGCGTGGGACGGACACGGTGCTTCTTGAGGGGGCTCAGGCGCCGCGGGCTCGGGTTGGGGTGAAGTGGAGGGGGATGGTGAAGCGTGCGGCGAAGTTGGTGGGGGTGCCGAAGAGGCGTTCGATTGACTCGGCGTACTTGGCGACGTAGTCGGGGTGTTGGTCGGCGGGTGGGGCTTCCGGGGCCTCGGTGAGGGTGCCGGTGAGGACGGCGAAGTCGTGGCCGACGGTGTCGGCGAGGAGGAGGGCGGTGTTCGGGTTGGTCCGCAGCCGGGCCAGTCGCTTGGCGGACGGCATGCTGTAGATGAGGGCGGTGGCGCCGTCCCACCAGAACCACACCGGGGTGGGTTGGGGCGTCCCGGCCTGGTCGACCGAGGTCAACCAGCCGGCGATGTCCGTCGCCAGCCGCCGCGCTATCCGGGCGCCGAACTCGCTGTCGAGGTCCAGCAACTCCGCCATGCCACGCTCCCCTGCTTGATCAGTCGGCCAACCAGCGCAACGCGCTGTGCGCCGCGCGTGTTCCCGACCGGACCAACTCCCGTGTGGACATCACCGCCGGAACGCGCACATCCAGCGGACCTCGATGCTGCGGCGCAGCGGGGTGTCCGGCGGGGCCGGGGTGTCGATCGCCGAGTGCAGGCAGGTCGGGGTGCGGGCCGGGCGGGTTTCCAGTTGTTTGAAGACAATCAGCTCGTCCGGGGTGAGGTCCGGGAAGTAGTGGAAGCGGTGCGCCGGGTTGTGCAGCGGCACGGTCTCCAGGTTCGGGGTGGCGCCGCCGTCGTAGCTGTAGGGGTGGTAGTCGGCGGCGGCGACGGTGCGCGCGTCGATGAGGGCGAGCGGGTTGCGGGTCGCCGGGTGGTCGACCGGCTGCCACGTGTTGTACCAGGCGAACTCCCAGTCGTCGGCCGGGTCGAGGCGCAGGTCGAGCTCGTCGACGCGGTCCCAGGAATAGCCGACGGGGTCGGTGAGCGGTTTGTCACCGTGCAGGAATCCGGCGTAGCCCGCGTCGAAATCTGCCGGATGACCCCATCGGATGAAGTGGTGGGTCACTATCGCGTGGTCGGCCCCGGTGAGTTCACCAACCAGCGCGGCGACCTCCGGGAAATACGTGCGGGTGACGGCCGCCGGGTCGCGGAAATCGGTGACGGCCGTGCGGTGCGGGACGCGCTGGAAGCCGGTGGTCTCCACATCGCAGTCCGTCGCGTGGGCGTCGTGCACGTCCACCGTGTGCGCGACCGTGTGGGCGGCCAGGTCGGCCCACCCGGCGATGATCGGCACCTTGTCCACATCCCGCCAACTCGGTGCCAGGTACCGGACCGTCGTTGTCACATGGCCGTTCATCGCGAACCCCCCCGTGGTCGGCGAATGGCGGCGGCTCTCCCCCGCCGTCCATTCCTCTGTACGGGAAGTCCGCGCACGGCCGCAACCGACAATCATCGGTGCCTTCGCGCGGGAAAAGGCGGATGTTGCCGATTGACGGCCGGGCGAACGCGCGGCAGATCAGTCGTCGGAGTCGGAATCGTCCGAGTCCGAGTCCTCCTGGTACGGGGGTTTCAGGCTGACCCGGAGGATGTTGACCGTGTCCGAGGGGTCGATGTTCACCTTGGTGGGCTTGTCGCCCGCGAATCCGACGCTCTCGCCCTCCAGCACGACGAAGGCGTGCTTGAAGGTCACCGGGATCGAGGAGCGGAACTCGAACAGCGTGCCGGGGAGTTCGACCTCGGTGAACACCGGCGGTGTCGGGGCGTGGCCCGCGAGGTCGAGTCCCTGCACGATGTGCCAGACGGCGGCGGTCCAGATCGCCTGGTCGGTGACCTCGTTGGGGCGGGCCACCAGGGTGGGCTTGAGGAGCTTCTGGTCGCCGATCGACAACAGGTCGAACGCGCGCCACGGCGCCGTCCTCGGCAGGACCCCCCACTTGTTCTTGACGTGCGAGTCGTAGAGGTTGCCCGTGAAACCCTTGAGCTCCTTGAGGTTGTGCACCGCCAAGGAGTACGAGGAGGTCAGGTCGGTGAGCTTGAGCAGCACGGACCGCAGGTAGTAGAAGACCGCGCGGGCGCGGTTCTCGTCGGCCCACTCACCGGTGATCTTGTCGAACTCCACCGACCACTCGCGGTACCAGCCCGCCGCCCGCACCAGTTCGGCGCCCGACTCGTCGGTGCCGAGGTGCGCGAACGGCAGGCCGTAGGTCGCGTGCTTGCTGCTGCGGGTGACACCGCTCGACGACGAGTCCTTGTACACCACGTGGTCGGAGTTGTGGACGACCACCTCGAACTCGCCGAGGTCCCCGGTGGTGAACGAGCAGTCGTCCTTGCTCAGCACGAACTGGCCGATGGCGTTCAGCACCTCCTTGACGGCGTTGGTGCGCCGCGACCACCCGCCATCGTCGGAGACCTCGGTCGGACTGGTCTTGAGCTCCAGCGTGTAGCCGCGGTAGCCCTCCGGCGCGTCCCCACCACCGCCGATGTCCGTCGTGACCTGCACCAGCAGTTCGCCGTCCTTGACCACCTCGGCGAGCAACGACCCGCCGTTCGCCTTCTTGCCCACCCGCACCCCGAGGAACTCCTGCTCGGTCCCCACCGACGGCCCGGCGAACTTCGTGCGGTAGCTGAGCGGGGTCAACGACGGGGATTCGTACACGGTGGACACTCCGGGGCTCGACGCAAGATCAACACTGGCGGCATCGTCCGCCGGGCGGCGAACATTCGGGGCCACCGGCCTTGATCACTCGAATGGACCAGTGGGTGGTAGCCGGCCGGTCGAACGTGGACTTCGCGCGCACCCCTCGTCACGACCGCGCCCGATTCTTCTGCGGGCAGCCGGTTTGCCGGGTTTCGTTGCCACCCGATCGGGGGTGGTGAGTGAACGGCGCGCGGATGAGTCTGTCCGGTGGCAAACCCTGCTATCGGAAGGACCTTTCGATGATGAAGCGAGTGGTGGGCGTGCTCACCGCCGCGTTGGCCGGAGCGGTGTTAACCGCCAGCCCGGCCCCCGCGGACACCGCCGTGGCCGCCGCCAACTTCTCGGCGATCGTCGCGCTCGACAACTGTTCCGGCTCGGTGGTCCGTCCCCCCGCCGCCAAGGACAGCGATCCGGCGCTGGTGATGGCCAACGGGCACTGCGTGAAGCTGATGGGCGCGAACGAGGTGATCGTCAACCAGGCGTCGAGCCGGACGTTCACCCTGCTCGGCCCCAGCGGCAACTCGCTGGGCACGCTGCGCGCGACGAAGCTGGCCTACGCCACGATGAAGAACACCGACGTGTCGTTCTACCAGGTCGGCAGCACCTACGCGCAGATCCAGTCGCGGTACCAGACCCGCGCGCTGGAGCTGTCCACCACGCACCCGACCCAGGGTGCGAACATCTCGGTCGTGTCCGGGTACTGGAAGCGGATCTACAACTGCAACGTCGACGGATTCGCCTACCAGGTCAAGGAGAGCAACTGGACCTGGACCGACTCGGTCCGCTACACCGCGCCGTGCAACGTCATCGGCGGCACCTCCGGGTCGCCGGTCATCGACAACAGCAGCGGCAAGGTCGTGGCGATCAACAACACCATCAACGAGGACGGGCAGCGCTGCACGCTGAACAACCCGTGCGAGGTATCGCAGACCGGACAGGTCACCGTGCACGCCAACATCGGCTACGCCCAGGAGACCTACAACATCCCGGCCTGCATCACCACCGGCAACCAGTTCACCCTGACCGCACCGGGTTGCACGCTGCCCAGGTAGGCACCTGAGGGCCACAAGCCCGACCACTGCGACGGCCGGACGTGCGCGCGACCCCGCACACGTCCGGCCGTTGCGCGGCTCAGCCCTTGGTGATGTTCACGATCGTGTCGCCCCACTGGAACTGGGCGTTGCTCAGGTACCGGTTGTACGCCCAGGTCTGATACCGCTGGTACGACGGCCACGGGTCGCCGAGCAGGATCGTCTTGTTCGCCTGGTCGTAGCCGTAGATGACCTCGGCGTGCCCGCCGCCGGAGGTCCAGTAGATGCCGGTCAGGCTGGGGCTCCCGGCGTCGATCTGGCCCACGATGGTGGCGTAGCTGACGGTGCCACCCGCGTCCTGGGCCTGGAAGCCGGTGCCCTGGAACCCGCGGACGATCTCCGGGATCTCCGCGCCCTCGTTCGGGCAGTACCCCGGCTGCGCGCCTTTGCCCGCCGCGCAGAACGTCCGCTGGGTGGCGGTGCCGCCCAACGAGCGCTCGATGCTGGCGCCGGTCGCGGCCCAGCACCAGTTGTCCTGCTGCTGCACCTGCTGGGTGTAGGTCAGCTTCTTCGCCACCATCGGCGCGGTCATCGCGGCGCGCGTTGGCACGATCTCCTTGACGACACCGATGTGGTCACCGGTCTTGATCAGCCCGTTCGGCAGCGACGAGTCAGCCACCGCCGGGCTCACCACACACACCATTGCCAACGCCACGGTGGGCACGGCAAGCACCCCGCGCCGCAGAATCTGTCGATCCACGAGATTTCTCCTTGTGGGATAAGGACTTGAACACATCCGACCGGGTCCGGCGGCCTACCAGCCCACCGTCGCGCGCAACCGCCGCCCCGACAACACCTGACCATCGCCACCACGCCTGCCGTGATCGTTCACCAGCGCCCCGAGCGGATCACACCGCGCACCCGGGACGTTCCCGGTCGGCAACGGCCCGGCCGTGAACGGTTCCGACGGAAAGCGGTGAACGTCCACACTCGACACAGCGGCGTGCTGCCGGGACCGTTGGCGCCGGTCGTCGCCAGCCGGGGGCACCCGGCACCTCGTGCTGCGCAGTGTCGCCAACCCGATCCAGGCGGAGCAGGCCGAGGACTGGCTGAACCGGGAGGCCGACGCCCTGACGCTGCTCGTCGGGACCGACGTCCTGGCCCCCGGGCTGGTCGCCGTCGACCCTACCGCCGCCCAGTGCGAGTACCCATCGCTGTTGATGACCCACGTGGCGGGCCGCTCGGTCCTCGACGTCTCCTTGACGGTGGGCACGGTGAGCAGCCACGCCGCAGAATCTGTCGATCCACGAGATTTCTCCTTGTGGGATAAGGACTTGAACACATCCGACCGGGTCCGGCGGCCTACCGAACCACCGTCGCGCGCATCCGGTGTGCCCACAACGCCCGGCCATCACCACCACGCAGGCTGTGATCGTTCACCCGTCTCCGGGGCACGGCGCGCAGGTCAAGCCGCAACATTCGCGGCTGACGGGGTCGTTTCGGTGAACGCTCCCACCGGGAATAGGCACGACCGGTGGTTGCTTGGCACCGACATGACCACAACGACGTTCGACCCCCGCGCGCTGCTCGCGGAAAGCAACCTCGGCGTGCTCGCCACCATCAAGGCGGACGGCAGACCGCAACTGTCACCGGTGCAGCCGTTCTACGACACCACAGCCGGACTCGTCTACGTCTCGATGACCGAGGGCCGGGCCAAGACGGCCAACCTCCGGCGAGACCCGCGCGCCACCCTGGAGGTCACCGCCGCCAACGGCCGGTCCTGGGCCACCGCCGAGGGCGTGGCCACGCTGACCGGCCCTGGCGACGATCCACACGGACCCGAGGTGCAGGCCCTGGTCGACTACTACCGACTGGCGGCGGGCGAACACCCGGACTGGGACGAGTACCGCGCGGTCATGGTCGCCGACCGGCGCGTCCTCATGGTCATGACGGTCGACCACGTCTACGGGCAACGGATCGGCTGATCAGGACAGTCCACAAACGACGAAGACGGCGCGGTGCAGGTCTGCACCGCGCCGTCTGGAGTTCCGGAAGATCAGACCCCCAGGAAGCCGAACACCGCGGACCGCAGGTCGTCGCCCGCGAGGGCGCCGACGTGGTCGCCGGGGACGCGTTGCAGCTCTGCGCCGGGGACGCGGGTGACCAGGCTGTCGATGCCCTGGGACATCGGGTCCTGATCGCCTGCCAGGAACAGGGTTGGGACCTCGGGGGCGCGGCCTGCCGGGTCGAACGGTTCGCGGGCGAGGCCCTCGACCAGGCGCAGCAGCGAGTCGGAGTCCTGGCCTGCCACCATGTTCGCGATAAAGCCGGTGATCATGTCGGTGGGCGGGGGTCCACCTTGGACGGCGGCGCGGGCGGCGGCGAGGTCGACGACGGCGAAGGGCTCCATCGGGCTGAGGCCGCCGAGGACCAGTTTGCGGACCTTGAGCGCGCCGGTGGCGGCCAGGTCCCAGGCGATCCGGGCGCCCAGCGAGTAGCCAACGAGGTCGACCTCCTCGGTGCCGATCTCCTCGGCGAGGCGGCGCAGCAACTCGGTGGTGGTGACCTCGTCGGCCGACGCGACGGCGGGGGCGCCCGCGTGGCCGGGCAGGTGCACGGCGATCGTCTCGCGGCCCGCGGCGGCCAGTGGGGCGGCCCAGCGGTCGGCGGGCCAGTCGATGGCGGCGCTGGTGGCGAAACCGTGGATGAGCACGACCGGCGGGCCGGACACGGCGGCGTCCGGCCGGGTCAGGGTGGTCAGCGCGGGAGAGCTGTTCATTCTACGAGCGTAGACATTACCTGGACGCCGGTCCAGCCCGGATCAGCCGGAAACGCGCGCCATCAGCTCATCGATGTACGCGGTGTACCGGTCCACCAGTGCCCCGACCGGGTGCATCAGGCTGGTCACGTTCGCCCCGATGGTGACCGAGATGATCTCGTCGGCGAGCACGCCGACGGCGGGGCCGTCGGCGTCCTCACCGCAGTCCCAGGCCGCGGCGATGCGGCGGGTCAGCTCGGCCCGCCACAGCGTCAGCAACTGCCGGTACTGGGTCGCCAGGTCGGCGTTGGCCACGGAATGGCCCCACAGCACCAGCAGCACCCTGGCCGAGGTGATCCGCTCCGCGTCCAGCGGCATCGCCGCCTCGACGAAACCGTGCAGCGAGTCGACCGGGCCGAGGTCCTGGTCCAGTTCGGACATCCGCTGCGCGGTCTCCTCCAGGACGCTCTCGAAGGTGGCCGCGATGATGCCGTCCTTGCCCGCGAAGTAGTGCTTGAGCGCGCCGTTGGCGAAACCGGCGGCGGTGACGATGCTGCGCATCGTCGCCGCCTCGAAACCCCCTTCGGCGATCAGCCTCTTGGCGACCTCGACGATTTCCCGGCGCCGCTGGTCGTGATCGATGACCTTCGGCATGGTGCCTCCCCGACCCCGGACTAGGCCGAGTCGCGCAGGCCGAGCCAGGCGGCCCGGCGCTCGGCCTGGCGCGCCGGGTCGGCGACCGGGGCGGCCAGCAGCAGCCGCCTGGTGTACGGGTGGTCGGGTTCCTCGGTGACCGCCCTGGTGTGCCCGGACTCGACGATCTCACCCTGGTACATCACCGACGTGCGGTGGCAGACCCGGCGGACCACGCCCAGGTCGTGCGAGATGAACAGGTACGCGACCCCGGTCTCGCGCTGCAGGTCGATGAACAGGTCCAGGATGGTCGCCTGGGTGGTCAGGTCCAGCGCGCTGACCGGCTCGTCGCAGACGATGAGCCGGGGCCGCCGGACCAGGGCCCGCGCGATGGCGATGCGCTGGCGCTGGCCGCCGGAGAACTCGCTGGGGTAGCGGTGCACGGCGTCGCCGGGCAGCCGGACCCGGTCGAGCATCTCGGCGACCACCGCGCGCGCCTGCTTCTTCGACGTGCCGGTGACTTCCAGCGGCTCGGCCAGGATCTCCTCGACCGTCATGGTGGGGTCGAGCGAGCCGTACGGGTCCTGGAAGACGACCTGGATGTCGTTGGCCAGCTTCCGGCGGGCGGTGCCCTTCGCGTGGGTGATGTCCTGCCCGTCGAAGGTGACCTTCCCGGACTCGACCGGGGCCAGGCCCAGCAGGGCCCGTCCCAGTGTCGACTTGCCCGAGCCGCTCTCCCCCACCAGGCCGACGCACTCACCGGCGCCGACGGTGATGGACACGCCCTTGAGCGCGCGGAACCGGACCCCGCGGGCCAGCCGGTAGTCCACCACCAGGTCGTCGACCCGCAGCAGTGGCGAGGTGTCCCCGCTCATCGTGCGCCGTCCTCTCCGGCCGCGTGCGCGGCGCTGCGGCCCTCGGCGGCGGACGAGCCGTTGGCCGCCCACGCCTCGTCCAGTTCGTGCCGTCCGTCGGCGTCGTCGAGGGACGCGCTGATCAGCTCGGCGGTGTACGGGTCCTCCGGCGAGCGGAAGATCCGCTCCACCGCGCCGGTCTCGACGATCCGGCCGTCCTTCATCACCACGACCCGGTCGCAGATGTCGGCGACCACGCCGAAGTTGTGCGTCACGATCATCAGCGCCATGCCGTACTCCCGCTGCAGCTCGCGCAGCAGTTCGAGCACCTCGGCCTGCACGGTGACGTCCAGCGCCGTGGTGGGCTCGTCGGCGATGAGCAGCGACGGCCGCCCGGACACCGCGCCCGCGATGAGCACGCGCTGCGCCATGCCGCCGGAGATCTGGTGCGGGTACGAGCGCAGTACCCGGTCGGGGTCGGTGATGCCCACCCGGACCAGGACTTCGCGGGCACGCTTGCGGGCGTCGGCCTTGGACATGCCGTGCACCCGGCGCAGCGGCTCGACGAGCTGCCGCTCCACCGTGTAGCACGGGTCGAGGTTGGACAGCGGCTCCTGCGGCACGTAGGCGATCTCCCGGCCGAGCAGCGCGGTGCGGTCCTTGGCGGAGAGCCGGGAGACCTCCTTGCCGCCGATCCAGATGCCGTCGGCGACCGCGGTGCCGCCCGAGGGCAGCAGGTCGAGCACGGCGAAGCTGGTCTGCGTCTTGCCCGAGCCGGACTCGCCGACGATGCCGAGCACCTCACCCGGGGCGGCGTCCAGCGAGACCCCGCGCACGACCTCCTTGAGGCCCGCCTTGGTGGCGTAGCCGACCCGCAGGTTGTCCACCCGCAGGGCGCAGTTCTCGATCTGGTGGGCGTGCATGCCGCTGGGCTCGCGGGCGGGCAGGTCGGACGCGGCGGGCGGCGTGGCCATCCACTGCCTGGCCTTGGCCCGCAGCCGCGGCGTCGGCTGCTCGGCGCGGACGCTGATCAGGTCGGCCAGCGTCGAGCCCATCAGCGCCAGCGCGGCGACGGTGACGCCGAGGATGATCGACGGCCAGAGCAGCAGGATCGGGTAGCTCAGGATGTTGCGGAACCCGTCGTTCATCATCTGGCCCCAGCTCGGCGTGCTCGCCGAGCCGATGCCGAGGAACTGCAGGCCCGCCTGCATGCCGATGGCGATGCCCGCGGTCAGCGCCGTCTGCACCACCAGCGGCGGGTAGACCGCGCGCATCATGTGCGTGCGCAGGATGCGCGCGTTGGTCATGCCGGAGACCCTGGCGGCGTCGATGTAGGGCTCGCGGCGCACGGACATCGCCCGCGCCCGGCTGATCCGGTAGTAGCCAGGGGCGAGGAAGACGCCGAGGGCGATCATCAGGACCGGGAAGGACTGGCCGGAGCCCGCCGCGACGACCAGCAGCACGATCATGGCCGGGACGGACTGCAGCGCGTCGCTGATCCAGGTCAGGATCCGGTCCAGGGTGCCGCCGAAGTACCCGGCGGACACGCCCGCGGGCACCCCGATCACCAGGCCCGCGACGCAGGTGATCAGCGCGCCCCACAGCGTGGTCTTGGCGCCGTAGAGCAGCCGCGAGTAGAGGTCGCGGCCCGCGCTGTCGCCGCCGAGGACGTGACCGTTGCCCGGCCGGGCGTAGACCAGGTTGAAGTCGACGTGGTTCGGGTCGAACTTCGCCAGCAGCGGGGCGAAGACGGCCAGGAACACCACGATCAGGAACAGGAAGAGGGCGATCACGCCCATCGGCCTGCGCAGGAAGCGCCGCAGCAGCGACACCCGTTTGACGGGTGCGAGCGCGGTCGGGAACGGGGCTGCGGTCATCGCTCGCGCACCTTCGGGTTGACCCACCCGAGCACGAGATCGAGCAGGAAGTTGATGACGACGACGAACGCCACCGTGATGGCGGTGACGCCCAGCAGCGACGGCATGTCGCCGATCTGCGACGCCGACTGGGTCAGCGTGCCGATACCGGGCAGGGTGAACACGGTCTCCACGACGACCGCGCCGCCGAGCAGGCCGACGAACATCAGGGCCAGCACGGTGAGGGCGGCGGGCGAGGCGTTGCGCAGCACGTGCATGGTGACCCGGCGCTTGGACAGGCCGCGAGCGCGCAGGGTGCGCACGAAGTCCTGGTTGGCGACCTCGATGAAGCCGTTGCGCAACTGCTCGGCGATCAGCACGATCGCGCCGAGGGCCAGCGAGATCGACGGCAACGTGATCGACCGGAACCACCCGCCCAGGTCCTTGTCCGGCGAGGTGTACCCGATCACCGGGAACCAGTGCAGGTTGACCGCGAACAGGATGACCAACTGGATGCTGACCCAGAAACCGGGCAGCGCGAACAGCACGACCGAGGCGACCTTCAGCACGCGGTCGAGGACGCCGCCGGGGCGCAGGCCGCAGATGATGCCGATCAGCACGCCGAAGACGGCCGCGAGCAGCAGCGCCACGATGACCACCGAAAGGGTGACCGGGATGCGCAGCGCGAGTGTGTCACCGACCGGCTGGAAGCTGCGCCAGGACTTGCCGAAGTCGCCGGTGGCCGCGTGCGAGAGCCAGTTCCAGAACTGCACCAGCAGCGGGTCGTCGTAGCCGATCTTGGCGCGCAGCGCGGCCGACTGGGCCGGGGTGGCGCTGTTGCCGAGCAGGCCCTGGGTGGGGTCGCCGATGGCCAGGTGGGCCAGGAAGAACGTGCCGCTCGTGACCACCAGGAGCAGCACGATCCCGGAGAGCAGGCGTTTGGCGATGAAGGAAAGCATGTAACCGCTCCTCACCGGCGGGCCCGCCCGTCCGCTGTGGACGGACGGACCCACCGGAGCACCGGGCGCGTCAGCCGCGCTGGATGAACTTCAACGTCGGGAACATCATGCCGGTGATGGGCGTGACCTTGATGCCCTTGACACTGAAGTAGGTGTTGTCGGCCTGGTACCAGACGTCCCACCAGGCGAGGTCGACCAGCTTCGCGTTGAGCTGCTTGAGCAGGTCGGTCTGCGCCTGGCCCGGCTCGGCGTTCTGCACCTGGTCGACGAGGGCCTTGACCTCGGGGAAGGCGTCCACGGCCGGGTTCGGGTTGTACCACTGCTTCGAGGTGACCTGGTCGGTCAGCGTCGCCATGTCGTCGCTGTCCATCGCGATGACGGCGAGGAACATCGGGTAGGTCGGCGCGTTCTTCTGGTAGTCGGGCATGGCCATGTCGACCCACTCGACCTTGACGCCCAGGTCGCCGAAGGTCTGGTTCGCGGCGGGCTGCCAGGCCTGGAAGATCGGCGACATCGGCATCTTCACCGAGAAGCCGTTCGCGTAGCCCGCGTCGGCGAGCAACTGCTTGGCCTTGGCCATGTCGGTCTTGTACTTGTCGTTCTGCGACGCGTCGTACACCGGGCTGTCCACCGGCCACAACTGGGTGGTCGCGGTGCCGGAGCCGTTGCCGACCGCCTTGAGGATGCCCGCTGCGTCGAAGGCCAGCGCGATGGCCTGGCGGACCTTCTGCTCACCGAGCGCCTTGACCTGCGCGCCGGTGCGGTCGGCGAACTGCACGCCGACCCAGGACGCGGCCTTGGACGCGGTGTTCCAGTTGTTGTCCTTGGCCTTCTGGTTGTTCGCCGCGTTGCCGAACTGCATGTTCAACTGACCGGACAGCATCGCGTTGAAGCTCGCGGTCTGGTCGGTGATCGGGAACAGCGTGACGTTGGTGAACGGGTAGGTCGCCGAGTCCCAGTGCTTGTCCTTCTTGTGGAACACGTACTGGCCCTGCGGCTGCGAGGCACCCTTGTCGTAGGTGTACGGGCCGGAACCGGCCGGGCCGTCGGCCAGCGAGTTCGCGGTGATCGCCTTGGGCGAGGCCATCCAACTGCGGCCGAGGCCCATGAAGTACAGCAGCGCGTCGTCCCGCTTGGACAGGTGCGCCTCGACGGTGGTGGCGTCCTTGGCGGCGAAGCTCGACACGTTCAGGTAAGCCTGGCTGGAGCGGACCCCGGACTTCAGGTGCTCCAGGTTCGCCACGGCGGCGGCCGAGTCGAACTTGGTGCCGTCGTCGAAGGTGACGTCGTCACGCAGGTGGAAGGTCAGGGTGAGCCGGTCGGTGGACCAGTCCCAGGACTTCGCCAGCGCCGGGGCGGGCTTGGCGGAGTTGTCCAGCGACACCAGCGGGTCGTAGACCGCGGACAGGTACGGGCCGTCGAAGCCGATGTCGGCGTTGGCCGGGTCCCAGGACGTCACGTCCAGGAACACGCCTGCCTTGAGGTCGGTGATGTCGCTGCCGCCGGAGGAGCCTCCGCTGCCGCCGCTGCTGCTGTCGCCTGCGCTGGTGCATCCGGCGAGCGCGGTAGCCACTGCGGCTATCGCGACCAGTGCCGATGTCCGTGTCCTCGTCATCGAGTCCTTCTTCTCTCTGGTGATGGACTGCCGGTGGGGGTCACGCACCGCTGTCGCGGGCTGGTCCTCGCCTGAGCATCTAGATCAAGAGGTGAGACCTGGCTCACCGTGGTGCGGGATAGTCTACGTTCGTCGGCAAAAAAATCAACGGGGGACTGACCAGCAGTTTCCCCGGAAGTTACTGACCATCCACCCGGCTGTCGGTCGGAAAATCCTGCGCGGGTAGCCACTTTCGGGCTAACCCGGGAACGGGAGCGGGATGACCGATAACCGCGGAGGGTAGTGGTCAGGACCGCCTGGACCGGTACAGCGCGCCGCTCACATCGCGGCGTGCAATACGTCACATGGGTCCGGTCCGCGATCCACCGAAGATCATCCGGCGGGTCGGGGCCCGGCTCCGTGGGGTACGCCATGGCAGAGCACCGTAGCGGCATGGCGACCTTGCGCCGGGACTGTGTCGCGCCTTGGCCGACAACGCGATCCCCCGCGGCGGTTCGAGTCCGATCCGTGTCCGGACCGTGTCTTCTCCTTGCTCAAGTCTCCAGGTGTGGAACCGAGCGACCCTCATCGACCACGCCGTGGGCCGACCAGTCCCCGCCGAGTGCGCCCCCGGCCACGCACCACCTCGACCGGGGTGTTCCCCTTGTGGCGACCGGGGTTTATTTTCTACGCTTGTATACTGACCCGATTCCCGGGCCGTCGAGAGGAACCGACGATGACCTCTGCCCGCACCGTTGTGGTGACCGGGGGCGCAGGCGGCATTGGCCGCGCGATCGCCACCGCGTTCACCGAACTGGGTGACACCGTTGTCCTCACGGACGTCCAAGGCGCACAGGACGCGGCCGCCGCGCTCGGCGTGCGCGGGCTGACGCTGGACATCACCGATGAGAGCTCGATCAACCAGGCCCTTGACGACATCGGCCAGGTCGATGTGCTCGTCAACAACGCGGGCCTGCTCACCGTGCACGGCAGGCTGCTCGACCTGCCCGCCGCGGACATGCTGCGCATCCTGCAGACCAACGTGAACGGCACCTTCCTGATGACCCAGCAGGTCACCCGCCGGATGGTCGACCAGGGCACCCGCGGTGTCGTGGTGAACCTGTCCTCCATCGGCGGCCGCCAGCCCACCCCGGGCATGGGCGCCTACGAGAGCAGCAAGGCCGCCGTGGACGCGCTGACCAGGTGGTCGGCCATCGAACTCGCCGAGCACGGCATCCGGGTCAACGCGGTGGCCCCCGGCCCGGTGCTGACGCCGATGCTGGCGATGGGCATGCCGGAAGGTTCACCCGCTCGTGAAGCCTGGACGAGCCGCATCCCGTTGCGGCAGTTGGCCCCGGTCGAGCAGGTGGCCGCCGCCGTGGTGTTCCTGGCGAGCGACCAGGCCACGCACATCACCGGCGTCAGCCTCCCCGTCGACGGCGGACAACTGCTGGTCTGAGGTCTGGTTTGGTTATCCGATTGTGATACCGGGGTCGCGGTGGTTCGACATCTGTCGAACCACCCGATCTCGCCAGAACCCCGGGGTCGGGCGGAGAATCATCCGATGACCCGCCCGCGGCACCCGGTTGGCCCGGCCCACTCCAGTCCACTGTGGTCGGTCCGCCGTCCAGATGAAAATCAACAGTCGTAGACTAATGAGATCCGCATCACCGCTCGCCACGGAAGGACCCCGATGACCGTCCCGACCTCCACCCGCGCGGCGGTGCTCACCGAGCACGGGCAGCCGCTGGACCTGACCGAACTCCCGCTGCCCACCGAGATCGAGCCCGGTGCCGCGCTGGTGCACGTCTCGACCGCCACCCTGTGCGGCACCGACGTGGAGATCTGGTCCGGGAAGATGAGCTTCCCGGGCATGCTGCCGATGGTGCTCGGCCACGAGATGGTCGGCGAGGTCGTCGCCGTCGGCGCGGGCACCAAGGACGCGCTGGGCCGCGACATCCAGGTCGGCGCCCGCATCGGCTGGTCGGAGTCGACCTGCGGCGAGTGCTACGGCTGCGTCGTGCTGCGCGAGCCGGTGGCCTGTTCCAAGCGCGGCTACGGCTTCCTGCAGCGCTCCGACGTTCCCCCGTACGCCACCGCGGGCCTGTGCGAGTACGCCTATGTGGTGCCCCGCGCGGCGAAGCTGCTGCTGGCCGAAGAGGTACCGAGCACCTGGGCCGCGATGGCGGGCTGCGCGGCCAAGACCGTGCTGCGCGCGTTCTCCTACGTCGGTGGACTCACCGGCAAGCAGGTCGTGGTGCAGGGCTCCGGCGCGCTGGGCATCTTCGCCACCGCCGTCGCGCACATCTCCGGCGCGGCCAAGGTGATCACCGTCGGGGCGCCGGAGTCCCGGCTGACCCTGGCAGGCGAGTTCGGCGCGGACGCCACCGTGGACATCGCGGCGGGCTCCGAGGGGATCATCGAGCGGGTCCAGGAGCTCACCGGCGGCCGCGGCGCCGACCTGGTGCTCGACTTCGCCGGCGCGCCGTCGGTCGGCCCCGAGGCGGTCGCCATGGCCGCCCAGCGCGGCCAGGTCGTCATCGTCGGCTCCACCGGCCCGGTCGGCGCCCCGCTGCCGCTGGGCATGGTGATGGGCAAGGAGCTGACCATCTCCGGCTCGCTCAACGGCGACATCTCCGACTACCACCAGGCGATCGAGTTCTTCCGCGCCTTCGGCACCCGGATGCCCTGGGACGACCTGTTCGGCACCCCGGTCGGCCTGTCCGGCGCCTCCGAGCGGATCGCCGCGATGCACCGCCTGGACGAGGTCAAGGCCGTCATCGACCCCCGTCTCGCCTGATCCCCCTGTAGGAGGCCCCGTGTCCCCCCTGCCCCGCCGCCGGGTCGGCACGTCCGACCTGGACGTCTCGCTGCTCTCGCTCGGCTCCTGGCACACCTACGACCGGATGGACTTCGCCGACGCGGTCACCATGATCCGCACGGCGGTGGCCGCCGGGGTCAACCTGTTCGACGTCGGGGTCTACAGCATCCCCGGCATGACGCCGGTGTTCACCGACGTCATCTGGGGCGCGGTGATGCGCGCGTCGGGCATCCCGCGCGAGGAGTACCTGGTCTCGGCGAAGCTGTGGCTGGAGGGCTTCGGCGAGCACGGGTTCGGCCCGCAACTGGAGAACGCCTTCCTGCGCGGCGGCTTCGAGGTCGCCGACCTGGTCGTCCTCGGTGACATCCGCACCGACGACGTCGTGCTCGAAGACCTGGTCGAGGACCTGGCCAACCTCACCGCTGCGGGCCGCATCCGGGCCTACGGGGTCAACAACTGGTCGGCCGCCAACATCCGGCGGATGCGCGAGATCGCCGCCGAGCGTGGTGTGCCCGGCCCGCAACTGGCCCAGCTCAAGTACAGCGTCGGCCGCCGGTCCATCCCGGACGGCGAGCCGTTCGCCGCGCTGTTCGCCGACGGGTTCAGCATGCAGTCCTCCGACGTGCTGGAGGGCGGCATCCTGGCCGGGAGCAGCGGCGAGACCCGCGAGCTCGGCCGTGACCCCGGCGGCGTGCGCGAGGCCGTCCGGGCCGCCGCCGCAGGCGTCGCTGAGGTCGCCGCGAAGCTCGGCACCAGCCCGGCGCGGCTCGCCGTCGCCTTCACCCTCACCCACCCGGCCAACGTCACCACCCTGTTCGGCGCGACCCGGCTGACCCAGCTCGAGGACAACCTCGCCGCCGTCGACCTGGTCGAGCGGGTCGGCGCCGAGGAGTTGCGCGCGCTGGTCGAGCCGTTCTGGGTCGACCGGGGCATCGTGAACCCCGAGGGGCCGTGATGTCCGTTCCCACCAGCGAGGAGTCCGCAGTGTCCCGTCCCACTCCCGTGCCGTTCGACCCGGAGATCGAGCCCGCGCTCGAGTACCTGGTGCCCAAGGACGCGCCGCCGTTCACCCCCGAGACCATCCCCGGTGCCCGGCAGGCGATGGCCGCGATGTTCCCGCCCGCGTCCGTGCAGGTCGGCGACGCGCCGGTCGACGTGGTCGAGCGCAGCATCCCCGGTCCCGCGGGCGCGCCGGACCTGGAGATCACGATCATCTCCCCGCGCGGCCTGACCGCGCCGGTGCCCGGCCTGTACAACATCCACGGCGGCGGCATGATGGTCGGCCACCGCAACATGGACGTCGGTCGGCTGCTGGCCCTGGTGCTGGAGCTGGGCGTGGTCGCGGTCAACGTCGAGTACCGGCTCGCCCCGGAGCACCCGGACCCGGCGCCGGTCGAGGACTGCTACGCCGGTCTGGTGTGGATGTCCGAGCACGCCGCCGAGCTCAACGTGGACCCGAGCCGGATCGTGGTCATGGGCGGCAGCGCCGGTGGCGGCCTGTCCGCCGGGGTCGCGCTGCTGGCCCGCGACCGCGGCGGCCCCGCCCTGGCCGGGCAGTTGCTGCTGTGCCCGATGATCGACGACACGAACACGACGGTCGGCAGCCACCAGTACGCGGGCATCGGCACCTGGACCCGCGAGGCGAACCTGGCGGGCTGGCGGTCGCTGCTCGGCGACAAGGTCGGCACCGACGATGTCTCCATCTACGCCGCGCCCACCCGGGCCAAGGACCTGGCCAACCTGCCGCCCGCGTTCATCGAGGTGGGCAGCGCCGAGCCGTTCCGCGACGAGGACACCCAGTACGCCCTGGGCATCTGGGCCACCGGCGGGCAGGCCGAACTGCACGTGTGGAGCGGCGCGTTCCACGGGTTCGACATGTACGTGCCGGAGTGGCACATCAGCCAGGCCGCGCTGGCCACCCGCACCTCGTGGTTCCGCCGGGTGCTCGGATTGGGGAACGCATGACCGAGCCGTACCGCGCCGCGGGTTACGTGGCGGGCCAGTACCCGCCGGTGCCCTACGACCCGCAGTTGGAAGCCGGGCTCGCCGGGTTCCTGGACATGGTCGAGCGGATCCCGCTGCGCAAGGACACCATCCTGGTCAACCGGGACCACTTCGCCACCATCATCCCGCCGGTCGAGGTGATGATCGGCGACCTGCCGGTCACCGTCGAGGACCGCACCGTGCCGGGCCCCGAGGGCGCCCCGGAGATCATCCTGACCATCGTCAAGCCGCGCGACGTGGACCTGGTGGACGCCCCCGGCTTCTACTGCATCCACGGCGGCGGGATGGTGCTGGGCAACCGGTACTTCGGCATCGCCGGGCTGGTCGGCGACGTGCTGCGGTACAACGCGGTCGGCGTGTCGGTGGAGTACCGACTGGCCCCGGAGCACCCGGCGCCCGCCGCCGTCGAGGACTGCTACGCCGGTCTGGTGTGGATGTCCGAGCACGCCGCCGAGCTCGGCCTGGACCCGACGAAGATCATCGTCACCGGGGCGAGCGCGGGCGGCGGCCTGTCCGCCGGTGTGTCGCTGCTGGCCCGCGACCGCGGCGGCCCGCACATCGCCGGGCAGATGCTGATGTGCCCGATGCTCGACGACCGCAACACCTCGGTGTCCACCCGCCAGTACGACCTGCGCGGCGCCTGGGACCGCAACAACAACGACTGCGCCTGGGACGCCATCCTCGGCGAGTCGCGCGGCACCGACCAGGTCGGCCCGTACCAGGTCCCGGCCAGGATGACCGACCTGTCCAACCTGCCACCCGCGTTCATCGACGTCGGCGCCGCGGAGATCTTCCGGGACGAGGCGACCGAGTACGCGCTGCGCATCTGGGCCACCGGCGGCCAGGCCGAACTGCACGTCTGGGCGGGCGGCTACCACGGTTTCGCGGGCTTCTCCCCCGACGCCGAGGTGTCCAGGTCCGCCGAAGCCACCCGGTTGTCGTGGCTGCGGCGGATCCTGCCGGACACGTGAGCCTGCGCCGGGTCGCCATCGTCCTGGGCCTGCTGGAGATGTTCGGCCCGATCTCGATGGACCTGTACATGCCCGCGCTGCCCCGGCTGGCGACCGATCTCGGCACCAGCCAGAGCTTGGCCCAGGCGACCATGTCGGCCTGCATGCTCGGCTTGGCGCTGGGTCAACTGGTGGTGGGGCCGCTCAGCGACCGGTACGGGCGGCGCACGCCGCTGCTGATCGGGGTGGGCATGTTCGCCGTGCTCTCCCTGGTCTGCGCGGTCACACCGTCGGTCGAACTGTTGCTGGCGGCCCGGTTCTTCCAGGGCCTGTCCGGTTCGGCCGGGATCGTGATCTGCCTCGCGGTGGCCCGCGACCTGGCCGAGGGCGTGGAACTGGTCCGGCTGCTGGCGATGCTGACCACGGTCGGGGCGCTCGCCCCGATCGTGGCCCCGGTCGTCGGCGGCCAGTTGGCCGCCGTGATCGGCTGGCGCGGCATCTTCGCCGTCCTCGCCGCCATCGGCGCCGGACTGTTCGTGCTCGCGATGACATCGCTGCCGGAAAGCCTGCCCCCATCAGCCCGACACACCAGCGGCGGCGGCACGGGCCAGTTCCGGGCGGTCCTGCGCGACCGGCTGTTCCTGAGCTTCCTCGTCGTCGGCGCGTTCGGCGGGGTCGCCTTCTTCACCTACCTCGCGTCGATCAGCTTCGTCCTGCAGGACAGCTTCGGCCTGTCCCCCCAGTGGTTCAGCGTCTGCTTCGCCGCGAACGCCGTGATGTCGGTGGTCGGCGCCCAAATCAACCGCGTCGTGGTCCGCCGGGTCGGGCCTGCCCGGATGTACACGGTCGGCACAGTGATCACCGCGTCAGCCGCCGTGGCGATGTGCGTGTCGGTGCTGTTCCACGCCGGACTGGTAGTCCTGCTGATCGCGTTGGCCCTGCAAATGCTGGTGGGCGGCGGAACCCAGTCCAACGGCTCCGCCCTCGCCCTGGCCGACCACGGCGAACGAGCGGGCACAGCGGCGGCCCTGCTGGGAACGTCTTCGTTCGCGGTCGGCCCCATCGTGGCGCCGCTGGTGTCGTTGAGCGGAACCAGCCCACTGTCGATGAGCCTGACCATGGCGGTGGCCTACGGCTGCGCGGCGGTGCTGGTCTGCGTCGCCGTCGTTCCTCGACTCCGCCGACGTCCGGTTGAGCCGGTGGTGGCGGCGATCGAGGCTGAGGTGGAGGTCGTCCCGCCGGGAGCCCTGTAACCCCTTACCGCCCCGCCCATAGGGTCCTGGCAAAGTCTGGCCCCGCCCTCCGGCGCTCGCCGCCCCGACAGCTGCGGCGGGGAGCCCGGTCGACCACCCCCAACCACCGCCTCTTACCGCCACCCCACCGGGCGCAGCCCGGCCCCCACCCTTCCCGGGGGGCGTCCCCGAGGGCAGTCTACCGGTGCTGAAGCAAAATCGGTGGGGTCACGCAAGGTCTGTGGATAACTTCGGGCTATGGGCGTGGGGCGGCGAGTGGCGTTCTGACGTGCCGAGTCGTTGGCGGTTGCAGGCGTGGCGATGCTGAACCCGACGCCGCGACCGGCGGAGCTGGGTGACCGATGGGCGAGGTCGCCATGGATATCAGGGGGCTCGCGGAATACCCGTGTCGACGTGGCGGTCGCGGTTTGTCGGCGATCGACTGGAGACTCTCGGACGTGCCTCGGCGGCACCTGATCACCGACGACGAGATGGGCTCGAACCGCATTCGGTCGAGACCCGGACGCTGTCCCCCGACCAGCAGTACCCAGTGGAGCACTGGTGCGGCGAGTTGCCACCCGCGCGCCGCAACGTCACCGGACTCGAGACCGACGACCGTCGCTGGATCAATGACTGGACCAAGGACCTGCGGACCAGACCTCCGCCGCCCGATGCGAACACATTGGTGCCGCATCGAGCAACGTGGGATGGAGCGGTGCACCACCGGGTGCCGATGCGGGCGTGACGGTCGCCGTCGATGAAGGCGGAGACGCGCGGGGTGTATCGACAGCGCGGTCAAGTCGAGGGTATCGCTGGACACGGTTGGCGATTTGGTCCCATTTGACAGGTTCCCGATCCGCTTATCGGGTGGCGTGGTGCCGTTTCCGGGGGGTGTGTGACGCCCGTTGCAGTACAAGGTACGTGTCGCGGTTCGAGGCGCGGCCTTTGTCCGGCGCGGATGTCGAGAGGTGATGGTGACCGGGTTCCGAGTTGACCTCGGCGCATTGACGAGCGCGTCCCAGGGGATTGACGGCGTGTTGTACGACGTGGCCAACAACAGGGTGGGTGGCATCAAGGTCGACACATCGGTCGCGGGTCACGAGCGTTTGGCCGAGTCGGTGGCGGAGTTCTGCGATCGGTGGGATCGGGGTGTGGGCAACCTGGCAGAGGACGGTCGGGCGGTGGCTGATCGCCTGCGGGCCAGTGTCGCCGCGTATGTCGAGGTCGAACACGCCACCGCGGGAGTGTTCGATTCTCCTGGTCCGGATCCAGCGGGGAATTGATGACCGAACTGGGTCAGACAAACGATCCGGCTGTGCTCATCCCGGGCAACCCGGATTCTCTCACCTTGTCGGTGGACCTGCTCATGTCCTATGGGGACATGCTGGGCGAGGCTGGTGCCGGTTTGGCGCGCATCGACACCGCGGATGGGTGGAGCGGTCCGGCTGCGGATGGTTTCCGACAGGCGTTCGAAGGTCAGCCGGGCAAGTGGACGGAAGCCGGTGATTGCTTCCACTCGGCCGCCACGGCGGTGGACCACTACGTCGCCACGCTGATCTGGGCGCAGGGCCAAGCGGCCGAGGCCATCCGCGAGTGGGACCAAGGCCAAGCCGCAACCAACCAGGCACGGGCCGACCACGACCGGGCGGTGCGGCAAGCCCAGTCGCAGGCCGCTGCCACCGGCTCCGTGCTGTCTGACGTCCCGTTCGTCGATCCCGGCGAAGCGCGACGACAGACAGCCCGCGAGATGCTGGGTCATGCTCGGCAACAACTCGCCGAAGCCGGTAACACCGCTGCCGACATCGTGGACAGGGTGCGTGAGAAGGCCCCGCCCAAACCCAGTTGGCTCTCGGAGTTGGGGTCGGACATCGAGGACGTGGCCGGTGATGTCTGGCACGGCATCAAGGACGTCAGCGCCCACGTGGTCAACGGTGTCGCCTCGTTCGGCAACGCCATCGTCCACCATCCCGGCGAGGTGTTCACCGCAGCCGCCGGGATGGGCCTGACGGCGATCAGCGCGGTGGGCGAGGGAGGCGGCCTGCTGCTCGACGCCACCGGTGTCGGCGCGGTGGTCGGCATACCGGTCAACGCGGTGTCCGCGGCGGGTATGGCGACCGGTATCGGCATCACCACCGCATCGATGGCCGCGTTGGCGATCCAGGCGGGCGGCGATGATCACGTCGAACCCGTGCAGCCGGACAACGGCGGTGGGTCGGGTGGTGGGGAACCCTCGTTCGAGGCTCCGAAAGAGATCACCGGCCGCACCGAGCACGGTGAACAACAGATCCAGTCACGCGATGGCCACGGCGTCAACGACGAGGCGGTGGTCGACGCCGTAGCCAACCCGACCAAGCCGCCCCGCTACATTCCCGACAAGTACGGTGGCACCTACCGATACGTCGGCCAGAATGCCACCGTCAACTTGAACAAGGCAGGCCAAGTGGTCACGGCGTGGGCACGCAACAGCGCGGGATGGAGAAGCCCATGAGCGTCATCGACGAGATGCCTGAGCCGCACCGCGCCGTCTTTGTCGCGGTGCTGCAGCACCGCGATCCAGCACTTTTGGCGACCCTCCGAGCCAGTACCACGCCGACGGTCGAAGACTGGGAGACCGTGGAGGAAACCTTCATCGATGCGTTGAGTGAGCACTACGGACCTGGGCATGAGCCGGACGAGATGGGCAAGCGGATTGACAACGCGCTCGGCGCGTTCATGACCCGGTGGCCAAACGACTCGCTGCGTTAGAACGGGTATTCGGCGTAGGTTTCGCCTGCGAAGAGGTGGGTGTGGTGGCGGACGCGGGGGCGGTAGACGGGGTTGTTCTCGATGGCGGTGTAGGTGTCGAAGTCGAAGGTGAGCAGGCCTGCGGCCTCGGCGACGTAGACGTCGAAGCCGGGGAACATGATTCCGACGAAGGGCATGTCGTCGACGTCGATTGCCACGATCGGGTACTCCCCGGCCGAGTCGGGTTCGGTGACGACCAGGACGCGGCGGGAGTCGGAGCCGCCGGGGAGTAGGAAGCACTCCGGGAGGGCGATCGGGGCGTAGCACTCGCCCCACGGTTGGCCCAGTTCCGCGGTGACGATGGCGTCGAGGGGGCGTGGGGCCAGGGCGCCGGTGTCGGTGAACCAGTGGTGCCGCGCGAACAGGGTGGTGTCGAACGCGAGCCAGGCGCGCAGGCTGGGGGTCAGCGGGCGGCCGGACGGGAAACGCAGGGATGCCAGCACGTCCGGCGCCATCGGGGTGGGCGCCCCGTCCACCCACGACACGCTCGGGTAGTCGAACATCGGGCGGGTCGGGTCTTGGCGGACCACGTCGAGGACCCGCTCGGTCAACTCGGCGCCGTGTGCCGCGTCCTGGATCAGCTCAGCCATGGCGGCAAGCTAACATGGTCCACTGACGGTCCACGGCGGATCATCGACAGGAGATCTTCTCCGCTAGGCTGGCGGTCATGGCCGATCCCGCCGCCCGACGGCGCAAACCCGCCGACGCCCGCGCGACCCACAAGCGCATCCTGAAGGTCGCCGACGCCGCGTTCGCCGAGCACGGCACCGGTGCCTCCCTCAACGAGATCGCCCAGCGCGCGAAGGTCGGCGCGGGCACCCTCTACCGCCACTTCCCGAACCGCGAGGCCCTGGTCGCCGGGCTTCTCGCCGACCGGGTCGCCACTTTGGCCACCCAGGCGCGGAAACTCGCGAAGTCCGCCGACGCGGGTACCGCCCTCGTCGAGTGGCTGCACACCTTCGTCGACCGGGTCGCCGTCTACCGCGGCGCGTCAGCGTCCATTGTGGACAGCGCGCTCGACCCGGTTCCCGGACCGGTCGCGGAAATGCGAACCGAACTGGCCGGATTGCTGAAAAGCGCGCAAGAACAGGGATCGGTGCGCGCAGAATTGACCGCGGACGACGTGCTGTTGTTGGCAGGCGGAATCACCTGGGTCGCCGAACGAACACTCCGGGAATCGAGGAACACCGCACGGCTCATCGACGCGGTGACCGTGGGGCTGCGCACGCACTGAACAGGCCACTGTGGACACTCGACTCCGGTGCGGAAACCAGTAGGCCCGCCCGCGCAAGTCTTCCCGCGCTGTGGAACGACCTCCGGAACCGACACGGCCGTGCGACGATCGAAGACGTGTCGGCGGTCCTGGGGGAAGGTGACGACCGGTTCGCGGCCAGTACGGCCGCGTTGTTGCGCGCGGCAGTGCGGCACGGACCGCTGTCCAGACGGGCGTTGGCGCGGCTGGTGGGGATGAGCGGCGCCGCGGTGACCAGGCACAGTTCACTGCTGCTGGACAGCGGGTTGCTGCGGGAAACCGCGGTCCGGCCGGAAAGGCGGGTCGGTCGCCCACACGTGCCGTTGGCGGTGAACCCGGAGGCGTGCGAGGTCATCGGGATCCACCTGGCGCACGAGTTCGGCACGGTGGGTGTCGTGGACCTGTGTGGACGGGTGGTGCGGCAACGGCGGGTGCCCTACCAGGGAGAAGACCCGGTCTCGATGGTCGGCAAGATCGCCGAAGCCGCGGCGGAATGGGTGGACCCGGAGCGCACGCGCGCGGTCGGGGTCGCCACCGGCGGCTGGGTGGACGCGGACGCCGGGGTGTTGGTCGAGCACCCGTCATTGGGGTGGCGGGCGGTGCCGGTGCGCGATGTCGTGGCCGGACAGGTGCCGTTGCCGGTTTACGTCGACAACCACACCAGAGGGCTCATGCACGCCGAGGAACTGTTCGGAACCGTCGATCCGGACGAGTCCGTGCTGTACCTCTTCGTCGGCAATGTCGTTGACGCGGCGGTCCGAACCGGCCGGGAAGTGCACCGGGGGCGACGTTCGGGCGCGGGTGTCGTGGCGCATTTACCGGTCGGCGATCCGGACATCCGTTGCGCGAGCGGTCATTTCAGTTGTTTCGAGGCGACGGTATCCGATCAGGCATGGGCGCACCGGGTCGCCGCGACACCGTTCTGGGAACTGCTGCGGACGGCGACCGAGGGAGACGAAGCCGCGCGAACCCTGTTCATCGAACGGGGACACGTCGTCGGACGGGCGGCGGCGTTGTTGTACGACATCGTGAACCCGGATGTGCTGATCGTGGCGGAGCTCGGCGCGGCGGCGATCCCGGAATGCCTGGACGCGATCAGGGCCGAGGTGCGGGACCGGTCGCTGGTGTGCGCCGAGCCCGCGCGGTCGGTGCGCGCGAGCGGGGTCCCCACCACGGACATCCTCGAACTGTCGGCGGCCGGGGTGGCGCTGGGCGAGGTGTACCGGGACCCGGTCGGCGCGCTGGTCGCGGCGGCGTCCCACCGGCTGGGCAGGAATTAATTTCACCGGTCGCAAAGTTGACCGGCCGTGAGCGGCTGAAACAGGATGGTGCCGCGGAAATTGCTCATCCGGTCGAATCCCAGCCCATTCCTGGAGCACAGCCATGTCCGAACGCCCCTTGCACCTCAACGCTTTCCTGATGGGGGTGGGTCACCACGAGGCGGCGTGGCGGCACCCGCGCACCGACCCGGCCCGGCTCGGCGATGTCCGGCACTACCAGGAACTGGCCCGGATCGCCGAGGCGGGCGGGTTCGACTCGGTGTTCCTCGCCGACGGCGTGCAGGTCTGGGGCGATGTCGAACACACGGCGGCGCAGGTGTTCGAGCCGATCACCCTGCTGACCGCGATGGCGGCGGTGACCTCCCGGATCGGCCTGATCGCGACCGCGTCCACCAGCTACAGCGAGCCGTTCAACCTGGCCCGCTGGTTCGCCTCGCTCGACCACATCAGCGGCGGTCGAGCGGGCTGGAACATCGTCACCACCGCGGGCGACCGGGCGGCGCAGAACTTCTCGCTGGGCGCGGCGGCCGACCACGCCGAGCGCTACGAGCGGGCCGACGAGTACCTGCGGGTGGTCACCGCGCTCTGGGATAGCTGGGCCGACGACGCCGTCGTGGTCGACCGGAACAGCGGGCGCTTCGCCGATCCCGACCGGGTTCGCGAGATCGCGCACGCGGGCCGGTTCCACCAGGTCCGCGGCCCGCTGAACACACCCCGCATCCCGCAGGGGCACCCGCTGCTGGTGCAGGCCGGGTCGTCGGCGGACGGGAAGGCGTTCGCGGCGAAGTGGGCGGAGGCGGTGTTCACCGCGCACCAGACCATCGAGTCCGGCCGGGAGTTCTACGCCGACCTCAAAGGCAGGCTGGCCGGACACGGCCGCGGCGTCGACTCGCTCAAGGTGCTGCCCGGCATCGTGCCGATCCTGGGATCGACGGAGGCCGAGGCACGGCGGCTGGCCGACGAACTCGACGAGCTGATCGTGCCCGCCCGCGCGGTGCGCCAACTCTCCGAGATGATCGGCGTCGACCTGATCGGGCACCCGCTGGACCAACCGCTGCCGCCGCTGCCGGAGACCGTCAACGGCGCGCAGAGCCGGTTCGCCCTGGTGCGCGACCTGGCCGAACGCGAACGGCTCACCCTGCGGCAACTGCTGTCCCGGCTGGGCGGCGGCCGCGGTCACCAGGTCGTCACCGGAACCCCGGAACAGATCGCCGACCACATCGAGCTGTGGTTCACCACCGGCGCGGCCGACGGGTTCAACGTGATGGCGCCGCTGCTGCCGTCCGGGCTCACCGAGTTAATCGACACCGTGCTACCGATCCTGCGCTCCCGCGGCCTGTTCCGCGCCGAGTACACCGGCACGACCCTGCGCGACCACTACGGCCTGGCCCGCCCGGCGGACGGGTTCGACTCGCCCCGGCTCGTCCCCGCAGGCTGACTAGGTGGGGACACCAGCGCATCGAGAAGATTCGCCACGCTCGGCAAGCTCCCGGTGAAGACGCTGCTGTCGCTGACCGGCCCACTGGTGGCGGCCCGTTCCTCGCCCTCAGCGGCGTCGCGCTGCGGGCGGGCTGCGGCGGGCGCGCTGCGGGCGGGCTGCGGGAACTGGCGGTTCTCACGGCCTGCGTGTGCTCGTCTCGGCCCACCCTCGCTGTGTGAGTCGCGCTCACAACGTGGTTCGGCACCCCCATGGCGCCGAGTTGTCCACAGCCCCCGGCAGCACCCCCTGTCGATCTTGCCCAGCCGGTAGACTGGCCCCGGGGACGCCCCCCGGGAAGGGTGGGGGCTGGGCCGCGCGCGGGGGCCTTCGGAGGGGTTCGTGGAGCGGTCGTGTGGGAGCCGGGCGCTGCTGGCGGGCCTGGCCCAGCCGACCAACGGGCAGGTGGCGGTGTCCCGGTCGCCGGGTCCGGCCTGGACCGGGGCATCGTGTTCCAGCAGTACGTCCTGTGGCCGTGGCGCACTGGGATCGGGAACGTCGAGTTCGAACTGGAGGCGGTTCCTGCCGCCGTTCAGCGCGGTCGTGGCGGTCGGTGAAGCCGACCCGTTCGATGGATCTGCCCGCGCACCGGGTGTTCCAGAAGGTGGTGCTGCCGACCGTGTCACCGGCATCCGGGGTGTCCGTGCTCGAACGCCGCCCGGACCGGAGCCGCTAGACGCTGCGCAGGACGGAGACGACGATGCCGAGGACGGTGGCGTTGTCCCCGTCCAGCACGGGGTAGTCGTCGTTGCGGGGGTCGAGGAAGACGTGGCCGTTGCTGCGACGGTAGACCTTGACGGTGGCCTCGTCGTCGATCATCGCGGCTACGATTTGTCCGGAGTGCGCCTCGTGCTGCTGGCGCACGACCACGATGTCGCCGTCGCAGATGGCGGCGTCCACCATTGAGTCGCCCCGGACCCGCAGGGCGAACACGGTGCCCCGTCCGGTGAGTTCCTTCGGCAGGTCGAGGACGTCGTCGACCTGTTCCTCGGCGGTGATCGGCGTGCCTGCGGCGATGTGCCCGACCACCGGCACCGAGACCGACGAGCCGTTGCCCGGCGCGGGGCCGAGGAACAGCCGGACGTCGATGGGGCGAGTGACGGAGGTGCCGCGCCGCAGGTAACCCCGGTCTTCCAGGCTCGCCAGGTGCTTGCTCACCGCCGACGACGACCGCAGCCCGACGGCGTCGCCGATCTGCCGGGTGCTGGGCGAGTAGCCGTGCTCCACCACCCAGTCCCGCACCGCCGCCAAGATCTGCTGCTGGCGCACCGGGAGAACGGTGGTGTCTGGGTAGTCGTCGAAGTCGGCCACCGGGAGATCTTATGCAACCCGGTTCTGCCCGCGACCTGGGGTGTCGGCGCTCCCCGGCCCGAACGGCCCGGCGCGGTCGGCGGGCGACGTAGTCCAATCGGGCTAGTGAACCTGCCCGATACACCGTCGGTCCCCTGTGGACAGTAGGACGACGGAGGGTTCGACGGCCGCTGGTATCCGGTGGGCGGACAGGGCATGCTGCTGGAGTGCCAGACGAACGAGGGGTGACGCTGCCCGCGCCCGGGGACCTGCTGGCCGGTCGGTACCGGCTGGCGGAGGTGATCGGGATCGGCGGGATGGCCCAGGTCTACCGGGCACGCGACCGCGCGCTGGACCGGTTCGTGGCGGTCAAGGTGTTCCGGCGCGACTCGGACCTGGCCGACCGCAGGCGCTTCGACGCCGAGGTGCGCATCCTGCGCAGCCTGGACCACCCCGGGCTGGTCCCGATCCACGACAGCGGCATCCACGACACGCACTCGTTCCTGGTGCTGGGCCTGGTCGACGGGCCGACCCTGCGGCACGCGATCGCCGACGGGCCGCTGCCGCTGGAGCGGGTGCGCAGGCTCGGCGCGAACCTGGCCGACGCGCTGGCCTGCGTGCACGGCAACGAGATCGTGCACCGCGACATCAAGCCGTCGAACATCCTGCTGACCCGCGACGACCGGGCGGTGCTGGCGGATTTCGGCCTCGCCCGGCTGCTCGGGTCGCCCCGGTTGACCAGCAGCAGCCGGATGACCGGCACCGCGGCCTACCTGGCGCCGGAACAGGTCGCCGGGGTGGAGGTGGGCTGCCCCGCCGACATCTACGCGCTCGGCCTGGTGCTGCTGGAGTGCCTGAGCGGCAAGCCGGAGTACGAGGGCACCGACATCGAGACCGCCGTCGCCCGACTGCACCGGCCACCCGCCGTGCCCAGGGACCTGCCCGACGACCTGGTGCGGCTGTTCTCCCTGATGACCGCCCTGGCGCCGCGCCGCCGACCCGATGCCGCGGGCTGCGCCCGAGTCCTGCGCGCCGACCAGCGGGTCCGGTCGCGCCGTAAGGTCGCGCCGAGGGTGCTGGTCGTCGCGGGATCGGCGGTGACGGCGCTGACCGCCGGGGTGCTCGCGTGGTCGCTGTCCACCCCGACCACCTCGTCGGACGCGCCCCCGCCGCCCGACACCACCGCGACACCCGGCACACCGGCCGCGCGGCTCCCGGCACCGTCGTCCGCGGACTCGACCCTCGTCGTCCCGCGACACAAACCCGCGACCCGCGACCCGGTCACGTCCACCGCCGCCGCCCCCGTGACGACGACCCCCGCGCAGGCGACCACCGCCCCGGAGGTGGTGGTCAACCTCGACAAGGACACCCAGGACACCACCGACACCACGGTGGCGACCGACCAGGCCAAGAAGATCCCACCCGGACAGGTCAAGAAGACCCACCGCGGACCGGGCCGTTAGTTCACCGGGCGGACTTGACCAGGTCGAGCAGGCGGTCGGTGGGCAGCGCGGGCGAGCGGTGACCGAGGCGGCCGGTCATGGTCTCGGCGGCGACCAGGGCGTTGAGCACGGCCTCCTCCACCGAGTGGACCACGGCGGCGAAGAAGTCGTCCATCCGGTTCCACGGGATGTGCCGGACGGTGTCGTAGCCGGGGTCGCCGTGCGGGAACTCGGACGGCGTGTGCCGGTTGCCGGTGGAGAACGCCAGGAAGATGTCGCCGGAGAAGTGCGAGCCGGTCGTGCCGGTGCGGGCGAGACCGAGCGGGACGCGGCGGGCCAGCGCGGTGCACTGGCCGGGCAGCAGCGGGGCGTCGGTGGCGATGACGGCGATCACCGAGCCCGCGCCGGGCGGGATCAGCCAGTCGGTGTCCTCCATCGGGTTGTCGTCCGCAATGGACTGTCCAACCAGGACACCGGTGACCGTCAGCTCGTGCCGGGAGCCGAAGTTCGCCTGGACGAAAGCGCCGACCGTGTAGGAATCCGAGCCGTATTCGACTACGCGTGAAGACGTTCCGCTGCCGCCCTTGAAGGCGTAGCAGTTCATGCCGGTGCCACCGCCGACCGAACCCTCGGCGACGGGACCACCGGTGGCGGCGTCGATGGCGGCGACGGCGTGCGACGGCTGGATGTGCGGGCCGTTGATGTCGTTGAGGTAGCCGTCCCAGGTCTCGGCGACCACCGGGAGCAGCCACTGCTCGGCGACCTGGGGCTTCTCCCGGACCACCCAGTCGATCACGCCGCGGTGGCACGGGCCGACGGCGTGCGTGTTGGTGATCAGCACCGGGAGCCGGACCAGGCCGATCTCGTCGATGAGCGCGGAGCCGGTCATCTCGCCGTTGCCGTTGAGCGAGTACCGGCCCGCCGCACACGGCAGGTGCACGTCGGCGGGCGGGCGCGGCAGGATCGCGGTGACCCCGGTGCGGACCGCGTCGCCGTCGACGAGGGTCGTGTAGCCGACCTGGACACCGGGGACGTCGGTGATGGCGTTGTGCGGACCGGTGACGCCGGTGAGCCGCAGGCCGAGGTCGCGGGCGCGCATGTCAGGACTCCAGGGGGCAGTTGGTGGCGTCGGCGGCGTAGGCGATCAGCATCGCCTCGGCCTGGGGGGTGGTGAAGGTCGGCACGGCCTGGGTCAGGTGCAGGCCGAGCCCGTCCTCCAGGGCGACCAGGCTGCGCGCGATCGTGGTGGCGTCGCGGGTCAGCCGGAACACGCCGGTGGCCGCGCCGGTCTCCAGGATCGTGGAGTACAGCGCGACCTGCCGCTCGCACAACCGGATGTGCTGGGCGGCGTAGGCCGGGTCGCGGCGGGCGTACGCGCCGAGTTCGTAGATGAGCACGCACAGTTCGTCGTCCTGGCCGGTGGGCAACCCGGCCCGGATGGTGGCGACCAGCCTGCGCCGGAGGTCCGGCTCCTGGCGGGCGGCCTCCTCGCGGTCCACGCAGAACCGCTCGACGGCCTCGGTCTGCACCTGGTAGAGCAGGTCACCGAGGGTCGGGAAGTAGTACAGGACCGATCCGGTGGACATGTCGGCCTGGTCGGCGACGTCGCGCAACCGCAGGTCGAGCACGCCCCGGTCGAGGACGGCCTGCCGCGCGGCGGCGATCAGCTCACCACGCTTGTGGTGCGCCCTGCTGGGTCTCGGCATGCCGGTGATTCTTCAACCGATCATCAAAGAACGCAAGTACTCGGTGCCGTAACACAGATGTTTTGTGGTTCCTTATTGACGTACGCCACATTGAGTTCTTTGATGACCAGTCAAAGAACTCGTTCGAGGAGACCCGCCATGCCGGATCCAGCGCCCTCCCTGCCCACCTCGTCACCCCCCGCCCCCGGCCTGCGCCGGGGCCTGAAAGTGCTCGGCACGCTGCTCATCACGCTGTCGGCGATCTCGCCCGCGTCCTCGGTCTTCATCATCGCCCCCGGTGTGGTGACCCAGGCGGGCAGCGGCGCGTTCTGGAGCTTCGTCATCGCGGCCGTGGTCGGCGTGTTCATGGCGTTCGTCTACGCGGAACTGGCCTCGGCCTACCCGCTCAGCGGCGGCGAGTACGCCATCGTGGCGCGCACCCTGGGCAAGCTGCCCGGCTTCGTGACGCTCGGGCTGCTGATGATCACCCAACTGCTCATCATCGCCGTCATCGCCCTGGGCGTCGGCACCTACCTGTCGGTGCTCATCCCCGGCCTGAACGGCCCGGTCGTCGCCGGCGTCACCACGGCGGCGGCCACCGTGCTGGCGGTGTTCGACATCAAGGTCAACGCCTGGATCACCGGCGTCTTCCTGGCCATCGAGATGGTCGCGCTGGTGATCGTCACCGCCCTCGGCCTGGTCAACCCGGCCCGCGGCATCGGCGACCTGGTCGCCTCCCCGATGGCGGCCACCGGCGACGGCGGGCTGAGCCCCACCTCGTTCGGCATCATCGCCGCGGCCGCGGCGGTCGCGATCTTCTCCTACAACGGCTACGGCTCCGCGGTCTACTTCGGCGAGGAGACCACCAACGCGCACCGCGGCATCGCCCGCGCCATCCTCTGGGCGCTGGGCATCACCGTGCTGGCCGAGCTCATCCCGGTCACCTCGGTCCTCATCGGCGCCCCGTCGCTGACCGACCTGTTCTCCTCGGACAACATGATGAGCTACTTCGTCACCGCTCGCGGCGGGTCCACGCTGAACACCGTCATCAGCCTGGCGATCGCGCTGGCCATCCTGAACGCGGTGCTGGCCATCATCCTCATCACCTCCCGAATGGTCTTCAGCACCGGCCGCGACGCCGCCTGGCCGGGAACGATCAGCCGGGCGCTCGCCGCCATCCACCCGCGCACCAACACCCCGTGGATCGCCACCATCGTCACCGGCATCTTCGGCACGGCCCTGTGCTTCGTGGACGAGCACTTCCTGCTGGTCGTCACCTCAACCTCGATCGTGGCGGTCTACGCGTTCCTGTGCGTCGCCGTGATCAACGGCCGCCGCAACGGCTCAACCCGACACGCCGCCTACCGGATGCCGTGGTTCCCCATCGCCCCGGTGGTGGCCCTGGCCGCCCTCGTGTACGTGATCTGGCAGAACGCGCTCGACCCGGCGGTCGGTCGGCCCAGCCTGCTGACCACCATCGGCATCGCCGTGGTGGCGACCCTGTACTACCTGTTCGTCCTGCGCAGGCGCGGGCAGTGGGAACTGCACGGGTCGGTTGAGGAGCAGGAAGCGACCGCATGACCCGGTGGTGGTGGCCATCCGCCGGTGGCCACCACCGCGGTTCAGGCGGGTCAGACGTCGCGGCGGGTCAAGCACCAGGCCGCGGCGGCGACGGTCACCGCGAGGTAGGTGAGGCAGACCAGCAGCGCGAACCCGGCTGTCGGCCATTCCGGGTCGTGGAACCTGGTCCAGGTCAGGCCCTCGGCGGCCACTCCCGGCGCCCAGTGGGTCAACGCCGTGGAGCCGTTGGCGGAGAAGGCTTTGAGCACTGTCGGCGCGAGGAACAACAGTCCCGTGGTGAGCGCGGTCGCGCCTGCGGTGTGTCGGAGCACGGTGCCGATCGCCGCGCCGAGGACGGCCACGGTGGCGACGTAGAAACCCTGGCCCAGCACCGCGCGCAGGACGTTCGGGTCGCCGAGTCCGGTGTCCAAGTGCTTGCCCGCCAACGCCATCTGGCCCGCGAAGAAGGCCGCGAACGCCAGCACCTCCCCCGCGACCAGGGTGAGCGTGCCGACGACGAGGAGTTTCGCGGCGAGCACCCGGCCGCGCCGGGGTGCGGCGGCGAAGGTGGCCCGGACCGTGCCGGTGCCGTACTCGGCGGTGACGGCCAGGACACCCAGCAGGCCGAAAGCCAACTGCGCCAACTGGAATCCGGAGAAGGTCGAGAACACCGGGTCGAACTCGGCGCGGGCGCGCGGACCCCAACTGTCCCACGCGCTCGCCGCCGAGCGGGCCTGGACCACGGCGATCACGATGGTCGACACCGCTGCCACGGCGAGGACCAATGGCGTCGAGCGCACCGAGCGGAGCTTCGTCCACTCCGCGGCGATCAGGCCGGTCATCGGGTCCCCTCCCGGTCGGCGCGGTACTGGAGTTCGGGATCGGTGATGCGGCGGAAGACCTCTTCGAGCGACGCCGCGCGTGGGGTCAACTCGACCAGTGCGATGCCGTGCGCGGCGGCCACCTCGGCGATCCGGGTCGGGTCGAGCCCGGTCACCACCAAACCCCGGCCGGACTCCGGGGTCACCGTGGCGCCCCCGGCGGTCAGCAGCGCGGCGAGCGGTGAGTCACCCGCGGTGCGGACCAGCACGTCACCGCCGCCGGAGCGGACCAGGTCGGCCATGGCCGCGTCCGAGAGCAGCCTGCCCCGGGCGAGGATCAGCAGGTGGTCGGCGGTCAACTGCATCTCGCTCATCAGGTGGCTGGAGACCAGCACGGTGCGCCCCTCGGCGGCCAGCGACCGGATCAGCCCGCGGATCCAGTGCACCCCGTCCGGGTCGAGGCCGTTGACCGGCTCGTCGAAGATCAGGATCTCCGGGTCGCCGATGAGCGCCGCGGCGATGCCGAGCCGCTGCTTCATCCCGAGCGAGAACCCACCGACCCGCCGGTGTCCCACCTCGGTCAGGCCGGTCAGGCCCAGCACCTCGTCGACCCGGGCCCGCGGGATGTCGTTGGTCTCGGCGAGCCATCGCAGGTGGTCGCGGGCCCGGCGGCCGCCGTGCACGGCGTTCGCGTCGAGCAGCGCGCCGACCCGGCGCAACGGCCGGTCCAACGCCCGGTACGGCCGCCCGTTGACCAGCACCCGGCCGTGGGTCGGCGAGTCCAGGCCGAGGACAAGGCGGATGGTGCTGGACTTGCCCGCGCCGTTGGGCCCGAGGAACCCCGTCACCCGGCCGGGTGGGATGTGGAAGGTCAACCGGTCGACCGCGCGGCGGCGGCCGTAGGTCTTGGTCAACTCATCGGCTTCGATCATGGTGGTGTCCTTTCTGCTGGGGTTCACCGTGCCCGGCGGGGGGCGGGGCCGTCATCGCCGCGCGGGCGGGTACCCACCGGCGTATGCCCGTGGGCATACGACCGGGGAATGATGTGTGCGCTCCGGCCGCTCGGCTACGGTCGGCCGATGGGGATCGACGTGCGCCCACCGCTGCTGCGGCGGCTGCGACCGGGACACTGGTTCGCGCTCGACTGCCTCGCGGCGGTCGCTGTCGTGCTGGCGTGGGGAGGTCCGCTGATCAGCGGGACGGGGCCCACGTCGCGCCTGGTCGGTCTGCTCGGCGCCACGCTCCTCGCCGTACCGCTCGTGCTGCGCCGTCGGCCGTGGTTGGCGTTCGGGCTGGGCGTCCCGGCGTTCGGACTGTCGTTGGCCACGTCGGTGGTGCCGGTGGTGCCGCTCGCGTCGGTGCCGATGGCGTTGGTCGCCTATTCGTTGGCAGCACTGGGTTCCCGTCGGTCCTATGTGGCGCTCGCGGTCGTCCTGGCCGTGGTCGCGGGCGGGGTAGTCTGGAATGGACAGTGGGTGACAGTGCTGCTACCCGGCGCTGTCGTGGTGATCGGTTGGGGTGCGGGGATGTTGCGCGCCCAGTACCGCGTCTACGCGGAAACCCTGGCAGCGCAGGGGGAACGTGAGCGCGCGGCGCTGGTCACCGACGAGCGCCTGCGCATCGCCAGGGAACTGCACGACGTCGTCGCGCACAGCATGAGCGTGATCACCGTTCAAGCCGACATGGGCAGGCTGGTCCTCGACCGCAAGCCCGCCGCGGCGGCGGCCGCCCTCGGCGTCATCGAGACCACCGGCCGCGAAGCGCTGACCGAACTGCGCCGCATGCTGGGCGTGCTGCGCTCCCCCGGATCACTCGAACCGGCCCCCGGCCTCGCCGGGCTGGACGAGCTGGTCGCACGCACGTCCAGCGCGGGGGTCGACGTGGACGTCGTGCTGCACGGCACGCCCCACCCGCTCCCCGCCGGGATCGACGTCTCGGCGTACCGGATCGTGCAGGAAGCCCTGACCAACGTGGTCAAACACGCGGAGACCCAGACCTGCCGAGTCACGATCGCCTACGCGGAAGACGCCGTGCTCCTCACGATCACCGACAACGGCCGCGGCGGCTCACCCGGTCCCGGCGGTCACGGCCTCATCGGAATGCGCGAACGGACGACGCTTTGCGGCGGTGAACTCAGCGCAGGCCCGATACCCGGCGGCTTCGAGGTGGCCGCCCGACTGCCGCACGGGGACCACTCGTGATCCGGGTGCTCATCGCCGACGACCAAGCCCTCATCCGCACCGGCTTCCGCGAGATCGTCAACTCGGCCGACGACCTCACCGTCATCGCCGAGGCCGCCAACGGGGCCGATGCCGTCGAGTTGGCGACCGCCGACCCCCCGGACGTCGTCGTCATGGACATCCGCATGCCCGAACTGGACGGCATCGAGGCCACCCGCCGGATCACCGCCACCCTGCCCGAGGTGCGCGTACTCGTCCTGACCACCTTCGACCTCGACGAGTACGTCTTCGCCGCCCTCCGCGCGGGCGCCAGCGGATTCCTCCTCAAGGACACCCCGTCAACCGACCTCCTCGCCGCCATCCGCGTCGTCGCCGCGGGCGACGCGCTCCTCTCCCCCAGCGTCACCCGCAAACTCATCGCCGCGTACACCAGCCCACCGCGCACGGACCGGCTCACCGCCATCACCCCACGAGAACGCGAAGTGCTCACCCTCATCGCCGCGGGGCTGTCCAACAGCGAGATCGCCCAACGCCTGCACATCACCCCCGGCACCACCAAAGCCCATGTCGCCCACATCATGCTCAAGCTCTCCGCCCGCGACCGCGTCCACCTGGTGATCCTCGCCTACCAGGCCGGGCTCGCCACCGCGTGAGCGCTCAGGACGAGACCGCGACCATGCGCGCCGCCAGCGCCTGGCGGTCGGGCAGCGGGGTGACGGTGCCCGCCTCGCTCAGGTGGTGACCGGCGATGACGTCCGCGACGAAGCGGGCCACCTCAGCCGGAGTGGGGACGACGTGGCCGCCGAGGTAGGAGATCACGGACCCGTGCGGCTCGACGCCGATGTACCACCCGAGCCGCTCGTCCCAGACGAGCATCAGGTCACCGGCGGGCAAGTCGGGAAGTCGTTCGGCCAAGCCGACGTACGCCGTGGCCGTGTCGGTGACCTCGTGCGCCACGGCTTCGACCGGTACCCCGATCAGCACCGCGACCTGGTGGACGTAGGTCTCCAGCGCGGCGACGAGTCGCACCGGCTCGCCCCGGGCGTTCACGTCCGACGAGACCACGACGCGCCGCGCGGCGGTCAGCGGACCGGCACCGCTGCGGCGCGCGGGCCCTCGACGTCGAACCACTTGGCTGTTCCTTCGACCACGCGTCGATCTCCTTGTCGCTTCGGCATTCCATCACAGTCCATTGAGGACTGTGCACTGCGGACTGTGCATTGCGGACTCAGCGGTTGGACGGCGGGAACCGGCCCTCACTGCTGTCGAGCGCGACCAGCTCGGTGTACTGGTCCTGCCACGAGCGCTCGGTGGTCAGCAGATCGGCGAGTCGCTGCACCCACGGCACGTCCGGCAGGTCGGTCTCGGTGGCGAGGTGGCGCTCCGTCTCCTCCCGGGCCTTGCGCCACTCGGCCAGCGTCGGGCCGAGCACGGGACCACCGGGTTCATCCGCCATGAACCGACCGTACTGCATGTCGTCCACCCCCGTGCCGGTGTACACGGGCGGGTGACCAGTGGATCAACCCACCTCGGTGGCGGAACCACCCTCGACCGCGCGGACGAGGTCTTCACGCGCTCGGGCGACCCGGGAGCGGATGGTGCCGATCGGACAGCCCACCACGGCCGCCGCCTCGGCGTAGGGCAGGCCGAGTACCTGGGTCAGCACCAGCGCCTCGCGCCGGTCCGGGTCCAGGGCGTCGAGCAACATGTTCAGTTCGACCACCGCCTCGGCGCCGCTGACCGGTGAGCCGCGATCGGCGGCCAGTTCCCAGCCCGCCCCCGAGGCCAGTCGCGGCCGGGACCGGGCCATCCGCACCTGGTCGACGACGACCCGGCGAGCGATCACCAACAGCCAGGTCTTGGCCGACGAACGCCCGGCGAACCCACGCAACGTGGTGAGCGCCCGTGCGTAGGTCTCCTGCGCGAGATCATCGGCCACGCTGACGTCCGCGAGGTGGGCGACGAACCGCCAGACGTCCCGCTGGGTGGCCCGCACGAAGCGCTCCAGGGCGTCCCGGTCACCGGACCGGGCCCGCAGCGCCCAGCGCGTCACGTCGTCATCGGGTGTGCTCACGGTCGCGGATCGTAACCACACCCCCGTCGGGAACCAACGGGCCGACCGGCGCGACCATTCACCACGTGGACTGTGAAACCTGCCGTGAAGCGCTCTCGGCCCGACTCGACGGCGAGGCCGAACCCGCCCCCACCGCCGACGTCGACGCGCACCTCGGCCAGTGCCCGACCTGCGCCCAGTGGCAGGCCAAGGCCGAACACCTGACCAGGACCATCCGGGTCCGCCCCGCCGAACAACCCCCCGACCTCGTCGACGCGGTACTGGCGGTCCGCCCCAAACCAACCGCACTGGGCTCCCGGGTGGCACTCGTCGTCGTCGCCCTGATCCAGGTCTGGCTGGCCATGGCCCAGTTCCTCACCGGCGCGACCGGGGACCACGCCGGCCACGAACTCACCGGCCACGACCTGGCCAGCCACCTGTTCAACGAGGGCGCCGCCTGGAACCTCGCCCTCGGCATCGGCCTGCTCGTCGCCGCCGTGCAGGCGCACCGTGCCACCGGCCTGCTCCCCACCCTCAGCGGATTCGTCGGCATCCTGCTGCTGTTCTCGGCACACGACATCATCGCCGGAAGCGCCACCGCCATCCGCGTGGTCTCGCACGGTCCACTGTTGGCGGGCCTCGCCCTGCTCTACCTCGTCGCCCGCGCACACCGCCGCGAACCCACCCCCGGCACGCCGGCGGTGGAGGGTGACCAGGATTTGGGTCCTAGTGCCAAGCCGGGGGACTGGGCGCCAAACCCGCGAAAGCACAGGCCGCGCCACCTCCGCCCAACCGCCCACAGACGAGCGGCGTAAGACCTGGCTTGACCGCACCGGGGCGGTCTTGTAGCCGCACGGACGACATACCCGGCCGCGAGCAAGTCGTTGCTCTTGCGTTCGTCGATCAGCAACTTGGCGACCGGTGCCAGTACGCGCCGTCGTACTCGATCAGGATATTGCGATCTCCCGCGGTCACGAACCACCAGGCCAGAGGTCGCGTGGCCGAACACCTCCTTCGCCGCCTCCCAATGGTCGAGTTCAACCCGGGATTTGCCGTGTTCACGGCACTGTGGGCATTCCGCGCCACCGGACCGTGAACTGAGCGGTGACCGCCAGACGTGCGCGGGACCGGTGGCACAGATCCACTCCGGCGAGAACGCGGTGCTCGTGTGGGGGCGCACCCGCCATGCCGTGACAGGATTGGTCGGGCTCCACTCAGCGGCCAAACCGGGGTCTCGCCACGCCGGCGACCCGAGGTGGTCCGGCAGTTCGGACACCGCGGGCTTTGGTACTTCTCGCGATCGCGGACCGGTTCCTGCCACTGCTGACGCACCAATCCGCGTACCACCACACGGCTCCTGTCGAATCCCAGACGACACGAGACACCTCGTCAGCCACCAATCCTGCGGCTCGGCCATCGGCTCCACTACCTCGACGCCCGCACCGCGGAAAACCTCGCCGATGCACTCCGGGCACCACGCGGGCTTCGTCCGGGTGGTGAAGGCAGCGGGCGCTTGTAGCTCAATGTCGAACGCACCTGTGCGGGAGTCCCCAATTGCCGCACAGCAGTCCCCGGCAACGACAGCCGCTCACTGGTCAAACGGATCACCCGCCCGACCTCTCGCCCGTCGAGCATGACGTGTCTTCCCCGGACAGCAATGCGCTGCGTGAGTTGCCGCCATCCGCTGGGAGCCGGGAACCACAAGGCGCGGACGTCCGACTTGTGCGTGAAGTCCCGACTCCCCGCGCGAGGTGTTCGATGTCCGCTCCGCCGCTTGATGACGTGGTTGCCGCTCCGCAACGGTGGTCCGTGGTGCCGCTGTTGCGCCGGTTGCACTTCTACGCCGGGGTGTTCGTGGCCCCGTTCTTGATCGTGGCCGCCGTGTCCGGACTGTTGTACTCGATGGCGCCGCAGCTTGACGACCTGTTCTACGGCGATGTGCTGACCGTGTCCCCGACCGGGGGTTCGCCGCTGCCGCTCGCGGAGCAGGTCACGGCGGCTCGGGCGGCGGTGCCCGACGGGTCGGTCACCGGGGTCGTGGTGGCCGAGGACCCCGACGTGGTGACGCAGGTCGTGTTCAGCGGCATCGGCGACAACTCCCGCACCGCTTACGTCGACCCGTACACCGCTCGGGTGCAGGGCCAGTTGACCACCTGGTTCGGCGCCACCCCGGTCACCACCTGGCTGGACGGGCTGCACCGCAACCTGCTGCTGGGCGAGCCGGGCCGGGTGTACTCGGAGCTGGCGGCGAGTTGGCTGTGGGTGATCTCGCTGGCCGGACTGGTGCTGTGGCTGGTGCGGCGGCGCAACTCCCGGCGTCGTGTCCGGGCGCTGCTGCTACCGGACCCCAGCGCGACGGGCGTGCGCCGGACCCGGTCGTGGCACGCCAGCCTCGGGATGTGGACACTGCTCGGCGCGCTGTTCCTGTCCGTCACCGGGCTGACCTGGTCGACCTACGCCGGTGACAACTTCGCGGCGGCCCTGGAAGCACTGCACGCCAAGACACCGGTGCTCGACACCAGCCTCCCGGGAACCGCCTCGACCGGATCGACCGGACACGGGGAACACGCGGGCATGAGCCACGGCGGCACGACACCGCTGGACCCCACGACGTTCGACCGGGTGCTCTCCGCCGCACGCACCGCTGGCCTCGACGGCCCCGTCGAGATCGACGTCGCGAGCAATCCCGGCAACGCCTGGACCGCTGCCCAGGTCGACAACACATGGCCGATCCGCCTGGACAAGATCGCGGTAAACCCCACATCCGCCACGATCACCGCCCGCACCGACTTCGCCGACCGACCGCTGCTCGCGAAGCTGACCACACTCGGCATCCAGGCGCACATGGGCAGGTTGTTCGGCCTGGCCAACCAGATCGCGCTGTTCCTGCTGGCCGCCTCGATCCTCACCCTGATCGTCCTCGGCTACCGCATGTGGTGGCAACGCCGCCCAACCCGCACCGCCGTCGGCGCCGCCCCCCGACGAGGCGCCTGGCAACGACTCCCCCTGTGGGCGATCGTCCCGGCCCCACTGGCCCTCATCGCCGTCGGCTGGGCGATTCCGTTGCTGGGCTTGAGCTTGCTCGCCTTCCTCATCCTCGACACCCTCACCGGCGCCTGGGTCAATCGGCTTCCATCCGGCCATACTCCGAGGCGTGGCGGTATGGACTGAAGACGGTATTCGACTGTGGGCCGCGCGGGTGGGCAATGGTGTGCCGGTGGTGTTCTGCCATGGTGGCCCCGGATTGTGGGACACCATGGCCGTGGATTCCTTGGAACGGGTACTACCAAAGGTGTCACGTGTACACCTGACCGACGCCGGTCACCTACCGTGGACAGAAGACCCAGCAGGATTTCGAACAGCGGTCGGCGGATTCCTGGCCGAAGTGGATTGTTAGCCGCCTGCCGCAATCCGGCCGTTCGGGTGTAGCGCCGCGAGCAGTGTGTCGGTCGCAGAGTGTTGTCAGCCTGCCCTTACACGACCCCCGCTCCTCCCGACAACCCCAGCCACCACAGTGCGACCTACGACCTGACCGGGACCAGCGACTAGATTGACCGGTGACATGCCGAATTGACATGAAGCTGGGGCACACTGAGGGTGAACCGGGAATCCGCCGGGTCGGGTGGCCACGTGGCAGGCGCCACGGGCTACTCAGGGGCGGCTGAGCGGCTGGCCCACGAGTACGAGGCCGTGAGCTTCGAGCAAGTCCACGGCGCCGTGGTGGCCTGGCTGCCGGGCACTCCGAGCCGGGTGATCGACATCGGCGCGGGGACCGGTCGTGACGCCGCTGCCCTGGCCGCGCGGGGGCACACGGTCACCGCTGTGGAGCCGACCGCTGAGTTCCGGGTGATCGGCCGGGCGCTGCACGGCGGCGCTGTGCACTGGCTCGACGACAGCCTGCCGGAGCTCCGGTTGGTGCGGGGTGTCTTCGACCTCGTCCTGCTCAGCGCGGTGTGGATGCACCTGGACGACGTCGAACGCCGCACCGCCATGACGCGGATAGCCGGTCTCCTGGCACCCGGCGGTCGCCTGGTCCTGACCTTGCGCCACGGCCCCGTTCCGGCGGGGCGGCGGATGTTCGACGTGTCCGTGGTCGAGACGGTCGACCTGGCCGGGGCGCTGGGGCTGAAGGCCGTGCACCACAGCGAGACAGCGGACGTCCTGGGTCGACCCGACGTCCGGTGGAGTTCCCTGGTGCTGGTCGGTGCTGCCGAATGACGTTCGCCCTCTACCGCAGCGAACCCACCGTCTGGTCGTCCTGGCGGATGGCCGTGCTGTTGGGCGCGAATTCCCGGACCTACAAGTTCGCCTTTGCCCACGCGCTGCTGGAAACAGCCGGACAAGGCCGTACCGACGTTCGATTGTCGGAACTGGCCGTTCCTTATGCCCAGCGCTTGGTGGAACACATGGCCGACGCTCCGCAGGCGCCGGAGAAATCCGGATTAGGAGAGCGGGACTTCTTGACCGTGGCCGGACAAGAAGCGGAACAGACCAGGGAGCTGGGGCACCCGACCGAACGATTGGTCGACGCGGCGTGGCGGTCGATGGGCCAGATGGTGCTGAAGAAGTTCCCGAACCTGCCCGGGAATACGCGATTGCCCCATGATTTCTACGAGGTGAGCCGTGGCGCCGATCCCACCGTGGTGCTCACCCCGGCGATGCTGGAGATCGTCTCATCCGAGCGCACCGCCGGACTGTGGGCCGAGCTCACGGCGCGTTGGGCCATCGTGGAGAACTCGTTCAGTTCGGGCATCGGACGCGGTCTGATCGCCCAGGGCGTCGCCGTCGACCTGGAGTCGGGCACGTTGCGGGACAAGTACCGGCGGCGGTCGATCGCGGGGTTGGCGGACTCCGTGATCGGGTTCCAGCGCGGTCGGTGTCTGATCTGCGGCGACATCATCGCCCATGGCGCTGCCGTGGCGGTGGACCACGTCTTCCCCCATGCGCTGATGCGGCGCTTCGGCCTGGTGAACGGGTGGGCGGGCCCCGATCTTGACCTGCTGTGGAACCTGGCGCCCGCGCACCGCGAGTGCAACAGCGCGAAAAGCGACCGGCTGCCCACCGAAGTCGAGCTCCAGCGGCTGGCTGAACGCAACGAGGCGATTCTGGAATCGCCGCATCCGCTGCGGAAAACTCTTGAACTCACTCTTCGCGGCGAGGGGTTCTCAGGGGTGCTCGGGCAGTGGGCCAAGTTCCTGGCCAAGGTGCAGGATTCCTGCCGGTGACGGGAAAGCGTCAGCCGGGAGGGGTGTCGTGGGGGGTTTGGTCGTAGGCGAGGACGGCCAGGTGGAGGGATAGGCGGGTTTCGGGGTCGGTGAGGTCGCGGGTGAGGGTGGTGGCCAGGCGGGTGAGGCGGGCGTAGACGGCGGGGCGGCTGAGGTGGAGGGTGCGGGCCAGGTCGGCGATGTTGCCGTTGGTGGACAGGTAGGCGCGGAGGAAGTCCAGGGCGGCGGGGGTGGCTTGGAGGAGGGGGTGGAGTTGGAGTTCGACGAACTGGTGGAGGCGGGGGTCGGCGCGGAGGGACCAGAGGAGGCCGCGGGCGCCGAGGTCTCGGCTGCGGTAGAGGTCGCGCTCCCCCACGCGGGTGGGGTCGGCGGTGATGGCGTCGGCGATGTGGACGGCCTCGGTGAGGGCGGCGGAGAGGCCCGCGAGGCGGGTGGTGGGGGTGGCGGCGGTGGCGATGGTGCCGACGGGGAGGTCGATGTCGGTCAGGAACGAGCGGAGCGCTGACGGCTCGTCTGTGCAAGAGAAGACGGTGGCGACGCGGCCGGGGGCGGTGATGCCGGTAAGAGCGGCGAGGCCCTGGCTGCGCGCGGTGGCGGCGGCGGCATCCAACAGGGCTTGGTCGGTGGTGGTCGACGGGGTGGCGAGGACGAGCACGGCGTAGGTGCGGCCGGGGCGGAGGCCGAGGGCGCGGAGGCGGGCGCCGGTGGCCTGCTCGTCGGTGACCTGGCCCGCCAGGAGGTCGCGGAGCAGGCCGCCGTGGGCGTCGAGGGTGGGGTCGTGGGTCTCGGCGTGCAGCATGCGGGTGATGGCGAGGGTGTCGGCGGCGCGTTCGAGGACCGGCACGGTCTGCTCCGGGTTCGACACGGTACGCGGGACGACCAGGCGTCCCCAGCGGCCGCGGCGGGGGCCGACGGGGGTGCACAGCCAGCGCTCGGGACCCGCCTCGGTGGTCTCGGCGCCCGCGGCGGCCAGGCGGGAACGGGACTCCCAGTCGCGGAGGAGTTCGGTGGGGCGGGTGGTCCCGCTGTGGGCGAGGGCGTGGTGGGCGAGGTCTTCCAGGACGACTGGGTGGCCGCTCAGCGCGCCTGCCTGGGCGAGGACCTCGTCGACGCGGGCACCCTCCACGGTCAGCGTCGTGAACACGCGGTTGACCTGTTCGGTGAACCGCAGGCGCTCGTGCTGGACGTTCAGGATCCGGCTGTGAACGGCCTCGGTGATCTCCACGAACCGGACCGTGCGGCGCAGCTCGACCAGGGGAAACCCCAGCCTGCGCGCGGTGCGGACCATCGGCTCCGGTAGCGACGGCAGGTGCCTGCCCAACTCGATCACCAGCCCGCTCGCCCCGGCCGCGCGCAGCCGCTCGACGTAAGCGGCCAGGTCAGCCGCGCGGTCGACGGCGACGATGCCGGTGGACAGGAGCAGCTCGCCGCCCTCCAGGGTGCCCGCGACCTCGGCGATCTCGCTGACGTGCACCCAGCGGACCGGCTGGTCCAGGTTCTCCTCGCCGGCCCGAACCCTCGGGTCGCCCGCCTGGATGCCAGGGGTGGCGAGGACGTCCGCCACGGTCAAATACACGAGACCGACGGTAACACGGTGCTTTACACATCGTCGGCTCTCGGGCCGGATCGGCTTCACTGTGTAACTGGCTGCGCCGGCGTCGGCGGGGCACCGTTGGGGTAGTCGGTTGTGGGTGAAGGGACGCGGATGAGCACGGACATCGTGGGGCACTGGATCGACGGCGCGGAGTCACCCGGCACGTCCGGGCGGACCGGGGACGTGTTCGATCCGGCCACCGGCGCGCTCGCCCGCCGGGTCGCGCTGGCCGGGGTCGACGACGTCGAGCGGGCGGTGGCGTCGGCCGCCGCGGCGTTCCCGGGGTGGCGGGACACGGCACTGGCCCGGCGGACCCGGATCCTGTTCGCCTTCCGCGAGCTGCTGGACGCGGCGCGGGACGAGCTGGCCGAGATCATCACCGCCGAGCACGGCAAGGTCGTCTCGGACGCGCAGGGCGAGATCGCGCGCGGCCAGGAGGTCGTCGAGTTCGCCTGCGGGATCGGGCACCTGCTCAAGGGCGGGCACACCGAGAACGCCTCGACCGGGGTCGACGTGCACTCGCTGCGCCAGCCGCTGGGGCCGGTCGCGGTCATCAGCCCGTTCAACTTCCCGATGATGGTGCCGCTGTGGTTCGTGCCGATCGCGATCGCGGCGGGCAACACGGTGGTGCTCAAGCCGAGCGAGAAGGACCCGTCGGCGGCGCTGTTCATGGCCGGGCTGTGGCGGCGGGCCGGGCTGCCGGACGGGGTGTTCACCGTGCTGCAGGGCGACAAGGAGGCGGTCGACGGGCTGCTGGACCACCCGTCGATCAAGGCCGTGTCGTTCGTCGGGTCCACGCCCGTCGCCCAGTACGTGCACCAGCGGGCGAGCGCGGCGGGCAAGCGGGTGCAGGCCCTGGGTGGGGCGAAGAACCACATGGTCGTGCTGCCGGACGCCGACCTGGACATCACCGCGGACGCCGCGATCAACGCCGGGTTCGGGTCGGCGGGCGAGCGGTGCATGGCGATCAGCGTGGTCGTCGCGGTCGGCGACATCGCGGACCCGCTGGTCGAGGCCATCGCCGAGCGCGCCCGCGGGTTGCGCACCGGTGACGGCCGCCGCGGCTGCGACATGGGTCCGCTGGTCACCGCCGCGCACCGCGACCGGGTCGCGGGCTATGTCGCCGCCGGTGCGGAGGCGGGGGCGCGGGTGGTGGTCGACGGCCGGGACGTGGTGCCGGACGCGGACGGCTCGGGGTTCTTCCTCGGTCCGACGCTGCTCGACGGCGTGACCCCCGAGATGTCGGTGTACACCGACGAGATCTTCGGCCCGGTGCTCTCGGTCGTCCGGGTGGACACCTACGCCGAGGCGCTGGCCCTGGTCAACGCGAACCGGTACGGCAACGGCACCGCGATCTTCACCCGCGACGGCGGCGCGGCCCGGCGGTTCCAGCACGAGGTCGAGGTCGGCATGATCGGGGTCAACGTGCCGATCCCGGTCCCGGTCGCCTACTACTCCTTCGGCGGCTGGAAGGACTCGCTGTTCGGCGACACGCACGCGCACGGCACCGAGGGCGTGCACTTCTTCACCCGGGGCAAGGTGGTCACCACCCGCTGGCCGGAAAGCGACCAGGGTGGTCTGAACCTCGGCTTCCCCCGCAACGACTGACCACTCAGGACGGAGCACGACAATGACACTCACCGAGCACAGCGCCGCGGTCGCGGGCACCGGCGAGGCGGGCTGGGGGAACCTGTGGCCGCACTTCTCCCGGCTGAACACCCAGCACACCCCGGTGATCACCCGGGGTGAGGGCGCGTACATCTGGGACTCCCAGGGGCGCAAGGTGTTGGACGCCCTGTCAAGTCTCTTTGTCGTCCAAGTTGGACACGGGCGGCGGGAACTGGCCGAGGTCATGGCGCGGCAGGCGAGCGAGCTCGCGTACTTCCCGGTGTGGGGCTACGCGACCCCGCCCGCGATCGAGCTGGCCGAACGACTGGCCGCGGCAGCACCAGGTGACCTCAACAAGGTGTTCTTCACGACCGGCGGCGGCGAGGCGGTGGAGAGCGCGTGGAAGGTCGCCAAGCAGTACTTCAAGCTGGTCGGGAAACCGTTGAAGCACAAGGTGATCAGCCGCGCGATCGCCTACCACGGCACGCCGCAGGGCGCGCTGGCGATCACCGGCCTGCCCGCCATGAAGCAGAACTTCGAGCCGTTGACCCCCGGCGGTTTCCGGGTCCCCAACACGAACATCTACCGAGCGTCCACGCATGGCGACGATCCAGTCGCGTTTGGACGATGGGCGGCCGACCGCATCGAGGAGGCGATCCTGTTCGAGGGCCCGGACACCGTCGCCGCCGTGGTGCTCGAACCGGTGCAGAACTCGGGCGGCTGCCTCACCCCGCCACCCGGCTACTTCCAGCGGGTGCGGGAGATCTGCGACAAGTACGACGTGCTGTTCGTCTCCGACGAGGTGATCTGCGCGTTCGGCAGACACGGCACCACCTTCGCCTGCGCGAAGTTCGGCTACCAACCGGACATCATCACCTGCGCCAAGGGCATGAGCTCCGGCTACGCCCCGATCGGCGCGATGATCACCACCGACCGGGTGGCGGAACCGTTCCAGCAGGGCAAGAACATGTTCCCGCACGGCTACACCTTCGGCGGCCACCCCGTCGCCGCCGCCGTGTCCCTGGCCAACCTCGACCTCTTCGAAGCCGAAGGCCTCAACCAACGAGTCCTCGACAACGAAACCGCCTTCGGCGACACCATGCGCAAACTCCGCGACCTCCCCATCGTCGGCGACACCCGCGGCGACGGCTACTTCTGGGCCGTCGAACTGGTCAAGGACAAGAACACCAAGGAAACCCTGAACGCCGACGAACGAGAACGCCTGATCCGCGGCTTCCTCCCCAAAGCCCTGTTCGACAACGGCCTCTACTGCCGCCCAGACGACCGCGGCGACCCGGTGGTCCAGGTCGCCCCGCCACTGATCTGCGGCCAACCCGAGTTCGACGAGATCGAACAGATCCTCCGCCACACCCTCACCGAGGCCGCCACCCTCCTCTAGACAACCGGGCTGCGGGGTGGCCGCCACCCGCCACCCCGCCCACCCAGGGCAGGGCAGGACGCCTCCGGCGTGCCCCCACCCTCCCGGGGGGCGTCCCCGAGGCCATTCTATCGGCCCCTGAGCAGCGGTAGTAGTGGCAGGGCGAAGCTGTGGACGGCGAGCGAGGTTGTGGATAAGTCGGAGGGCTGGAGGTATCGGGCCACCAAGCCCGAAGGGTCGCGCACGGCAGCCCGATACCGGTTGATCACCGGACCGAGTGCCCAGAGACTCATTCAGCGACAGCCGGAGAGGCTGGAGGTAGTCGGCCACCAAGCCCGAAGGGTCGCACACCGCAGCCCGATACCGGTTGATCACCGGTCCGGGTACGCAGAGACTCGTTCAGCGACATGGGAGTAGAGGCCGATGACGGCTGAACTGGTGTCGGTGAGGGGTGGTGATGAGCCTTCGGTGGTCGGCGTGAGGAGCAACGCCGGGTTTCGAGAGTGGCGTGCGGCGGCTGGACCTGCCGAATGGGCTGCCAGGCCATTGCTCAGCGGGCGACCGAGGCTCGAATCAAGATAGCGGCAGTGGGCGATGAACGGCAGGTCGGCGGCTCGACGTGGTGAACAAGTCGGGCCGGCTGGTAACGGGTCAGGACCCGATGCACGGCCGAGGGGGCAGGCAAGGCGAACGGGCCCCACCGACGTGCGAGGCGGACTTTGATCAGCGCGTTGACCACATCAGGAGAGAAGTCTTCCCGTGTCGATTCCCGTTGCTATTCCGCGGCAAGGTCGCCGTGGAGGGCGTCGCGGATTGTGCGGGCGATGGGGAGTGGGGTGTGGTCCAGGACGGTCAGTGAGAAGGGCGCGCGGTGGAAGGTTTCCGATGGCAGGAGGGCGGGTTGGCCGAGGAAACGTGGCTGGTTGCCGTGGTTGGGTTGGGCGGCGTGGACGAGGAAGGGGTGGCACAGGTAGACATCCCCGACGCGGCCGGTGGCGAGGGCGATGGGGCGGTGTGCGGACGCGGCCTCGATGTCCGGGCCGATGTGGAAGATCGACGCGCCTCGACTGCCGTGCTCGCGGAGTACGGCCGGGGCGTCCATGTGCGAGCCGATCCGGATCCTCGTTGGGGCGTTGTGTTCGTCGATGTCGGTGAACAGGAACAGCATCAGCAGGACGCGGCCGGTGGAATGCACGTTGGTCCAGTACGTTTCCGCGCCGGGTGGTTGGTAGCTGCCTTCGATGTGCCAGCCCGCGTCGTTCGGTTCGCTCTCGTGTGGAAAGCGGAGCGGGAAGGAGCCCATTGAGTCGCGTGGCGCCCAGCGGCCGGGGCCGATGAGGGTGTCGAAGGCGTCGTGCAGGACGGGGGTGTTGATGGCCTGGGCGAACGGTTCCTGCCCCATGCCCGCGACCCAGTGCACGGGTTCGGTCCAGGTGGCGGGGTCGTCGGGCTCGGCCGGGATCTCCGCCCAGAGCAGCCGGGCGCATTCCTGGGCGACGTCCGCGGGGACGGCTTGGTCGAGTTTGAGGAAGCCGTCCGCGGTGAACCGGTCGACGAGTTCGCGATCCATGCCGTGACCTTGGCCCGCGAACCCGGTGGAGCGCAACGGGATTACGAACCGGGCAGCAGGTCCAACTCGGCCAGTGCGCGCTGCCTGATGCCGTGCGCGGTGACCTCGGTCGAGGTGTCCAGCGCCAACCGCAGGCAGGTCCGTGCGTTCTCGTACGCGCCGAGTTGGCGCCAGGCGGTGCCCTCCCCCAAGGCGCATTCGGCGACCTCGACCATGAACCGGCCGCCCTGGGCGTACTCGCGGGCGGACTGGAACAGGTCGATCGCCTCGCCCCAGCGTTCCAGGGCGACCAGCACCCGCGCGATGGACGAGGTGGTGACCGAGCGCAGGAACAACTGGATCTCCAGGTTGGCGCTGTCCCGGTGCGCGTCCGCGTCGACGAGCACGGACCGGTGCACCGCCAACGCCTCCTCGTACTGGCCGAGGTCGCGCAGCACGTGGCCGAGGAAGTTGCGGCTGGTGCACTGGCCGATCCAGAAGCTGAACACGTGCGCGAACGAGGTCGCCAGCCGGGCGTGCTCCAAGGCCTCGTCCAGCCTGCCCAGCACCCGCAGGCAGCCCGCGATGTAGATGTGCGCCCAGCCCTGCTCCGGCTCGTCGCCCGCTTCCGTGGCGACCGCCAGGGCCTGCCGCAGGGTCAGCAGCGAAGCCTCGGTCTCGCCGTTGCACCGGCGTTGCGCCCAGCCGACGAAGTTGAGCAGCTTGGCCTCGGCCGACCGGTCGCCCAACGCCCGCGCCGCGGTGACGCCGTGCGAGAAGATCTCCTCCCAGGGGCGTTCCTGGCTGCGGCCGTCGGAGTACCAGTGCATCGCCTTCGCCAGGTCGAGCACGGCCCGGTGCCGACCGAGCCGGGCCGCCGTGCGCAGCGCGGCCAGCCAGTTGGGGCCCTCGACCTCCAACCACTGGGCCGCCTCCAGCCGGGACGCGAACTGGCCGGTCTCCAGGACCTCCGGGAAGAACACCCGCCCCGCCGACACCGCGGTGCCGAGCAGGTAGTCGAGCACCGCGTCGACGATGGCGCCCCGGTCGGCCTCGGTCTCCTCCGCGGCCAGCCGCTCCCCCGCGAACAGCCGGATCAGGTCGTGGAACTGGAAGCGGCCGGGGGTGGACGCGGTGTGCAGCAGGCTCGCGTCGACCAGCTCGTCCAGCAGTCCGGGCACCCCGGCCGCGCCGGACACGACCTCGGCCAGTTCCACGCCGAAATCCGGACCGGGGATCGCCGCGAGCCGCCGGAACACCGGTCTGGCCTCGGCGGAGAGCCGCCGGTAGGACACGTCGAACGCGGAGCGGACCTGCAGGTCGCCGACCGAGAGCGACCCGAGCCGGGTGCGGTCGTCGCGCAACTGCTCCACCAGGTAGCCCAGCGGCCACCGCGGCCGGGTGGCCAGCCGGTTGCCGACGATCCGCACCGCCAGCGGCAGGTTCCCGCACAGCGCGGCCAGTTCCGCGGCCGCCGCGGGCTCCGCGCGCACCCGATCGGGGCCCGCGATGACCCCCAGCAGCTCGATCGAGGCCGCCTGGGGCAGCGGGTCCAGCCACACCCAGCGCGCGGTCTCCAGCCCGCCCAGCGCGCGGCGGCAGGTGATCAGGGTGAGGCAGCCGGGGTTGGTGACCAGCAGCGGGCGCACCTGGGCCTCGTCGGCGGCGTTGTCCAGCAGGATCAACACGCGCCGACCGTCGAGCACCATCCGCAGCATCGCCGACTGCTCCTCCCGGGACACCGGGACGTGCTGGGCCGCCACGCCGAGCGCGCGCAGCAGCCGGTCGAGCGCCATCCGCGCGGACACCGGGGTCTCGTCCACGCCGCGCAGGTCGACCGCGTAGCAGCCGTCCGGGAAGTGCGGCCGCAACTGGTGCACGGCGGACACGGCGAGCGTCGTCTTGCCGACCCCGGGCTGCCCGACCACGGCGACAACCGGACTGTGGTCCGCCGCAACCCGGATCTCGGCCAGTTCCCGGTCCCGGCCGCGCAGGTCGGTCACCGGCTGGGGCACCGCGCACGGCGGCCCGACCGGGGAGGCGACCCGCCTGCGGCCGTCGCGGGCGGCCGTCAGGAACGCGTCGCGGTCGCCACCGGTCAGGCTCAGCGCGTCGGCCAGCAACTCCGACGACCGCCGCTGGGCCGCCTGGGCCCGCCCGCGTTCGAGGTCGCGCAGCGCGCGCACGCTCAGCCCGGAGGCGGCCGCCAGCCGCTCCTGGGTGAGCCCGGCCGCACGCCGGTGCTCCAGCAGGAGCCTGCCGAAGGTCGAGGACTGTTCGGCGGCCTTCTCATTCGTGTCGTTCTCGCGCATGTCGTCCACCACCGCCCATTCAACCGGCAGTTCGACCGGCAGCCAAACACGGCTGCCCATTCGCACCCCGCTCCGTGCCTGTCCGTGCTCGCCCGGGTCGGTTCCGGTCAACCCGTTACGGCACAGGCGATCGGTTGGCCGGTGAGACCGGGGTCACCCGGGTCGGCGTCCACTGTGGTCCGATGGCGACCCGGACCGGGCGGATGCCGCACAATCACCGGGTGAGCCCTCCCCCGACCCGACTGCTCGGCAGGCACTGGCGAGCGGTGCGGTACCTGCTCGTCGGCGGCGGCACGGCGGCGCTGTCGTTGGCGGCCGTCCTCGGGTTGCTGCTGGTGGTGGCGCTGTGCGCGGTGTTCGGGCTGGGCCTGCCGGTGCTGCCCGAGGCGGCGCGGCTGGGCCGGTGGCTGACCGGCGTCGAGCGGCGCCGGGTCGCGCGGGCCACCGGGACGCCGATCCCGGAGCCGCACCGAGTGGTGACCGGGCCGTTGCGGACCCAGGTCCGGATCATTGTCACCGACCCGGCCACCCGCCGGGACCTGGCCTGGATGGTGTTGCACGGCCTGTCCGGCCTGCCGTTCGCGGTCCTGGCCGTGGGGCTGCCGTTGGGCGCGGTCAACCAGTGGTTGATCCCGGCGTACTGGTGGCTGGTGCCGGGTGGTGTGCCCAGCGGGTTCGACTACCAGGTGAACTCGTGGTCACGCGCGGGGATCGCTGTCGGGTACGGAATCATCTATGCCGCTCTGGCGCTCTTGGTCCTTCCCGCCGCGTTCCGCGGACAGGTCCGTCTAGCGGGGTGGCTGCTGCGGCCCGCGGACGGCGTGGTGCTGTCGGACCGGGTGGCCGAGCTGACCGCGTCGCGGGCCGCCGCCCTGGACGCGCACGGCGCGGAACTGCGTCGGATCGAACGCGACCTGCACGACGGCACCCAGGCCAGGATCGCCGCGGTGATCATGCAACTGGGCATCGCCGAGCAGTTGCGCGGGCGCGACCCGGACGCCGCCTTCGACCTGATCCGCACGGCGCAGGACACAGCGACCAGCGCACTGGCCGAACTGCGGGACGTGGTGCGCAGCATCTACCCGCCGGTGCTCTCCGACCGGGGGCTCGACGGCGCGGTGACCGCGCTGGCCGCCCGCTGCCCGATCCCCTGCGCACTGGACATCGCCGACATCGGGCGCCGCCCGGCCGCGGTCGAGGCGGCGGCGTACTTCATCGTCGCCGAGGCGCTGACCAACATCACCAAGCACTCCGGCGCCACCGGCGCCGCGATCGCCCTGCACGCCACGGAGGACACCCTGCGGATCACGGTGAGCGACAACGGGCACGGCGGTGCCGACGAGGACCTGGGCAGCGGCCTGGTCGGCATCCGCCGCCGGGTCGAGGCGCTGGACGGGCGCACCGGGTTGACCAGTCCGGCCGGTGGGCCGACCGAGCTGCGGGTGGAGCTGCCGTGCGGGTCATGATCGCCGAGGACGACGCCCTGCTGCGCGAGGGGCTGGTCCTGTTGCTGCGCACCGCGGGCATCGACGTCGTCGCGGCCGCGGACAACGCCGACGACTTCCTGGCCGCGGTGACCGCGGACCGCCCGGACATCGTGGTGGTGGACGTGCGGTTGCCGCCGACGTTCACCGACGACGGGTTGCGGGCCGCGGCCGAGGCGCGGCGGCGGCACCCCGGGCTGCCGGTGCTGGTGCTGTCCGCGTTCGTGGAGAACAGCTACGCGGCCGAACTGCTCGCCGACGGGGCGGGCGGCGTCGGCTACCTGTTGAAGGAACGGGTCGGGCGGGTCGAGCAGTTCCTGGACGCGCTGCGCCGGGTCGCCAAGGGCGGCACCGCGATGGACCCCGAGGTCATCGCGCAACTGCTGGTGCGGCACCGGGCGGACGACCCGCTGGCCACGCTGACCCCGCGCGAGCGCGAGGTGCTGGCGCTGATGGCGGAGGGGCACGGCAACGGCACCATCGGTGAGCTGCTGTTCGTCAGCGACGGGGCCGTGCACAAGCACATCCGCAGCATCTTCGGCAAGTTGAACCTGCCCAGCGACGAGGCGGGGCACCGACGGGTGCTCGCGGTGCTGGCCTACCTCAACGCGAAATAGGGGTGTTGACCACGCCCGGGTGACACGGTCCGTCCCGAACGGGGCGACCGTGACCTCCCGGTGGGCCACGGCGGCCTGGATTCCCGAACGAGTGGGTACCGATCAGGGGCAACCCCCTGTTGTCGACTGCGCTGCGTGCCAACTGAGCGGTGCACCCGTCTCGCACCCGAGCGGGCACCCGACCCGCTCCCCTGGCCCGCGAATCTGGTTTCACCAAGCCAGAACCGAAGGGACAGTCCAATGCGCCGCTCGATCACCACCATCGCCGCCACCATCCTGGCCGCTTCCGCGGTGGTCGTCACCGCGCAGGGCACCACCTCCGCCACCATCGCCGCCACCGACAACCAGGTGCGCGTCGAGGCCGAGGCCATCACCTTCAACGGCGACGCCTCCGCCGCCACCACGAGCACCGCCGCCGCCGACACCGCCTGCACCGACACCACCTACGCCACCAAGTCCTGGAAGGTCAGCGGCACCCTGACCTGGCTGTACAACGGCACCGGCGTCCCGGCCAACATCTCCGGCACCGCGCTCGACACCATCAAGACCGCGTCCAACACCGTCGCCACCGGCGCCAACCGCTGCGGGATGCCCGCCAACTTCACCACCGTCTACGCCTACGGCGGCACCACCACCCTCAAGCCGCAGGTCGACGCGAACGGCGCCTGCACCGGCAACGACGGCAAGTCGGTCACCGGCTGGGGCACCCTCCCGGCCAAGACCCTCGCCTACACCTGCACCTACTACAACGCCAAGGGCGTCGTCGTCGCCTCCGACACCCTCATCGACAACACCGCGTACACCTGGTTCACCAGCAAGCCCGCCAACTGCACCGGCGCCCAGTACGACCTGCAGACCACCCTCACCCACGAGCGCCTGCACACCGCCGGTCTCGCCCACGTCGACCAGACCAAGGACGCCGCCCAGGTGATGACCCCGGCCAGCTCCCCCTGCGACATCTCCCGCCGCCTCCTCGGCGCCGGTGACTACGCGGGCCTCAAGTCCATCAACGGCTGATCCCCAGAGCGAAGCCCCCTCCCGGAGTTCCGGGAGGGGGCTTCGTCCATTCTGGACGCCTCAGCCGGTGAAGCCCGCCGTGATCGAGGTGAACTGCCAGTTCGGGCGGTCGCGGTTGACGGCCCAGTAGGTGAAGCGGCCGATGTGGTGCGAGTTGCCCCAGTCGCGGATCTTGGTCCAGATCTCCGGGGTGGTGTTCTCGCCCTGGTCGCTCTGGTTGTTCATGCCGGAGATGCCGATGTGCGCGTAGGCCTGGGCGTCGGTCCAGCCGAAGGTGGACTTCAGCTTGGTCTTGAGGCCCTCGGTGGCGTTGATGGTGTTGCCGTACATGTCGGCGCCGCCACCGAAGTCGAACGGCATGATGGTGAAGTTGTCGATGTCGGCGTTGAGCGCCTTGGCCTGCTCGATCAGGCGGTTGCCCCACGAGTTCGGGCCGGTGGTGAGGGTCGGCATGGTCAGGATCGTGTGGAAGCCGGGGTTCTTGGCCTTCACGATCTTCAGCGCGGACAGGATGCGGTCCTGCACCGCGGGCGCCTCGAACTCGTCGGTGTTCTCGATGTCGACGTCGACGGCCTTGAGCTTGTAGGCGTCGATCACCTTCTGGTAGGCACCGGCCAGCGCCTCGGGGGTCGAGCAGTTCGGGCCGAGCTTGTTGCCGCTCCAGCCACCGATCGACGGGACGACGTCACCGCCGTTGGCACGCACGGCCTTGATGAAGGTCTCGTCCGCGCCACCGGTCAACGGGCGTTGGCTGTCCCACGACGGGCTGCAGCCGTTCTGGGCGAGGATGAACGCCATGGTGAACCACTTGACGCCGGTCGGCTTCATGACCTCGGGCGCGGTCGGCGGGTTCCCCCAACCGAGGTAGACGTACGGCGCGGCCTGGATGAACCGCGGACCGGGGTCGCCAGGCCCGTCGTCCTTGCTGGTCGTCGCGCTCACCGGCGCCGACGCGGTCGAGACGTTGCCCGCGGCGTCACGGGCGCGGACGGTGAAGCTGTAGGCGGTGCTCGGCGACAGACCGCCCACGGTCGCGCTGGTGCCGGTGACCGCGGTGGCCTGGCCGTCGCGGACGACGTCGTAACCGACTACGCCGGTGTCGTCGGTCGAGGCGTCCCAGGCGAGCGAGACGCTGTTCGAGGTGACACCGGTGACCCGCGGGTTGCCCGGCGTGGTGGGGGGCTGCGTGTCGCCGCCGCCACCGCCGGGACCGTCGAGGACGAAGTCGTCGGCGTAGTAGGTGCCCTGGCCGTACCACCCGTGGATGTAGATCTCGGCGGTGGTCTGGCTCGCGGTCGTGGTGAAGGTGAACCCGAGCTGCGCGTAATCGGCGGCATACGTCCACCGCGACGCGCCACCGGTCACGCCGAGGTTGACGAAGTTGCCGCGCACCCACACGGAAAGCGAGTACGTGGTACTCGGCTTGACGGCCACGGTCTGCGCACACCGCGCGATGTCACCCCCGGTCGCCGCGCCCGCGAGCGCCTTGCTCCCCCCGTGCACCGGCGAACCGACCACCGACCCGGCACCCGCCGAACAGGTCCACGGTGACAGGGAACCGGACTCCAACCCGGGATTGGACAACAGGTTCGCCGCCTCAGCGGTGGTCGGCGCGACCACCAACCCCAAGACGGTGAACGCGACCGCGCTCAGACCGGCCAACAAGCGATGTCGGGTACGCACAGGACCTCCCGGGACCGTGGCGGAACTGCGAACAACGCGGCCGCGCCGCGCCTGGCCCGATCCGCCGGGGCGGGAACCCGGACAATTGGTCTGGACCATAGTCGGATTGAAGTGCAGCCCCGACCGGGGTGTCAACCTTTTGGAAAACTGGCAACACACCAGAGTGACCCGCCCAAAACCCCTTACCCACCCGGCGATCCACCCGATCGAGCCCTTGACGCCAACCCCCACCGGACTCCAGCCAGACCCCTCCCACCCGGGGCCGGGGGCCCATTCCTGAGGCTATCAAGATCGGCGACCTGTCAAGGGCCGCGCGGATTCGCTGTGGACAACCACCCGAGATGTGGACAACCCTCCAGTACCTCAGCCGACCACAGATGCGGCGGACGACCAGCCACGCAACGCGCAACCACAGATGGTGCGGACAACCACCTACGCCGCGACCAACCACGAGCGCCGCAGCCGACCACAGACACTGTCGGCCATCACGGACACTGCGACCGTCCATGAACCCTGCGACCGACCACGGGCACTGCGACCATCCACGGGCACTGCGACCATCCACGGGCACTGTGGGCAATCACAGACACTGCGACCGACCACGGCGTTACCACCGAACCAAAGGCACTGCGAGCGACCACGGCATTGCCGCCAAAGCACCGACACTGCCGCCAACAGGGACACTCCGACCAACCACAGAGCGGGATCTCCATGGCCGCGCACAGGCCCGGCACAAGGCCCGCGTCGGCGGCGGACACTGCCGCCAACCACAGGCAGTGCCGCCAACCACAGACGCCACGACCAACCACGGCCCCTGTGGCGATCGGCTGCGACGAGGCGTTGGACCAGCGCGGTGCGACTCGATCGGGTACCGCGCCACGGATCTGCTTGACGTACCGGCCGTCGTGGTCCAGACAGGGGCCCACCCACCCGGGGTCGGGGCTGAACCGCCCCGGGTTTGGTGGGGACTTCATTGCTTGTGGAGGATGGAGTCATGGCAGGTACGTCACGGCACTCGGCCGAGGTGCGTCAGCGGGCGGTGCGGCTGGTTCAGGAGCATCGGGGCGAGTACCCGTCGTGGTAGGCGGCGGTGTGCTCGATCGCGCCGAGGTTCGGGGTGACCCCGGAGACGTTGCGTAAGTGGATCAGGCAGGCCGAGGTCGACCACGGTGCCCGTCCCGGGACCACGACGGAAGAGTCCGCGGAACTCAAGCGCCTCAAGCGTGAAGTGGCGGAACTGAAGCGTGCCAACGAGATTCTCCGGTCGGCGGCGACCATCTTCGCGGCGGAGCTCGACCGCCCCACGCAACGGTGATCGACTACATCGACCGCACAAACAGGAGTTCGGGGTCGAGCCGATCTGTCGCGTCCTGCGCCGGACAGGCGTGACGATCGCCCCGTCCACCTACTACGCCGCCAAGGCCCGCCCCGCCTCGACGCGAGCGGTGCGCGACGAGAACCTCAAGAACGAGATCTTGTCCGTGTGGCGGGACAACTACCAGGTCTACGGAGCGCGCAAGATCTGGACCGCGTTGCGCCACAAGGGGATCACGGTCGCCCGGTGCACCGTCGAGCGCCTGATGCGTGAACCGGGCATCAGCGGCGTGGTCCGCGGCCGTCCCCGCCGCACCACGATCCCGGCCAAGGACGGGCGCCGCGCAGGCGACCTGGTCGACCGGGACTTCACCGCCGGACGCCCGAACGCGTTGTGGGTGGCGGACTTCACCTACGTGCCCACCTGGTCGGGCACCGTCTACGTCGCGTTCGTCATCGACGTCTTCTCCCGCCGGATCGTGGGCTGGAAGGCCGACACCACCATGCACACCACGCTCGTGCTCGACGCGCTGAAAAATGGCATTGTGGACACACAGGTCACCCGATCACGGCGGGCTTGATCCACCACTCCGACGCGGGCAGTCAATATACGTCTTTGACTTTCACCGACCACCTTCTCGCGGCCGGGATCGACACCTCGATCGGCTAGGTGGGCGATGCCTACGACAACGCCCTGGCCGAGTCGACCATCGGGCTCTACAAGACCGAACTGATCAACCGCCAAGGCCCCTGGCGCACCCGTGACCAGGTCGAATACGCCACCCTGGAATACATCGACTGGTACAACAACCGGCGGCTACACAGCAGCATCGGACCCCTGGCACCCACCGACGTCGAGACCGTCTACTACCGTCAACACCAGCCAACCCCGGCTGGATCAGCCAACTAAACGAGTCTCTATCGAACCCGGGGCGGTTCAGTGCCATTCCTGACGATAGCGCGAAACGCGAGTTGTCAAGGGGGAGTGGGGTGGGGTGTGGACAACCGGGCGGAGTGTGGACAACTGCCTCGGGTCGACGGGCGGGCCGGGCGGGGCGTGGTGCGGCAATGACTCCAGGACGGGGCCGAGATCTGGGGTCCATGTCAACGGTCCGGTGGTGTCACCGAATCTGGTGACCCCGGATCATGGGTTCGGCCGGGGGCGTAAGTCATGCCGGCCCCGGCGATCAACGGCCCATCGCCGGGGCCACGAAAAGGTCACGGGGGCACGGATGGGCGTCCGGCGGACGGGGACCGCGACAGGGCTACTCCATTGTGGACAGTTGGGCTGCTTCGATGACGGCTCGGATTGTGTGGTGGATGCGGGTGGCGGCGGTGGTGGGGTTGGGTTGGCCGGCGTCGAGCCAGGTGAGGACGGCTTCGATGGCGACTACCGGGACGAGGCGGGTGGCCCAGTCGAGCCAGGGGCCCGGGGGGATGGCGGTGGCGAGGTGGCGGGCGGCGACGTCGGTGGAGGTGGTGGTGAGGCGGTCGACGTAGTCGCGGAAGTCGGGTTCGCGGGTGGCGTGGCGGAAGAGGAGGCGGAAGCCGTCGGGGTCGGTGGCGGCGGCGCGGAGGAGGGCGGGGACGGCAGTGGCGTCGTACTGGGTGTCGCCGGGGCCGACGGTGGTGGCGAGGTGGTCACAGGCGCGGTCGAGGACGGCGCGGTAGAGGTCGGTTTTGGAGGCGAAGTGGCGGTAGAGGATCACGTGGGTGACACCGGCCTCGGCGGCGACGTGGTCGAGGCCGGTGGCGGCGAAACCGGTGCGGGCGAACGCACGGGTGGCGGCGGTCAGGATCTGCTCGCGGCGTTCGGCGCGGGGCAGCCTGCGGCGCTCGGGGCTCACCCGGTGAGGCTATGTTGTTAAGGTCATCTTGTACAAGAGGGGGTAGACCACGTGATCCCACAGTTACCGTTCGCACAGCCGGGGCCGTTGGCGATGCCGCCGGAGTTGCGGGAGCTGCAGTCGGCGGGTGCCGTGCACCGGGTGCGCACGGCGGTCGGGCACGAGGCGTGGCTGGTCACCGGGCACGCCCGGGTGCGGCGGCTGCTGGACGACGACCGTCTCGGGCGTTCGCACCCGGACCCCGAGCGGGCGGCGCGGACCGGGGACTCGGCGTTGTTCGGCCGCCCGCTTGGCAACTTCGACACCGAGCCGGTCGACCAGGCTCGGGTGCGGGCACTGCTCCAGCCGCACTTCTCGCCCCGGCACATCCGCGCGCTGCAGCCCCGGGTCGACGCGCTGACCGCCGAACTCCTGGACGACCTGGAAGCCGCCGGACCACCCGCCGACCTACACCGCAGGCTCGCCGAACCGCTGCCCGTCCTGGTGATCTGCGAACTGCTCGGCGTCCCCTACGACGACCGCGACCGGTTCCGCGGCTGGACCGAGGACGCCGCCAACACCCGGGACCGGGACCGCTCGATGCGCGGCCTGGGAGCGTTGTTCGCATACGGCAGGGAGTTGGTCGCCCGCAAACGGGCCGACCCCGGTGACGACGTGATCTCCCGGCTGACCGACATCCCCGACCACGAGGCGGCGATGCTGGCCATGACGCTGCTGTTCGCAGGCCACGAGACGACCGTCGTCCAGATCGGCCTGGGCGCCGTGACGCTGCTGACCAACCTCGACCAGTGGCAGGCCCTCGTCGACACCCCCGACCTGGTCCCCCAGGCCGTCGAGGAGATCCTGCGCTCCCCCGTCCGCGGTGGCAGCGGCATCCCCCGCTACGCCCGCACGGACTTCGAGATCGACGGCACCGCCATCCACACCGGCGACCTGGTCCTGCTCAGCACCACCGCCGCCAACCACGACCCGACCGTGTTCCCCGACCCGGACGCCGTCCAGTTCACCCGCCCGGCCAACCACCTCACCTTCGGCCACGGCGCCCGCTACTGCATCGGCGCCCCACTGGCCCGCCTCGAACTACGCGCGGTCTTCACCCAACTGGCCACCCGCTTCCCCACCCTCCGCCTGGCCACCGCCATCGAGAACCTGACGATGCGGGAGAACGTGCTCACCGGAGGCCTGACCGCGCTCCCGGTCCACTGGTAATCGCCTCATCCACAAACTCCCCGACCAGCACCACTACCCGCGACACACGCGGGAAGAAGTGGCCGCCCCACCCGATCGAGCCCTTGACGCCAACCCCCACCGGACTCCGACCGGGGGCCGGGGCCAGTCAAATTCCGACGATAGCGCGAAACGCGGGTTGTCGAGGGAGGAGTGGGGTGGGGGCCGGGCGGGCTTCGGCGAGGAGTAAATACTCCACTGTGGACAGAGGGGCTGCTTCGATGGCGGCTCGGATTGTGTGGTGGATGCGGGTGGCGGTGGGGTTGGCCCGCGTCGAGCCAGGTGAGGACGGCTCGGCCACCGTTGTCGAGGATCTGACGACGTGGGAGGGCCTGCTTACCGGAAGCTGGAACACGCACCCGGCCCACTGCCAAGCACCTCATCCACAAACGCGACCACCTCCGCCACTACCGCAACCCGCGACGTACGCGGGAAGAAGTGGCCCTCGCCGATCTCGCGTCGGGTGAACTTGCCGACGGTGTAGTGCTGCCAGTGTTCCAGGTCGGCCGCTGTGGCGTTGGGGTCGTTGGCACCGCCGAGGGTGAGGATGGGGCAGGTCAGGGGTGGGGGGAGGGCGGCGGGGTAGGCGCGGCGGATGCGGAGGGTTGTGCGGAGGTCTTCGGCCAGCCAGGTGGCGAAACGGTGGTCGGACAGGAGGTCGGGGTCGGCGCCGCCGGTGTCGAGGACCCAGCGCAGGAGGGTTTCGTCGTCGTCGGTGGTGACCGGGGCGCGGGCGGCTTGCAGGTGGGGTGGGACGGAACCGGCGACGACCAGGCCCGCGAGGGGGAGGCCGCGGGACTCGGCTCGGTGGGCGAGTTCGTAGCCGACGAGCGCGCCGAAGCTGTGGCCGTAGATCACCCACGGGGTGTTGTCGCTGGGGAGCTGCAAGACCAGGGGGTCGGCGAGTTCGGCCATCGTGGCGGCGGGGGTCTCGCGGATGCGGCGTTCGCGGCCAGGGAGCAGCGCCGCCCACAGTTGCGCCCAGTCGGGCAGCCGCCAGGAGGAGAACTCCGAGGCGCCGGTTCCCGCGCCGCCCAGGCACACCAGCCGGACCCGGGCCGAGTCGAGCGGGGCGACGCGGGGGAACCACGCGGTCATCGGGCCGCCGCCACGATCTCGGCCAGTTCGCGGACCGTGGGGTGCTCGAACACGTCGACCGGGCTGAGCCGCACCCCGAGCTCGGTGTCCACCCGGCGGATCAGCCGGGCCACCAGCACCGAGGTCATCCCGAGCAGGAACAGGTCCTCGTCGAACCGTTCCGCGCCAACGGGTTGACCGTCCAGCAGGTCACCGACAACCGCGGCCACCTCGGCTTCCAGCGGGGACGCGGCGGCCGCGCCCGCCAGCGACTCCGGCTCGGGCAGGGCCTGCTGGTCGACCTTCCCCCAGGCGGTGCGGGGAAGTTCGGGCACGTCGACGTACCGGGTGGGCACGAGGTACGCGGGCAGCCGCTCGGACAGCCAGTCGCGCAGGGCGGCGGCGGGCGCGGGCGTGCCGTGCGGGACGACGTAGGCGATCAGCCGCTGGTCACGGGCGATGACGGCGCAGTCGTGCACCGAGGGGTGACCGTGCAGGACGGCCCGCGCCTCGCCGGGTTCGACGCGGTAGCCGCCGATCTGGACCTGGTCGTCGCGGCGGCCGGTGAAGTAGAGGACCCCGTCGGCGTCGATCTCCGCGTAGTCCCCGGACTTGTAGAGGACCTCGCCGTCGACCTCGACGAACCACTTCGCGGTCAGCTCCGGTTGACCCAGGTAGCCCGCGGTGACCCCGAGGCCGCCCAGGTACATCTCGCCCTGACCACCGGGGGCGACCGGTCGTAGTTCGTCGTCGAGCACCCGGACCGCGTCGGGGGCGATGGGCTTGCCGATGGGGACGCGGCGGACGTCGGGCGGGATGACGGCGAACGCGCTGCAGATGGTGACCTCGGTGATGCCGTACCCGTTGACCAGCCGCCTGCCGTTCGCCCACACCCGGGCCAGTTCCGGTGTCAACTCCTCCCCCGCGCTGATCACAAGGCGCAGTCCGGGGAGTTCGGCCGGGTCGAGGTCGGCCAGCCGGGTCGGGGTGGTGACCAGGGCGGTGACCTCGCGCTCGCGCAGGAAGTCCGTCAGCACGGCGCCCGGTTCCGGCACCTCCACCCGCGCCCCGATCGCCAGCGGCACCGCGAACTCGAACACGGCCGCCTCGACGTGCAGCGGCGCCAGCATCGCGAACCGGTCGGTGGCCGCGATGCCGAACCCGTGCTCCCCCATGGTCACGATCTGCGGCACACCCCGGTGCGGGACCAGGACTCCCTTGGGGGCACCGGTCGAGCCGGAGGTGTAGACCACGTAGGCGAGGTCCGCCGGGACCGGGACCGGATCGGTGCCGACCACGTCAACCTCGGGTTGCGTCCCGTTGACACCCAGCCGCAACCGCACCCTCGCGTCCGCCAGCAACTCGGCACGGCGAGCGGGCGGCTGCACCGGGTCGAACAGCAGGAACGCCGCCCCCGCCCGCCACACCCCCAACGCCAGGCAGATCACCAATGCCGACCGCGGCGCGTCGATGGCCACGATCTCCCCTGGTGTCACACCGTGCTCGGCCAACAGGTCCGCGACGGATTGGGACACCGCGTCGAGTTGACGATAGGTGATCTCGCCGTCCGGCCCGCGCAGGCACGTCTGGTCTGGGTTCGCGCGGACGTGGTCCAGGACGCGGTCGACCACGGAGGCCGCCAAGGGGTCCAGCACGGGGTTCAGGACGGTCATCGGGACTCCGTGGGGTTCAGGGTGACGGGGAGGCTGGTCAGGGCAGGCAGGTTGGAATTTCCGTTGTGCGGGGCGGGTTCGGCGGAGGCGCGCGTCGGGCAGACCTGGGCGAGGCGGTCGAACATGACCGTGGCCTCCAGTTCCGCCATGGCGGCGCCCGCGCAGCGGTGGGGGCCGATGCCGAACGAGAGGTGGCGGGCCGGGGGTGGGGCGTCGGCGGACCAGTTGGCGGAGGCGAGGAGGACCAGCACCGAGTCGCCGGGTTCGATCTGGTGGCCCGCCAGGGTGGCGCGGGTGGTGGCGACCCGGCCGACGAAGCGGGAGGGAGTGGTGTGGGCGAGGGCTTCGGGGACGGTGTGGGGCGGGGTGCCGGGGTTGTCGAGGGCGTGGTGCAGGGAAAGCGTGAGGAAACCGGGCATGGTTTGGTGGCCGGAGGCGATGAGCATGACCAGGTTGGCGGCGATGTCCTCGTCGGGCAGGTCGGCGGCGGCGGTGATGAAGGCGGTGGCGCCGTCCTCGGTGGGGGTGGCGCGGCGGGAGTGGACGAGATCGATGGCGTAGGCGTGCAGGGCTCGTGCTCGGGCGAGGACCGTGGCGTCCGTGGCGGGGTTGAGGCCGCCGACGATGTCGGTGATGGCGTCGGAACCGGCGCGCAGCAGCGGGAGGTCTTCGTCGGGGAGGCCGAGCAGGCGGCCGAGGACGCGCAGGGGAAACGCGGCGGCGACCCCGGCGAAGTCGAGGGTGACCGGCGCGGCGGGGAGCAGTTCGGCGGCCAGTTCACGCATCCACGGTTCGAGGGCGCGGATGCGGCGGGGGGACAGCACGACCTGCACCAGCCTGCGCAACCGCTGGTGGTCGGGGCCGTCGGTGGACAGCATCATCCGCGCCGCCATGGCATCCAGGTCGGTGGCGCCGGGCTCGGTGGGCTCGGTGGGTGCGGTGGGTGCGGGTCCAGTGGCAGTGGACGCGGTGACGGCGGGCTCGATCGACGCGGTGGCCGTGGGCACGGTGGCGGCAGCCGTGGACGCGATCGACGCGGTGACGGTGGGCCTGGTGACAGCGGACTCAACGGGCTCGGTGACGGCGGGTTCAGCGACGGTGGACGCGGACGCGACGGTGGCGGTGGGCCTGGTGACGGCGGACTCGACAGGCTCGGCGGCGGGTTCAGCGACGGTGGACGCGGTGGCCGCAGACGCGACGGTGGCGGTGGACTCAACGGGCTCGACAGCGGCGGGATCGACGGGATCGGCAGTGGGCTCGGTGACGGCGGGTTCGATCGATGCGGTGACGGCGGGTTCAGTGACGGCGGACGCAGTGGCGGCGGACGCGGTGGGCTTGGCGGGCTTGGCGGCGGGTTCAGTGGCGGTGTAGGAGGCGCGGTGGGCGGAGAAGCGGGGGTCGGCGAGGACGGCGGCGGCCTCGGTTGGGCCGCAGACCAGCCAGGCGGCCACGTACGGGTCCCAGTGCACCGGGCCGCGGTCGGCCAGGGCGCGGAACAGGGCCCTGGCCCGCTCCTCGCCGCCGCGGGCGGTGAGCGAGAAGACGCTCAGCTCGCGGGGGCAGGCCGCCGCTCGTCGGGCGGCGTTGATCTGCTGCGGTGTCATGGGTTTCTCCGGGTTCGGCAGGAGACCGGTTCGTCCGGTGTGGACGGTGCCCGGCCCCGCCCGGACTCCCCCCATCCTCGCCGGGCGGGCGGGCGGCGGACCTCCCCCAGCCGTCGACCGGCCCGACGGGCGTTACGAAACCCGCTCGGCCGCGGCGTACCAGACCGCGATCCTGGTGCGGGAACGCAGGTCCAACTTGTTCCCGATGCCCGCGAGGTGCGTTTTCACCGTGTTGACCGAGATCCGCAGCCGCACCGCGATCTGCCGGTTGGTCAACCCGGCCGCCACCAGCGCGGTCACCTCCAGTTCGCGGCCGGTCAACGGGTGGCCGGACGGGCCTGCGGCGGTCACGGGCCCACCGGACCAGTCCGGCGCGGCGTGCGCGACCAACTGCTCCGGGGTCAACGCGCGACCGAAAGCCGCCGACGCCGACGCCCGCGCCGACCCCAGCGCCAGTCGCGACAACTCCATTGTGGACTCGACGCGTCGCCGCCAGTCCGGTTCGACGTCCAGATCGTGGGAAGCCCGCAACCCGGCGGCACCGGTGAACAGGATCAGCGCGCGGTAGTGGTCGTCGCGTACGGCGGCGACCATGGCCAGCGACTCGACGCAGTACGCCGTGTCGCACCGGTAGGCGGCCGTCGCCCGCAACGCGGCGGTGAACCTGGTCTCCGCCCCTTCGAGATCACCACCGGCCAACCTCAGCAGCCCATCCGTGTGCGTGAGCGCTCCCCAGGTGCGCGTGGGCATCGGGGTCGGGATGTCCAACGCCTGGCCGATGATGGCCGCCGCCTCGTCCTCCGCGCCTGCCAACAACAAAGCCCACGCCAGCCCGCGCGAACACCACAACCGATCCCCTGGACTCGCGTGGTGCAGACAACCGCGATAAGCCATGACGGCCTGCGCGCAGTCCCCGCGAAACAGGTGGACCCGCCCGAGGACGTCGAGAGCGCGCGTCAACTGTTCACCTGTGCCCCGACGAGCGGCCGCTTGCGCCAGCCCCACAGCGGTGTCGTGGTCGCGATCGAGTGTGGTGAACCAAGCGAGGGTGGTCAACGCGTCGCTGTGGTGGTCACCGTCCGGTCCCAGCGCGATCGCGCGACGGAGGAGGTCGATGTCGGCGACCTGGTGCCGGACCCACCGCAACCGAGCCAGCGCGACCGCCAGCACCACATGGCGGTCATCGGTCGTGGTGTGCTCGACCGCGGCCGCGAGTGCCGCCTCAGAGAGACCGGAACCGTCGAAGGTCAAGCAACTCACCCGGCCCGCGACCACCTCGACGAGCTTGTCCGCCAACCAGTCCCGCACGGCTCCCTGTTCCCCGCAGGCCGACAACCGCTCAGCGGCATGGCGGCGGATGGTGTTGAGCAGCCGGTACCGCCCAGAAGCGTGCTCCACCAACGACTTCGCCACCAACGCGGGCAACAGGGACGGCTCACCGACCATGGTGCGGTCGAACTCGGCGGGCAGTTCGCCGAGCTGGCGGAACACGCGCTGCTCGGCCGTGCTCAGCAGCCGGTAGCTCCGGTCGATCGCGGCGCGCAGGTCGCGGTCCCCGGCCAGCCGTGCCGCCGACTCGATGGCCAGCGGCAACCCGTCCAGTCGGCCGCACAGGTCGGCGATCTGCCCCGCGTTGTCCTCGGTGATCGCGAAGACCGCCCGCGCGGCGAACAGCTTCCCCGCGCCGGAGGCGAGCAGCGCGGCCATGGTGCGCCCCTTGGGAAGCGCGAGACCGGCCAGCCGGATGACCACTTCTCCCTTGGTGGACAAGGGTTCCCGTCCGGTGACCAACACCCGCAACCGGGGAAACCGGGAAAGCAGGGCGTCGACGAGGTCGGGGACGTCGCCATCGTCCAGCACCACCAGGGTTCGTCCGCGACCGACCACGCTCGCGGCATCGGGACACACATCTCGACCGAGCAGGTGAACAGCGGTACCGGTCAACGAGCCTGCGAACTCCCTGGCGACCCGGGACTTGCCCACACCGGGCGGCCCGGTCAGCGTGACCAGGCGACCGGTCCGGAAACTCCTGGCCAGCAGCGCCAGTTCACGTCGCCTGCCGACGAACAGATCGGGACTGGACGCGGGCGGCACGGTGTTCCCCGCCTCCAGGCGGAGACGGAAAGCCCGCTGCCTGCAGGCGTTCGAGCAGTAGCGGGCCGGTCGACCACCGCGACCGCCCGCGGGTTCCAGCGGTGCGCCGCACACCGCGCAGGTTCGTTCCGGGTCGGTGGGCACCCGGCCAGTGTCGTGCGGCACCTCGGCGCGTGGCTACCGGCGTCACCCGGGTGGCCCGCCGGAGACGGGACCACCCGGGTGATCTCAATCGGTCGATCAGCCGGTCAGCGGAGCTTGTACGCGTCGAGCACGGTCAGTTCGACGGTCTGGCCCGCCTTGTCCGTGGCGACGGCGCGGAGGGAGACCGTGCCGGTCGCGTTGGGGTGGTGCAGGAGGGCGGTGTTGAAGAAGACCGGGACCTTGGTCCAGGTCTTGCCGCTGTCGTAGGAGACCTCGACCGTCAGCGTCTTCGGTGACTGGTAGTCGGTGGTCGCCTGGGGTTGCAGGGCGAACGGGATGACGAACAGCTTGTCCTTGGCGGCCGAGTTGTTCGCGTCGACGGGTGCGAGGACACGCAGCGTGGAGATGGGCAGCGCGGTGTCCGCGTCCGTGTGGCTGGACTTGAAGGTCCACGCGGCCGTCACGTGGGTCGAGGCGTCACCGGTGCCCGGGGTGCGGACGGCGTCCGCGGTCAGCCGGTAGGTGCCCTCGTCCGCGGGGACGTTGAAGGTGGCGGGGGTGGGGTTGGTCCAGTCGCCGACCTTGGTGTCGTTGCGGTAGAGGGAGGTGACGGTGCTGGACAGGGACCCGTTGCCCGCGTTGCCCGAGGCGTCACCGAACAGCGACATCGAGGCGTGGATGGCGTCCTTGTTCCGGCCGACGAACGACTGGCCCTTGGGGACGAGCGGGAACGCGGGCGCGAACACGCCCTGGTTGAACGTCTCGGTGTAGCCGCGGCCCGCCTGGTAGCGGCGCAGCGGGCTCAGGATCGTGTCCTCGGCGGTCGTGCTGCCGGGCGCGGTCTGGATCAGCTCGGTGGTCCAGGCGGCCCCGTCGGCCTCGGTCGTGTAGTACTCGTCGCGGACGTGCGGGAGCGCGTAGGTCTGGTACCCGGGGCTGGAGTCCAGCACGCTGCCCGCGGTCGGGAACGGGAACGCGCCGCGCAGGCCGTTGTGACCGGCGATGGTGGTGCGCAGGTCGGCCCGGACGTGCGCCAGGTCCCGCTTCGACGGGTGCTTGTCCAGACCGTTCGGCAGGCTGCCGTGGCCGAAGTACGCCAGGCCGTAGAAGTCGCCGTTGTCGGCCACCCACTGGGTCTGGATCTTGGTGGTCAGCGCGGTGCCCGCGATCGGGGCGCCGACCGTACCGGTCGAGGTCCGGGTGAGGTCGGTCCCGGCGATGCCGGTCGCGTAGTCGCCGTAGGACAGGGCGACGTCGGCGAAGGTGCCGGTGGCGTCCCGGGTGGGTGGGGTGATGGTCAGCCGCTTGGTCTGCCGGAAGTCGATGGCCACCGTCGCGTCGCCGGTGACGGTGAACGTCGGTTGGAACAGCCAGTTCACCTCGTCGCCGATGAGCACCGAGTTGATCGAGTAGTCACCGGCGGGCAACCGCAGGCGGCCGGACGGCGGCACCGGGTACTGCTTGGCGCCCGCGGCCTTGGACACGAACGTGACGGTGCTGTTCACCGCGGGCTGACCGTCCAGGCCGGTCTGCGGGACGGTGATCTCGTAGGTCTGCACCGAGCGGCCCCAGACGAACGGGGTGCGGACGGTGCCGTTCGGGCCGGTCGCGGTGACGATGCCCGGGTAGAGGCCCTGCACGTTCGCGGCGGCCGGGTTGGCGGTGTAGGTCGCGGTCGCGGTGCCGCCCGCCGGGACGCTCAGGTGCGCGGGCGACACGGACAGCACGGTGGACGCCTTGCCGTTCGGGTCGAGCATGCCGACCTTGAGGTCCAGGGTCGTGTCGGCGGTGCCGGTGTTGCGGTAGGTGACCGTCTTGGTGAAGGTCTGGCCGCCGGTGTCCGGGAGCCGTTCGACGCCCATCTGCACCGAGGCGGGGCTGGCCGACACGGCCTGGGTGATGGCGGCGGCGACGTCGACCCGGCCTGCGCCCTCCTGGAAGATGGTCTGCTGCGCGCCGGGCTTGGCGCTCGCCATCAACACGTCCTTGAGCTGCTCACCGGTCCAGTCCGGGTGTTGCTGGGCGAGGACGGCGGCGGCCCCGGCGACGTGCGCGGCGGCCATCGACGTACCGGTCTCGGCCACGTACTGGCCGTCGCCCTGCGACTGCGCCGAGCGGGCGGCGACAATGGCGAGGCCGGGCGCGGTGATGTCCGGCTTCACCGCGCCGTCGCCGATGCGCGGGCCGCGGCTGGACCAGATGGTGACCTTGTCGGCGCGGTCGACCGCGCCGACGGCGAGCGCGGCGTCGGCGCTGGCGGGTGAGCCGACGGTGCCGCCGCCGTTGAGGCCGTCGTTGCCCGCTGCCACGACGAACAGGGTGCCCTTCTGCGCGGAGATCGTGTTGACCGCGTCCTCAAGGGGGTCGGTGTCCGGCAGGTCGTTCATGCCCAGGCTCAGGTTGACGATCTTGGCGCCCTGGTCGGCTGCCCACTGCATGCCCGCGATGATCCAGGAGTCGCGGCTCATCCCGTCGTCGTCGAAGATCTTGCCGTCGAGCAGGGTGGCGCCGTTGGCGATGCCCTTGTACTTGGCCCCGGTGCCGGCGATGATCGACGCCAGGTGGGTGCCGTGGCCGATCCAGTCCAGTCCGTCCGGCGAGTCGGTGAAGTTCTTCTCGGCCGCGACCTGGGTCGTCAGGTCCGGGTGGGTCGTGTCGACGCCGCTGTCGAGCACGGCGACGGTGACGCCCTTGCCGGTGTACCCGGCCTGCCATGCGGTCGGGGCGCCGATCTGCAGGGCGCTCTTGTCCAGCAGCGGTGTGCGGGTGCCGTCGAGCCAGATCTTGCGCACGCCCGGGGTGTTCACCGCGGCCCAGGCCGACCCGTCCCGGTTGGCGGCGACGGCGGAGGCGTTGATGGACGCCAGGTTCATCGTCGATGCCACGCCCGCGAGGTGCGCGGGGGCCAGACCGGGCTGGTAGGTGACGATCAGCGGCAGGGTCCGGGTGTGCGCGTCGTCGTACTTGTCGGCCAGCAGGGTGTCGATGTCGAACAGGCGCTCGTCGAGCTTGCCGTTCGCGAGCGGGGCGAGCGCGTCGACCGGGACGACGAAGTGGTGGCCGTCGCGCTCGTAGTACTGGAACAGGGTCTTCTGCCGGTTCGGGGCGGGGTGGATCGACCGGTTGCCCAGCGCGTCCACCTCCACCCGGTCACCGGTCAGCAGGGTGACCGAGTGTGACCAGGCCGTGGCCGGGGCACCTGCCGCTTCCGCCGGGGCGAGGTGGACGCCGCTCAGCACGGTGCCGAGCGCGACGGTGGCGATGGCCGCTCTGGCCGCGCGCGCCGTCGTGCGCCTCCTGGATGTAAGCATGGTTCCTCCGAACCGGGTTGGGCTATGCGAGTTCCGCACGGAGGCACTCGGCCACCGCAGCAGGTGTGGGGTGGTCGAAGACCAGGGTGGGCGGCAGCGCGACGCCGGTGGCGAGGCTGAGCCGGTTGCGCAGCTCGACCGCGGTGAGCGAGTCGAAACCCAGGTCGCGCAGCGCCGCCCCGGCGGGGACTGCGGCGGCACCCGGTCGGCCGAGGACGACCGCGACGTGCGCGCGGACCAGGTCCAGCAGGCTGTCCAGGTCGGTGCCCACTGCCGGGGTGGGCTCTTGGCGGGCGGCCATGTGCCGCAGCGGCGGCGGCACGACCGGCCAGACCCGCAGCGCGGCCGGGTCCAGTTCGACCGCCGCCAGCACGGGCTCCGGGGTGCGCAGCGCGGCGCCGACCAGCACTCGCTTGTCCTCTGTGGACAATGGGGTCACCCCGAGGTGGCCTTCTTCCGCCGGACCCCAGGCGATCGCCTTGGCGGGCAGGCCGTGGGTGGCGCGGCGGCGGGCGAGGGAGTTGAACGCGGCGGCGGGCACGGCGCCCTTGCCGCCGAGCAGACCGTTGGCGGAGCTGGAGAGTACGAACAGGGCGAGGCCTGCCTCTGCGGTGAGCTCGTGCAGGGCCAAGGCGTCGTCGTAGCGGGTGCCCGCGTAGACGACACCGGCCAGTGAGTCCACTTGGGCCAGTGCGCGCGGGATGTCGTCATCGGTGAACCGGATCGGCGCCGTGTCGGTCAGGTCCGGCAGTGGGTGGCCGAGCACGAGGAGGTCGCGGGCGCCGAGGTCGGTCATGGCGCGGGCGAACATCGCGCGGTCGGCATCGGTGCCGCCTGCGATCAGCACGGTGCCGTGGCCGAGGTCCGGCGCCGGGCACTGCCCGGTCGCCGGGACCAGCCGGGGCTCGTGGACCCCGTCCGCGCGGACCACCAACTGGTCCCCCGCGCCGACGACCGCGGCCACGGTGGCCGCGGGCTCGGCGGTCGGCAGGTGGACCAGCTTGACCTGACCGGGGTGGACGAGTTGGGCCGAGCGCACGTACCCCCAGACCGCGGCGGCCGCCGGGTCGTCCGGCGACTCGCCCCGCGTCACCACCACCGGCCGGGCGCCCGCCCACGCCGGGTCGGTGCGCCAGCGGGTCAGCAACCCGGACACCTCGCGCAGCGCGTCGACGGTTTCCCGGGCGGTGATCGGCAGCACGAGCAGGCCGGACGGCTCAGCCGGGGCGTCCTCGGCCCAGACCACCTCGGCCGGGACCGGGTCCACCTTCGTCCACTGTGTACTCATCAGCGCGCCGAGCGACCGCCGTTCGGCCGGGATCCAGTAGCGGGACCGCTGGAACGGGTACCCGGGCAGCGCGACCGGCCGGTCCGGCAGGCCACCCAGCAGCGACGACCAGTCGACGCCGACCCCGGACACGTGCGCGGTGGCCAGGTTGGTCAGGAACCGGTTCGGCGTGCCGTCGTCGCGCTGGATGGTGGCGATGACGGCGTGGCTGGTGTGCGTGGTGTGCCCGTGCAGGTTGCGGTGCAGCGCCGGGTTGAGGATCGGGTGCGGGCTGCAGTCGACGAACGCGGTGTGGCCGCGGGCCAGCAGCGTGGCGACGGCCCGGTCCAGCCGGACCGGGGCACGCAGGTTGCGGTACCAGTAGTCGGCGTCGACGATGTCGACCTCGGCGCCGGTGACCGAGGAGATCATCGGGATCTTCGCGGCCAGCGGGGTGATGTCGCGCAGTTCGTGCCGCAGCGCGGTCTCGACGACCTCCACGTGCGGGCTGTGCGAGGCGTAGCCGATCGGAGTCCGGCCCGCCCGCACGCCGTGCTCGTCGCAGTACGCGAGCAGGGCGTCGAAGATCTCGGGGGTCCCGGAGACGACGACCGACGTGGGCGCGTTCACCGACGCCAGCCACACCCCGGTGCTCGGACAGCCATCCGCCCCGCAGCCGGTGCCGTCCACGCCGTTCGACCTGCGGATGGTGTGCGCGGCCTGGTGGACCCACCCCCAGGGCGCGTGCACCCAGGCCATCGCGCCGCCGTCGAGCGCGGCGACCAGCCGGGACCGGGTGACCGCGACCCGCATGGCGTCACCCAGCGACAGCGCGCCCGCGACGCAGGCGGCGGCGACCTCACCCTGGGACTGCCCGGCGACCGCGTCGACCCGGATACCGCAGGCCTGCCACATGGCGGCGAGCGAGACCATCACGGCGAAGAGGGTGGGCTGCAGCACGTCCACCCGGCGCAGGGCGTCCGGGTCCGACAGCACCGCGCGGACGTCCCAGTCGACCAGGTGGGAAAGCTCTTTGGCGCACTCGGCCATCCGATCGGCGAACACCCCGCAGGAGGCGAGCAGGTCCTCCCCCATGCCGACCCACTCCGAGCCCTGGCCGCCGAACACCAGGACCGCCCCGGAACCGCCCCGGCCGACGTCGCCGGGACCGACGACGAGCTCACCCGCGCCCGGGTCCCCGTCGACCAGCGCACCGAGCCCGGCCACCGCGGTCTGGTCCGAGTGGGCGAGCACGACGGCGCGGTGGCCCAGCACCGGCCTGCGCGTCAACGACACGCCGACTCCGCCGGTGCTGCCGCCGGGTAAGGACTCCTTGAGCAGGTTCGCCTGCGCCCGCAGCGCGGCGGCGGAAGCTGCGGAGAGCAGCAGCGGCACGGTCGGGCTGATCAGGCCGAGACCGGGGTCGGGGCGCGAAGGACGTTCCGGGGCGACCTGCTCGGGTGCCTGTTCGAGGACCACGTGCGCGTTGGTCCCGCTGATGCCGAACGCGGACACGCCCGCGCGGCGCGGCTGTCCGTGGTCGGGCCAGGCCACTTGGTCGCGCAGCAGCGAGATCGGCCCCCACTCGACGCCGGAGCACGGCTGTTCGATGTGCAGGGACTTGGCGAGCACACCGCGGCGCAGCCCGGCGATCGTCTTGATCACGCCGGCGACCCCGGCGGCGGCCTGGGTGTGCCCGATGTTCGACTTGACCGACCCCAGGTACAGCGGCCGGTCCCGGCCCGGTCCGAAGGTGGCCGCCAGCGCCCGCGCCTCCACCGGATCACCAAGCTGGGTGCCGGTCCCGTGCGCCTCCACCGCGTCCACATCGGACGGTCGGAGCCCGGCGTCGGCGAGCGCGGCGGCGATCACCCTGGCCTGGGCGTCCGCGTCGGGAGCGGTCAGCCAGCCCGCGGCGCCGTCGGAGTTGACCGCGGACCCGCGCACCACGGCGAGCACCCGGTGGCCCAGTTCCCGCGCGCGGGACAGCCGTTCCAGCACGAGTACCCCGGCGCCCTCGGACGGCCCGAACCCGGCCGCCCCCTCGGCGAACGCGCGGCACCGGCCGTCCGGGGAGATGGCGCCCATCCGGGCGAACTCGGTGAAGGTGGTGGCCGTCGACATGACCGTCACACCGCCCGCCAGCGCGACCTCGGCCTCGCCCCGCCGCAGCGACTGGACGGCCAAGTGCAACGCCACCAGCGACGACGAGCACGCCGTGTCGATGGTCAGCGCGGGCCCGGTGAGCCCGAAGGTGTGCGCGATCCGCCCGGACACGACGCTGGTCGCGCTGCCCAACCCCAGGTGCCCGGCGACCTCGGCAGGCACCGAGCGCAGCCGGGCGGCGTGGTCGTGGTGGGCGACGCCGACGAACACGCCGGTCAACTCGTCCGCGCCCGGGGTGAACCCGGCGTCCTCGAACGCCGACCAGCACACCTCCAGCAGGACCCGCTGCTGCGGGTCCATGCCGAGCGCGGCGCGCGGGCTGACGCCGAACAGGTCGGCGTCGAAGTCGAGGGCGTGGTCGAGGAACCCGCCGCCGGTCAGGCCGCGCTGGTCCCAGCCGCGGTCGGTCGGCGGGCCGGACACGACGTCCCGGCCCGCCGCGACCACGTCCCACAGGTCGTCCGCCGAGGCGACCCCGCCCGCGAACCGGCAGCCGGTGCCGACCACGGCGATCGGCTCGGTCAGCCCGGCGACCCGGGCGCGCAACCGGCGCAGTTCGGCGCGCAACTCTTCCATCGGTGGTGCCTCCGGCGGGACGTCCGCGGTCAGACGGTCAGATGGTCACGCGGTCAGGCGGTCAGCAGCCGCTCGACCATGGACTGGAACGACGCGGTGTCGTTCAGGTGGGGGAAGTCGCCGTCGGGGACCGCGACACCAAGGAACTCGCACAGCGGCGCCCAGCCCTGGCCGACCTCGTAGCTGAGCAGCCGGTCGGCCGGGACAGCGGCCCGCACGGCGTCGTTGTGCGCGGTGAACGCGCCGATCAGGTGGTCCCGGTCGTCGAGGTCGCCGCCGAAGGTGTGGTCGGAGATCGCTTTGACGAGTTGGCCGTACCACTCGAAACCGGGGACATCGCGCGCCGGGTCGGTGGACATCTTCCACACCGGCAACAGGGTGCGGGCCATGCTGCCGTACCAGCTCAGCGGGTCGCGGACGGTCAGCAGGACCTTCGCGTCCGGGTAGCGGTCGACGAGCTCGGTCCAGAACGAACAGCCCGGCCAGTCCATTGTGGACTTGTAGCCCGCGAACACCGCGGCCCAGTCGACCGGGCCGCCCGCGTACCCGGAGAGCCACTGCTCGCCGTGCTCGGGGTGCGCGGTGACCTCGAACATGTGGTAGCAGGGGCCGAAGCCCAACTGCTCCAGCGCCGCCTTCACCGAGGCCGTGCCGGTGCGGCCGAGACCGACGCCGATGACCTTCATGCCTTCTCCTCAACTCGGGTGGCCGGGGCGCCCGGCGCGGCACTGTGCCCAACACCGTGCTCAGCGGCCTGCTCAACGGTCTTCACGGCGGCGAGCACCCGGTCGGCGTCGTCGGCCCGGCACACCACCAGGTCCGGCAGCCACGCGTCGGGGCGGCCGTAGACCAGCGGGGAACCGTCCAACCGGGACGCGTGCAGCCCGGCGGCGAGCGCCACCGCGACCGGGGCGGCGGAGTCCCACTCGTACTGGCCGCCGCCGTGCACGTACAGGTCGGTCTCGCCGAGCAGCACCGAGGCGATCTTCACCCCGGCCGAGCCCATCGGGACCAGGTCGGCGTCCAACTCCTCGGCCAGCGCCTTGGCCAGCGCGGGCGGCCGGGTGCGGCTGACCGCGATCCGGAACCGGCCCGGCGCGCGCGGCCGGGCGACCGCGGCGGCGGTGGTCAGCAGCAGGTCGCGGGCGGGCAGCGCGACGGCGCCCGCGGTGAGCGCGCCGCCGGACCACAGGGCCACGTGCACGGCCCAGTCGGTGCGGTCGGCCTCACCGAACTCGCGGGTGCCGTCGAGCGGGTCGACGATCCACAGCCGCTCGCCGCTGCCGTCGCCGGACGCCTCCTCCGAGCGCAGCCGGTCGTGCGGCCGGTGCTCGGCGATCTTGGCCGCCAGCAGCGCGTGCGAGCCCTGGTCGCCCGCGTCGCGCAGCGCGCCGGGATCGGCGAAACCCAGTTCGGCGCGCAACGCCAGCAGCCGCCGCCCGGCGGCGACGGCGAGGTCACCGGCCAGCGCGTGGTCACCGGAGTCGGCCGCCTGCGCCCGGCGCAGCGCGGACATGATCTCGGCGACCGCGTCGGCCGGGTCGCACTCGTCGGTGTCCACCACCAGTTCCGGTTGGCCGGGTGGCTCGTAGGGATCGCTGATGCCGGTGAAGGCGTTGATCTCCCCGGCCAGCGCCTTGCGGTAGAGGCCCTTGGTGTCGCGGCGGATCAGCTCCTGCAGCGGCGCGCGGACATGAACCTCCACAAAGGACGACCCGGCCGCCTCGAGGGCGGCCCGCACCGCGTCCCGGTTCTCCCGGTACGGCGAGATCAGCGCGACCACCACGGTCACCCCGTGCCGGGACAGCAGGTCGGCCAGGTAGCCGACCCGCTGCACCTGGATGCCCCGATCGCGTCTGCTGAAGCCCAGTTCGGCGGACAGCGCGGAGCGCACCACGTCCCCGTCGAGCACCTCGGTCGGAGTGCCCGCGCCCGCCAGCTCGACCGCCAGCGCCCTGGCGATGGTCGACTTGCCCGACCCGGACAAGCCGGTGAGCCAGACAACGGCGCCCCGGCTGCTCATCCGGCCTGCACCTGCGCAACCGGTGAGGTCGCCAGCACCTTGCCGTTCGCGTCCAGCGCGCGGACCGCGGCGTAGGTGGCGGCACCGGCGTCGGTCAGCGACGTCTCGAACCCGCCGCGCGGCACCTCGCTGACGACCTTGAGGTGCTTGGGGTCGTTGCCGGTGAGCAACTGCCAGCGGCGCAGCTCGGTGGAGCCGTTCCAGCTCGCGTACGCGGTGACCCCGCCGGTGGCGGTCTTGGTGGCCGCGATCGCGGGCGGCTCGGTCGGGTAGCCGTGCCAGTCGACCCGGTTGCCGACGAAGGTGTTGACCGTGGCGCCGGTGAAGTGCGCGTCGTAGATCATCTGGTTGTTCTGGTCGAACTCGCTGTAGCGGCCGGTGTCGCCCCAACTGACGAAGTCGTGCCCGTCCGGCATCGGCTGGTTGCTGCCCTGCGCGCCGGTGCCCAGGTTGTCCGGCGTGTGCACCGACCGGACCAGCGACACGGTCTTGGTGGCCGGGTCCACGTGCACGACGATCGCCCGCGAGTACGGCAGCGTCGGCGAGGTCGGCGGGAAGGTGGCGCCCTGCTCGTTGTCGAACATGCTGATGTCGCCGTTGGCCGTCACCTGCACGTTGTGCTGCCAGGCGAACTGCGCGTCCGGGGCGACGGTGTAGTCGGAGAACTTGCCGCCCATCCGGGAGAGGATCTTCCCGGTGCCGCGCTCGATGGTGTACACGGTGTGCGTGTTGCGGCCGGAGATGACGATGTTGCCGTCGGCGTTGAGGTCGACCGCGTTGAAGTGCAGGTAGTCCCACGCCACCAGTTCGTTGGAGCGCAGGTAGGACTCGTTGGTGGGGATGTGGTCCAGGCTCGACCAGGTCCAGAGCACCTTGCCGGTGGCGATGTCGATCTCGCGGATGACGTTCTCCACGATCGGCCGCAGCGAGACGCCGCCAGGCACCGTGTTCGTCGTCCGGTAGGACACCGCGATCAGCGTGTTCTGCGGGGTGATCTTGATGGCGTGCAGGTCGATGCTGTTGTCCACGCCCACCTGGGCGACGGTGCGGTAGTGGTCGTCGACGATGGTGACGGTGCCCATGCCCCAGCCGAGCGGGATGAACGCGCCCTCCCACCACATCAGCACCGGCTTGCCCCGGTAGGTCTGCTTCTGCGCGTTCATCACCAGGCGGATCTTGTCGCCGCGCTGGTCGAACCACAGCGGGTTGCCCGAGTCGTCGACCAACATCGGGCCCATCTGCTCGTTGGTGGTCGCCTTGGGGGTCAGCAGGATCAGGCCCGGCGAGGTGGGCGCGGTGTTCGTGTCCACCTTGATCACCGGCGGCACCAGGTCCTGGCGGGACAGGTAGGGCTTGACGACCGGTGGCGCCGCCGCGGCGCTCGGGGCGGCGAACACGCCGAGCGGGCCGATCGGCGACGGCGGCAGCCCGGCCGCGGACGCCGATCCGGGTAAACCGGAGAAAACGACTGCAATAACCGCCGTAATGCTGCCGATAAACATCGAACGCGCATGTCCGGGGGCACATTTCGTCGATTGAGGCATTCTGACTTCCATATGGCCGAGGGGCGGATGCCGGATCCGAACCGCCGTGATCCGGAAGTTCGGCCAGCATGGCACAAGCCCGCTGCTCAGCCAAGGTCGGGACATTACCGGAATTATTACCAACTGATGTTATAGCTGTTTCTTATAACCCGCGACAGGCCCGGGGGTAGCGATTACGGGTGACCCCGGCTTATGTTCGGCCAGTGGACACCGAACCCCGCCCGACCGAGCCAATCGCGGTAATCGGACTCGGCTGCCGCTTTCCCGGTGGAGCCACCTCGCCGACCGGGTTGTGGCACCTGGTGGTCACCGGCGGCGACGGCATCGGCCCCTTCCCCGGGGACCGCGGTTGGGACCTGGACGCGCTTTACGACCGCCGCCCGCGCCGCCCCGGTCGCACCTACACGCGGGAGGCCGGATTCCTTTACGACCTGCCGCTATTCGACGCCGAGCGGTTCGGGATCAGCCCGCGCGAGGCGTTGGCGATGGATCCACAGCAACGCCTGCTGCTGGATGTGTGCTGGGCGGCATTGACGCACGCCGGGTTGCCACCCGAATCGATGTACGGGAGCGCGACCGGCGTGTTCGCCGGGGTCGCGTACTCCGACTACGGGATGCCGCTGCACTTGAGTCCCGCATTGGTGTCCGGCAAGCGGCTCACCGGCAGCGTCAGCAGTGTCGTCTCCGGCCGGGTGGCCTACGCGCTCGGTCTGCACGGGCCCGCGCTGACCATCGATACGGCGTGCTCGTCCTCCTTGGTGGCGGTGCACCTGGCGTGCCAGTCGTTGCGCGCCGGGGAAACCGACTTCGCGCTGGCGGGCGGGGTGACCGCGATGTGCACGCCCGGTGGCATCGTCGACTTCGCCCAGGTGCGCGGTCTGGCCCCGGACGGGCGCTGCAAGGCGTTCGGCGCGGGCGCGGACGGCACGGTGTGGGCGGAGGGCGCCGGGATCGTTGTCCTCGAACGGCTCGCCGACGCCCGCCGCAACGGGCACCGCGTGCTGGCGCTGGTGCGCGGCAGCGCGGTGAACTCCGACGGCGCCACCGAGGGCCTGCGCACCCCGAGCGGCGCCGCCCAGGAACGGGTGATCACGAGCGCGCTGCGCAACGCTGGCCTGACCGCGGACCAGGTCGACCTGGTCGAGGCGCACGGCACCGGCACCCCGGTCGGCGACAAGATCGAGGGAACCGCGCTGGTGGCCGCGTACGGGGAGCGGACAGCGCCGCTGTGGCTGGGCTCGGTGAAGTCGAACATCGGGCATTCGGCCGCGGCGGCGGGCGCGGCCGGGATGATCAAGGCGGTCGCCGCGCTCGCGCACGGGGTGCTGCCGCGCACCCTGTACGTCGACGAGCTCTCCGACCAGGTGGACTGGGCCGCCGGGCGGATCGAGGTGTTGCGGGACAACCGGCCGTGGCCCGACCTCGGCCGACCGCGCCGGGCCGGTGTGTCCGGCTTCGGGATCAGCGGCACCAACGCCCACGTGCTGCTGGAGCAGGGCGACGCGGCCTGGCCCACCGAACCGGAGCCCGGCGACGGGAACCGGGTCCGCTACTGGCTGCCCGACTACCTGCCACTGGAGTCCGGCACACCCGTCGCCGTGCACCCGTTCCTGGACCACGGCGCGGCGGGCGCCGAGGGCGAGATCGTGTTCACCGGCGCGCTGGGCGCCGCGACCTGGCTCGGTGACCACGTTGTCGCGGGCACGCCGATCCTGCCCGCCGCCGCGCTGCTGGAGTGCGCGTTGCACGTCGGTAGACGCACCCGCCACCCGGTCGTCGGTGAACTCGTGCTGCACGCGCCGATCCAGGTCGACGGCGGTGAGGTCCGGTTGACCGCGCAAGCCCCGGTCGACGGAACCCGCGCGCTGCGCGTCGAGGCACGGACTTCCAGTACACAGTGGACACTTCGGGCGACCGGCGTGCTGCGCGCAGACGATGAACCGCTGCGAGAACAGCCCTGGGCGACGACCTGGCCACCGCCGGGTCGGCCGGTGGACATCGACCGGCTCTACACCGACCTCGACGCGCGCGGGTACCACTACGGTCCCGCGTTCCGCGTGTTGCGCCGTGCCTGGCACGGCGACGACGGCCACCTCTACGCCGACACCGTCGTCGACCCGGACGTGGTCCGCGGGTTCGAGGTGCACCCCGCGCTGCTGGACGGTGCCCTGCACGTCCTCGGCGACACCGACACAGTTGAAGGGCTCCCGCACACCTTCACCGACGTCCGGTCCCGCCTGGCGGGCGCCCGCGCGCTGCGGGTGCGGATCGGTGTGCGGGACGGCTCGATCGTGGAGGTCGCCGCCGCGGGCACCGACGGCAAGCCGGTGCTGGTCATCGGGTCCCTTGGCCTGCGAACGGCGCGGGGCGGCCTGTACTCGGTCGACTGGGTTCCCACCGAACCGGCGCGGCACAACGAGGTCGCCGTGTTGGGCGACTCGGCCTGGGTCGACGCGGGCGCGCGGTACCGGGATCTCACGGAACTGGCGGGCGCGGTCGACGCGGGTGCGCAGACACCGGACCTGGTGTTGGTCGAGCGCGGCGGGACCACACCGCTGGAGGCCGTCTCGTGGACGCTGGAGACCCTGCGCGCCTGGCTGGGTGACGAGCGGTGGCAACGGTCGACGCTCGCCGTGGTCACCCGGGGATCGGCCGGGGACGAGCCGCCCACCGACCTGCCCGGGGCGGCCGTGTGGGGCCTGATGCGGTCCGCGTGCGCGGAACACCCCGGCCGGTTCGCGGTGGTGGACCGGGTCGGCGACCTGGTGGTACCCGTGCTGGCCGCCGCCTCGGTCGGCGCGGCCCTCTCGGTCGACACAGAAGTGCTCGTACCCACGCTCGCCCCGCACCGGCCGCACGGGCTGACCTTGCCCGCCGACGGCTGGCGGCTCGCCCCGGGCGCTGGGCACTCACTGGACGAGGTATCGCCTACACCGGTAGACGAGGCCGCGCCGGGACCGGGCGAGGTGGAGATCGACATCCGGGCCGCCGGGCTGAACTTCCGCGATGTCCTGCTGGCGCTGGGCAACTACCCCGGCCTGGGGCAGATGGGGGCCGAGGCCGCCGGCGTCGTCCGCCGCGTCGGCGTTGGCGTGTCCGCGTTCGCGCCGGGCGACCGGGTGTTCGGGTTGGTGCCCGGCGCGTTCTCGGCGCGCGCGACGACCGACCAGCGGTTCCTGGCCCGGATGCCGACCGGGTGGTCGTTCGCGGTGGCCGCGTCCGTCCCGGTTGCCTACCTGACCGCCTGGCACGGGTTGTTCGACCTCGGCGGGTTGCGACCCGGTGAGACCGTGGTCGTGCACGCGGCGGCGGGCGGGGTCGGGATGGCCGCGGTGGCGTTGGCGCGGCTCAACGGCGCGCGGGTTCTGGCCACGGCGTCACCGGGCAAGCAGGCGCTGGTGCGATCGCTGGGAGTGGAAGAGGTCGCCTCCTCGCGGGACGCCGCGTTCGCCGACCGGTTCCACGGCGCGGACCTGGTGCTCAACTCGCTCACCGGCCCGCTGCTGGACGCCTCGCTGCGGTTGCTGCGCCCCGGTGGCCGGTTGGTCGACATGGGCAAGCTGGACGTGCGCGACCCCGGGCGGGTGGCGCGCGAACACCACGTCGACTACCGGGCGTTCGACCTGGTCGACTCCGCCGGACCGGAGCGGATCGGCGAACTCCTCGCCGGGGTGGTCGCGCTGGCCGCGTCGGGCGACCTGGCGCCGCCGCCGCCGCGGGCCTGGGACATCCGGGAGATCGCCGAACCCCTGCGCCGGATGCGGGCCGGAACCCACACCGGCAAACTGGTGCTCACCGTGCCCAGCAACCGGATGGCCACCGGGACCGTGCTGGTCACCGGCGGCACCGGCGCCCTGGGCCGGATCATCGCCCGGCACCTGGTGGTCGCGCACGGCGCGCGGCACCTGGTGCTGCTGAGCCGGTCCGCCGCCCCGGACGACCCGCTGGTCGGCCAGTTGTGCGCGGCGGGCGCGGAATCGGTGGTGATCCGCCCGTGCGACGTCACCGACCGGGTCGCGCTGGCCGCCGTGCTGGCCAAGATCGAGGTGGACCGCCCGCTGGTCGGGGTGGTGCACGCGGCGGGCGAGCGGGTCGATGGCACCGTGGACGCGCTGACCCCGGACCAGGTGGAGCGGGTGCTGCTGCCCAAGGTGTCCGGCGCGCGGCATCTACACACGTTGACGACCGGCGCGGACCTGGACTTCTTCCTGCTGTTCTCGTCGGCGGCGGGCACCATCGGCGCGGCGGGGCAGGGCAACTACGCCGCCGCCAACGCCTACCTGGACGCGCTGGCCCGGCACCGCCGCTCGATCGGGCTGCCCGCCATGGCGCTGGCCTGGGGGGTGTGGGCACACCGCGGCGCGATGACGGCCGACCTCACCGCGGCCGACCTGGCCAGGATCGCCAGGGCCGGGGTCGCCCCACTGTCCACTGAGGACGCACTGGCGCTGTTCGACCGAGCGGTCGCCACCTCGGCGCCGGTGCTCGTCCCGCTGCGCCGCAGCGAGCTGACACCAGCCGAACCGGCACCGGAACCCGTTGCGGCGCAACCGGTCTCCGACATGCTCACGGTGGTGCGGCGGGAAGTGGCCGTGGTGCTGGGCCACCGGGACCCGGCCGCGGTCGATCCCACGAGACCGTTCCGGGAACTGGGTTTCGACTCGTTGTCCGCGGTGGAACTCCGCAACCGACTCAGCGCGGCGACCGGACGGGCGCTGCCACCGACCCTGGTGTTCGACCACCCCACCCCGGCGGCCCTCGCCCGCCACCTGGACCCGTCCGACACCGGGAACACCAGACCGGACAGCACAAGTACCGCGCAGACAGCCGACCAGGACACCACCGAACCCGCCCCGAGTACCACGCCGACAGTGAACGCGAACACATCGGACACCGGCACCTGGAACACCGATCGCCCGCGAGCGCACGACCGGCCACCCGCGGCGATCACCGCAATTCGACCCGTTCCGGCGGTCGACCAACCGGACGACCTTATAAGTGGATGGGATTACCCCGGTCAGTGATTCACAATCAACAATTCACAGGTGGGATTCGCGGCCACAGTGGCCCGATTTGTCAGAAAGGACGATCCGGTGCCCGAAAATCGGACGAACGCACTGGGTCCCCTTTCTTCGAGTCGGACCGGGGCGACCGGGCTGCCGCGTATCGAGGTGGTCGACCTCGGCAAGAGCTACGGTCCGGTGACCGCGCTGACCGGGGTCACCCTGTCGGTCGCCGCGGGCAGCGTGCTCGCCGTGCTCGGGCACAACGGGGCCGGGAAGACGACCCTGGTCGACATCCTGGCCACCCGAACCAGGCCGAGCACCGGCTCGGCCACCGTGTGCGGCTTCGACGTGACCCGCGACGGGCACCAGGTGCGCAGGCGGATCGCGCTCACCGGGCAGTTCGCCTCGATCGACGAAACGCTGACCGCGCGCGGGAACCTGGTGCTGGTGGCCAGGCTGATGGGCGCCCCGGCCAAGGCGGCGCGGGCGCGGGCGGACGAGCTGATCGAGCTGTTCGGCCTGGTGGAGGCCGCCGACCGGGTCTCGATGACCTTCTCCGGCGGCATGCGGCGCAGGCTGGACCTGGCCGCCTGCCTGGTCGGCTCGCCCAAGGTGCTGTTCCTGGACGAGCCGACGACCGGGCTGGACCCGGTGAGCCGCACCGGGTTGTGGACCACCGTGCGGCTGCTGGCCCGCGAGGGCACCACGGTCGTGCTGACCACCCAGTACCTGGAGGAGGCCGACCGGCTCGCCGACGACCTGGTCGTGCTGGCCGCGGGCGCCGTGGTCGCCAGCGGCACGCCCACCGAGCTGAAGGCGAAGGTCGGCGCCCGGACCGCCGCGGTGACCTTCCCGGACGCCTGGTCGGCCCGTTGGGCGCTGGAGGAGTTCACCCGGCTCGGTCTCAAACCGGTGCTGGACCCGGACGCGTACGTGGTCACCGCGGCCATCCCCGCCGCGGGCCAGATCGTGCCGCTGGTGCGCGCCCTGGACCAGTACGGGGTGACCGTGGTCGACCTGACCGTCACCGAACCGACGCTGGACGAGGTGTACCTCGCCCTGCACCGCGCCGCGTGGGACACCGCGACCTGGGAGGCGCCATGAGCAAGCCCCGGCACCTGCGCTCGGGTGCGAGCAAGACGGGTTCGAGCAAGACCAGTTCGAGCAAGGCGGGTTCGACCAACGCCGAGCCCGGCGACGAGGACGTGGTCGGCGACCGGACCGAGTGGACCGGGAGCTCGCTGCGCACCCAGGTGTGGGTGCTGACCACCCGGTCGCTGCGGGCCGCGTTCGGCGACCCGCGGCTGGTGTTCTTCGGGCTGCTGCAGCCGGTCGTGCTGCTGCTGCTGTTCAGCCAGGTGTTCTCCGGGGTCGGGTCGCTGCCCGGGGTGGCCCAGTACCAGGGGTACATCAACTACCTGATGCCCGCGACGCTGGTGAACATCGCGATGATCACCGCGATGGGCGCCGGCGCCGGGCTGGTCGCCGAGACCTACAGCGGGGTGATCGGCCGGTTCCGCAGCCTGCCGATCGCCACCGGCTCGGTGCTGCTGGCCCGCACGTTCGCCGACACCGCGCGGCTGGCCGTGCAGTTGGTGGCGATCGTGGTGGCTGCCGTGCTGTTCCTGGACTTCGCCCCGTACGGGGGTCCGCTGGGACTCGCGGCGGCGGTGCTGCTGACGCTGTTCGTCGGCTGGGGGCTGAGCTGGCTGTTCGTCGCCATCGCGACCTGGCAGCGCAGCATCGAGCTGATGCAGGCGGTGTCCTTCATCGCCACCTACCCGCTGATGTTCTCCAGCAGCGCGTACATGCCGCTGCAGAGCATGCCCGCGTGGGTGCGGGCGGTGGCCACGGTCAACCCGCTGACCTACGCGATCGACGCCGCCCGCGCGCTCGCGCTGGGCCGGGTGCCCGGCTGGTCGCTGCCGATGGCGGTCGGCCTGGCCGCGGTCGCCGCGCTCGGCGGGGGCGCCATCGCCGCCCGGAACTTCCGCCGGTCGGCCTGAACGAGGATCGCCATGACCATTCGGATCGAGATCGTGGGGGCGCTGCGCGGCAGCCTGGACGGCGCGCCGGTCACCCCGACGCAGCCCAAGCTGCGCAGGCTGCTGGCGCTGCTGGCGGCCAACCCGGGCACGGTGGTGCGGCACGAGACGATCACCGACGAGCTGTGGTCCGGGCCGCCGTCGGCGAAGCTGGCCCGGATCGTGCAGACCTACGTCTCGCAGTTGCGCAAGCTGTTCGGCACCGCCGAGGTGTGCCTGCACACCCCCAAGGTCGGCTACCGGCTGGAGCTCGCGCCCGCCGACTACCTCGACGCCGAGCACCTGCTCCGGCTGCGCGACACCGCCGAGTCGCACCTGCGCGGCCGCGACCCGGCCGCCGCAGCCGACGTGCTGGGCGCCGCGGTGGACCTGTGCCGGGGCGAGGTGCTCTCGGACGTGTCGCTGGGCCCGGTGCTGCGCCGGGAGAAGGCGCGGCTGGACCTGGTGCGGGTCGGCGTGCTGGAGCGGTACCTGCGGGTGCAGCTCGACCTCGGTCGACCGGAGGCGGTGCTGGCGCAGGTCGACCGGGTGGTGCGCGAAGACCCCCGGCACGAACAGCTCTACGCGTCGCTGCTGCTCGGGTTCGCCTGCGTCGGTCAGCGCGCCCGCGCCACGGACCTGTTCCACGACGTGCGGGCCCGGTTGGCGCGGGAGTCCGGACTGGAACCCGGTCAGGCACTGCGGTCGGCGTTCGAACGCGCCCTGCGCGACGAGCCGCCGGAGTCCGCGCCGCCGGTGTCGACCGTGCGCCCGTTGCGGGTTCCCCGTTACGGCCGCCCGGAACAGGTGTTCCCGACCGGTGAGGTCGTCGGGCACGGGCCGCAGGCGGAGTTCGCGTTGGCGGAGCTGACCAGGACACCGCGATCGGGTCCGGCGGTGCTCGCCGTCGTCGGGGCGCCTGGTGTCGGGACGAGCACGTTCTGCGCGCGCGTGGCCGAGCAGGCGCGGGCGGCCTACCCGGACGGCAGGCTGCTGGCCGACGTCGCCGAGCACTCCCCCACCGAAATCCTCGGCAACTTCCTGCGCGCGCTGCGGCCGGGCACCGCGATCCCGGAAGGACTCGCGGCCCGGGTGCTCTCGTTCCGCAAGCACACCAGGGACTCCCGGCTGCTGGTGGTGCTGGACAACGTGACCGACGGCACCGAGTTCTCCGCGCTGGCACCGGGTTCCCCGGACAGCGCGCTGGTGCTGGGGTGCGCGTCGCGGCTGTCCGCCCCGGTGGTGTCGGTCGAACTGCCGCGGATGGCGCCCGAGGACCTGTTGACCCTGTTCACCTCCCGGGTCGGGCAGGCCCGCGTGGAACGCGAACCGCTGGCCGCCTGGTCGCTGGTCACCCGCTGCCGCGGGCTGCCGATGGCCGCCGCCGTGCTCGCCGAGCTCGCCCGCTACCGTCCACATTGGTCACTGGGCAGGCTGGCGCAGCGGCTGGCCGACCCGCCGCTGACCGCGGGCAAGCTGGACCTGGCGGCCAGCGTGGCGCGCAGCGCCGACGGGCTCGACGCCACCGACTGGGCGGCGCTGGTGCGGTTGGCGCACCGCGACGACCGGCCGGACGCGGTGTCCGCGGACTGGGTGGCCCGCAGCGTCGACCTCTCCCCCGACGACGCGACCGACCTGCTCGACCGGCTCACCTGGATCCGGCTGGCCGACCCGGCACCGCAGGGCCGCACCCGGGCGGACGGCGACACCCGCTACCGGATCGATCCGCTCTACCTGCGCGCGATCCGCGAGCTGAGCACTAGGTCCTCCACCCGGGACACCACGGCCTGGGCGCCACCCGCCCGGTCGAACGACGCCCGCACCCGGCAGGCCGCCTCGACGTAACCCGGTTCGGCGGTGACCGCGCGCACCGCTTTGGCGATGTCCGGTGCGCGGGCGTGGTCGAACCGCAGCCGCACACCGGAACCGGACGCGACGACCTGGTCGGCCACCACCGGCTGGTCGTCCCGGATCGGCGCGACGACCAGCGGGACACCGTGCGCCAGGGTCTCGCACACGGTGTTGTGCCCGCCGTGGCAGACCACCGCGGCCGCGCGCGGGATCAGGTCCAGCAGCGGCGCCGACGGGACCACGACCACGTCCCCGGCCGGGGCGAGGAAGCCGCCCGGGTCGATCACGACGCCCTGCAGGTCCCGGTCCCGCAGCTCGGCGAGCGCCAGCGCGCACTCGGCCAGGAACCGGCCGCCCGCCTCGGAGTTCGTGGTGCCCAGGGTGACCAGCACCAGCCGGGCGCCCGGCCGCAGCCGGGCCCACGGGAACTCCACCGGCCTGCGCCGGGCCAGCGACGGGCCGACGTAGTGTGGGCCCGCCACCGACACCATCGGGTCACCGGCGAGCTCGGCGGTGCTGAACACGACGACCGAGTGCGGCGAGAACCGCAGGTCGTCGTCGCCGGGCACGCCGTGCCGGTCGCGCAGGCCGCGCTGCTGGTCGCGCACCCACTCGGCGATGCGCGGCATCGACCCCAGCGGGTCGGCCAGCTCGGTGGAGGTGCTGGCCGAGGTGACCCAGGGCAGCCCCAGCCGCTCGGCGACCAGCGCCCCGGCGAACGCCTGCTGGTCGACCACCAGCAGGTCCGGGTCAAAGTCCGCCACCGCGGCCAGCACCCCGGGCACCATGGCGTCGGCCAGCGGCACCAGGAACTCCGCCCACAGGAACCGCAGCGCGGCGAACGCGCGCAGCCCGGCGGGCCGACGCTCCACATAGGACCCGGCCGGGTACACCCGCTCCCCGACCAGGTCCCGCACCACCGGGCACGGGCCGACCCAGGCCACCTCGTGGCCGCGGGCGACGGCCGCGGCGGCCACGCCAACCAGGGGGTTGACGTGGCCCGCCAGCGGCGGGACGACGAACAGCAGCCTGCTCATCCGCTGTGCCTCCGAACCCAGTCGACCAGCAGCCCGCGCACCGCCCGGTGCTGCTCGACCAACACCGAGTGGCCCTGGTCGTCGAAGACGAACAGCTCACCGCGCGGCATCAGCGAGGTCAACGCGTCCAGGTCGTCGGACTGGTAGCCGAACCGGCCCAGGATGGACAGCACCGGCACCTCGATGGCGGCCACGTCGTCCATGGTCATCATCGTCCCGGTCGGCACCTCCTCGGCCATCGTGGTCGAGGTGAACCGCTTGGCCGCCAACCGGGCCAGCCGCCGGTGGTGCGCGCCGAAGGTCGCCTCGATCCACTCGTAGTTCTCCTCCACGCCGAGCATCTCGGTGGTGGCCGCCAGGATGCCGGTCATCTTCGCCGCCCAGAACTCCGTCGGCGGCTCGGACTCGATCGACACCACCGACCGGACCCGGTCCGGGTGGGTGGCGGCGAAGGCGTACGCGATCGTGCCGCCGAAGCTGTTGCCCACCAGGTGCGCGGGCCGGTCACCGACCAGCGACCGCAACAACTCGTCCAGGTCCGCGACGAAATCGGCCAGCGTGTACCCGCTCACCGGGCGCTCGGACTTGCCGTGCCCACGCAGGTCATAACTGATCACGTCGATCCCAGCCGCCGCCACCGGCGGCGCCAGCGTCAGGTAGAAGCTGGCCAGGCTGTCGGTGCCCATACCGTGGATGAACACCACCGTCTCGGACGGACTGCCCGTCCCGGGGAGCACCTGGTAGTTCGTGCGCAGCCCATTGACCTTCAGCTCAGGCATGCCACCCCTCCTCCACACCCGGCGCGACCGAGCGAACAGCGCGCACGGTTCCAGGCAACAGGACGGCACCCAGCCACCGGTATGCGGCTGCCACCTTCGATTCCAGGCATGTCTCCTCCGGGCGCGGGGCGGCCAAGCGGGCAACGCCCGTGGTTCGCCGAGTGGTGGCAGGCGCGGACAACGAAGCCGGGCCACCGGTGCGCGGCCGCGGACCTCGCTCGGCCGTCGGCACCCGGTACCGCCCCGGACGGGTTTCGGGTGCCGGACCGCCACCGGTAGTCGGTACGCGGACCGTTGACCTTCGGTTCCGGCACCTCATCCCCCCTCGGGCAGGCCGTCCGAGTCGCGCAGGCAGGCCGCGACGTAGTCGGCGATCTGGCCGACGGTCAGGCCGATCACGTCGTCCAGGTCGAACTCGGCCAGGTGTTCGGCGAGGTTGACCCGGGGGCCGAAGCGCTCGGTGAGCAGGCCCGCCAGGGTGACCAGGTCGATGCTCTCCAGGCCGAGGTCCTCGTGGAAGGCCGTGTCGTGGCGCACCTCGACCCCGAGGATGTCCAGATCGTCGCCGACCAGTCCGCCGATCAACTCGACGACCGCGTCGAACACGGTGGTCGTTTCAGCCATCTCCGGTGGTCCTCTCCACTCGGGCGGACACGGCGGTCGGGCCGCCGGGCGCGAGGATGACCCGCAACCCGGGCAGCGACCGGCCGTGGTGTCCGCGCACCCGGAGACGGTCGCCGTCCCCGGTCACCAGGATTTCCGCGGGGAAGGCCCGCTCCCCGCCGTGCTCGGCCAGCCAGCCGCGCACGGCGTCCTTGGCGGCCACCCGCCCGAGCAGCCATCCGCGCTGCTCGCGCGGCGGGACCGCCGCGTACTCCGCCCGTTCGGGCGCGTTCAGGTAGACCCCGACGAACACGTCGCGCGAGGCCAGCGTCGTCCACCGGTCCACCGCCCGCCACCAGCCGTCGGCCAGCGGCGTGGACAGCGAGTTGTCCCGGGGGAAGGCGTACACGCCGTGGTCGGCCTGGTCGCAGTCCAGCCGGATGTCGTGCCAGCCGGTGATCCTGGCCCAGACCTTGCCGTGGTAGGTCACCTCGGCGTCCATCTCCACCGCCGAGTCGTCGGGCAGCCGCGCGTCGGCGACGCAGTCGACCCGCACCCCCATCGGCGGCGGCGGGCCGTGGAAGGTGATCGAGTCGACCCGCACCGGGAAGGCGAGTATCCGGCGCTCCGCCTTCACCTGCAGCCAGCAGCCCAGCGCCTGGCCGACGTTGTCGAGCACCGAACCCGGCGCGGGCAGCACGGCGACCTGGCAGCAGAGCTGGTCGCCGACGTGCGCGGTGACCTCGGTCAGCCCCTGGTACTGCGGGCCGTGGAACATCTGCCGCTCGCCGTAGATCTCCTTGTGCGTCAGCACCGGGCCGTCGAGCGGGCCGGGGTGCGGGCGGGGCGCCGGGGCGGGCGGGTAGTCCGCCGCCAGGTCGACCGCCATCACCGCTGACTGTCCCATGTGGACAATTACTGGCCCGCCGGGCACCGGCCGGTCGACCCGGATCTCCATGTCCTGCGCGGGGGCGGCGATCACCCACCGGGTGAACCGGATGTCCCGCACGGCCACCGCGACCTCGCCGGGCCACGCCTGCTCCGCCGCCCGCTGCGCCCACTCCACCAACGTCGTCGCGGGCACCACCGGGCGGTAGTCGGTCTCGTCCGGCCAGTCCGCGCGCTGCCGGAAGAACCGGTGCCCACGCAGGTACGGCATGGTCTCGACGGAGATCCGCAACACGCTGGTCCGCACCGTGGCCGGGGCGGTCGGCGCCTTGGTGATCACCGCGCCAGACGGCGGGGACGGCACGACCCGCGGGGCCGGGGTGTGCGCCCGGTGTCCGTTGGACCGCTTCGGCCTCTCGGCGACGGCGGCCACCACCGAGCGGACCGTGTCGTCGGTCTCGGCGAGCAGGGCGGCCAGTTCAGCGGCGACGGTCTCCGGCAGGTCGGCGGGCAGGTCCGGCCGCGCGCCGAGCGGGACCCGCCGGTCGAGCAGCCCGCGCACCGCCTGGACCGCGAGCGTCGGCGTGGTGACCCGAACCGTGATGCCCGGCCGCACCGGTTTGTCCACTTCGGACTTACCTGGTTCCCGGGTCCGGCGGTCCAGTGCCCCGAGGTCGGGCTCCCCGCCATCGACCCACAGCGCCGTACCCAACCGGCGCAACTGGGCAAGGCCGGTGCGCAGCCCGGAGGCGGCGTTGATCACCAGGTGCGGCCGGTCGGCCAGGGTGTCGGCCACGAACGAGCCGAGCTGACCGGGGCCCATGTGCAGGAACACCCGGTAGCCCTCGGCGTACATCCGGTCGACCAGCTCGCGGAAGCGGACCGGGAGCAGCAGGTGGTCGGCGGAGAGCCTGCGCAGCGCGGCGACGTCGGCGGGGTACCGGTCGGCGGTGGTGGCCGACCACATCGGGACGGTGCCCGGCCGCACCCCGGTCGCGTCCATCGCGCTCAGGTAGGTCTCGACGAACGGCCGCATCATCGGGGTGTGGAACCCGGTCTGGAACGGCAGCGACCGGGCGAACACCCCGGCGGCCCGGAACTTGACCCCCAGCCGCTCGACCGCCGCCGGAGGTCCACACACGACGGTCTGCCTCGGCGCGTTGTCATGGGAGACAACAACATCCGACTCGCCGACGATGCCCGCTGCGGCCTCTTCGACCGAGCAGCCCAGGGCGAGGTAGTCGACCTCGGGCATCGGGAACCCGTCGAGCCCGATCCCCGGGCGGTCGCCGGTGAACATGCCCGCGAGCACGGCCGCGGTCCACTCGCCGATGCTGTGCCCGGCGAAGCCGTCCGGACGCACTCCCATCCGGCCCAGGGCGCGGTGCAGCAGCATGCCGACATCGGCGACCGCCGCGACGTGCTCCGGCACGGTCTCGGTGCCGATGGTGGGCGGTGTCTCGCCGAGCAGCGCGGCCACGTCCTCGACCCGCGGCGCGAACTCGGCCTCCAAGCCGGGGAACACGAACGCGGTCTTGGCGCCCGACTCGTGCAGCAGCGGCTCGCCGGTGAACCACACGTCACCGGAGGACCACTTCCACCCGGGCTGCCCCGCTCTGGCCAGCACGCGGCGGGCCACCGAGAGCCGCTTCGCGTTGGGACCGACGATGCCCAGCCGGTACCGACCCGTGCCGACCGGTTCCCCGGTGGGGTTGTCGGCGTGCGCGTCGAGCAGTCGGGACAACTCGGTCGGATCGTCCGCCGCCAGGCGCAGCACCCGTTCCGGCTCGTCGACACTCACCGCGCCCGACGACGCCGGTGTGACGTCCTGCTCGATCACGACGTGCGCGTTGATCCCGCCGAACCCGAACGCGTTGACCGCGGCCCGACGCGGACCCGCGCCCTCCCACGGGCGGGGCTCGTCGAGCACCCGGAACCGGGTCTTGGCCAGCAGCGGGTTGGGCTCCGAGCAGTGCAGCGTCGGCAGCAGAACCCCGTGGTACACCGCCAAAGCGGCCTTGACCAGACCGGCGACCCCGGCGGCAGGCATCGTGTGCCCGATCATCGACTTGACCGACCCGATCACCGCCGACGAGCCGGGCGGGGCACCGAACACCTCGGCCAGCGCGGTCAACTCGGACGCGTCACCCACCGGCGTCGCCGTGCTGTGCGCCTCCACCATGCCGACCGAGTCCGGCGCGGCCGGGTCCAGCCCGGCCGCCGACCAGGCCCGGCGCAGCGCGGCCTGCTGGCCCGCGGTGTCCGGGTTGAACAGGCTCTGCGTGCGGCCGTCGCTGGCCGACCCGACCCCGCGGATCACCGCGTAGACCCGGTCGCCGTCGCGGTGCGCGTCGGAGAGCCTGCGCAGCACCACGAAACCGGCGCCCTCACCGATGAGCAGCCCGTCGGCGTCGCGGGACAGCGGCCTGCTGCCCTGCGTCGGCGACAGCGCCCGCAACTGGCTGAACACGGCCCAGAAGGTGTCGTCGTGGCCGTGGTAGACCCCGCCGGCGAGGACGGCGTCGCAGCGGCCGGAGTCGAGCTCGCCGACCGCCTGGTCCACCGCGAGCAGCGACGACGCGCACGCCGCGTCCACCGTGTAGGCGGGACCGCGCAGGTCCAGCCGGTTGGCGACCCGGGACGCGGCCAGGTTCGGCACCAGGTTGATCGCCGCCTCGGGCTGCGCCGGACCGAACGGGTCGAGCAGCGCCGACCGCACCCGCTCCGACTCCTCGGGGCTCATGCCGGGGTTCAGCTCGGCCAGCACCCGCATCACCGTGCGGACGGTGCGGACCCGCTGCTCCAGGCCGACCATGCGCGGACCGATGTAGCCGCCGCGGCCGAGGATCACGCCGATCCTCGTCGGGTCGCCGAGCGTGGACAGCCCGCCCGCGTCGGCGACCGCCATCGACGCGACCCGCAGCGAGAGCAGTTGGTCCGGTTCGATGGTGTCCACCGAGTTGGGCATGATGCCCAGCCCGGCGGCGTCGATGTCGAACGGCGCCAGGAACCCGCCGCGGTGGCAGTAGGTGCGGTCCGGCGGGACCGGCTTGGTGGGGTCCGCGACTCCCGCGTGGAAGTGCGGGTCCCTGCGGTCGGCGGGGACGTCGGTGATGGCGTCCACCCCGGCGCGCAGGTTGTGCCAGTAGGTCTCCAGGTCCGGCGCGCCGGGCAGCATCACCGCCATCCCGACGATCGCCACCGGTTCCCGCGCCTGCGGTGGTCTGGACACCTGGCTCACACCCACGCCGTGTAGACGACCGCGCGGGTGTCCGCCTCGCCGTGCGCCAGCTCGCGCAGCAGGCACTCGGTGCCCGCGTCCGGGTCGATGAGGCCGATGCCGCGCCGGTCCAGGTCGCGGGCCAGCTCCTCGGACACCATGCCGCCGTGCTCACCGGTCGGCGCCCACGGTCCCCAGTGGATGGTGACCACCCGGCAGCCGGTGCGGTCGCCGAAGGCGTTGCCCAGGGTCTCCAGGGCGTCGTTGCCCGCCGCGTAGTCGACCTGGCCGCGGTTGCCGAACACGGCCGAGACGCTGCCGAACAGGGTGGTGAAGCCGGGCCGCACACCGGCCTCGGCGAGCCCGTCGAGCAGGGCGCGGGCGCCGTCGACCTTGGTGGAGAACACCCGGTGGAAGGAGTCGTCGCCCTTCTCCAGCATCAGCCGGTCGTCGAGGACACCGGAGGCGTAGATGACGCCGTCGAGCCTGCCGTGCCGGGCGTGCACGTCCTTCACGAGCTGGCGGACGGCGGTGGCGTCGCGCACGTCGATCTGCCGGTAGTCGACCTGCCCACCCGCGGCGCGGACCTGGGCGATGGTCGAGGACACCTCGCGCTGGGTGATGATCTGCCGGACCGCGCGCTCCACCTCGGGCAGCGGGCGGCCCTCGGCGGCCAGCGCGGCGCGCAGCGCGTTCTCGTCGGCGTTGGTCAGCTCCGGCGGCAGCGCCGACTCCGGCGGCCATGGCGTCCGGCCTGCCAGTTCCAGGTGGCACCCGGCCGCGGCGGCCAGCGCGGCGCTGCACCGGGCGGTGATGCCGCGGGCGCCGCCGAGGACCAGGACGACCGAGTCGCGGTCCAGGCCGAGCGAGCCGAGGTCGGCCGCGGCCAGTTCGGCGTCGACGACCTCGAAGGACACCCGGTCGGCGCCGGTGTGCCGGACCACCGACAGGTCGCTCCGGTCGGCCAGCTCGACCGCCAGCACGTCCGCCAGCGTGGCCGGGTCGGTGCCGGAGTCGACCTCGACGAGCCGGACCGACAGGGTCGGGTGCTCCACGTGCACCGAGCGGACCATGCCGCGCAGACCCACGGCGTGCAGGGGTGCCTGGCCGTTGTCGTGCGGGGACACCACCAGCAGGGTGCTCACCCCGGCGCCGACGGCGTCGCGCAGCGCGGAGAACACCTGCGGGGCAACGGGTTCGTCGGCGGGGGTGAGCGGGGTGAGCACGATGAGCGTGTCGTTGCCGCTCTCGACGGTCGTCGCGCCGTGCCCGGTGACCATGGCCGCGACGGCGGCGGCGTGCTCGGCGCGGGCCTGGTCGTGTCGCAAGTGGACCTTGCGGCCCGCGAGGTCCGGGGTGGCGCCCACGGCGGCGGCGGGGACCGAGCAGGGCAGGAAGCGGCGCGGCCGGACGCCGACGATGGCGCGGGCGGTGTCCGGCGCCGCCTCCTCGGCGATGCCGAGGCGCTCCTCCAGCCAGAACGCCATGGCCTGCGCGCTGCGCCTGCGGTGCAGCTCGTCGTGCACGGTGCCCTCGGCGCTGACCCCGAGCTTGGCGATCAGCGTGCCCGCGATCTCGGTCCGCTTGATCGAGTCGATGGACAGGTCGGCCTCAAGGTCGAGGTCGCCGTCGATCATCTCCGGTGGGTAGCCGGTGCGGGCGCTGATCACCTCGACCACGGCGGCCAGCACGTCCTCCGGCCGCAGGCCACCGGGTTCCTCGGCGGGCTCAGGCGCGGTCACCGGTTCCTCGACGAGCGTCGGGACGGCCGTGGCGACCGGCGCGGCGACGGACTCGGTCGGCACCGCCTGCACCACCGGCGCCTGCGCGACCGGGGCGGCCACCAGCACCGGGGCGGCGGGCGCGGCGAACACGGCTCCGGCGGAATGCCCGAGGTAGCCCAATAGCACATCGCGCTGGGCGGTGACCATTTCCCGGTTGGTGCGCAGGAAAGCGGCGACAACGCTGTCGCGTTCGTCTCGCTCGCTGTGGAAGCCGTTCTCGGTGGACGGGCTGTCCGATGACATCGGGGACCTCGTGATTCGTCGGGCGGGGACCAGCGCCCCGCGCGGGATGCCGCCGTCGGCGCGGCGGACCAGTTGGCCGTCGACCGTCCACGGCGCGGGGGGAGCCGACTGCCTGGCGCGGCCGCGCACCAGCCAGTCGGTGTCGATGGCGACCCCGGCGGCGGCGAGCCGGGCCAGGGCGGTGAGGAAGCCGCGCAGCCCGGCGGCCCCGGGGTCGCAGGCGATCGCGGTGTGCGGGGTGTCGCCGAGGATCGCGCCGACCAGCCCGGTGAGCACCGAGCCGGGGCCGACCTCGACGAAGGTGCGGGCGCCCGCGTCGTACATGGCGCGCACCTGCTCGACGAACCGAACCGGGTTGGCCACCTGCTCGGCCAGCTCCGCCCGAACGTCCGAAGTGGACTCGTAGGCGGCTGCGGTCCGGTTGGCGTACACCGGGAGCGCGGGCGGGCGGACGTCCTCGGCGGCCAACGCGGTGGCGAACAGCTCGGCGGCGGGGGCGACCACGGAGCTGTGGAACGCGCACGCGACCGGGATCTGCTTGGCGGACAAGCCTTCCGCGCGCAACCGCTCGACGGCGTCGGTCAACGGCGCGGTCGGTCCGGACAGGACGATCTGCTCGGGCGCGTTGTGGTTGGCCAGGACCACGTCGTCGGCGAGGTCCCACTCGTCGAGCAGCAGGGCGACCGTGTCGGCGGGGGCGCGGACGGCGGCCATCGCACCCGGGTCGTCCGCGGCGGCGGTCATGATCGCCTCGGCGCGGCGGACGCTGAGCCGCAGCAGGGTGTCCCGGTCGAACGAGCCCGCGACCGAGAGGGCGACCAGTTCGCCGTAGCTGTGCCCGCCCAACAGGTCCGGCCGCACGCCGACCCGGTTGAGCAGGTCCGCCACGGCGCTCCCGGCGATGCCCAGCGCGGGTTGCGCGGCGCGGGTGTCGCGCAGCGCGGCGTCCTGTTCGGCCTCGGCGTCGGAGTCGAACGCGGTGGGCGGGAACGCGAGCGCGGCGGCGGGCGAGTCCAGGTGCGCGCGCAGGTCCGGGAAGGCGACGAACAGGTCGGCGAGCATCCCGGTGCGCTGGCTGCCCTGGCCGGGGAACAGGAACGCGATCTTGCCGGGGTCGGCTTGGGGTTCGGCACTGAACAGCGCCCGGTCCCGCCTGCCGTCCAACGCCGACCGCAGCGCGCCCGCCAACTCGGTGTGGTCCCGGGCGACGACGGCGTGCGCCACCGGTCCCTTGGTCGGCCACCCGGCGACCCGCACGGCCAACTCGGCGAGCGGCAACTCCTCGCCGATGGTCAGGGCCAGCAGGTCTTGGACGGCCTCGGTGGAGTGCAGCAGGAACAACTCGGCGTCCCAGTCGCGCAGCGCGTGCCGGTCCAGCGGGGCGCCGGGCCCGGTGGTCAGCACGGCGTGGAAGTTGGTGCCGCCGAACCCGAACGCGCTCACCCCGGCGACCCGCTTGTCCCGCGGCGTCAGCCACGGCCGCGGCCGGGTGCTGAAGGTGAACGGGCTGGTCCGCCGGTCCCAGGTCGCCACCGGCTCGGTCAGGTTGAGCGTGGGCGGGATGACGCCGAACCACAGCGACAGCGCGGTCTTGATCAGCCCGGCGAGACCGGCGGCGCACTTGGTGTGCCCGATCTGGCTCTTGACCGAACCCAGCGCGCAGGAGGCCGGTTCGGCGCCCGCGTCGGAGAAGAAACCGGTCAGGGTGGTCAACTCGGTGCCGTCGCCGACGACCGTGCCGGTGCCGTGTGCCTCGATCAGGCCGACCGTGGTCGGCGACACCCCGGCGATCTCGTAAGCCCGGTCGAGCGCGCGCCGCTGGCCCTCGGGGCGGGGCGCGGTGAGACCGAGGGAACGGCCGTCGCTCGCGGTGCCGACGCCCTTGACCACGGCGTAGACCCGGTCCCCGTCGCGTTCGGCGTCGGCGAGGCGCTTGAGCACCACGCACGCGACCCCCTCACCGAGGGCGATGCCGTCGCCGTCGCGGTCGAACGGCCTGCACCGGCCGGTGGGCGAGAGCGCGCCAGCGGAGGTGAACATCAGGTAGTCGTTGATGCCGTTGTGCATGTCGACCGCGCCGCACAGCACCAGGTCGCTGCCGCCGTGGGTCAGTTCCCGGCAGGCCAGGTCCAGCGCGGCCAGCGACGACCCGCAGGCCGCGTCCACGGTGTAGTTCGCGCCACCCAGGTCCAGCCGGTTGGCGATCCGGCCGGAGATGACGTTGGTCAGCGTGCCGGGGAACGAGTCCTCGGTCAGCCGCGGCAGCAGGTCGTTGAACTCCTCGGGCAACTCGCCCAACCAGGACGGCAGCAGCGCGCGCAACACGGTCGCGTTGGTCAGGTCACCGCCCGCCTCCGCGCCGAAGATCACGCTCGCCCGCTCCCGGTCGAACGGCCGGTCCAGGTAACCGGCGTCGGCCAGCGCGCGGCGGGCGATCTCCAGCGACAGCAACTGCGCCGGATCGATGGCGCCCATCGAGGCGGGCGGGATGCCGAAGGACATCGGGTCGAACGGGATGGCCGGGAGGAAACCGCCCCATTTGGACGGGGTGGTGCCGGGTTCGCCGCCACCGTCGCGGTAGTAGGTGTCCGCGTCCCAGCGGTCCGGCGGCACCTCGGTCACCTCGTCGCGGCCGCGCAGCACGCCGGACCAGAACGAGGCCAGGTCGTCGGAACCGGGGAACACACAGGCCATACCGACGATCGCGACGTCACACGGTTCCTGGACGCGGGCCTTCGCGGGTTCCGGCGCCTGTCTGGACCGCAGCAAGGCGGCGGCGTCGTCGGTGACGGCGCGGTGCAGGGTGGCGATGTCGGTGAGGTCCTCGCGCAGCACGGTGACCTGGCCGACCATGTACATGCCCTCGGCGACCTGGCCGACCTCGTCGACGGGGACCAACCGGTCGCCCTCGCGGCGCAGGCCCTTGCTGGCGATGCGCAACCGGCCGACGTTGAGCTCCTCCAACTCCTGCCAGCGGTCCCGCGACGGCACGTTCCGCGCGGTCAGGTCGGCGGCGACGGCCTCGAAGTGGTCGACGAACGGGCTGGGCAGGCAGCGGGTCTCGTGGCCGGGGGCGGTGCGCACGGTGACGGTCCGGTCGGCGGCCACCACCTCGCGCTGGTACCGGCCGGTGATCGCGCCGTGCCGCACGGCCTCCTCGGTGAACAGGTACGCCGTGCCCATCAGGACCGCGACGCCGACACCGCGGCGGGCGGCGGGCTCGGCCATCGCGGCGACCGCGGCGGCCGAGACGTCGTCGTGCACGCCACCGGCGAAGACGATCTCCACGCCCGCCACGTCCCGGCGGGCGGCGAGCACACCCAACTGCGCCTCCCACAGCGAGAAGCTGGACCGCGGGCCGATGTGGCCGCCGCACTCCGAGCCCTCGAAGACGAACCGGCGCGCGCCCTGGTCCAGGTACTGGCCGAGCAGGGTCGGCGACGGGACGTGCAGGTACGCGGTGATCCCCTCGGCCTCCAGGGCGGCGGCCTGGGCGGGAGTACCGCCCGCGACGAGGACGCTGCGCGGCCGCACGGAGCGGATCGCGGCCAACTGGGCGGCACGCAGGTCCTCGCTGACGAACCCGAGGATGCCCGCGCCCCACGGCCGGTCACCGAGGAGTTCGGCGGTGGCGCGCAACATCTCCTCGGTGCGCTTGCCGCCGGCGAGGGCCACCGCGATGAACGGCATCGCGCCCTGCTCGGACACGGCCTCGGCGAACCCCGGCAGGTCGCTGACCCGGGTCATCGGGCCCTGGAACACCGCGTGCTCGACGCCCAGCGTCGCGCGGACCGGGGCACCTTGCGCGCGGGGGTCCACGCCGACCCCGGCGGTGGCCAGGTCCCGGGTCAACGCCCGGACCAGCGCCTCGGCCGAGTCGTAGCGCCCGGCGAGGGTGGCGGCCAGGTGCGCGTCCTCACCGAGCGGCAGGTCGGTGCCGCGCAGGTACCGGCGACCGTCGCGCACCTCGGTCTCCGAGCCGTCCGCGGCGGCCAACCGCCGCCGCAGCTCCGGGGACAGGTCGCTCTCGCCGAACAGGCCGAGTTGGCTGTCCAGCACGACCCCGGCGGCGCCCGCGGCCACCGCGCCCAACGCGGTGTGCGGGCCGATACCGCCGCGCACCCACACCGGCACGTCCAGGCGCAGCAACCGCTGCAGCAGCACGAACGCGCTCAGGTCACCGACCGGGCCCGCCGACTCGGTGCCGACCGCGACCACCCCGTGCGCCCCGTCCGCGAGCGCCGCCGTGGCCTGGTCGGCCCCGGTCACCTCGACCAGGACCGGCTTGTGCGCCGCCGCCTCCCGCACCGACCACGGCGCGTCCGGCCCGAGCAGCACCACCTCCACCCGGTCCGGCAGGTCGGCCGGACCGAGCGGGCACCCCGCCCGCACCCGGACCCCGATCCGGTCGGCCAGCCCGGCGACCAGGGTGAGCTGGGCGACGGCGTCCACGCCGAGGTCGAGCACCCCCAGTCCGCCACCCCGGCTCACCGCGGCGGCCAGCCGGGGGTCCGGCAGGTCGAAGGGGGCCAGGCCAAGCACGCGCCACCGGGCACCGACCTGCGCGTGGGACATCGCGCCTCCTCATCATCGCTTCCGACCACTTTGTTCGGTGCCCGAGAAAATTCCGGCCACCATTTCCTGGCAAATGTGAACGTCGCATCAGCGGCTCAGCGACAATGCCCGGCGCAACGTCCGGTTCGCTACATTCGGATAATCGGTTTGAGTGCGCCTTGAGCGAGATTTCAGCAAACCGGGTTCGATACCGCGGTGCGTGCTAGCGTCGGCGGCCTCAGCAGGAATTCACTGATGCCATTCACATTTCTGGCAACACTTCACCGTTGGCACGCAGGGAGAACTCATGGAGCTGACCGGTCGCGTCGCCGTGCTCACCGGCGCGGGACACGGAATGGGCGCCGCGATGGCCAGGCGGTTCGCCGCCGCGGGCGCGCGCGGCATCGTCGTGTCCGACCTGGACGGCGAGGCAGCCGCCGAGGTCGCGGAGTCAATCAACCGGGCAGGTGGTCGGGCCTGCGCCCGGCAGGCGGACGCGGCGTCCAAGGCGGACCTGCGCGGCCTGGTCGCCCTGGCCAAGGGCGAGTACGGCGGCCTGGACGTGTTCTGTTCCAACGCGGGCGTGGCGTTCGGCACCGGCGTGCACGCCGACGACACGCACTGGCAGCGCTCGTTCGAGCTCAACGTGCTGCAACACGTCTACGCCGCGCAGGCCGCGCTCCCGGCCATGCTCAAGGCCCGCGACGGCTACCTGGTGATCACCGCGTCCAGCGCGGGATTGCTGAGCCTGCCCGGCGACGCGCCCTACTCGGTGACCAAGCACGCCGCCGTGGCGCTGGCCGAATGGCTCGCTTTCACCTACCGCTCCCGCGGTATCCGGGTCAGCGCCCTGTGCCCGTTGGGAGTGCGCACCCCGTTCCTGGTCGACGGAGTCCGCGCCGGACACCCGGCCGCGACCGCGGTGGTCGCGATGGGACCGCTGATCGAACCGGAGGAAGTGGCCGAATCGGTGATCGCGGCCATGCGGGCGGAAAAGCTGCTCATTCTGCCGCACCCGAGCGCGGGCGACACGTACGCGCGCAAAGCGGCCGCGCCGGACGACTGGGTGCGCGAGACGGTGGCCACCCTGCCGACACTGGCGGCCAGCGCGCAGGCGAACATGCACCAGACCGTGCAGCCGGGCGCGAGGGGCTGAGCCGTGCGGTACCGCAACCTGGGCGCCAGCGGGCTGGTGGTGAGCGAGGTGGGCTTCGGCAACTGGCTCACCTACGAGTCCGGTGACCAGGCGGAGGCGTGCGTGCGCGCCGCCGTCGAGGAAGGCGTGACGCTGTTCAACACGGCCGCGGCCTGGGGTCGTGGCGCCGCCGAGGAGTCGCTGGCCCGCGGCCTGGTCGGCACCCGGCGCGACGAGGTGGTGCTCAGCACCGGTGTGTTCTGGCCGGAGGAGAACGGCCCCAGCCAGGGCGGGCTCAGCCGCAAGAACATCTTCGCGTCGTTGAACGGATCGCTGCGCAGGCTGCGCACCGACCACATCGACCTCTACCACCTCCTGCGGTACGACTACCAGACGCCGCTGGAGGAAACCTTCGTCGCGCTCTCGGACCTGGTGCGGCAGGGGAAGGTGCACTACGTGGCCACCTCGGAGTGGACCGCGGAGCAGATCCAGCAGGCGGCCGGGCTCGCCGAGAAGCACCGGGTCCCGCTGGTCGGCAACCAACCGCAGTACTCGATGCTCTGGCGGGTACCGGAATCGCAGGTGATCCCGGCGTGTGAACGGCTGGGAATCGGACAACTCGCCGCGGTCGCGCTCGGTCAAGGCGTGCTGGCGGGCCGGTACATCGGCGGGGTGTTCCCGCCGGACTCCCGCGCCGCGGGCGGAGAACTGGCCCGCGCGCTGGTGTGGCCGGTACTGCACCAGGAACTGCTCACCCGGGTCGAACCGCTCGACGGGGTCGCCAGGCACTGCGGACTCACCATGGCGCAGTTGGCGCTGGCCTGGGTGCTGCAGAACCCGTTGGTCGGCACCGTGATCGCGGGCGCGTCGCGGCCGGAACAGGTGCGCGAGAACGCGGGCGCCGCCGGGGTCACGCTCGACCTCGACGTGCTCGCGCAGATCGACCAGCTCATGGGAAGTTTCGTGCAAACCGACCCAAGGCTCACATTTGCCCCGCCGCAATACCGGGCCGTCGACTCCGCCGCGTTATAGCGACGCGCTATGTAAACCTGGGATAGACCCGCCGCGGTGCAGCCGGCCCTACAATGGTCCGGCGGTCCGGCCTGCCGCTATTTCTTGATGTGAACGGAGAATCGTCCCCCGCCACTCGGGTGAATCGCCAGTGGCGGTGTCCCGGGACAATCCCCCGTTCCCAATCGGGCGTGTCGCGACAACTGTGAAAACGGGCGAGGCGCCCCCGGCCCCGCGGACGGAGACAACAACATGGAGGTCGAGATCCGCCACCTGCGCGTGATCGTGGCCATCGCCGAGTCCGGCAGTCTGAACCGCGCCTCCAAGGTGCTCGGGCTGTCCCAGCCCGGACTCACCGGCCAGCTCCAGCGCATCGAGAACACCCTGGGCGGACAACTGTTCTTCCGGGCCGAACGGGGTTCGAGCCCCACCCCGTTCGGCCACAACGTGCTCGCCGAGGCCCGCGCGGTGTTGCGCGGTCTGCAAGGCATCCGGCGGCGCGCCGAGTCGCAGGCCCAACTCGCCACCGCGCCCCCGGTGCGGCTCGGCGGGTTCAGCGGGTTCCTGCACCTGGGGCTGAGCCGCTGGCTCGCGGGCCTGGAGTGGGTGCCCGGGGTCCGGCTCACCGAGGAGACCGACCCGCAGGCCAGCGTCGACATGGTCGCCAACGGCTCGCTCGACCTGGCCATGGTCTACGAGTGGCCCGGTTTCGGGCCGCGGCTGACCGACGGCGTGCACAGCGAGGTCATCGTGCCCAACGAGCCGGTCCTGGTCATGGTCGCCCCGGACCACCCGCTCGGGAGCGACCACGCGGTGCGGCTGGAGTCGGTCGCCGACTTCCCCTGGGTGGACGAGCCACCCGGGCACAGCCAGTGGCCCATCTACCTGCGCCAGGTCTGCCACCGGCACGGGGTGTCGATGGACCAGCAGCACGAGGTCCTGTTCACCCCCACCGCGCAGGAGCTCGTCGCCACCCGGGCCGCCGTCGCGCCCGCCCTGGTCACCGGCCAGGACATCCCGGACCGGGTGCGGCTGCGCGGCCTGGTCGGCAGCCCGCTGCGCCAGTGCCTGCGCGTGGTCTACCGCCCGGACACCCTGATCGGCGCGCACATCGAGGAGGTCTGCGCCGAACTGGTCGCGCTCTACCACCGCCACGGCGCCCGCAACGACTACTTCCGGCGCTGGTGGGCCAACGAGGGCAGACACCTGACCCCCACCTTCTGAACGGCGAACGGCTTCTTCCGCCCTGAGCAGTCCGGCTCAGCCTCCGTCCCACAGCCCCGTACCGCACGGGGTTGTGGGACCTCGGCGCTGTGCGACCACCTGACCCCTGCGCGAGTCCGGGCGCGACCACCGGGCGCTTTCCCGTGCGTTCCCGGCCACACCATCGTGTCCCAGTCGGACATCCAAGACCAATCCCATCCGGTTATCACGTTCGGTGCGCGTTATACCGGCCTGGGATAAGCCTTCCGGCGCAACCACGACCGTCCGGCCCCCGCGCGGGCAGGCCACCGTCCCCGCGGGTGGCTGGTCGCCCGTTCGGTGACCGCGTACACCCGGTAATCTGCGCTGGTGACCGGCCCCGACCAGCCCTTCCGCCTCGGCTACGTACCGGGGGCCACACCCGCCAAGTGGGCGCGGATCTGGGCCGAGCGGTCCACCAAGCCGCTCGACCTGGTGGCCGTCGCCGCGGCGGGGGCGGAGCGGGCCGTGCGGGATGGGGCGGTTGACGCGGCGTTGGTGCGGTTGCCGGTGGACCGGGAGGGTTTGCACGCGATTCCGCTGTACACCGAGACGAGTGTCGTCGTGGTGCCGAAGGACCACGTGATCGCGGCGGCCGACGAGGTGACAGCCGACGACATCGCCGACGACGTCGTGTTCCACCCGCTCGACGACGCGCTGGACTGGGCGGCCCCACCGGGGAAGCCCGCGATCGAGCGGCCCGCCACGACGCCGGACGCGCTGGAACTGGTGGCGGCCGGGGTGGGGGTGGTGGTCGTGCCGCAGTCGCTGGCGCGGTTGTACCACCGGCGGGACCTCACCTACCGACCGATCACCGGCGTGCCGGAGTCCCCGGTGGCGCTGTGCTGGCTGGAGGACCGCGCGGACGACGACATCGAGTTGTTCATCGGCATCGTGCGGGGGCGGACGGTCAACAGCAGTCGGGGGTCCCAAGAGTCCCAGCAGCAACCCCAGCGGGAATCACGGCAGCAGCCGCCGAAGCGGTCCGAGCCCGGCGGACGGAGGGCTGCGAATCGGGCTCGGACCGCTCAGCGCGGCGGAAGCAAACGCCGCAGACCGTGACCGCCCACCGACGAACTGTCCACTAAGGAGTCTCCGGCCGCCTGCGGCGGCGGAGCACCAACACCCCCGCCACGGCGAGCACCACGACCCCGCCGATGACGATGAACACGATGGCCACTGTGGACAGACCTGGTGCGGCGGGCGGGGGCGCGTCGCCGCGGGCGAAGCCGATGCCGTGTTCCTTCTCGTAGGTGGAGCCGGGCATCTTGTCGCCGTAGCGGGACTTGACCTGCTTCTGGTATTCGGCCAGCGACAGGAACTGGTTCACCGGCGACTGCGGGAGGCTCGCCTGCAGCAGCGTCACCCCGGTCGAGGACAGCTCGTACCAGCCGTTGATCTGCGGCTCGCTCAGCAGGACGGCGTCGGGGCGCAGTCTCGCGCTGAGGGTCTCCTCGTCGTTGCCGGAGAAGACACTGCCAACGGCCCAGGTGCCGGGGCTCTCGGGGGCGGCGCGCAGGGTGGCGGTCTCGCCGGTGTTGGCGGTGGCGGTGACGGCGATGTACTGCAGCACGCCAGCCGGCGCGCCCTGGGTGCCCGCGACGAACGCGGGGTTGAGCACGTAGACCGGGACACCGCGGTCGGCGACCGTGACGGTGGCCGGGTCGGTGCCGTGGGCCTGCCGGAAGTTGGTCTTCGCGTAGCTGAGCGCCGAGTCGCTCTTGGCGGCGGTCATGGCGGCGGCGAAGTCCGCGGGGGTTGGTGGTGGCACCGCGACGCTCGCCGAGGCGGTGCCACCGGTCAACAGCAGCGCGCAGGCGGCGGCCAGCGCGCCGAACACGGAAGACTTCCGGCAGGCCACGAGCGACTCCTAGCGCTTCTTGATGTTCACGACGGTGTCGTTCCAGCGGAACTGGCCGTTGCTGCGGTACTGGTTGTACGCCCAGGTCTGGTAGCGCTGGTACGACGGCCAGGGGTCGCCGATCATCAGGGTCTGGTTGGTCGAGTCGTAGCCGTAGATCACCTCGGCGTGCCCGCCACCGGAGGTCCAGTAGATGCCGGTGAGGTTGGGGATGCCCGCGTTGATCTGGTTGGTGATCGACGCGAAGCTGATCACGCCGTTGGCGTTCTGGGCGCTGAACCCGGTGCCCTGGAAACCGCGGACGATCTCGGAGATCTGCGCGGCCTGGTTGTAGCAGCTACCGCCGGTGCCCTTGCCCGCGGCGCAGAACTGCGTCTGGCTCGCGGTGCCGCCGAGCGACTGCTCGATGCTGGAGCCGTCCGCGGCCCAGCACCACTCGTTCTGCTGCTGCACCTGCTGGGTGTAGGTCAGCTTCTTCGACGCCAGCGCGGTGGCGTTGAGCGGGGCACTCACGGGTGCGATCTCCTGCACCTGGTAGTGGTCCGCGGTCTTGATGAGGCCGTGCGGCTGGGCCTGGTCGACCGTGCTCGCCGACGCCGCGGTGGGCGCGGCGAACGCGGTCGCGACGGCCGCGGCCACGGCGACGACGCCGGGGAGGCTCCGCCGGAGGGTTGTCCGATCCACGAGAGTTCTCCTTGCAGGGAAGGAACCTGGTGCGCGCCGAACCCGAACGGGACGGGGCTCGGCCCGCCCGTCTACCGTCGCGCGCCGCTTCCACCACCAACAACGGGACGCCGTTACCAGGCGACCCGCTGTGATCGTTCACCCGCGCCGGTCGCGCGCGGAACGAGCCCGGCAGCAGGGCGGTCGTTCGGGCGACGAGAGTTCCACCGGCGCGTTCGCCGGGAACATTCCTCGCGCCCGCACCGGCTGTGAACGGGGAAATCCGGTGATCGGGAACGGTGCGAACCGGCTTTCGCGGACCGAGCGCGAATTACCAATTGCCAGTTGACCGCGGATCATTGTCGCTGGTTGTCGTGTTTGCCGCACTTCGAGTGATTTGCCGGAAGTTGACAATACAGTCCGTTCGGCGAACGAGGTCTTGACGATCTCTTGACCAAATCCGGATGCTTCGCTGCGCTCGGTGCCGTCCGGCTCCACCGTCGAACCTGTTCCAGCCCACGAGGCGGGAGCCGGTCGTGCCGTGCGCAACCCTGCACACAAGGAGCATTCGATGAAGCGCAGAACGCTCACGGCCGGGCTAGCCCTGGCCGTGTTGGCCGGCGGCGCGGTCGCGGTGACCGTCAGTCCGGTGTTCGCCAGTCAGGACAACAAGGCAGCGCAGGTGCAGGACCGCCAGGCGCTGGCCGTGTCCGCCGCCGACCGGGCCGCCGCCAGCGGCGCGGACGCGCTGGCCAAGGGCCCGGACGAGGCCTACTCGCGGGACCTGGTCACCCCGTACTTCAACGACCTCTACTCGATCAGCTACCAGCGCAGCTACCGCGGCCTGCCCGTGGTCGGCGGCGACGCGACGGTGCTCGCCGACGGCCAGGGCCGGGTCCAGGCGATCATGGCCGCGACCAAGGCGTCGAAGGTGGCCGTCCCGTCCACCACCGCCCGGGTCACCAAGGCAGCCGCCGAGCAGACCTCCCGGGGCCTGCAGGCGAGCACCGGCAAGGTCGAGTCCAGCAGGCTGGTCGTCAAGGTCGTCGACGACTCCCCCAAGCTGGCCTGGGAGCACGTGCTGGTCGGCACGAGCAAGGAGGGCGGCCCGAGCCACCTCAACGTCTGGGTCGACGCCACCACCGGCGCCGTGCTGGACAAGGTCGAGGACGCCGCGCACGGCACCGTCAACGGTGAGTGGAACGGCAACGTCTCCATCGACACCACGAACTCCGGCGGCAGCTACCGCCTCGTCGACCCGAACCGACCGGGCCTGCAGTGCTCCGACTACAGCACCGGGACGGTGTTCTCGAAGTCCTCCGACAGTTGGGGAACCGGTTCGGAGTCGAGCAAGGAAACCGGCTGCGGTGAGCTGATGTACGCCGCGCAGCAGGAGTCGAACATGCTGCGTGACTGGCTGGGCCGCAACGGCCACAACGGTTCCGGCCGTAGCTGGCCCGCGAAGGTGGGCTTGAACGAGCTCAACGCCTACTGGGACGGCTCGACCATCACCATCGGCCACAACTCGGCCAACAAGTGGATCGCCTCAATGGACGTCGTGGGCCACGAGTACGGCCACGGCCTGGACCAGAACACCCCGGGCGGCACCTCCTCGGAGTCCGGCCTGGGTGAGGGCACCGGTGACATCTTCGGCGCGTTGACCGAGGCGTACGCCAACAACCCCAAGGACACCCCGGACTACCTGGTCGGCGAGACGATCAACCTGCAGGGCTCCGGTCCGATCCGGAACATGTACAACCCCTCGCAGGTCGGCAACAACCCGAACTGCTACAGCGCCTCCATCCCCAACACCGAGGTGCACGCGGCGGCGGGCCCGCTCAACCACTGGTTCTACCTGCTCGCCGAGGGCAACAACCCCGGCGGCGGCAAGCCGACCAGCCCGATCTGCTCCGGCGGGCCGTCCTCGGTCACCGGCATCGGCATCAAGGACGCGGGCCGGGTCTTCTACGGCGGCATGCTGCTCAAGACCAGCGGCATGACCTACAAGAAGTACCGGATCGCCACCCTGACCGCAGCGAAGAACCTCGACCCGACGTGCAACTTCTACAACCGCACCAAGGCCGCGTGGGACGCCATCACGCTGCCCGCGCAGTCCGGTGAGCCGACGTCCTGCACCCCGCAGGGCGGCAACGAGTTCTCGCTCTCGCTCAACCCGGCGTCGGGCTCGATCGCCAAGGGCAGCTCCGGCTCGTTCACCGTCAGCACCCAGACCACCTCGGGTTCGGCGCAGAACGTGACGCTGTCGGCGACCGGCCAGCCCGCGGGCGTGACCGTGTCGTTCAACCCGTCGTCGGTGCAGTCCGGTGCCTCGTCCACCGCGACCGTCTCCGTCGGCTCGACCGTGGCCAACGGCTCGTACACCATCACCGTGACTGGTGCCGGGGCGACCAGCCACACCGCGACCTACAACCTGACCGTCACCGGTGGCGGCGGCGACCCGGACCCGGGCGCGCCGAACATCGACCCGGCCGCGGTCCAGGCGCACCTGACCCAGCTCAACACCATCGCGTCGCAGAACGGCGGCAACCGCCGCGCCGGTAGCGCGGGCTACACCGCCTCCGTCGCGTATGTGAAGGGCAAGCTGCAGGCCGCCGGGTACACCGTGGCCGAGCAGAGCTGCACCACCTGCACCTACGTGTCGAACAACCTGGTCGCCGACTGGCCGGGTGGCGACGCCACCTCGACCTACATGTTCGGCGCGCACCTGGACAGCGTCTCCGCCGGTCCGGGCATCAACGACAACGGCTCCGGTTCGGCCACCCTGCTGGAGGTCGCCCTCCAGTTGGCCGCGAAGAACCCGAGCATGGCCAAGCACATCCGGTTCGCCTGGTGGACCGACGAGGAGCAGGGCCTCAACGGCTCCAAGCACTACGTCAACCAGTTGACCTCGGCGCAGCGCACGGCCATCAAGGGTTACTACAACTTCGACATGGTCGCGTCGAAGAACGGTGGCTACTTCATCAACAACATCAACACCACCGTGGCCGCGCCGCTGAAGGAGTACTGGACCTCGCTGAACCTGGCGCCGGAGGAGAACACCGAGGGCGCGGGCCGGTCCGACGACTACTCGTTCCAGAACGCGGGCATCGCGTCCTCGGGCTACGCCACCGGCGCGTCGGCGCGCAAGACCTCGGCGCAGGCGACGAAGTGGGGCGGCACCGCGAACGCGGCGTACGACTCCTGCTACCACAGCTCGTGCGACACGACCAGCAACATCAACGCGACGGCGCTCGACCGCAGCGCTGACGGTGTGGCGTACACGATCTGGAAGCTGGCGGTCAGCTCCACCCCGCCGCCGACGAACGACTTCTCGGTGTCGCTGAACCCGACCTCGGGTTCGGTCCAGCCGGGCGCCTCGGCCACGACCACCGTGTCGACCCAGACCACCTCTGGCTCGGCGCAGAACGTGACCCTGTCGGCCACCGGCGCCCCCTCGGGCGTCACCGTGTCGTTCGCGCCGTCCTCGGTGCAGACCGGTTCCTCGTCCACCGCGACCATCAACGTCGGCTCGTCGGTGGCCTCGGGCAACTACTCGATCACGATCTCCGGTGTCGGCTCGGCGACCCGCTCGGCCACCTACAGCCTCACCGTGGGCAACACGAACCCGGGCAACTGCTCCGGTTCCAACGTGATCGTCAACGGCGGCTTCGAGAGCGGCACCTCGCCGTGGACCACCACCTCCGGCGTGATCGACGCGTCGGCGCAGGAGGCCCCGCGCAGCGGCAACTACAAGGCGTGGCTGAACGGCTGGGGCAGCACCCGGACCGACAGCGCGGCGCAGACCGTCACCATCCCGGCGGGCTGCTCCAACTCCACGCTGACCTACTGGCTGCACGTCACCACCGACGAGAACGAGGCTGTCGCCTACGACAAGCTCACCGTCACCGTCGGCGGTCAGACCGTCGCCGGCTACTCGAACCTCAACGCCAATGGCGGGTACGAGCAGCGGACGATCAACGTCGGCCAGTTCGCGGGCCAGTCGGTGAGCATCAAGTTCACCGGCATCGAGGACCAGAGCCTGCAGACCAGCTTCCTGATCGACGACGTCGCCCTGCAGACCAGTTGATCGGGTAGACCACAACTGAACATCCGGCACCGTTGATGCGGGGTGGGGCACACGCCCCACCCCGCATCACCATTTCTTGGGCATTCCTTTGCCTTCCCGGATTCCCATCCCCGCCGGTTCGCGCATTGCTACCTTGTCCCGCGGCACACCCGAGGGAGACGAGCGTTGACGAACCCGCAGCAACTGATCGGCGACTACGAGCGCCGCACGGCCCAACTCCTGGCCCGCGCCGAGGAGACGAAAGCCAGGATCGCGGCCCTGTCCGGCACCGCAACCAGCTCCGACGGAACCGTCACCACGACCGTCAATGCCGCGGGCGCCCTGCAGAACTTGACATTCAGCGCGAAAGCCGACGAAATGCCGCGCGACCGGCTCGCCGCCCTCATCCTGGCCACCGCGAAACGCGCCCAGGCCGCCGCGACCGGACAAATCGCCGCCGTCATGGAACCGCTCGTCGGAGCCAACTCCGCCGCCATGCGTTTCGTCCGGGACCAGATTCCGGAGGTCGAGATCCCCCCGGAACCGGCACCCACTCCCCCGACGTCGAACGTCCCGCCGCCGCAACCGGAGCGGCGCCCCCGGCCATCGTCCCCCCGCGAGGACGACGAGCAGGACTTCGACCACCAGGACCAGCTCCGAAAGGGGAACTAGCCGTGCCCGACGGCGGATTCGAGATCGACCTCAAGGTCCTGGAAACCCACGAACGCGAACTCCGCGCCCTGATGGACTCCCTCCCGGAAGCCTCGGCCGCGGCCAGTGACTACGTCGGCAACGTGCGGGCGTTCGGCATCGTGGGGCAGTTCCTCGCCGAGGTGCTCATGGCCTGGACCGACAGCGCCGAGGCCCACGTGGCCGCCGCCAAGTCAGCCGGTGAGGACGTGGCCAACCGGTTCGCGGACATGCGGCAGGCGTACTCCGACACCGACACCCAGGCCGCCAAGGGCTTCCAGGCGCTGGCGGACAAGCTCGGCGGCGGTGCCGAATGACCGCCCCGGAGAGCCCGGCCAGCGGCATCGAGGACTCCAGCGGTTTCCTGTCGAACACGGCCAGCCCGACGCAGGCGTGGGACGCGTCCGGCCTGTTCGGCAGCTCGGCCAACCTGATCTACGACGGCTTCACCGGCGACTGGGGCGCCCTGTCCGGTGACGTGCTCGGCGTCGGCATGGACCTGCTCGGCTACGCCATGGACCCGCTGGGCAGCGTGCTCTCCGGCGTCCTGGGCTGGCTGATCGAGCACATCAGCTTCCTCAAGGAAGGTCTGGACCTGCTGGCGGGCGATCCGGACGCGGTCAACGCCATGGCCAACACCTGGTCGGACATCGCCGAACAACTCCAGCAGACCGCCGAGAAGTACAGCGGCGCCTTGGCCGCGCTCGACGGCTGCCAGGGCACGGCGGTCGCCGCCTACCGGGCCTCGGTCGACAATTTCGCCAAGGTCGTCGCGGGCGGCGCCGACCACGCCAAGTCCGCCGCCACGGCCATGACCGCCGCCGCCGACGTCGCCGGTGTGGTGCGCGGCGCCATCCGGGACGCGATCACCCAGTTCTGCTCGGACGCGATCATCAAGTTCGCCGCCGCGAGCGCACTGGCCCCGGTGACCTTCGGCGGCTCCGAGGCCGCGTTCATCGCCGACGAGGTCGCCGAGGGGGCGACCCTGGCGGGCGAGAACGCCGCGAAGGTGTCCAAAGTGGTCACCAAGTTGGAGAAGGTGGCCAAGGACGCCAAGCAGTCCCGCGGGGCGATGATCGGCAGCAGCAAGAAGCTCAAGGAGGCGACGCGCGCCTACCACAAGACGCTCGCCCTCCAGACGGGCAAGTCGGCCAAGGCGGTCAAAGAGGCCGCCAACGGCGCCAACCGGGCGGACAAGCTGGCGAAGCTGGGCGACCAGGGCGACCGGCTCAAGAGCTACCGGAAAGAACTCGGCGACGACCTGGGCAAGGGCAAGAAGGAGGCCTACCAGGACAAGTTCGGGTCAACCAACCCCACCCTGGAGAAGATCCAGGACCACATGGAGCGGGAGGTGGAGGTGAAGCTCGGTGGCCACACCTTCACCACCTCGGCCCCCAAGGCACCCGCGATCGCGGGCGACCTGTTCGTCCAGGCGACCAGCGACCAGGCCCACCGGGACGAAGACGCCGAGCCCGGCCATGAGGAGCGAGTCAAGCAGTGGCAAGACCACTGGGCCGAGCAACGCCGCACCGCCGCCGAGCCCGGCTCCGACGGACCCTGGCGCACCCACGGAACGCTCTGAGGGGCGCAGTCACCATCGAGCGCGAAGCCACGGCGGCGGCCCGTGGGCGTGGCGATCATCGCCCGCTGCGCACTGGTTGTCCGGCAACGGCTGGTGTTAACCAAGCCGGTAACGCCCGAGGTCATCGCCTCGCGCAAGGAGACATCAGATCGCCGTCGACGTGGTGCCGTTCTCGTGGCTGTTGCGGCTGCCGGTGAACGCGCGCCGGGGTTTCGCCAACGGCCAGCGGTACATCGAGGCGTTCCCCGGGCCGGTGGTAGCCCGGCGCGGCCCCGACCCGCGCCTGCCAAGGTGGCCCGGACCCCGGTTGCCCGCGACCCGATCGTCCGACTCACATGATCAAACCGGCGGTTCGGCGGTCTCCGGTTGCCGTATCGGGAACGGTTTGCTAATTCCGCTATACCGGCCGGAATGGCGTTTTAACGGCCCTCGAGGAAATGTCACTCAAATGGACGATGGGATAGCGGGGAGCGCGGGTTAGGTTTTTCTCGGTGGCGCCGGATCGCCGGGTCGTCGCCGGTTGCAGCCGGTTGGCTGTTCTGGGGAGGTTCACCGAAGTGCGCAAACTTGATCGTGCGCGAAAAAAGTCCGTTCAGCGAGATTTGCGGCGTGGCGTCCGGTTCTTGACCGCCGCGGTTGGCGTGGTCGCGCTCACGGTTGGTGGGGTGTCGGCCGCCAATGCCGCGCCACAAACACCGGCAAGTCCGACGACCGCGCCCACACCGGGTGATTTCGGGCCGGGCGCGGCGAAATCCGCGGATGTGGCCGTCGACGGCTGGGGCGACGCCCTCGGCTACCACGTGGAGGTGGGTCGGGAGAGTTCCGGTTTCGCCTGGCGGGAAGTCGCGCTGCTGCACCCGGCGGGATTCGACGACTCGTCCTGGACCGGGTACCAGTGCCTTTCCGGGGACGGCAAGTACGCCGCCCTGGCGATTCTGCCCGCGTCGGCGGTGAACACTCAGGCCGCGCGGGACCACGGCGCGTTCGCCTATTCGGTGAACCTGGCCGATGGAGCCGTGCACGCGTTGGCGGGTGGCGTCGGCCTCAAGTACTACTCCCCCGGCTGCGGCACCGGCGACGACGCCGTGTTCACCGCCGCGGTCGACAACACGACCAGGCTGGTGACGGCCGACCTCGCCACCGGGAAGGTCACCGGGTCGGTCACCGCTCCCGGGCAGGTCACCTCGGCCGTGCCGACCGGTGCCGGGATCGTCGGTGTCGCGGGCAACCGGCTGATGTCGTTGCCCGGCAAGGGGAACCCGACCACGATCGCGACCCTGCCCGGTGACGTCTACCAGGTGCGTCCGTCGTCCGACGGCGGTGTCAGCTTCCTGCACAGCAAGCCGGGCAGCGGCATCGCGACCGCCGCGCACGAGCACGCGGGTGCCGTGAGCACGCTCGGCAGCGGCGACCTGTCCCGGGTGCAGTTGTTCCAGGGCCGTGGCGGACACGCCGTCCTCGCCGACGCCACCCCGGCGTCCGGCGACGCCTTGGCGGCAGCGGGGGTCAGCGCCGTCTACGCCAAGAACCTCACCCACGGCGCCAATTCGTCCTCTTTGGACGGTGACGCGCTGTTCGGCCCGGACGCCGACGGCCAGAAGTCGGCCCCGGTCGTGCTGGCCACCAAGACCTCGACCGTGCGGACCCCGGTGATCCCACCGACCACGGCGAAGGCGAACACCGAGGTGCCGACGTACTCGGTGGCGCCCAAGGCCCAGCAGGCGCCGCACCTGAACCGGTTGAGCCCCAAGGGCGACGCCGCCGCGGCAGGCACGGCACCGAACCTCACCGCCGCGCAGACCCCCAAGTGCGCCGTGCCGCCGCTGACCGCGAACCGGCAGGTCATGCAGCCGAACCCGGCGCAGGTGAACTGGGCGGTGCAACTGGCCGAGCAGGGGCTGCTCACCGGCAGCGCCTACACCCGCCCGGCCAACTTCGCCAACCTCGGCCTGGTCGCCTACGCCCCGAACAGCGACTTCCCGCTGATCGCGCTGAGCCACCCGGCGGGCGGGACGAGCACGGTGCCGCGGTCGATCTACGAGGCCATCATGGCCCAGGAGTCGAACTGGTCGCAGGCGTCCTGGCACGCGCCGAAGGGCACCGCGGGCGACCCGTTGATCGCCAGCTACTACGGCGCGGGCGGCGACATCGTCTCCATCAACTACGCGGCGTCCGACTGCGGCTACGGCATCGGCCAGGTCACCGACGGCATGCACATCGGCGACCACTCGCTCTCCGAGCACGGCCAGTGGAAGGTCGCCGTCGACTACCAGGAGAACATCGCGGCGGGCCTGCAGATCCTGGAGAACACCTGGAACCAGCTCTACAGCGCGGGCGTGATCGCCAACAACGGCGACCCGAAGTACCTGGAGAACTGGTACTTCGCGGCTTGGGCGTACAACTCGGGCATCCAGCCGAACGCGGCCAACGGCAACAGCACCGGCTGCACCCCCGGTCCGTCCTGCACCGGTCCGGACGGCACCTGGGGCCTCGGCTGGACGAACAACCCCGGCAACCTGGACTACCCGCCCAACCGCGACCCGTACCTGAAGGACACCTACGCCGACGCGGCGCACCCGGCGAGCTGGCCCTACCAGGAGCGCGTGCTCGGGTGGACGGCGAGCCCGCTGCTGCGCTACGGCAGCCAGGCCTACGCGAAGCCGACCTACAACGGCGGCCAGACCTGGGTGCAGCCCGCGCCGTACACGGCCATGTGCTCGCTCGCGGCCAACCACTGCGACCCGACCACCACGAACCCGACCACCCCTGGCGCCAGCCACTGCATGCTCAACGACTTCGAGTGCTGGTGGCACGCCCCGGTCACCTGGATCCCGTCCTGCGCGACGACCTGCGCGACGAGCCCCTACGCGGTGTCCGGCGGCACCGAACCGGCCAACCCGTCGGACAACCCGCCGACCTGCAGCCAGGACACCAGCAAGGTGCCCAGCGGGTCGATCATCGTCGACGACGAGCCGAACCGGCTGAACCTGCAGGGCTGCGGCGCGGCGAACTGGACCAGCAACGGCACGTTCACCTACACCTACGGCACCAACGCCGCGGGTGACCCGATCGGCGCCGTCGACACCCACCAACTCGGCACCGGTCTCGGCGGTCGGGTGCTGTTCACGCACACCGAGGACGGCTCGAACCCGTCGCTGATCAACACCGGGGTGTGGACGCCGAACCTGCCGTCGCTGCAGTACTACAAGGTCAAGCTGCACCTGCCCGGTCTCGGCGCGCAGGCGACCAACGTGGTCTACAACATCAACCCCGGCGGCGGGGTGTCGCCGTGGCGGATCCGGGTCAACCAGGCGTGGAACTCCGAGCAGTGGGTCACCATCGGCACGTTCGCCATGCAGAACGGCGGCAACGTCACGCTGAACAACAACGGCAGCTCCACCAACCAGGGCGGCTACGGCTACGCGGACTTCGACGTCGCCTTCGACGCCGTCGCGTTCGTCCCGCAGGGCGGCACCCCCGGCCAGCCGATCGGCGGGCCACCGGGGATCCAGGACGCGCCCAAGGGGTCCAACCCGGCGTGGGTCAACTGCGCCTGCGGGACCCGCACCGCGGGCGACCCGGTCGACACGTCCACCGGGTACTTCGGTGACACCTTCACGGATCTGACCACGCCGGGTCGCGGCAAGGCGCTGGAGTTCACCCGCAGCTACGCCGAGAGCATCGCCGACCCCAACGGCCCCAACGCCTCCTCGGCGGTCAACGGTCCGTTCGGGTGGGGCTGGAACTTCTCCTACAACCTCAGCGCGACCACCGACGCGGGCACCGGCGCCGTCACCGTGCACCAAGAGGACGGTTCGCAGGTCGCGTTCACCAACAGCTCCGGGGTCTACGCACCCGCCATCCCGCGGTTCGACGCCACCCTGGTCAAGACCGGCACCACTTACGTCTACACGCGACGCGGCTCGACCAGCTACACCTTCGACGTCGCCACCGGGCGGCTGACCGCCGAGTCGGACCTGGCGGGCAGCAAGGCGTCCACCCCGTACCGCACGGCGCTGACCTACGACGGGTCTGGTCACCTGACCAAGATCACCGATCCCGGCGGGCGGGCGTACACGCTGACCTGGACCGGCGCCCACATCACCGGGCTCGCGGACGGCGCGGGCCGCCAGGTGACCTACGGCTACGACGCCGAGGACAACCTGACCGACGTCCTCGGTGTCGGCACCACGCGCACACCCGTGGTCAACGACGACGACCACACCAAGTACACCTACGTCGCGGGCAAGCACCTGATGGCCTCGATGCGCACGCCGAAGAACTTCGGCGGCCCCGCGACCGCGGTGACCTCGATGACCTACGACACCGCCGAACGGGTCACCCAGCAGACCGACCCCAACGGCGGCGCGACGACGTTCGGCTACGGCCCCGACGGCGGCCTGTCCACCGGGCAGACACTGACGACGGACCCGTCCGGCCACAAAACCCTGGACACGTACCAGAACCGGCTGCTGGTGTCCGAGACCAAGGGGTACGGCACGCCGGACGCGGGCACGTCGAGCTTCACCTACGACCCGGTCACCCTCGGCGTGAGCGGCCAGACCGATCTGGACGGCGGTCTCTGGACCTACACCTACGACGACCACGGCAACCGCACGTCGGCGTCGGACCCGCTCGGCCTGACCACCAACTACGCCTACGACGACGCGGGCAACCTCGTCGAGTCGATCGACCCGGCCGGTGTGGCCGTGGTCAACCAGTACGACCAGGCCGGGCACATCCCGGCGGCCGCGGCCGGTGAGCGGGTCCCGACGTCGAGCACGATGACCAAGGCCAACAACGTCGTCGAGTCGTCCACCGGGAACTTCGGCCCGGCGCCGACCCGCACCATCAACTCCTACTACGACGACGCCGCGCACCCCGGCGACCTCAGCCGCGTCGTCGACCCGAGGGGCGCCACGACAACGACGACCTACGACGGGTTCGGCGACGTAGTGTCCACAACGGACCGGATCGGCGGGCACACGCTGCACGGCTACGACACCGCCACCGGCCGACTCAAGTCCACAGTGGACGCGAAGGGCGCTGCGGCAGGCGTCACGGCGACCTGCGTCCCGCCCGCGACCGGGTGCACCACCTTCGGCTACGACGCCTGGGGCCACGTCACCACGACGACCGACCCGTTGGGCCACCAGACCTCGGCCGCGTTCGACGCCGACGGCAACCAGACCTCCACCACCGACGGCAACAACCGCACCACGACGACCGCGTTCGACGCCGACGACCGGGCCACGCAGTCGACCCTGGCCGACGGGACCATCCAGAAGGTCGAGTACAACCCGGACGGCACCGCGTCCGCCACCGTGGACGGCGCGGGCAACCGCACCACCTTCGGCTACGACGGGCAGGGCAGGCGGGCGAGCCGGACCGATCCGGACCACCGCACCTCCGGGTCGCACCTCGACCCGGCCGGGCGGCTGGTGACCACGACCGACGCGAGCGGCCGGACGACCACAGTCGGCAACGACCCGGCGGGCCACCCGACCTCCGTGACCTACTCGGACGGCACGACCCCCGCCGTGCACTACACCTACGACCAGGACGGCCGCAGGCTCACGATGGCCGACGGCACCGGTACCTCGTCCTGGACCTACGACGCGTTCGGCGAGGTCACCCGGCACCAGCAGGGCTCCGGCGCGGTGATCACCTACGGCTACGACGACAACGGCAACCGCACGTCGATCGGCTACCCGGGCAGCACCGCGAAGTCGGTGGCCCAGGTGTTCGACAACGCGGACCGGCCCACCTCGGTGACCGACTGGAACGGCAAGGCCACCGGCTTCGGCTACGACCCGGCCAACCAGTTGACCACCACGACCTACCCCAACGGCGACGTCGTCACCAACACCTTCGACCCGACCGGCAGGCTCTCGGCGCTGAAGGTCGCCGCGGGCAGCACGACCCTGGCCTCGATGACCTACACCAGGGACAACGCGGGCCAAGAGCTGACCATGACGCCCACCGGGCTCCCCGGCGGCGCGCAGACCTACACCTACACCCCCCGCGAACAGCTCAAGTCGGCCACGACCGGGTCGACCACGGCGAACTACGGCTACGACGCCGCGGCGAACCCGACCACCACGGCCGGGTCCGGTCAGGCGTTCGACGCCGCCGGGCAGATCTGCTGGGCCCTGCCCGGTGCGACCAGCACGGCGGGCTGTGCGGCCGCCCCCACCGGGTCGACCAGCTACCAGTACAACGCCCAGGGCGACCGGATCTCGATGACCCCGTCCGGCGCGGCGAAGACCACCTACGGCTACGACCAGGCCGACCGGCTGACCTCGGTCGCCGGTCCGGGCGGCTCCGCGATCTACGCCTACGACGGCTCGGGCCTGCGCACCGCCAAGTCCGCGGCGGGCACCACCAGCGCGTTCAGTTGGGACGATAGTGGCGTTCCGAACCTGCTCAGCGACGGCAGCACGGACTACGTCTACGGGCCGGGCGGGGTGCCAGTCGAGCAGATCAGCGGCACGGGATCGCAGTGGTACTTCCACGACGCGCAGGGCTCGACGAGGGCGCTGCTCAACTCGACCGGCGCGGTCGCGGGCAGCTACGCCTACGACCCCAACGGCAGGGTGACCGCGACCTCCACCGGGGTGAAGACCCCGATCCAGTACGCGGGCGGCTACACCGACGCGGAGACCGGGTTCAGCTACCTGCGGGCCCGCTACTACGACCCGGTGACCACGCAGTTCCTCACCGTCGACCCGCTGGTGGACGCTACCGGCGCCGCTTACACCTACGCGTCGAACAACCCGCTCACCTTCACCGACCCCACTGGCCTGTGCGAGACCTACGCCATGGGCAAGGGAGGCGGCGGCTACCGACCGGGCAACCAGTCCGGTCCGGAGCTCAGCGACGACGAGCAGGCAGCGGTCGACGCCAAGAACGCCGGGGAACCGTACGACAAGAAGGCGTACAAGAGCGCACAGCAGAAGATCAAGCAGGCGCAGAAGTACGCGGGTGACCGCAACGCCCAGAAGCGGGACAACAACAACAAGAACAACTTCGCCAACGACGTGGTGACCGGCCTGGAAGTGGTGGCCGTCGTCGTGGTCGCGGTCGTCGCGGTGGTGGCCGTCGTGGCGGTGGTCTCGGCGGTCGCCGAGTTCGCCGTCGGACTGGTGGGCTTGTTCGCGTTGTTCTGAGCGGCGTGAATACCCTTGTCCGAGCACGACTCGCGCTGAACCGACAGGAGAAACCGGACCGATGGCGGCCGACGAGAACGAGTGGTACGCGGTGCGCTGCGTGTTCCAGTGGACGGGGGCCGACGGCACCCCGTTCGAGGAGCGGATCACCCTCTGGCGGGCCCGCGACCTGGCCGACGCCATCGGCCAGGCGGAGACCGACGCCAGGGAGTACGCCGAGAACACCGGGGTGACCTGGCTCGGCCTCGCCCAGGCCTACGCCACCGGCGACACCGAACTCGGCCCCGGCGCCGAGGTCTTCTCCCTCCTGCGCGACAGCGCGCTGCCCGCCCCGGAATACCTGGACCGCTACTTCGCGACCGGGCGGGAACACCAGGGCGACCTGGCGGACTGAGTTCGGTTCGACGAGGGTCCTGGGTGCGCCCAGGACCCTCGTCGCGTTTCCCGACCGTGCGCACCTCGCGCGGGGCGCGACCGCGGTCCCCGTAGACTCTGCAGCCATGACAGACAGCGAGCCGACCGGCGGCGCGGACGCCTCTTACGCCGACGCGGAGGCGCGGAGCGCGCGCCTGGAGGAGTCCCTGCACCGCGAGCCCGGCGCGCACCGGGTGCTCACCGGGGACCGGCCGACCGGGCCGCTGCACCTGGGGCACTACTTCGGGACGCTGCAGAACCGGGTCCGGCTGCAGGACCTCGGCGTCGACCTGTTCGTGCTGGTCGCCGACTACCAGACGATCACCGACCGGGACAGCCCGGACTCGCTGCCCCAGGACGTCGACTCGCTGGTCGCGGACTACCTGGCGATCGGCATCGACCCGAGCCGGGCGACGATCTTCGCGCACTCCCAGGTGGAGGCGCTCAACCAGTTGTTCCTGCCGTTCCTGAGCCTGCTCAGCGTCGCCGAGATCGGCCGCAACCCGACGGTCAAGGACGAGATGACCGCGTCCGGGCAGTCGGCCATGTCCGGGTTGATGTTCACCTACCCGGTGCACCAGGCCGCCGACATCCTGTTCTGCAAGGGCACCGCGGTGCCGGTCGGCAAGGACCAGTTGCCGCACCTGGAGGTCACCCGGCTGGTGGCCCGCCGGTTCAACCGCAAGTACAGCCCGGACAAGCCGTACTTCCCGGAGCCGGACGCCCTGCTCAGCGACGCCCCCATCCTGCTCGGCACCGACGGCGGCAAGATGAGCAAGAGCCGCAACAACTCCATCCCGCTCGGCGCCACCGCCGACGAGACCGCCAAGCTGATCTCCCGCGCCAAGACCGACTCCGACCGCACCATCACCTACGACCCGGCGAACCGCCCCGAGGTGTCCAACCTGGTCCTGCTCGCCGCCCTCTGCCAGGGCCGCAAGCCGGAAGCCGTGGCCGCCGAAATCGGCGACGGCGGCAGCGGCGCCCTCAAACGCCTGGTCACCGAGGCGGTCAACGAGTACTTCCGCGACATCCGCACCCGCCGCGCCGACCTCATCGCCGACCGCACCCACCTCCGCGACACCCTCCTGGCAGGCAACGCCCGCGCCCGCGACATCGCCCACCACACCCTCACCGACGTCCGCAGGCTGATGCACACGACGTACTAGGATCGCGGGTTTCTTCAGGAGCCGCTTCCGGTAGCCGGTGAGTGCGCTCGACGGCCCCGCAGCCCGGCGGCCGCGCACTCGGCGCGAGTGGCAGCGGGGCAAGCCACCTCCCCGCACCCCCTCCAGCACGATCCGTCCAACGACAGTCCACCACGCGGGAGGCGGTCCAGTCGGTCACCGCCCCGTCGGTGTGTCCATTTCGGACACCACTCAGCCGGGGCGGTTGATGTCCGCGCCGTGGGAGAAGGCGGCGGACTCGGGGCCGTGTTGGGGTTTGTCCTGGCCGCGCAGCCGGGGCAGGATCGTGCTCAGCGCGTCGATCAGCAGGTCGGCGAGGTCGTGGCTGAAACCGTTGCGCACCACGAACCGCAGCACGGCCAGGTCCTCCCGGTTGGCCGGGAACGTGTACGCGGGCACCAGCCAGCCCCGCTCGCGCAGCGCGGCCGACACGTCGAAGACGGAGTACCCGGTTTCCCCGTCGGCGAGTGTCACGGCGAACACCGGCAGTTCGCCGCCGTCGGTGATCAGCCGGAACGCGCCCAGGTCGGCGATGCGGGCGGCGAGGCTGGTCGCGACCTCGCGGCAGTAGAGCTGGACCCGCCGGTAGCCGTCGTGGCCGAGGCGCAGGAAGTTGTAGTACTGGGCGACGACCTGGGCGCCCGGCCGGGAGAAGTTCAACGCGAAGGTGGGCATCTCGCCGCCGAGGTAGTTGACCCGGAACACCAGGTCGTCCGGCAACGCCGCGACGTCGCGCCAGACGACCCAGCCGACCCCGGGGTAGACCAGGCCGTACTTGTGCCCGGACGTGTTGATCGACGCCACCCGCGGCAGCCGGAAGTCCCAGGCCAGGTCGGGGTCGCAGAACGGCGCGATCATCGCCCCGGACGCGCCGTCGACGTGCACCGGGATGTCCCAGCCGTGCTCGCGCTGGACCTCGTCCAGTGCCGCGCTGATCTCGGCGACCGGCTCGTAGCTGCCGTCGAAGGTCGAGCCGAGGATGGCGACGACGCCGATGGTGTTCTCGTCGCAGTACCGGGCGACCTCGGCGCCGGTGAGGTGGAACCGGTCGCCGTCCATCGGGACCAGCCGGGCGTCGACGTCCCAGTAGTTGGCGAACTTCTCCCAGCACACCTGCACGTTCACGCCCATGACCAGGTTCGGCCGGTCGACCGGCAGCCCGGCCGCCCGCCGCCGGTGCTGCCAGCGCCGCTTGAGCGCGAGCCCGGCCAGCATGCACGCCTCGCTCGACCCGGTCGTCGAGCAGCCGACGACGTGGTCCGGGTCCGCCGCGTGCCACAGCCCGGCGAGCATCCGCACGCAGCGCTGCTCCAGTTCGGCGGTGCGCGGGTACTCGTCCTTGTCGATCATGTTCTTGTCGGCGCACTCGGCCATCAGCTCGCGCGCCCGCGGCTCCATCCAGGTGGTCACGAACGTGGCCAGGTTCAGCCGCGAGTTCCCGTCCAACATCAGCTCGTCGTGCACCACCTGGTAGGCGGTGTCCGGGTCCAGCCCGTCGTCCGGCAGCCGGTCCCGCGGCACCCGCACCGGCTCCCGGGTGAACAACGGGTTGACCGCCACGTCCCGGCGACCCCCACGACCGTGCGATGGGTGGTTGAGAGGCACGACGCTTCCTTCCACTCGACCGGCACCGACCACCGGCATCCTCGCGCACCGCCCGGGACGCCGCCCGCCCCAGGGCCGGAATCACGGAGCGTGCCCGGGAACGACGGCACACATCCGGTCCACGGATCACAGGAGGTCTGCTCACCGAGCAGTGCGCGCACTCGGCGTGGGCACCACCCTGGCGGACCGGGGGCCAGCTATACGCACGTAGACGTTCCACCTCCGGCCGAATCGGCGGCAGGCGGGCTTTCGGAATGGGCGACCGTCATCCAGCGGACATCGGTGATCCCGCCGGTCCGCTGGTCACCGCCATCCGCCACCACTCGACGACGTGGGCCGCGAATATCCACCAGTCACACGAAAAACAACCTCACACCGGACAGTGCAATCCAACCGGGAAATCGCGGCGGACCGCCGAAATCCGACCCCGGGAATGCGCGTTGCCGATCGCCCGGATTGCCCCGACCGACCGCGGCGGGCACCCCGATGGCGGCGTGGCTCAACCGATACAGCCGCTGGTCACACCGAGTGGTGTCACCAACCGTGACCGGATCGATCAATACCGGACTGGCGCAGTGGCCGCCCGATCGGACGCGCCCGCCGAGGTCAACCATTTGTCCATGGACAGTCGGGGCGCACCACCCGGGCAGCAGATTCACGCCTCGGCCCGGCCGGGCTATCGTGGTGAACGCGCGAGGGGCGTACCCTTTCGAGTACGTGGTCAGCCGATCCGGACGACCCGAATAAACCCGCCGGTAGTCTGGGCTTTCGAGAGATCGAACGACAAGACCGGTTTCTCCACCGGAGGAACCCGAACCCGTCCGGGGGATCAAAGATGAGCATCGAGCCGCTCGGACCACCGGGCGAGGACCGCCGCTCCAGCCGTGCCGTCGGGCGCTCGGTCACCACGGCCGCGCCGACCGTGCAGGGCACCCTGGTGCAGGCCGAGCGGATCGAGTCGCTCACCCTGCACGTCGCCGCCGGGATGCCGATCCCGGTGCCGCGGCAGATCCCGGCACCGATCCGCGACCTGCTGGCCCGGGACCGGGAACTGAGCGACCTGGACGAGTTGGCGGGCACGCCCACGTGCGCGCAACGGCCACGGGTGCTCGTGGTGAGCGGGATGAGCGGTGTTGGCAAGACGACGGTCAGCACGCAGTGGGCGTGGCTGAACCGGTCGCGGTTCGCGGGCGGCCAACTGTTCGCCGACCTGTCCGCGTACCGCCGCCGCGGCGGGGTGGCCACCGCCGACGTGCTGGGCGGGTTCCTGCGGGCGCTCGGCGTGCACGAGCAGTTCATCCCGACCGACCTGGCCAGCCGGGCCGCGTTGTTCCGCTCGCGCACCGCCGACGCGCCGGTGCTGGTGGTCCTCGACAACGCCGACCAAGCCGCCCAGGTGCGCCCGTTCGTCCCCGGCGCGGCGGGCAGCGTCGTGCTGGTGACCAGTCAGCACAAGCTCAGCGGCCTGGTGGTCGACGGGGCGAGCACGCTGGCGCTGCGCCCGCTCGACGCCGACGAGAGCTACCACATGCTCGTCGACGACCTGCCCGACCAGGTCCGCGCCGCGCTGCCGCGCGAGGACGTCGCCGCCCTGATCGACCTGTGCGGTGGCCTGCCGCTCGCCCTGCGCATCGCCGCCGCCCGACTCGCCGAGGCACCCCGCTGGACCGCGCAGCGACTGCGCGACTACCTGTCCGACCGCAAACACCGACTCGGCAGGTTGGCCGTAGGAGGTCATGCCGTGCGCACCGTTTTCGACGCCACCGTGGCGAACCTGCAACCCCGGTTCCAGACCCTCTACCGCAGGCTCGGCCTGCACCCCGGCCCGGAGTTCAGCGTGGCGGCCGCCGCCACCGTGTCCGGGCTGTCCGTGCCGGACACGGCCGACGCGCTGGAGCACCTGTTCGAGGCCAACCTGGTCGAGGCCACCCCGGTCGACGAGACCACCCCGGTCGACGGGCTGCGGGCGGAGCGGTTCCGGTTCCACGACCTGGTCCGGCTGCACGCCCAGGCGCTGGCCGACCACGACGAGCCCGCCGACGAGCGGGAGTCCATTCTGGACCGGATCACCGCCTGGTACCTGGCCGGCGCGCGGGCGGCCGACACGGCCGTGGTCGGCGCGGCCCGCTGGCGCTCCACCGAACTCGTCACCACCGACTGGACCGGCCCCGAGTTCACCACCGCCGCGACGGCGGTCGACTGGTGGGAACTCGAACGGCAGAACCTGCTGGAAAGCGTCCGCACCGCCGACCGCCGCGGCGACGCCCGGGTCGTGCTGGCGTTCTGCGAGGCCCTGTGGCCGTTCTGGCACGACCGCAAGCACCACGCCGACTGGGTCGAGGCGCACGTCATGGGCGTGCGGGCCGCGGTTCGTCTCGGCGACGACGTCGCCGAGACCCGGACGCGCAACCAACTCGCCCGCGCCCACGTGGAACTGGGCCAGTTCGACCAGGCCGCCGAGCAATTGGACCTGGCGCTGGCCGCGGCGCACCGATCGGCCGAGCCGCGCGCGGTCGCGGTCGTCCGCGAGTCCCTCGGTGTGCTGCACCGCGACCGCGAGCAGTGGCAAGAGTCTATTGTGGAATTCGAGCGGTCCTTGCGCATCAACGAAGAGGTCGCCGACGACCGCGGTGTCGCCCTGCAGCTCTACCACCTGGCCGACGTCCTGGTCCGCGCGCACGACCCGCACCGCGCGATCACCCTGCTCGACCGTGCCGCCACCCTCGCCAAGGGCATCGGCGACGACCTGACCACGGCCCGGGTCGACATCATCCTCGGCGCCGCCTACCAACAACTCGACGAACCCGACCGCGCCCGCTCCGCCCTGGAGCGCGCGGTCACCACCACCCGCGAGCGCGGCCAACCGGTGAAGGAAGCCGAGGCGCTGCGCAGGCTGGTCACCATCGTCGGACCGGACTCCCCCGAATCGGCCGAGTTCCGCCGACGCCTGCGCGGGCTGACCGGCGTCCCGGAATGACCGGGTGATCAGCCGCCCCGTCAAGGGTCCGCCAGGTGGCTCGCCGGGCGGCTGACCCGAACCGGCACCCGCCGTTCGCCGAGGTGGATGGCCGGCGTTGTCAGCGCGCACCCCTCTTCGACGAGCAACCGGTACACGGCGGCGGCGACCACCCCCGGCTCGATCGCCGCCGCCGCTCGCGCGCACCACCGACCTCCCGCCCGAGTACCGAGGAAGATGTCCGGACCGCACACGCTCGCCGCGAGAAAGCACGGCGATTCCCTGACCACCCGGTCGATCCAGTCCCACGCCACGGTCTCCGTTTTGTCCACAGTGCACAGTCGAACCTCGGCGTTCTCCTTGAGCACCTGGGCGGTCTCCCGCTCGTCCACCACCAGGACGTACTCCGCCTCATCAGTCGGGTCGGCGCGGCGATCGGCGAGCACAGCCGGAAACCGCTCAACGACAACGGTTACCTCGCAGTCGTCTTGGACGGTGAGCGTGGTGCGACAGTGGGCGGCGGTGAGACCGATGTCGTCGCGTTCCAGCCGCAGCGGCCGATATCGCCTGGGGTGCGGAATCCGGACGGGCAGGCCCAGCCCGAGGAGTTCGTAGAACTTGGCCTGCAACAACTGGAGCGACTTGCCGGTGTTGTCCATCGCCAAACGCGCCGCCCGTACCACGTTCGCATCCGTCGCGGCCGCTTGGAGTTGGGTGCGCAAGTCGAGCGTGTGGTCGAGTTTTGTTGCCTGGCGGACGAATTCAAGCGTCGTCGACCCTTTGACGAGTTCGTTCTCCCCGACACCGGTCAGCAGGAACGGCCGCCCGAGCGCCGCCGCGTAGACACTGACCGAGCCGTGGTCGCCGATGAACACGTCCACCGCGATGAGCACGGCAGGCCAGTCCGAGGTGGGCAAGACCGTGACAAGCCCGGACTCGATGGCGTCACCGAGGACCCCGCGCACCGAGTAGCCCCCGTGGTACGTCCAGATATTGGGATGGAGGACGAGCACGACCCGGTACTCATCCCGGGGAAGGCAAGCGAGAATCCGTTCCACGAGCAGGGAATCCCGTCCGAACGCGGAATGTGGACCCCACGTGGAACTGACACCGACGAGCGTCTGGTCGGGCGCGATACCCAACTCCCGGCGGAACGCGGCGGCGTTGCCCTGATTGGCCAACATCCGGTCCCAGGTGGGGTCCCCCATTTGGAACGCCAGCGGCACGGACTCCGGATCGGAGCGGAACAGTTGCTCCATCTGGTGCTCACACGACAACCCGATCGCCGCAGCCACCGACCGACCGTCCCGACGCAACTCGTTGGTGGAGATCCCCACCGGAGCGTCCGGATCGCCCGTGCGCCACAGGACTTTGCGGTTGTAGCCGGTGCCGTGCGCCATCGTGGCGACCGGGCCGTCCAACTCCCCCAGCGCCCCGTCCGAATGCGCCGCCACGATCAGGTCAAACCGCCTGCGGCAGGCCTCCTCCCAGGTCAACAGCCGCACTTCGAGTTCACCGAGCCTACGGTGCAACTGGTCGGCGAACTGCGAACCCTCGTTGACGACCCAGTGCAGGCCAAGCCGCGCGTCGGCGTCGAGCGCGGGCAGCACGTCACCCATTCGACTGAGATCCGTCAGCGTCCGGACCACCACCAAGACGTTCCGGGATCGCTCCCAGGTGGCGCGGACGTCGCGCGAAGCACACATTTCCCCACCCCCGTCTCGATCCGCGCAGCTCCACCCCGCAGGGCACCCCGGGCTGAGCGATCGGTCAGGCTGCGATATAACTCTTTTCAACCAGGCTAAGTGCTGCTACCGGTAGGCTGTAGAGCTCTCAGACATGTAGCAGTGTGGCACGTTCAAGCAGGTTTTGGGAGGTACCGAGGTGGCCGATATCCCGGGAGTGGCACCCCAGCAGCGCAAGCTCCGCCTGGAACTGCGGCACGCGCGGGTGCGCATGGGGCAGTCACAACGCCAGGTGGCCGATGCCCTGGAGTGGTCACTCTCCAAAATCGTACGAATCGAACAGGGCGCGGTCGGCGTCTCGATCACGGACCTGCGTGCGTTGCTGCACCACTACGAGGTCAGCGACAAGGCGTACGTCGAGGAGTTGCTCGAACTCGCCCGCAAGCGCACCGAGGGCCGGTGGTGGGACAAGATCAACAAGACCGTCTCGCCCACCCTGGTGCAGATCATGGAACTGGAAGAGGCGACCACCATGCTGCGCCAGTTCCAGGGTCAGGTCATTCCAGGGCTGCTGCAGACCGCCGACGCCGCCCGGCGGGTGATTTCGAAGTACACCACCGAGGAGTCGGAGATCGACGAATGGGTGCAGATCCGGGTGGGGCGCCAGCGGATTCTGGATGACCCGAACAAGGAGTTCGTGTACGTGTTCGACGAAGCCGTCCTGCACCGGCGACTTGCCGATCCCGACATCATGGCGGCCCAGTACCAGCACCTGCTCAAGATGAACGAGCGACCGAACATCTCCATGTCGGTGATCCCGTTCACCCACGGCACCCACCAGGCCATGCAGGGCTCGTTCGCCATCTACGACACGCCAGTGGGTTACGACGACGACCAGGTGGATTCCACGATCGTCATCCAGAACCCCATTCGGGAAACGCTGATCCGACGCGACGCCAATCGCATTAACGAGTACATCGAGGCGTTCGCCCAACTCGAGCACATGTCGGTGCCGCTGACCGACTGGGAAGGCTGGGGAACGCTGATCTAGCTCGACCACCGACCGAAGTTGTCCCCCGGTTGTCGTACTTCTGTCCACCGAGCGATCGTGGTTAGCTCGCTCGGACCTAGCTGAGGTGCGCACCGGGGACCTAATCTTCCCTTCAGTGATTCGGTCGGGGGGCGGTTGGCGGCACCGCTGTGCCCGGCCGCGACTCCCCTGTCATGAAGGGAGTCCACGATGACGGCCAACCACAGCCCGACTGTCGTCGAGGTCGACGGATACGGCAGGCGATGGGCCAAAAGCTCAGCCAGCAACGAGGGCGACACCAACTGCGTGGAATTGGCGCGGGAACAGAAGGGTGTCCGGGTCCGCACGTCATACAATCGGCCAGGTGGTTCGATCCGTTTCCCGTACCACTCGTGGCGAATCTTTCTCGGTGCTGTCACCGGTTCTCAACAAAGTTCAGAGATTGGCCAGGACCAGGATCAGTAGCACCGCGCCGATCCCCATGGCGATGAGGGAGAAAGGGCCGTGGTGGTAGCGGAAGTACGACCGAACCGCCGTGGTGCGCCTGCGGTGGGTCCGGGGCATGGCACGACTCCCGTCCGTCGGTGGTGGTTATCAGGCTAGGTCGCCCACCGAAGACCCGCCGGACGGAAATCCGGTGGACAGGACCGGGCCGCCCTCGGGATGGTGGCGGGCATGCGACAAGAGGACATCTGGAACGAGGATGCCGCTCAGCGCTACGACACCTCCGACGCGGGCATGTTCGCGCCGGAGGTGCTGGGGCCGACGGTCGAGCGGTTGGCGGAGCTGGCGGCCGGTGGTCGGGCGCTGGAGTTCGCGATCGGGACCGGGCGGGTGGGGATCGCGTTGGCGGAGCGACGAGGGGTCTGCGTCACCGGGATCGAGCTGTCCGGGCCGATGATCAGGCAGTTGCGGACGAAGGTGGACGAGGCCAGGCTGCCAGTGGTCCGGGGGGACATGGCGACCACGCGGGTGCCGGGCGAGTTCAGCCTGGTGTACCTGGTTTTCAACACGATCTCGAACCTGCAGACGCAGGACGAGCAGGTCGAGTGCTTCCGCAACGCCGCGCGGCACCTGACCCCGGGTGGCCGGTTCGTCCTCGAACTGGGGGTGCCGGACCTGCGGAAACTCCCACCGGGCCAGGACTCCGTTGTGTGGCAACACGATCCGGAGTACACCGGGATCGACACCTACGACGTGCTCACCCAACACCTGGTCTCGCACCACTTCCGCGAAGGCCGGGTCGACCGGAGCAGGCACCGCTACATCTGGCCCGCCGAGATGGACCTGATGGCCCGCCTGGCCGGTTTCACCCTGGAATCCCGCCACGCCGACTGGACCGGAACACCATTCGCCGCCGAATCGGCATCGCACGTCTCGGTGTATCGGCTGTGACGGCTTTCCAGAGCGGATGGCGAATCCCAGCCAATTCGCCTGCCTGCACAGTGGGGCCGCGGTCCCGGGGCACGCCGACCACCGGATCGCGGTCCCGCTTGGCGCAGACCACCGCCGCAGTCACCGACCTGGTACGCGGTTGTCAGCATCGACCGCAGCACAGTTCCTAGTGGTTCGACCCGAAATGTTAGCCGGGTGTCGGCCTGTCCACGGCGTTCCTGGCAAGGCGCCGGAACGGCCTCGTACTGGATGTACTTGGTCGCTTCGGCAACGCGGCCAGGGACATCGTGGGCAGGCCGAGACCTGGCCAACATTCCGGATCGAGGCCCTGGAGCACATGGCTGGCGCTTCCACCTGACCACCGACGGAACGAGCACACAGTCGCCCACTGGTCCGCCCTACCTTCCGGGCGACTGGCGCCGCGCGCCGAGCCTCCGCCGTCGCATTGTTGGCCGTTCAGATCTCGACCGCACCGAATCCAACGGCTCCCGTGACCGGCGCCGCCATACCATTCACCGGATACCCGACTCCCGGTTCGCACTGGCGACCCATGAACTGCTGGATGATCAACTGTAAATTCCCCGGCCGCCCGCGGAATGGGGTTGTCGACCGCATTCAGATGTCCCGGCTTGCGCTGGAGTGCGCTCCAGTTCCTAGGCTGGTGGCATGAGCACCGCGCAGCACAAGATCGGATCCGGGTTCGACGAGCACAGCACCGCCCAGGAGGTGCTGGCGGGCATCGACCTGACCGGCTCACTCGCCGTCGTCACCGGCGGCTACTCCGGGCTCGGCCTGGAAACCACCCGCGCCCTCGTCGACGCGGGCGCGGAGGTGGTCGTCCCCGCGCGCAGGCCCGACCAGGCCACCACCGCCCTCGCCGACCTCCCCCGCGTCCGGATCGACCACATGGACCTGGCCGACCTGGACACCGTCGCCGCCTTCGCCGACCGCCTGCTCGACGCGGGTCGCCCCATCGACATCCTGATCGGCAACGCGGGCATCATGGCCTGCCCCGAGACCCGCGTCGGCCCCGGCTGGGAAGCCCAGTTCGCCACCAACCACCTGGGACACTTCGCCCTGGCCAACCGCCTCTGGCCACTGCTCGCCGACGGCGGTGCCCGCGTCATCAGCGTCTCCTCCGCAGGCCACCGCCGCTCCCCCATCCGCTGGGACGACATCCACTTCACCACCGGGTACGACAAGTGGCAGGCCTACGGCCAGGCCAAAACCGCCAACATCCTCTTCGCCGTCCACCTGGACGCACTCGCCGCGCCCGCCGGTGTCCGGGCCTTCGCCGTCCACCCCGGCCCCATCCTCACCCCGCTCCAGCGCCACCTGACCCAGGCCGAAATGGTCGAAGCAGGCTGGATCCACCCCGACGGCACCCCCGCCAACCTCACCTTCAAATCCCCCCAACAAGGCGCCGCCACCCAGGTGTGGGCCGCCACCACCCCCCACCTATCCACCCACGGCGGCGTCTACTGCCTCGACTGCGACATCGCCAACCCCACCGACGTCCACGACTACGCCACCGACCCCACTCAAGCCGCCCGCCTCTGGACCCTGTCCGCCAACCTCACCGGCACCAACGCCTTCTAACGCGGCAGTCGCCCAGCCAACCCCGTGGCCGGCCAACAACCACCGTCTGAGCCTGGCTTCAACACCCTCGCGCGTACCTGGTGGCTCGACCCTGTCCTGGGCCGAGCCACCAGTTCCCGTACGGCCGGCTCCCGCACTCCAGCCCGGCAACCGAATCCGTATCCCCCTCGCGGCTCAGGCAATCACATCCCATTTCCGCACCCAGCCCCCACAACCGAGCTCCCGCACCCACCACCTCCCACGGCTGGCACCCACACCCCGCCTCCGCAACCAGGCTCCCCACATCCACCATCTCCCGCGAGTGGCACCCACACTCAGCCCTCACAACCGAGCTCCCCACACCCACCACCTCCCGCCGCTGCCACCCACACCCACCTTCACGGCCGGGCTCCCCACACACCACCTCCCGTGACCGGCACCCACACTCAGCCCCCACCCCGGCGCTCCCCACCCCCCCCCCCTCCCGCCGCTGCCACCCACACCCACCTTCACGGCCGGGCTCCCCACACACCACCTCCCGTGACCGGCACCCACACTCAGCCCACAACCAGGCCCACACCACCTCCCGCGACTGGCTCCCCACAGCCGGGTTCACTACAACCCACCACCTCCCGCGACTAGCACCTACCCCCAGCCCCCCACGGCCGGACTCCGCACACCCACCCACCTCCCGCCGCCAGCACCCCCACCCGACTTCACAGCCGGGCTCCCGCCACTTCCCGCCCGGTCCCCGCACCCAGCGTCCACAACCGGCCTCCCAGCACCAACCGCGACCGGCTCCCACACCCAGTTCTCGCAACCGCTCCCGTACTCCCCTCCCGCACGTGGCCCTGCGACCTGCTCGCCCACCCAGCCACGAAACCCGGCCCCCACCCTCAAGCCCAAGTTATCCACAAAGCCCACAGCCATCCCCAACTTTCCCGCCCCCCTTCCACCGACGCCGTGAGCCGGTAGACTGGCCTCGGGGACGCCCCCCGGGAAGGGTGGGGGCTGGCCGGGAGTCCTAGAGGTGCGGCGCGAAATTGGGCTGTTGCGCGGCTGGTGGGGCCTGCGTTGTCAGGTGGCGTTGTGCCCTGTGGAGGTCTCCCGGAATCGGCTCAGTGATGCGTGGGCGGCTGGGGCGATTTGTCGCGGGCTGGAGCAGCGTGTCCGCGTGAGACGCACAGTGCGGAGGCGGCGGAAAGGGCCGATGTGGGACCGGCGCCCGTCGGGGGGACGGGCGCCGGGTTCTCCATCATCCCTGGCATCCGCTGGAGGTTCAGCGGAAAATCGACTAGACCGTCACCCGCCAGTTGCTGTTCGCGGTGACGACCTGGAACTTCAGGGTTGTGCAGTCGTAGTCGGCGGGGCGGGGGGTGGCGGTGGGGCGCAGCGGGGAGTTGGTCGGGGTGGCTGCGGTCCACGCGCCGCTGACGCGGAGTTGGATGGAGCTGGACTCGAAGACGGCGCCGCGGGCGTCGGCGCAGTAGTAGGCGTTGCCGGTTGAGGGGTTGTGGGTGGCGTAGATCTCGAAGATGTCCCAGCCCTCGTTGAGGGTGCTCTGGTCGCTGCCGCTCTGGGTGAACAGCGGGTCCCAGGCGCCGGTTTTGACGTTGCGCAGCGACGCGGTCCAGGTGTTGGCCGACGCGTTGGTGCGGACTTCTTGCACGGTGTAGGCGGGGTGGCCGTTGACCGTGGTGGTGTAGTTGGTCAGGAACGAGCTGTCGATCGGGACGACCTTGGCGGGCGAGACCGACTTGCACCAGTCCCACGCCCACACCTGGGCCGCCTGGCCGAGGCCGTACGCGGTGACGACCTCGATGCACGAGTGGCCGGTCGGTTTCATCGTTGGCGCGTAGACGACGTCGTTGCGGTTGGAGATGCGCAGCGACGGGGTGACGCTCTGGGTGACGACCATGCCGTCGGCGTTGCTGTTGAGCTGCGGCTCGGGCCCCCAGAAGGTGTGCTTCTGGGCGGCGATGCGCGGCGCGGCGGCCTTGCCCGCCTGTTCGCGGCGCAGTTGCAGGAACTTGTCGGCGCTGGGACCGGCGGCGGCCTTGGCGGCGGCACCGGTCAGCCCGGGGACCTCATGGGCGACAGCCACGGCGGGGGCGGCGGCCTCCGCCGTACCGCCCGCCAGGGCGGCCGCGGCGACCAGCCCGGCCGAGCAGGCCATCAGTAGCAGTTTCCGCATCACGGTTTCCTTGTGTTCGCAGGGTGAACAGCCGCGGGGCGAGCTGGGACCAGCGGTGATCGCCCCGCGTGGGCACCTAGTGGCCCGACGAGCCACTAGCTAAACCGCGGGTTCCGCGCCACGGCAAGGGCCACACCGACCAGTCGGCCGGTATCCGCAGCTCACCGCGGTAATAGCACTTTCTCGACCCACGAGTTATGCCGCGGTCAACAAAGCCGATCCGGGCAATCGCGACACCGTGTCCACTGTGGACAAACTGGGAACGGCTGCGGTCTTGATCACTGTCGCGAGCCCCGGCGGCCCACCCGGCGGTTTGATCGGGGTGGCACCACGGGCAATCGACCAGGAGGACGCCCAATGTTGTCCCACCCCGATGTCGTGCGCGCAACGTTGCCCGCGGTTCGCGCACACGCCGTCCAGATCACCGACCGCTTCTACGCCGCGCTGTTCGCCGCGCACCCGGAACTGCTGAACGTGTTCAACCAGAGCAACCAGGCCGGTGGACGGCAGAGCGCGGCGCTCGCGAGCGCCGTGGTGGCCTTCGCCGAGCACCTGCTCGACCCGCGCGCGCCGTTCACCCCCGTGGCCGAACGGGTCGCGCACAAGCACGTGTCGCTCGGAATCCGCGCCGAGCTGTACCCGGTGGTCGGCCGCCACCTGATGGCCGCGGTCGGCGAGGTGCTGGGCGACGCGGTGACTCCCGCGGTCGCGGCGGCATGGGACGAGGTGTACTGGCTGCTGGCGTGCCGGTTGATCGCCGCCGAGGCCCGGCTCTACCAGCTCGGCGGGGTGGATCCGGCCCAGTCGTGGCGGCGGTGGCGGGTGGCCAAACGCCAGGTCGAGGCCGTGGCCGCGGTGTCGTTCACCCTGGTGCCCGACGACGGCGGTTCCGTGCCGGATTTCCTTCCCGGCCAATACGTCTCGGTCGCCGTCGACCTCCCGGACGGTCGCCGCCGGCCGCGCCAGTACTCGCTGTCGCAGGGGCCGGGTCGCGGTTCGCTGCGGATCACCGTTCGGCGGATCGGTGTCGTGTCCGGGTTCCTGCACGACCTGCCTGCCGACGCACCCGTCCTGGTCGGCCCGCCCGCGGGCGAGAACACGCTCGACGCGGGCGACGGTCCGGTCCTGCTGGTCAGCGCGGGCATCGGCATCACCCCGGCCGCATCGATGCTCGACCACATCGCCCGCGTTCAACCAACCCGACCGGTCGTCGTCGCGCACGCCGAGCGATCCGCCGACCGGCACGCCCTGCGCGCGGAGGTCGAGCACCTCACCAGCGGCCTGACCGACGCGACGGTGCTGACCCGCTACTCCGCCACCGACGGCAGGCTCGACGTGGACGCCATCCCACTCCCCCACGACGTGACCGCCTACCTGTGCGGCCCCGTGGAGTTCATGCGGGACATGCGTTCCGGCCTGCTCCGCCGAGGCGTGCCGGACGAGCGCGTCCGCTACGAGGTCTTCGGCCCTGGGATGCTCGACAGCGCGCTCTAGGCGAACGCCGACTGGATCGCCTCGCCCACCCCGAGGAGCCGGACATCGGCGAAGGGCGGGGCTTCCAGGCACAACCCGACCGGCAGTCCGGTGCCGGTCACACCCGCCGGGATCGACAACATCGGTAGACCGACGACCGTGCCGGGGCTGACGTTGCGGGTGACGGTCGGGAAGGTCGGCGTGAGCCGCCCGTTGAGGGTGATCACGTCGTCCTGCCCGATCAGCGGCGGCGACACCGGCGAGGTCGGGAACAGCACCACATCGACCTCATCGAACAGTTCCAGGTACGCGCGCCGCAACCGCCACCGGGCCGCCCGCGCCGACTCGTATGCCTCGGCGGACACCGGGTTGAGCCGCATTGAGTCGATCAACGCGCGGACGTCCGGCGAGGCGATCCGGTCCGGCCAGTCCGCCAACGGCGCCTTGACCCGGCGGCCCAACAGCCGTGGTGCTTCATAGCAGGTGAGGTCGTTGCCCGCCCCCGCGGCGACGTCGATGTCGTCACCGAGGTCGACGTCGACCAGCCGAACCCCCAGTCCCTCCACAGTGGCCGTGGCAACCGCGATCGCGGCCGCCACGGCCGGTTCCAGGTCGTCGAAGCGCTTGCGCGGCAGGCCAATCCGCAACCCCGCCAACGGGATCTCCGGACCTCCGCGCTCCCCGGTGATCAACCGGTCCACGGTCCGCACATCCGCCGCGGTGTGCGCGTTGACGCCGGTGGTGTCACGGGTGCTGGACAGGTTGACCACACCGTCCCCCGGGTAGCGCCCGGTCGACGGCCGGAACCCGACCACGCCGCAGAACGCCGCCGGGATGAGCACGGACCCGCCCGTGTCGGTCCCCAACGCGAACGGCACGGTGCCCAACGCGACCCCGGCCGCGCTGCCGCCGCTGGACCCACCCGCGCTCCGACCGGGGTCGGCGGGGTTGCGCACCGGCCCGAACGCCTTGTTGTTGCTGGTGATCCCGAACGCCAGCTCGTGCAGGTTGGTCTTGCCCAGCACGACCGCGCCCGCGTCCCGCAACACGCCGACCACGGTGGCGTCGACCTCGACCGGAGCTTCCCCCAGCAGCGGACTCCCGGCCGTCGTGGGGAATCCGGCGACGTCGACGTTGTCCTTCACGGAGAACGGGATGCCCGCCAGTTCGCCGTCGCCGTGACCGGTCCCGCGAGCGAGGCTGATCCAGTCGCCGTGCGTGGAGCACTCGGCGCGCGCGGCCGCCTCGGCCAGGTGGGCGTCCCGCTCGGCCGGGTCCCAGGCCAGCCAGTCGGCCAACGTCGGAACTGTGGGCGGCATGTCCGTCCTTCCTCCGGCACACGAAGCCAGCACCGTAAGTTCGCCCGCCGCCGGGGTCAATGTCCCTGCGCGACCGACACTGTGCCGCGCGCGCACGTCGCGGGGCTTGGCAAATTAGTCTGCGCGTAGATAGACTGCGTGCAGACTAGTTCGGACGACGGGAGCACGACATGTGGAGCTACGAGTACACGGTGACGACGACGGCCACCGCCACGGCGGTCTTCGCCACCTGGGCCGACGTCACGGGCTGGCGGGCCTGGAACACCGATGTCGGCAAGGCCGAGATCGACGGCCCGTTCGCGGCGGGCTCGACGATCACCATGACCACCCTCGACGGCGGCGAGGTCGTCCTGCGGCTGGCCGAGGTCGAGCCGGACCGGCTGTTCGTGGACGAGGCGACCATGCCGGGCATGATCGTGCGCACCGTCCACCGCCTCGCCGCCGCCGACGGCAAGACCGAGGTCACCTACCGGATGGAGATCACCGGCGACGGCGCCGCCGAGGTGGGCCCGATGATCACCGGGGACTTCCCGGAGACAATGGCGGCCCTGGTCGCGCACGCGGAGGCTCGATGACTGATCACCGGTTGCCCGCCGTCAGCCCCGGTTTCCTGCTCTGGCGGGCCACCCTGCGCTGGCAGCGGGAGGTCGCGGCGGCGCTGGCCCCGCTGGACCTCACCCACGTCCAGTTCGTCCTGCTGGCCTGCGCGTGGTGGCTCAACGGCCAGGGCGAGTCGCCGAACCAGTTGACCCTGGCCCGGTTCGCCGGGGTGGACATCAAGATGGCGTCCCAGGTCCTCGCGGGCCTGGAACGCAAGGGCCTGGTCGAACGGGTCCCGGACCCGGCGGACGGCCGCGCCAAGCACGTCCACATCACCGACACCGGCACCGCCTTGGCACCCACCGCGATCGCCGCCGTCGAGGCCGTCGACACGGCGTTCTTCCACCCGGTCGACGAACGTTCGGCGATCACCCTGCTCGCCGCCCTGGCCGACCAGGAATGACCACTAGCGGCTGGCGGCCAGCAGGAGACCGGTCACGGCGTCGGTGAGCCAGCGGCCGACGAGGGCCCAGTCGGCGGGGACGCCGGTTTCGGCGGCGGCGCGTTCCTGGGCGGCGCAGGTGTGGATGATCGCCAGCCGCACTGTCTGGCCGCGTAGTTCGGCTTCCTCGTGCGGTAGGTCGGGCACGTAGGCGTGCAATGTGTCCAGGCCCTCGCGGAAGTACGGCGCCAGCAGCGGGTCGGCCAGCACGCCACCGGCGAACGCGGGGTCGGCGGCGATGTGGGCGGTGAACCGGGCGTACCAACTCGGGTTGCCCAAGTCCGCCAGGTGTTCGGTGTAGGGCAGGACCAGGCTGGCGACGTGCGTGTGCGGGTCGGTGGAGCCGCGCGCCGCCTCCACCATCCGCTGGGTTCGGTGGGCGATGGGCTCGCCGTGGTCGCGGGCGATGGCGTGGATCAGGTCGGTGCGGGTGCCGACGTGGTACGTCAGCGCCGAGTTGTTGGCCTGGCCTGCAGCCTCGACGATCTGCCGGTTGGAGACCTGCGCGAGGCCGCGTTCGGCGAAGAGGCGTTCGGCGGTGCGCAGCAGCAGCGCGCGGGTTGTCCCAGCCTGGTCCCGTTTGACCGATGTGCCCATCGCGGTGCCCCGTCCATGACCGGATTGACCTAAGGCAAGCATCTCACATCGCTGCTACGGTGTACTTAAGATGACCGTCTGACTACCGAGCGTTGTGGAGCGTGGTGATGACGACCACCGAACCCAGGGCGTACCCGTTCAGCGAACCGCGGCACCTCGACCCGGAGCCGTTGTTCGAGACCCTGCGCACCGACCAGCCGCTGATCCGGGTCCGCCTGCCCTACGGCGAACCGGCGTGGGTGGCGAGCCGCTACGAGGACATCAAGGTCGTGCTGGGCGACCCGCGGTTCTCCCGGGCCGCGGGCCAGGACCGCGACGAGCCGAGGATGCGGCCGCACCCGTCCCCACCGGGCAGCATCTTGGGCCTGGACCCGCCCGACCACACCCGGCTGCGCCGCCTCGTTATGAAGGCCTTCACAGTGCGGCGGGTCGAGCAGCTACGACCGCGCGCCCAAGACATCGCCAACGGGCTGGTCGACGCGATGATCGAGCACGGTAGGCCTGTCGACCTCGTCGACGAGTTCGCGCTACCGCTGCCGGTTACCGTCATCTGCGAACTGCTCGGGGTGCCCTACGAGGACCGGGTGGACTTCCGCGTGTGGTCGGACGCGTTCCTGGCGACCACGAAGTACACGCCCGACCAGGCCCGCGTCTACATAGACCGCCTCACCGACTACATGGCGGGCCTCATCGCCCAACGCAGGCAGCACCCGACCGACGACCTGATCGGCGCCCTGGTGATCGCCCGCGACGAGGAAGACCGGCTCTCCGAGGAAGAACTGGTGTCGCTGTCCATGGGCCTGCTGGTCGCCGGACACGAGACGACCGCGTCGCAGATCCCGAACTTCGTCTACACCCTGCTCACCCACCCCGACCAACTCGACCGGGTCCGCGCCGACCTGTCACTCGTCCCCCGCGCCGTGGAGGAGCTGATGCGGTACGTACCGCTCGGCATCGGCGGCGGCATCGCCCGGTACGCCCTGGAAGACGTCCAACTCGGCGGCGTCCTGGTCAAGGCGGGCGAACCGGTCCTGCCCGCGCTGGCGTCCGCCAACCGGGACGCCTCGATCTTCCCCAACCCGGAACGACTCGACGTCGACCGCGCGGGCGCCCCCCACGTCGGCTTCGGCCACGGCCCGCACCACTGCCTGGGCGCCCCACTGGCCCGAATGGAACTCCAGGTCGCCCTGGACACCCTGTTCCGGCGACTGCCCGGCCTTCGGTTCGCGGGCACGGAAGACGGCATCGAGTGGAAGTCCGGCCTGTCCACCCGCGGCCCCGCACACATGCCGATCACCTGGGCCAACCCAGCCACCTGACCACTCGCCGACTCGCGAACACCACACACCAACCCGCGAACACCACGCGGCAACTCACGAATACCGCACGGCAGCCCGCAAGCACCGCGTAGCAACTCACGAGCACTGCACGAGCACCAAGCGGCAATCCGCGAGCACCGCGCTCCAGCCCCGCGCGGCGAACGGCGCCGGGCGATCCGAACCCATCCAGCCCGCGGTGGACACCTCGCCCGCCCCCTACTCGTGGAACAAACGGCGCCTCGACGACAACCGCATTCAACGCCCCACCCCGAACACACCCGAACCCGAAACCCCTGACGCGGTGGGTGATCACCAGGTCACCCACCGCGTTGTCGTGATCAAGGACACCAACCGTTCCGGTTGGCGCACCTACCGAACTGGTCGGTCCCCGGTAGCGTCGACCGCATGACCCGAGCGTTCCGGCAGGACGAGTGGATCCTCGACCGCGCCGCCGCCCTGTTCGCCCAGCACGGGTTCGCGCACACGTCGGTGCAGTCCCTCGCCGACGCCGTGGGGCTGTCCAAGGCGGGCCTGCTGCACCACTTCCCCAGCAAGGAAACGCTGCACGAGGCCGCGACCGCGATGGGCCGCGAACACACCCGCCGCCTGCTCGACCAGGTCACCCCGCTGCCGCCGGGCCGCGACCGGGACCGGCTGGCCGTCGAACTGCTCACCGACTTCGCGCTGGACCGGCCCGGGTTGGTGGCGCTGGCGTCCCGCTCCATCACCAGCCTCGGCGTGGCGAAGACCGGTGGGCCGGGCATCGGCGAGGCCTTCGTGTTCGAGATGTTCGACGTGGCCCCCGACCAGGGCGACTCGGCGCGGCTGGCGCGGGTGATCGGCATGTTGGGCGCGCTGGTCGTGCTCAGCCTCGTCGCCACGCACCAGGGCGACCGGACGACGTGGCGGCGGCACATCGTGGCCACCTGCCTGGACGCGCTCGGGTCACCCGAGCACCCCGATCAGGTGGAGGCCTGACCCATGGCACGGTTGCTGTACCGGCTCGGCGCGGGCATCCACCGCCGCAGGCTCGTCGTGGTCCTGCTCTGGCTCGTTGTCCTGGTGGGCACCGGGATCGGCGCGGGCGCGCTGGCCGGGGACACCACGAACCAGTTCGCCATCCCCGGCCAGGAGTCCACCACCGCGTTGGCCAAGATCAAGGCGGACTTCGGCAGCGGTGGTGGCGCGACCGCCCGCGTGGTGGTGCAGGCGCCGGAGGGGCAGAAACTGACCGCCCCGCCGAACGTCCAGGCCGTGGGCGCGCTGGTGGCCGAACTGAACAAGCTGCCGGGCGTGGCGAACGCGTCGAACCCGTTGGACCCCAAGGCCCCGGCCGTCAACCCGACGCAGACCACCGCGTACAGCACGGTCACCTACTCGGTGCCCGCAGGCTCGGTGACCACGGAGCAGAAAGACGCGCTGACCACGGCCGTCGACCGGGCGCGGACCGGTGGTCTGACCGTCGAGATCGGCGGCGACATCGCCAACAAACCGCCGGACGTCGGCGGCGTCGTCGAGGCCCTGGGGGTCGTGCTCGCGCTGGTGATCCTGGCCATGACCTACGGTTCCCTGGTCACCGCCGGGATGAACCTGCTGACCGCCGCGGTCGGCGTCGGGATCGGGGTCCTCGGCATCACCATCACCACCGGTTTCGTGTCGCTGAGCTCGACCACCCCGATCCTGGCCACGATGCTCGGGCTGGCCGTGGGCATCGACTACGCGCTGTTCATCATCAACCGGTACCGACAGGAACTGCGGCGTGGCGCGGACCCCGGCACGGCCATCGCGACCGCCGTGGGCACCGCCGGATCGGCCGTGCTCACCGCGGGCATCACCGTGGTCATCGCCCTGGCGGGCCTAGCGGTCGCCGGAATCCCGTTCCTCACCCAGATGGGTATCGCCGCCGCCGCGACCATCGTCGTGGCCGTACTGATCGCGTTGACGTTGGTGCCCGCGGTGCTGAGCCTCATCGGACGCCGTGCCCTGCCGCGCAAGCAGCGGACCGCCGCTGGGGAGCCCCGTGACCGCGGCTTCTACCGCGGGTGGATCACCGGCGTCACCCGGCACCGGGTCGTCGCGCTGCTGCTGACCGTCGTCGGCCTCGGCCTGGTCGCCATCCCGGTCGCGTCGATGCGGACCACGCTGGTACAGGCACCGGCCGCCGGGAGCACCGCCGACAAAGCGCAACGGCTGCTCGCGGACGGGTTCGGTGAGGGCTTCAACGGCCCGCTGACGATCCTGTTCGAGGGCCAGAACGCCGTCGAGACGGCCGGGCGGGCGGCGATCGCGGGCCCGGACATCGCCCACGTCAGCAAGCCCGTCCCCAACCAGCACGGCACCGCCGCCCTGCTGACGGTCATCCCCAAGTCCGGCCCGACCAGCGAGGACACCGAGCACCTGGTCACCGACCTGCGCGCCCAACTGCGCGGCCAAGGCGCGTACGTCACCGGGACGACCGCGGTGAGCGTGGACGTGGCGGTGACGCTGGACGCCGCGCTGCCGGTGTACCTGGTGCTGGTGGTCGGGCTGGCGCTGGTGCTGCTGGTCCTGGTGTTCCGGTCGCTGCTGGTCCCACTGGTCGGCGTGCTCGGCTTCCTGCTGACCATCGGCGCGTCCCTCGGCGCCACGGTGGCCGTGTTCCAGTGGGGCTGGCTGGGCACGGCGGTCAACCTGCGGACCACCGGCCCGCTGATCAGCCTCACCCCGATCATCGTCATCGGCATCCTGTTCGGCCTCGCCATGGACTACCAGGTGTTCCTGGTGTCCCGCATGCACGAGGCCCACCACCGCGGCGCCGACCCGGCGGCGGCCATCACCACCGGCTTCCGCCAGGCAGCACCGGTGGTGGTCGCCGCCGCCCTGATCATGTTCACCGTGTTCGCCGCCTTCGTCCCCGGCGGCGAGGCCACCATCAAGTCGATCGCCTTCGCCCTCGCCATCGGCATCGCCGCCGACGCCTTCCTGGTCCGCATGGTCTTGGTCCCCGCCGCCCTCACCCTGATCGGCGCCCGCGCCTGGTGGCTCCCCCGCTGGCTGCACTGGCTCCCCACCCTGGACGTCGAGGGCACCGACCTCCCGTCCCCCACCCCCGACCTGGCCAACGCCTCCCGGTAGCCGTCGCCAAGATCAAACCGCCCTGAGCAGCCCCCATTTCCACCCTATCGCCCACACCACCCCACCCCAGACCCCCGCAATCAACCTGGGGATACCCCCACAGCATGTGAACACCTCACCCCCACCCCTCCCCAGCCCACCCCCTCCCCCGATGTGGACACCTCACCCCCACCCCTACACGCAACCAGGCGATGTGGACACCCCACGCACAACCCCCCAGCCGCCGAACAGCCGGTACATGTGCACACCCGATCCACAAGCCGCCCAATCACACACAGGCAGAAAGTGTGGACACCCCATCCACACACCCCACTCCACCCCGCGCAAGCACGAGTCGCGAACACCCAATCCACATGCCGCGCTACCACGTACTGACAGGAAGTGTGGACACCTCCCCCACCCACTCCCGGCCGGCCCGCAAGAGCGAGAGTCAGGAAAGCCCAATCCACAGGCCGGGTCATCACATGTCGGCAGAGATGTGGACACCCCACCCACACGCCCCCAACCATCCGCGCCGGCGGAAGTCGCGAACTGCCAATCCACAGGTCGCGCCACCACGCGCCAGCACCATGTGGACGCCTCACCCACACGCCCCGGCCACCCGCGCGAGCAGGAAGTGTGGACACCCCATCACCATGAAGCGTCACCACGTGCCGGCGGGCGGGTGTGGACACCTCATCCACCTCTGCTCGGTGGCGGGTGTGCGTATCTTGCCCACATGGTGTCAGCGCGCGGTACCAGCGACCTGTGGATGGCTGGTCTACAGGGTGTTGGCGACCTGAGTGGGGGGAGATGTGGATGGCTCGTCCACATCGTGGGTTGGTGTCCACCGGTGGGGGCGCGGGCGGGTTGTTGGGTCGGGGGTGAGCAGTAGGCTGGAAATGGGGGCTGCTCGGTAGGTATGCACGATTTCGGCCTTTGGTTGCAACAAGGCGGGAGCACTGTCCTCATCAGACCCGACGGTGCGACAGCGGGTGCGGTCGGGCGGGAGCGCACCTATCGTCGGGGGACTATGCCTACTAGTGGTTGGCGGGTGCGATGAGCACGGTCCTCGATGCCACGTTGGACAGGGCGCCCGCGGCGTTGACGCGGGCTCGGATGAACGTCGTCTTCGGCACCATCCTGCTCGGCATGTTGCTGTCCGCGCTGGACCAGACGATTGTGTCAACCGCGTTGCCCACCATTGTGGGTGATCTGGGCGGGGCCGGGCACATGAGCTGGGTCGTCACCTCGTACATCCTCGCCGAGACGATCGCCACCGTGCTGGCGGGCAAGTTCGGCGATTTGTTCGGCCGCAAGGCCATGTTCCAGCTCAGCGTCATCGTGTTCATCGCGGGGTCGTTCTTCTGCGGTTTCGCCGATGACATGGGGTTGCTCATCGCGATGCGCGCCGTGCAGGGCATCGGGGGTGGTGGCATCGCGGTGACGGCCACCGCGCTGATCGCCGACGTGATCCCGTTGCGCGAGCGCGGGAAGTACCAGGGTGCGTTGGGCGCGGTGTTCGGTGTGACGACGGTGATCGGGCCGTTGCTGGGCGGTCTGTTCACCGACCACCTGTCCTGGCGGTGGGCGTTCTACGTCAACGTCCCGATCGCGCTCATCGTCATCGTGCTGGCGGCGCGGGCGATCCCGGGGCGCGGCGACCGGACCGCGCCGAAGATCGACTACCTGGGCGTGCTGTTCGTCGCGCTCGGCGCCAGCGGGCTGACCCTGGCCACCACCTGGGGCGGCACCGAGTACGCGTGGGGCTCGCCGACGATCATCGGGCTGTTCGCCGGGTCGGCCGTGGCGCTCGCGATCTTCGTGCTGGTCGAACTGCGCGCCGAGGAGCCGATCCTGCCGATGCGCCTGTTCCGCGGCCGGGTGTTCGCCATCGCGTCGCTGCTCAGCTTCATCGTCGGGTTCGCCATGCTCGGGGCGATCACGTTCCTGCCGTCGTACCTGCAGTACACCAGCGGCGCGTCGGCGACCATGTCCGGTATCCGCACGCTGCCGATGGTCCTCGGCCTGCTGGTCACCGCGCTGGCCTCCGGTCAGGTCGTCAGCGCGACCGGGCTGTACCGGCCGTTCCCCATCGCCGGAACCGCCGTCACCGCACTGGGTTTGTACCTTTTGTCCACAATGGACGAGAGCACTTCCGTGTTCCTGCAGTCGGTCTACATGTTTGTGCTCGGCGCGGGCATCGGGCTGGTCATGCAGGTCTTGACGATCATCGTGCAGAACACCGCCGCCTACCGGGATCTCGGCGCGGCGACATCCGGCGTCACGTTCTTCCGCACACTCGGCGGCTCGTTCGGCGCGTCGATCATGGGCACCGTGTACGCGAACAAGCTCGGCAACCTGCTGCCCCAAGCGCTGATCCAAGCACAAGTCTCGCCTTCGGCCATCGCCAACCCCGCCGACGTGCACGCCCTGCCTGCCGCCGCGAAAGCGCCGATCGTGCACGCCTACGCCGAAGCGCTGCACACCGTCTTCTTCGCCGCCGCGCCGGTCGCCGTCGTCGGGTTCCTGGTCGCGCTCGCCCTGCCGCAGGTCGCCATCCGCGGCACCGCGCGGGAAGCCGCCCGCGGTTCCGGCGAGGGCTTCGCCATGCCCGCCGACCCGCACCCCGACGCCCACCTGGAGAGCATGATCGGCCGGTCGGTGCGACACCAACCGGACGCCGCCGCCGAGGTCCTCGCCCGCTCCGGCCTGCCCATCGACGTCCCCGCCGCGTGGGGGATCATGGGCGTGCACCTGCGCGACGACCTCCTCGGCATCCCCACCCGGCAGGACGACATCGAGGACCAACTGGGCATCCCGCACGGCGTCCTCACCTCCTTCTACGACGACCTCGTCGCCGCGGGCCACCTCGCCCGCACCGCCGACGACCGCCTCGAACTCACCGCCCGCGGCCTCGCCGAAGCCGCCACCCTCCTCGACGCCTGGACGTCCTGGCTGCTCGACCAACTCACCGACTGGTCCGCGGGCCGCGACCCCGCCACCGTCGACGACCAGGTCCGCTCCGCCGTCCGCCGCATCGCCCGCAAGCTCATGCTCGAACAGCAGACCGACCTCCAACCGGTCTGAGCAGGCCCGCGACAACGTCAAATCGACCAACCACGCGGGATTCCGCCACGCATGGGCGAAATAGCCGGCAACCGCCGACGGCGAACCGGCAATGTCTTGTCCGCCACGTGCCTATACCGGGTTGGAATGTCGGAGTTCCGCCAAAGTGGACGCCGCAGGGTGACTGACCGACTACAGTCAGCCGAGGTTTTGCCTTGGTTCGGGTGATTCCCGTCAGCGACCACGCGCGTCATCCGATTGGGTGATTACGCGTCACACGGTGAGAGGTTGAGGAATGGCGCAACCAGCGGAGCCAACGCCGGTGGCGGGCCGGGGCGGGTATCTCCCGCCCGAGGAGCAGGCGAAGCGGCGAGCCCAGGACGAACAGTACGACCTGGGTATGAACTCCGTCGGCGTCAAGGTGTACCAGCGACGTCAGCAGGAAGACGCCGAGGTCAATGCCGCCGCCGCCAGTGGCGGGTATGTCATGGACATCGAGACCATGCGCAGGTTCCTCCCCCGGTGGCAAGCGATCGCCGACAAGTTGTCGAACGCCCTGAATCTCGGCGCTCAACTGGGCGCCGTGAAGAAGCCGGCCGACGACGAGGCCAGCACCCGGCAGAAGCAGGCCGCGGACGCGCACGCCGAGGCTTACCTCACAAGCGCCAAAGAACAGCACGACTACGCCCTGGGATACGCCAAAATGCTCAAGACGGCAATCGACACGTACGAAAGACAGGAACAGACGACCGCCGCGAAGCTGCTCAAGCACGGGCGGAGACCATGAGGCGTCTCGCTGCGGCCGTCAGCGCGGTGACCGCGCTGAGTGCGGTGTCGGCGTGTTCGACGCCGACCAGCCAACTGACGCCGGTGCCCGCACCGAGCCCTTCGACCTCGGCGGAGATGTCGTTGACCGCGCCGCCGGTGCCGAACCCGTTGGACACGGCCAAGTTCGAGCAGAACCCGTGCGCTGTGCTGAGCCAAGCCCAGGCCGCTCAAGTCGCCAATCTCACCGCCAATCGCCAGATCAACGGCAACGTCGCCCCGATGTGCATCTGGACCGACGCCGACAGCAACAGTGTCGCCATCGGTTTCGTGCCCGCGAACGGCGGTTTGGCGACGGTGTACAAGGGCCAGGACAACAAGTCCGGCTACTTCGAGGTATCCCCGAACGTCGGTGGATATCCTGCGGCATTCTTTGGCAGCGCCGACTTCCGCAACAGCGGCGGGTGCCAGATCGCCGTCGGCGTCCACGACGACGAGGTCTTCACGGTCAACATCGACCTCCAGAAATCTTCGCCGTCCTACCAGGACCCGTGCGCCATCTCGACGAAGGCGGCGGAGGCCGCGGTGTCGACGTTGAAGGGCGGCGCGTGATGGCTTACAGCGCGCCGCAGATCATTCAACTGATCAACAGCGGCACCGGCCCGAGCGGCATGTACGCGGGCGGCGACAAGTCGGCGGAGCCCTCCACCCTGCACCACGAAATCGCCGACGAAATGCTGCAATTACAGGGCGCCATGGGCGAGCATTGGCAGGGCGACGCGGCCGGACAGGCGTACGCGGGCGCCAGCCCACTGGTCCAGGCCTCGCGAGTCAGTGGTGATCACCTGACGCAGGCACAAGGGCTGTACACGGGTCAGGGAAGTTCGTTCAAGGACCTGCAGAACAAGGTCGCGGCGGTGGGGCACCTGGGAAACAAACCGGCGGACGACTGGGTCAGCGGCACACCGCTCTCCTTCATGTCCAACCGGTCCACCGAGATCAACGCCTGGAATCAGAAGTCCCGGCAGGTCATCGACGCCTACACCCTCTACCACGGCCAATCCACGGACAATTCCGGACGCTGGGCGACGCCATCGCTGTACGGCGAGTTGGCGCTTCCGCCCGCCGGGGGCGACATCAAGCCCCCCGTCCCCGCCGATGGCGGACAACCCCCGGGACTCAGCACCGGGCCAGGGTCATACAGCCCGTCCGGCGGTGGCCGAGTTCCCGGCCACTCGGCTGCCGATTCCGGATACAGGGGTTCGAGCCAAGGCGGTGGCCACAGACCCGGCACCGTTGCGCCCCCTTCCGGCGGAGCGGGACATCTGGTGGCGAATACGCCGGCGCACAATTCCGGGCCACCGTCGCCCAACAACACGACTCTGCCGAACAACGCGACTCTGCCCGGCAACACCACAGCGCCCGGCAACACAACGCCACCGGACTACACGACGACGGCGGGTTATCTGCCGTCCACACCATCAGGCGGCGACTACAACAGCAGCCCCGGCGGATACGGCCCCGGTGGGTCGAACCCCGGTCTCGGTGGACCGGGCGGCAACCCCGAAGGCGGTGCCCTGCCCGGCAGCGGATTCGGACCGGACGGGGCACGCACGGGAGCCGGAACTGGCTCCGGCGTGGGCAGGGGAAGCGGCACGGGACCAGAGATTGGCGCCGGTACCGGCAACCGGGTCGGCGCGGGCACGCCGGGTGGCCTCGGCGCGGGCGGCCGCCTCACCAGTGGTCCGATGGGTGGCAGCGGACATCCGGGTGGATCGGGCATGGGCGGTGTCGGTGCCGCAGGCCACGGCGGCCGGGGCGACGGAGCCGAGGACACCGAGCACGAGACCCCGGAATACCTGCAGGAAGCCGATCCGGACAACGCGCTGGTCGGCCCGTTGCCGAAGTTGATGCCGCCGGTCATCGGCGCCCCGGAGAGGAGTCGCGGTGCTGGTGATGGACCGTGAGGTTGTGCTCGCCGCCGACTGCTTGCTCGTCGGTGCGCAAGAGGCCGGTGTCGCGTTACCCGCCTGGCTGTCCCCGGACCCGATCTGGCGCAACCCCGAGGAAACCCAGGCCCACAACGACGATGTGCGCCTACGGCTCGCGGAGCACGGGCTGTGGCGGGCGGGAAAACCAACCGAGGAGTTCCTGCGCACGATGACCGTGCTCGGTCGAGGCGCGCTGGAGCTCACGTCCACTGTGGAGTCACCCGCGGTCGGTCGCTACCACCTGCACGTCGCGGCCGGCGGACCGGACGCGGTGCTGGCATGCCACGTGCCCGCCTCCGGACAGGTCGTGCTCCGCCCACTCCGGCCGGACGCCCTGGCCGAGGGCCTCCTCGCCGAGATCCCGGACGCGCCGCCTGCCCCCGGCCCCAGCCTGTCGGTGCCGGAATCCGACCTGCGGGCGGCCATCAACGGCGCTCCCGCCCACCGCGATGTCCGGCGGGTGCTGGACGTGGCCGGGCTGCCCCGTCGGGGTGCGGGCCAGATCTGCGCGGGCGTGCGCGACGGTCTCGGTGGCCACCGCACGACCGGCGACGACTGCTGCACGTTCTACGACACCGAGCGGGGCCGCTACCTGTTCTCCTTCACCCGGCAGCCGGACTGCGAGCGCTATGTCAACGTCGCCCCCGGGCGCTTCGACACGATGGTCGGGAAGACCTACGACCTGCTCAACCGGCTCCGCGGAAACGGGCGATAGCAGAAGGTCCCTTTACCAACACCCAAATCTACGGCGCCCAAGGCAAACAAAACCCCATGAATTGTCGATCGGTCGAGTGGAAAACAATCACCCGATCAGCGGTTCGCACGGTTCAGCAGGCTTGTTCATCCGAAGTTCGGAATGCGGACCCCGATCCCGGTCGTAGATTCAGGCGGCCAGATTGGCGAGTAGAGCGAAAAGGGAGGTCTGGCGTGGTGAGACCGCGGCGGTGGCGCCGGTTGTTCGTGGCGGTGGTGTGTGGTGCGGTGGCGGTGGGCACGGCGAGTGCCGCGTCGGCCGGGGCGGAGCGTGCGCGGGGCGGGTTCCAGCCGCCGAAGGTCGGGCACGTGTGGACGTTCATCCTGGAGAACAAGTCGTACGAGGCGACGTTCACCGGGTTGAACCAGAACGACTACCTGTGGAAGACGCTGCCCAGTTACGGACTGCTCCTCCGGCAGTACTACGGGACGAGCCATTTCAGCCTGGGCAACTACATCTCGCTGGTGTCCGGCCAGAGCCCGGCGCCGGACAACCAGGCGGACTGCCCGCAGTACAAGAACGTGCAGCCGGGCTTCCCGGCGGCGGACGGGCAGACCTACGCGTCGACCGGGTGCGTGTACCCGCAGTCGGTGCCGACGCTGTTCAACCAGCTCGACCAGGCGCACGTGTCGTGGAAGACGTACCTGCAGGACGAGGGCAACACCCCCGGCCGCGAGGACGTCTACCGCTGCGGCATTCCCGGCGACCCGGGCGGCAGCGGCGTCCCGGACCCGGGTGGCGCGACCGCGCAGGACCAGTACGTGGCCAAGCACAGCCCGGTCGCGTGGTTCCACTCGGTGATCGACAACCCGGCCGACTGCGGCAAGGTCGTCCCGCTGACCGGTTACCCGGCGAGCCAGGGGCACCCGAAGCTGTCCGGTCTGGAGGAGGACCTCAAGAGCGTGGCCACCACGCCGCAGTTCTCCTGGATCAGCCCGAACAACTGCAGCGACGCGCACGACGCGACCTGCAAGGGCGACAACCTCTCCGGTGACCCGAACAACCACCAGGGCGGGCTGTTCGCCGCGGACCTGTTCCTCAAGAAGTACATCCCGGAGATCATGGCGTCTCCCGCGTTCCAAAAGGACGGTGAGATCCAGATCCTGTTCGACGAGGGTTTCCCGCCGTACAAGATGTACGGGAACTCCATCGCGGACTACCAGGGCAACACCGACCCGACGCTGAACACGGCGACGGACACCGCGCAGTCCATTGTGGCCTGCTGCAACGAGCTGCCCGGCCCGAACACCACCCAGCCCGGTTTCCAGGCGTTCGGCCAGGACACCACCCCCGGTGGCGGCATCACCGGCGCGGTGTTCATCTCCCGGTTCATCCAGCCGGGGTCGATCTCCGACCAGCCGTACAACCACTACTCGTGGCTGCGCAGCACGGAGGACCTGTTCGGGATCAGCCGGGGCGGCACGGACGGCAAGGGCCACCTCGGTTACGCGGCAGCGGACGGTCTGCGCCCGTTCGGCCAGGACGTCTACAACAACGCCTCTGGCCGCGCGCACCGGGCGGTCGTCGCCGGTGACCAGCGGGCGGTGTACCCGGCGGTCGCCGGTGGGTTGGACGAGGCGGTCCAGCCGAAGTACGAGACGGTGAAGTAACCCCATGCCGTCTGCTTCCCGATCCGCGGTGGGCGCCGTCCTGGCGCTCACCGCGGTTCTCCTCACGGGCTGCTCCACCCCGCCCGAGCCGTCGGCGGACGACGTCGTCGCCAGCCTCGGCGCGTTCCCGGTGGCCAGTGCGGCGCCCGGCGTTCCCGCGCCGGTCACCGCCTCCCCCGGTCACCCGCAGTTGGTGGCGATGGGCGCGCCGGTCCAGGTCGAACTGGCTGGTGACGCCAAGGCGCTGCTCACCACGACCGGCCCGGCCGACACCGCCACCACGCACACCGGACGGCCGGACGAGGCGATCACCGGTGAGATCACGGTGACCGCCGCCCCGACCGCCGGGACCGTGCACCTGGCCATGGCCGACCTGCTCTGCCAGGACGAGACCGGCGCCACGGTCGCGCTGACCCCGTCCGGCGCAGGCGACGTGACGGCGTCACCGGGGCATCCGGCCACCCTCAAGCTGACCGGCCGGTTCCAGACGGGGCACGCCCAGATCAACTGGCGCCAGGCCGGGCACGTGCTGGCCATCTGGGACTTCACCGTGGAGAACGACTGACGGTCACCGCTCACCTGCGGGAGACCCCCGGAACGTCGGGGTAACGTTCCGGGGGTCCGGCGGGCACCCGCGTCACTCAGCGGTGCCCAGGCCTGCCACCTCGCTCGCCCCCACCCCGGTCGTGCTCACCATTCGGCGCACCCCGGTGGTCGGTCTGGCTCACGGCGGGAGCGGCGTGGTCCCCCTCATGCATAGCCACCGCGGTTACACCCGCGCCGATGGCACCGCCGACGACCAGGGCAACCACCGGAAGCGTCACCCGATGCCGGGCGACCCGACCGGCGGCCGAGCCCACGCGGCGCAGCCGGGACGGCCGGTTGTCCTGGACCTGGGGGCTGACCTGGGGCTGATCGGACTCGCCTGCCGGGGCCTCGTGGTCAGCTTGAGGTTGTTCCGCGAAGCGCTCGGTCGAACCGTCGTATCCGGCGTGGGGCTGCTCGGCCTGCTGGTCACCCGCGTCGGAGCCAAGGGGGTTGGCCGGGTGGTACTGCTCCGGCTCAGGTGGTGTTGTCATCTCGTGCCTTTCTTTGGTCACGCGGCGTGCGCGTGCTGCTCAACTGGGGGTACGACCGCGACCACCGGTTCGGTGGGGTGCATTGACTGGGCGAGGACCCGCACACCGGCGATGGCCAGCAGGGCCAGCAGCGTCATGCCCGCGATGTCCTCGCCGGTCAGGCCGGTTGCCTCGCCGTAGAGGGTCAGGCCGACGAGGACGGACGTGATGGGGCCGAGGACGGTTGTCGTGCCGACGACGAGGGCCGCCGTGCCGCGCGCGTACGCCCGTTGCATGAGCCAGCCGCCGGTGAGCAGCAGGGCCGCGGCTTCGACGCTCAACCCCAGGTCGACCGCGACCGCGCCGCCTTCCTGCCAGTGCTGCGACGCCGCGCGGACGACCGTTGAGCCGAAGCCGGACACGACGGCCGCGGCGGCGCTGGTGGCCAGGCAGCTTCGCTGCTGCCATCCGACGAAGCCGACGACGGCGGCACAAGCCACTACGAACTGCACCTGACCGGTCTGCGCCACCGGCTGCGAACTGATCGCCCCGGCGGCGACTACGACGAAACCGCCTACACCGGCGCACACGGCCAACACGGCGCGGCGAGTCCCCACGTCGACGTGCTCACGGCGCAGGCGGGCACCCACTACGACGATCGAGACGAGTCCCAGTACGCCGACCGGCTCGACGATGGCCACCGGTGCGAACGACAGCGCGACGACATGCAGGCATCCGCCGAGGACGCCGGACCCTACGCCGGCCAGCCAACCCGGCGACCGGACCATTTTGCGCAGGGCGGACCGACCCAGCTCACCCGCGGGGGTCATCGCGCTCACTACCCGGTGCTGCAGCAGCACTCCCGTCGCGAAGAACGCACTCGCGACCACCGCACAGGCGATCCCGATCAGGATCGTTTCGGCAAGGTCCGTTGTCACGTTGCCTACGGTGCCGAACGCGGATGAAGGTTCGATGAGAGATCCGCTCGGCTAGCGTGAGAGTTCCGGTGCGGGGTGGGTGCGTGGTGGTTGGTGGGGGGTGTCGGTGGGTCGGTCTAGGCTGTGTATTTGGGGCTTCGCATCGGGTTGATCATGGATCGCGGACGTGATCGCGTGGGCTGTCGGTGGTCGTCGCTAGGCTGTGTATTCGGGGGCTTTCGTCGGGTTGATCATGGGTCTTGGTCGGCTGGGTGTTCTTGTCGGTGGGGTCGTTTAGGCTGTGTATTTGGGGGCTTTGTTCTCGGTTGATCTTGGTGTGAGGGAGCTCTGGGCCTCGGCTGCGCCTCGGGGTTCGGCCTGGTCGCCTGGCGGCGACGCCGGCCCCGGGCGCCAGATGAAAGCTGGGGTGCCCGTTGTGGTGAAGTTGTTTTGTTTGGGGCCCCTAGCGGCAGCCTCAGGTAAGGCTAAAAGGCGGGGCCACTGGAAAGCGTGGCCTTACCCGCCAGCCGGCTTAGGCCACCGCTCCCCCCAAACAAAACAACTTCACCACAACGGGCGGTTGGTATCGGCGGGTCCCGAGGCGCGCGGTGCCAGTGTGGAGCTTCGTCGATCAGGGGTGGGTTTTTGGGCGCGCGGTGCCGGGGTGGCGCGTTGTCGATCTGGGCCGAGCGCGACTTCTCCGCCAACAAGAAATCCACCGCCCAATGCCCGGTACCCACCAGCACATCGAGCTCGCTCGCCCGCCCACTTATCAAGTCGCGTCGCGGGTGGCGGTGTGTGTTGCGGCGCTTCGCCATGTGGGCGGTGTGGTGGGGTCCCGTACTCAGCTTGGGTCGGGCGCGGGGGCGATGGGGAGGAGGATGCTTACTCTGGCGCCGCCTGTTTCTGCTCGGCCTGCCCATACTGTGCCGCCGTGTTGGGTGGCGATTTGTTCTACGATTGCCAAGCCCAATCCCGAGCCGGGGAGGGCTCGGGCCTCGTCGGAGCGGTAGAAGCGTTGGAATACATGTGGCACGTCGGCGTCTGCGATTCCGGGGCCTTCGTCGTCTACGTCTATTCGTGCGCCGTCAGATGACGCTGTGATTCGTGCTGTCACTGTGGAGCCGGGGGGGCTCCATTTGGCGGCGTTGTCGAGCAGGTTGAGGACTGCCCGCTCCAAGGCCGCTACGCGCGCGTGTACTCGTGCTGGGGTGAAGTCTGTCGCGTAGCTGACCTGGGGGGCTCGGGCGCGGGCGCGTTCCACCGCTGGGCCGACGACATCGCTCAGGTCGACCAACTCTTCTGCCTCGGGTGAGCGCTCCCCCGTCGACAGGTCGACTAGTTCTTCGATCAGTGTGGTGAGTTCGACAGCCTGGGCGGAGAGGTCGGCCAGTAGGCGGGTTTGGTCTTCGGGGGCGAGTTGTCGGCCGGTGGATGCCGCGTGGACGAGGAGTTCGATGTTGTTGCGGAGGCTGGTCAAGGGGGTGCGCAGCTCGTGGCCCGCGTCTTGGACCAGGCGGCGTTGGGCGTCGCGGGAGTCGGCGAGGGCGGTGAGCATGGCGTTGAAGGCGGCGCCGAGGCGGGCGAGTTCGTCGGTGCCGCGGACCTCGATGCCCGCCGACAGGTCCTGGGTGCGGGCGACGTCCTCGGCGGCGGCGGTCAAGGTGTCGACGGGGCGCAGGGCGGTGCGGGCGACCACTCGACCCAGCAGAGCCGCCACGGCGATGCCCGCGAGGCCGACGAGGACGTGCCAGAGTCCCAGTTCGGTCACGGTGCCCTCGACCTGTTCGGCGTCCATGGCGACCTGCACCGCGCCGGTCGAGGTCGGGGTGGACCACACCTGGTAGCGGTCCGGGCCGATCCGGACCAGCTCGGAGCCGCGGCTGTCGACCCCCATCGCGGCGGCCTGGGCCCGCGTGGTCAGCGGGATGGCGGTGGCGTCGCCCGCTGCCGGGCCGGTGGGTTGGCCCGCACGGTCGAGGAACTGGATGACCAGGCCGCCGCCGTGGTGTTGGTCGCGGTGGCCGCTGTTGTTCTGGAGCAGGTCGAGGGCGTCGGCGGGGGTGGCGGCGGTGGCGGCGACCCGGGCGTACGACTGGAGTTGGGCGTCGAAGTCGTGCCGGAGCTTGGTGCGCAGCAGCAACCACGACGTCAGCGACACGCCGACCACGGCGACGGCCACGGCGGCGACGGCGAGCACCGTCAACCGGGCCCGCAACGACAACGACCGCCGCTTCACAGTGGCTCCTCACGCAGCACGTAGCCGACGCCGCGCACGGTGTGCAGCAGGCGCGGCTCGCCTTCCGCTTCCAGTTTGCGCCGCAGGTAGCCGACGTAGACGTCCAGGCCGTTGGAGGCGGCGCCGAAGTCGAAACCCCAGACCTGTTCGAACATCGACGTGCGGGTGAGCACGATCCGCGGGTTGCGCAGGAACGCCTCCAGGATGGCGAACTCGGTGCGGGTCAGCTTCAGCGGCCGGTCGCCGCGGATGACCTCCCGGGTCGCCGGGTCGAGCAGCACGTCGGCGAACCGCAGGGCCGAGGACTCGACGGCGGCCGTGGCGGCGTTGTACTCGGTCCGCCGGAGCAGTGCCTTCACCCGGGCCAGCAGCTCCTGCAGGGCGAACGGCTTGACCAGGTAGTCGTCCGCGCCCGCCTCCAGCCCGGCCACCCGATCGGTGACACCGGTGCGGGCGGTGAGCATGAGGATCGGCACGTAGTTGCCCTCGGCCCGCAACAGCCTGCAACAGTCGAGGCCGCTGAGCACCGGCATGGTGACGTCCAGGATCACCCCGTCGGGGCGCTCGGTGCGCACCAACTCCACCCCGGCGGCGCCGTCGGTGGCGGTGGACACCGTGTAGCCCTCGAACCGGAGGGTCCTGGACAGCGAGTCGCGGACCGCGGCCTCGTCGTCGACCACCACCAGGTGCACGCGCGCCTCCTCAACCGGGAACGTCGCCGAGGGTAGCCACCACGGTGACGGCTTGGTCCACCCCGGAGATGGAGATGGCCCGGCTGACCGCGCTGGTCGGCGGGGTCACCACGACCAGGGCCCTGCCCTCGGCGACGAGCCGGTCGTGCGCCTGGAGCAGGCAGGTCAGCCCGGTGGAGCCGAGGAAGGTCACCCCGGTGAAGTCGGCGACGAGCAGGGCGGCGGACGGTCGCGCCAGCCCGTCGCGCAGCGTCGGGGCCGACCCGATGTCCACCTCGCCGGTGAACGACACCACGTCCCGGCCGGGGGCTCTCGCCACCGTGAACGCCAGCACCGTGCCCATGCGGAACCTCCACCCGATTCGGTGGGCCGCTGCTTGCTCAACTGCCCGGTCCGCCCGCCGTGCGACGAGCCGAACCCACGCTACCCCATGCCCGCGGCACCGGGCCAAGTGTCATTTCCGCTTTCCACACCGATGTTATCGGACCCGTTTTCCGTCGATTTCCCCGGGGTCACGGCGCGGATTCTGTGGTAGCTTTTCGGCCGGTTCTCTTGCGAAATGGGGTGTTCGCCGCGATGGCGGAGGAAACGGCGACGGGGGTCGGTCCCGACCGGATCACCACGGTCTACGAGCGGTTCGGCGATCCCGGCGACCCGCCTGTCCTGCTGGTCATGGGCGGTGGCGCGCAGATGATCAACTGGCCGGACGGGTTCTGCGCGGAACTGGTGGAGCGCGGCCTGCATGTGATCCGGTTCGACAACCGCGATTCCGGCCGGTCCACGCATTTCACCGACGGGCCGGAGCCGAATGTGGCGGCCGCGCTCGCGGGCGATTTCTCGTCGGTGTCGTACACGTTGTCGGACATGGCCGCCGACACAATCGGGCTACTCGACGCGCTGGGCCTGCGCAGCGTCCACCTGGTCGGCGCGTCGCTGGGTGGCATGGTGGCCCAGACCATTGCCTTGGAGCACCGCGACCGGGTGCGCTCGCTCACCTCGATGATGTCCACCACCGGGAACCCCGACGTCGGCCGGGCGAACTTCGCCGCCATCGGCCCGCTCGGGGAGCCGCCTGCCGACCGCGACGGCTACATCGCCTGGCAGGTCCGCGCGCTGCGAGCGGTGGGCTCACCCGGGTTCCGGTTCGACGAGCGGGCCGCCACCGAACGCGCCACCCGCGCCTACGACCGGGGCGGCCGCGACAACACGGGCATGCTCCGCCAGGCCGTCGCGTCCATCGCGTCCGGCGACCGCACCGACCGGCTGCGCTCGCTGGACATCCCCGCCCTGGTCATCCACGGCGCCGCCGACCTGATGTGCGACGTCAGCGGCGGCCGGGCCACCGCCGCCGCCATCACCGGCGCCGAACTGCTGGTCGTCGACGGCATGGGCCACGGCTTCCCTGGTGAGCTGTGGCCGCTGTTCGCCCAGCGCATCGGCGACCTGGTCGAACGCGCCGACCGATCCGGACCGGCTACTTCCCCGCCGCGCTGACGAAGTCGACCTGGAACCGCCCCGGCGAGTTGTCCAACTAGGACCAGTTTCCGCACAGGTGGGGCCTGCTCACCCACACCCGTCTTGATCACGGCGGGATGTCCACCCCCTCAGCCGCTGGTGCCGATGGTTCCGAACCACGCTCACCTTGGTCCCCTTGGTGACCTGGGTCGTTGTCGCCGGTTCGAGCAATAACGCCGCCGCATAGGCGCTGTTCACCCACCACCGCCTGCCGGATCGCGGTGTGTGTCGGGGCGGGACCGTGCCGCCGCTCTGGTACCACCGAGGGGAGTTCGACAACTGCGGACGAGGACGGTGATGATGGCGAAGGAGTCAATCCCGGCGGCGCGCACCGTGCGCGGCGACGCCGATTCCGAGCACATGGGCGGCACGGTCGAGGTGTGCGTGGTGGGACTGGGACCACGCGGGCTGTCTGTGCTGGACCGGTTGTGCGCCAACGCGTCGGAGTGCCTGAACGAGGGCGACCGGCTGCGGATCCACCTGGTCGACCCGCACCTGCGAACCGGCAGCCGGGTCTGGCGCACCGGCCAGGCCGCGGAGTTGTTGATGAACACGGTCGCCGCGCAGGTGACCATGTTCGTGGACGACTCCGTCGACTGCGCGGGGCCGGTGCTGGCCGGGCCGAGCCTGTACGAGTGGGCGCGGTTCCTGACCTTGATCGGTCCCCTGGACGACGAGCCGCCCGCGGTGCTGGCGGAAGCGGCCCGGCTGGGCCCGGACGACTACCCGTCGCGCGCGTTCTACGGCCAGTACCTGAGCTGGGTGCTGCGGCACCTGGTCCGGCACGCGCCGCGCCGGGTCACCATCGTGCAGCACCCGTGCCGGGCGGTGGACCTGGTCGACGCGGACAACGGCACGCAGACGCTGACCCTGGACGGCGGTGCGCGGCTGACCGGTCTGGACCAGGTCGTGCTCGCGATGGGCCACCTGGACACCCACCCCGGGGAGCGCGAGGAAGCGTTGCGCGAGTTCGCCGACGACAACGACCTGTACTACCACCCGCCGGGCAACCCGGCCGAGACAGACCTGTCCGCGATCGAACCGGGCGAGCCGGTTATCCTGCGCGGGATGGGCCTGAACTTCTTCGACCACATGGCGCTGCTGACCACCGGCCGCGGCGGCGTGTTCACCCGCGACGGCGACAAGGTCACCTACCGGCCGTCCAGGCGGGAGCCCAGGATGATCGCCGGGTGCAGGCGCGGGGTGCCGCACCACTCGCGCGGGGCCAACCAGAAGGGCGCGCACGGGCGGCACGAGCCGCTGTGCCTGACCCCGCCGGTGATCGCCGCGTTCCGCGCCCGCGCCGAGCAGGGCGACCTGCCGGACTTCGGCACCGAGGTGTGGCCGCTGATCGACCGCGAGGTCCGCGCCGTGTACTACAGCACGTTGATCCGCGGCCGGGACTGCGTGTGCGACGCCGACGAGTTCCGCCGCCGCTACCTGGCGACCGAGATCGGGACCGAGAACCCCGACCTGCTCGCCGAGTGCGGCATCGGCCCGGACGAGCACTGGGACTGGCAGCGCGTCGCGCACCCGCACGACGGTATCGAGTTCACCGGACCGGACCACTTCCACGACTGGCTGGTGTCCTATTTGGAAGCCGACGTGCGCGAGGCTCAACTGGGCACTGTGGACGGTCCGCTGAAGGCGGCGCTGGATGTCCTGCGGGACTTGCGCAACGAGATCCGGTTGGTCGTCGACCACAGCGGCATCTCCGGTGAGTCCTATCGGGACGCGCTGCGCGGCTGGTACACGCCGTTCAACGCATTCGTCTCGATCGGACCGCCGGTGTCGCGGATCGAGGAGATGATCGCGCTGATCGAGGCCGGTGTGCTGTCGGTGGTCGGTCCGGGCATGACGGTCGGCTGCGTTGACGGCGGCTTCGTCACCCGCTCCGCCCGCGTCCCCGGCGTCGAATACCGGGCGAAAGCGTTGGTGGAGGCCAGGTTACCGGAGACCGACGTGCGCACCACCAGTGACCCGTTGATCCGCCGCCTGCTGACCCGGGGCGACTGCACGCACTACCGCATCCCCCAGCGCGACGGCGGCCACTACGAGACCGGCGGGCTCGCGGTGACCCGCAGCCCGTACCACCTGGTGGACGTGTCCGGCCGGGCCCACCCGCGCCGCTTCGCGTTCGGCGTGCCGACCGAGTCGGTGCACTGGGTGACCGCCGCGGGCATCCGGCCCGGGGTGAACTCGGTGATCCTCGGCGACGCCGACGCGGTGGCCCGCACCGGCCTGCTGGCCGCCAGGGCACTGTCGGTCCATTGAGGACACCAGCCGCGATTCGACCGGGGTCGAACCGTTTCGGCCCTAGCCTTTCCAGAGTCGAGAAGGAGGTGTGACCATGCCCGACCAAGGCGAGTACGTGCTCACCGGGACCTGCCCGGACGCCGGGGGCATCCTCGCCGCCGTCACCGGCCTGCTGACCGGCGCGGGCGCCAACATCGTCGACTGCCAGCAGTTCAGCGCCGCGGACTTCTTCACCCGGGTCCAGTTCCGGCTCGGTGGAGCGGGGGACATCGGCACCGCGGACATCGGCGCAGTTGACATCTCAGTCATCCGGGACAAGTTCGCCGAGACCGCCCGCGCGCTGGGCATGACCTGGTCCATCGACGAGGTCGGTGCCCGGCCGCGGACCGCGCTGCTCGTGTCAAAGCACCTGCACTGCCTCAACGACCTGCTGTTCCGGCACCGAACCGGGGAACTCCCGGTCGACGTCACCGCGATCGTGTCCAACCACCCGGACGCGGGCGAGCTGGCCAGTTGGCACGGCATCCCGTTCCACCACGTCCCCGTCACCGGCGGCGACCTCGATGACCGCGACGACCAGGAGGCGCGGCTGTCGGACCTGCTGCGCGGCCTGGACGTCGACCTGGTGGTGCTCGCCCGCTACATGCGCGTGCTCGGTCCCCGGTTCTGCGCCGAGCACGCGGGCCGGATGATCAACATCCACCACTCGTTCCTGCCCAGCTTCAAGGGCGCCCGCCCGTACGCGCAAGCCCACGCCGCCGGGGTCAAGCTCATCGGCGCCACCGCGCACTACGTCACCCCCGCCCTCGACGAGGGCCAGATCATCGAACAGGACGTGCTGCGCGTCGACCACCGGCACACCCCGGCCCGGCTGCGCGCCGTCGGCCAGGACCTGGAATCCCGGGTACTCGCCCGCGCCGTCACCTGGCACGCCGAACACCGGGTGCTGCGCAACGGGAACCGGACCGTCGTCTTCGCCTAGGGAGGTCACGCATGACCCAGCAACTCGACATCGCGCACAAGCCCGCCGACTCGCGGGACGTCCCCCGCATCGCCGGAATGCTCACCCAGCTCTACCGCGAGGAAGCCCCCGGCATGATCAACGGGGACACCGAGCCCAACGAGCTCCTGGTCCACCGCGCCCTGCGCGAACAAGCCCCCGCCGCGATCGAGGGCATGGTCGTCGTCGAGGACGCGGGCACCCCGGTCGCCATCGGCGCCATCGCCACCCGCCAACACCCCCGCGTCAACCTCTGGTACGACACGATCGCGGCGGACGCCCGAGACCTCCTCGGCCCGCGCGACGGCACCCGTTTCCTGAACGGCATGCGCAGGCTCATGGGGGCGCTCATCACCCCCCTGGCCGCGGGCGAGGCCCAACTGCACAGCATCGTCGTCGACCGCGAGGCCCGCCAGCTCGGCGCGGGTGCGCACGTGGTGGCCGTGCTGGAGGAAAAGGCCCGCCTGGCCGGGAAGGACTCGGCCACCCTGCAGGTCCTCAACGGCAACCCCGCCCAACACTTCTACGCCAAACTCGGCTACGAGGTCACCCACGTGGACGCCCCCACCGACAACGGCCCCTACCCGTCGATCACCATGACCAAGCCGCTGTACAACTGACCTTCCCCCCGACAACGCCCCGGTGCCCTCGCCGGGGCGTTGTCACCTGTCCGGCCAGGCTGAGCGTGCCGTTCTGAGCAGCCCCCGAATCCAGCCTACCGACCGACACCGACGAAAACCCCACGCTCCAGGAGGGGCTGTGGACAAGCCCATCGGTTGTGGGCTGTCGTGGATCCACTCGGAGTGAGGACCCATTGTCCACAACGAATGGGGCTGTTGTCCGCGACGAGTGGGGATCCGTTATCCACACAGCAGTCCGTTGTGCACGCGAGTGTGGCCGTTGTCCACAACGAGCGGAGGGCTGTTGCCCCCAAACGCGTGGGGGTCTGCTGCCCACACGAGCGGGTCCGTTGTCCACGACGAGTGGGGGTCCGTTGTCCGCATGAGTGGGGGTCGGTTATCCACAACGAGTGGGGACCCCTTGCCCACACAAGCGGGTGCGTAGTGCACGCGAGTGAGGGTTCGTTGTCCACAACTGGTGGATCAGCGCACAGGCCAGCCTGGAGCCGCGGGTTTCCGTCGGTGCGGGTCGGTAGGCTGGATTCGGGGGCTGCTCAGAACGGCGGGGTCCAGACACGCGGAACCCGACGACCGGGTCGGTCGTCGGGTTTCCGAGATGTTCCCAGCGGTTCAGCAGCCGAACATCAGGCGGAGCAGGGCCATGCGGACCGGGACGCCGTTGTCGGCTTGTTCCCAGTAGCCCGCGAACCTCGTGTCGTCCAGGTCCGTGTCGACCTCACCCTTGCGGGGCAACGGGTGCATCACGGTGATGTCGTGGCCGCTGTGCCTGCGCAGCAGGTCGCGGTTGAGGGTGACCCGGTCCAGCGAGTCCTCCGGCCGTTCGGCGGCCACCGTCGGCGACGAGTACACGATGTCCACTTCGGACAGCAGGGAGTCCAGGTCGCGGCCGGTGTGGATGGGCGGGACGCCCTCGGGCAGGGCGGCGGCGTCCTTGCCGGAAGCACTCAGGCCGTAGACGGTGCAGTCGAAGTGGCGCAGGCCGAGCAGCAGGGACCGGACGCAGCGCATCCGGAGGTCGTTCAGGATGAGGATGCGCAGGCCGTCCAGCCCGCCGAAGCGGCGGTGCATGGTGTAGAGGTCGACCATCGTCTGGGTCGGGTGCTCACCGACGCCGTCGCCGCCGTTGATGACCATCGCGGCCTCGCTCAGCGACGCCGCGTGCGCGGGCCAGCCGGTCTCCGGGTGGCGGACGACGACGACGTCGCCGTAGAGGGAGACCATCCGGGCGATGTCGTCGTCGCTCTCCTGGGTGGTGCCGCCCGCGCGGGTGACGGTGGCGTCGGCGAAACCCGCCACGGTGCCGCCGAGGCGGATCATCGCGGTCTCGTGCGCCAGCCGGGTCCGGGTGCTCTTGTCGAAGAACGCCGACATGAGCAGCCGACCGGCGAGCGGCCGGTGGTCACGGCCGCTCGCCAGGTCGGAGCGCGTCTCGTCGGCGGTGCGGAACAGCAGGTCCAGGTCCCGCGGGTGGTAGTCACCCATGGACAGCACGTGCCGCCCGGTGAACGCGTCAGCGTGCCGAGTCGCGCGCAGGGTGGCCACTCACCACCACTTCCCCTCGACCATCTTGGCCTCCCAGGTGCGCGAGTCGACCATGGCGTACCCCGGGGAGACCGGGAACTTCTTCGTGTCGCCGAGCTCCTCGATGCCCAGGATGCCGAACATGAACCGCTCCAGCAGCAGGCCCTGCGCCATCGGCGGGGCGCCCGGGGTGATCGGGCAGGTCGCGTTCTCCACCAGCCAGTGCCGCTGCATGGACTCGGCGGGCCACTGCTGCCACTCGGGGATGAGCCGCTTGGTGAGCCGGTCGGCGACCTCGGGGGTGAGGTCGGCGTCCTCGTCGATGCCCAGCACGTCCCACACCGGCATCGAGTCCTTGGTCCACTTCCACAGGAAGGTCCGGTTGCCGTAGACGTGCGCGGTCATCATGAACTGGCAGCGCTCGGAGCGGTGGAAGGCGCGGTGCAGCGCGTAGCGGGCCTTGACCTCGTACGGCTCGATCTCGTCGAGGATGAAGTCGCAGCCGTCGACGAAGGCGTCCGCGCTCTCCTCGGTGATGCCCTGGGTGAACACGTCGAGCGCCACGTCCGGGGTCATCGCGTGCACGGTGTTGGCGACGATCTCGGCCTTGTTCTTGCCGATCGTGTCGACCCCGGCGCCCAACTGCCGGTTGATGTTGGAGTACTCGAAGGTGTCCAGGTCGGCGATGCGCAGGTGCAGCACGCCGAGCCGGGCCAGCCGGTCTACCATGCTGCCGCCGATGCCGCCGGTGCCCGCGACGCCGACGACGGTGTCGCGCAGCACGGTCTGCCGCTGCCGGGCTTCCTCGTCGGTGTCACCCAGCCAACCGAGGGTCCTGGCTACCCTGGCCCAGTAGATGTCGTCGTCGTACTCGCTGGGGAAGCTGTACGGGTGGTTGGACACGCGTTCTCCTCCTGAGTTCGGTGACTGCCTACGACTTGAGAGTGCCCGGGAAAAGCGGGGTCGCACAGGTCCAAAACCGACAGGGGTTCGGTACCAAGTCGCTCAGCGGCGGGCCAGGATGGGGACCATCAGCCGCATGGCCTGGACAATTGCCTCCTCGCGCACCCCGGCGGTACCGAAGACCAATCCGGACCGGTTCGGTTCGGATTGGTAGTAACGTCGCAACGCGGTCACCTGAACGCCGACCCGGTGCGCCCTGCGCACCATCGCGCAATCGTCCACAAGCGACGGGAACAACGCGGTGAGATATCCGCCCTCACCCGGTCGCCCGAGCAGTTCGAGGTCTATTTCGGACGAATTCCGGACGAGCGTGGACAGCGACTCGGCCAGTCTGGCGTGCCGCCGCTGCGCGGTTTGCCTGGCGCGGGCGAGGAACCGGGCGAACCGGTGGTGGTCGAGGAAGTCGGCGAGGACCTCCTGGGTGAGCGCGGGCACCTCGCCGCCGGTCGCGCCGAGCAGGTCGCCAACCGGCTCGACCAGGTCGGGTGGCAGCACGCAGTAGCCCGCGTGCACCTGCGGGAACAACACGGTGTTGAACGTTCCTATGTGGACAACCCGGCGGTCGGGGTCGGTGGTGACCAGCGGTGGCGGCGCGTCCGGCAGCAGGAACGCGGCATCCGGCTCGTACTCGACCACCCACATCCGGTGCGCGGCGGCGTGGTCGAGCAGCAAGGTGCGGCGCTTGTCGCTCAACGGAACCGACAGCGGCAACTGGCGGGAAGCCGACAGCACAGCCATTCCGGCGGGCGGCGCGGTCGTGCAGGCGGCGGGTACGTCGAACCCGTCGGCGTCCACCGGGACCGGGTGCGCCACGCGGCCCGCGCTGGTCAGAACCCGCCGCAGGCCAACGGGTCCGGGCTCCTCGCACCACACGCCCGCGCCGGGTGCCAGCAGCGCGCGGACGAGCACGTCGAGCCCCGCCTCCAGACCACGGGTCAGCACGACCTGGTCGGGGGTGCAGCGGATCCCGCGCACCACACCGAGGTAGGCCGCCACCGCCTCGCGCACCGGCCACCGCCCCACCGCGTCCGCGCCGAGCAGCACCCGCTCCCCCGCCACCCGCAGCCTGCGGTGGGTCAGCGACGCCCACAACGCGGTCGGGAACAGGTCGACCGGCGGCACCCCGACCGGGAAAGCGGTGTTGGGCAAGCCGACGCCCCGCGACACGGGCTTGTCGCGGGGCGTCCTGGCGCGGCGCGGGCGGTCGACCTCGACGGCCCTGGCCTTGGTCGCGGCGGCGGTGACCACCGTCCCACCGCCCGCCATGCCGCGCACATAGCCGTCCTCGGCCAACCGCTGGTAGGCCAGTACGACGGTGTTCCGGGAAACTCCGAGTGAACCGGCCAGAAATCGCGAAGAGGGCAACCTGGTGCCCTCGGGTAACCACCGGCCCGCGACGATCAGCCCACGTATTCCGGTGTAGAGCTGCCGGTAGAGCGGGGCAGGCCCACCCTTGGTGACCGAAATTTCCCGCAACCACACCTGATTGTCGGATTGCGTGTCCGATTGCGCCGAATTGAGCGTGTCCGGCATGGCGCCAGCCACTCCTCTCCGCGATGTTGTGTCACTTCCCGGCGACCCGGGTACGTCCGGTACATACCCACTAGTAGCGAGTCACCACCGGTGCCGACGGGGGAAATGATGGACGTGGAGCTGCGGCAATTACGAGCATTCGTGGTTGTCGCCGAGGAACTCAGCTTCACCAACGCGGCCCGGCGGATCGGCATGAGCCAACCCGGTATCACCAGGACCGTGCGCAACCTGGAGCGCAGCATGGGCACCCGGCTGCTGCACCGCACCACCCGCCAGGTCTCCCTCACCGCCGACGGCGAACGCCTGCTGCACGGGCTGAACCGGATCCTGACCGACCTCGACGACGTGCTCGACAGCCACACCGACGCCAGCCCCCTGCGCCTCGGGTTCACCTGGTCGCTGCCGGACGTGTGGACCCAACAGGCGATCCGCGGTTTCGAGCAAGAACACGACACCCGAGTCGCCCTGGTCCGCCGAGACGAGACCTACGCGGGCGTCCACCGCGGCGACGTCGACGTAGCCCTCCTACTCGGCGACGACCTCCCCACCGGCCTGCGGTGCGTCCCCCTGTTCCGCGAACGCCAAGTCCTCGCCGTCCGCCGCGGCGACGGCCAGAACGTCCGAGCCAAAGTCCGCTGGCGCGAACTCGCCGGCCTGCCACTGGTGCTCAACGAGGTCAGCGGCACAACCCGACTGGACCAGTGGCCACGCGGACACCGCCCCCGGGTATCCGTGCGCTGCACCAACTACGACGAGTGGCTAGAGGCCGTAGCCGCCGAACGCGGCGTCGGCGTGGTCCCCCTCTCCGCCGCCTACCGAGTGGCCCACCCAGCCGTGCGGTTCATCCCCCTGATCGGCGCACCACTGGTCCCCGTCCAACTGGTCCACCTGCGCCAAGGCGCCCACCCCTTCGCCCGCCACTTCGCCGACCTCGCCATGGACGTCGACATCCCGCCTTACGCCACCCCCTACGAATAACCACACCCACCCCCTTGCCCACGAGACGCCCACCTTCCGCGGCACTCACCAGACTCAGGCTTGTTTCGACCACCCCGATCCGAAACCAAGCCACAAACGCGCCGCGGACTCAATGGGACAAGCACGCCACCCAGCACGCCGCGCCCACCAAGGCAACCCTGCGAAATCCCCCACCCCACCAGCACAAACCGACTCCACCCCAGCCCACACCCGCCAGCACCAACCCGCCCCCGGGCGGCCCCCACCCTTCCCGGGGGGCGTCCCCGAGGCCAGTCTACCGGCCGGGCAAGATCGACAGGGGGTCGCGCCGTGGGCTGTGGACAGCCCATCGAGATGTGGACAACGCCAAGACGCACACAACCCACGGGACGCGGACGACCCACCAAGATGCCGGCAGCGGCGCAACCCACGAGAAGCAGACAGCTCCCCAGAAAGACCAGCCCACCGAAACGAACTCCCCACAGAACCAGGCCGGACGCCCAAAAAGGACGTCCGGCCTGAGTCACGGCGGCTACCGCGCCCCAACCCCCGCTGGCGGTAAGCCGGACATCATGTCCTCGATCGCCGCGTGTTGCGTCGAGCGGCGCAGTTCCTCCAGCACCTGGTTGTAGTTGATCTCGAACACCGCCTGCACGTCCCACTCCACGAGCCGGGCGTACGGGTCCAGGACGGCCGCCAATTCCTTGGGGCTGTCCACCTCCACCAGCACGAACCCGGCGGTGCCAGAAGGGAAACCGAACCAGGCGCGCACCTCCGACGGTCGGTTGCTGCCCGCGTCGTGCCTGCTCAGGAACCGCTTGGCCAGTTCGCCGACGCGGACGCCGGGGAGAGCTTTGTACCCGCAGTACCACCACATACAGCCATACTCCTTTCACATGGGACGAGTCATACCGGCGGGTCGTGTGCCAACGTCTCGGCCAGGCGCTGGTAGCTGAGGTGTTCGGCCCGCGACAGCGCTTCCTGCTCGCCCGTCTCGATCAGTTCGCTCGCGGCGTCCAGTACCGCCGCCATCCCCAGCCGGTACAGGCCGGAGCCGGTGGTCAGCCGCCGCACGCCCAGGGCCCGCAGCTCCAGTACCGAGGGCACGTTCGCCCCGGCGAGCAGGTTCAGCGGCACGTCGCCGATCGACGACAGCAAGGTGGCGACGGCGGCCCGGCGGCCGTCGCGGTCCAGGCCGCGTTCGGGGAAACCGGGGACGAACACGCAGTCAGCACCCGCGTCGCGGTAGGCGCGCAGCCTGGTCGTCGCCTCGGCGAGCCGTTTCTCCTGGTCCCCCACCGCGCGCCAGTACACGTCGGTGCGGGCGTTCACGACGACCGGGACTCCAGCCTGCGCGCCCGCCGACTTGGCGGCGGCGATCCGCTCGGCGTGGTCGTCTTGGGCGAGCAGCCGCGTCGGGTCCCGGGTGGACCCGTCTTCCAGGTTGACCCCGACCGCGCCGAGGTCGATCAGCGCGCTCACCGAGTCGGCCACCTCGGCCGGGTCGTGGCCGTAGCCCGTCTCCAGGTCGACCGACACCGGCACGGTGACCGAGCGAACGATCCCCTCGACGGTGTCCACGACCTGGTCCAGGCTCAGCCGCTCGCCGTCGGGCAGTCCGCGCGCGGCGGCGACCCCGGCGCTCGACGTGGCGACCGCGCGCACCCCGGGCAGACTGGCCAACAGGGCCGCGCTGCCCGGGTCCCAGGCGTTGGGCAGGACCAGCACGTCCGGCCCGTCGTGCATGGCGCGGAACCGGTTCGCCAGCACCGCCGCGCCAGTCGATCCTCCAATGGTGTCCACTGTGCTCTCTCCCTGGTCTCCTTCCCCGCTCAGTAGCCGGACAGCAGCCACTGCAGCCGGGACAGTTCCTCCCCCGTGCCGGTCGTGCGCAGCCGGTGGAACGGGGTGGGTTTGCGGCCCCACAGGAACAGCAGCCGGGCGGCCGGGTCGACGGCCTCGACCAGGGCCTGCCCGTGCGGCTCGCCCTCGACCAGCGACGGCACCCCGCGGTGCACGCCGATGACGGCGTCCGGCTGTCCCGGCGCGCGGACCCGCGCCTTGAGGCTCGCCCCCTGGCCGACGCCGGTCGCCATGCCGCGCGCGGTCATCGGGATCGGGCCGACGAACTCGACCAGGTGCCGGAACAGTTCTTCCTGGCTGAGCAGCCGCAGGCTCACTTCGTCGTCGCCGACGATGTCCCAGCGGTGCACGGCGCATTCGCTGCGGCTGTGCTTGAGGAACCCGACGGCGTGCACGCGGCGGTTGGTCCACCGCACGATCGGGTCGTGGTCGAGGGCGAGCAGTTCGGACATCGCGGCCCGCAACCGCGCCTCACCATCCACAATGGACTCGATGAGCTGTGGCGACGTCTTCGTCCGGAACTCCGGCTCGCGCTCGTCGAAGGTGCGGGTCCTGGCCAGCGGTGCCCCGGCCAGGTACGCCTCGACGTGCCGGGTGATCTCCAGGTAGTTGCCCGCGACGTGCGCGGACAGCAGGTGCGCTGTCCGCGACGGGCAGGCGGTGAACCCGTTGGGGTCGATGGTGTCCAAGGTCTTGACGAACTCGGCGATCTCGACCGGCTGCTCGGCGGTGAGCTCGGCGATCACCTCTGGGGTGGCCGGGGTCTTGCCGCGGCCCGCCGGTGGGCCGGTCTTCGCGGTCGTCGGGCGATCCACGGTCTGGGTCATACGGGCGTCAACTCCCCGATCTCCGGTCGGTCGGTGTGTCAGGTCTTCCAGGTGATGTCGAACTTCTCGGCGAGCACGGCGGTGCCCGCGTCGGTCACCTTCACGCTGCGGCTGCGGTCGCGGTGGGCCAGCCACCCCTGGTCGAGGAAGCGGTCGAGCAGCGACCGGCCGAGGCGGCCCGCCAGGTGGTGGCGCTGCTCGCTCCAGTCGACGCAGTAGCGGACCAGCCTGCGGGTGCCGTCCGGCACCCGGACGCCGATGTCGCCGAGGAACGCCCACCCGGCCTCGGTGACGGTGTACTCGGCGTCGCGCCCGTACCCGGCGATCGGGTCGTGCGCGTCGACCGTGCCGTCGCCGCCGGTGAGCAGGTCGCGCCGCAGCAGGCTGGTCATGACCGCCACGCCGAGGCGGCCCGCGAGGTGGTCGTAGCAGGTGCGGGCGGCCCGCAGGTGCGCGGCGCGGTTGCCGTCGCGCAAGGAGCGGACCGGTTGGGCCGGGGCGATCTGGGTGAGCTTCTCCAACAGCTCGCCGACGTGCCTGCCCGCGAGCCGGTAGTAGCGGTGCCGCCCGTGTGTCTCGACCAGCAGCAGACCGGCGTCGGTGAGCTTGCCGAGGTGGCTGCTGGCGGTGGACCGGGACACCCCGGCCTCGTCGGCGAGGACGCTGGCGGGCAGCGCCCGGCCGTCGCCGAGCGCCATCAGCACCCGGCAGCGGGCCCGGTCGGCGAGCAGTCCGCCGATGGCGGAGATCTCCGCGTCACCGAGCACGGTGGCCTCGTCCTTGGTCGCCTCGACCACAACCATGTCGCTCACTCCCTTCCGATCAGACCGTTCCGATCAGACCTTGCGGAGGAAGGACCGGCTCTCGCGCAGGATGCACCTCGTGTCGCGGGCGTGCGCGATGTTGTCCTTGGCGTCCGGGTCGGCGGCGAGCGCGGCCCGGTAGACCTCGTAGTCGGCCAGCGAGTCGAAGTCGATCATCGCGACGGCGTAGTCGTTCGCGCCTTCCTTGGGCAGGTAGTAGCCCTGCAACCGGCCGCCGCAGCGCTCGATGATCGGCGGCCAGGTGGTGGCGTAGCGCTCGAAGTCGTCGATCCGGTGCGGGTCGAGGGTGTACTGGATGCAGCAGGTGATCATTTCTCGCGGTCTCCCGTGGAAACTCGGTTGTCCGTTGTTTCGTCCACAGTGGACGTCCTGTGTGTACTGTCCGTCCTTGGCTCCGGCACGCCGGAGTCGGACTTCTTGCCCTGCTTGCCGGGGTTCACCACCATGGTGAAGGCGATGATCGCGCCGGTGAACTCGACCGCCGCGCCGACCCACATGGCCGCGCTGATGCCTGCGGTGAAGTCCGGCCCCTTGAGCGCGTCACCGGACACGATGGCCAGCACGGTGCCCTGCACCGCGACCCCGATGGCAGCGCCGAACATCCGGGCCAGGTTGGCGATGCCCGAGGCGAGGCCTGCGCGCTCCGGTCGCACGGCCGAGACGGCCACGCCGACCACCGGGCCGGTGTTGAGCGCCAAGCCCATGCCGACGATGACGAACGAGGCCTCGATCAGCCAGATGTTCGCGTCCGAGCCGACCCCCGCGAACAACGCGAGCCCCAGGCCCATCAGGAACATGCCCGCCGCCATCGGCAGCCGCGGCCCGAACCGGGTCACCAGCTTGCCGACCACCGGCGAGAGCGCCATGAACACCAGCGGCAGCGGCAGCAACTGCAAGCCCGCGACGAGCGCCGACGTGCCGCGCTCCTGCTGGAAGGCCAGGCTGACCAGGGTCAGCATGCCGTACATGCCGAACGTCATGCACATCGCGACCACCGTCGCCACCGGCAACTGGCCGCGGCGCATCAGCCCGAGCGGCAGCATCGGCTCGCGCTGCCGGTTCTCCACGACGAAGAACCCCGCCGCGCAGCCGACCAGCACCACCAGGCAGCCGATGATCAGCGGCGATCCCCAGCCGGTGCGGTCGCCGTCGACCACCACGAACGTCAGCAGCGCCAGCACCGCGACCCCCAGCACCTGGCCGAGGACGTCGACGTGCCGGGCGCGCTCGTTGCGCGACTCGGGCACGTACCGGAAGGTCAGCGCCAGCGACGCCAGCCCGAGCGGGACGTTGACCCAGAAGATGTAGCTCCAGTCCAGCTTGCTCACCAGCAGCCCACCGAGGGTGGGTCCGGCGGCCAAGCCGAGTCCGGCGACCACCGACCACGCGGCCATCGCCCGGTTGCGTTCCTTGGGCTCGGGGAACGCCACGGCCAGGATCGCCAGGCTCTGCGGCAGCATCATCGCCGAGCCCGCGCCCTGCAGCACCCGGCCGACCAGCATGGCGGGCAGCGAACCCGCCACCGCGCACACGATCGAGCCGACCACGAACACCGCGATGCCGACCCGGAAGAACCGGCGGCGGCCGAACCGGTCGCCCAGCGTCCCGCCGGTCAGCAGCAGCGCCGCGAACGTCACGTTGTAGGCGATGACCACCCACTGCATGCTCGCGATGCCGCCGTCGAAATCTCGCCCCATGGCGGGCAGCGCCAGGTTGATGGCGGTCGTGTCGACCTGCCCGAGGAAGAGACCCAGGCAGGTGGCCAGGAGGGTGAACCCGGCCGATGTCCTGCTGTCCTTCTGCTGATCAACCGACATGTCCAAGACCATATCTCCGCGACGATTCGACACCGGGCGAATCATTTTCGCCCGCTTGGATTGCTCGGGAACGCACCTTTGTCAGGTACCCGCCGCGGCGAATGCCCAATCGGGGCTCACCCGGCCGCCAGTGCCGCGGACACCTGCCGCCGCCCGCTGATGCCGAGTTTGCGGTAAACCCTGGTCAAGTGGTGTTCGATCGCCCGGGTGGAGACACCGAGACCGTCCCCTATCGTCCGGTTCGACGCCCCGTCGGCCACCATGGTGGCAATGCGGTGTTCGTGCGCGCTGAGCTTGTGGTCAAGCACCGTGCACCTCCTCGTGCTCGCGTCCCGCTGGTCCCTTCCAGGTTCGCGGACCCAGCCGCCCACCACAAATGATGACTGACCGTGATCCATCAGCCAGGCGCATCACCCCTGGTGGGTGGACTCCCCAGCGCGATCCCGGCGGGCCCGAGTCGCGTCCGGCGGTCGGCACTGGTACCCGGTTGAGCGTGCCCACCATCCTGATAGCCAGCCAGGCCACGGTCGCCGAGCGCGTCCCCGTCCTCGGCGGAGACGCCCTGGTCGTGCCGCCGGTCACCATGACCGCCAGCGGGAGCGAGCCCGCGCGGACCGGCGCCCTGCCGAGCGCCCTGCTCGGTCACCGGGGGCCGCGCGTCGCCGTGCACCGACACGGCCACACCGCGGTCGCGCCGACGTTCGGCGCGGCCCTTGCCCAGGTCCACCTCGACCACGGCGACCCGCCGCCGTTACGCGGGGTCACGCACGTGGCGATCACCGGCCCGCCGCTGCGCCGGGCGCTGCCCGGCCTCGACCGGCTCGCCCGCCTCGGCTACACGCTGACCGCCCCGCCGGACGTCGCCGAACTGCTCCGCCGCAATGACATCCCGGTCGGTTCCGGACAACCGGACCAGGTCATCGACCTGTCCACCGCGGCCACCGTTTTCGCTCTCGTTTCCGTGGTCGAAGCGCTCCCCGCCGAGACCAGGAGACGACGCGATTTCCCCCCATTCGACGAATCCGACGATGTGCACCCACACTCGCCGACGAGCGGCCGAAACCGGCTATTGACCTGGTGATCCACCCGTGTTTTCCAAAACAGTCGCGGGTCGGACAGTCCCGACGACGATGGTGGCGTCCAGGTCGGCGTGGTGCTCGACCCGGGCGGTGAACCCGGCCGCCGTGAAGATCGCCAACGACTCGGGTGCCTGCCGGACACTGGTCTCGACCAGGAGGTGGCCGCCGGGGCGGAGCCAGTCGACCGCCCCGACGGCCAGTCGGCGCTGGAACGCCAGCCCGTCCGGGCCGCCGTCGAGCGCGGTCAGCGGTTCGTGGTCCCGCGCCTCCGGCGGCATGGTCGCGATCTCGGCACTGGGCACATAAGGCACATTGGCCACGACGACGTCCACCTTGCCGCGCAACGATTCCGGCAATGCGTCGTAGAGATCCCCTTGGTACACCGGACATTCCGCCAGGTTCCGCCGCGCACAAGCCACGGCATCGGCGTCGAAATCCGCCGCGATCACCGCCACCCCCGGCGCGGCCGCCCGCACCGCCGCCCCAATGGCACCACACCCACAACACAGGTCGACCAGGACATCCTCGGCCAACTCGGCGGCCCGAGCCGCCAAGAACTCCGTGCGGCGCCGGGGAACGAACACCCCGGGGCTGACGAACACGCGCAACCCGGCGAACTCCGCCCACCCCAACAGGTGCTCCAGCGGCTCCCCGGCAACCCGCGCCGCGACCAGCCCCGCCAAGTCCCCCTCAGCCGCCAGCAACAACCGCGCCTCATCCTCGGCGAACACACACCCGGCCGCCCGCAACCGGGCCACGACATCAGCGAACAACACCCGAAAACCCTAACGCCCAACCCGGTCGGCCCGACCTTCCAGTACCCGCCGCTCAACCCCGACCCAACCCCAAGCCGCGAACGCGCCGCGCGGACTCACTGGGACAAGCACCCCACCCACCATGCCACGCCACCCAGACAACCCCGCGAAACCCACCCCACCAACACCAACCCACCCCCGGGCGGCCCCCACCCTTCCCGGGGGGCGTCCCCGAGGCCAGTCTACCGGCCGGGCAAGATCGACAGGGGGCCGCACCATGGGCTGTGGACAGCCCATCGAGATGTGGACAACTCATCGAGAGGTGAGCCGCTCGATGAGCAGGCCACTCTTGCTGCCCGCCGCTCCGGTGCCAGCCCCTCCCGCGCCAACCGCTCCGTGCCAGCCGCTCCCGCGCCGACTGCTCCAGTGCCCACCGCGCCGGCACCGACCGGCCTGGCGCCGTTGCCCTGCTCCGCCTGGGCGGGCCGCACCCGCTGCCGCCACGCAACCCAACCGCCGAGATCCCGGCAGCCCGCCAAACCCCCCGACCCACTCCAGCAGACGTCACACCACCCACAGCCCAGCAGCACAGCATCCCCACGAACACCACTACGTCACCAAGGTCCCAGGACCCAGAACGGATCGCTCCTATCGCCCGAGCCGATCAGCTCGGCCCTCCAGGTACCGCCGCTCGGGCAGGCTCAACGTGCGCCGCGCCGCCAACCGGTAGGACTCCCGCGCGCCGTCCACATCCCCCACCTGCTCCAGCAGGTGCGCGCGCACCGCGTCCAACCGGTGGTGCCGGGCCATGCGCTTGTCGCTCGCCAACGCGTCCAGCAGGTCGAGGCCCGCGCTGGGGCCCGCGACCTCCGCCACCGCGACCGCGCGGTTGAGGGTGATCATCGGGTTGGGCGCGATCCGGGCGAGGATGTCGTAGAGCAGCAGGATCTGCGGCCAGTCGGTGTCCTCAGTGGACGGAGCCTCGGCGTGGATCGCGGCGATGGCGGACTGGAGTTGGTAGGGCCCCAACGGCGCCCGCGACAGCGCGGCGGTGACCAGCGCGACCCCCTCGGCGATCGCGGCGCGGTCCCACAGCGACCGGTCCTGTTCGTCCAGCGGGACCAAGCCGCCGTCCACGGTGGTGCGGGCGGCGCGGCGGGAGTCGGTCAGCAGCATGAGGGCCAGCAGCCCGGCGACCTCGCCGTCGTCGGGGCGCAGGCGGTGGGTCAGCCGGGTCAACCGGATCGCCTCGGTGGTCAGGTCCGGGCGGTTGAGGTCGGTGCCGGAGGACGCGGTGTGGCCCTCGGTGAAGATCAGGTACAGCACGTGCAGGACGGCGGCCAGCCGGGTCGGGTCGGCGGTGCGCGGGAACGAGGCACCGCGCAGCCTGGCCTTGGCCCGGCTGATCCGCTGGGCCATCGTCGCCTCCGGGACCAGGAAGGCGGCCGCGATCTCGGCGGTGGTCAGGCCGCCGACCGCCCGCAGGGTCAGCGCGACCTGGGACGGCGGGCTCAGGTCCGGGTGGCAGCACAGGACGAACAGCTCCAGCGTGTCGTCGGTGTCCGGGACGTCCCCGATGATCGCCGCCTGCGCCGCGACCACGTCCTCCCGGCGGCGCCGGGCGTTCTCCGACCGCCAGTGGTCGGTGAGCCTGCGGCCCGCCGCCGTCACCAGCCAGCCGGTCGGGTTGTCCGGCACGCCCTGCTCCGGCCAGTGCGTCGCGGCCGCCAGCAGCGCCTCCTGCACGGCGTCCTCGCAGGCGTCGAACTGCCCGTGGTGCCGGACGAGCACGCCGAGGACCCGCGGCGCGAGGTCGCGCAGCAGGCCCCCGACGTCGTGCGTGGTCACATGTCCGCCCCGGCGGAGAACATCACCGGCCGCACCTCGACCGCGAGGCCCTCGATCTTGGTGTCCGGGATCATCCCGGCCAGCTCCACCGCCCGGTCCCGGCTCTCGCAGTCGACCAGGTAGTAGCCGCCCAGGTACTCCTTGGCCTCGACGAACGGCCCGTCGGTCACCACGACCTCGCCGCCCCGGGTGGCCACGGTGACGCTGGTGGTGCCCGGGTCGCCCAGCGCCTGGGTGCCGATCAGCTCACCGGACTCGCGGATGGTCTTGATGAACTCCTGGTGCCCGTTCATCACCACCTCACGCTCCTGCTCGGTCAGCGCGTCCAGCACGGCGTTGTTGACCTGCATCAGCAGCATGTACTTCACGGTCAGCCCCACTCTCATCCACGCGGCCCCGGTGGCCGCACCCACCCCATGACGGAGCGGCGACCGGGCGCTCGACATCGATCCGGAAAGAATCTCAACCCAGCGATGACGTCGTGGTCGGCTCCAGCACCAGGTGCTCCGGGTCCCGGGTCGCCCGCGCGGTCCAGGCGTCCGGAACAGGCGGCACCGACGGGTCGAGCGACACCGCGACCAGCACGTTCTCCCCCTCGCGGACCGGCAACCGGGGGTACCCGTTCGGCCCGGGATGGGTCGCCAGCACCCAGGGGTCCCAGCTCAGCGGGGCCAACTCGTCGGCTGGCCCGTCGAAGTAGTGCACGCTCACCCGCACCGGACCCGGCGTGGACCGCCGTGCGGGCACCCCGCCGTGCACCGACCGCAGCAACAGCACGTCGTCCGAGTCGACCATGGTCACGTTCGCCGCGTCGCGGTGCGCCGTCCACACCGGACCTTCGTAGAACGCGGCCAACGACCCGGTGCGGCTCGCCAGATCCGGGAACGCGCGCAGCCACACGAACCGGTCGGGCGCCGACGGCTGCCGGAAGGTCCCCAGCACCGGCATCCCGACTTCCCGCTGGGGCGCCACGAACTCCCGCTCGAACAACTCGACCAGTTCATCCCGCCGCCCCAGGTGCAGCGTGTACTGGCGCAACTCGACGATCACCAAGCCCCCTGTCCACATGGCACCCCGCTCCGGGCGCCCACCGGGGAGACTACGACCTGTCCCGGACAGGAGCGGTGAGCGTCGCGTCCGGCATCAGCGTGGGCCGCCGCATCCACACCCCGTGCGGACGCGACAACAAGACGTCCAGCGGCTCCGGCTCACCCAGGTGGAACCCCTGGGCGACCCGCACCCCCAACCGCGACAGCGCCTCGACCTGGGTGGCCCGCTCGACCCACTCCGCCACCACCGACAGCCCCAGGCCCCGCGCGATGTCCACTATCCCCTGCACGAGCACCGTGTCCCGGCTGCCGTAGTCGATCCCGTGGATGAACTCACCGTCGATCTTCAGGCCGGTGATCGGGAGCTGCTTCAGGTGGACGAACGACCCGAACCCGGAGCCGAAGTCGTCGAGGGTGATGCGGCAGCCGCTGGCGCGCAGTTGCTGGGCGAGGCTGCGGGCGGCGTCCAGGTTGGTCACCGCGGCGGTCTCGGTGATCTCGAAGCCGAGCCTGCCGGGGGCGACACCGGCGGCGGTCAGCCGGTCCAGCACGAAACCGCCGAAGTCCTCGTCCTCCAGGGTCCGACCGGAGACGTTCACGTTGAACCGCAGCCCCGGGTACGGGTGCTCGACCAGGGTCTGGATCGCCTTGTCGGCCACCCAGCGGTCGATCTCGAACACCAGGTCCGAACGCTCGGCGGCGAGCAGGAACTCACCGGGGCCAAGGCGCGGCTCGCGGCCGTCCTCCAGCCGCAGCAGCAGCTCGTGGCCGATCACCCGGCCGCTGCCGAGCTTGACCATCGGCATCGCGTGCAGCACGAAACCGCCGTCGCGCAGGGCGGCCCTGACCCGTTCGATCACGGTGACGCGCAGCGCGGTGTCCTGGTAGTGGCCCTGCTCGTAGACGGTGACCCGGTTGCGACCGGCCGCTTTCGAGGCGTAGAGCGCCATGTCGGCGTTGGCCAGCACCTCGTGCCAGCCCACCCCGGAGTCGAAGGTCGCGATGCCGATGCTGACGGTGATCCGACTGGCTCCGGCGACCCCGGCGATGCCTGCGATGCCGTTCATCGGGATGGCCGCGATGGCGTTGCGCAGCCGGTCGGCGACCGCGACGGCGGCCTGCTCGTCGGTGTCGGCCAGCACGGCGGCGAACTCGTCGCCGGAGAGCCTGCCCAGCACCTGCCCGTCGACGCCGCCGAGCCGGTCGCGCAGCAGCGACGCCAACGCGCACATCACCCGGTCGCCGGTGGGGTGGCCGTGCAGGTCGTTGATGTCCTTGAAGTGGTCGAGGTCGAGCAGCAGGAACGCGCCCCGGGCGCCCCTGGCCAACTGCCGCTCCAGCTCCCTGGTCAGCGCCCGCCGGTTCGGCAGCCCGGTCAGCGGGTCCTCGTCCACCAGCCGCAGCAGCTCGTCCTGGTGCTTGGTCAGGCCCGCCGCGTCCAGCTCGCGCTCGCGCCAGCGGGACACGTCCAGCACCCGGTAGAGCCATTGGCCGCGCGGGGCGGCGGTACAGCGGATCTCCAGCCAGCGGTGCCCGCCGCCGTCCGGCAGCGGGACCGACACGACCACGTCGGTGCTGGCCCCGGTGTCGCCAGGGCTGTCCGGGGCGCCCGCGAGCAGCGCGGTCAGCGCCCGGCCGACGCACTGCCGCGCGGTGAGGCCGAGCAGGGCGGACATCGCCGGGTTGACCCAGTTGATGTGGGCGCGGTGGTCGGTGAGCGCGAAGGCGGTGTCGGTCGACCCGAGCACGGCGAGGATGTCCGAGGCGAGCGCGGCGGCGGCCGCCTCGGCCCGTCTGGCCGGGGCCACGGCGCCGCCACGACCAGGCCCGCCCCGCCCGGCTGGCCTAGCCTGGACCACGAGCTCGGGCTGCTCAGCGGGCTCGGACTGCTCCACCGGCTCGGCGGGCTCAGCCTGCCCCACGGGGTCGGCCAGCTCCAGGGGCACAGCGGGCTCGGCCTGCTCGGCGGGCTCCGGGCCGGGGTCGACGGCCGTTAAGGCGGCCAGGTCCGCGTCGGCGGTCTCGGCGGCCACCGGCACCACCGCTGTGTCACGCTCAGTCTCGCCCATCACCCCAACCCCTCACCCGTTCTCGTGGGGACACGAGCACGAAGCGTAGTGGACCGGTGCTGTTCAGCGCAGGCGCTCAAGCCCTTTCGCGCCCGCGCGCACCCGTTCGGCGAGAACCCGCAGCTCATCGGCGGTCGCCCCGTCCTCGGTGGCGATGAGCACGTCCTCGGCGGCGCAACGGAGCTGGAACAGGCGGTCCTGCAGGTCCGCCAGCTCCGTGGTGGACAACACCACCGCGTCCTCGGGCAGCCCACCGCGTTGCACCGCGGTACGCCGTTCGTACGCGCGCTGCCTGCACGATTGGGCGCAGTACCGGCGCCGCCGTCCGCCGCGACCGTCGTCGGGCAACTGCGCGCCGCACCACCCACACGGGTTGGCACGGCCGGGACGGAGGGCGGTCGGCTGGGACACGGGCGCTGACGCTATCCGGACACCCGGCGTGCACCACCGCGCCACGCCGCTGGGGCACACTCGGGAGGTGCGCCCTTCCTCCCCGCCCCGGCACGGCTTCTTCGAAGGCCCGTACCCGCGCGCCTTCGTCCACCGCGGCTGGCACTACGGCGACCTCGCGGGCATGGAGAACTCGCTCTCGGCGTTCCGCCGCGCGGTCGAGGAGGGTTACCACTACCTGGAGACCGACGTGCACGCCACCAGCGACGGTGTCGTCGTCGTGCACCACGACTCCGCGCTGGACCGCACCACCGACGCCACCGGCAAGATCGCCGACCAGCCCTGGCAGCGGGTGTCGCAGGCCAGGATCGACGGCCGGGAGCCGGTCTGCGGGCTGGCGGACCTGCTCGAAGAACTGCCCGACGCCCGGATCAACGTCGACGTCAAGGCCGACTCCGCCGTCGAGCCGGTGCTGGACGTGCTGCGCCGGACCAAGGCGGCCGACCGGGTGTGCCTGGCGTCGTTCTCCGAGGCCCGGCTGGTCCGCATTCGCAAGCTCGCGGGTCCCGACGTGCTCACCTCGATGGGCATGCGCGCGATGATCGGCTTCTGGGCGGCCCGCAGGCTGCCCGCGACCCTGCTGCGCCCCGGCGCACGCCCGCTGATCGCCCAGGTCCCGGTCCGACAGGGGCCGCTGCGGGTGGTCGACCGGGCGCTGGTGGCCGCCGCCCGCCGCCGCGACGCCGAGATCCACGTGTGGACCATCGACGAGCCCGAGCAGATGCGCGAGCTGCTCGACCTGGGCGTGGACGGGCTGATGACCGACCGCGCGCAGGTGCTCAAGGACGTGCTGCTCGACCTCGGCCTGTGGCAACCAGCGTGATCGTCACCCGGTAGTGCTCCCCATTCGGGCGAGCAAGGGGCATATTTGGGCCTGTGCCGACCGCTGACGTGACCACCGCCGCCACCCGCACCGCGCCGGGTGATCAACAGCAGCCGGATCTGCCCGGCGCCGTCCGGGCCGCGCTGGCCGGGGTCGACGGCCCGGTCGTGCTGATCGGCGACGAGCCCACCGCCATCGCCACCCTCGCCGCCGTGCGCGGACTCGGCCGCACCGTGGCGCTCGGCCGCGACCTGCGGGCCGCCGCCGACGCGCTCCCGATCAAAGCGGGCTCCGTCGCCGCCGTGGTGGTGCTGCACCGGCTGCACGAGGTGGACGACGTGGACGCCACCCTCGCCGGGTTCGTCCGGATCTTGGCCCCCGGCGGCCGGGTCGTCGTCGCCGCGAACGCGCTGGCCGACCGGCGCGAACTGCGCGGCCTGTGGACGACCGCCGCCCGCGACTGCGGCGTGGTGGACCCGCCGCCGTTCCTCGACGACAACGCCCGGTTCTCCCTCGACCACGCCCAGGCGTGGCTGACCCGGCACCTGTCCGCCGTCGAGGTGACCCCGCTGCGCGGCACCGAGCACCTGGACACCGCCGCCGTCCTTGCCCTGCTGCGCGCGCAACGCCCGGAGACCGCCGGGGTCACCTGGGACCTGTTGGCGTCGGTGGTGGAGAGCCGGGTCCGCGACGCGGTCGCCGACCACGGCGGGTTCGCACTGTCCACTCTCACCGGTCTCGCGACCGGGGTACTGGCCACCACGCCCGAGCAGGCGGCGGACACCGGGGCGGCGAAACCGGTCAAGGCGGCGAAAGCGGCTGGGAAAACCGCGTCCCGCAAGCGGAAGTGACTGTTTGGACTCGACGTGCCCGCCGTCGGGTCCCGGCCGCCACCGGAGCCAGTACGCTCCCGGCTGACCGGCCCGACAGTCCCGCACGGAGGCGGCCTTGAGCATGGTGGAAGCGACGTCGACGGCCAAGGCGCGCAAGCGGGAGCAGTGGGGCTGGTGCTGGTACGACTGGGCCAACTCGGTCTTCCCCACCTCGGTGACCACGGTCTTCGGCGCGCTCTACCTCACCGAGGTGGCCGCCAAGGCGGCGATGGCCGACACCGCGCTCAACGGCGCCAACCCGTGCCCGGCCGACGCCGCCGGTGACGCCGACAAGCTCTCGCACTGCGACGTCAGCCTGCTCGGCCTGCACTTCCCGGCTGGCTCGCTGTGGGGCTACCTGCTGTCGGTGGCCACCGTGGTCCAGGTGCTGATCGTGCCGCTGATCGGCGCGATCGCCGACCGCACCCCGACCAAGAAGCCGATGCTGGCCGCGTCCGCGTTCATCGGCGCCGCGGCGACGGTCGGGATGTCGCTGGTGAGCGGCTCGAACTGGCAACTCGGCGCGGTGTTGTTCATCGTCGCCAACACCGCCTACGGCACGTCGGTGGTCATCTACTACTCGTACCTGCCGTTGATCGCCGCGGCCGACGAACGCGACGGGCTGTCCTCGCGCGGCTGGGCGTTCGGGTACCTCGGCGGCGGGCTCGCGCTGGCCGTGCAACTGGTCGTCTACCTGTTCCGGGACAGCTTCGGGATCACCGCGGGCAACGCCGCGCAGATCGCGTTCCTGCTCTCCGGTGTGTGGTGGGCACTGTTCACCATCATCCCGCTGCGCAGGCTGCGCGGGCACACCGAGCGGCCGCAGGGCTTCGACCAGGGCGGCGGGTCGGTGTTCACCGCCGGGTTCCGCGAACTGTTCGCGACCCTGCGCGAGGCGAGGGCGTTCCCGCTGACCCTGGCCTTCCTCGGCACCTACCTGATCTACACCGACGGCATCGCCACGGTCGCCAACGTCTCCGCCCAGTACGGCAGCGAGGAACTCAAGTTCGAGGCGGACGTGCTGATCACCACGATCCTGATCGTGCAGTTCGTCGCGTTCCTCGGCGGCATCCTGCACGGGCTGGTCGCGCGCAGGCTCGGCGCCAAGCGGACGATCATGCTGAGCCTGGTCGTCTGGGTCGTGGTGGTCGGCGCCGCCTACTTCGTGCAGGCCGGGCAGGCGCTCCAGTTCTACGCCCTGGCGGGCGGCATCGGCCTGGTGCTGGGCGGGACGAACGCGCTGTCCCGGTCGCTGTTCAGCCACATGGTGCCCAAGGGCAAGGAAGCCCAGTACTTCTCGGTGTACCAGACGGGCGAGGAGGCCACCTCGTGGCTGGGCCCGCTGCTGTTCGCGATCATGGCCAGCACCACCGGCTCCTACCGGTACGCGATCATCTCGCTGGTCGTCTTCTTCGCCGTCGGCCTGGTCCTGATGTCCTTCGTCCCGGTCCGCCGCGCCATCCAGGCCGCCGGGAACACCGAGCCGTCGCTGCTCTGATCTCGGCTCCCCTCATCCCCGCCCGGCATCGGTCCCGACCTGGCGAGCCGGGGCCACCGCCTGCTCACCCGCGCCGGTGATGCGCTTGTACTCACTGCGCGAGACGGAGATATAACGCTCATCACCGCCGATCTCGATCTGCGGACCGCCGGTGACCGGGTTCCCGTCGGCGTCCGTGCGCACCACCATCGTCGCCTTCCGACCGGTGTGGCAGATGGTCTTGATCTCCACCAGGGCGTCGGCCCAGGCCAACAGGTGCTGGCTGCCCTCGAACAGCTCACCCCGGAAGTCGGTCCGCAACCCGTACGCCAACACCGGGATGCCGAGCCGGTCGACCACGTCGGTGAGCTGCCAGACCTGCGCCTTGGTGAGGAACTGGGCCTCGTCCACCAGCACGCAGTGCGGCATGTCCCCCTCGCCGACGACCGCGAACAGGTCTTCGGACGGGTCGAAGACGCGCCCCTGCGCGGTCAGCCCGATCCTGGAGGCGACCACACCCTCCCCGTCGCGGTTGTTGACCAGGGGCGTCAGGATGAGCGTGGTCATGGACCGCTCGTGGTAGTTGTACGCACTCTGCAACAGCGTCGTGGTCTTCCCGGCGTTCATGGCCGAGTAGTAGAAGTACAACTTCGCCACCAGTTCTCCTCACGCACGACCCGTGGCCAACCACGGCCACATCGGTCCGAGGAGTATCACGCATCCCGGCACCCGTCGTGGACGCTCATATCGTCATCCGGTCGAGCGCCCACACCACCGGCCACGGGGCGAGGATCAGGACCACGGTCGCCACCCAGAAGACCAGGCCGCGGACCTCGAGGCGGCGCCGGAAAGCCCGGTTCGCGAGGGTGGCCACCACGACGACGAACAGGGTGCCGAGGGCCATGGTGGCGATGGCGGCGATCTCCTCACCGCTGCCGTGCGCGAACGGGGAGGAGACGGTGCCCCAGACGTTGGCGCGGACGAAGTAGCTGAAGACGAGCGCCGTCATCAGCGGCACGCTGGCGACCACACCCAAAGCGAGGTTGGCCGCCAGCCAGCCCAGCCACAACGGTCCTCGTCGGGTCATCGCGATCCCCCGGAAATCGGCGCGGTCCTCTCCGGAGAACGCTACCGGGTCAGCGGAGGCGGGCGTTGTAGCCCTCGAACACCAGGTACATCCCGTACAACTCCCGACCGTAGAGGTCCGCCGGGGCGCCGGTTCCGTTGTAGCGGGCGAAAAGCTTCTTGAGTTCGACCTCGGTGTAGTCGAGGCGACGGCCGGTGACGCCGACCTGGGAACCACCCTCGAACAGGACCAGGGGCACGGTGGAGATGTTGTAGTTGCCGTTGTCGTGGAGCTGCTTCCAGGTGTCCCAGACCTTGTGCCAGTCGCCCCCGTTGACGGGGGCGTCGGGGATCAGGCCCTGGCCGACGGCCCAGTTGCGGCCGCGGATGGCGGTCGCGGCGAAGATCTGCGCGATGCCGGTGCTGCAGTCGTCCACGGCGACGGCGGGCGGGGTGGGGGCCGGGCCGACGGGGACGGACTGCCACGCCTCGTACGCCTCCTGGTAGGCGTACCAGCTCACCACCAGGCCGTCGGAGACGTTGTCCTGCGGGGTTTCCTTCCAGTACTCCCAGCACACCTCGCTCTGGATCACGGCCTTGCGCACGCCGTAGGAGCGGGACAGGTTGGTGATCAGCTCGTCGTAGGCGACGACCACGTCCAGCGACTCGCGGACGCTGTGCTTGAGGCCGATGGTGTTGGAGGTGACGGTCTTGGCGTAGTTCTCCAGGTCCGTGCCCAACGCGGCGGTCTGGGCGGTGCTGAAGCGGACGTCGAGGCGGTCGTTCGGGGAGGTGCGGGCCACGACGCGGGAGACACCGGTGTCGCGGCCGGAGGAGATGTCGTTGTCGATCTCGACGACGCCACCGACGGTGGTGGTGGCGATCTGGTCGAACGCCCAGTTGCGCGGCATGGTGAACCCGAGGTTGCCGCTGAAGCCGGTGGACATGTCGGAGACGAAGCTGGTGGTGGCCAGGTGTTCGGCGTCGACCCGGCCGCACACGTTGCGCGCGCCGTAGACGCCGACGCGGTACGGGTTGCCGAAGTAGCCCATGGCCCGGTTGACGCCCCGGAAGTACGGCAGGATGCTGTCGGTGATGTCGCTGTCGAGCGCGTCGTAGTCGACCGCGAAGTACACCGTGGTGCCCCGCTCGAACCCGTAGGCGGTGGCGGCGTCGAGGGCCGTGCTCGCGTCGGCGGCGCCCTGCTGGTCGGTGAAGTAGGCCGCGCTGCCGCCGTAGGTCTGGTAGATCGGGAACACGCGCAGGCCCGCGGCGAAGATCGTGGCCAGCTCGCCCGGCCGGATCTTCTTGTCCAGCGTCGTGTTCGGCACGTTCGTCAGGTAGCGGCCGACCACCTGGTAGCCCGCCTGCTTCAACGCGGCCGCGCGGGCCGCCGTCACCTCGGACACGCAGTCGGCGGCCGTGCCCTTGCGCTCCGGGTCGCCGTTGCTGGCCAGCAGCGACGACCAGGTCTGGTAGTCGCCGACGCCGGTACCGGGCAGCGCGAGGAACTGCTGCAGGGCGAAGACCTGCTGCTGGGTGCTGGTGGCGAACACCCCGTCGAACGGGACCTCGTACCGGTTGAAGATCATTCCCGCCTGGAACAGGCGCACGTACGACGCCGACCCGCTGTCCGCGGCACCGAGTCGGATCGGCGCCTTCGCCTTGACCGCGCCGCGGGTGCCCGGACCGTAGTTGCCGTTCGCCCCCGCCACGCCGAGTTCGGTCTGCACCGCGTAGATCAGCGCCTTCGCCACGTCCCGCGAGGAGTGCCCGTCACACGGGATGATGGTGAACCAGGACTGGTCGTAGTACTTGCGGTTCATCCACTGCTGCACCGACCGCACCGTCGCCGAGCCGTTCTCCACGAGCACGTAGGCGTCCATGGTGAGCAGCGCGCGGAACTCCTTGGGCGCCAGCGTCCGGCGGCTGTCGGCGAAGCCCATGTTCGACCGCATCTGGGCGACCGAGTCGCCGGTGGGCACGCCGTAGCGCCCGCTGAGCGACTCACCCCAGTAGCCCTTGCAGTAGAGGCCAGATTGGACGATCCGGACCACGTTGGCGGGCTCGCCGGGGTCGATGTCGCCGAAGCGCTGGGTGAGCAGGGACAGCGTGGTCGGCCCGAAGGTGTCGGACAACTGGTCGCCGCTGAGCCCGACCTCGATCTGCAGCGCCCTGGTCAGCGCGAACATCGTCGACCAGCCGGTACGGCCGGTCTCCGGCGCGGGCACGTACCCGGGGGTGCCGCCGTAGGTGCGGTTGACCCACCGCTGCGCCTGCAGCACCCACTCGTCGACCTGCGCGCCGAGCAGCCCGACCCCGCGCGCGTTCACCGAGTACACCGGGTCCCCGCCCCGCAGTTGCGCCTCCAGCGGCTGCGGCTGCGGCGTGCCGACCGCCGCGTCCACCGGCTCCGCCGCCGCGGCACCCGCGCCCGCCACGGTGACCCCCGCCGCCCCGGCGGCGACCCCCATCAACCGCAGCGCCTGCCGTCTCGGCATGTCGGTGTTCATGTCGCTCCCCCGGTCAGTGCGGACATTCGACGCCATCGTCACCACGCGGCACGGAACGGGTCAATGCGACATCCGGGCACACCGAGTGGCGCCAAAGCCGCCTGACCAGGACAAATGGCCTCGGCGGCAGCTCGTCCGAACTGCCGGTCGACGGCCGGTGGTGCGAGCGGGCGACCCGGGGTCGGTCGTGGACACGGAGATGGCGGATTCAACCACTCAGGGTGAGAAAAGCGTCAGTGGCTCGAGAACCGTAGGGGCTACGGTCCGTTATCAGGCGCCACCCGGGTGCCGCCGCCGCATCGGGGACACCGGCGCCACCACGGCCGCGTGGGGGCGACTCGCGTTCGCCTGATCGGCCCCGGTGTGGATAGCATCCCCCGAGTGGGTGAGATGTCGATGTGGTTCCACCGATCACGCGTCACAATCCCGGTGACGTGGCATCTCTTAAGAGGATGCTGTTGTTGACGGGTGAAGCATGTCACCCTGAGCGATCGCAGCGGGCGGAACGGGAATCCTTTTCTCGATCCACTCGTTGCTCTGGGTAAGCAACACCCTGGCCCGTCCCGGCGGGCCCAGTGAAAGGACACCGCTATGGCCGACCGCGTTCTCCGTGGTAGCAGGCTAGGTGCGGTCAGCTACGAGACTGACCGCAACCACGACCTGGCCCCCCGTCGAACGGTCAGGTACGCGTGCCCGAAGGGCCACGACTTCGAGGTGCCCTTCAGCGACGACGCCGAGATCCCCTCGGTGTGGGAGTGCAGGCTGCACGGCGCCGAGTCCAAGATGCTCGACGGCACGGACCCCGAGCCCAAGAAGATCAAGCCCCCGCGCACCCACTGGGACATGCTCCTGGAGCGCCGCACCATCGCCGAACTGGAAGACCTGCTCACCGAGCGCCTGACCGAACTGCGCGGGCGGCGCAGCCGCACGGCGTAACCCCCTCCCGCCTTCGTTCCCGACTTCGACGGACATCCCGGGACGAACGGGACCACAGTGAACCAACGGCCGCCCGGAACCCCCAGCCGGGCGGCCGTCCTGTGCCGACTTCTCCCACCCTTCACGGTCAGGATGCCCACCGTCGCATCCCCCGGCCATCTCTGCCGCCCGGGTCCGCTCGACCCCGAACACGCCATTGACCTGCGCGGCCATCCAGCACGGGTGATCAATCCACGACCCGCGCCCGCACCAACGTCGACCATGACGGCGGTCACGCGCCCACCAGGCCGCCCCATCGCGGCGACCACCGCCATGCCTCACCGACGCCCCCGCAACCCCGCCCTCAGCGCCGCACCCCCGACCGACACCACCACAAACACCACGCCCGCCACAACAACAGACCACCACACCTACTCGAAATCCCCACCCACCAGCCCAAACCCACCCCCGGGCGGCCCCCACCCTTCCCGGGGGGCGTCCCCGAGGCCAGTCTACCGGCTGCCCAAGATCGACAGGGGTCAGCGCTGGAGCCTGTGGACTGCAGGCCGGAGTGTGGACAACTCATCCCCTCCCCACCCGGAGTCGGCACGGCAGGTGATCCCGGCGGACGGCCCGGCCAGATACCCCGACGATGGCCGGCACGGCACCTGATCCCGGGGAACGGCCTGCACAGCACCTCACCCCGGGAACGCCCCGGCACGTGATCCTCGGGAACCGCCCGGCCCGGCACCTGACCCGGACGACGGCCCAGCACGGCAGACGATCCCGGGAAAACGACCCGACCCGACACCTGATCCTGGGATACCGCCCGGCCCGGCACGTACCCCCGGGAAACGACCCGGCGCCTGACCCCGCGGTACCGCCCGTGATCCCGACGGCGGCCCAGCACGGCACGTGACCCCAGGGATCGACCCGGCAGGTGATCCCAGGGAGCGACCTGCGGTCAGGGGTCGGTGTTGATCGCGGCATGATGCCCGCCATGACCGATCGAGAAGTCCCCGAGGGCGCTGTCTCCACCGAGCGGCTGGTGTTCTTCAGTGACGCCGTCGTCGCGATCGCCATGACGTTGCTGGCGTTGGAGTTGCCGGTGCCCACAGGCGCGACGAACGCCGAGTTCCTGCACACGCTCGGCGAGCACCGGGGCGAGTACCTGGCGTTCGGGATCAGCTTCCTGGTGATCGCGACCTACTGGCGCGCGCACCACCGGCTGTTCGCGCACATCGCGGCCGTGAGCAAGGCGCTGATGATGTACAACCTGCTCTGGTTGTTCGCCCAGGTCGTCACGCCGTTCGCCACCGAGGTCATCGCGGGGGACGGCGCGTTCGAGGCGCGGTTCCTGTTCTACGTCGCCGTGCAACTGCTGGCGGGCGTCGGGTTCCAACTGATCACGTGGGAGGCGCGGCGGTCGGCCCTGCTGTGGCCGGACACGAGCCCGCGGGCCATCACCGAGTCGATCCACCGGTCGGCCGCGCAGTCGCTGGGGTTCCTGGTGTCGGTGCCGATCGCGTTCTTCACGCACTGGGCGTACGCGTGCTGGGCCGTGTTCCCGCACGGCTACTACCTCTACACCCTGGCCCGTGACCGCCGGGGCCCCCGCCGGACGGGGACCCCGGACGGGGTCAGCGGCGGAACAGGGACCTGAGCTGGTTGCCGCGGCGGCGCAGGCCCCACTTGGTGACCCGGATGTAGGCCTCGCGGACGATGTTGCCGCTCATCTTCGACTCGCCGCGCTCGCGCTCGGCGAAGGTGATCGGGACCTCGACCACGGTGAACCCGGCCTCGATGGTGCGCCAGGCGAGGTCGATCTGGAAGCAGTAGCCCTGCGAGGCCACCGTGTGCAGCTTGAGCTTCTCCAGCACCTCGCGGCGGAACGCGCGGTAGCCGCCGGTGATGTCCTTGGGCTTGGCGCCCAGGGCGACCCTGGCGTAGAAGTTGCCGCCGCGGGAGAGGAACTCGCGGTGCCACGGCCAGTTGACGACCTTGCCGCCGGGCACGTAGCGGGACCCGAGCACCAGGTCGGCGCCGGGCAGCGCGCCGAGCAGCCGCGGCAGGTCCTCGGGGGCGTGCGAGCCGTCGGCGTCCATCTCGACGATGACGGCGTAGTCGCGGTCGAGCGCCCAGCCGAACCCGGCGATGTAGGCGGCGCCCAACCCGGCCTTCTCGGTGCGGTGCAGCACGTGCACCCGCTCGTCGGCGGCGGCGAGCTCGTCGGCGAGGTCACCGGTGCCGTCGGGGCTGCCGTCGTCGACCACCAGCACCTGCGCGGCGGGCAGCACGGCGTGCAGCCTGCGCACGATGGGCTCCAGGTTCTCCCGCTCGTTGTAGGTCGGGATCACCACCAGCACCGGTTCGAGCTGGCCCTGCGGCTGGTCCATCGATGTGTTTCCTCTCCCCGTCGGGTCGCGCGCGTCACGCCTGGTCGTTCGGCTCGGGCCGGTCGGTTCCCGGTCCGGGCTCGGTCACCGCGCCGCCGGTGCGGGTCGCGGCCCGCGCGCGTGCGGCCGTGACCCATCCGACGACCAGCGCGGCGAGTGCGAAGGCGACCATGACCCGCTCGGGCCAGGCACCCAGTCGGTCAGCCATCGTAGTGGCTGTGCGCAGCGGCACGCGTTCGACCAGCGCCGCAGGGGTGAAAAGGTCGGTTTGCTCGATGACCGAACCGTCCGGCCGCACGATCGCGGACACCCCGCTGGTGGCGGCGACGATCACCGAGCGGCCGTGCTCGACGGCCCGGACGCGGTCCATCGCCAACTGCTGGTAGGTCATCTCGCTGCGGCCGAAGGTGGCGTTGTTGGTGGGCACCGCGAGCAGGTTGGACCCGTTGAGCACGGAGTCGCGGACCACGTCGTCGAAGGCGACCTCGTAGCAGGTGGTCACCGCCAGCCGGGCCCGGCCCATGGCGAACACGGTCGGGTCGGTGCCGGGGACGAAGTTGCCCGCGCGGTCGACGGCGCTGGTGAACAGCCGGAAGAACCCGCGCATCGGCATGGTCTCGCCGAAGGGCTGCAGTTGGCGCTTGGTGTAGAAGTCGACCGGGCCGCGCTGGGGGTCCCAGAGGATCACCGTGTTGCGCGGCTTCTTGTCCGGGCCGACCAGCACCGCGCCCAGCGCGATCGGCACACCCAGGTCGCGGGTGGCCTTGTCGACCTCGGCGTAAGCGTCGGCGTTGCGCAGCGGGTCGATGTCGGAGGCGTTCTCCGGCCAGACGACCAGGTCGGGCTGGGGGACCTTGCCCGCGTGGATGTCGGCGGCGAGCTGCTCGGTGCGCTTGACGTGGTTGTCGAGCACGGCGCGGCGCTGCGCGTTGAAGTCGAGCCCGGCGCGCGGCACGTTGCCCTGCACGGCGGCGACAGTGACCTCGCCCGCCTGCGGGTCGGTCGGGATAAGAGGCCCGGTGACGATCGCGGCGACCAACGGCACCGCGATGGCCAGCACCGGGGACACCAGCCGAAGCGGCCGCCGGTCGCCACCCGCGACCCGGCAGGCCAGGTTCCCGACGCCGAAGCCGGTGAGGGCGACCGCGAACGCGATCAGCGGCGTGCCGCCGAACGCGGCGAGATGCAGGAACGGGCCTTCCGGCTGGCTGAACGCGATCCGCCCCCAGGGGAACCCGCCGAACGGCAGGATCGACCGCAGGTACTCCCCCGCGACCCAGACCAGCGCGGCCCAGACGACCCCGCCGCGCAGCCGGGTGACGATCGGGATCGCCATGCACGGCAGGCCCACCAGCAGCGCCTCCAGGGCGCTGAGCGGCAGCCAGGCGACCGCGCCGACGAAGATCCCGGTCCAGGCCAGCAGCGGGGTCATGAAGCCGAGGCCGAACAGGAAGCCGTACCCGAGTCCGGCTTTCGCCCCGCGGCCGTGCAGCACCCAGCCAAGGACGGCGAACCCGAGCGGCGCCAGCCACCACACGGTGCGCGGCGGCACGCTCAGGTAGACCAGCCCACCGGCGGCGAGGACGGCGGCGCACCGCAGCAGCAGCCGGGGGTTGACCCGGAACCGGCGGCGGCGCGGCTCGGGACCGGCGATCTCGGGTTCCGGGGATACGGTGGGTGCGGCCACCGGGTAAGGGTACGGCGCGGCGGCTGAGACCCCGGTGAGGCCCGAACGTCGGCGAACGCGCAGGTCAGGGCTAACTGTAAACCTCTAGTCGACAGTTAGGGTAAGCCTGCTCTCAGTCTGATGTGGAGCGTGAGCCGGACATCGGCTTCCCCGGCACTGCTAGCGTCCGACCCGTGACCGAGCAGCAGTGGCGCGTCGAGTTCGACGCCGAGGTGACCTTCCGCAACGGTGGCTCGCTGACCGTGCGCGGCTTCCGCCTGGACTCCCCCGGCGCCGAGCCGACCGACGACGAGGTCGCCGAGTCGCTGGTCCGCCACCTCGGCCTGCTGATGGTCGGCACGGTCGAGATCGCCAACCGCCGGATGATCGCCGAGCCGCACAAGGGCTCGCGCGGTATCAAGGTCACCGAGGTCGACCACCCGTCCGCCGCCCGGTTGGTCGACCTGAGCCACCCGATCCGCGAGGGCATGACGACCTACCCCGGCATCCCCGGCCCCGAGTTCGCCGACCACCTGACCCGCGAGGCGTCCCGATCGGTCTACGCGCCGGGCACCGAGTTCCACATCGGCAAGATCACGATGGCGGGCAACACCGGCACCTACGTGGACAGCCCCTTCCACCGCTACGCGGGCGGCACCGACCTCGCGGGCCTACCGCTGGACCGACTGGCCGACCTGGACGCCCTGGTCGTCCGAGTCGCGGGCGACGGCCACCGCGCCATCGACAAGGCCACCCTCCTCCCCTTCACCGTCACCGGCCGCGCCGTCCTCGTCCACACCGGCTGGGCCACCCACTGGTCCACCGACGCCTACTTCTCCGGCCACCCACACCTGACCGCGGACGCCGCAGAGTGGCTGATCGCCCAGGGCGCCGCCCTGGTCGGCATCGACAGCCTCAACATCGACGGCACCGACGGCCCAGACCGCCCCGTGCACACGGCGCTGCTGGCCGCAGGCATCCCGGTGGTCGAGCACCTTCGCGGCCTGGAGCAACTCCCCGCCTCCGGCTTCCGCTTCCACGCCGTCCCCGCCCCGGTCGTCAACTTCGGCACCTTCCCCGTCCGCGCCTACGCCGTGCTCTGACCAACCCACCTCGGCCTCCACATGGCGGGACAGGCTCAGGACGAACGCGTTTCCCGGGCCACCCGCACGCACAAGACCAAGTGGACGAGGATGACCGGCGCCCACCCGTAGCGCTCCCACGGACTGCTGGAAGCCGCGTTCGCCAGCACACCGAGTGCCAACAGGGCGACGACCACCCAGACCCCGACCTCCGCGACCCGCGCGGGCACCCCACCGCCGATCACCCGGCCGCGACGCAAGAGCACGAAAGCGGCAAAGGTCCACAGCAGCACGGTGAACCCGCTGGCCACCCGGAGCCCAGTGGACAGGTCCGCGTTCGCGCCACCCCAGGCGGCGTGGCCGAGGGGGGCGCCGAGGGCGAGGGTGAGTTGGAACGCGGCCACGATTCCGCACAATGCGGCGGCGGCGATGACGGTTCTCTTGCTGGACGGGGTTGTTCTCATGGTTGGTCTCCGGGGAGTGCGTCCAGGGCGGCGAGGGAGTCTTCGGCCCAGGCGAGGGCGGCTCGGGCGGTGTGCTCACCGGCCGAGATGGTCAACAGGGCGTAGGGGGTGTCCGGCGTGGCCTCCGCGGCGACGGCGGCGCGCAGGCCGGTGTATTCGGCGAGTTGGCGTTCCGCGTCGTCGCGGGCTTGGTGCAGGAGCGCGCGGCAGGCGGCTTGACCGAGTTGGCGGCCGAAGAACAGGCGCAGCATCAGGCCGTTGCGCGGCGGGGTCTTCTGCGCGGGTTCGGCCAGCAGGTCCCGCAGGCGCCGCTGTCCGCTCGCGGTCAGTTCGTACGGCGCGGCGCGGTCGGGGCGACGCACGTGGCCCTGCTCCTCCAGCGCCGCGAGGGTCGGGTAGATCTGCCCGAAGCTCTCGCTCCAGAAGTGCCCGAGCACGTCCCGGATCGCCTCGCGCACCGCGTAGCCGGTCATCGGTTGCACGCTCAGCGCGCCGAGCACGGCCAACTCGGTCTGACTCCGCCGGACCACGACTCCCCCTATCTACCAGATATATCTGTTAGATACCACGGCCGGCCGAGCGGAGTCGAGGGACGGGCGGTGGTCAGTCCAGGTCGGCCAGCAGCCGCTTGACGACCTTGCCGGTGGCGTTGCGCGGGACCCGGCGGACGAAGAACACGTCCCGTGGGACGGAGAAGCGCTCCAAGTGGTCGTGCACGTACTCGCGGACCGCGGTCGCGCCAAGCCGAGCACCGGGTTTCAGCGCGAGGTACGCCGCGAACCGCTGGCCATACTCCTGGTCCGGCACCCCGACGACGGCCGCGTCGGCGACCGCGTCCAGTCCGAGCAGCAGGTCTTCCAGCGGTCGTGGGAAGACGTTCTCGCCGCCGGAGATGATCATGTCGTCGTCCCGGCCGGAGACGAAGAGGCGGCCGTCCGCGTCGAGGTAGCCGCGGTCGCCGGTGACCATCAGGTTGTCGTGCATCTCGTTGCTGGTGCCGTTGGTGTAGCCCTCGAACAGCATCTCGTTGCCGACGCAGATGCGGCCGACCACGCCGGGGGCGACCGGGATGCCGTCGGCGTCGACGATGGCCACCCTGGTCCCGACCGGGCAGCGGCCCGCGGTGGTCGGGGCGGCGCGCAGGTCGGCCGGGTCGGCGATGCTGGCCCAGGACACCTCGGTCGACCCATAGAGGTTGTAGAGGATGCTGCCGTAAGAGTCCGTGAACGACGTGACCAGGTGGCGGGACAGCGCCGATCCACTGGAGGCCACTATCCGCAGGCTCGACGTGTCGTACCGGGCGCGGACCCGCTCGGGCAGCGCCATGATCCGCTGCAGCATGACCGGGACGGCGAACAGCGCGGTGCAGCGCAGGTCGGCGATGGCGGCCAGGGTGGCCTCGGCGTCGTAGCGGCGCTGCAGCACCACGTTGGCGTGCAGCGGCATCGCCAACTGGACCGCGGCCAGGCCCCACGTGTGGAACACCGGGGCGGCGACCAGCATCTTCTCCCCGGCGCGGAACGGGATCCTGGACAGCACCGCGGTCGCCGAGCCCAGGCCGGGCGGGTTGCGCCTGCGCGCGCCCTTGGGCGTGCCGGTGGTGCCGGAGGTCAACACGATGATCTTGCCCGCGGTGGGCGGCGGCTTGACCGGGGTGGCGGGCGAGGCGCCGATCACCCCGTCCACGGTGTCCTCGCCCGGGTCGGCCGTCCAAGTGGACAGCCACGGCAACGCCGACGGCAGGTTGTGGAACAGCGGGGCGAACTCGTCGTCGGCGAGCAGCGCGATCGGCCGGTGCGCCTCGACCAGGTCGGCGAGCTGGTCGGCGGACAGACCGGTGTTGACCAGCAGCACGTCGGCGCCGAGCTTGCCGCAGGCGATGGTGGCCTCGACCAGGCCCGCGTGGTTGCGGCACATGACGGCGACCCGGCGCCCGGCGCGGACCCCGCGCTTGGCCAGGCCGTTGGCCAGCCGGGTGGTCCGCCGGTCGACGTCGTCGAAGGTGAGCGTGCCGCGCTCGTCGGTGAACGCCACCGCGTCCGGCACCCGGGCGGCGGCGGCCCGGTACCCGCCGACCAGGGTCGCGCCCCAGCGGGCCAGCGCCCCCACCTGCCGGAGGACCTTGTCCGGGCGACCGGGGGACAGCACGCCCGCGCGGGCCAGGGTGCGGGCCACGGTGAGCGTGGACTGGCCGCGGGCGGCCTGGTCGATGCGGGTCGAGGAGACGGTGATCGCGCGGCCGGACAGGTGGTCGTCGACCCGGCTGAGCGCCTTGCGGATCCGCTTGCGCAGCCAGGCCGTGCTGAGCGTGGTGCCGCCGCCGGTCAGCCCCTCCGGCAGGGACAGCACGACCTCGACGGCGGTGCGCGCGCCGGACTCCGGTTCCAGCTTGATCGACAGGTGCCCGCCCTGCCAGGCGGGCCCGACCAGCACCAAGTGCTCGCCGGGGCGGTTGACCAGGACCTCCACCCTGTCCTGCACCGGCTCGCCGCCCGCGACGCTGAACCGGACCCGGTAGCGGGCGCGGCCCGCGCGCTGCGGCTCGCGTTCGGCGCAGGCGATCTCGCGGACGAACCGGGAGTAGAGGGCGGGTTCGCCGAGGACGTCCCAGACCTTGTCCGGTGCGTGGTCGAGGTGCAGCCGCACCTCGACGAGCTCGTCCGGCATGGGTCTCGCAGTCCTCCGTCGGCGGCGGCCACCGAGGCGACCCGCCCCGACAGCGCTGTTCACACGTAGACCCGGTTGTTATCAGCGAACGGCTAACCGGCGCAAGCACGGCATCCGCCGAACGGAGCAGCGCCGGAGAAGATCACTCACTCGGCGCAACCGGCGGCCGGGTTCACTGCCCCGGCGGCACCACGACGGTGCCACTCGCCCGGGTGATGATCACCGGTGGGTCCAGCACGTCGGCGGCGGACGGACCGCGCTCGGGAGCGGCCCGGCACACCACTCGGGCCTCGAACTCCACGCCCCGGGACCGGGTGCCAACGCGCACCAGCGTGGCCGTCGCCTCCACCACGTCACCCGCGCGCAGCGGCGCCAGGAACTCGACCTTGTCGTAACCGGCGAACAGGCCCTCGTCGCCGTCGGTGCGCACGCACAGCTCGGTGGCCACGTCGCCGAACAGCCCCAGCGAGTACGCGCCGTCGACGAGGCTGCCGCCGTAGTGGGCGTGCGCGTGCGGCACGTACCGGCGGTGCGTGACGGTCACTCCTGGTGTCGGGCTCATACCGGCTGCTCCTTGCGCTGGGTGATGGCGTGGACGAGGTAGCTGGCGACCTCGCCGGGGGTGGTGCCGCGCGAGAACACCCGGTCGACGCCGAGGTCGCCCGCCATCCGCGGGTCGAACCGGGGGCCACCGGCGATCAGCAGCGGCCGCCGGGCGCCCATGGCCTCGCGGAACGCCGCCGACATCTCCTGGGTGTTGAGGATGTGCGCGTCCCGCTGGGTGACCACCTGGGACACCAACACCGCGTCCGCCTTCTCCGCGCGCGACCGCTTGACCAGGTCCGGCACGCTCACCTGGGCGCCGAGGTTGACCACCCGCAACTCCCGGTAGTACTCCAGCCCCTTCTCCCCCGCGAAACCCTTGATGTTGAGGATCGCGTCGATGCCCACGGTGTGCGCGTCGGTGCCGATGCACGCGCCGACCACGACCAGCTTGCGCCGCAACGACTTCTTCACCGCGGTGTTGACCTCGCTCGGTGGCAGCAACGGGTACTCGCGCTCGACGACCTCCACCTCGTCGAGGTCCACGATGTGGCGCACCGAGCCGTAGACGACGAAGAAGGTGAAGTCGGGGCCGATGGCGTTCGAGTGCACGACCATGGCCGGGTCGATGCCCATCTTGGCGGCCAGCAGCAACGCGGCCCCCTCCGCGCGCGGACCGGCGGGCACGGGCAGGGTGAACGACGTCTGGATCATGCCGTCGCCGCTCGTGTCGCCGTACGGGCGGACGTGGCGTTTCCCGTGGTCGGGCTGGACGGCGGTCATCGGGTCGCCCCCTCGTCGAGCAGGTCGACGGCGGGGTTGGCGTAGGTGTCGGCCTTGGCGATCACCCCGTCGGCGCCCTTGCCCTGGTCCGGTGGGCGCTTCATCAGGCCGAAGGTGCCGTCGGCGATGGCGTTGAGCAGTCCGTCGTCCACAACGCGGTTGAGCAGGTCGACGGCCTCGCCGAGCACCTGGTGGGCGCGCTTGGCGATGAACCCGTCCGGCGCGGGCCGGAAGTCCTCGACCAGTCCCCCGGCGGCGTCGAGCACGTAGCGGACGTTGGCCAGGGCCAGGTCGCGGTCGGACAGGAACGGGGTGACCACGGCCTCGGTCATCATCCCGACCAGCAGGATCGACTGTCCCGTTAGGACACCGGCCAGGTTGAAGAACCCGTCCAACAGGTAGCCGTTGAACACGTCGCCGGTCATGTGCTTGGTCGGCGGCATCCACTTCAGCGGCGCGGCCGGGAACAGCTCGCGGGCAAGCAGCGCGTGCGCCAACTCCAACCGGAACGACTCGGGCACCTTCGGGTTGATCTCGAACGCGTGCCCGAGGCCGAGCAGGTCGTCCGGCAGCCCCGCCTCGTGCGCGAAGTGCTCGTTGAGCAACTGCGACACGGTGACGGTGTGCGCGGCGTCCACGGCGTCGGCGGTGGTGAGGTAGTTGTCCTCGCCGGTGTTGATGATGATCCCGGCGCGGGCGTGCACCTGCCGGGAGAACCGCTGGTCGACGAAGGTGCGGATCGGGTTGATGTCGCGGAACAGGATTCCGTACATCGAGTCGTTGAGCATCATGTCCAGTCGCTGCAGGCCGCCGAGCACCGCGATCTCCGGCATGCACAGCCCGGACGCGTAGTTGGTGACCCGGACGTAGCGGCCGACCTCCCGGGACACCTCGTCCATGGCGGCCCGCATGATCCGGAAGTTCTCCTGGGTGGCGTAGGTGCCCGCGAACCCGTGGTGGGTGGCGCCTTCCGGCACGTAGTCCAGCAGCGACTGCCCGGTGGACCGGATCACCGCGATGATGTCCGCCCCGGCGCGCGCGGCGTTGGCGGCCTGCACCACGTCCTCGTCGATGTCACCGGTGGCCACGATCAGGTAGATCCACGGCCGACGCGGCGGGTCACCGAGCTTGGCCACCAACTTGTCCCGCTGGGCCCGGTTCCGGTCCACCGTGCGCAGTCCCTTGGCGACAGCCGCCCGCGCGGCCCTCGCCGCGCGCACGGCGTCCCGGCCGGTGGGGATCTTGTAGCTGACCTGCCCGGCGGCGGTCGCCTCGGCGAGTTCGGTGAGGGTTTCCAGGTTGTGCTCGGCGAGGGCGTGGAAGACCGGCCCGCACACCCCGTGTTCCAGCCCGCAGTGGTCGGCGACGGTGTCGACGACCCGGTTGACCCACGGCACGTCGCCCGCCCGGTGGGTGCTGTCGGCGCCGGTGATCCCCGCCAACCGCAGTGTGGCCCGCTCCACCGAGACGGTGGTGTGCGACCGAGCGATCTCCACAACCGGCGCGGCCGCCTTCGCCGCCAAGTCCCGAGCGGTGGCGACGACCTCGGGGTCGAGGTCAAGCAGTGGCATCCCGGTTCCCTCCAGCCTCGTGGATCACCCGGCCGCGCAGAACCGTGCGCAGGCAGGTGGGCAACGGCGCGTCCGGGTCCATCGGGGGCAGCCCCGGAACCCGTGAGCGCGGGTCGGTGGACCAGCGGCGGACCCGGTCGTCCGGGACGGCCACCACCAGGTCCGGCGCGTCCCACACGGCGAAGGTCGCGGGCGCGCCGGGGACCAGGGTGCCGGTGAGGCCGTCATCGACCCCGGCGGCGCGCCAGCCGCCCCGGGTGTGCGCGGTGAACGCGGCGCGCGGCGACAACCCCGACCCTTCGGTGCGGTGGTTGACGGCGGCGCGCACCGACGCCCACGGGTCGACCGGCGTGACCGGCGCGTCCGAGCCCAACGCGAGCACGACACCGGAAGCGACCAACCGGGAGAACGGGTTCAGCGAGGTGCCGCGCTCGACCCCCAGCCGCGCCGCGTACATCCCGTCCGGACCGCCCCAGGCGGCGTCGAACTGCGGCTGCACCGAGGCGACCACGCCCCACTGCCCCAACTGCTGGGCCTGCTCCGGGCTGACCATCTCCAGGTGTTCGAGCCGGTGCCGGGTCCCGGCGAGCGCGGGCAACCCGACTCGCTTCTCCGCCAACGCGAACCCGGCGACCACCTCCGCGACGGCCGCGTCACCGATGACGTGGAAACCCGCCTGGATCCCGGCCTCCGTGCACACCACCAGGTGCTCGGCGATCGCCTCGGCCTCCAGGTACAACGCTCCCCGTGTGTCGAAGTCGGTGTACGGGTCGCACAACGCGGCAGTGCGGGAGCCCAGGGCGCCGTCGACGAAGAGATCCCCGGCCAGCCCCCGGACCCGGTGCCGCACGGCGAGTTCAGCGGACCCGATCTCACCCCAGTAGCCGACAACCTCCGGCAGATCCCCGCCGGCGCGGGCCAACAAGGCGGTCAGGTCGTTCGGCCCGGAGATGTCCGGTCCCGCGCACTCGTGCACACACGCGATCCCCTGGCTGGCCGCGTATCGCAGGAACTCCAGTTGCGCCGCGTCGCGCTGCGCCGGGGTGATGGCGTCCTGGGCGGCCCGGCGGACCCGGTGGTGGGCGTCGCGGGTGAGCGGACCGTCGGGGTGGAAGCCGTCGGCGTCGTGCACACCCCGAGCCTGGCCGCGCTGAGCCCGAACGATCAGGGCGGTGGAGACCAACGCGGAGTGGACATCCACTCGGGACAGGTACACGGCTGATCCCTTGGCGGCGACGTCAAGCTCCGCGCGGGTCGGCGGCCTGCCCTCCGGCCACCGCGTCTCGTCCCACCCGTGCCCCCAGACCGGGCGACCACCGTGAGCGTGCTCGGCGACCATGGCCAGGCACTCGGCGAGGCTCCGCGCCCCGGTCAGGTCCAGGCCGACGCGCAGCAGGCCGGCGGAGGTGGCGTGCACGTGCGCGTCGACGAACGCGGGTGCCACGAACGCGCCGTCCAACTCGACGACCTCACCGTCCCCGTAGAGCGACCGGCCGACCGAGTCCTGCCCGAGCCACACCACCACCCCGTCCTGGATGGCGATGGCGGTGGCGAACGGGTCGGCCGGGGAGTGGATCCGGCCGCCGGTGAGCAGGGTCGTTTCTGTGGTCACGAGTCTTGAGTCTCGCGGGCGGTGAACAGGGCCCGCACGCCGGGCTCGGTGCGCAGCAGGTCCAGGGCGAACTCGGCGTGACCGGGGACGTAGCCGTTGCCGACCAGCATCCGCACGTCCGCGGCAAGCCCCTCGGCGCCCAACGCGGCGGCGGAGAACGAGGTGGCCATCGAGAAGAAGACCACCGTGCCGCCGTCGCGGGTCACCATGATCGCGCCGTGTTCGCAGCCGGGCACGTCAACGCACACCACGGTCACGTCGACCTGCGCGCCGACGGCCCGCAGCACCGCGATCGGGTCGCGCGCGTCGGCGATCACCACCTCGTCGGCCAGTCCGGCGTCCACGACGGCCTTCGCCTCGACGTCGGTGGGCACCAGGGCGACCACCCTGGCCGCCCCGGCCCGGCGAGCCGCGGCCAGCGACAGCGACCCGGACTTGCCTCCGCCACCGAGCACGCACACCGACGCCCCGGCCCCGACCTCGCGCACGACACGGTCGGTGAGGGCGGGTGCGCCGCAGACATCCATGACCGACAGGGACAACCCGTCCGGCAGGTCGTCGGGCAGCACGGCGGCGATCGACCGGCCGAACAGGATCGCGGTGCCCCGGCACGGGACCTGCTCACCCAGGCCGTCCCAGTCGGCGAGGTCGTCGGTGATCCGCAGCGGGGTCAACGTCAGCGACACCAGCGTCGCCACCCGGTCGCCCGGCTCGAGGCCGAGCGGCGAGTCCGGGCCGACGGCGCGGACGGTGCCGAGCAGCATGCCACCCGATCCGGTGACCGGGTTCTGCATCTTGCCGCGCTCGGCGACGATCGCCAGCACCGCCGCACGCACCGCGTCGCCGTCGCCGTGCTGTTCGCGCAGTTGCCGGTAGGAGGCGGCGTCCAGGTTGAGCCGTTCGACGTCGATGACGACCTCGTCCTGGTGCGGCTCGGGGTCCGGGTCCAGCCGGTGGGCGCGCTGGGGCAGCACTCCGGCCGGTTCCAGCACCCGGTGCAGCCCGACCGCTGAAAGCTGTGCGTCCATCCCGCGTCCCCTCCGTGGGCAACTGTAGAATTTACGGCGTGCTAGCGCTCTGGCAGCATATCTTCACGCCACCCTAGCGGCTAGGAGTAACTATGACTGCGTTGTCGGACCTGCGGGCACTGGAGACCACCGTGTCGGCCGCGGTGCAGGAGGCGGGGCGCCAGCCCTACGAGTACGCGCGCCACGAGCTGGTCGAACCCGACTGGCGGCGGTACCCCGGCTGGGCCGGGGTCACCGAGGCGCAGTGGCGCGACGCCCAGTGGCAGCGGGTCAACTGCGTCAAGAACGAGCGCCAGTTGCGCAAAGTCGTCGGCGACCTGCTGACCGAGTCGTTCTACGCCGACCTGCGCGCCGACCAGGAAACCCTGGCCACCATGTCGATGCTGCTGCCGCCGCAGATGCTCAACACGATGGCCCCCACCGCGTCGGCGGGCGAGTTCACCGACGCGTTCTACGCCGACCCGGTCCGCCGGTACATGCTCCCGGTGCGCTCCGACCGCGACCCGGCGTGGCCCAGCCACCCGCACTCCACCCGCGACTCGCTGCACGAGGCCGAGATGTGGGTGGTCGAGGGCCTGACCCACCGGTACCCGACGAAGGTGCTGGCCGAACTGCTGTCCACCTGCCCCCAGTACTGCGGGCACTGCACCCGGATGGACCTGGTCGGCAACTCCACCCCGCAGGTCGACAAGCACAAACTGGCGCTCAAACCGGTCGACCGGCAGGACCAGATGATCGACTACCTGCGGCGCACCCCCGGCGTGCGGGACGTGGTCGTGTCCGGCGGGGACGTCGCCAACGTGCCGTGGAAACAGTTGGAGGGCTTCCTGATGCGGCTGCTGGACATCGACACGGTCCGCGACATCCGGCTGGCCACCAAGGCGCTCGCCGGGCTGCCGCAGCACTGGCTGCAGCCGTCGGTGGTCGAGGGCATGGAGCGGGTCGCCCGCACCGCCGCCCGCCGCGGGGTGAACCTGGCGATCCACACGCACGTCAACCACGTCCAGTCGGTCACCCCGCTGGTCGCCGAGGCCGCCCGCACCGCGCTGGAGGTCGGCGTCCGCGACGTGCGCAACCAGGGCGTGCTCATGCGCGGGGTCAACGCCACCCCCGAGGCGCTGCTCGACCTGTGCTTCGCGCTGCAGGGGGAGGCCAACATCCTCCCGTACTACTTCTACATGTGCGACATGATCCCGAACGCGGAGCACTGGCGGGTCGCGGTGTGGGAGGCACAAGAGCTGCAGCACGCGATCATGGGCTACCTGCCCGGTTACGCGACGCCGCGCATCATCTGCGACGTGCCGTACGTCGGCAAGCGGTGGGTGCACCAGCTCGCCGACTACGACCGGGTCCGCGGTGTGTCGTACTGGACCAAGAACTACCGCGCGGGCACCGAGCGGGGCGCGACCGACGACCCCGCCGCCATCCTCAGCCGCCGCTACCCGTACTACGACCCGATCGCCACCCTGCCCGCCGACGGCCAGTCGTTCTGGCGGGCGAACCCGGCGTACTCCGCCTGATCCCGGGTCCCGGTGGTCCATACCGCCACTCGAACGGACGCCGATGGTCGTCGTGGGGCGATTGTCAGCGGGTTTCGGACCCCCGGCGTGGTGCGCAAGACTCTGCCGACTCCGGCCGCCGACCGGTGGCCACGCGACACCAAACCAAGGAGTGGGCGTGCTTTTCCGCACCAGACGGGCGGTGGCGGCCGTGGTCGCCGTCGCCGCGGCCGTGGGGGTGGCCGTGGCCGCCAATCCCGCGCAGGCGGCTCCGGGCACCGGCGCCGGTCACCACCAGAGCGGCGACATCGCCGACCAGTTGCGGGCGATCCCCGGGCTGACCATCGTCTCCGAGTCGGCGACCCCGCCCGCGGGGTACCGGTTCTTCCTGTTGACCTTCAAGCAGCCGGTGGACCACCGGCACCCGGGCGGCCCGACCTTCGAGCAGCGGTTCCAGTTACTGCACAAGGACGTGTCCCGGCCGGTGGTGCTGCACACCACCGGCTACAACATGTCGACGACGGCGTTCCGGTCCGAGCCGACCAAGATCATCGACGGTAACCAGATCTCGGTGGAGCAGCGGTTCTTCACCCCGTCCCGGCCGGAACCCGCGGACTGGCACGACCTGGACATCTGGCAGGCCGCCACCGACCACCACGACATCGTCACCGCCCTCAAGCGGGTCTACCACGCCAAGTGGATCTCCACCGGCGCCAGCAAGGGCGGCATGACCTCGGTCTACCACCGCCGCTTCTACCCGCACGACGTCGACGGCGTCGTCGCCTACGTGGCGCCCGACGACGTCAACAACAACGACGACCGGGCCTACGACAGGTTCTTCCAGACCGTCGGCACCGACCCGGCCTGCCGCACCCGCCTCGAAGGCGTCCAGCAGGAAGCCCTGAAGCGCCGCTCGTCGCTGGAGGCCAAGTACCAGGCCACCGCCACCGCGAACGGCTGGACGTTCAACCAGGTCCTCGGCTCGCTCGACAAGGCCTACGAGGAGACCATCCTGGACGTCGAGTGGTCGTTCTGGCAGTACTCGCTGCAGTCCGACTGCCCGTCCGTCCCGGAGAAGACCGCCTCCGACGACGACCTGTACAAGTTCATCGACGCGACAGCCGGTTTCTCGTTCTACACCGACCAGGGCATCACCCCGTACGCGCCGTACTTCTACCAGGCCGCCACCCAACTCGGCTGGCCAGAACCGAAGTTCGACTACCTGCGCGGCCTGCGCCACTACCCGGACCTGTACCAGGCGAACTCGAACATCCCGCAGGCACTGCGCTCGAAGTACGACCCCCGCCCGATGCACGACGTCGACCACTGGGTCCGCTCCGAGGGCAGCCAGTTCCTCTTCGTCTACGGCTCGAACGACCCGTGGGGCGCCGAACCCTTCACCCCCAGCCACCACGACTCGTACCGCTACATCGCCCCCGGCGCCAACCACGGCGCCAACATCGCCGCCCTCAACCCCACCGACCGGGACGCCGCCACCAAGACCCTCCTCCGCTGGGCCAACGTCCCCGCCCCCACGTCGCTGGCGTCCTCCGACGACGGCATCGATGGCCTCGACCGGGTGGACCCGCCCCGCAACCCCCGCCGCCCGCTCTAGTGGTTCCCGGCTGGGGCAGGTGGGTCCTGCCCCAGCCCTCTACAATGGACACATGCCCGTGATCCTGGTGACAGGCATGTCCGGCACCGGCAAGTCCACCACCCTCGCCGCCCTAGCCCGCCTAGGTTATGTCGCCATCGACACCGACTACGGCGACTGGACCACCCCCGGCCCAGACCCCCTCTGGCGCGAAGACCTCATCGACGCCCTCATCACCACCCACGAACACTCCGGCGACCCCCTCTTCATCTCCGGCACCGTCCGCAACCAGGCCGTGTTCCGCCCCCGCTTCGACCACATCGTCCTACTCACCGCACCCTTGGCGGTGATCCTCGACCGCGTCACCCACCGAACCACCAACCCCTACGGCAACTCCCCCGCAGACCGCACCCGCATCACCACCGACACCACCCTCATCGAACCCCTCCTCCGCCAGTCCGCGACCGTGGAAATCGACACCCGCCGCCCCCTCCCCGAGGTCATCGCCCACCTCACCACCCTGGCCGGCCCCCTCACAGCGAACCCACCCCCCACAACCTGAAGCTCGACTCCCCACAGGCAACAACCCAAGGCCCTGCCCCGAAACCACCCCACTTGCGCAGGAGGCGACTGCGGCAGGATGTCGACGATCATGTAATCAGGGGGAACAGCCCCGCGTGCGCGGGGACGACGTAGTGGCGGTCGGGGATGCGGTTAACCGGTCGGGAACAGCCCCGCGTGCGCGGGGAGGACCTCCACGCTGATCGCCTCGTCTGGTACACCGAGGGAACAGCCCCGCGTGCGCGGGGACGACGCCGACCAGGCAGATTTTTGGGGTTCCAGGGCGGAACAGCCCCGCGTGCGCGGGGACGACGAAGCTGTCGCCGATCTGCAGCAGCACGAGACGGGAACAGCCCCGCGTGCGCGGGGACGACAGTTCGTCGGCCTCGCCGATCTGTCCACCTTGGGGAACAGCCCCGCGTGCGCGGGGACGACCCTCCCTCCTGGTTACCCTTGCGATGTCATGACGGAACAGCCCCGCGTGCGCGGGGACGACACTTCTTGACCAGCAGGTTTAGAGCAGCCAGTGCCCATTCTCATTCACTTTCACCGCTCGACCCCACACCCTGCCCATGATCCCACAGCCCCACGACAACCAGCCAGCCATCGACCCAAGACCACCAGCGTGCCGTGCATCAACCCACCACGAAACGCAAACAGCAAACGACCCCACCCCGATACCCAGCCGACGACACCCAGGGGCCAGGCTCCGGAGTCGACCCAATCAGCACCCCACACCGGCGCCTCACCAACAAACCCGGATCAATGCCCCGGCCCTTCGCGAAACCTCCAAAAACCACTTGCCGCCAACCCCACACCCCCCTACAGGCGGCCCCCACCCTCTCCGGGGGCAGCCCTCGATGCCAGTCTACCGGCAGGCACCGACAGTGGATCTTGATCCAAGCCCCGGAGAGCCCCTCCTGTGGATAACTTCCGTCGCCCAGGCGGGTGACACACAACCGACCGAACAGCCTATGGACCTGGGGAAACCACACCACGACGCCACTCAAGCGAGTGACCAGCACCCACCATGGGCAAAGGCGCAGCGGCAGGCGTGCAGCCGTCGACCAAGCGCCCTGATCTCGAATCTGTCGCGTTTGGCCATCGGGCGGTGTGGCGGAGGTAGCGTGCCGCTCCATGCAGTTGCCCTGGCGAGCCGCTCCCCGTGCCGCCGTGTCGAGTCCGCTGACGGTGTTGGTGGCGTTCGTGGCGGCTCTGCTGCTCAGTTTCGTGGGCGCCGCCGCCGTCATGCACGCGAACGCGGCTGGCAACGCCGCCGTTACCTACCAGGCGAACCGGCTTTGCGCGCAGACCGTGCCGCCGGTTGTGGACGGTAACCGGGTCACTGTGGACGAAGCGAACACAATCCTCCGCACAGCCAGAGACCAAGGCAGGGCGGCCGGGTTCACCACCATGATCGGCGCCGTCTACTCGCCCGTACGACAATGGGACTTCAACGGCCCGCACCCCTGGTCACAGTTCGGTTACCGCGACGGCGCGATGGACAACCTCAAGGTCCTCCAAGGCGGCGGCCGGGACGGTTTGTGGGTGCCGCAGAGCATCGCGAAGGACGCCGGGATCAAGCTGGGCGACCGCGGTCTGCACGGCACGTTGCCGCCGGTGACCGCGATCTACGCCGACCTGGCCGAGCCGGTCCCGACCTACTGGTGTTCCGAACAGCAGCGGGTCATGCCGAACCCGCTGGCCACCGAGGGCGCGACGGCCGCCGTCGTCTGGTTCCCCGACCTGGACAGTTTCACCCGGTCGATGGGTCCGCTCAGCAAGAACGCCGCCGCGGTCACCGTGCGTTTCCCGACCGACCTGCCCGCCACCACCGACGAAGCCGCCGCCCTGGTCGACCGGGGCAAAGCGGCGGTCGCGGGCCTCACGAGCGCCCTCGGGGAACAGTCCCGGTTGGTCAACGCCGCCAACTACTTCGCCAAGCCGGTGTCGGTGGCCCGCGAGGCCGGGTCGACGGTGTTGGGCGCGGTGCTGCCGCTGACCGTGATCAGCCTGTTGGTCGGGTTGGCCGGGGTCGGCGCGGTGACGGTGCAGTGGGTGCAGCGCAGGCACGCCGAGTTGCGGCTGCTGTGGTCGCGCGGCGCCGGTCCGGTCGCGCTGGGGTGGCGGGCGATCCTGGAGTTGGCGGCCCCGTTGCTGCTCGGCGCCGCCGTCGGGCTGCTGGCGGCCCGGTTCACGCTGTCTTGGTACGCCCCGTCGACCGCGTTGACCGACGGCACGTTCGGGGTGTCCGCCCTGGTCGCGGCGGCGGTGTTGATCGCGGCGCTGGTCGTGGTCGGCGGGGTGACGGCACTGCGCGCGCACCGCGAGTTCCAGGTCGCCGGGCCGCGCCAGACGCCGCGGGTGTGGCGGTTCGTGCCGTGGGAGTTGGTGACGGCCGTGCTCGCGTACCTGGCGTGGTCACGACTGCGGAACACTCCCACCCAACTCGTGTTCGGGCAGCCGTTGCCGCAATCAGCGGACGCTGTCGGTTTGGCGTTCCCGTTGCTGGTAGTGCTAACGACCGCTCTTGTCGCTGTGCGGTTGGCTCGTTGGGCGCTAAGAGCCGCACATCGGGTCAACCTGTGGCGGTTCCCCGCTCTGCACCTCGCGATGCGCAGGCTATCGGCGGCGGCAGGGTCTGCGGTCGGGATCTTGTTGGTGGGCACGCTCGCGGTAGGCACACTCACCGTCGGAGTGGGCGTTGCCGACGCGCAAAGCCAGGCGTTGGACACTAAGTCGGGACTGTTCGTAGGCGCTGAGTCGACCGCGCAGATCTCCGACCGGGTCGCCATCAACGGGCTACCGGCGCCGTTGGCGGCGCGCGACACCGTCGTCGGTGTGCTTAAGGTCAGCCAACTCACCGTTCTCGTCGTCGACCCGAGCACCTTCACGCACGCGGCGTGGCTAGGGGACCGCGACGTCGATGAGGTCAACCAGCAACTGTCAGCGCTAACCGCGCCCGGTAATGGCGTCGTGCCGGTCTTGCGCGTCGGGTCCACTCCGGACGCCACGATGGACGTGCAGCGCCTCGGCAAGGTCCATCCGGTCGGCCAGGTCGCGTCGTTCCCGTTGATCGGCACCGCGCGCGGCTACGTCGTCTCGCGCACAGCGCTGACCGATCTGACGCAGGTCGACACCTGGCAGATTTGGTCCGCCCAGCCCATCGACGCTCTTATCAGCGACCTGAACGCGGCCGGGCTCTACCACCTGAGCTCCCGGTCGAAGACTGCCGCGCTGGACGGTCTGCCGTTCCTCACCGTGACCTGGACGTTCGACTTCGTCACCGCGTTGGGATTCGTGCTCGCCGTCGTCGCGGCGGCCGCGCTGGTCCTCGCCGTGGAGGTCCGCCGCAGGCAGAACGCGGTGGCGGGCGCCCTGGCGACCCGGATGGGCCTGCGGCAACGCACCCTCGTCGGCAGCCATCTCGCCGAACTTGGCGCGCTCGCCGGGGTCTCGGTCGCGGCGGGCAGCGCCGCCGGAGCAGTGTGCGCAGCCGTGTCGGCACCGATGCTGGACCCGTCGCCGTGGCTGCGACCGGTCGCGGGGGCACCGGACCTGCTGCCGCTGGTGTCGACGACGACGCTGGTGGCGGCGGCCGTGGTGGCGCTGGTGTGTTGGTCGGCGGTGCGGTCGGTCAACACGGCACGAGTGGGGGAGCTGATCCGTGGCTGAGCCGCTGTTCGACGAGGAAGTCCCGCTTTACGAGCTGCGTGACGTCCACGTGCGCTACCGAACCCCGACCGGCCTTGTCACCGCGGTCGGTGGCGTTACCTTCGACGTGAAGCCGAGGGGGGTAACAGTGCTGGCGGGGCCATCCGGCTCCGGTAAGTCCACTTTGTTGCGCGTATTGGGACTGATCGACCGTCACACGTCCGGTTCGGTCGCCTGGCAGGGACTCGACGTCGGCAGGCTGTCCAACCGGGCCCGCCGCGGTGTGCGCCGCGACCGGATCGCGGTGGTGTTCCAGGCGCCGCCGGACAACCTGATCCCGCACCTCACCGTCGCCCAGAACCTGCGCGCCGCCGCCCAGTCCGCGGGTCTGCCGGACGCCGACCCCGACATCCTCGACTGGCTCGGCATCGCCGGCACCGGCGACTGGCGGATCGGCGCGCTGTCCGGCGGCCAGCAACAACGCCTGTCGTTCGGCTGCGCCCTGGCCCGCGACCCCGCCGTCGTGCTGGCCGACGAGCCGACGTCGCAACTGGACGCCGCCTCCGCCACGCTCGTGCTGGACGTCCTGCGCCGCCTGGCCGACCGGGGCGTCGCCGTCGTCACCGCGTCGCACGACCCTGAACTCGTCGCCCTCGGCGACAGGGTCGTGCGCCTGCGCGAAGGTCTGCTCGAGGAGGCCGCGTGATCGCCATCTCCGCCCGGGACATCACCCGCGGCTTCGACCACCCCAACGGCCGCGTGGAGGTCTTACTGGGGGTCGACCTGGACGTGTCCGCGGGCGAGGTAGTGACAATCTCGGGCCGATCCGGTTCGGGTAAGAGCGCCTTGTTCGCCGTCTTGTGCGGCTTCGACAAACCGGACGCCGGAACGGTCGAGGTGTGCGGCGCGCCTCTTGCCGCAGTCCCCGCTTGGGAAGACTGCGCCGTACTCCCCCAAGCGCTGGGATTGGCCCAAGAACTCACCTTGGCCGAGAACGTCGCCCTCCCCCTGCGCTTGTCCCGCCAAACCGAGCCATCCCGCGTCGACGACCTACTCGCCGAGTTGGGCATCTCCGAGCTGGCAGACCGTTACCCCCAGGAAGTCTCTTACGGCCAACAACAACGCGCCGCCCTAGCCCGCGCCGTGTCAGTACACCCCCGAGTACTCCTAGCCGACGAGCCAACCGCGCACCTCGATCACGCCAGTGTCACCGCAGTACTGGCCTTGCTCCGCCGCACAGCAGGCGAAGGCACCGCCGTCCTCATCGCCACCCACCACGACGAGGTCCACGACATCGCCGACCGCCGCCTCTCCCTGACCAATGGCCGGATCACCTGACCCCCGCGACACACCGCTTCAACCAGCCTCACCAATCGCCCCGCCCGAGTTGTCCACAACGGCGCGAAGCATCCCCAGCCATCGCCAACCGCCCTTGACAAGCCGCCTTCCTCGATAGGCTCAGGAATGGGCCCCCGGCCCCCGGGTGGGTGGGCGCCCGGGTACCAGATGATCTTGATCCAGCATGCCGCAGACCCGCTGGGGTCGCCCGGTGGTGTTACTGGATGAGCGTCATGGGTGAATTGTGTGAGTCCGTGGCTCGAACGTTGGCCGTGTCCGGACCTGCGCACAACGCCCTTGGCCGCGTTGTAGAAGTACGTCCGCCTTGGCATGGGCCAAAGCAACGTCGAGGGGGTGAGCTACTAGGGACCGATGCTGGTGGCGGCGTGCAGGTTGCCGTCGGATCCGGCGAGGCAGGCGGCGGCGCGGTCGCTGGTGGACAGGAACTCGCCGAGGCAGCGGCCGAACTGGGCGTGGCCCGCGGCGTTGGGATGGAAGGATTCCTGCAGGGCGTGCGAGGCGCGTTCGTCCTCACTGAGGTCGTTCCACTTGACCGACAGGCGGCTGAACCACTCGTTCTTCGGGTCTTCCTGGGTGCACGCCTCGTGGCCGAGGCCCGCGCGGGAGACGTCCAGGAACCGGGCGCCGGAGTCGCGGGCGGCCTGCCGCACCCCGTCGGTGATCTTCGGGACGGCGGTGGCGCGGACCCAGCGCAGGTCCTCCTCGCGGAACGGGCACCCGTTGAGGTTCCGCAGCTCCGGCCGCACCTCCGGGCTGATCGGCGCCGCGTAGGACTGCAGCACCAGGTGGTAGTCGGAGTTCTGGTAACCGGCGTCGGCCATGGCGGTGCGGATGTCGGCCAGCGCCTTGGTGACCTTCGGGACCATCCGGTCCACCCTGGCCTGCCAGTCCCCCGCCGTCACCGAACACGCGGACTTCGACGCGTCCAGCCAGGCCTGCACGCACCCGTCCAACACGTGCGAGAACGCCGGGTCGTCGTTGGCGCCGACCGCGACCAGGATCGCCACCACCCGCTTCTGCTTCGCCAACGCGCTCAACCGCGACGCCTGCGACCCCTCCGTGTACTGCTTCGCGTCCCCCAACCCGACCTGCGCCGACGGCGCCCCCGAACACGCCAGGTTGATCGTCTCGTCAATCGACCGCAACCCCGTCTTGTGGATGGACGCGTTGCGCGACCGGTGACACCAGTCCCCACCGGTCCCATCCGTCCCCGCCTCGTAGTCCCCCGCCGCCTCCCCCGAGATGGTCGAGTCCCCCAACGCCACCAACACCCGCGGCACCCCCTCCGGCGGCCCCCCAGCAGGCGGCGATCCCGGTAGGACGACCACCACCAACGCCGCCAGTACGAGTACCAGCAACAACACCGCCGCATGCCACCGAAACCGTCGAATCATCGCCCACCCACTCTACCCCGACACCGCACCTCGTTCCGACTGTCCTCAATGGACCCCACGCCCGGCCGCCACAAGCTGTTCACCCCACCCCTCACAAGATCCAGGTCACCCCCTGCGGCTCGACGCCCACGCCCACCAATTTCTCCCGACACCTCCTCCCCTCACCCGATCGCGCCCCTCCCGCGCGCCACTTCCCCAGGCCCAGCCCCACCCACCACACCTCGAACGTCACCCACCTGGGCGACGGAAGTTATCCACAGGAGGGACTCTCCGGGGCTTGGATCAAGATCCACTGTCGGTGCCTGCCGGTAGACTGGCATCGAGGGCTGCCCCCGGAGAGGGTGGGGGCCGCCTGTAGGGGGGTGTGGGGCTGGCGGCAAGGGGTTTTGGGTGGGTTCACGGAGGGCTCCAGGCGGATCCGGGTTCTATCGGTGAGGCACAGCAGTTGGGCGCTGACTGGGTCCGATCCGGAGCCTGGACTTGGGCGCCGGCAGGCACCGGGGTGGGCGGGATCCTCTGCCGGTGCACGCCGTGGCGGGCTGATACACGGGACACGCTGGCCTTGGAGGCGATAGTCCGGCTGGTTGTCGTGGGGCTGTGGGATCATGGGCAGGGTGTGGAGTCGAGCGGTGAAAGTGAATGAGAATGGGCACTGGCCGCTCTAAACCTGCTGGTCAAGAAGTGTCGTCCCCGCGCACGCGGGGCTGTTCCCTCCGCGGTCGTTCACCTCCGGTCACCGATCCGGTCGTCCCCGCGCACGCGGGGCTGTTCCCGCCCTCGTCGCCGAGACCACCGCCACCGGCGAGTCGTCCCCGCGCACGCGGGGCTGTTCCCATCCCGCCCACCGCGCAGGGTGTGGGGATCACGTCGTCCCCGCGCACGCGGGGCTGTTCCCGACGGCGGCCGCGACTGGGGCTCCGTCCTCGCGTCGTCCCCGCGCACGCGGGGCTGTTCCCGGCCTCGTCAATGACGACCCACAGCCGGACCGGTCGTCCCCGCGCACGCGGGGCTGTTCCCCAGGGGTCGTAGAGCACGGTGTCCCGGTCCTGGTCGTCCCCGCGCACGCGGGGCTGTTCCCCGCTCACCGAGGGGCAGCCGCCGATGTGCAGAGTCGTCCCCGCGCACGCGGGGCTGTTCCCACCGGGTCAACCGCTTCCTGTCCGGTCCGTCGGTCGTCCCCGCGCACGCGGGGCTGTTCCCGGGTGGTCGGTGCCATAGAAGGCCAGGTCCCCGTCGTCCCCGCGCACGCGGGGCTGTTCCCGCGACCACCAGCACCGTGATGGGAAATGTGACGTCGTCCCCGCGCACGCGGGGCTGTTCCCTGGACCCGGCGCGGCCACATCACCCGGCACCCCGTCGTCCCCGCGCACGCGGGGCTGTTCCCGCGACCACCAGCACCGTGATGGGAAATGTGACGTCGTCCCCGCGCACGCGGGGCTGTTCCCTGGACCCGGCGCGGCCACATCACCCGGCACCCCGTCGTCCCCGCGCACGCGGGGCTGTTCCCGCGACCACCAGCACCGTGATGGGAAATGTGACGTCGTCCCCGCGCACGCGGGGCTGTTCCCTGGACCCGGCGCGGCCACATCACCCGGCACCCCGTCGTCCCCGCGCACGCGGGGCTGTTCCC
>NZ_KI519517.1:0-64522 GCF_000482865.1 Actinokineospora inagensis DSM 44258 | reverse complement strand
CCCCGTCGTCCCCGCGCACGCGGGGCTGTTCCCATGAAGACCACGATGCTGGACAGTGGCGAGGTGTCGTCCCCGCGCACGCGGGGCTGTTCCGGCGACGGCGCGGACATTCCGAGCAAGGCCGTGGTCGTCCCCGCGCACGCGGGGCTGTTCCCCGCGCCGACGACGCCCCGAGCGGGTGGGGTTCGTCGTCCCCGTGCACGCGGGGCTGTTCCCGGGTCCGCCAGCATCCGCCCGGCCGGGTGCGAGTCGTCCCCGTGCACGCGGGGCTGTTCCCCAGCCCGGAGCAGACGCTCACCCCGCCCATCCGTCGTCCCCGCCACGCGGGGCTGTTCCCCCGCCGGTCGTGTGTGCCCGGTCTGTGACCTCGTCGTCCCCGCGCACGCGGGGCTGTTCCGGCCAAGGTGGCCATCACCCCGGCCACCGGCGCGTCGTCCCCGCGCATGCGGGGCTGTTCCCCGCGTGGCGAAACTCTGTGCCAGATCGGTCTGGCGGTGAGGGGGCTAGAGGGCGGGGGAACGGCCCTCGTAAGGGGTGGAGAGGACGACGGTGGTGCGGGTGGAGACTTTGGCGGATTCGCGGATTTTGCGGAGGAGGTCTTCGAGGTTGGTGGGGGAGGCGACGCGGACTAGGAGGATGTAGGACTCGTCGCCTGCTACGGAGTAGCAGGATTCGATTTCCGGGATGTGTTCGAGGCGTTGGGGGTAGTCGTCGGGGGCGGCGGGGTCGATGGGGGTGAGGGAGATCAAGGCGGTGAGGGGGAGGCCGATGGCCTCGGCGTCGAGGCGGGCCGCGTAGCCGCGGATGACCTCGCGTTGTTCGAGGCGGCGGACGCGCTGGTGGACGGCGGAGACGCTCAGGCCGACGCGTTCGGCGAGGTCGGTGAAGCTGCGTCTGCCGTCGGCGGCGAGCTCGCGGACGATGGCCTTGTCGATGGGTTCCAGTTCGCTCATCCGGGGAGCACCACGAGCTCGTGCGGGCGGTTGTTGACCGACTCGACCCCGTCCGCGGTGACCACCACGATGTCCTCGATGCGGGCGCCCCACCGGTCCGGCAGGTAGATGCCGGGCTCGACGCTGAACGCCATGCCGGGCTCCAGGACCAGGTCGTTGCCCGCGACGATGTACGGGTGCTCGTGCACGTCCAGGCCGATGCCGTGGCCGGTGCGGTGGATGAAGTACTCACCGAACCCGGCGTCGGCGATGACGGAGCGGGCGGCGGCGTCGACGGACTCGGCGGTCACGCCCGGCCGCACCGACTCGACGGAGGCGCGCTGGGCGGCGGCCAACACGGCGTAGGTCTCGGCGACGTCAGCGTCGCGCGGCTCGCCGACGGAGTAGACCCGGGTGCTGTCGGAGTTGTAGCCCTCGGCGGTCGACCCACCGATGTCGACCACGACGACGTCACCGGTGGTGATCACCCGGTCGGACACGCTGTGGTGCGGGCTGGCACCGTTCGGGCCGGACCCGACGATGACGAACTCGACGGTCGCGTGCCCCTCGGCCAGGATCGCGGCGGCGATGTCGGCGCCCACCTCGGCCTCGGTGCGGCCGGGGCGCAGCCACTCCCCCACCCTGGCGTGCACCCGGTCGATGGCGGCACCCGCGGCCCGGAGGGCGTCGACCTCGGCGGCGTCCTTGCGCATGCGCAGCTCCCGCAGGATGGGGCCTGCGAGGACCTGCTCGGACCCGGGCAGGGCGTCGCGCAGCGGGAGTACGTGCAGCGCGGGCAGCATGTCACCGATGGCGACCCGGGCCGCGTTGCTGATGGTGCCCGCGACGAGCGCGTACGGGTCTTCGCTGTCGACCCAGGTGGCCGTGCGGACGCCCAGATCGTCGAGGGGGAGGCCGCTGTAACCGGGGGCTTCGAGCTTGGGGACGACGAGGACGGGGTCGCCGGTGGTGGGGACGACCAGGGCGGTGAGCCGCTCGAAGGACGAACCGGTGCCGCCGATGAGGTACCGCAGGTCCGAGCCGGGGGCGATGACGAGGGCGTCGGCGCCTGCGGTACCTGCGGCGGCTTTGGCTCGGGTGAGGCGGGCGCGCAGCAGGTCGGGGTCTACGGAGGCGGCGATGGTCGACATGGTCTGCAGCCTATCGCCGATGGGGTGGGGGTTCAGCGTGCGTGGGGGCTTGGGGGCGGTGGGGTGTCGGTGGTTCTCGTTAGGCTGTGTTCTCGGTTGATCTTGGTGTGAGGGGGCACTGGGCCTCGGCTGCGCCTCGGGGTTCGGCCTGGTCGCCTGGCGGCGACGCCGGCCTCGGGCGCCAGATTTTGCGGGCTGTGCCCGCTGGGGTGAAGTTGTTTTGTTTGGGGCCCCTAGCGGCGGCCTGGGTAAGGCTAAAGGCGGGGCCACTGGAAAGACGTGGCCTTACCCGCCTGCCGGCTTAGGCCACCGCTCCCCCCAAACAAAACAACTTCACCCCAGCGGGCGGTTGGTATCGGCGGGTTCCGAGGCGCGCGGGGCGGGTTGGCGGCCTTCGTCGATGTGGGTGTTGGTTTCGAGGCGCGCGGTGCAGGGTGGCGACCTTCGTCGATATGGGCGGGGTTCGAGGCATGCGGGGCGGGCTGGCGGCCTCGTCGATGTGGGCGGGTTTCGAGGGGCGCGGGGCGGGTTGGCGGCCTCGTCGATATGGGCGAGTTTCGAGGCATGCGGGGCGGGCGACCTCGTCGAGGTGGGCGGGTTTCAGGGCGCGTGGGGTGGGTTGGCGGCCTTTGTCGATGTGGGGTGGGTTTCGAGGGGTGCGGTGCAGGGTGGTCGTGGGGTGGGTTGTGGTGCGGTGGCGGGGGGCGAGGGCTGGTTGGCCGATATTCCTTGCCTCTTTCGCCATTCCCGACCTCCGACCCTCTCCTTATTCAGCTCGCCCCAACGAAGGCTTGAGTGTCCGCCATCAAACGGCGGTTTGAGAGGTGGAGAAGGTGATGGGCAGGCTCGGCGAGGGGGTGCCCAGCGACGCTGTGTGAGTGGCGGGTCGGTTGGCGGTAGCAGGGCAGGCCGGCATCGCAGCGGGTGGGGTGGGTGCCGTGCGGGTCTCGACGCCGGCTTCTGTGGGGGACCTGTGGCAGGCTGCAGGCGTGAGTGGACCTCTCGTGTTGTTGGACTCGGCCAGTTTGTACTTCCGGTCGTTCTTCGCCCTGCCGGAGTCGATGACCTCGCCGGATGGGGTGCCGGTGAATGCGGTGCGCGGGTTTGCGGGGATGATCGCGCAGATCCTCGGTGACCGGGGCCCGGCGCGGCTGGTGGCGTGTCTGGACGCGGATTGGCGGCCGCAGTTTCGGGTGGACGCGATCCCCAGTTACAAGGCGCAGCGGGTGGCGGATCCGGGGGTCAACGCGGAGGTGGTGCCGGATACGTTGACCCCGCAGGTGCCGGTGATCATCGAGCTGTTGGACGCGTTGGGGATCGCGACGGCGCAGGCGGGGGGTTACGAGGCCGACGACGTCATCGGGACTCTCGCGCACCGGGAGGTGGCGGCGCCGGTGGAGATCATTACTGGTGACCGGGATCTGTTCCAGTGTGTGCGGGATGAGCCGACCCCGGTGCGGGTGGTGTACGTGGGGCGTGGCTGGTCGAAGGCCGAGGTGGTTGGGCCGGTGGAACTCGGTGCCCGTTATGGGCTGCCTGCCCAGGGGCTGGCGTACGCGGACATGGCTGTCCTGCGCGGTGACCCGTCGGATGGCCTGCCTGGGATCACCGGCATCGGGGAGAAGACGGCCGCCAAGCTGATCACGAAGTTCGGGTCGTTGGCGGCGCTGGTCGAGGCGGCGGCGGCTGGGTCGAAGGATGTGCCGCTGCGGGTGCGTGAGGCGTTCGAGCACGACGCGGACTACCTGGCGAAGGCGCCGTTGGTGGTTCGGGTCGCGACCGATGTGGCGATCGAGGCGACCGGGACTCCGGAGGTGCCGCACCCGGTGGACGTCGACCGGGTGCGGCACCTGCAGGAGCGGTGGGGGCTGGGGTCCGCTGTGGACCGACTGCTCACCGCGCTCGGCGCCGCCTAGCTCGCGTTGAGGGCGGCGTCGTCGATGATGAAACCGGTGGCGTTGCCGGTGTTCTCGGTGCTGCGGAAGCTGAAGTGGACGGTCTTGCCCGCGAACTGGCCGATGTTGACCGTTTTGAGCGTCCAGCCTGGCGCGGCGTCCCGGTTGGACACCGTGCTCAGCGGTGTGGCGTCCGCGCGCAGGACCAGGGTGTCGGTGACCGGCGCGGTTGGCGGCTCCTCGGTGGTGGTCTTCACGTAGTAGGAGAACGTCGAGTACGGGCAGTCGGCGGGGATCGTGGCGTCTTGGTGCACCTCGTCGTCCCAGGGGAAGCCGAAACCCGCGAGGTAGGCGGCCCACTTGCCGGTGCGGGGGGCGTTGGCGCCGGTGCCGGAGTCGTCGATGACCAAGGTCCGGGACTGGCCCCAGCCGGTCTGCCTGCCCGCCTCGAACCCGGGGTTGACCAGCTTCTGCCCCTTGGCCGAGCAGGTCCAACCGGCCGGTGTGGTGTACACCCGGAACGTCACGGCCCCGGTCTTGCCGGTCTTGTCCTTCGCGGTCGCGGTCACCGACCGGTTCAGCACGGTCGCCGTCGGGGTGCCGGAGATCAGGCCGGTCGACGCGTTGAGGGTGAGCCCGGCGGGCAGCGCGGTCGAGGTCCAGGTGTACGGCGCGGTGCCGCCCGCCACCGACAGCGGCACGCTCATCGGGGTGCCGACCCGACCGGCGCGCACGCCGGGATCGGCGACCAGCGGGTAGGTCGGCCGGTAGCCGGTGTTGACGATCAGCAGCCGGTTCGGCGAGCCCTGCGGATCACCGACGACGTCCGGGGTGGCGTCGAGCAGCAACCCGCCCGCCAGTTGCGCCTGGGTCAGCGCGGGGTCGCGGGCCAGCAGCAGCGCCGCCGCGCCGGACACGTGCGGGGTGGCCATCGACGTGCCGCTGAGCAGCGCGAAGTCGGTGTCGGAGCCGTTGCTCGCGGACCAGATGTACTCACCCGGCGCGAACAGGTCCACACAGGACCCGTAGTTGGCGAACGACGAGCGCTGGTCCCCCTCGTCCACCGACGCCACCGTCAACGCCTCCGGCACCCGGGCCGGGGAGTGCGCGCACGCGTCCTCGTTCTGGTTGCCCGCCGCGACAGACGTGATCACGCCGTCGGCGATGGTCCGCCGGACGGCGTCCTCGATCACCTGGTCGGGCGCGTCGCCGCCGAGGGACAGGTTGGCCACCGCGGGGCCGGACACGTGGTTGGCCACGACCCAGTCCAGACCGGCCGCGACGCCCTCGCTGGTGCCCTCGCCGTCGCAGTCGAGGACCTTGACCGCGACCAGTTTCACGCCCTTGGCCACGCCGTAGTCGGTGCCGCCGATGGTGCCCGCCACGTGGCTGCCGTGGCCTTCGCAGTCCTCGTCCTTGCCGTCACCGGTGGTGTTGGTGCCCCACACCGCGCGGCCGCCGAAGTCCTCGTGGGTGACCCGGATCCCGGTGTCCACGACGTACGCGGTGACGTTGGTGGCCGTCGTCGAGTAGTGGTAGCTGCTGTCCAGCGGCTGGGTGCGCTGGTCGATCCGGTCCAGCCCCCACGACGTCGGGTTCGGCTGCTCCCCCTCGACCCGGACCCGCTGGTCGCGCTGCACGTACGCGACCGCGGGGTCCGCCGCCAGCCGCCGCGCCGAACGCTCGTCCATGGTGACCGAGAACCCGCGCAGGGCGTGCTCGAACCGGTGCCGAACCTGCCCGGAATACCGGTGCGCCAAGGCATCCGGGTCCGCCTGGGCGCCGTTCCGGTAGACGGCGATGTAGCTGCCGGGCACCGCGTCCCGTCCGCCGAGGACGTCCGCCGTGGCGGTCGGGGCCAGCGCCACGACCGCGCCCACCGCGATCGCGACCGTGATCGCGGCCGATAAGCCGGGTCTGTTCATCCGCTTCCTCTCAAGTGGTCCAGCCGTGCGGACACTGGACACCAGAGTGGCGGCGCGGGTTCCCGAACGGTCCGGAATTGCCCCGAACGCGGTGCGCGGCAGGCGAATGGGCGAGCCTAGAAGTACGTGCCGGACCACGACGCCCGGCGCACGGCGAACACCGAGTCCGCCCGCTCCGCCGCGCCCGCCACGACCTCGCGCAGCCTGCCGAGCCCGGCGAGCGCGCTGACCCGCCAGGCACCCAGGTAGAGCATCGGCAACACGTCCACGTCCACCACCAACTCGGCGGTGTCGTCGGCGCGGGCGGCGCCGTCCGCACCGACCCGGTAGCGGCCGGAGTTGGCGGGCAGCAGCGGGTCGACGACCTCGACGACGACCGAGCCGGGACCGTACGCACGGGCAGCCAGCGCCGCCTCGACGTCCACCACCCGCGCCCACAGGTCCGGCTGGATGTCGACGGTGGCCGCGCGCGAGTCGACCAGCATCGCCGCCACCGGCTCGTCGGCGGGCCGGTTCCACACCGTCACCTCGTCGACCAGGTCGATCCCGACCAGGAACCGCCACAGCCCGGCGACCACACCGGGATCGGCGGCGACGAAGTCCTCCACCGACACGGTCGCGGTCATCTTCGGGGCCGCGCCGGGTTCCGTGCGGTACATGGCGAACCCGTCGTCGCCGTCGGGTCCACTGTGGACAGCGATGTGCACTGGTTCGCGCGCCACGAAAGCCCGTTCGTAGAACACCGTCCACCAGTACTCGGGGCGGCCCATCGTGCCGGGGACACGACCGACCCGGCGGTAGATCTCCGGCAGCACCCGCAGCGCCTCATCCGCGTCGACCACCCGAACCCGGCCGCCGGTCGGCACGTCCGGGCGCAGGCCGGCCCCGCGGGTCCGCACGGCGGTCTTCGCGCTGGTCGAGGCCGGACCGTAGCCGAACCGGGGGTAGATGACCGGCTCGGTGGCGCGCAGCGTCGCCAACACCTCACCGCGCTCGGCGGCGTCGGCCAACTGGTGGCGCATCAACGCCGTCAGCACCCCACGCCGCCGGAAGTCAGTGCGCACACCGACCCTGGTCACCGCCGCCATCGGCACGACCGCGCCACCGGGCACCACGAAATCCGACGTCCAGGACAGCGCGGTACCCGCGAGCGTGCCGTCGACGAAACCGCCGAGGGTGCGGCCGGGCTCGAACGAACGCCGCACCGCCGCCCACTGCTCGTCCGGGATGGCGGTGCGGTGCAGGGCGACGCGGAACAGGTCGAGCGCGGCGCGCAGCTCGGACTCGGCGAGGGGGCGGACTTCGACGTCGGTCACGCCGAGATCCTCCCCCGTCACCACGCCCGGAAGCGACTCACTTGTCGCTCGGCGGGGCCACCTCGTACTCACCGTTGTCGTTGCGCACGGTGATGGTGACCGACTTCTCCTGGCCGCCGATGGTGACCTTGCAGGTGAACTGGTTGTCCTTCTTGACTTCCTGGTCCGCCGGGCAGCTCACCGAGTCGACGTTGTCCACGCTGTACTTGTCGGTCAGGATCGACTTCACGCCCGACTGGACCGCGCTGACGTCGAAGACCTTCTTGTTGAACCAGCCCGGCTTGACGAACCCGAGCACCGCCACCGCGCCCACGATCACCACGAGCACGCCGACCAGGATCCAGATCCAGGCGCCGCTTTTCTTCTTCTCCTGCGGCAGGCTCCCCGGGTAGCCCGGCTGGTACTGGCCGTACTGCTGCGGTTGCTGGCCATACTGGGGCTGTTGGCCGTACTGGCCCGGGTACTGCTGCTGCGGCTGCTGCCCGTAACCGCCGTACTGCTGCTGGTTGGGGTCACCGTAAGGCTGTTGCTGCTGGTTCGGGTCCCCGTACGGCTGCTGCGGCTGGCCGTAACCGGGATAGCCCGGTTGCTGCTGCGGGTAGCCCTGCGCGGGGAACCCGCCGGAGGGGGTACCGGACGGCTGTCCGTAGGGGGGCTGCTGCTGACCGCCCCACTGCTGCTGCGGGTCCTGCCCGGACGGCCCGTAGGGGCTGCTCATCACTCGCCTCCGCCAGATCGAGGTCGCGCCGCCGCACGCCACTGCGCGCGATCAAACCATAGGATCTCGTACCCACCACACCCAGCCCACGGGAGATCCGCAACCAAGTCACCTGTGACACTTCCTCCCACCACCCACCCCCCTCTTCCCCACCCGGCATCGTTCCCGGCTTGACACCAAGCCCCGCCACCACAACCACCGCTCCATCGTCCCGGGTCAGGACGTGGCCAGGGCGACCACGCCGCGGCGGATGCCGCGGACGGCCTCGCCCGCGGCCTTGCCGACCGGGTTGTCCGCGCCGACGACATCGCGGATCTGGTCGAGCAGGTCGATCACCTGGCGGCACCAGCGGACGAAGTCGCCAGCGGAGAGCTCCTGCCCGGCCGACTCGGCCGCGGTGATCACCTTCTCCAGCGACTCGCCGCGCACCCACCGGTAGACCGTCCAGGCGAAGCCCGCGTCCGGCTGGCGGGTCCGGTCCAGCCGGTGGTGCCGCTCGTCGGCCTCCAGCTCCGCCCACAGCCGCGCGGTCGCGGTCAGCGCGTCGGTGACCGCGCCGCCGGGCACCCGGGCCTCGAACGGACCGTCCCGGCGCGCCTCGTACACCAGGGCCGACACGACCGCCGCCAGCTCGGCCGGGCCGAGGCCGTCCCAGACGCCGTTGCGCAGGCACTCGGCGGCCAGCAGGTCGGACTCGCTGTAGAGGCGGGCCAACCTGCGGCCGTGCTCGGTGACGACCTGTTCGCCGTCGGCGCCGGGGGCCAGGTAGCCGCGGTCGGCCAGCAGGGCGCGGATGCGGTCGAACGCGCGCGCCAGCGAGTGCGTCGTCGCGGCGACCTTGCGCTCGACCTGCTCGGTCTCGGCCAGCAGCCGGTGGTAGCGCTCGCCCCAACGGGCGTGCGCCTCCCGGTCCTGGCAACCGTGGCACGGGTGCGCGCGCATCGCCCGGCGCAGCGCCGCCACCTCGGCGTCGTCGTCCGCCCCGGACCGGCGCCGCTCCCGGGCGGGGACCTCGATGCCGGTCTCGCGCAGCGCGGACGCCAGGTCGCGGCGGGACTTGGGCGAGCGGATGTCGACCTGCTTGGGCAGCCGGACCCGGCCCAGCGCGGCCACCGGCGCCGGGAAGTCCGACACGGACAGCCGACCGGCCCACCGGTCCTCGGTGACCACCAGCGGCCGCGGCTCGCCCATCGGGTCCAGCCCCGGGTCGATCACCACCGCCAGTCCGGACCGGCGGCCCGCGGGCACCGCGATCACGTCGCCCTTGCGCAACTGTTCCAGCGACGCCGCCGCCTCCGCGCGCCGGGCCGCGCTGTTCTGCCGGGACAGCGCCTTCTCCCGGTCGGCGATCTGCTTGCGCAGCGCCGCGTACTCGGGGAAGTCGCCGAGGTGGCAGGCCATCGACTCGGCGTAGCCCGCCAGCGCCTCGTGGTTGCGCTCCAGCCGCCGGGACAGCCCGACCACCGACCGGTCGGCCTGGAACTGGGCGAACGACTGCTCCAGGATCTCCCTGGCCTGCCGGGCGCCGAGCCGCTCGACCAGGTTGACCGCCATGTTGTAGCCGGGCCGGAACGACGAACGCAGCGGGTACGTTCGGGTCGAGGCCAGCCCGGCCACCGACTTCGGGTCCACCCCCGGCTGCCACACGACGACGGCGTGGCCCTCGACGTCGATCCCGCGCCGCCCGGCCCGCCCGGTGAGCTGGGTGTACTCCCCCGGGGTCAGCTCGACGTGCGCCTCGCCGTTGTACTTGACCAGCCGCTCCAGCACGACCGTGCGGGCGGGCATGTTGATGCCCAGCGCCAGTGTCTCGGTCGCGAACACCGCCTTGACCAGGCCGCGGACGAACAACTCCTCCACGGTCTCCTTGAACGCGGGCAGCAGCCCGGCGTGGTGCCCGGCGAACCCGCGCTCCAGCGCCTCCCGCCACTCCCAGAACCCGAGGACCGTGAGGTCGGCGTCGGGCAGGTCGCGGGTCTTGGCGTCGACGATCCGGCGGACCTCGGCGACCTCGTCCTCGTTGTTGAGCCGCAGCCCGGACCGCACGCACTGGGTGACCGCGGCCTCGCAGCCCGCCCGGCTGAACACGAACACGATCGCGGGCAGCAGCCCGGCCGCGTCCAGCCGCTGCACCACCTCGACCCGGCTCGGCGGCTTGAACCGCGGCCCGCGCGCGCCCGCGGCCCGGCCGCCCTTCGCGCGCGGGTTGTGCCAGGGGGCGTGCACCCGGCCGACTTCCTCGGTGCGCCGGACCAGGTGCGGGTTGATCCGCTGCTGGTCGTCGCCCGCGTCGCCACCGTCGCCCGCGAACAGGTCCAGCATCCGGCCGCCGACCAGCATGTGCTGCCACAGCGGCACCGGCCGGTGCTCGTCGACCACGACGGTCGTGTCGCCGCGGACCTCGACCAGCCACTCGCCGAACTCCTCGGCGTTGCTCACCGTGGCCGACAGGCTGACCAGGTTCACCCACTCGGGCAGGTGCAGGATGACCTCTTCCCACACCGCGCCGCGGAACCTGTCCGCCAGGTAGTGCACCTCGTCCATCACCACGTAGCCGAGCCCGTCGAGCGCCGACGACCGCGCGTAGAGCATGTTGCGCAGGACCTCGGTGGTCATCACCACCACCGGCGCGTTGCCGTTGACCGCGGTGTCGCCGGTGAGCAGGCCGACCGACTTGGGCCCGTAGCGGGCGGTCAGGTCGGCGAACTTCTGGTTCGACAGCGCCTTGATCGGGGTGGTGTAGAAGCACTTGCGGCCCTCGCTCAGGGCCAGGTGCACGGCGAACTCGCCGACCACGGTCTTACCGGCACCGGTGGGCGCGCACACCAGCACGCCGTGGCCCTCTTCCAGGGCGGCGCAGGCGTCGCGTTGGAACGGGTCGAGGTCGAACGACAGCTCGGCGGCGAACTCCGCCAGCTTGGGGTTGCTCGTGCGCTCCCGGGATGCGGCGTACGCCTGCGCCGGAGTGCGGGATGAACTGGCGGACACACCCCAAGACTTCCACATCAGACCGACAACCGTCGCCCGACTTGCGGACCGGCCGGTGATCAGCCGATGACGGTCAACGCGCCGGGCACGCAGTCCACCACCACCGGCAGCGGACCCAGGCGCTCCCCGTCGGCGTACGCGGTCCAGCCGTTACCCGGCTCCAGCGCCACCCGACGCGCCCGCAGGGTCTGGACGAACCGGTGCCGGACGTGGTCGCCGGTCCGCAGGGTCGGCAGGATGCGCAGCAGGTCGAGCCTGCCCGCGGCACCCACCACGGTGACGTCCAGCAGGCCGTCCGCGGGGTCGGCGGCGGGGCAGACGGGGATGCCGCCGCCGTAGTAGCCGGTGTTGCCGACGGCGACCATGGTGGCGGTCAGCTCGACCCGGTCGCCCTCGGTCTCCACCACCAGCCGCCGGTGCTTGAGGGTGGCGAGCTCGGCGACGATGGCCAGGTCGTAGCGGCGGCGGCCGTGCGGCCAGCGCATCCGGTTGACCCGCTCGTTGACCGCCGAGTCGAACCCGGCGCACAGCACGCTGCCGAACCACGGGCCGCCGTCGAGCCTGCCCAGATCGATCCTCCGCCGCGCGCCCGAGGCCAGGGCGGCGGCGAGGGCGTCGGCGGCCGCGACGGGCCGGGTCGGGACGCCGAGGGCGCGGGCCAGGTCGTTGCCGGTGCCCGCGGGGACGATGCCCAGGGCCACGTCGTGGTCCGCGCAGAACTGGATCCCCTGGTGGACCGAGCCGTCACCGCCGACGACGACCAGCGCATCCAGCCCGGCGTCCTTGGCGCGCAGCATGAGTGCGCGGGACTCGGCGACGGTCTCCGCCGACACGACGGTCAGGGTGTCGACGACCGGGCGGATCCGCGCGACCACGTCGTCGAGCACCCGCGCGGCGGCGCCGTGCCCGGAGCTGGGGTGCACCGCCACCGCCGCCCGCAAGCCCACCAGACCCACCGCTCACCTCCCGCTCGGCCAAACCCACGTCGTACAGGCCCGGCCGAGCGGGCAGGCGGATCAGGTCACGTCGTCGAACCCACCGGAGGACTCACCACGCGGCTGGGCGGGCACGCCCGGCGACTCCGCCGGTTCCTCCGCGGGCAGGTCGGACCGGGAGACCGGCTCGGAGGTGAACTTCAACGGGGTGGCCTCGTCGTCGGCCAGCCCGGCGTACGGGTCCTCGGCGGTCTCGCGGCGCGCCTTGCCCCGGTCGTGGATCCGGGAGAGCTGGATCGCCAACTCCACCAGCACGGTCATCGCGATCGCCAGCGCCACCATGGACACCGGGTCGGTGCCCGGCGTGGCGAACGCGGAGAACACGAAGATGGCGAAGATGATCCCGCGCCGCCACTTGCTCAGGTTCGCGTACGGCAGGATCCCGATCCGGTTCAGCATCACGATCATCAGCGGGATCTCGAAGCTGACCCCGAAGATCAGCAGCATCACCAGCACGAACGAGATGTAGGCGCTGGCGTTGAGCGCGGTGACGAACGTGTCGCCGCCGAAGCCCACCACCAGCACGCTGAGCCCCTGCGGGATCACGAAGAACGCCAGCACCCCGCCCGCGACGAACAGCAGCGACGCGAACGTCACGAACAGCGACGCGAACTTGCGTTCCTTGGCGTACAGGCCGGGGGTGATGAACGCCCACAACTGGTAGAGCCACAGCGGGGCCGTCACCACCATGCCCGCGGCGACACCCACCTTGAACTGCACCATGAACGCCTCGAACGGCTGGGTCTGCAGGAGCTGGCACGACCCGTTCGGGGAAAACCGCGCGCTCGCGGGCAACTGGCAGTACGGGTCCAGCAGGATCCGACCCAGCGAGGGGATCGGGCCGAGCGGGACCGCGTACCAGATGAAGCCGAAGACTCCACCGAGGAGAATGAACAGGATCGCCCAGCCGACTCTGCTGCGCAGTTCGTACAGGTGATCCTTCAGGGACATCGTTCCGTCGGGATTGTGCCTGCGACTGCGCAGCCTGCGCCGGTCGCGGCGACCGTTCTCCCGGCGGGGCGACTCGTCGCTGTCCACCGTGGGGACCGGCTTTCTCTCAGCCCGCGTTCTGCTGGCCCTGGGCCTGCTGCTCGGCCAGTTTGCGCTGCAGCGCGTCGATCTCGGCGCGCATCTGCTCGGGGGTCTGCTCCGGCTTGGCGGCGGGCAGCGCGGTGGAAGCCTGCTGCGCTGCGGCCGGGCGCTCGTCCTCGTCGTCGTGCCGCATGCCCTTGGTCTCGGCCTTCAGGATGCGCATCGACTGCCCGAGGGAGCGCGCCATCGTCGGCATCTTGCGCGCGCCGAACAGCAGCACGACCACCACCGCGATGATCAGGATTTCCCAGGGTCCCAGGTTCACGACCGTCCTCCAGTCTCGCCTCGCCCCGCCGATGATACGCGAGGAGAGCGCCTCATTTCAGCCACCGCGACCCGCACACCGGCTGCGCGGGCTCGCAGGAGGCCGGTTTGGTCTCCAACCGTTGCCCTAGTCGCCGCGAGGACGGACCGGGCGCGTCCGGCCACGCGCAGGGCGCGGACCAGGAAAACGCCCAGCAGCGCGCAACCGATCAAGAGCAGCGCGGCACTCGGCAGGTAAGGCACCGGGGGACTGTACCGCCCGGCCCCGTACCCGACCCAGAGCCGCCACCGGTATTCGATGAAACTGACACGGAATTGACGGGAAACAACACCTTTTCAGGCAGACCGGTGTTTATCGATCCTGGCGATCGCGGCGTCCGCCTGCGCGCGGACCAGGTCGGCCAGTTCCGCCGGTTCCTCGACCAGCACGTCACCGCCCTGGCCGAGCAGCAACCGGACGATCCAGGAGGTGTCCGAATAGCGCATCCGCACCCGCAGCCTGCCGTCGTCGAGCTCCTCGACGTCCTCGACCGGGTAGTACTCGGCCATCCAGCGCACGGCGGGCCGCAGCACCAGCCGGGCGGTCCGCTGGTCGGGGGCGGCCTGGAACAGCCCCTCGGAGATGTCGGTCGGCCGCGCGTACGGGGGTGGCGCGGCGGGCTCGTCGAGCACGGCGACCTGGTCGATCCGGTCCAGCCGGAACAACCGCACGTCCTCGGCCCGGCGGCACCACGCCTCCAGGTAGCCGCGGCCGTCGACGATCAGCACCCGCATCGGGTCCACGGTCCGCTCGGTCACCTCGTCCTTCGACGCGGTGTAGTAGGTGATCCGCAGCGCCCGGCGGTCGCGCACCGCGGACTGCGCGGTCTCGCGCACCTGCGCCGTGCTCGCACCCTCCCGGACCCCGAGACCGACCGCGACCCCGGCGGGCTGCGCCTGGCCCGCGGCCGACTCGATCTTGGCGACGGCCCGGCGGATGGCGTCCGCGTCGGCGACACCCGGGGTCTCCAGCAGCGCCCGCAGCGCCACCAGCAGCGCGGTGGCCTCCGCGCCGGTGAGCCGCAGCGGCCTGCTCATCCCGGCGTCGAACGCGACGGTGACGGTGTCCTCGGCGAACGAGATGTCGATCAGGTCACCCGGGCCGTAGCCGGGCAGCCCGCACATCCACAGCAGCTCCAGGTCCTTGCGCAACTGCCGGGCCGACACGCCGAAGTCGGCGGCGGCCTCCTCGATCAGGATGCCGGGGCGGGCCAGCAGGTACGGGACCAGCGCCAGCAGCCGGGGCAGCCGTTCCTGCGCGGCCGTCACCGGACACCGCCCGCAGCGGACAACAGCCGCTCCCGCACCGACTTGGCCAGCACCTCGGGCTCGAGCACCAGGACATCGGCGCCGTAACCGGCCAGCCAGCCCGCGGCCGCGTCCGGGTAGTGCAGGTCGATCTCGATGACGTGCCCGGGGACCCCGTCGACCTCGCGCGCCTCGACGACCTTGCCGCGCCTGCGCACCCCCGCCGCGCGCCCCTCGGCCACCCACATCGACGCCGACGACAACCGCGGCGGCTCCGCGTGCGTGTCGGCGACGAACCCCATCAGGTCCACGCCCTCCGGCCTGCGCACCACGCCCGGCCGACCCACCTTCCGCACCTCACCGACGACACGGGACAACCGGAAACACCTCGGCGCCTTGCGGTCCCGGTCGTGCCCGACGACGTACCACCGGCCGCGCCAGGACACCACGCCCCACGGCTCCAGCGTGCGTTCCCTCAGCTCGGCGGGCGAGGGCCTGCGGTAGTCGAACGACACCACCTGACCGGCCTGGACCGCCGCGAGGAGCGGACCGAACGCGGGCTCGGTGGTCCGCACCTTCGACTCCACCACCGTCGGCGCCGACTGGTCCACGTCCACCCCGGCCGCCCGCAGCTTCAGCAACGCCCCGTGCGCCGCCCCCACCAGCTCCGGCGAGTCCCACAACCGCACCGCCAACGCCACCGCCGCCGCCTCGTCCGGCGCCAGGTCGATCTCGCCGAGCTCGTAGTCCCGGCGGGCGATGCGGTAGCCGTCCACGGTGTCGGACACCAGGTTGCGGCCGACCTCCAGCGGGATGCCCAGCTCACGCAGCTCGGTCTTGTCCCGCTCGAAGGTCCGGAAGAAGGCGTCGTCGGTCGGCGCGTCGGCGTAGCCGGGCACGATCCCCCGGATCCGCTCCGCGCTCAGGTACTGGCGAGTGGACAACAGGCACAGCACCAGGTTGACCAGACGTTCGGCGCGTGCGACGGACACCGGGGCACCTTAACGTGCCGACCGGCCCGCCGGTGCGCCGACACCCTCGAACACCCGTGCGACTTTCGGCGGGATCCGGCGGGTCGACCGTCAGCGCGCCGCGGCGTCGTCGGCCCGGTAGATCGACAACGCCCCCGGCCGGGCGGTGAACTCGAACTCGTCGGCCAACTCGCCCACCTCGCCGTCGGTGGCGATGCGCTTGTGGCCGTCGAGCAGGCGCACCCGGATCGACGTCACGTCGTGCTGGCGGTACACGTGGCTGGTGCCCCAGGTCCGGGTCAGCGTGGCCAGGACGAACCTGGCCCGGGAGTAGGGGACGTCGGCCCGCAGGTAGCGCAGGTCGAGCACACCCGTGTCCAGCGCGGGCCTGCTGGTCGGCGCGAAGCCCTTCGGGGCGTAGCTGCCGTTGCCGACGAACAGCATCCACACGAACAGCGGTTTCCCGTTCAGCTCCAGCCGGATCGGTTGGGCGCGGCGCAGGGTGCGCACCAGCGCGACCGCCCCGGCGGGCCACTTCGGCCACTTCCGGGACTCCAGGTACTCGCGCAGCCGCACCATCTCGGGGTAGCCGCCGAGGCTCGCCGTGTTGATGAACCAGCGGTGCGCCCGCCCGTCGACCGAGTTCATCTCGACCGCGCCGAGGTCGATCTGGACCCCGGTCCCCTTTTGCACCGCCGCCACCGACTCCGCGGTGGTCTCGACACCGACGTCCCGGGCGAAGTGGTTGAGGGTCCCCGCCGGGATCAGGACAAGTGGGAGGTCGAACTCGGCGGCGACGGTGGCCACGGCGGCCACCGTTCCGTCCCCACCGGCCACCCCGACGGCCCGGATGTCGTTGGGCGAGGCACTGATCTCCGACGACAGGTGTTCGACCAGGTCGCGGCCGGGTTCCGGGTAGATGACGGTGGCGCGCGGCCAGGCCGACTTGATCTCGTCGGACGGGTCGGTGCCGCCACCGCCGGAGTTCGGGTTGACCAGCACGATCAGCCCGTCGCCGTCATCCAGGGCGGGCAGGTCGACGGTCGCGGTGACGTGCGCGGGCCCCTCGGGCGCCTTCGGCCACCAGTGCCGGGTCGCGAACGACGCGCCGACCCCGATGGCGGCACCGGCGGCGATGTCGGTCGGCCAGTGCACCCCGGTGTGCATGCGCGAGTAGGCGACGGCGGCGGCCAGCGGGGCCAGAGCAATGCCCACAGCCGGGCTCTCCATCGTCACGGCGGCCGTGAACGCAACCGCCGAGGCCGAGTGGCCGGACGGGAACGACGAACTGGTCGGCCGCCGGGTCAACCGCCGGTGCTCCGGCAGCAGTTCAGCGGCCGGGCGCCTGCGCGGGAAGAGGTTCTTGCCGATCAGGTTCGCCGACGTACTGGCGATACCGATGGCCGCCACCCCCCGCAGCGCCGCGCGCCTGGTCGAGCCCTTGCGGAGGGCGAGCAACGCGGCGACCCCGAACCAGAGTCGCCCCTTGTTGGCCGACTTGGACAACGCCTTGAGCGCGTCGTCGCCCCGGGTGGCGGGAATCGCGGCACTGGCGCGCATCAACCGCTGGTCGAACCGGCCCACCTGGCGGCCGGTGCGGCGAACATGTCCGAACATGATCGTAGATTCAACCCGACCCGTGCTCACGCCGCCGGTCGAGTCGACCAACGGCGAAATTCCGTAACAGAATGTGGACCTCCCCGAACGGCGCACGGTCGTCGGGGGTTTTTACGCCTAGGCTTACAGGATGCAGCGGCGGATCTTCGGCATCGAGACCGAGTTCGGCGTGACCTGTACGTTCCACGGGCAGCGGCGGCTGTCGCCGGACGAGGTCGCGCGGTACCTGTTCCGGCGGGTGGTGTCGTGGGGGCGTTCGTCGAACGTGTTCCTGCGCAACGGCTCACGCCTCTACCTGGACGTCGGGTCACACCCGGAGTACGCGACCGCGGAGTGCGACGACCTGGTGCAGTTGGTCACGCACGACAAGGCGGGCGAGCGCATCCTGGAGGACCTGCTGGTCGACGCCGAGCGGCGGCTGGCCGACGAGGGCATCGGCGGGGACATCTTCCTGTTCAAGAACAACACCGACTCGGCGGGCAACTCCTACGGCTGCCACGAGAACTTCCTGGTCACGCGGGCGGGCGAGTTCTCCAGGATCGCCGACGTGCTGCTGCCGTTCCTGGTCACCCGGCAGTTGATCTGCGGGGCGGGCAAGGTGCTGCAGACCCCGCGCGGCGCGGTGTACTGCCTGTCGCAGCGGGCCGAGCACATCTGGGAGGGCGTGTCCAGCGCGACGACCCGGTCCCGGCCGATCATCAACACCCGGGACGAGCCGCACGCGGACGCGGAGCGGTACCGGCGGCTGCACGTGATCGTCGGCGACTCGAACATGTCCGAGGCCACCACGCTGCTCAAGGTGGGCACCGCGAACCTGGTGCTGGAGATGATCGAGGACGGGGTGCAGTTCCGGGACTTCAGCCTGGACAACCCGATCCGCGCCATCCGGGAGATCAGCCACGACCTGACCGGCCGCAAGCCGGTGCGGCTGGCCGGTGGCCGGGAGGCCTCGGCGCTCGACATCCAGCGCGAGTACCACGCGAAGGCCGTCGAGCACGTCGCCCGCCGCTCGCCGGACCCGGTGGGCACCCGGGTGGTGGAGATGTGGGGCCGGGTGCTGGACGCGGTGGAGGCGCAGGACCTGTCCAGGATCGACCGGGAGATCGACTGGGCGATCAAGCACCGGCTGGTGGAGCGGTACCGGGCCAAGCACGACCTGGAGCTGTCCAGCCCGCGGATCGCCCAACTCGACCTCGCCTACCACGACATCCGACGCGGCCGCGGCATCTTCGACCTGCTGCAGCGCAAGGACCTGGTGGCCAGGGTGACCGACGACGGCGAGATCGAGGCCGCCAAGGACACCCCGCCGCAGACGACCAGGGCCAAGCTGCGCGGCGACTTCATCGCCGCCGCCCAACAGGCGGGCCGCGACTTCACCGTCGACTGGGTGCACCTCAAGCTCAACGACCAGGCCCAGCGGACCGTGCTGTGCAAGGACCCGTTCCGGGCGGTCGACGAGCGGGTGGAGCGGCTGATCGCATCGCTGTAAACCCGTGCGGTGCCCTCCCGCTCTGTTGACCGCTCCCCCGCTGGTCCTGCGCCGACTCGGCGAGCCCGACGTCCCGGCGCTGCTCCAGACGCTGGCCGCGCAGGTCGACCACCTGCGGCCGTGGCTGGCGTGGGCGGCCGACGACCCGACCGAGGACTCCGTCCGCGCGCACGTGGCCGACACCGAGGCGGACTGGGAGCGCGGCACCGCCTTCGGCTACGGCATCACCCTGGCGGGCGAGATCATCGGCCGCTGCGCGCTGCACGCCCGGATCGGGGCGGGCGGGCTGGAGATCGGGTACTGGGTGCGCCGCGAACACCAGGGGCGTGGCCTGATGACCCTGGCGACCGGGACGGTGGTGGCCGCCGCGTTCGCCGTGCCCGGCATCGACCGGGTGGAGATCGTGCACGACACCGCGAACGTCCGCAGCGGGGCCATTCCGCGGCGGTTGGGGTTCGTGGAGGTGAGCCGGACGCCGGTGCCGCGGACCTCGCCCGCGCGGGACGCGGTCGACGTCCGGTGGCGGTTGACCCGCGCGGCGTTCTTGGCCCGCGCTGAGCAGCCCCCATTTCCAGCCTAGGCGACGGCGGGTTGCTGGCGGAACCGCTCGGTCAAGGCCTGTGGACAGCCCGCCGAGATGTGGACAACTCCGGCCGCCCTCCTTGGGTGCACACCTTCGCCACCCCTAGATCACTTCACCCCGACGACCTGGCCCCCGGGACTTGGCCAATCCGACGCTGTCTTGTTCGGCGGGGTCGCGTACCGGACAGCCTGGAACGCCCGCCCGAGATCGGCGAGGTCCATCGCGCGGGAGGAAGAACTCGGGCCGAGTTGTCCACACTCCGCCCGGCCGTCCACAGACCATCCCGCCACCCCCTGTTGACCTTGCCACCCCGGTAGACTGGCCTCGGGGACGCCCCCCGGGAAGGGTGGGGGCCGCCTGGCGGGGGTTGGGCGCCTGGGTGGGAGCAGGGTCGGTTGGGCGCGGCTGCGGCCTGCGGGATTGTCGGTCGGGGCATCGATCGGTGGGGAGTCGGTTGGGGGTCAGTCGGTGGGGTGGGCCTCGGCCCACCAGGCGGCGAAGAGGGGGTTTGTGTCGGTGAGTTTGGCGTAGGCGTCGAGGAGGGCTTTGGGGGCTTGGGCGGCGGCGCCGGGTAAGGCGTTGTCTTCGTGCCAGACCAGGACGATGTCCTGGCGCAGGGGGGTTCCGGCGATGGGGCGGACGACGATGCCGTTGCCTTCCCGGGCCACCGGTTTGGCCAGGGTCACCGCTCCCGCTTGGACGAGGGCGCGGGTGGTGGTCGTGTCGGACATCTGGTGCTTGATGATCGGGGTGAACCCGGCGGCGGTGCAGGCGCGGGTGAACGCCAACTGCTCGGTGCCCTCGGCCATCGGCGGCATGACCCAACTGTCGGTGGCCAGGTCGGCGAGGGCGATCTCGGGGCGGGTGGCCAGCGGGTGGTCGGCGGCGAGGGCGAGGAACAGCGGGGCGCGGAACATGACTCGGCTGTTCAGGCCGGGTGGGAGGCTGGTGCCCAGGCCGGGGTTCTCCTCGAGCACCGCGAAGTCGACCTTGTGTTCGACCACCTTGCGGACCAGCTCCGCCGGGTGCATGTCGATGTCGATGCTGGTCTCGGCGCCGTCGAGGCGGGCGGCGATGGCGGCGGCGAACAGGGGCACCACCAGGCCGGGTGCCCCGCCGACGCGGACCTGGCCGGAGCGCAGTCCTGCCTGGGTGCGTTGCCGGATGCCCGCCATCAGGTCGTCGACCTCGTTGAGCAGGGCGCGGGCGGCGGAGAGCACGTAGCTGCCGAGCTCGGTGGGGACGACGCCGGTGCCGGTGCGGGCGAACAGCAGGCCGCCGACCCGCCGCTCCAGGCGCTGCAACTGCGCGGTCAGCGCGGGCTGGGACACGCCGAGTCGGACCGCGGCCTTGGACAGGCTGCCCGCGTCGGCGACCGCGCGGATGACGCGGAGATGACGGAGTTCCAACTCGCTCACACCAACGTTATGCCCGTTGCGATGGCGTTATGCAAACTTCCGGGGGGTTCTTGCCTACATCAGCACAATTCGCGGTGGCGGCGTGTGGAACCCGGGGTTGCGTCCTCGGCAACCGACACCGCCCCGGCGGGTGGCCGGGGCGGTGCGGGCGGAAAGCTCACTCGGTGGGGGTGTCCGGCAGCTCGACGTCGGTGACCGGCTGGTCCGCCGGGTCCGCCGCGGGTTCCTCGGCGGGCAGCAGCGCGGTGAGCGCGGCGCCCTGGATGCGGCGGAAGGAGCGGCGCGGGCGGTGCCGTTCGAGGACGGCGACCTCCAGTTTGTCCCTGGTCGGCCCGTTCTCGGCGGCACCGTTGGGCTGGGGGCCCGCGCTCAGCACGGACAGGGCCAGCCGGACCGCGTCGGCCAGCGGCAGGTCGTCGGCGAAGTCCTCCCGCAGCGCGGCGAGGATCGGCTCGGTCTGGCCGCCCATCACCAGGAACCGGGGCTCGTCGACGATGGAACCGTCGTAGGTGAGCCGGTAGAGCTGGTCCTGGGCGGAGGTGGCGCCGACCTCGGCGACGCAGATCTCCACCTCCAGCGGCTTGACCTGCTCGGTGAACACCGTGCCCAGCGTCTGCGCGTAGACGTTCGCCAACTGCCGGGCCGACACGTCGCGGCGGTCGTAGGAGTAGCCCCACAGGTCGACGTGCCGGATGCCGCCGCGGCGCAGGCTCTCGTACTCGCTGTAGCGGCCCGCGGCGGCGAACCCGATCCGGTCGTGGATCTCCGAGACCTTGTGCAGCGTCGCCGCCGACGGGTTCTCGGCGACGAACAGCACCCCGTCGGCGTACTTGAGCGCGACGACGCTGCGGCCCCGGGCGATGCCCTTGCGGGCGTACTCCGAGCGGTCGCGCATCAACTGCTCGGGCGAGGCGTACAACGGCATCGTCACGGGGATGGCTCCTTGCGCACGTCGGGGGTCAACGGGTCAGCCACGCTGCTCGGCGCGGTCGGCGACGACGGCGGCGGTCACCGCGGCGGTCTCCTCCTCGGACAGCCGCGTCGCGCCGAGGTCGGCGGTGATGGTGGCGACGCTCGGGTAGATGCCGCGGGCCAGGTCCGGTCCGCCGGTGGCCGAGTCGTCGTCGGCGGCGTCGTAGAGCGCCTCCACCGCGGCCCGCACCGCCGTGTCGCGGTCGCTGCCGGGCCGGTAGAGCTTCTTGAGCGCGGAGCGGGCGAACACCGAGCCGGAGCCGATGGCGTGGTACCCGGCGCGCTCCTCGTAACGGCCGCCGGTGACGTCGAACGACACGATCCGGCCCGCCTTGGCCGGGTCGGCGGCGTCGAGGTCGTAGCCGACGAACAGCGGCAGCACCGCGAGCCCGGACAGGGCCATGTCGAGGCTGCCGCGGACCAGGCTGGCCAGCTTGTTCGTCTTGCCGTCCAGGGACAGCCCGACGCCCTCGATCTTCTCGTAGTGCTCGAGGTCGAGGGCGTAGAGCCGGACCATCTCGACGGCCAGCCCCGCGGTGCCCGCGATGCCGACCGCCGAGTAGTCGTCGGTCAGGAACACCTTCTCGATGTCCCGCTGCGCGATCAGGTTGCCCGCGGTGGCCCGCCGGTCACCGGCGATCAGGACGCCGCCGTCGAAGCTGACGGCGACGATCGTCGTACCGTGCGGGATGCCGTCGACGGGGCTGGCGGCGATCCCGCGGGCACCGGGCAGCAGTTCGGGTGCCTGCACGCGCAGGAAGTCGACGAACGACGACGTTCCCGCTGTCAGGTAGGCAGCCGGGAGCGAGGTCCCCCACTGCCGGGACGAGGAGGTGTGTTCCATGCCTTCTTTCAATCCTGTCGCGGTGGTCGGGGACCAGTGGGCGCGCGCCGGGGCGCTGCCTACTCGCCGCCCTTCTGGACGTAGGCGCGGACGAAGTCCTCCGCGTTCTCCTCCAGCACGTCGTCGATCTCGTCGAGGATGGCGTCGGTGTCGTCGCCGAGCTTCTCCCGGCGCTCCTGCCCGGCCGCCGTGGTCTCCTCGACGCCATCGTCGCCGTCCCCGCCGCCTTGGCGTTGGGTCTGCTCCTGGGACATGTGGCCTCCCGGTGTTCGACTGCTACTGGGAACACTACCCAGTGGGACCGACATTCGTCGTCAACCGCGCCGGGCCTTGATCATCCCGGCGGCGCGGCGGCTCAGTGCCGGGCGGCGCCGGTGAGCGCGTCGACCAGCTCCTCCGCGGTGCCCGCCGCGTCCAGCAGGGCCCCCACGTGCGCCTTCGTACCGCGCAACGGCTCCAGGGTGGGGATGCGCACCAGCGAATCGCGGCCGAGGTCGAAGATGACCGAGTCCCAGGAGGCGGCGGCGATGGCGGTCGGGTAGCGCTCCAGGCAGCGGCCGCGGAAGTAGGCGCGGGTGTCCAGCGGCGGGGTGGTGACCGCGGCGCGCACCTCCTCCTCGGTGACCAGCCGCCGCATCGAGCCGCGGGCCACCAGCCGGTTGTAGAGGCCCTTGTCCAGCCGCACGTCGGAGTACTGCAGGTCGACCAACTGCAGCCGGGGCGACGACCAGGTGAGGCCGTCGCGGGCCCGGAAGCCCTCCAGCAGGCGCAGCTTGGCGGGCCAGTCGAGCCGGTCGGCGCACTCCATCGGGTCGCGGCGCAGCGCGTCGAGGATCTCGCCCCAGGTGCGCAGCACGTCCAGCGACACCCGGTCGACCTCGGTGCCCGCGCGGTCCACGTACTCGGAGACCAGCTCGTGGTAGGCCTGCTGCAGGTCGATGCCGGTGAACTTGCGGCCGTTGGCCAGCTCGACGGTCGCCTTGAGCGTGGGGTCGTGGCTGAGCACGTGCACGGCGCGGACCGGGTCGGCGAGCTTGAGGTGGTCGAACCGGACCCCCGACTCGATCAGGTCCAGCACCAGGGCGGTGGTGCCGACCTTGAGGTAGGTCGACGTCTCGGCCAGGTTCGCGTCGCCGATGATCACGTGCAGCCGCCGGTACTTGTCGGCGTCGGCGTGCGGCTCGTCGCGGGTGTTGATGATGCCGCGCTTGAGGGTGGTCTCCAGGCCGACCTCGACCTCGATGTAGTCGGCGCGCTGGGAGAGCTGGAACCCGGCCTCCTCGCCGGAGGCGCCGACGCCGACCCGGCCGGACCCGCAGACGACCTGGCGGGACACGAAGAACGGGGTGAGGCCGCCGATCACCGACACGAACGGGGTGCCGCGGGCCATCAGGTAGTTCTCGTGGGTGCCGTAGCTGGCGCCCTTGTTGTCGATGTTGTTCTTGTAGAGCTGCAGCCGGGGCTGGCCGGGGACGGTGGCCGCGCGCATCGCGGCCTCCTCCATCACCCGCTCCCCCGCCTTGTCCCAGATGACCGCGTCGCGGGCGTTGGTGACCTCGGGGGCGGAGTACTCGGGGTGCGCGTGGTCGACGTAGAGGCGGGCGCCGTTGGTGAGGATGACGTTGGCCGCGCCGAGGTCCTCCACGTCCGGGTCGTTCGGTGCCATCCCGGGCACCCCGAGGTCGAACCCGCGGGCGTCGCGCAGCGGCGACTCCACCTCGTAATCCCACCTGGCCCGGCGCGCGCGCGGGATGTCCGCCGCCGCGGCGTAGGCCAGCACGACCTGGGTCGATGTCAACACCGGGTTCGCCGTGGGGTCGCCCGGCACCGCGATGCCGTACTCGACCTCGGTTCCCATGATCCGCCGCATGCGCCCAGCCTACGGGTCCGAGGGCCGCCGCTCGCCGTGACACCGATTCCGCCCGGTTACCGTGTGTGCCATGGAGATGGTCGCGCTGTACGACGCGGCGGGCGTGGCGGTGGGCGCGGTCCCCCGGTCCCGGATGCGCGCCGAGGGCCTGTGGCACGCCTGCTCGTCGGTCCTGCTGCGGTCGGTGGACGGCCTGCGCGTCTACGTACACCTGCGGACCCCGTGGAAGGACGTCTACCCGGGCGTGCACGACTGCTGGGCGGGCGGCGTGGTCGCGGCGGGAGAGTCGGTGGACGAGTGCGCGGAGCGGGAACTGGCGGAGGAGCTGGGTGTACGCGGGGTGACGTTGACGCCGCTGTTCACCCTGCCGGTGGACCTGCCCCCGGTGCGGGTGCACCTGTCGGCGTACGAGGCCCGCTGGGACGGCCCGGTGACCCACCAGCCGAGCGAGGTCGCCGAGGGCTGGTGGATGCCCCTGGCGGAGCTGCGGGAGCGCCTGGCGGACCCCGGGTGGCCGTTCGTCCCCGATGGCCGCGCGGCGATCGAGGAGTGGTTCCGCCGAATGGGCTAGATGCCCCGCGCCAACGCCTCGGCCGCCTTCGGGGCGACCCGCGCGATGGCCGACTTGGCGCGGGCGGCGGTGCTCGCCTCGACTGTCACGGCGGTGACCAGCGTGTCCGTGGCGATGACGACCGTGCAGGTCGCCTTGCCGGGAGCCGACGCGCACCAGCTCAACTGGTCGGTGGCGCCGGGCAACGCGGCCAGGGTCGTCTTCTCGATCTGGTAGGCGACCCCGCCCGCCCGGAAGGACTTGCAGGTCAGCGCGGCACGGGCGGTGGTGACGGCGGTGGGCGCCGCCGCGCCTGCCAGGACGATCTGGGTGAGGCGGGCGCCGCTGGAGTAGGTCCAACTGGTCTCCCGAGCGGTGCCTGCACCCAACGGCACCGCGCAGTCGGGCAGGGTGGTGGCCGGGGCCGGGTCGACCGGGCCGGGTTGGACCTCTTCGGCGGCCAGGTCGTCGGCCGACATGGCGGCGGTGGTGACCGTGGTGACCGGGTCCGGGGTGGCCGACGTCGTCGTGGGCACGGGGGTGCCGGTGGCGGGCGCCGGGGTGGCGGCGGCCCTGGCGGACGACGTGGGGTCGTCGTAGTAGGTGTAGAGGTCGTTCGCCGGGCCGTCGCCGCAGGCGACCAGGGTGGTCAGGGGCAGCACGGCCAGGCAGACGAGGGCGCGGACCCGGGGCAACGGTCAGTCCTTCTGGGGAGGCGGGGTGATCACCCGCGACGGTACCGCTCCCGATCACCACGGCCCGCCCGGCCCCATCGCCACCGCGCCGCTCGGGGCTCATCGCCACCGCGCCCGCGGGGCTTCCCAGCGGGTTCACCCCGTGTTGGCGCTCGTGTCGCCGGTGGGTGCCAGGGTCTGCACTGGACCCGTCTGGACACGACGGTGGGCCCGGCCGCGATGGCCGGGCCCACTCGTCAAGGGCCGACTACAGGTACTGGCCGGTGTTGGTCGCGGTGTCTATCGCCCGACCCGACTCCTGGTTCTTCCCGGTGACGAGGGTGCGGATGTAGACGATCCGCTCGCCCTTCTTGCCCGAGATGCGCGCCCAGTCGTCCGGGTTGGTCGTGTTGGGCAGGTCCTCGTTCTCGGCGAACTCGTCCACGATGGCGTCGAGCAGGTGCTGCACCCGCAGGCCCGGCTGGCGGGTGTCCAGCACGGACTTGATGGCCGCCTTCTTCGCCCGGTCCACGATGTTCTGGATCATCGCGCCGGAGTTGAAGTCGCGGAAGTAGAGCACCTCCTTGTCCCCGTTGGCGTAGGTCACCTCCAGGAACCGGTTGTCCTCGGTCTCCTCGTACATCCGCTCGACGGTGTGCTGGATCATCGCGTCGACGCAGACGGACTTGTCGCCGCCGAACTCGGCGAGGTCGTCGGCGTGGATGGGCAGGTTCGCGGTGAGGTACTTGGAGAAGATGTCCCTGGCCGCCTCGGCGTCCGGCCGCTCGATCTTGATCTTCACGTCGAGCCTGCCCGGACGCAGGATGGCCGGGTCGATCATGTCCTCACGGTTGGAGGCGCCGATCACGATGACGTTCTCCAGGCCCTCGACCCCGTCGATCTCGCTGAGCAACTGGGGGACGATGGTGGTCTCCACATCGGAGGAGACGCCGCTGCCGCGGGTGCGGAAGATCGAGTCCATCTCGTCGAAGAACACGATCACCGGGGTGCCCTCGGACGCCTTCTCCCGGGCCCGCTGGAAGATCAGCCGGATGTGCCGCTCGGTCTCGCCGACGAACTTGTTCAGCAGCTCCGGGCCCTTGATGTTGAGGAAGTAGGACTTGGCGTCCTTGGGCGCCTCCTCACCGCGGGACGCGGCGACCTTCTTGGCCAGGGAGTTGGCCACCGCCTTGGCGATCAGCGTCTTGCCGCAGCCGGGCGGGCCGTAGAGCAGCACGCCCTTGGGCGGGCGCAGCTCGTACTCGGCGAAGAGGTCCTTGTGCAGGAACGGCAGCTCGACCGCGTCGCGGATCTGCTCGATCTGCCGGAACAGGCCGCCGATGTCGGTGTAGTCGACGTCCGGCACCTCCTCCAGCACCAGGTCCTCGACCTCGGCCTTGGGCACCCGCTCGTAGGCGTACCCGGACTTCGCGTCGACCAGCAGCGAGTCGCCCGGCTTGAGCGGGGTCTGGGTCAGCGGGTCGGCCAGCCAGACCACCCGCTCCTCGTCGGCGTGCCCGACGACCAGCGCCCGGGAGGCGATGTCCTCACCCTCGCCGAGCAGCAGCTCGCGCAGGGTGGAGACCTCGCCGGTGCGCTCGAACCCGCCACCCTCGACGACGGTGAGTGCCTCGTTGAGCCGCACCGACTGGCCGCGGCGCAACGCGTCCGACTCGACGGCGGGCGAGACCGACACCCGCATCCGGCGGCCCGCGGTGAACACGTCGACGGTGCCGTCGTCGTGGCCCTCCAGGAACACCCCGTAGCCGCTGGGCGGCTGGGCGAGGCGGTCCACCTCCTCGCGCAGTGCGAGCAGTTGGCTGCGTGCCTCACGCAGCGTGTCGACCAGCTTGGCGTTCCGCTCGGTGAGCTGGCTCACCCGCTCGGTCGCCTCCGCCAGCCGCTGCTCGAGCAGCCGCGAGTGCCGTGGCGATTCCGTCAGTTTCCGGCGCAACAGAGCGACTTCCTCTTCGAGGAAACGGATCTGCGCGGCCTCGGACCGGTCGGGGCGCTCGCGCCCAGGGTCCACCGCGCCACCGTGCTCATCGTCGGCGTTATCTGGCCGACTGCCGGGACGATCGTGCTGCATGTCGGCACCTCCTCCCGAACTCGTACCCCTACGGTACCGGCGATCACCGACAAGGACAGAGCATCGACATGTCTGAACTCGCGTGTCACCGCGGCGCAACACCCGCTCGGACGCACAGCATGCGCCATCCCGGTGTTCGCGGGAACCGGACAAGCGTTACCGAGCGTCGGTGCGTTAGGCCGACCGCGCGGGTGATCCGCCCGCGTTCACCGGGGTCCGCGAGCTAGGGTTCAGCGCGGTCCCCGTCGGCCGCGGCCCCCGTCGCCCCAGCCAGAAAGCCCGATGCCCGATGACCCACCCGCCGCAGGACCCGTCCTCCTCCCCGTCGCCGCACCCCGGTGACCAGGGCGGGGGCGCGGGGCAGTTCCCGGAGCAGACCCGGTTCCTGCCCGCGGACGCCTTCCCCGGCCAGGACCCGCACGGGCAGTCCCAGCAGCCCGCCCACCCGCAGCAGCCGGGGCAACCGGGCCAGTTCCCACAATCCGGGCAGTTCACCCAGGGTCACCAGCCGCACCCGGGCCAGTTCCCCCCGCCGGGTCAGGTCCCGCCGGGCCAGTTCCCGGCCGGACAGGTCCCACCGGGACAGTTCCCCCAGCAGGGTGGATACCCGCCGCAGGGCGCGTACCCCCAGCAGCAGCCCGGCTACCCGCAGAACCAGTACGGGCAGCCGTATCCGCAGCGGCGCAACCGGCTGCCGTGGATCCTGGCGGGCGGCGGCCTGGTCGTGATCGGCGTGGTGGTGACGCTGGTGCTGACGCTGAGCGGCTCGGACACCGGCTCGGCCCGCGGTACCACCGAGGCGATACTGGACGCGCTGGTGAGCGGCGACGCCGACGCCTACAACAAACTGGTCTGCAACGCCGACGACAAGGTCACCGCGGACCAGGCCAAGCAGGACCAGGCACAGGTCACCGAGCCGAAGGTGCAGGACGTCACCGAGACCGGGGACACCGCGACGGCCACCATCAGCGCGAAGGTCGAGGGCGAGACCAGGACCGTGCGGCTGCGGCTGAAGAAGGCCAACGGCACCTGGTGCGTGGACAAGTTCAGCGGCTGACCGGCCCGGGTGGTCCGAACCGCGCTCGCGGCCGGGCCGTGTTCAATTCGTCACCCGATCGAGGCCGACCGGGCCCCGGCCCAGGTCGGATCCCCGGACGGGCGGCAAATACCATGTGTTTCCCCGACGGGATACGGTCGGCGGTGGAACGCGGTAGCCCACCCGGCCGTCTACTCCCCGCACGAGCCGCTCGCCGCGGCGACCAGCAGCAAGGAAGCCAGGGACAGCCATGACCTACCCTCCGCAGCAGCCGGGGCCGTACGGACAGCAGCCGCAGCAGCCCGGCGGCTACGGGAACCCCCCGGGGCACCAGCCCCCGCCCGGCCCGTACGGCCCGCCGTCGGCGCCGTTCCCGCAGCAGGGCCAGTACCAGGGGTTGGGCGGCTTCCCCGGCCCCGGCGGTCAGCCGCCGAAGCCGAAGAACACCGGCAAGATCGTGGCGATCGTGCTCATCGCGGTGCTGGTGCTCGGCGGCGGCGCGGTCGGCGTCTACTTCCTCACCAAGGACTCCAAGTCCACCCCCACCGCGGGCGGGACCACGACCACGGCGCCCAAGACGACGCCCAAGTCGTCGAGCCCGAAGACCAGCGAGGACAACGGGAGCGACGACTCCTCCGGCCCGCAGAACGTGGTGGACGACTACATCCAGGCGTACGAGTCCAAGAGCTTCTCCTCGGTGACCGAGAACGCGTGCTCGGCGTACAAGAGCAAGTACGGCACGGACACCAAGTCCCTGGAGTCCCAGCTCGCGCCGTACGACATCACGGCGACCGAGAAGGGCAAGCCGACGGTCAGCAGCAGCACCGCGACCGCCACCCTCGACCTCGTGCTGGCCAAGACGGGCGAGGAAGACAAGACCACCAGCATCAAGATCAAGATCGTCAAGGAATCCGGCGAGTGGCGGTTCTGCGGCGAGGAAGCGGCCTGACCCATGACCTACCCACCGCAGCAGCCGGGCCCGTACGGGCAGCAGCCGGATCCCTACGGCCAGCAGCCCCAGCAGCCGTACCAGCAGGACCCGTACGGCCAGCAGCAACCGCAGCAGCAGCCGTACCCGGACCAGTACGGCCAGCAACCCCAGCAGCCTCAGCAGCCGTACGACCCGTACGCGCAGCAGCAGGGTTACGGGCAGCAGCCTTACCCGACGCAGCAGTTCGACCCGTACGGGCAACAGCAGCAGTACGGCGGCTACGGGCAGCAGCCCCCGGGTGGACCGCAGAAGAAGGGCAACGGCAAGGTCATCGCGATCGTCGTCGCGGCGGTGCTGGTGCTCGGCGGCGGTGGTGTCGGCGCGTACTTCCTGCTGTCCAAGGACGACAAGAACACCGCGCAGCCCGGCACGGGCGGCGGCACCAGCGCGCCCAGCACGACTTCCCGCAAGGCGCCGCGCACCACGACCACCGACCCGGACGAGACCACCACTGAGGACAGTCCCACCACGACCGCGGACAGCGGGTCGACCGGCGGCGGTGGCGACGACCTCAAGGCGGCGGGCGCGAAGTACGTCGAGGCGGTCAACAACAAGGACGAGGCCACCGCGAAGTCGCTGACCTGCGCCGGGACCGACGCCGGGATCATGTACACCAGCGTCGCGCCCAGCGGCGGCAAGGTGGCCGTGGTCGGCCAGCCGGAGACCTACGGCGAGAGCAACGGCAAGGTCGACACACAGGTGACCATCGGCGGCAGCGCGCCCCTGGACTTCCCGATCGTCTTCGAGAAGAAGTCCAAGGGCTGGTGTGTGTCCTTGTAGTCGGTAGGTGTTGATCGTGGCCGGGTGGGACTGTCCACCCGGCCACTGTCGTCTTCAGCCCTTGGACGGACGGCGCTGGGGGCGGGGCGTGACCACCCCGTCGGCCAGGCGGCGGGCGGTGATCAGGAACGCCGTGTGCGCGATCATCCGGTGCTCCGGGCGCACCGCGAGGCCGACCGAGTGCCACGGCCGGACCAGGGTCTCCCAGGCGTACGGCTCGGTCCAGCAGGTCTGTTCGCGCAGCGCCTCGGCCACCCGGGACAACTGCGTGGTGGTGGCGACGTAGACGACGAGGACGCCGCCGGGGATCAGGTTGGTCGCGACGGTGGGCAGCACGTCCCACGGGGCGAGCATGTCCAGGATGGCCCGGTCGACCTCGCCGGTGTGCTCGGCGAGGTCGCCGACGGTGAGCGTCCAGTTGGCGGGGTGCTCGCCGTAGAACTCGACGACGTTGCGCTCGGCGTGTTCGGCGTGGTCGGCGCGGATCTCGTAAGAGGTCACGGTGCCACCGGGTCCAACAGCGCGCAGCAGCGAGCAGGTGAGCGCGCCGGACCCCGCGCCGGCTTCCAAGACCCGGGCGCCGGGGAAGATGTCGCCCTGCATGACGATCTGGGCGGCGTCCTTCGGGTAGATCACCTGGGCGCCGCGCGGCATGGACAGCACGTAGTCCGACAGCAGCGGCCGCAGCGCCAGGTACGCGGTCCCGGCGACGGAGCTGACGATCGAGCCCTCCGGTTGGCCGATGATGTCGTCGTGGGCGAGGGCGCCGCGGTGGGTGTGGTACTTCTCCCCCGGTTCGAGCACGAGCGTGTAGTGCCTGCCCTTGGGGTCGGTGAGCTGCACCCGGTCCCCTGCCTCGAACGGACCGCTGACCCTGCGTGCCGACACCGAACGCCCCGCCTTCCGCAACCTGTTGACCGACGGGAAATCCTCGCAGAGCGGCCGGGGCCGCTGGTCAGCGGGGTTGGCCGCGCAGGGCGTTGGTGAGGTCTTCGCGGCGCAGCACCCCGGCCGGGCGACCTTCGTCGTCGACAACGACGAACTGCCAGGCGGCGGTCTCCAGCACGCGTTCGGCGATCTCCTCGCCCGGTTCGGAGGCGAGCAGCACCGACTCGGGGCGGATGGGTTCGGCGGCGCGTTCGGCGGGGGCGAACGGGGTGGTGGCGGCCAGCGCGCGGGCGGCGTTCTCGTCAAGCAGCCCGGCGGCGACGCCGTCCGCGCGGACCAGTACGACCCCGCGGCCCGCCGCGGCGGCAAGCGCGTCGGCGACCGGGCTTTCCGCGGGCAGTTGCAGCACCGGCCGGATGAGGTCGGCCAGCGCTAGACCCTCCGGCCAACCGCGGCGCTGCTCGGCGGCCAACTCGCCGCCCGCGCCAGCGACGACGAACCAGGCGGTGAGCAGGCAGACCCCCAGCCGCAGCCACCGGTCCGGGCTCGCCCCGGCCATGCCGATGACCGCCCAGACCACCAGCAGCCCGGCGACCAGCCAGCCGCCGACGACCGCGGCCCGGGTGCCGGCGCCCCGGCGCCCGGTGATGGCCCAGACACCGGCGCGGAGCATGCGGCCGCCGTCGAGCGGGAGGCCGGGCAGGAGGTTGAACACGGCGACAGCGGTGTTGGCGAACGCGCACTCGAGCACCAGCAGCCAGACCGGTCCGCCCGAGGGGATGGCCAACAACGCGAGACCGCACAGCCCCGCCAGCCCGATCGACACCGCGGGCCCGGCGGCGGCAACCACGCCCTCGTGGCCGGGGCGGCGCGGGGTGCGGGCGATCTCGGCGAGTCCGCCCAAGAGGAACAACCGCAGTCTCCGCACTGGTAGGCCCAACCGGAGCGCGACCACGCAGTGACCAAGTTCGTGGGCGAGCACAGAGGCACCGAGCAGCACGGCGAACGCCGACGCCAGCAGCACGGAGGTGACGGCGTCGGCCGCGGGCATCATGTTGTCCACCAGCGGGGCGTAGAACACGATCACCGCGAGCGACCCGAGCCACCAGGACGGCGCGAGCACCACCGGCACGCCGCTGTAGCGGAACAGCAGCAGGCCGCCGCCCGGTGCGCGCAGGGTGTGCGCGGTGCTCGACACCCCGCCGAGGGTAACCGCGATCGTGTGGGAACCGGGTGATCCGCACCCGCTTGGGCGGCTTGCCCGGATCGACAGGTTCCTGTCGAGGGGACTGACTGGAACCGGACACGGACCGACACGGGCGGTGGCCGTCCCGGGGCTGTCGGTGGTCGACAGTAGGGTCAGGGCATGACCGCGGACACCACGACCGTCGAACCCACCCGGGTGGCCCGGCGACGACCGGCGCTGTCCCCGTCCCGCGCGGGCGACTTCAAGCAGTGCCCCCTGCTCTACCGGTTCCGCGCGGTGGACCGGCTGCCCGAGACCCCGACGAAGGCGCAGGTCCGGGGCACCGTGGTGCACGCCGTGCTGGAACGGCTCTACGGGCTGCCCGCCGCCGAACGCGTACCGGACACCGCGCACGCCCTGCTCGGCCCCACCTGGACGGAGTTGCTGGAGCAGCAGCCCGTGCTGGGTGAGATCTTCGCCGAGGGCGAGGACCCGGCCGAATGGCTGGCGTCCGCGTCCCGCCTGATCGACGGCTACTTCGCCCTGGAAGACCCCCGCCGCCTGCAACCCGACGCGTGCGAACTGCTGGTCGAGACGGAGCTGCCGTCCGGCGTCCTGCTCCGCGGCTACATCGACCGGCTCGACGTCGCCCCCACCGGCGAGATCCGCGTCGTCGACTACAAGACCGGCGCGGCCCCGCGCGAGATCGGCGAGGCCAAGGCCCTGTTCCAGATGAAGTTCTACGCCCTGGCCGTCTGGCGCCTGCGCGGCGAGGTCCCCCGCCAACTCCGCCTGATGTACCTGGCCGACCAGCAGTCCCTGGCCTACACCCCGGACGAGGCCGAACTGGCCCGCTTCGAACGCACCCTGGACGCCATCTGGGACGCCATCCTCCGCGCGGGCCGCACCGGCGACTTCCGCCCCAACCGCTCCCGCCTCTGCGACTGGTGCTCCCACCAGTCCCGCTGCCCCGAGTTCGGCGGCACCCCACCGGCCTACCCCGGCTGGCCAGAACCCGACCCCGGCGAGGAGTCCGCCCTGGACCGCGCCGACTAGCCCACCCCGCCTCCTGGTGCGCACCACCGACTCCCGGCCCACGAAACACCGCCGCCGCTGCCGCGGCTCGGTCGGCCGCGGCTCTGCGTGCCTGCGTGCCTGCGTGCCTGCGTGCCTGCGTGCCTGCGTGCCTGCGTGCCTGCGTGCCTGCGTGCCTGCGTGCCTGCGTGTTTGCGTGCCTGCGTGCCTGGGAGGCTTGGTTCCCCAGCCGGTCCGTCTGCCGAGAGCGGACCGGGTGATCGCGGTGGCCGGTTTTGTCGCCGCCCACACCTAGGCTGGATTCGGGGGCTGCTCAGCGCTGTTGATCTCCACCGTGAACCGGCGACCTACAGATACTTGTAGACGTCGTCCAGGGTGATGCCGCGGCCGAGCATCAGGACCTGGACGCGGTAGAGCAACTGGGAGATCTCCTCAGCCAGCTCGGCGTCGGTCTGGTACTCGGCGGCGATCCACACCTCGCCCGCCTCTTCGATGACCTTCTTGCCCTGGGCGTGCACGCCCGCGTCGAGGGCTTGGACCGTGCCGGAGCCCGCGGGGCGGTTCTTGGCGCGGTCGCTGAGCTCGGCGAACAGTTCGTCGAAGGTCTTCACGGGACTCGATCCTGCCACCCGGCGGTGACGAGGTCGCGCAGCAGGGCCTCGTCCAGGCCGACGAGGCTGTCGCGCAGGACTCGGCGGGGGCCGGGTTCGACGTCGACCTCGCACGGGACGACCAGCACGGTGCAGCCCGCGGCGACGGCGGCGGCGGTGCCGGTGAGTGAGTCCTCGACAGCCAGGCACGCGGTGGGGTCGACGCCGAGGAGTTCGGCGGCGCGCAGGTAGGGGTCGGGTAACGGCTTGTTGCGGCCGTCGACCTCGTCGCCGCAGACGATGACGTCGAAGTGGTGGCGGCCGATGGTGTCCAGGGCGACCTCGGTGAGGACGCGTTCGGTGGAGGTGACCAGGGCGACCGGCAGCCCGGTCGCGCGCACGGCCCGCAGCGCCTCCGGGGCGCCGGGGCGGAAGACCAGGCGGGTCTCGAACAGCTCCAGCATCCGGGCGCGGACCCAGTCCACCGCCGCGGTGATGTCGTCGTCGGTGGGGACGACCCCGGCACCGGCGTAGAGCAGCCGCATGCTGGTGGGGACGTTGCTGCCGATCATGGCGGTCCTGGTCGACTCGGCCAGCGGCGCGCCCAGCTTCCGGGAGAACTCACCCAGCGGGATGTCCCACAGCTTCTCCGAGTCGAGCAGGGTGCCGTCCATGTCCCAGAGCACGGCGGCGGGCAGGCCATCCACAGTGGACGGTCCGGTCACGGGGGCGGCCTCCTCGTCGAACCCGACCGGTCAGGGGGTCCGGGCGGCATGTCCCCAGCCTACGATCTCCGCCCCGGGGCCGGTGGCCGTAGGCTGGCCGGGTGACCGACCCGGACGACCCGCAGATGGCTGCCGACCGCGAGCCCCCGGCCGAGCAGGAACTCGTCGACCCCGTCATGGTGGCCGCCTTCGAGGGCTGGAACGACGCGGGCGACGCGGCCAGCACCGCGATCGAGCACCTGCAGCTGACCTGGGACGCCAGCCCGCTGCTGGAGATCGATCCGGACGACTACTACGACTTCCAGGTGACCCGCCCCACGGTGCGCCTGGTCGACGGGGTGACCCGGCGGGTCGACTGGCCCACCACGCGGCTCTACCGGTGCAGGCCGCCCGGGTCGAACCGGGACGTGGTGCTCGTGCACGGCATCGAACCGAACATGCGGTGGCGCAAGTTCTGCTCGGAACTGCTCGGGCACATCGAGGACCTGAACATCACCACCGTGGTCACCTTGGGCGCGCTGCTCGCCGACACCCCGCACACCCGCCCGGTCCCGGTGACCGGCACCGCCTACGACGCCACCTCCGCCGCCCGCTTCGGCCTGGAGCGCTCGCGGTACGAGGGGCCCACCGGCATCGTCGGCATCCTGCAGGACGTGTGCGTGCGCGCGGGCGTCCCCGCGATCTCGATCTGGGCGGCGGTCCCGCACTACGTGTCGCAACCGCCGTCGCCGAAGGCCACCCTCGCCCTGCTGCACCGGGTCGAGGAGGTCCTCGACGTCGAGGTCCCGCTGGGCGCGCTGCCGGACCAGGCGGAGGAGTGGCAGCAGACGGTCAGCGAGATGGCCGAGGAGGACGAGGACGTCCGCAACTACGTGCGCGCCCTGGAGGAACGCGGCGACGCGGAGGACACCCTCAACGAAACCAGCGGCGACGTGATCGCGGCGGAGTTCGAGCGGTACCTGCGGAGGCGGCGGCCGGGGCCTGGGCGGGGCGGGTCAGGCCCTGGACCGACCGGGGTGTGACCACGGCTCGGTGAACCACGTCTCGATCCCCGCCCCAGCTTGGGGCGGGCCCACCACCGCGCCCGATCGTCACCGGTGGGACCCACAAAGATCAACTGGCCTGGGGCGGGCCGCGGGCAAGATCAACGGTGCTGAGCAGCCCCCGAATTCCAGCCTAGATGGCAGGGGTGACGGAAACAGCCGCGGTTGTCACCCACTCCGCTCTCGACGGACCGGACAACACCGAAGCAGCCGAGCTACCGGCGACCGGGACCCGGGTTGGTCTTCGGCTTGGCTGGTCGGTGTCGTGGACCCCGCACCATCGGCACCCAAGATCAACCGGACAGAGCAACCCTCGAATTCCAGCCTTGGCGGTGCGGACGACAGGAACGGCCGCGCCTGTTACCCGCTCTGCTCTCGGCAGACCGGACAACGCCGAGGCAGTCGAACTGCCGGCGACCGGAACCTGGGTCGGCCTGCGGCTTGGCTGTTGAGTGTCGTCGACCTCGCACTACCGACGCTCAAGATCAACCATACAAAGCAGCCCCCGATTTCCAGCCTAGATGGCGGGGGCGACGAAAACGGCCACGCAAGTCACCCGCCCCGCTCGCAGCAGACCAGACAACACCAAGATGGTCGAACTGCCGGCGACCGGAACCCGAGTCGGCCCTTGACTTGGCCGGTCGGTGTCATCGACCCCGCACCACCAGCGCTCAAGATCAACCACACAGAACAGCCCCCGAATTCCAGCCTAGATGGCAGGGGCGACGAAAACGGCCGCGCAAGTCACCCACTCCGCTCTCGGCAGAGCGGACAACGCCGAGACGGTCGAACTGTCGGCGACCAGGACCCGGGGCGGCCAGCGGCTTGGCTGGCGGATGTCGTCGACCTCGCACCATCGGCACCCAAGATCAACCGGACAGAGCAGCCCCCGGTTTCAAGACTAGGCGGCACGGGCGACGAGGGCGGGTGGGTTCGTCAGCCGTTCTGCCGTTGGCGTAGTCCGAAAGCGACAAGCCGGTGAGGCGGAAGGTCACGCTCGCCGCGCTCTACGCCGGGGGGTTTCTCGGGCCGTTCGCGGGTGGTGTGACGACGTCTATGTTGCCCGAGTTGGGGCGTGACTTCGGTGTCTCCACCCAGACCGCCTCTTACTCCCTCACCGCCTACCTGGTCCCGTTCGCCGCGTTGATGTTGTTTTCCGGGACTCTTGGGGCCAGGTGGGGCGCGGCGCGCAGTGTCATGGTCGCTTACCTCGTCTACGTCGTGTCCTCGCTCGGGTGTGCGATCGCGGGCGACTATCCGGGGTTTCTTGTCGCTCGTGCGGTGCAAGGTGGGGCGAACGCGTTCACGACGCCGTTGTTGCTCGCGGCGATCGCGACGGTGACGCCGGTTGAGCGGTTGGGGCGCGCGTTGGGGTTGTTCGCGTCGTTGCAGGCGGCGGGGCAGACGAGCGCGCCGTTGTTGGGTGGGGTGGCGGCGGAGGTGAACTGGCGGCTGGCGTTCGTGGGGGTCGCGGTCGTGTCGGCCACGTTGGCGTTCGCGGGGTTGCCGGAGCGGATGCGGGCGCCGCAGCGGGGTGCGAGCACGTTGCGGTCGGCGTGGCGGCCGTCGGTGCTCAAGGCCGGGTGGTTGGCGTTGGTCGGGTGGGCGTGCCTGGGTGGGATGTCGGTGTTGCTGGCGTTGCGCGCGCAGGACCGGTTCGGGTTGACCGCCGCCGAGCGCGGGTTGGTGTTGACCGGGTTCGGCGTGGTGGGGCTGCTGTCGGCGCGGTTCGTGGGGCGGGGTATCGACAAGATCGGCGGGCGGCGGGCCGTGTTGATCGGGTCCGTCGCGGGCGCGGTGCCGGTGGCGTTGGTGGGGACGGTGCCGTGGCTGCCCGCGGTCGCCGTGCTCTGGGCGTCGACGGGGGTGGCCGCGCAGTTGGTGTTGACCGGGGTGAACTCGTTGGTGTTGAGCGGGGACAGTCCGAACCGGGCGGGCGCGGTGTCGGTGGTGCAGTCGCTGCGGTTCACCGGGGCGGCGCTCTCGCCGTTGGCGTTCACGCCGCTCTACCAGGTGACGCCGTGGCTGGGGTTCGTGGTCCCGGCGGTCCTGGTGTCCGGGTCGGCGGTGTTGTTGCTGGGCAAGGGGTCTCCCCGCCGCGTCGACCGCGTTGGGGAGACCCCCGGGTTAGAGCGCGACCCCCAGTAGAGCGTCCACAGCGGTCCGGACGGCGGCGGGCGCGGCCGGGTCGGTACCGCCCTGAGCGGCCCACCCGTCGATCGCGGCGAGTGCCTGCGGGGTGTCCAGGTCGTTGGACAGGTGGTCGCGCAGCCGGGCGATCACGTCGTCGGCGGGGGCGCCCGCGTCGGCGGTGACGGCCGCGCGCCAGCGGGCCAGTCGGGCCTGCCCCTCGGTGAGGACGTCCGCGGTCCACGACCGGTCCTGCCGGTAGTGGCCGGAGAGCAGCCCGAGCCGGATGGCCATCGGGTCGACGTTGTCGGCGCGCAGGCGGGACACGAACACCAGGTTGCCGCGCGACTTGGACATCTTCGCACCGTCCAGGGCGATCATCCCGGCGTGCGTGTAGTGCCGGGCGAACGGGTGCTGCCCGGTGAGCGACTCGGCGTGCGCGGCGCTGAACTCGTGGTGCGGGAAGATCAGGTCCGAGCCGCCGCCCTGCAGGTCGATCGGGGTGCCGAGCCGGTTGAGGGCGATGACGCTGCACTCGATGTGCCAGCCGGGGCGGCCCGCGCCGAGCTCGCTGTCCCAACTGGGTTCGTCGGGGCGGGCGGCCCGCCACAACAGCGCGTCCAGCGGGTGCCGCTTGCCCGCCCGGTCCGGGTCGCCGCCGCGTTCGGCGAAGAACCGGGTCATGGTCGGCTCGTCGTAGTTGGACTCGGCACCGAAGCGGCCGGTCGCGGTGTGGTCGAAGTAGACGTCCGGGAACTCCGCGTCGTCCACCCGGTAGGCCGAGCCGTCGACGAGGAGCTTGGCCACGGCGGTCACGATCTCCGGGATGGACTCGACGGCGCCGATGTACTCGCGGGGCGGCAGCACCCGCAGCGCGACCATGTCCTCGCGGAACAGCGCCGTCTCGCGCATGCCGAGGACCACCCAGTCGTCCCGGTCGCGCTCGGCCCGCTCCAGCAGCGGGTCGTCGATGTCGGTGACGTTCTGCACGTAGTGCACCTCGTGGCCGTTGTCCAGCCACTGCCGGTGCACCAGGTCGAAGGCCAGGTAGGTGGCCGCGTGGCCGAGGTGCGTCGCGTCGTACGGGGTGATCCCGCAGACGTACATCGTCGCGGTCGGGCCGGGCGCCGTGGGGCGGACCCCGGCCGTGGCCGTGTCGAACAGCCGCAGCGGACGGGGCGTGCCTGCTACCCGCGGCACCGGGTGGGATTGCCAGGTCTGCATGGTTCGACAGTAAACGTCCCGGGGCGCACCACGGGGATGTGGCCACGGGGTGGACGTCCGTCCGGGTAGTCCAGTGGGGCAAGCGCTGCGACAAAAGTGTGACGCAGCTTACATATTCCTCGGTGGGGCGATCACCCTTCTAAGGGGCTCGCATGGAGGAAGAGGCGCAACCATGACAAATCCGGAGGACACCACCCCCGACGACACCCACACCGGTCGCTACCTCGTCCTGTTGGAGGACGACGCCGCCGCGGCCGGGACCAGGGAGCTCAACCGGATCGCCGGGATCCGGGTGGCCAGCACCGCCGAGGCGGCGGCCACGGACTTCCCCGCACCGGACGGCGTGGTGCTGCACCGGCTCGGCGTCGCCGTGGTCGACGCCGACCCGGACCAGGTGAGCGCGCTGAGCCGGGCGGTCGACGAGCCGGGGCCGATCGCGGCGCTGGAAGCGGAGCGCCGGGTGTTCGCGATCAGCGCGGCGGCCGAGGCGGCACCGGTACCCGAGGTCGACCAGTCGGTGTTCACCTGGGGGTTGCAGGCGGTCGGGGCGCCCGGCTCGCAGGCCACCGGGGCGGGCGTGCGGATCGCGGTGCTCGACACCGGGTTCGACGCCGAGCACCCGGAGTTCGCTGGCCGCGCGGTGACCACGACGTCGTTCGTCACCGGGGAGACCGCCGCCGACGGGCACGGCCACGGCACGCACTGCATCGGCACGGCGGCCGGGCCGCGGCAACCCGGCGGCGGGCCGGGCTACGGGCTTGCCTACGAGGCGGAGATCTTCGCCGGGAAGGTGCTGAGCAACGCCGGGTCCGGCGCGGACGGCGGCATCCTGTCCGGCATCGCGTGGGCGGTGTCGAACAACGTGCACGTCGTGTCGATGTCGCTGGGCGCGGCGGTGGCGCCGGGCACCCCGTACTCGCAGACCTACGAGCGGGTCGCGAGCCGGGCGCTGGCGCAGGGCACCCTGATCGTGGCGGCCGCGGGCAACGAGTCGCGCAGGCAGGACGGGCTGATCGCACCGGTCGGGCACCCGGCGAACTGCCCGTCGGTGCTGGCGGTCGGCGCGATCGACGTCACCGGCACGCTCGGCTGGTTCTCCTGCGGCACGGTCGACAACATCGGCGCGGTCGACGTCGTCGCCCCCGGGGTCGACGTGTACTCGTCGTGGCCCCGGCCGAAGCTGCACAACACGATCAGCGGGACCAGCATGGCGACCCCGCACGTGGCCGGGGTGGCTGCGCTGCTCGCGCAGGCCACCGGGGCGCGCGGCTGGGCGCTGTGGGCGCGGCTGGAGCAGTTGGCGCGCAGGCTCGCGCTGCCGTCCACCGACGTGGGCGCCGGTCTGGTGCAGGCTCCGTGACCGTCCCGGTCCTGGTGACCGTCGGGGACGACGCGCTCGGTCGGCTGACGGCGGTGGTGGCGGCGCTGGAATCCGCCGGGATGCGGGTCGACCGCGTCCTGCCGGAGATCGCCACCATCACCGGCGCGGCCGACCAGGGCGCGTTCGCGGCGTTGCGCGCCGTGTCCGGTGTGGACGGTGTGGAGCGGGCGGGCCCGGGGTTCGCGGTTCCGCACCCGGGCAAGGGGGTTCAGTGAAGCGGTGAGCCACCGGCGAGGACCTCGGCGAGCGCCTGGTAGTCCTCTTCGCGGTTGGCGGGGGTCGCGCACAGCCGCAGGTAGCCGCGCCCGTCGAACCACTTCGGGACGGCCTCGATGCCGTAGCGGGTGCTGAGCGCGTCGTAGAAGCGGAGGCAGTCGCCCTCACCGGTGACCCACCCGTCCGGCAACGCCACCAACCGCATCAACGGCGCGTGGTTCTCGCTCACCTGCCCCGCGACACCCAGCGCGTCGGCGACCACCTGGACCCCCTTGTCCAACAACCGCGCCGTCTCCGCGACCGCGTCCCAACCGCCGATCGAATGCCAGAACGACATCGCCTCCGGCAACGCCATCCACGCCGAGTAGTCCATGGTGCCGAGGTGGTCGAACCCGCGCGGGAACCCTTCCTGGTGCAGGAACGACGGCACGAGAGGCCGAATTGTGTCCCGCCACCGCGGGGCGACGTACAACCCGGCGACGGTGCGCGCGGCATACGCCCACTTGTGGAAGTTGCCGACCCAGAAATCCGCCCCGGTATCCGCGGGCAACTGATCAATGTGCCCCGGCGCGTGCGCCGCGTCCACCAAAACCGGAACCGGCCCGACGGCTTCAACAATTCCACGAACCGGCAACACCAATGCCGTCGCCGAGGAAATCGCGTCCACGATCACAAGTTTCGTGTTCTCGTTGACACCTCGGGCAAATGCCTCAACGATCTCGTCGTCCGTCGCCGTCACCGGGAACGAAATCTGACGGACCCGCGCCCGCGCTCCCGCCGCGATTGTCACCGCCGGGTAAGAGTGGTTCGACACCACGATCTCGTCACCTTTGACGAACCGCACCGCCCCCAACACCGTCGCCGCCGCCATGGTTGTGTTGTGCACCAAGGCGACATCCGCGGACCCGAGGAACCCGGCCGCCACCTCCCGCGCGCGCTCGACGAGCGGGATGGTGTCAACCTGGTGAAAACGGATCGGATTGGTGTTCGCCTGCCGCAGGTAATCCGCCTTCGCCGCCAACACCTCATGCGGCGCCACCCCGATCGCCCCCAGGTTCAGATGGCGGCGGCCAGGGTCCAACGGGAATCGATTGTCAACCACACGGCCCATCCTGGCAGGGATTCGCCACCCCGAAACCCGCATCCGGGTGATCTCCCCAAGATCCCCTCACCCTGAGCAGCCCCCAATTCCAGCCTACCCACACCCCCCGACACTTCAACGCACACACTGACCAGCCGTGCACCACCAACCGCCATGTGGACAACCTCCCCCCACCGACACCCCCTCCCCCACATCCTTGTGCACGACACACCCACACCCCCGCCGCGCACCGCTCACCCACATCTCCTGTGCACCACCCATCCACACCCACCAGGCACCGCCCGGCACACCCTTGTGCACCACCCGCCCACACCCGGCCGCGGACCACTCACACATCCCTGTGCATGGCACATCCACATCCGGCCGTGCACAACACATCCACCTTCCCGGTGCGCGACTTGCCCACATCCCAGCCGTACACCGTTCACCGCAGATCCCAGGCACGCGACATCTCCACTTCCCCCTGTGGGTCGATTACCCACATCCCCCGGTGCACGACCTATCCACATCCTCTGCCGCACCCCCACACACATTTCGGTTGTGCACTACTCATCCACATTGCCCGGCGCCCTGACTCGTCCACATTCGCTGTGTGCATGATTCATGCACATTCCGCTGTGGGCGACTCGTCCACATGTCGTTGTGGATGATTCGTCCACAACGCGTTGCGTGGGAGTTGTCCACATCGTGGCGTCTTGTCCACCGTGGTTGTCGGGTGTGCCTTGGTCGCTTTTTCGGGGCTAGGCTTGATTTGGGGGCGTTCTGGTCGGTTTGATCTTGTGGCGGGTGGGGGCGGCGGGTCAGCGGTCGGGGGGTGTGGGGTCGGGGAGGTTGCGGTGGGCGTCGGTGTGGACGGCTTCGCGGATTTGGGTGAGGTTTTCGCGGAGGAGGTCGGAGATGAGTTCGTCGGTGCGGGGGTCGGCGAGCATTTCGAGGACCACGCGCAGGGTGGCGTCGGTGACGGCGCCGATGATCTCGTCGTGGAAGGGGAGGCGGCGGAGGCGGCCCGCGGTGGGGTCTTGGCGGATCTTGTCGAGGACCATGGCCCGGATCTCGGCGCGGTTCTCGTCGAGGGCGCTGGCGAGGTTGCGGGCGTAGTGGCCCGTGCGCAGCACCGAGGCGACCTCCGCCAGCACCGCCACCGTCAGCGGCTTCTTCACCACGTCGATCAGGGTGCCGCCGAAGCGGGACATGGCGCGGTGGGCCAACTCCTCCCCCACCGACCGGTCAACAGGGCGCGCGAGCCGGGTCAACTGCACGCCGATGCGGACCACGCGCAGCAGCCGGAACACCCGGACCCACACGTGCGCGACGGGGATCATGCCGACCAGGTCGTACCAGTTGACCAGCGCGAACCGGCGGGTGAAACCGGACTGCCACCACCGCACCACGAACTCGACGGCGAACACAGCGCACAGGCCGCGGTCGGTCCACAACACGATCCGCTCGACGTGGGCGGGCGGGTGCCAGAAGGCGCGGTACACGAGCAGTCCGACGGCGGCGGCGCCCAGCAGGAGCATCAGCCAGTCGTCCAGCGAGACGCGGTGCCTGCGGGGCGGCGGGGCGATCACCATGGGTGGAAACCTCCCACGACCGCTCCGCGCAGGCCACTTCACGGGTACCGTCGGTGGGGTGCTGAGGGTGGAGCGGTCCCCCAAGCGGGTGCGAGCGGTGCGCGGTGGTGTGGTCGTGGTGGACTCGGCCGCGCCGCGGTTGGTGTGGGAGCGGCAGTACCCGACGTACTACTTCCCGGTGGCGCAGGTGCGCGTGGACCTGGTCCCGCCGGGGGCGCTGCACGTGCCGGACGAGCCGGAGTTGGCGGGACTGGTGCGGGTCGCCTGGGACGCGGTGGACGACTGGTTCGAGGAGGACGAGCCGGTCTACGTGCACGCCCGCGACCCGTACACCAGGGTCGACGTCCTGGAGTCGTCGCGGCACGTTGTCGTCGAGGTCGGCGCCACGCGGGTGGCGGAGTCGCGGCGGCCGAAGGTGTTGTTCGAGACAGGGTTGCCCGCGCGGTTCTACCTGCCGCTGGTCGACGTGCGGATGGACCTGCTGCGGCCGTCGGCGACCACGACCAGGTGCCCGTACAAGGGGACGGCGACGTACTGGGACGTGGTGGTCGACGGGGTCGCGCACCGGGACGCGGTGTGGTGCTACCGGTCGCCGCTGCCGGAGAGCCAGAAGGTCGCCGGGCTGGTGTGCTTCTACCCGGAGCGGACCCGGCTGGTCGTCGACGGCGTCGATCAGTCCACTGTGGACAAGTAGGTCACCGGATAACCAACCAACCGCCTATGTTGTTTCCACACAACAGTCGTGGATCGCTCGCGGACCGGTCGCCCCGGCGGTGACCACCCGGGTAGGATTCGCCGGGTACGTGACGTGCCCGAGCGGCGGGCGGTGGGAACCCGGTCTCCGCGCCCCCGACGGCCATCCAGGTTCGAGGACGTGACCGCATGAGCGCACCGGGTTTCGCCCACGAGGCACTGGTCTACCGCGACGAACCCGGGTACGTCGACGGCGCCGCCGGTTTCGCCCGAGCCGGCCTGGACTCCGGCGAGGCCGTGTTCGCGCTGCTACCGCCCACGGGCGCCAAGCTGCTGCGCGACGCGCTCGGCGCGCAGGCCGACGAGGTGCGGTTCGTCGACGCCACCGAGATCGGCCGCAACCCGGCCCGGCTGATCCCGACCATCCGCGCCCAAGTCGCCGAGATCGGCGACCGCCCGGTCCGCGGTCTCGGCGAGTCAGCCTGGCCCGGCCGCGCCGCCGCCGAGTACGCCGAGGTCGTGCTGCACGAGGCCCTGGTGAACCTGGCGTTCGAGGAACAGCCCGGCCCGCGGCTGCTGTGCCTGTTCGACGGCACGGGCGTCCCCGGCGAGGTGCTCGGCTCCGTCGCCAACACGCACCCGGTGGTGACCGACGGCGCCCGCGCGGTCAGCCCGGCGTTCGACCACGGCTTCGCGCTCGACGTGTTCGTGGCGGGCCTACCGGACCCGGGTCCGGTCAGCGACATGGTGCACTTCTGCCTGGACGACCTGCCGGAGCTGCGCGACCTGGTCAGCGTCCGCGCCCGCGATTTCGGCCTGCCGCGCAACCGCGCCCTCGACCTGACGCTGGCCACCAACGAGATGGTCACCAACAGCATCTGCCACGGCGGCGAGCGCGGCACCCTCCGGTTGTGGACCGACGCGGACACCCTGGTCTGCGAGATCAGTGACAGCGGCCACATCACCAACCCGCTGGTCGGGCGGATCGCGCCGCAGCCGTCGGTGCAGGGCGGCCGGGGGGTGTGGCTGGCGAACCAACTGTGCGACCTGGTCAGCATCCGCTCGACCCCGAACCGCGGCACCGTCGTCCGCCTGGCCGTCCGCCGCTGACTGCGGTCGCGGACCTGGGGTGCGCGACATCGGCCCGGTCTGAGCAGCCCCCGAATCCAGCCTAGTAGCGCTCGCCAGCACGAGCAGACAACGCGGCAGACCAGTGGATAGCCCAGACGAATGTGGATAACTCGTCCACCACTGCCGTCCGGCGGCCCACGGTCAGGGCGGAGTGCAACTCGCACAACGCAGCCCCCGAATCCAGCCTAACGACTGCCGAACCCGCGAGGCAGAACCAAAAGCCGACCGGTGGATGAGTTGGGCAGATGTGGACAACTCGCCGGCGATCCGGTGCTCGAACTGGGGGCATGTGGGCGGTCTACCCACATACGCGGTCGGGTCGCCGGGCGGGGCTCGGACCGATATCGCGGCGAAGATCAACCGGGCTGCGCAGCCCCCGAATCGAGTCTAGTGGTGATCAATGGGCGGCGGGGCGCACGGGGACGAGCGGTGGATGGGTGCGGCGGATGTGGATTGCTCGTCCACATGTGGCGGGGTGAATACCGTTACCTGCGATGTGGGCGACCGGTGCACATGTGAACTGGGTCGGATATTTGCCAGCGGTGTGGATAGTTCACGCACATGTGGCTGTGGCAACGAATGCACGTGTGCTTGGGAGCAACATTGATGTGCGGAGTGGATAGTTCGCACACATGGGTTGGAGGGAGTCAGGGCGCGGGTGGTTCGGGGCCAACATTTGGTGTGTGACATGGGAGTTCGTGCACATGCTGGTGTGGGCTGGTTGTCCAGATGCGTTGTGTGGGCAACCGGTGCACATGGAGATGTGGGTGGGCGGTGCACATCGGTGTGTGGGGTTGTCCACATGGTTGTCGGGGGTGCACAGGGGTGGGTTGGTGGGCGGGGCTTGTCGGGGGGGGGGGGTAGGCTGGATTTGGGGGCTGCTCAGAACGGGGGCCTGCGGGTTAGGGGGTTAGTTGTTGGATTGCTTTGAGGATGCGTTTGTCGGAGACGGGGGTTGGGGTTCCCAGGGTCTGGGCGAAGTAGGAGACCCGGAGTTCTTCGATCATCCACCGGATGGCGCGGACTTCGGGGGTGTCGTGGGTGCTGGGGCGTAATTGGTCGAGGAGGTCGTGGTAGGCGTCTTCGAGGTCTTGGATGGTGTGCATCCACGTGGTGTCCCGGTCGGGGCGTTCGGGGAGTTTGTCGAGGCGGCGGTCGATGGCGCGGAGGTAGCGTTCGAGGTCGGGGAGGCGGGGGGTGCCGGTGGCGGCGACGAAACCGGGGTAGATGAGTCCGGCGAGTTGTTCGCGGATGTCGGCCAGGGGCTGGGTGAAGATCGGGCCTCGGGTGCGGGAGAGTCTGGTTTGGACCTCGTTCCACACGATCACCACCTTGCGGACCTGGTCGAGGGTGTCCATTGTGGTCTCGTTGAGACCCTGGCGGACGGTGTCGCGCAGTCGGGTGAAGGCTTGTTCGTCCCAGGCGGGGCCGCCTGCCCGGGTCATCAGGTGGTCGACGGCGGCGTTGACGCAGTCGGCGAGGAGGGCGGGGACGCCGCCGTGGGGGTTGTGCGAGAGGGCGAGTTTCGCCTGGTTGGACAGGCCGCGGACGACGTGTTTCGTCGGGGAGGGGACGTTGAGCAGCAGCAGGCGGCGGGTGCCCTGCCACGTGGCCGCCTGCTGGTCCGCGGCGGTGTCGAGCATCCGCACGGCCACCGTGTCGCCCTCGTCGACCAGGGCCGGGTAAGCGGTGACGACGAGGCCGTTCTGCTCGGTGCGGGCGACCTTGGGCAGGGTGCCGATGGTCCACGAGGTCAGGCCGGTCTTCTCCAGGTCCACTGTGGCCGATGCCAGCGAGGCGCGCAGTTGCGATTTGAGCTGGTCGCGCAGTGCCACCAAGTCCTTGCCCTGGGCCAAGGTCTTGTCGCCGTCGACGATCTGGAACGTGGTGCGCAGGTGGTCGGGGACGGCGGACAACTGCCACGCGTCGCGCGGGATGACCACGCCGGTCAGGGCCTTGAGTTCGCGGGCGATGGCGTCGGTGAGGGACTCCTCGTCGTCGGCGAGTCGGCGGACGACGGCCTTGGCGAAATCCGGGACGGGGACGAAGTTGCGGCGCAGCGGTTTCGGCAGCGACCGGATGAGCGCGGTCACCACCTCCTCCCGCTGCCCCGGCACCTGCAACGAGAACCCGTCGCCGTCGAGTTGGTTGAGGACGGCGATCGGGACGCGGGCGGTCACGCCGTCGTCGGCGCGGCCGGGTTCGAAGCGGTAGGTCAGTGGCAGCGCGAGCCCGTGCTGGCGCAGGGTGTCCGGGAAGTCCTGGGCGCGGATGTCGCCCGCGGTGTCGTTGACCAGCATGGACTTCGAGTACGTGAGCAGGTCCGGGGTCTCCCGCCGCGCCTGCTTCCACCACGTGTCGAAGTGCCGGGCCGAGACGACGTCGGCGGGGACGCGCTGGTCGTAGAACTGGAACAGGGTTTCCTCGTCGACCAGGATGTCGCGGCGGCGGGCCCGGTTCTCCAGCTCCTCGACCTCGCGCAGCAGGGCGCGGTTGTCCCGGAAGAAGTGGTGCCTGGTCTGCCAGTCGCCCTCGACCAGGGCGTGCCGGATGAACAGGTCGCGCGACACCTCCGGGTCGATCCGTCCGTAGTGGACTTTGCGGTCGACCACGATCGGCAGGCCGTACAGGGTGACCCGCTCGGTGGCGACCACCGACCCCTGCCGCGCCTCCCAGTGCGGCTCGCTGTACACGCGGCGCACCAGGTGTTCGGCCAGCGGCTCCACCCACTCCGGTTCGACGCGGGCGCAGATCCGCCCCCACAACCGGGTGGTCTCCACCAGCTCGGCCGCCATCACCCAGCGCGGCGGCTTCTTGAACAGCGCCGACCCGGGGAACACCGCAAACCGCGCGTTGCGGGCGCCGACGTACTCCTTGCCCGCCGGGTCGCGGAACCCGATGTGCGACAACAAACCCGACAACAGTGCGATGTGGACGTTGCGCGGATCGGCCCGCACCTCGTTCGGGGTGACGCCGAGCTGGCGGGTGATCTGGCGGAGCTGGGAATGGACGTCCTGCCACTCGCGGATGCGCAGGTAGTTCAGGTACTCCGCCTTGCACTGCCTGCGGAACCTGTTGCCGGACAGCTCTTTCTGCTGTTCCCGCACGTACTCCCACAAGTTCAGGTAGCTCAGGAAGTCCGAGTCCGGGTCGGCGAACCGGGCGTGCTTCTCCGCCGCCGCCTGCTGCTTGTCCTGCGGCCGCTCCCGGGGGTCCTGGATGGACAGCGCGGCGGCGATCACCATGACCTCGGCGACACACCCCGCCTTGTCCGCCTCGACGACCATCCGCGCCAACCTCGGGTCGACCGGCAACTGCGCCAGCTTGCGCCCCAACGGGGTCAGCCGCTTGCCCGGGTCCTTCTCCGCCGGGTCCAACGCCCCCAGCTCCTGCAGCAACTGCACGCCGTCGGCGATGTGCCTGCGGTCCGGCGGGTCGATGAACGGGAAGTCCGCCATCTCGCCGAGATCGGCCGCGCTCATCTGCAGGATGACCGACGCCAGGTTGGTGCGCAGGATCTCCGGGTCGGTGAACTCCGGCCGCGCCAGGAAGTCGTCCTCGCTGTAGAGCCGGACGCAGATGCCGTCCGACGTTCGGCCGCAGCGGCCCTTGCGCTGGTTCGCCGACGCCTGCGACACCGGCTCGATCGGCAGCCGCTGCACCTTCAACCGGTTGCTGTACCGGGAGATCCGCGCCGTGCCCGGGTCGACCACGTACTTGATGCCCGGCACCGTCAGCGACGTCTCCGCGACGTTGGTGGCCAGCACCACCCGGCGACCGGTGTGCGCCTGGAACACCTTGTGCTGCTCACCGCTGGACAACCGCGCGTACAGCGGCAGGATCTCGGTGTTGCGCAGGTTCCGCCCCGCCAACGCCTCCGCCGTGTCCCGGATCTCGCGCTCACCGGAGAGGAACACGAGCACGTCCCCCGGCCCCTCGGCGCACAGCTCATCGACCGCGTCGAGGATCCCCTGGGTCTGGTCCCGGTCCGGGTCGGCGTCCGGGTCCTCCGGGTCGACCAGCGGCCGGTACCGCACCTCCACCGGGTACGTCCGCCCGGACACCTCGATGATCGGCGCGTCGCCGAAGTGCCGGGCGAACCGCTCCGGGTCGATGGTGGCCGAGGTGATCACGATCTTCAGGTCCGGCCGCCTCGGCAGCAGCCGGGCCAGGTAGCCGAGCAGGAAGTCGATGTTGAGGCTGCGCTCGTGCGCCTCGTCGATGATGATCGTGTCGTAGGCGGAGAGCAGCCGGTCGTGCTGGATCTCGGCGAGCAGGATGCCGTCGGTCATCAGCTTCACCAGGGTCCGGTCGCCGACCTGGTCGGTGAACCGCACCTTCCAGCCGACCGTCTCCCCCAGCGGCGTGCCGACCTCCTCGGCGACCCGCTCGGCCACCGTGCGCGCCGCGATCCGCCGCGGCTGGGTGTGCCCGATGAACCCGCGCACCCCGCGCCCGAGCTCCAGGCAGATCTTGGGCAACTGCGTGGTCTTGCCCGACCCGGTCTCCCCCGCCACGATCACGACCTGGTTGTCCCGGATCGCCGCCAGGATGTCCGCCCGGCGCTGCGACACCGGCAGCTCCTCCGGGTACTTGACCGCAGGCACCGACCCGCGCCGGTTGGCCACCCGCGTCCGGGCCGCCTCGACCTCCTCGGCGAGCTTGCCGAGCGCGGCCTGCCTGCGCGCCGGGTCGCGGGTCTTGCGCAGCCCGTCCAGCCTGCGCGCCAGCCGCCGCTCGTCCCGCAGCATCAACTCGGGCAGGGCGGCGCGCAGGTCGGCCTGGGCAAGCGGGGTGTCGGTACTCATTTGCCCCCCAGCCTAGGCAATGGACCGCCCGCGCTTCACCTCGGTTTCCCCGCTCGATCGTGTGGCCAGGTCGGTCACACCGCGCATCAGGGGCCGGGCCGGACGCACGGCCGGTCGAAACCTACCCGGCAGGAGCCCCGGGCTGGGCCGACACGAGCAAGCGCCGAAGGTGCGCCACACCCTCCTGGAACGTCAAGCCGACTCCGCCCGCCCGCAGACTGCCCGATATGCCTCGGCCCGCTGTGTCGAGGTTCGATTCGCCGAGGACGAGTGCCCGATTGAGAGTTCTCGCCGTTCGACCGGAACCTACCTCGGAGATATATGCGGTGAGCGTGGGGATCAGACTTTCAGCACTACGCCAGTCGCCTAGAGGGACGAAAATCGAGAACAAATAGGTCGACCTGCTGTAGATACCCCGAGCCCGCTCCTGCGGGCTGGACTCCTCTGGCCTCCTGGAACCTCCGCGACGAATTGCCACGGCGGTGCTGTTGCGCGAGCGCGTGCGCGGCACGGGCAAGGAACCGGATGTGCACCGTCTGTCACCCGCCCGGCTCCGCCTACCGGGTCACCCCGCACACAACCTGCACAAGTCACGCCACCGGACCACACACCCGCTGCCTACCCTGTCACCCCATGGGGAACAGACGACGGGTCCTGGTGGTCGAGGACGAGCACACCATCGCCGAGTCGATCGCGGCCCGGCTGCGCGCCGAGGGCTTCGACGTCGACCTCGCCCACGACGGCCCCGGCGGGGTCGACGCGGCCGCCAGGGTCCGCCCCGACCTGCTGGTCCTCGACGTCATGCTGCCCGGCTTCGACGGGCTGGAGGTGTGCCGCCGGGTGCAGGCCCAGCGGCCGGTCCCGGTGCTCATGCTCACCGCCCGCGACGACGAGACCGACCTGCTGGTCGGCCTGGGGGTCGGCGCCGACGACTACATGACCAAGCCGTTCTCGCCGCGCGAGCTCGTCGCCAGGGTGCACGCCCTGCTCCGCCGGGTCGAGCGCGCCGCGGCGGCCGAGCCGGACACCGGTCCCACCGTGGTCGGCGACCTGGAGGTCGACACCGTGCAGCGGCGGGTCCGGCGGGCCGGGGTCGAGGCGCACCTGACCCCGATCGAGTTCGACCTGCTCGCCTACCTGGCCGCCCGGCCGCGCGCCGTGCAGCCCAGGGAGCGGCTGCTCGCCGAGATCTGGGGCTGGGGTGACGCGGGCGGCACCCGCACCGTCGACAGCCACGTCAAGGCGCTGCGCCGCAAGCTCGGCGCCGACCTCATCCGCACCGTGCACGGCGTCGGCTACGCCCTGGAGGTCGCCCGGTGAGCACCCTGCGCGCGCACGCCGCCACCCTGCTGGAGTGGCTGCCCCGGCCGCTGGACCCGGTCCGCTCGATCAAGCTGAAGATCAGCATCCTGCTGGTCGCCTCCGGCGTCACCGGCCTGCTCTACTTCTGGCTCAACGAGGGCTGGATCCCGCCGACCACCGCCACCGTCGCCGTCCTCGGCGCCGTGTTCGTCTCCCAGGTCCTCGGGCACGGCATGACCCGCCCGCTGCGCGACATGACCACCGCGGCCCGCGCGATGGCCCGCGGCGACTACTCCCGCCGGATCCGGGTCACCGCCCGCGACGAGGTCGGCGAGCTCAGCCGGGCGTTCAACCAGATGAGCGCCGACCTCGACGCCGCCGACCGCAACCGCCGCGAGCTCATCGCCAACGTCTCGCACGAGCTGCGCACCCCCATCGCCGCACTGCAGGCCGTGCTGGAGAACGTCGTCGACGGGGTCAGCAGCGCCGACCCGGCCACCCTGCGCACCGCGCTCGCCCAGACCGTGCGGCTGAGCAGGCTGGTCACCGAACTGCTGGACCTGTCCAGGATCGACGCGGGCGCGCAGCCGCTGGTCCGCGAGCGGATCGACCTCGCCGAACTGTTCGACGAGGTCGTCGCCGAGGCCGGGGTCAACGCCGTCGGCGCCGGGCGGTCGGTGCGGTTCACCACCGCGGTCGGCACGGCCGCCGTGGTCGCCGACCGGGAACGGCTGCACCAGGTCCTGGTCAACCTGCTGGACAACGCCGCGCGGCACGGGCCGGCCGACGGGAACGTGTGGCTGACCGCCGCCCGGACGCACGCGGGGCTGGCGCTGGAGGTGCGCGACGAGGGGCCGGGCATCGCCGTCGCCGAACGGGACCTGGTGTTCCGCCGGTTCACCCGCGGCGAGAAGGCCCGCGGCGGCGGCACCGGGCTCGGCCTGTCCATCGCCCGCTGGGTGGTGGAACTGCACGGCGGCACCATCGCCGTCGTCGACTCCCACCGCGGCTGTCGCATTCGGATCACCCTGCCGACCGACCCGCCGACCGTTGCCGCGCCAACCGGGACGCGACCGACCTGACGCGACCGTCCCACCGCGATAACCGGGGAACCACGATCGTCTCGGCTACGGTGGCGACGTGCCGATGCAGACCGAGATCGTCGTGGTGGGAGCCGGACTGGCCGGACTGGCGGCGGCCAAGACCCTGGTCGACGCGGGCCGCGAGGTGATCGTGCTGGACGGCGACGAGGCACCCGGCGGCCGGGTCCGCACCGACCGGGTGAACGGCCTGCACCTCGACCGCGGCTTCCAGGTCCTCAACATCGGCTACCCGGCCGTGCGCGACCTGCTCGACGTCGACGCCCTGCGGCTGCGGCCGTTCGTGCACGGCGCCCTGATCAGCGACTCCGCCGGGCTGCACCTGGTGACCGACCCGCGGCGCGACCCAGGCGGCCTGCGCGACACGCTGCGCGCCCCCATCGGCTCACTCACCCGCAAGTTCATGCTCGGCGCTTACGCCGCCGCTCTGGCCGCCGCGCCCGCCAAGACCATCCGCGACCGCGACGACCGCCCCTTCCGCGCCCGACTCGCCGGGTACGGCATCACCGGGCCGATCCTGGAACGGTTCGTCCGCCCGTTCCTGTCCGGGGTGTTCCTCGACCCCGACCTCACCGTGCCCAGCCGGTTCGCCGAGTTCGTGGTGCGCTCCTTCGCCCGCGGCACGATCGGCATCCCGGCGGGTGGCATGCGCGCGGTCCCCGACCAGTTGGCGGCGGCGCTCCCGACGGACGCGGTCAAGTACAGCTTCCCGATCCGCGAGGTCACCCCCGGCCAGGTCACCGGCGACTTCGGCACCATCACCGCGCGACACGTGGTCGTCGCCGTCGGCGGGCCCGCGGCGCACTCCCTGCTGGGCATCCCCGCGCCACGGACCCGGGGCTGCGTCACCTACTACCACCTCGCGGACTTCCCGCCCGTCGCCGAGGCGGCGCTGGTGCTCGACGCGGAGAAACGCGGACCGGTGACCAACAGCATCGTCCTCACCAACGCCGCACCGGAATACGCGCCGGGAGCGGTGCTCGTGTCGTCCACTGTGGTGGGTAACGAAGACCCCGGCGAGGCCGTTGTGCGCGAACACCTCGCGGCGATGTACCACCAGGACACCTCGGCGTGGCAACACGTCCGCACATACCGGGTTCCGGACGCCCTACCCGTCCACACAGGACCTTTGCGGCAGCCGGTCGCGCTCGGCTCCAATGTGTACGTCTGCGGCGACCACCGCGACACCCCGTCCATCCAGGGCGCCCTCGTGTCCGGCAGGCGCGCGGCCAAGGCGGTCCTCAGCGCGCGGTGACCCGCACCCGCAACCCCCGCCGGTGCGGTGTGATCCCGTGCGACGGCCGGAACGCCGGACCGGTCACCGGGTGCACGTCCCACCGCGACACGACCGCGGCCAACACCGCCACCGCCTCGATCCGCGCCAACCGGTCCCCGATGCACATCCGCGCACCGGCCCCGAACGGCACGAACCGGTCCTGCGGCCTGCCGTGATCACCCGCCCACCGGTCGGGGTCGAAGGAATCGGGACTGGGGAACAGGTCTGCTCTCGTGTGCAGGACGTATGGGCTGTATGCCACACAGGTTCCCCTGGGCAGCGGGTGCCCGCCCAACTCGGTGTCCTCGGTGACCTCACGGGTCAGCAACAGGCCTGGCCAGTACAGCCGCAACACCTCGCTGACGACGTTCGCGGTGTAGGTCAACCGGTCCAAGGAGTCCACTGTGGCCGGTCCGTTCGCCAGGACTTCGGCGCGGACTCTCCCCTGTACCGAAGGGTTGTGCGCCAAGACGTGCAGGACGGACGTCAGGACACTCGCGGTGGTCTCGGTCGCGGCGACGTAGAACGTCACGACCTGGTCGACCAACTCCTCGTCGGAACCCCAGTCCTCCCCGGCGACCAACACGGACATCAGATCACCGTGGTCCACACCGGACGCCCGGTACGCGGCGACCAACTCGACGGCCCGCCGCCGCAACCGCACCGACGCGCGGTCGAACCGACGCGCCCCGGGCAACAGGCGCCGCAAGCCGGGCGGGGTGAACATCCGCACCAGCAACGCGTCCATCATCATCCGGGAGTCCGCGCCGACCGCGGCCCGGTCCGCCGCCGTGAGCAGACCACCGAACATCGTCTCGGTCGCGACCTCCGCCATCAACGCGAACAACCCGTCGAACACGGTGACCACCTGGCCGGACCGCCACGACCCGGCCAACGCCACCGCCCGGTCGAGCGCCACCTCGGCGTACCCGGGCAACCGGTCGCGGCGGAACGCGGGCTGCGCCATCCGCCGCTGCCGCCGGTGCGCGCTGTGCGGGCAGTTGACCATCCCCTCGCCGAGGACCGCGTTCAACTGGTCGAAGAACGGGCCGCCCTTGTCGTAAACCCGGTCATCGACCAGGAGTTGGCGCACCAGCGCGGGCTCGCACACCATCACCACCCGCTGGGGCCCGAGCCTGAGGTCCACGATGTCGCCGCGGGCGGGCAGCGAACGCAGGAACCGGAACGGATCAACCAGGAACCGGTGGGCGTGCCCGACCAACGGCAACGCCCCACCGGCCCGACCACGCACGACCATCGCCGTCTCCACGGTTTGGGGTTTCCCACCGTCCCACGAGTGCACGGGCAGACGCACGCGGAATCAACCGGGTCGAGTAACCCGACGACCGATTCCGGCCAACGAGGACCCGCCGGTGCGAAGACGCGACACGGGCCGCCCACCGGTTCCCCGGTGGGCGGCCCGTGATCGTGCGGGGGTCAGTCCTGGAGCTCGGCCAGGGCCGCCTTGACCTTCGACAACTCCGCCTCGAGCTCCTCCATCCGAGCCCGGTGCTGTTCACGCGCGGTGTCCAGGACCGACTCGATCGTCTTGGCGATGTCCTCGTGCAGTTCGGCGGCGGCCCGCGACACGGCGGCCGCGGGGATGGTCAGACCCTGCAGGACCCGCTTGCCGCCCTGGCTGAGCTCGGCCTGCCACTCGCCATCGGCGGTGCCGGTGACGGTGAGGGTGAGCTCGACGGTGCGGGTCTTCTTCGCGGTGCTCTGGGCGCGCTGCACCCTCGGCTTCCTGGCGGGGGGCGCGGCCTGCTCGTCGGCGGGCTGCTCGGGCGCGGCCTGCGGCGCGGGCGACTCCGCCGACCCGGTCGACTCGGCCGGTCCGACCGCGTTCTCCGCCTGCTCGGTCTCGATCTCGGTGGACAAGATCCACTCCCTCTCACGACGCCTGGTGAATCCGGTGAATTAGAACACTCGTTCGCCTGTTCGAGATCGCCGGGTGGCCGTCTCCCCGGGTTCACTCGATCGGGCGCATCTGCGGCTGAGGGGTGAATGGCCTGGTCAGCGCCTTGATACTCGGAAACGACGGGGAGTCGTCGGGAAGGGAGCACGGCGTGGCAGGTGCCGGGTGGGAAGCCGCCGCCGGGTGGGACTCGGAGATCCAGCGGCTGGCCGCGGTCAAGGCGCTGCGGCTGCTGGACACCCCGCGCGAGGAGCGGTTCGACCGGATCACCAGACTCACCCAGAAGCTGCTCGGGGTGCCGATCGCCCTGGTCAGCCTGGTCGACGTCGACCGGCAGTGGTTCAAGTCGTGCGTCGGCCTCGACGCCGACCAGACCGACCGCGGCGTGTCGTTCTGCTCGCACGCCATCGCCCAGCCGACCCTGATGGAGGTCCCGGACGCCACCGAGGACCCCCGGTTCGCGCAGAACCCGCACGTGCTCGGCGACCCGCACATCCGGTTCTACGCCGGTCAGCCGATCGCGGCCCCGTCCGGTCACCTGGTGGGCACGCTGTGCGTCGTCGACCGCGTCCCGCGCAGGCTCGACGAGGCCGAACGGGGCCTGCTGCGCGACCTGGCCGCCTGGGTGGAACTGGAGTGCGCGGTCGTGCAGGCCACCCAGTGGGAGCAGGACACCGACCGCGACCGCGCCGACTTCATGTCCGTGGTCAGCCACGAGCTGCGCACCCCGCTCACGTCGATCCAGAGCTCCCTGGAGATGGCCCTCTCCGGCGACTTCGGCGAACTGTCACCGCGGCTGCACAAGCTGGTCGACATCGCCGCCCGCAACTCCGACCGGCTGGTCCGGATGTCCGCCGACGTCCTCGACCTGCACCACATGCGCCGCGGCGACCTGCGGCTCCGGCTGGCCAAGGTCGCCCTGGTCGACGTGCTCGACCAGGCCATGCACTCGGTCGGCCACGCCAGCCGCACCGCCAACGTCCCGGTCGCCGTCGCCTGCCCGGACGGCATCTACCTGCGCGGCGACGCCGACCGGCTGGTGCAGGTCGTGACCAACCTGCTGGCCAACGCCGTCCGCGTCTCCGAACCGGACACAGCCGTCGAGGTCACCGGCGAACTGCACGGCAACTGGGCGACGATCAGCGTCCGCGACCACGGGCCCGGCGTCCCCCCGGACCGCCTCGCCGCCATCTTCGAACCCTTCGTCCAGTTCGACGTCCCCCAGCAACGGGCCTCCGGCAGCGCGGGCCTCGGTCTCGCCATCACCCGCGGCATCGTCGAGGCACACGGCGGCACGATCCGGGCCTTCCCGGCGCCGAGTGGCGGGGCGGTGTTCGAGGTCTTGGTGCCCGCGAACGGGCCGGAGGACGAGGACCGCCCCTGGTGGTGACGCTCTGCTCTCCGACAGCAGTGAGCAGGCTTCGGCAAGATCAACCGCGCTGAGCAGCCCCCGAATCCAGCCTCCTCAGCGGGACCGACAAAACCGCCGGGTACCGTCACCTACTCCGCTCTCAGCAGACGCGAGGCGAGTCGGGTTCACTGACCGCGTACTGGCTCATTGACAGTCGTGCTGCTTCCCGGCTCGCCGGACCCGACCGTCTCAGGTCTCGGCTCGCCGCTGACAACCAGCAATCCTGGTCCTGACTCCTGAGCATCTCCGCCGCGTCAACTGGTCAGCGACAGCACCGCATGCAGGCCTCGGCAAGATCAACCGTGCGGAGCGGCCCCCGAATCCAGTTTCCTCGACAGGACTGACAAACCGCCCGGCGCCGTCACCCACTCCGCACTCAGCGGACTCAGGCTTTCCGGGCCTCATCGGACACCGGCCAGCCACTCCGCTCCCAGCAGACCCGGCTCCCCGGACAACCGGCCGCCCCATCCACTCCCCTTCCAAGAGATCCGGGCCGTCCGGGTCCCACCGGACCACCAGCCGCCGCCTCCGGCCCGCTCAGTGGATCTGGCTTTCCAGGTCTCACCGAACACCGGTCGTATTCGCCCACGCTTCCAGCAGACCCAGGCTCCCCGGATCTCACCGGAACACCAGGCAGCGCATCCACACCGCTTCCAGCAGACCCCGGCTCTCCAGGTTCACCGAACCACCGGCGTCCTCCGCCTAGTCCGCGTCCAACAGACCCGGGCTCTCCAAGTCCACTGGCTCCCCGTCCGGGTCGGTCTTTGGCAGCTCGATCCCCCGTCCCCGGCAGCGCCCACCAACCGGACCAAAGTCCATTATCTTGATAGCTGAATGTGGATCACGGCCTCTGACAAGAAGGAAGTCAAAGGCGCCGGGAGCAGGGGTGCGCGGTCGATCACGGGTGTGCCGCTTCTACAGTTGGGGCTTCAGTCGAACGTGGGGATGGGCAGTGGTGACGGCAGTGGACGAGCCCGATGACCTCGGGCCGGGGATCGATCCGGAGCGGCTGCGTCTGTGCCTGGAGGTTTTGGCCGAGGTCGATGAGCTGCCCACCGAGCACCCCGACGCGGTGGCGGTGCGGCGGGCGACGGCGGGGGTGTTCAAGTCGGTGCGCAAGCGTCGGAGGTCGGCGAAGCGGGCCGCGGTGACGGCGGCCGATCGGGCTGTCACCGCCTCGACCGCGACCGGGGCGCCGAATCGCATCGACGACGAGACGCAGGGCATTCCGCTGGTTTCCACCGTCCCCGGTGCCTCGGCGGGGACCTTGCTCCGGGCTCGCGGCTGCTACACCTGCAAGCGCCGCTACCACCGGGTTGACGCCTTCTACCACCAGCTCTGCCCCGACTGCGCCGAGCTGAACCGGTCGAAGCGGGACGCCCGCGCCGACCTGTCCGGGCGGACCGCGCTGCTCACCGGCGGCCGGGCCAAGATCGGCATGTACATCGCGCTGCGGCTGCTCCGCGACGGCGCGCACACGACGATCACCACCCGGTTCCCGCGGGACGCGGTCCGCCGGTTCGCCGCGATGCCGGACTCGGCGGACTGGCTGCACCGGCTGCGGGTGGTCGGGGTCGACCTGCGGGACCCGGCCCAGGTGGTCGGGTTGGCCGACGTGGTCGCCGCGAACGGCCCGCTGGACATCCTGATCAACAACGCCGCGCAGACGGTGCGCCGCTCCCCCGGCTCGTACGGTCCGCTGGCCGCCGCCGAGTCCGACCCGCTGCCGCACGGCCCGCTGCCGGAGGTGTTGACCCTGGGCGAGTCGAGCGCGGCGCACCCGGCCGCGCTGGTCGGGGCGGTCGACCACACCCCGCACGAGGTGCACCCGGTGACCGCGCTGGCGCTCACCGCGGGGTCGGCGAGCCTGGAGCGGATCGCCGCGAACACCGCGATCGACGCCGGGGGCCTGGTGCCGGACCTGCTGCCGGTGAACAGTTGGGTGCAGCGGGTGCACGAGGTCGACCCGTTGGAGCTGCTGGAAGTCCAACTGTGCAACCAGACGGCGCCGTTCATCCTGGTCAGCCGGTTGCGCCCGGCGATGGCGGCGGCGGCCGCGCGCCGCAAGTACGTGGTCAACGTGTCCGCGATGGAGGGCCAGTTCGGCCGCGCCTACAAGGGGCCCGGCCACCCGCACACGAACATGGCCAAGGCCGCGCTGAACATGCTGACCCGCACCAGCGCCCAGGAGATGCTGACCGACGGCATCCTGATGACCGCCGTCGACACCGGCTGGATCACCGACGAGCGGCCGCACCCGACGAAGGTCCGGCTGGCCGACGAGGGGTTCCACGCGCCGCTGGACCTCGTCGACGGGGCCGCCCGGGTGTACGACCCGATCGTGCGCGGCGAGGCGGGCGAGGACGTCTTCGGCTGCTTCCTGAAGGATTACGCGCCCTCGCCCTGGTAGATCCGCAACCTCGCCCACCCCGACGCGTCTTTGTGGACGGAAGCAGGGACGAAACAGCGAGGTGGGGACCATGCGGAAAAGCGCACTCGGGGGTTTATTCATCGGCGCGGTAATGGCGGCGGGCGCGGTGGGGTGCACCACGGTGCAGGAAGCCGACGCCAAGCCCGCGGTCACCACAACGACGACGGCGGGCACGGCGCAGCAGGTGGACAACAGCGCGGTCGACAACAACGGTGACTCCGGCGACAACTCGGCGGTGTCCGGCAGCCACCGCCCGACCACCGCCACCACGACCACGCGCCACACCACGACGACGACCACGACCACCACCAAGCCCGCGACCAGCGGCCCGAAGATCCTGAGCTTCACCGTGGTGAGCAAGCCCGCGTGCCCGGTGCTGGCCAAGCCCGGCGCCCCGTACTCCAACCCCGGCGCCCCCGTGGTGATCTCGTGGAAGGTCTCCGGCGCCAGCGGGGTGGCGATCTCGGTGGACAGCCCGAACATGTACGGCTCGTACGGCAGCGACTACCCGGCGTCGGGCCAGTTGGAGCTCCAGTTCCCGTGCGACACGACCCCCGGCAAGACCACGCACGTGTACACCGTCTGGCCCAAGGACGCGAAGACGGTGTCGCAGAACCTGACCGTCTCGGCGACCAACAACACATGAGCGGCGTGCACAGCCCGACCCGGCCCAGGTCCATCCACAGTGGACCCAAAGTGGGACGCGTGAACCACGGCAAACCGGGTACTCCCTCGGCGAGACGAACCGAGAGGCCAGTGGTCACCGTGCGCAGATATTTCCTTGAGGGCTTCCTCGCCGCGGCGGGTGCCGCCGCGTGCGCCACCCTGGCCGTCCACGCGGGCTCCACCGTGTGGATCGTGATCGCGATGCTGCTCGGCGGTGTCGCCGTGGCCTGCCTGGCGGCGAGCCTGCACCCCCGGTCGGCCGCCCACACCCCGGCGCCCCGCCCCCGCCACCGCGGCCCGCGCAGGCTGGGCGCCCGCCGCCCGTTCGCCAGCAGCCCGGCCACCGCGGTCAGCCCGACCCCGAGCCGCGACGCGGGCTGAGTTCAGCCGACAAAAGTGGCATCGCCCGCGTTGGCGAAATGGCCCCGGGAATCGCGCGAAATCCGAAGGTCTTCGGTGACAGCGAAACACGCTCCTCGCCTGGATTCAGTGGAATACGAGTCCGGGCGGCGATGAGCGGACGCACCGCGGCGGAGCACCGCGGGCCACGGGCCCACACCCGCACCGGGCTCCGAGGTGGTCTGGACCGTTGGTTGGTTCACGTTCGGCGTGTGCGCGGCGGCCACCCGGTTGGTCCACGGCTACGATCTGGCGACTGAACTGACGCCCAGAGTGCCTGGAAGCCGGTGTGTATGGATGCTGTCGTGGCATCGCGGGATGTGGTCCGCGTCCTGCTCGTCGAGGACGACGCGGGGGACGCGCTGCTGGTGGAGGAGCTGCTCGCGGACGTCAACGCCCCGATCCGGCTGACCAGGGCGCACTCGCTGGCCGAGGCACAGCCGTTGTTGGCCGGGCAGGACTGCGTGCTGTTGGACCTGGGGTTGCCGGACGCGTCCGGGCTGCAGGCGCTGCGCAGGCTGGAGGACGCGGGCGGCGGCGTGGCCGTCGTGGTGCTCACCGGCCTGGCCGACGAGCAGCAGGGGGTGGCGGCGGTGGCCGCGGGCGCCCAGGACTACCTGGTGAAGGGGCAGGTCGACGGTGACCTGCTGAGCCGGGTGATCCGGTACGCGGTGGAGCGGGCGCGCAGCGAGGAGATCCAGCGGCAACTGCGCGAGGAGCGGCTGTACGCGATGGAGAAGGCCCGGCTGGAGCGGGGCCTGCTGCCGACGCCGGTGCTGTCCGACCCGCGGTTGGACCGCGACTTCACCTACCAGCCGGGTCGGCAGCGGATGCTGCTCGGCGGCGACTTCTACGACCTGGTGGAGACCGAGGACGGCACCGTGCACGCGGTGATCGGCGACGTCTGCGGGCACGGCCCGGACGAGGCGGCGCTGGGCGTGTACCTGCGGGTGGCGTGGCGGGCGCTGGTGCTGGCGCAGCGGCCGGTGGACGAGGTGCTGACCACCATGCAGCGGGTCTTGGTGCACGAGCGGCACCTGGACGGCCTGTTCGCGACGGTGTGCATGCTGTCGGTGGCGCCGGACCGGCGGACCGCGGAGCTGCGGCTGGCAGGTCACCCGCCGCCGGTGCTGGTGGCGGGCGGTCGGGTGGGGCTGCTGTCGGCGCCGGTCGGGGTGCCGCTGGGCGTGCGGTCGACGACGACCTGGGCGTCCGCGACGATCGACCTGGGCGAGCAGTGGTCCGTGCTGCTCTACACCGACGGCCTGATCGAGGGCCGGACCGGCGCGGGCTCGGAGCGGCTGGGGGTGTCCCGGCTGACCGACCTGGTGGGCGCCCTGGCCGCGGCGAACCCGGACTGGCGGACGACCGTGCTCGACGACCTGATCCGCGAGGTGTGCGCCCTCAACGAGGGCGACCTGGCCGACGACGTGGCCGCCATGCTGCTGACCCGGGTGGGCGACCGGTGAGCACCGAGCAGGACACCGACTCGGCGGAGATCGCGCCGCGCTGGTCGCGGACCAGCCGGGGTGGCGCCCGGTGGCCGCTGCGGCGCTGGCTGACCCTGGCGATCGGCGTGCTGGTCGCGGTGTTCGCGGGCGCGGTGATCGCCGGGTCGCTGGCCATCGTCGACCTCAACGACGCGCGAACCACCCTCGTCGACCGGATCGACCCGGCGGTGCAAGAGGCGCTGCGGCTGGACACGGCCCTGGTCGACCAGGAGACCGGGCTGCGCGGGTACGCGCTGACCGCGAAACCCGAGTTCCTCGATCCGTACGACTCCGGCATCGAGCGGCAGCGGGCCGCGACCGACCGGCTGCGGCAGACCATCGTGGTGCGCACCGACCTGCTCGACCGCATCCGCGGCATCGAGACCGACGTGGAGCGCTGGCGCGCGGACTACGCCAAACCCGCCATCGACCGGATCAGCGCGTCGGGCACACCCGGCGACGACCAGTCGGAGCAGGGCAAACAGCGGTTCGACGCGATCCGCGCCGCAGTGGGCGGCCTGCAGCACGAACTGGACGTGGCCCGCGCCGACGGCCGGGCGGCGCTGGCGAGCGCGGCGACCCGGCTGGTGGTCGTGTGCGTGACCATCGCGGCGGTGCTGCTGATCGTGTTCCTGCTGGTCACCATCGCATTGCGGGCCGCGGTCGCCGGACCGCTGGCGCAGCTCGCCCGGGGCGTGCGGCGGGTCGCGGACGGCGACTTCCAGCACGAACTCGAGGTCACCGGGCCGCGCGAGGTCGCCGAACTGGCGGGCGACGTCGACTCGATGCGCAAGCGCATCCTGGCGGAGGTGTCGGTGCAGCGGCAGGTGAACGCCGAGCTGGACTCCCGCACCGAGGACCTCAAGCGGTCGAACGCGGAACTGGAGCAGTTCGCCTACGTCGCCTCGCACGACCTGCAGGAACCGCTGCGCAAGGTCGCCAGCTTCTGCCAACTGCTGGAACGCCGCTACGCCGGCCAGCTCGACGAACGCGCCGACCAGTACATCGCTTTCGCGGTGGACGGCGCCAAGCGGATGCAGGTGCTGATCAACGACCTGCTGGCGTTCAGCCGGGTCGGGCGGCACGCGCGGGACCGGACACCGGTGTCCTGCGCTGAACTGGTCGCGCAGGCCCAGACCAACCTCGCCGAGGCGATCGAGGACGCGGGCGCGGTGGTCGAGGTCGGCGACTTGCCCGTGGTCTTGGCCGAGGCGCCGCTGCTGACAGCCGTGTTCCAAAACCTCATCGGCAACGCCGTCAAATTCCGCGGCGAGGCCCCACCCGTCGTCCACGTTTCCGCCGAACCCGACGGCGACAACCACGTGTTCACGGTGTCGGACAACGGAATCGGCATCGAACCCGAGTTCGCCGAACGCGTTTTCGTCATCTTCCAACGCCTGCACGGCAAAGACGCCTACCCCGGCACCGGCATCGGCCTCGCCCTGTGCCGAAAAATCATCGAATACCACGGCGGACGCATCTGGCTCGACCACGCGGACACCGGCACCACCTTCCGCTTCACCCTCCCAGCCACCCCCGACGCCCCCCGATCGGAGACCCCATGAACGACCCCGACATCAAAGTCATCGACGTCCTCCTCGTCGAAGACGACGACGGTGACGTCCTGATGACCCGGGAGGCGTTCGAACACTACAAAATCCGCAACCAACTCCACGTCGTCCGAGACGGCGAACAAGCCGTCCAATTCCTCCGCCGAGAAGGCCAATACGCGGACGCCCCCCGCCCCGACCTCATCCTCCTCGACCTCAACCTCCCCAGATTCGACGGACGACAGGTACTGGCGGAGATCAAAGCGGACGCCGAACTGCGAATGATCCCGGTAGTGGTCCTGACAACGTCAGAGGCGGAGGAGGACATCCTCCGCAGCTACCAACTCCACGCCAACGCCTACGTCACCAAACCAGTCGACTTCGACCGCTTCATCGAAATCATCAGGAAAATCGACGAATTCTTCGTCACCGTGGTCAAGCTGCCAAAATAAACAAAAAACACACAGTCCCCCAAACAAACAAACAAACCCGCCACCCCACATCGACGAAGGCCGCCAACCCACCCCACGCGCCTCGGGACCCGCCGACACCAACCGCCCGTTGTGGTGAAGTTGTTTTGTTTGGGGGGAGCGGTGGCCTAAGCCGGCTGGCGGGTAAGGCCACGCTTTCCAGTGGCCCCGCCTTTTTGCCTTACCCAGGCTGCCGCTAGGGGCCCCAAACAAAACAACTTCACCACAACGGGCACTTCGCATTTATCTGGCGCCCGGGGCCGGCGTCGCCGCCAGGCGACCAGGCCGAAACCCGAGGCGCAGCCGAGGCTCAGAGTCCCCTGTGTCGGCCCTCAT
>NZ_KI519516.1:118573-423085 GCF_000482865.1 Actinokineospora inagensis DSM 44258 | reverse complement strand
AAAAGGCGGGGCCACTGGAAAGCGTGGCCTTACCCGCCAGCCGGCTTAGGCCACCGCTCCCCCCAAACAAAACAACTTCACCACAACGGGCAGTTGGTATCGGCGGGTTTCGAGGCGCGCGGCGCAGGCTGGCGGCCTTCGTCGATGAGGCGGGGGGTTCTTTTTTGGGTGCGCGGTGCGGGTGTGGCGCTTCGTCGATAGGGCGTGGGTTTCGTTTTTTTTGGGGGGCACGGTGCAAGCTTGCGTTGTTGAGGGGCCGTGTGGTTGGGGTGGGAAATGGAAACCGGGTAGGACTCTGGGGGAGTCCTACCCGGTTTACCGGACCCTAATCCCGTACTGGAGCGGTCAGTACTGGAATCGGGTGACCATTTCCTGGAGGCGGGCGCTGAGGCGGGTGAGTTCGGTGGTGGCTTGTTCGGCCTCGGTGACGCCTCGGGAGGTTTCGTCGGCGGCGCCTGCGACCTCGGTGATGGCGGTGGCGATGGCGTTGGTGCCGTTGGCTGCTTCGGACACGCTGCGGCTGACTTCGTCGGAGGTGGCGGACTGTTCTTCGACGGAAGCGGCGATGGCGGATTGGAACTGGTTGACGCGGTCGATGACCTGGACGATTTGGCCGATCGCGGCGACGGCGGCTTCGGTGTCGTTCTGGATGGCGGCGACGCGGTGGCCGATGTCTTCGGTGGCGGAGGCGGTTTCCTGGGCGAGGTCCTTGACCTCGCCCGCGACGACCGCGAAGCCCTTGCCCGCGTCGCCCGCTCGGGCGGCTTCGATGGTGGCGTTGAGGGCCAGCAGGTTGGTCTGTTCGGCGATCGAGCGGATGGTCTTGAGGACGTCGCCGATTTCGGCGGACGAGGAGCCGAGGCGGGTGATGATGTCGTTGGTGTGCTGGGCGGTGGCGGTGGCCTCGGCGCCGACCTTGGCGGCCTCGGAGGTGTTGGCGGCGATCTCGCGGATGGAGGCGCCGAGTTGGTCGGCGGCGGCGGAGACGTGGCCGACGCTTTCGGAGACGCGACCGGCGGCGGTGGAGACCTCACCGGCGCGGTGCGATGTGGAGCCCGCCGCGTCGGTCAGGCGGCCGTTGTTGCTGGCCAGGACGTCGGCGGAGGAGGCGAGGCCGGAGGCGGACTCGGCGACGTCGGAGACGACCGAGCGGATCTCGTTGACGGCGTGGTGCAGCGCGGTGCCCATCTGGCCGATCTCGTCGTGCGAGCGGACCGGCAGCGCCTGGGTGAGGTCACCGGCGGCGACCCGGTTGGCGTACTCGCGCAGGTCGCGCACCGGGCGGCGGATGCTGCGGGTGACCAGCACGCCGAGGCCGACGGCGAGCAGCACGCTGACCGCGATGACCACGATGGTCAGCCAGCGGGCGGTGGCGGTGGCGTCGGAGATGGTCTGGCGCTGCTGGGCGGCGTAGTCGGTGAGCGCCTGGGTGAGCTTGGCGAAACCGTCGCTGACCTTGGGCAGGTCGGCCTGGGCCTGGGCGTTGTACTTGGCCTCGTTGACGGTGTCACCGGCGGCGGTGGCGGCGCGGCGGGCGTGGTGGGCGGTCCAGAAGGTCTGGTTGTCCGAGACGAGCTGCGCCAACTGCGGCTGCAGGTAGGCCGGGATGCTGGTGGCCAGCTTGGCGAACCCGGCGTCGGCCTGCTTGAGGTAGTCGTCGCGGCCCGCGGCGAGGCTCTTGAGCGCGGCCGGGTCCTTCACCGTCTCCATGACCACGTCGGTCAGCAGCGCGGTGAGGTTGGTGGTCTGGGTGGTCTTGATGTCGAGCAGCGGCGTGATGGTGTCCTCGGAGATCGAGTTCGCCCGGTCCCGCAGGTCGGTCTGCTGCACGATGCCGAACACGCCCAGCCCGATGACCACCACGGCGAGCACCAGGAACGCGGCGATGACACGGGCGCCGAGGCTGCGGCGCAACAGGTTGCCAGACACTGAATCGGCCATTGCGGAGCTCTCCTGTCCGGTGCGCGGACGAACCACGCGGTTCCACGGACCACCGACCGTCGGTGGCGCCCTCAGGAGTGGTTATCGGGAACGACGGGGCCGGGCTGAGAGTTTCGCGTCACGTCGACATCGCCCGATCGGGCGACGTGGGTCAGTTGCCCTGGCCGGGGTCGATCTGGGCGCCGAGCCGCAGCGCGTCCGAGCACACGCCGTCGAGCAGGTTCTTGTCCGCCTTGGTGCCGACGGCCTTGCCGTCGACCGGGGCGAAGTCGGCCTCGACGATGACCACGGCGTCCCCGTTGACCTGGGAGTCGTAGCCGTTGCTGACCGACTTCAGCGGCGGCACCTTCACCACGCCCTCGCGGACGAGGTCGTCGACGTTGCCGGTCTGATCGGTGTCGGTGAGCTTGCGCAGGTCCTCCGCCTTGGCGGCGTCACCCATCCGGACGACGGACACGGCGACCAGCGCGGTACGGCCCTTGACGTCGGCGGTGAACAGCGCCTGGGTGACCCGACGGCACTCGCCGGGTTTGCCCAGCAGGGTCTTGGTCTGGCCGTAGGCGTGCTGGGCGCAGTCGCTGTCCACCCGCGGGGTGGGGACCTTGGGATGCGCTTGGTAGTCGTAGAGGCCCGCGGCGCGGGGCTGGCTGGTCTCGGCGGGCTGGCTTGGCTTGGCCGTGGACCCGTCGGTGACGTACCAGAAGACCAGGCCGGACACGACCGCGACGGCGACCAGCCCGGCGATGCGGAACACCCAGGTCAGCGCCGGGTTACCGGGCGGCGCCGGTGGTGGTTCCTCGAACCGGAACGGCTCGTCCGGGGGTCTGCCGCCGTGCACGCGCGGGATCCACTCGGTCTCACCGGAGCGGTTGTGGTGCTCGGGAGGCCAAGGCGGTCCGGGGCGCTGGGGGTCCGACACGAACGCCCACAGTAGTTGGTGTCCCCGGTGAGTGTCATTCGACCCAGTCATTCCCAGCGGAGATTCGTCCCGTTACCGGCCGCGCAACGCACGGGCGGCGATGTCGACGTCCTCGGTCGTGTTGTAGAGGTGGAAGCCGAGGCGGGCGCGGCCCGCGCGCACGGAGCAGCGGACCCCGGCGGCGGTGAGCCGGTCGGCGGCGTCGGGTCGGTCGACGGCGACGATCGCGGAGCCGCGCGGCGGCAGGTCGAGCCGGGCGAGGAGGTCGTCGGCGAGACCGACGACGTGGTCGCGGACGGCGGCGATGTCGAGGGTGGCGAGCCAAGGCAGCACGGCGGCGGCGCCGACCTGGGCGAACCAGACCGGGCTGAGGTCGTACTCGCGGGCGTCCTCGGCGAGCAGCGGCGGCAGGCCGTAGACGCTGTCCCACGGGGCGTGGGCGGCGTACCAGCCCGCGGCGACCGGGCGGGTCCACTCGCGGGCGGCTGGGCGGACGGCGAGCCAGGACGCGCCGCGCGGGGTCATCAGCCACTTGTAGCCCGCGCCGACGACCCAGTCGGCCCAGCCGAGGTCGGCGGGCAGCCAGCCGAGGGACTGGCTGACGTCGAGCAGCACCCTGGTCCCGGCGGCGCGCAGCCCGGCGAGGTCGGCGACCGTCCCGTCGGCGGACTGCGCCACGCTGACGGCGACCAGGTCGAAGTCCGGGGCGCGGTCGACGAGATCAGCGGGGTCGGTCTCGGTGACGGTCACCCCGCGGTCGGCCTGGGCGGCGAACGGGAAGGTCACGCTGGTGAACTCGCCGCGCACGGCCAGCACCCGGGTGCCGTCCGGGACCGCCGAGGCGACGTTGGCGAGCAACTGCGACACGGTGGCGCCGACGGCGACCCGGCTGGGGTCGACGCCGACGAGCGCGGCCCAGGCGGCGCGGGCGGCGGTGAGCGGGGCGTCGAACTCGACCGCGGAGGTCTGGCCGCGCCGCCACCGGTCGACGGTGGTGGCCACGGCGTCGGCGGCGCGCACCGGTGGGACCCCGATGCCGGGGGTGTTGAGGTAACCGGGCGGGACGTCGAACGGCTCTCCGGACCAGGTGCGCACGGACTCGACTGTACGGAGACCGGTCCGGACGGGGCAGGGGCCGTACGGTGGGCCGGTGTACAGCGAGGAGATCGAGATCCGCACCGACGACCGCGAGGTGGTGCACGACCTGACCGGGGCCTGCGCCGAGTTCCTGGTGGAGGCGGGTGCGGTGGACGGCCTGCTGCACGTGTGGGTCCCGCACGCGACCGCCGGAGTGGTGGTCTTGGAGACCGGCGCAGGTAGCGACGACGACCTGTTGGCCGTGTTGCGCGAGGTGCTGCCCCGGGATTTCCGGTGGCGGCACCGGCACGGCACGCCGGGGCACGGCCGTGACCACGTGCTGCCCGCGTTCCTCCCGCCGTACGCGAGCATTCCGGTCCTCAATGGACAGATGACGCTCGGCACCTGGCAGTCGATCTGCCTGGTGGACACCAATGTGGACAACCCGGTGCGCCGGGTGCGGTTGAGCCACCTGGCCGGGTGAGCAGCGGGGCACCGGTACCGTGCGCGCGGGCTGGACTACCGTTCGCGCTGTGCGCAACCAGCGAGTGGCGATTGCGGCGCTCTCGCTCGTGGTGGCGGCAGCGGCGGTGGGGGTGGTCGCGGTCCTCGACTCGGGTGACGACGACTCCGACCTGCCGCGCGTGACGGCAGTGTCGCCCACCCGGACCCGCGCGGCGGCACCGGTGTCACCGCGGCTGCCGGGGTGGCAGGTGGTGGACGACCCGCTGGCGGGCCTGCGCTACGAGGTGCCCGCGGGCTGGTCCCTGGCACCGGAGTCGGAGACGTTGGAGTCGTCGAACGGGGCGGTGCTCTCGCACCTGACCGACTTCGGGACCTACCTGTGCGAGGGCGCGGAGTACGGGCGGGCGTTCACCGGCAGCGGCCGGGTCGACGGCGATCCGACGAAGGTGGCCACCGAGTTGGCCGCGGCGATCGCGGCCGACCAGTACAGCGACGGCACGCAGACGGCGAAGGTGACCCTGTCCCGGCCGACGCCGCTGGTCCGCGACGGCGCGCGGGGCGCGTTGATCCGCGCGGACGCGGAGGCGAGCGAGGATGAGGACGCGGACAAGTGCGCGAGCAAGCGGGGAGTGGTGACGGTGATCGCGCTTGCCGTGTCCGGTGGGACCTCGGTGGTGGTGGTCGGCGCGGACACCGACGACCGGGGCCCGGACGCGCCGCTGGCCCCGGGTGACGACCTGCGCGCCATGACCGACAGTGTCCGACCGGGGTCGTAGCGGGGTACTGTCCGCGCGTGACCTACCCCGGCGGCAACTACCAGGGCCTGGGCTTCTACCCCAGTCCCCCACCGACCCCACCGCGGCGCAACCGGACCGGGGTGGTGGTGCTGCTGTCCCTGTTGGCGGTCGCGCTGGTCGCGGGGGCGACGGTGGCGGTTGTGTTGCTGAGCAAGCAGAAACCGGGCGACCAGGGGGCGGCCGGGAACCCCTCGACCACGGCAGCGACCACGACGACCACCACCACGACGACCACGACCACCACCACGACCGGGACGACGCCGACCCCGTCCGGTGATGTGATCGAGAACGCCGGGGCGAAGCTCTCCTACCGGGTCGCCACGGGCTGGGTGCGCGACCCGGCCACGCAGTCGATCCGGTCCACGGCGCTCGCCGGGGTGTCGATCAACAACCTGGCGTCGCTCACGCCCTACCAGTGCGGCGGCAACAGGTACAGCCGCGGCATCGTCGGCGCGGGCTCGGTCGGTCGGGGCGAGCCGAACAAACTGGTCACCGACATCGCGCAGGACCTGGGCAAGCAGTTCTACGCGGGCGGCAGCGGCGTCGACGTGGTGGCGGGCACGCCGCGGGCGGTGAAGGTGGCCGGGCCGGGCGGCAAGGAGGTCGACGGGGTGCGGGTCGAGGCGACCGTCAGCACCACCGGCGACCAGTGCCTGGCGGGCAAGGGCCAGATGATCATGGTCCTGGTCGACGACGGTGACGCCGCCTCGCTGCGCCTGCTGGTGGTCAACGGCGACCTGAGCGGTGGGCCGATGACCCCCGAGACACCTGGCCCGGCCGACCTCGCCGCGATCGCGGACAGCGTGCGCCTGCTCGGCTGACCCCGCGAGTCGGGCAGGATGGCCGGGTGACCACCAAGCGCACCCTGGTCCTCTGGGACGTCGACCAAACGCTCGTCGACTACCCCGGTGCGGGCCGCGACTGGTATGCCCGCGCCCTGTCCGCGGTGTTCGACCAGGACCTGATCCACTCGCCGCAGTTCGGTGGCCGCACCGACCGCTACATCACCGTCCAACTCCTTGAGGCGCACGGCATCGAGTGCACCGACGAACAGGTCGAGCGGGTCTACGCCAAGGTGATCGCGATCGCCGGTGCCGAGCGGGACGGGTTGGCCGGGCTGGGCCGGATCCTGCCGGGTGCCGTCGAGGTGCTGCGGGACCTCGCGGACCGGCCCGAGGTCGTGCAGTCGTTGGTGACCGGGAACCTCGCCGAGTTGGCCGAGGTGAAGCTGGCGGCCTTCGACCTGCTGCGGTACGTCGACTTCGAGGTCGGCGGCTACGGGGCGGTCTCGGCGGACCGGCACGAACTGATCGCGGCGGCCCGGACTGCCGCGGAAGCCAAGTACGGCACCGTGTTCGCGCCCGGGTCGGTCGTTGTCATCGGTGACACACCACACGACATCGCCGCCGCGCGGCACCACGGGGCGGTCGCGGTGGGGGTGGCCACGGGACGGCACTCGGTGGAGGAACTCGTCGAGTGCGGGGCCGATGTGGTGCTGGTCGACCTGTCCGACCCGGCCGCCGTCATCGCGACCCTGTTGCGCACGGCCTGAAAACCACTGTGGCCCCGGAGTGTTCCGGGGCCACAGTACAAAGTGGACTCAGCCGCGGACCAGCGCGGTGACGTGGTCGGCGACCTCGTCGACGGCCACCTCCACCCGCTCGTTGCTGGCCCGGTCCTTGACCTCCAGCACGCCGTTGGCCAGACCGCGGCCGACGACGACGATGGTCGGCACCCCGATCAGCTCGGCGTCCTTGAACTTGACGCCGGGCGAGGTGGTGCGGTCGTCGAGCAGGACGTCGACACCGCGCGAGTCGAGCTCGGCCGCCAATGCCTCCCCCGCCGCGCGCTGCGCCTCGTCCTTGCCCGCGATGACCACGTGCACGTCGGCGGGCGACACCTGCCGCGGCCACACCAGACCGGACTCGTCATGGGTCTGCTCGGCGATGACCGCGACCAGCCGCGACACCCCGATGCCGTACGAGCCCATGGTGATCGTGATCGGCTTCGAGTCCGGGCCGAGCGCGGACAGGCCGAGCGCGTTCGAGTACTTGCGGCCCAACTGGAACACGTGCCCGATCTCGATGCCGCGCGCGGCGACCAGGGTGCCACCGGAGCCGTCGGGGGCCGGGTCGCCCTCGCGGACCTCGGCGGCCTCGATCGTGCCGTCCGGGGTGAAGTCGCGGCCCGCCACCAGGTCGACCACGTGGTGGTCGGCCTTGTCCGCGCCGGTGACCCACGCGGTGCCGGTGACCACGCGCGGGTCAACCAGGTAGCGGACGCCGTTGTCGAGCAGGGCGCGCGGGCCGATGTAACCCTTGACCAGGAACGGGTTCTTGGCGAAGTCGGCCTCTTCGAGCACCGCGACCTCGGCGGGCTCCAGCGCCGCCTCGATCCGCTTCACGTCGACCTCGCGGTCACCGGGCAGGCCGACGGCCAGCAGCTCCCAGTCCTTCGCGCCGGGCTTGCGGACCTTGAACAGGATGTTCTTCAGCGTGTCCGCCGCGGTGAACTCGCGGCCGAGGCCCGCCTGGTTCAGGAACGCGACCAGCGAGTCGATGGTCGGCGTGTTGGGCGTGTGGTGCGCCTGCGCCTCGGGCAGGCCCTCGACGGACCGCTCGGGCGGGGCGACGGTGACCACGGCCTCGACGTTGGCGGCGTAGTCGGAGGCGGTGCTGCGGACGAAGGTGTCCTCGCCGATGGGCACCTCGGCCAGGAACTCCTCCGAAGCCGACCCGCCCATCGCGCCCGAGGTCGCCTTGACGATCACGTAGCGCAGGCCGAGCCGGTCGAAGATCCGCACGTAGGTGTCGCGGTGCGCGGCGTAGCTGGCGGCCAGGCCCTCGTCGGTCAGGTCGAACGAGTACGAGTCCTTCATCAGGAACTCGCGGCCGCGCAGGATGCCCGCGCGGGGCCGCGCCTCGTCCCGGTACTTGTTCTGGATCTGGTACAGCCAGAGCGGGTAGTCCTTGTAAGAGGAGTACTCGCCCTTCACGGTGAGCGCGAACAGCTCCTCGTGCGTGGGGCCGAGCAGGTAGTCGCCGCCCTTGCGGTCCTTGAGTCGGAACAGGTTGGGGCCGTACTCGGTCCACCGGTTCGTCGCCTCGTAGGGCTCGCGGGGCAGCAGCGCGGGGAACTGGATCTCCTGCGCGCCCATCGAGTCCATCTCGTCCCGGACGATGCCCTCGATCCGGCGCAGCACCCGCAGGCCGAGCGGCAGCCAGGAGTAGACGCCCGGGGCCACCCGGCGGACGTACCCGGCGCGCACCAGCAACCTGTGGCTGGGCACCTCGGCGTCCGCCGGATCCTCGCGCAGGGTGCGCAGGAACAGCGTCGACATCCTGGTGATCACGGCAACGACTCCTCGGGTGTGCGTGGACGTGTAGAGGGTAGTGACCGCCGGTAGATCAGCGCACCCGGGTTACGCCCGGCTCCCACACCCGGTCCTCGGTGACGATGGCGGTGACCAGGTCGGCCGGGGTCACGTCGAACGCGTAGTTGAGGGCGCGGGTCTCCGGCGGCACGACCCGGACGCCGCGGAACGCAGTGACCTCCTCCGCCGAACGCACCTCTATGGGGATGTCGACACCGGACGGGGTGGCCAAGTCCACGGTGGACTCCGGCGCGGCGACCACGAAGGGAATCCCGGCGCGCGCGGCGGCCAACGCCAGCGGGTACGTGCCGATCTTGTTGACGACGTCACCGTTCGCGGCGATCCGGTCGGCGCCGACCACCACGGCGTGCACGAGTCCGTTCGCGATCACCGACGGCCCGGCCGAGTCGACGACGACGGTGTGCTCCACGCCCATCCGCCGCAGCTCCCACGCGGTGATCCGGGAACCCTGCAGCAGCGGCCTGGTCTCGTCGGCGTAGACGTGACCGAGGGCACCCCGGTCGTGCAGCGCCCGCAGTACCCCGAGCGCGGTCCCCCACTCGACACAGGCGAGCGCCCCGGCGTTGCAGTGCGTGTGCGCGTTGACCGGGCCGGTGACCCGCTGGGCGAGCCAGTCCGCACCCCGGACGGCCAACGCCCGGTTCAGCCGGATGTCGTCCTCCAGCGTCGCGACCGCCTCGGCGACGACGGCGTCGACCCCGTCGTCGAGCCTGGCCAGCACCCGGTCCACCCCCCAGGCCAGGTTGACGGCGGTCGGTCGGGCACTCCGGATCGCCGCGGCGGCCGCGACCGGGTCCGCTGTGGACAATGCGGCCAACGCGACGCCGAGCGCGCCCGCCACCCCGAGCGCGGGCGCGCCGCGCACGGCCAGGGTGCGGATGGCCGTCACCAGATCGGGGACGGACCGCAACCGTGTGAACACGACCTCGTCCGGCAGCCGGGTCTGGTCGACAATCACGATGTGGTCGGTTTTCCAGTCGATGGTGCGCACACCGACCATGTTCCCGCGCCGTCCGTCAGTGGTCACCGCTAGCGTGCCGGGCATGACCATCACCATGGGCGGCATCACCGTCGACTGCGCGAACCCGCACACCCTCGCCGACTTCTGGACCAAGGCCCTCGGCTACGAGATCGCCCACGACTACGGCACCTTCGTCTTCATCGGCCCCGCCGACAAGAGCAGCGACAACACCGTCTACCTCGGTTTCCAACAGGTCCCCGAGGAGCGCGTCGGCAAGAACCGGCTGCACATCGACTTCCGGGTCGACGACAGAGCCGCCGAGTCCGCCCGGCTCGTCGAACTGGGCGCGACCGTCGTCGGCGAGCACGCGGTGCCGACGCTGTCGTGGACCGTCCTGCGGGACCCGGAGGGCAACGAGTTCTGCGTGGGCCAACCCGACGAAGCCTGACCGGCGAGGACCTGCGGCGTGCGCGCACGCGGCAGGTCCTCGGCCGCCGTCACCAGGCTTCGTGCTGGATGGGCCACAGTTCCACCGGGGACTCCTCGGTGAAGGGCATGTCGGCGGCGATCTCGCGCGCCCGCTCGTCGTCGGCGACGTCGAGCAGGTACAGGCTGGCGATGTACTCCTTGGTCTCCAGGTAGGGGCCGTCGGTCACCACGGTGGCGCCCGCGACGGTCCTGATCAGCTTGGCGGTGTCGGCGTCGGCCAGGCCGTAGGCGCCCAGGAGCTCACCGGTCTCGCGGTACCTGGTGTTGAACGCGTCCTGCTTGGCGATCCCGGCGGACAGTTCGTCGGCCGGGATCGACGCCCACTTCTCCTCGTTGCCGTAGACCAGCATCAGGTACTTCATCTCGGTCTCCTCGTTCGGTGGCGGACCCTGCTCGGCCCGCGTTCACCCAGAGGTCGGAGCCGGGGCCGGGTTCTCGACACGCCCGCGCGACCATTCTCGACGACGAAGGGCCGCCCCGTGCGGGGCGGCCCTTCAGTCGTGGTCCGGGTCAGTCGGTCGTGTCCGGGTCAGCGGTTGCGGTCCTGGGCGACGCGGCGGTCACCCTCGCGCCAGCCCCGGGGCATGTTGGCCCGGCGGGCGGCGCGGTTCACGCCCTCACGCGGGGCGCCCGCGCGGCCTGCGTCGCCGAACTCGCGCGGACGACGCTCGCGGGCCGGACGGTCACCGAACGCGCGGTCGGTGTGGTGACGGTCGCCGTGCCCGCTCACATTGCGGTCGCCTGCGTGACGGTCGCCGGCACTGCGGTCGCTGACGTTGCGGTCGCCGTAACCGGGGCGGTCACCCTGGTTGCGGTCGAAGCCCCGGTCGCCGAAGTCACGGCTGCGCGAGTCGCCACCCCGGGAATCGGCACCACGCGAGTCGGCACCACGCGAGTCGGTACCGCGGAAGTCGCGGCGGCGGTCGTCGCCGAAGTCGCGGCCGCGGGGGCGGTCGCCGTCCCGGACGTCGCGGCGGCGGTCATCGCCGAAATCCCGGCCACGGGGCTCCCGACGGTCGTCGCCGGACCGGGACTCGCGGTACGGGCGGGCGACGCCGGTGCCCTCGGCGCGCGGCTCCCGCTCGGGGCGCTCCCGGCGGTCCTCACGGGGCCGGTCGTCACGCGGGCGGTCGTCACGGCCACGGAACTCGCGCGGGCCACGGCCCTCCGGGCGGCCACCCTCGCGGCGGCGGAACTCGGAACGGCGGGACGGGCGGTCACCGCGGCTGGGCCGGGCGGGCGGCGCCTTCTCCACCACCGGCTCACCGCTGGGCACGCGGGCCCCGGTGATCCGGACCAGGTCGGCGTCGCCCGGACGGACCTTGGTGTGCTCGGGCTTGACCCCGGCCTTGTCGGTCAGCCGCACGACACCGCGGCGCTGGTCATGGGTGACGACGGTGACCACGGTCCCCGCCTCACCCGCGCGCGCCGTGCGACCGGCGCGGTGCAGGTAGTCCTTGGGGTCCGCGGGCGGGTCGACGTGCACGACCAGGCTGACCCCGTCGACGTGGATGCCGCGGGCGGCGACGTCGGTAGCGACAAGGACCGGCATGTCGCCCTCGCGGAACTGGCTGAGCACCCGGTTGCGGGCACCCTGGGTCTTGCCGCCGTGCAGCGCGCCCGCGCGGACACCGACCGAGCGCAGCTTGTCGGCGAGCCGGTCCACGTGGTGCTTGGTGCGCACGAACATGATGGTGCGGCCGTCACGAGCGGCCATCTCGGTGACCACGTCGGCCTTGTCCTGCTTGGAGACCAGCAGCAGGTGGTGCTCCATGGTGGTGACGCTGGCGGTCGGGTTGTCCACCGAGTGCGTCACCGGGTCGGTCAGGTAGCGCTGGACCAACTGGTCGACGTCACCGTCGAGGGTGGCCGAGAACAGCAGCACCTGGCCCTCGCGGTCGGTGAGGTCGAGGATCTCGCGGACCTGCGGCAGGAAGCCCATGTCGGCCATCTGGTCGGCCTCGTCGATGGCGGAGAACCGCACCGAGTCGAGCACGCAGGTGCCCTGCCGGACGTGGTCGGAGAGCCTGCCCGGGGTGGCGATGAGCAGGTCGACGCCGCGGCGCAGCGCGTCGGACTGGCGGGTGAAGGACATCCCGCCGACCGCGGTGCGGCACCACAGGCCCAGCGAGCGGGCCAGCGGGGTCAACGCGTCGCTGACCTGCAGGGCCAGCTCGCGGGTGGGCACCAAGACCAGGGCGCGCGGGCGCAGCGGCTCGGCGTTGCCGCCGTCGAGCCGGGCCAGCAGCGCCAGGCCGAAGGCCAGCGTCTTGCCGGAACCGGTCTGCGCGCGGCCGAGCACGTCGCGGCCCGCGAGCGCGTCGGGCAACGTGGCGGACTGGATGGGGAACGGCTGGTCGATGCCCGCGTCGGCCAGGGCGCGCAGCAGCGGGCGGGGCAGACCGAGGTCGGCGAAGGTCACGCCGGTGTTCTCGAACCGGCCCTTGCCGGACTGGCGGTGCCGGGGCTTGCGGTCGGCGCCGTCCTCGACCTCGCCGAGGTCATTGCCGCCGAGGTCACTGCTGGTGGTGGTGTCAACACTGTCGACGCTGTCGATCACGTTGTCGATGTCGTCGGTGGTCTGGCCGGTCATGGGCAGGGCAGAGTCGAGCACGGGGTCCTCTCCGGACGAAATGGCACGTCTCGGGAGGCTCCGCCCTCTTCACAGGAGGCCGGCAGGCTATCGCACGGACGAGCCCGGCGCGTAGGTCACGCCGTCGGGTGGTTGGTGGCACCGGGCACTTCGATGGAGCCTGCTAGGTCGGCTCCGCTCACGGTGCTCCCCCACTCTACCCGACGACGTGACCTACCCCCGCATCGCGGGAGCCGGATCACGTTCGTGTCTATCCGAGACCTGCGATCCCCACCAAGTGCGCGGTGAGCGCGCCAGGGTCCGTGACCTGCTCGGACAGCCCGCGAGCGGTGAACCAGCGGGCGATGTTGGCCACGTCGCGGGCCAGGTATTCGGCACCCGCCGGGTTCGCGATCAGGTCGACGACCTGCGGCAGGTCGATCAGCACGAGCTGCCCGTCGTGGACCAGGATGTTGTACGCGGACAGGTCGCCGTGGGTGAACCCGTGCGCCGCGAACAACTCCAGCGCCGCCACCAACTGCGCCCAGAACTCGCGCAGCTCCACCGGTCCCGGCCGGGCCTGGGCCAGCCGGGGCGAACCCTGCCGGTCGGCGTCGCCGAGGAACTCCAGCAGCACCTCGGTGCCGTCGCGCTGCACCGGGTACGGCACCGGGGCGCCGACCGACCACAGCCGGGACAGCGCCGCGAACTCGGCGACCGCCCACTGCTCGGCGATCAGGTTGCGGCCGAACTCGGTGCGGTTGGCGATGGCCCGGTTCTCCCGGGACCGCCGCATCTGGCGGCCCTCCAGGTAACCGGCGTCGCGGTGGAACATGCGGTGCTCGCCGCTGCGGTACCGCTTGGCCGCGAGCAGGCAACGTTCACCGCCGGGCACGCCGCGCTCGATCACGAACACGTCGGCTTCCTTGCCGGTCTTGAGCACGCCGAGTTCGGTGTCCACGGCGGCCGCGTCGACGACCAGCCAGTCCGGTCGGGGGTGCGGGCCCTGGGCCGCGTCGACCCAGGTGGACCAGCGGTCGGCGCCCGGGGGCAGTTCCTGGGCGGCGGTGTACGCGTCTTCGCGCACCCGGGCCAGTCGCTCGCGTTCGGCCTCGGTGAGCCGCCCGGACCGGGTTTGCGGGTCGTTGAGCTGATCGTCGAACCGCCGCCGCCGGATCTTGGCTACCTGCGGCGCGTCGTCGTCGAAGTACTGCACTGCGGTGGGACTCCTCTAGTGGAAGGACGCCCCACCGACCGCGTCTAGCCGAGTGGGGCGGGTGGACGGGACAGCGCCACGCCCACAACGACCGTCATCTGCACAGCGCACCTCCCTCGGTTCCATCCACCGGCATCTCCCACCGGTCGTTCACGGGAGAGGATCCCGGTCCCCCGGCACTCCCGCAACCGATTTGTCTCAGGGCTCGGTGACCAGGTCGAGCGCGCGCTTACCGGTCGGCTCCAGCCGGATGCCCGCGGCGGCGGCGGTCGAGATGATCGTGCGGACCGACCCGGGCTCACGGGGGGCCGTGGCGAGGGCGGCGGCCAACCGGCCCTTGTGCGCCTTGTTGAAGTGGCTCACCGTCTTGCGCCTGCCGGAGCCGTCCTCGGTGACAACCCGGACGGTGATCGCGTCCGGGACGGCGGCGAGGTTGGCGTAGACGCCGGAGCGCAGGTCGACCACCAGGTCATCCACTGTGGACAGCGTCTTCTCCAGGTCCACCCGCCACAACGGCCGCAGACCACCCAGTCCGGGCAGGACGGTGGCGCCGGAGAGGCGGTAGGCGGGGATCGGGTCACCGGCCCGGACCACGCCGAACAACGCCGACGCCACGGCCAGCCGCTTGTCCGCCCGCCGCCGCTCCGCCTTGGTGAACCCCTTGCTGTCCATGGCGTCGTAGAGGACACCGGTGTAGCGGTCCAACGCGGGCCGGGTGGGCGAGCCGAACAGCTCGGCGTTGCGCTCGACCTCGTCCACCTGCCGCTCGGACAGGTCCAGCGCGGCGAGGCTGCCCGGCAGGTCACCGGCGAGCGCCACCAGCGCACGCGCGATCCGGGTCCGCACCGGGGTCAACTCCGGGAACGACAGGGACGCCAGGTCGAGCGGGGCGCCGTCGCCACCCGCGCTCTTGGTCTCCGACGGGGGCAGCAGCACGAGCACCAGCCGAGCGTAGAGAAACCAGTCGAGTGACCCCGTTCGGGGGACCCCACCCTGCGCCGCAGGCCCTGACCACCGCCTCGGCCACCACGCAGCCGCCGCGTGGACCCACCACACCCGCACCCTCACCCAAGACCTCAACCCGAGACCTTTACGCGAGCCGCACAGGCCGCCCCCCAGGCGCTGCCACACAGACCCCACCCACCCGGTGAACTGCTCCCCGAGGTCGGACTGAGAGTTCATTCCGATCTTCCGGGGAAGGATTACGTGCGTGGGGATAGGTCATTGACCGGGGAGCAGCGTGCTGCGGCGATGGGGTTGTTCGGTGAAGGTGTGGCGAGGAAGGCGGTCGCGGCCAGGCTTGGGGCTTCGGTCTGGGCGGTCGGTGGGTTGGGTGACCGGTGGCGGCTTCGCGGGAGTGCGGCGTTGGTGAATGAGCCGACCTAGCGGTCGTTCTCCTGTGAGTTCACCCGGGGCGTGGTAGAGCGGTTCTGGCTGGTGAGACCCGGCTTGGTCTGGCTCGTGAGCAAGCGGTGTGGACAAGCACAGTGGGGCACGACCCATCCACACTCCACTGTGGACTCTGTGGGCAATTGGTCAGATCAGGGACAACTGGTCGGCTGCGCTGCGCGGGACCGGGGCGGTGGGCTCGAAGCGTTGGGGGGTCAGGGAATGGCGGCGGAGCAGGGGGGCGAGTCGGTTGGACAGGGTGGTGCGGTAGGTGGGGGTGGCGTAGCTGGAGCGGCCGTAGACGCGGCGGTAGAGGGGGATGAGGTGGGGGTGTTCGCGGGCCAACCAGGCGGCGAACCACTCGCGGGCGCCGGGGCGGACGTGCAGGGCGGTGGCGGTGACGCTGGTGGCTCCGGCGGCGGCGATGGCGGACAGGAGGGTGTCGAGGTGGTCCGTCGAGTCGGTGAGGCCGGGGAGGATGGGGGCGACGAAGACGGCGCAGGGGAGGCCCGCTTCGGTGACGCGGCGGATGAGTTCGAGGCGGGCTTGTGGCGAGGGGGCGCCGGGTTCGAGGGTGTGCTGCAGGTCGCGGTCGAGGAGGGCGAGGGAGACCGCGACACCGACCTGGACGTCGGCGGCGGCCGCTTGCAGGAGGGGGAGGTCGCGGGTGAGCAGGGTGCCCTTGGTGAGGATGGAGAACGGGGTGCCGGAGCGGGCGAGGGCGCCGATGATGCCGGGCATCAGCTTGTAGCGGCCCTCGGCGCGCTGGTACGGGTCGGTGTTGGTGCCCATGGCGACGGGGGCGCGGTCCCAGCGGGGGGCGGCCAGTTCCCGGGCGAGCACCTGCGGGGCGTTGATCTTGACGACGATCTGGCTGTCGAAGTCGTGGCCGGAGTCCAATTCGAGGTACTCGTGGCTCCGACGGGCGAAACAATTGTGCGAAACCACCCCGTTCGCGATGAAGTCGCCGGTGCCGGTGGTGATGTCGAACAGCGGCAGGTCGAGGCCGAGCGGCTCGATGGCGACGACGCCGAGGCGGGCGGTGGACTTGATGGCGGCGTCGGTGATGGAGCGCTTCTCGGTGGCGGCCGGGTCGGTCAGGTGGAACAGCCGCAGGTGCTCGACGAGGCCGCCGTCGACCCGGACGCAGGTCTTGCCGCCCGCGGCGCGGCGGGTCTCGGTGGCGTACTGGAAGCCGAACGCGGTGAGCGCCTCGGTGACCGCGGTCAGGGCGCGGTCACCGAGGTTGGGCAGCCGCAGGATGCGGTGGCCGAAGCTGCCGTCCGCGTCGAACACGCCCGCCAGCAGGCCCTTGCGCCACTCGTCGGTCGGGGTGCGCGGCCACTCGACCGGCAGCGCGAGCGGCAGGTCGCCGGTGAGGTACTCGGCGACCCGGGCGGACGCGGCCGCGGAGCCGGTGACGGTGCCGTCGCCACGCGCGATGCCCGCCAGGTAGCCGCGGCGGTAGTCGGCGGTGTCCTTGGGCGGCTGGGCGAACCGGCCGGTGCCCATGAGCTTGTTGCCGATGGTCAGGTGCGGGCGCCGGGCCGAACCGGACACCTCGCCGGTGACGTGCTTCCAGCCGCGCTCGGTGAGGAACCGGTGGTCACCGCTGGCGATCAACTGGGTGCCGTCGGCCAGGGTGACCCGGTACCCGGGTTTGACCGTGGTCCAGTGGTCGAAGACCTCGGTGGGCACGTAGTGCCGGTAGTTGCCGCGCCGTTCGGTGCCGTAGACCCGGTCGCCGACCTTCAGCTCGGCCAGCGGCCTGGTGGTGCCGTCGGCCATCAGGATCGGGGTATCGCCGTGCAGGCAGTAGCTGCAGGCGTGGGTGCAGCCGCGGTACGGGTTGACCGTCCACCGGAACGGCACCGGCGAGCTGTCCGGCACCCTGTTCAGCACCGATTTCGCCAGCACCTCGTGGAAGACCACACCGGCGAACTCCGGCGTGCGCACGCTGCGCACCAAGCCGGACAACCCCGGCAACACCTGTTCGCTCACGATCTGCCCACCCACTGCCTGCTCCCCCGCGGCCTGCTCGCCCAGTGTCCGTTCCCCCACCCCGGTGACCCGCTGCCGTTCCCATCGCACCCGCATAGTCGAACACATGTTCGAACCCGGCGCAACCGGTTCTCACCGATCGAGTGGCGGCCGGCACGATGTCGCGGTGCACGACTGGGAGACCCAGCCCATCCCCCGGGTAAAAGGGGATCTACCGGCGGAAACAGCCCGGAACGACCCGCCTGCGGCGCCGAGCGGGCGGGGGCACGGACACGGTCACAACCACGGTCCGGCGACCCCGGCCTCGCCCCGGGTCCGCAAGCTGCTGATCGCCCTGCTCGCCCCGTTCGCGCTGGCGTCCGTGGTGGGCATGGTGTGGCTGTTCCCGACCGGCGACGGCCCGCAGACCCAGGGGCAGCAGGCGGTCAAGGGGATGATCACGGCGGCCCAGGTCGGCCCGTGCGGGAGCGGTGACGCGGCGGCGAACCAGTGCCTGACGGTCACGGTCAGCATGACCGACGGCAACGCGAAGGGCAGCGACGTCCGCACCCAGGTGCCGATCGAACCGAGCTCGCCCCGTTTCGCCGTCGGCGACAACGTGGTCCTGGCTTACAACGGCGGCGACCCCCTCAGCGGCGGTTCTTACCAACTGGTCGACTTCCAACGCGGTGTGCCACTGGCCGTCTTGGCGGCGTTCTTCGCGTTGGCGGTGCTGGTGTTGGGGCGCTGGCAAGGCGTCAAAGCCCTGGCGGCGTTGGTGTTGAGCTTCGGTGTGCTGTTGCTGTTCGTCCTACCGGCGATCCTGCGCGGTGAGAACCCGTTACTGGTGGCCACCGTCGGCGCGGGCGTCATCATGTTCGTAGTGCTCTACCTGACGCACGGGCTGTCCGCGCGCACATCCACAGCGGTACTAGGCACCATGGTCAGCTTGGCGCTCATCGGTGTTCTTAGCGCGTTGTTCAGCGCGGCGACCAAACTCACCGGCCTGGACGACGAGACCGCGACCCTGGTCGGGTCGCTCGGTCACGGCATCGACACCCGTGGCCTGCTGCTGGCCGGGATCGTGATCGGCTCGCTGGGCGTGCTGGACGACGTGACGGTGACCCAGACCAGCGCCGTGTGGGAGCTGCGCGCGGCGAACCCGGCGCTGACCTGGCGCGAGCTGTACGCGGCCGGTCAGCGGATCGGCCGCGACCACGTGTCGTCGGCGGTGAACACCCTGGTCATGGCCTACGCGGGCGCGGCGCTGCCGGTGCTGCTGTACTCGTCGCTGTCCGGGGTCGGGTTGGGCACGGTGCTGCAGTCGCAGACCATCGCGCAGGAGATCGTGCGGACGCTGGTCGGCAGCATCGGCCTGGTCGCGGCGGTCCCGGTGACCACGGCGGTGGCCGCGCTGGTGGCCGTCCGCGAACCCGCCGGGACGATCACCAAGACCAGGACCGCCGGGACGAACCGGGGGCGCCGCCGGGTCAGTCGAGCGAAGCCACGAACCGGGTGACCGCCTCGGGCCGCAGCCGCTGGGCGAGCCTGCCGGTCGGGGCGAGCGCGCCGAGCCGGTAGAGCGGCCGCTCCGGCGCCGCCTCCCCCTTGGCCTCCGCGCGCAACTGGGCGACCAGGAGCTCGGAGAAGACCAGCCCGGCGGGGTTCTCGCTGGCGGCGAGACCGTCGGCGAGCCTGCGCAACTCGAGGATGCCCAGCTCGCGGCCGCTGGTGCCGGAGTACATGGCCAGCGCCAGGTTGATCGAGGTGCTGCCGTCGCCGACCAGCAACCCCACGGTGCGGATGTTGCGCACGTCGGTGACCATCAGCTCGAACCGGTCGGCGGTGCGCAGGTCGACCGCCTTGCTGCCGATCGTGCGCGCCACCACGGTGTGCCCGTCGCGCAGCCACAGCTTCCGGCGGCCGCTGGCCCAGGTCATCAGGAGCAGCAGCACGACGACCACGGCGGCGGTCACCAGGCCCGCCGTGAAGCCCGCGGTCCAACTGCCGACGAGCCCGACGAGCAGCCCGATGATGGCGCCGATCCCGACGCCGAAGACGGCCGCGATGACGGCGGTGAGCCAACCGCGCCTGCGGCCGGGCTCGGCCAGGGTGAGTGGGATGGGGTCGCTCATCGTCTCAGAGCCCCCTGCCCCGGCCGGGCCGCGCCGACGGGTCGCCCAGTCCGGTGAGGAACGGGTTGGCGACCCGCTCGCGGCCGATGGTCGTGGTGGGGCCGTGGCCGGGCAGGACGACCGTGTCGTCGTCCAGGGTGAGCAGCCGGGCCAGCGACTCGGTCATCCTGGCCATGGACCCGCCGGGCAGGTCGGTGCGGCCGATCGAGCCCGCGAACAGCGTGTCGCCCGCGAACAGCAGCCTGCCGCCCTCGTCGGTGGTGTGTCCGAAGCTGACCGAGCCGTCGGTGTGGCCGGGGGTGTGCAGGACGTCGACCTTGAGCCCGGCGAGGTCGAGCTCGACGCCGTCGCCGAGCTCGCGGACCTCGCGCGGCTCGCGCACCGACAACGGGCCGAAGAACCGGGCGGCTTCCTCGCTCATCCCGCGCAGCGGGTCGTTGAGCATGTAGCGGTCGTCCGGGTGGATCCAGGCGGGGATGTCGTTGCCGTCGCAGACCGGGGTGACCGAGTACATGTGGTCGATGTGCCCGTGCGTGAGGATGACCGCGACCGGCGAGAGCCGGTGCTCGCGCAGCGCCTCGACCAGCGGTTCCTCCGCCTCTTGACCCGGGTCGACGATCACGCACTGCTCGCCCGCCGCGGGGGCGACGACGAAGCAGTTGGCCTGGAAGGCCCCGGTCGGGAAACCGACGACGAGCACGGGCTTGACCTCCGGTCGGGAGATTCTTGGCTGTTTCTCAGCCTAGTGGGCCCTACCTCCACGCGGTTCTTACCGGGGGTCTCCGTAGACTGCGCGCCAGCCAGCATGAGCTGAGGTAGGAGGGTGCGAGGTGCCGAGCAACCAGCAGCGCCGGGAGGCGGCCAAGCGGAAGCTGGAGCGCCAGCTCGCGAACAGGGTGGAGCGCGCCCGCAGGCGCCGGATCATCGGCTTGGCGAGCACGGTGGTCGGTGTCGTCGCGATCGTCGGCATCGTGTACTGGCTGGCGAACATCGGTGGGAACTCGACCGAGGCGGGCTCGGCGAACACGGTGGACACCACCGCGGCGAACGCGTCGGGCAACGACCAGCCCGCGGACACGCCCGCGTCGATCCCGACCGCTCTCGCCCCGGTGCCCAAGCGCGCGACGCCGCTGCCCGCGAAGGTGACCTGCTCGTACCCGGCGGAGACCACGCCCGCGGCCAAGCCCGCGAAGGCGCCGGACGGCAAGGACATCTCCAGCCAGGGCACGGTCAACGCGACGCTGACCATCAACGGCGCCGAGGTGAAGGCCACGCTGGACCGCGCGCTCGCGCCGTGCACCGTGAACAGCTTCACCAGCCTGGCCAAGCAGGGCTACTTCAACGACACCCCGTGCCACCGGCTGACCACCTCGGACACGCTGCAGGTGCTGCAGTGCGGTGACCCGTCCGGCTCCGGCAGCGGCGGCCCCGGCTACAGCTACGACGACGAGACGTTCCCGGAGATCAAGTACGGCCGCGGCCTGCTGGCGATGGCGAACGCGGGCAAGAACCCGGACACGAACAAGGGCACCAACGGCAGCCAGTTCTTCATCGTCTACGGCTCGGCGCAACTGGACCCGAACTACAACGTGTTCGGCTACATCGACGCGGACAGCATGAAGAAGATCGACGACATCGCCAAGGCGGGCACCATCTCGCAGGGCAGCCCCGGCGACGGCAAGCCGAAGAACGCGGTCAAGATCAACAACGTGACGGTCTCTTGAGCTACCGCGAGCGGCGCCCGCCCCGGGGATTCGGGGCGGGCGTCGCCTGCGTGTGGCACCGGGACTCCCCGGCCCCCACCGAGGTGGCCAAGGTAGTCGTCGTGCCGGACGGGTGCACGGACGTCATGTGGGAGCGGTCGACCGGTCGGTTGTGGGTCGCCGGGCCGGACACGACAGCGCATCCGACCAGGAGTTCGGCCATCGTGGGGGTGCGGTTCCGACCCGGTGATCTCGCGATGGGGCTACCGGCGAGCGAACTGCGTGACGCGCGGGTGGACGTGTCAGACCTGTCGGGCCTGTGGGGCGCACGCGCAGGCGAGATCGCCGACCGGTTGGCGCAAACGGCAACTGTGGACGACGCGCAGCGGGTACTGCTGTCCGCGTTCCCATCAGAACCCGACCCGGTTGTTACCGCCATCCGGGAGTTGGCCGTGCGGACCGGGAGCGTGCACGACATGGCCGACCAGTTGGGGTTGAGTGAGCGGCAGCTCAACCGCCGTAGTCACGCCGCCTTCGGCTACGGGCCCAAGATGCTGCACCGGGTCCTCAGGTTCCAGCGGGCTCTTGCCCTTGCCTGGCAAGGGGTCGGTTTCGCCGATGTCGCCTACCGCGTCGGGTACGCCGACCAGCCTCACCTGGCGCGGGACGTAAGAGCACTTGCCGGGGTGTCGTTGAGCGCGCTCACCAACGGCCGTAGGCCTTGAGGGTCTGCAACGACTCGATGGTGGCCCAGCCCGCCCACTCGAACTCCGTCACCGGCGTCCAGATCCCCCACCGCACCCGCCAGCCACCGTCCTCGTGCTGGGTGTCGACCAGGCGGTCCAGGCTCGTGGCGATCTCGTCGTCGGTGAACCACGCGCGGGCGAGGGAGTCCGGAGTGGACGCGTACTCGTGCGGGGTGTGCAACTCGGCCGGGTTATAACCGTCTGGGGCGGTGCCACCGTCGCCCATGTCAACAAACCCGCTGTCGCGCACCAGCTTTCCGATGCGCGCCGCTGCCGCCTCGGCGCGGGGGCGATCGGGGGCGTGGTTGAGGAAGGTAAGGCAGCCCAGAGCCTCGTACGGGTGGGTCGCGGTGATCGCGTCGATCCGGGTCCAGCAGTACTCGGCGGTGCGGTCGATCCACGGTGAAGAAACGCCCGCGCGCCACAGCAGGCCCACCAGGTTGGCGGTCGGCAACAGGGAACCCTCGTAGGTGTCCGAGAGCTGCCACCACGGCGCACGCGGGTAGTCGCGGATGTTGGGGTGCACGAACGGCACTCCCCCATCCTCAGCGGTGATGGACTCCAGGTACTCGACGACCCCATCGGGCGCGGTATGGGCCTCGTGCAGCACGTGCAGCGCGGTAAGAACCGTCACCGGCTGACTACCCGGCCCACGACCATCCGGCTCCAACGCGTGCCCGTAGCCGCCGTCCGGGTTGCGGTAGGCGGCAAGGGCGGTCAGCACGGGCTCGGTGGGACCGTCGTGGAACAGCAGGTCGAAACGGCGGCGGTCCAGGATTCGCGCGGTCCGCTGCACGAACCCCTCGGCCCGTCGGAAGGCGTCTTCGCTGAGTGTCTTCACCGGGCCAACCTAAGCCTCTTGGACCATCCCGTCTTGTACGGAACAGACACTAAGAGGCCACTAAGAGGCCGAGGTGACCCGGTAGACGTCGTACACACCTTCGACGCTGCGCACCGCCTTGAGGACGTGACCGAGGTGCTTCGGGTCGCCCATCTCGAACGAGAACCGGCTCACCGCGACCCGGTCCCGCGAAGTGGTCACCGAGGCCGACAGGATGTTGACCTTCTCGTCGGCCAGCACCTTCGTCACGTCGGAGAGCAGCCGGTGCCGGTCGAGCGCCTCCACCTGGATGGCCACCAGGAACACCGACGACTCCGACGGCGCCCACTCGACCTCGACCAGCCGCTCCGGGCTGCCCACCAGGTCGTCGGCGTTGGTGCAGTCGGTGCGGTGCACGCTCACCCCGCCGCCCCGGGTGACGAACCCGAGGATGTCGTCGCCGGGCACCGGGGTGCAGCAGCGGGCCAGCTTCACCCACACGTCGGTGGCGTCCTTGACGATCACGCCCGCGTCGCCGGAACCGCGCCTGCGGGTGATGGTGGACGGGGTGGCCCGCTCGGCCAGCTCCTCCTCTGCGTGGTCAACTCCACCGAGCAGCGCGACCAGCCGCTGCACCACGTGCCTGGCCGAGACGTGGCCCTCGCCGACCGCCGCGTACAGCGAGCTGACCTCGGGGTAGCGCAGCTCCCTGGCCAACGCGGTCACCGAGTCCGCCGACACGAGCCGCTGCATGGGCAGCCCGACCCGGCGCACCTCCTTGGTGATCGAGTCCTTGCCCGCCTCGATCGCCTCTTCCTTGCGCTCCTTGGCGAACCACTGCTTGATCTTGGCGCGGGCCCGCGGCGAGGCGGCGAAGGCCAGCCAGTCCCGGCTCGGCCCGGCGCCCTCGGCCTTCGAGGTGAAGATCTCGACGACCTCGCCGTTCTCCAGCTTGCGCTCCAGCGCCACCAGGCGGCCGTTGACCCGGGCGCCGATGCACCGGTGCCCGACCTCGGTGTGCACGGCGTAGGCGAAGTCCACCGGCGTCGACCCGGCGGGCAACGTCTGCACGTCACCCTTCGGGGTGAAGACGAAGATCTCCCGGGTGGCCAGGTCGTAGCGCAGCGACTCCAGGAACTCGCCCGGGTCGGCGGCCTCCCGCTGCCAGTCCAGCAACTGCCGCATCCAGGCCATCTCGTCGACGTCGACCCCGGCGTGGGTGCCCTTGGTCTCCTTGTACCGCCAGTGCGCGGCGATGCCGTACTCGGCGGTGCGGTGCATCTCGTGCGTGCGGATCTGCACTTCCAGCGGCTTGCCGTCCGGCCCGATCACCGTGGTGTGCAGCGACTGGTACACCCCGAACCGGGGCTGGGCGATGTAGTCCTTGAACCGGCCCGGCATCGGCTGCCACAGCGCGTGCACCACGCCCATCGCGGCGTAGCAGTCGCGCACGTCGTCGACCAGGATGCGCACCCCGACCAGGTCGTGGATGTCGTCGAAGTCGCGGCCGCGGACGATCATCTTCTGGTGGATCGAGTAGTAGTGCTTGGGGCGGCCCTCGACCTTCGCCGCGATCCGGGACGACTCCAGGTCGCCGCCGAGCTGCCCGATCACCGTCTGCAGGTACGTGTCGCGCGACGGCGCCCGGTTGGCGACCAGCCGGACGATCTCGTCGTACTTCTTCGGCTGCAGGATGGCGAACGCCAGGTCCTCCAGCTCCCACTTGACCGTGGCCATGCCCAGCCGGTGCGCCAGCGGGGCCAACACCTCCAGCGTCTCGCGGGCCTTCTTCGCCTGCTTCTCCGGCGGCAGGAACCGCATGGTGCGCATGTTGTGCAGCCGGTCGGCCAGCTTGATCACCAGCACCCGGGGGTCCCTGGCCATCGCGATCACCATCTTGCGGATGGTCTCGGCCTCGGCCGCGGTGCCCAACTGCACCTTGTCCAGCTTGGTGACCCCGTCGACCAGGTGCGCGACCTCGTCGCCGAAGTCGCCGCGCAGCCCGTCCAGCGAGTACTCGGTGTCCTCCACCGTGTCGTGCAGCAGCGCGGCCACCAGCGTCGTGGTGTCCATGCCCAGCTCGGCGAGGATGGTCGCCACCGCCAGCGGGTGCGTGATGTACGGGTCGCCGGACTTGCGCCGCTGGTTGCGGTGCATCTCCTCGGCCACGTCGTAGGCGTGCTGCAGCAGGCCGAGGTCGCCCTTCGGGTGCAGCTCCCGGTGCACCGCGGCCAGCGGCTCCAGCACCTGCTTGACCGGGGCGGCGCGCTGCGCGGTGATCCGCCTGGCCAGCCGGGACCGCACCCGGCGGGTCGCCGACGGTCCCGGCGGCTCCGCGGGCGCGTCCCCCTGTGTCCTCACGTCGTGGGTCACCCATGCTCCCGGCAGCTCGGTCCGCCGTCGCGGCGCACAGCGCGTCCGGGTCACGGGTGTGGCCCGGGTATCGAGAATAACTCCGGAAGCGCCGCTGACCGGGTGGTGGGGCGCTGAAGCGTTCCCCTGGGCCGGTGAACCGGCTCACCCGATCAGGCAGGGCGAACCGGGCCGACCGCCCGCCGGACGATTCGGACCGCGATCAAACAGTGCGCACGGCGTGCACCGGTACACCCACTCGGCCGCGGCCGCCCAGCGCGCCGATCTCCAGGACGACGAGGGCGGACTCGACGACGGCACCCGCCCGGGTGGCCAGCAGGGTGGCGGCGGCGAGGGTACCGCCGGTGGCGAGGACGTCGTCCACCACGACCACGCGCTGACCGGGGACCAGCGTGTCGGCGGGGAGCTCGAAGGTGGCGGTGCCGTACTCCAGGTCGAAGGTGACCCGGTCGGCGACCGCGGGGAGCTTGCCCGGCTTGCGGACCGGGACCACGCCGAGGCCGTGGGTGGCGGCGAGAGCGGCGGCGAAGAGGAAGCCGCGGGCTTCGAGGGCGAGAACGGTGCGCACACCCGGCGGGAGCCGGTCGGCGAGGGCGTCGACCACGGCGCGCAGGGCCGACGGGTCGGCCAGCACCGGGGTCAGATCACGGAACAGGACGCCCGGCTCGGGGAAGTCGGTGACCTCCCGGACGAGACCGAGCGCCCTGTCCAGCGCGGCAGAACTCAACGGCGTTTCTTGCCCGACGGCTTGCCTGCGGGCTTGCTCGAACCCGAGCCGGATCCCGCGCCGCCGGACTTGCCGGTCGGCCGACCGGCGCGGCGGGCGTCGCTCGCCTTGGGGTTGCGGGCGGGGACGCTGGAGGCGACGGCGTACGCGCGCTCCCGGCGGACCTCCGCGTCCAGCGTGTCGTCGTCGGACAGGTCGGCGTCGGCGGCCTCGTGCCGCCGCGCCAGGTTGGCCCGGCGCAGGTGCACCCGCTTGGCCTGCTCCTGGAACTTCGGCTCGGTCATCTTCAGGTCGACCAGGATCGGGGTGGCCAGGAAGATCGACGAGAGCACACCGGCGAGCATGCCTGCCAACTGCACCAGGGCCAGGTCCTGCAGGGTGCCGACGCCGAGCAGGCCGACGCCGACGATGAGCAGGCCGATCACCGGCAGCAGCGCGATCAGCGAGGTGTTGATCGACCGCATCAGGGTCTGGTTCAGCGCCAGGTTGGCCGCCTCGGCGTAGCTGCGCCTGGTCAGCCCGAGCAGGCCCCGGGTGTTCTCCTTGACCTTGTCGAACACCACGACCGTGTCGTAGAGGGAGAAGCCGAGGATGGTGAGGAAGCCGATCACCGTGGCCGGGGTGACCTCGAAGCCGACGATGGAGTAGATGCCCGCGGTGAAGATGACGTCGTGCACCAGCGCGGCCAGCGCCGAGACGGCCATCCACTTCTCGAAGTAGAGCGCCAGGAAGATCGACACGAGCACCAGGAACACGCCGAGCGCGATCCCGGCCTGCTGGGAGATCTCGTTGCCCCAACTGCCGGACACGGCGCTGTCGCTGATCTCCTGCACGCTCGGCGTCCCGCTCGGCGGCTGCGGCTTGAGCTGGTCGAACAGCGCCTGCTTCACCTTGGCCACGTCGGCGACGGAGAGGGTCGGCGAGGTGATCTGGATGGTGGCGGTGTTGCCCGCGCCGACCTTCTGCACCGCCGACGGCTCGCGGTCGAGGGCGGACTTGAACACCTCCTGCACCCGGTCGGTCCCGATCTGGCCGGACGCGCTGGTCGCGGGCAGCGCGATCTTGGTGCCGCCCTCGAACTCGATGCCGAGGTTGAAGCCGCGGAAGATCACCGACGCGACGCAGACCAGCATCAGGGTGCCGAACAGGAGGTACCAGCGCCTGCGCTTGCCGACGATGTCGAACGCGCCGGTGCCGGTGTAGAGCCGCTCGAACACGCTGCGCTTGCCGCCGACCGCGACGTCGCCGGTCGCGTTCAGGTGTGCGCTCGGGGTCTCGTTGCTGGACACGGTCGTCACACTTCCTTCGCGGCGGACACCGGCACCCTGGCCGCGCGCTGGGCTGCGCCGGAGCGCTGCACCGAGCCGAGGCCGGAGAGCTTCGGGTTGGACAGGAGCTTGGACTTCGACGCCATCGCCACCAGCGGGTGCGTCACCAGGAACACCACGACCAGGTCGAGGATGGTGGACACGCCCAGGGTGAAGGCGAACCCGCGGACCTGCCCGACGGCCAGCGCGTAGAGCACCGCGGCGGCCAGGAACAGCACCGCGTCCGCCGACAGGATCGTGCGCCTACCGCGCACCCAGGCCCGCGGCACCGCCGAGCGGAACGTGCGGCCCTCGCGGATCTCGTCCTTGAGCCGTTCGAAGAAGATGACGAACGAGTCCGCGGTGAACCCGACCGCCACGATCAGACCGGCGATGCCCGGCAGGTCCAGGCTGTAGCCGACCCAGCGGCCGAGCAGCACCAGCACCGCGAACACCTGCACACCGGACAGGACCAGCGACAGGATCGTGAGCAGACCGAGGATCCGGTAGTAGACCAGGCAGTACAGGAAGACCAGCACCAGGCCGATCGCGCCCGCGATCAGACCGGCGTCCAGCGAGGCGAGGCCCAGCGTGGCGGACACCGTCTCGGCCTCGGAGGACTCGAACGACAGCGGCAGCGAGCCGTACTTGAGCACCTGCGCCAACTCGGTGGCCTCGGCCGACTTGAAGCCGCCCTGGCCGCCGGTGATCTGCGTGTCGCCGTTGATCGCGCCCTGGATGGTCGGGGCGGACACGACCTCGGTGTCGAGCACGAACGCGGCCCGGTCCTGCACGTGCGCGGCGGTGTAGTCCGACCAGATCTTGGAGCCGGTGGACTTGAAGCTCAGGCTGACCACGTAGCCGACGCCCTGCGGGTCCATCTGCGCGTTGGCGTCGTTGATCTCGGTGCCCTCCAGGAAGGACGGGCCGAGGACGAACTTCTCCGCGCCCTTCTGGTCGCAGGTGACCAGCGGCAGCTTCGGGTCGTCGTTGCCGACCAACGGGTCGGCCTTGGTGGAGTTGCAGTCCAGGCTGGCCAGCGCGGCCTGCTGCAGCGTCTGGTCGGCGGTGACCGCGTTGCCCTGGGCGTCCTTGCCGTCGGCCAACTTCGGGTCCTGGCGGCACTTCTTGGCCGCCGTGATCTGCTTGGCGACCTCGGCCTTGGGGTCGGCCAGCAGGGTCAGGTAGTCCGTGCACGCGGCGAGCGCCGGGTCGGCGGCAGCCGGGGCGGCAGACGTGGCAGGCGCGGCCGGGGTGGTGGTCGCGGCGGGTGGCGTGGTCGTAGTCGCCGCGGGCTTGGTCGTCGTGGTCGCCGGGGCGGCGGCCAGCGCGGGCGCCGGGCGGCCCTGCGGCTTGGCCGTGGTCGTCCCCGCGGCGGGGGCGCCCGAGGTCGGGGCCGCCGGGGAGGTCGGCGCGGCCGACCCGGTCACCGACGGCAGCGGCGGCTCGGTGTTCGTCGTGGTCGGCTGCTGCTGCGCGGCCACCGACCCGACCACCGGGCGGAACCGCAACTGCGCGGTCTGCCCGAGGTCCTTGGCCTTCTCCCCGTCCTCGCCGGGGACGGTGATCACGACCGTGCTGCCGTCCAGCACCACCTCGGCGCCGCTGACCCCGGTGCCGTTGACCCGGCGCTCGATGATCTCGCGGGCCAGGCTCAGCGATTCCTTGCTCGGCGGACCGTTGTCGGTCCGCGCGGTCAGCGCGACGCGGGTGCCACCCTGCAGATCAATGCCCAGCTTGGGACTGAGCTTGTGATCACCGGTCAGGAAGACCAGCAAGTACAGGACGACGACGATTGCTAGGAAGAACGCCAGATAGCGTCCTGGGCGGATCTGCCCAACCGGTGGTGCCACGGTCGGTCCGTCTCCTCGAGTCGCGCGGGCCGCACGAGATCTTCGGTACGTGCGCGCCGCGATAGGTGGTCATGACACTGCGCCCGCACCCGGGTGTGCACACGAGGCGCACATCGGGTGAGGGCGCAGCGTAGCGCCTGCGGGGTCAACTCAGTGTTGCACGGCTCACGTACAGCCCTTTACCCCGGGCGTAGTCGACCGGCAGGTGCGCTCAGTTCTTCGATTTGCCGGTCTCGGTGGTGCCCTCCGCGGGGATGGACTCGTGCTCGCCGGTGAGGGTGCTGTCGACCTCGTCGATGTCCTCGTCCTCGTCGACCAGGTCCGGGCCGACCTTCTCGCGGATGGCCTGGCGCAGCCAGGTGGTCTCGACGCCGGGGGCGATCTCGATGCCGATGGTGGCCTCGTCGGAGACGTCGGACACGGTGCCGTAGAGGCCGGAGGTGGTCATCACCCGGTCGCCGACGCTCAGCGAGCCGAGCAGGTTCTTCTGCTCGGCGGCCATCCGCTTCTGCCTGCGCGAGTTGAGCACCAGCGGGATCGCCAGCACGGCGATCATGAGCACGAGGATCAGAGACTGGTTCATGTCACTCCAATTCGCGCGGGCGGTCTCGCTCGGCGAAAAGTCCGGTTTCGGGTTGTCCTGTTCGAGTCTGCCAGGTCACGCCGACCGACGTGCTCACCTGATCAGCACTGACCACGTGCGGCGCCCCGGTGGTCGCGGCGGGCGCCGGATGCGGGTGGTCACTCGTCGAACAGGGTAGGCGCTGCCCAGCCGGGCGCGTCGGTCGGGGCGGTGAGCCCCAGGTGGGACCAGGCGAGCGCGGTCGCCACCCGGCCGCGTGGGGTGCGGGCCAGCATCCCGGCGCGCACCAGGTACGGCTCGCACACCTCTTCCACGGTGGTCGGCTCCTCGCCGACCGCGACCGCCAGCGTGGCGACGCCGACCGGTCCGCCGCCGAACGAGCGCACCAAGGCGGAGAGCACGGCCCGGTCGAGCCGGTCCAGGCCGAGTTCGTCGACGTCGTAGACCTCCAGCGCGGCCTGGGCCACGGCGCGGTCGACGGCGCCGTCCGCGCGGACCTCGGCGTAGTCGCGGACCCGGCGCAGCAGCCGGTTGGCGATCCGGGGGGTGCCCCGGGAGCGGCCCGCGATCTCCACGGCGCCGTCCGGGCGCAGGTCGACCCCGAGGATGGTGGCCGAGCGGCGCAGCACCAGTTCCAGGTCCTCGGGGACGTAGAACTCCATGTGCGCGGTGAAGCCGAACCGGTCGCGCAGCGGGCCGGTCAGCGAGCCGGACCGGGTGGTGGCGCCGACCAGGGTGAACGGGGCGATCTCCAGCGGGATGGAGGTGGCGCCGGGGCCGCGGCCGATCACCACGTCGACCCGGAAGTCCTCCATCGCCAGGTAGAGCATCTCCTCGGCCGGGCGGGCGATCCGGTGGATCTCGTCGATGAACATCACCTCGCCCTCGACCAGGTTGGACAGCATCGCGGCGAGGTCGCCCGCGCGTTCGAGGGCAGGCCCGGAGGTGATCCGGATCGGCCTGCCCAGCTCGGCGGCGATGATCATGGCCAGGCTGGTCTTGCCCAGGCCGGGCGGCCCGGAGAGCAGCACGTGGTCGGGTGGGGCGCCGCGCCGGGTCGCGCCCTGCAGCACCAGTTGCAACTGCTCGCGGACCCGGGGCTGGCCGACGAACTCGGCCAGCCTGCGCGGCCGCAGCGACGACTCGTCGTCCCGCTCCCCCGGCGCCACCAGCGGCGACAGGTCGCTCCACTCCGGGTCGGTCTCCTCCATCAGCGCTTGCGCCCGAGGGTGGCCAGCGCGGTGCGCAGCACGGCGGCCGTGTCGGCGGTGGCGTCGGCGGCGAGCACGGTGTCCACGGTCTGCTCGGCCTGCTTGGCCGGGAAGCCGAGGCCGACCAGGGCCTCCACCACCGAGCCGCGGACCTGGCCCGCGGCGGGCGCGGTGGGTTCGGCGGTGGTCGGCAACGCGCCGACCTTGTCCCGCAGCTCGATGATCAACCGCTCGGCGCCCTTGCGGCCGATGCCGGGGACCTGGGTGAGCACGGTGATGTTGCCGTCGGCCAGCGCGGCGCGCAGTTGCGCGGGCTCCAGCACGGCCAGGGTGGCCAGGGCCAGCCGGGGCCCGATGCCGGACACGGTCTGCAGCAGCCAGAACAGGTCCCTGGCCTCGGTGTCGGCGAACCCGAACAGGGTCAGCGAGTCCTCGCGCACGACCAGCGCGGTCGACAGCGCCGCCTCGTCACCCCGGCGCAGCGTGGCCAGCGTGTGCGGGGTGGCCTGCACGGCGAACCCGATCCCGCCGACCTCGACCACCGCGTGGTCCAGCCCGATCGCGGCCACCTTGCCCCGAACCGAGGAGATCACTCGCCCACCGCTTTCCCGCTGTTCCGCGCCGTCTTGCCGGGGCCTGCCTTGCCCTGGTCCGCCCTGCCCTGGGTGCGCAGCGCGGTGGCCAGCCTGGCACGGTGGGCGCGGGCCAGTTCGGCCGCCCTGGCCTCGGCCTCGGCCATCCGGTTGCGGATCGGCGCGCGCCAGAGGTGGCAGATGGCCAGCGCCAGCGCGTCCGCCGCGTCGGCGGGTTTGGGGGCCTCGGTCAGGCCGAGCAGCTTGGTGACCATCATCGTGACCTGGGCCTTGTCGGCGCGACCGGAGCCGGTGACGGCGGCCTTGACCTCGCTCGGGGTGTGGAACATGACCGGCAGGCCGCGGCGGGCGGCGGCGAGCGCGACCACCCCGGCGGCCTGGGCGGTGGCCATGGCGGTACGCACGTTGTGCTGGCTGAACACCCGCTCGATGGCGACCACCTCGGGGCGGTGCCGGTCCAGCCAGACCTCCAGCGCGTCGGCGACCTTGAGCAGCCGGATCGCCAGTTCGTCCTCGGGCGGGGTGCGGATCACGTCGACCGCGACGGCCTGGACCGCGCGCCCGGCACCGCCGTCGACAACCGCGATGCCAAGCCGCGTCAAACCCGGGTCGACGCCCAACACGCGCAAGGTTCTCTCCGCCTAGTTCGTGAACACTCGTTCGAGAGCCTAGGGGGTGGGTCGGGGTGGATCACCTCGACACGCGGACGGGGGCCTCGATCAGGTGCGGGTCCAGCGGGGTCTCGGGGCGGAACCAGGGTCCTGCGGCCTGCGGGGTCCAGCCACCGCCGATCCGGTCGACGCGAATCGGGTAGATGGTGATGCCGTCGGGGTCGACGCGCAGGCGCAGGAAGCCCTTGTAGTCCTCGATGCTCTGCCCGGCCATGACCTCGTTGAGGTTGATGCCCGCGCGGCTGGAGAGCAAGAGGTAGCCGGCGACGACCTCGGCGTCGATGAACCCGATCACGGTGGGCGTACCGAGGGCCACTACGGCGAATGTTCCCCAGTCCTGGGCGGCGCCATCGGGGAAAACGTCGGTATAGAGCCAAATCACGAGGTAGGACCAGCCAACGCTCAGTCCTATGTGTCCTGCCGCGTGTAAGAGGCCGAAGAACCTGGCCAGACCAACCCGACGCTGATGACCTAACCGGGCGAAGGTAAGCGCGCTGATGACGAGTACGACACCGACGATGACCGCGGGTGCCCAACTCGCGACAAGACCGAAGAAGTGTTTGACGCCGATGTCACTCTGCACGAGCCCGTAGAGAACGGCCAAGGTCATCACGGTCTGGAAGATGCCCGCGAGGCCCCAGAAGCCGGGGTTGCGCCACGGAAGCCGCGGGATGCCCGCCGCCAGTTTCTCCGAGGTGGATGTGTCCGGGTAGCGGTGTTCGAGGTCGTAGTCCGTTGTCGGGGAAGCGTTGCGGACACGGGACGTGGGCGGCGGTAGGCGCAGCGAGTCGGGCAGTTTGTGCGTGGCGGCAAGGTAAGCGCCGCCGATGCCGCAGGTGATGCGTTGGCGCGGGTTGGTGCTGTCGCGCTCGGTGAAACGGGCGTAGTGGTGGGTGTCGCCGGAGAGCATCAGACGGATCTGGGCGCCCTTGGCGCGCACGATCTCACGGTCGAAGAACTCGATGGTGTCGTACCCGCGCGTGTCACCGCCTGATCCCGCGCGCACCCATTCCGGGGAGGGAGTGCACAGGATTACACCGTCGCCCTCGGCCATGTCCTTGGTCGCCTCGCGGAAGTAAGCGAGCTGCGGGGCGTCCACGTACTCGTCGAATTGGGTGTCTATCGCGAGGAGCCACCAGTTGTGCGGGAGCCTGATGGCGAAGTACGAGCGCGTCTGCTCGGTGGTCCAACCGCCGATGGGGTGCCCTTGCGCGAAGACGCGGATGAAGGCTGTCAGGCCGTCGTACCAGTCGTGGTTACCGGGTAAGGCGAACAGGACCGGGGGCTCGTCGTCGGTATGGGGTAACGCGGCCCGGTATACGCCTTTGGTGCGGTCTTCATAGGCGACGGTGGAGGCGAACGGGTACACCTCGTCGCCGCCCATGACGAGGACCCGGCCGCGTGGCAACGTGTGCCCGTCGACCGCCAGTTCCTCCGCCGCCAGCAACTGCGCGACGGTGTACGTGGCGTCGAACCCGTCGCCCAAGTCGGCCACGAAGTCGATCCACTCGGCGTCCCGGTGGTCGTGCTCGCGGACCGCCAGGCCGCCCTGGACCTCACGCTTGTCCGAGTAGGACCCGAAGATCTCGGCCAGCAGCGACTGGACGCCGGTGGTGATCAACACCCGGGGCGCCAGCCAGCGCACGGCCCGCTGGGGCGCGAACCCCAGCTCGGCCTCGGTCAGCGCGGTGGGGCGCGGGCGCACCGGTTCGGCCACGGGACCAGCCCCTTCCTGCCGGAGGCCAAGATCGTATCCGCGGGTCACCCGCACCGGCAGACCCGATCGGCTGACCTGCGGCTACGGGCCGTCGATGCCCGGCCGCCAGCTCTCCGGGACGCCGCTGGGGGTCAGCACCGGCTGCCAGTCGGCGAACCCGGCCGGGGCGTGGCGGCTCCACGGGAAGTGACCGTCCGGAGTGGCCACGATGAGCTGCAACGCCGGGAACTGGCCGGACGGGTAGAGCAGGAACGCGCTGCCCAGGAACTCCGGGTAGAAGTCCTGGTGGACCCGCTCGACCACGACCGGCGTGCCCTCGAAGAAGTCCAGGTAGGGCAGCCCGGGGAAGAACCGCTCCCCCGCCGCCGCGCGCCGCACGTACTCGTGCAGCAGTGGCTGCATCATGTCGACCGGCAGACCGATGACCACGGCCTCGGGCGCCCCGAACCGGCGCCAGGCACCCACGGAGAAGGCGTACGGGGCGCCGAACTCGTCGCCGGGGACCTGGACGACGGCGTGGCCGTCCTCGTCGACGGTCCGCAGCAGCCACTCGCGCAGCGCCGCCTGCTCCTCGCTGATCTCGTCGAGCGACACGGCGGGAACTCCAACCCGGTGGGGACCGAATCGGGGCCCGGAACGCTCCGGGCCCCGGGGCGGATGTCAGTCGACCTCGGCCAGCACGCTGTCCGGGATGTCGAAGTTGGCGTACACGTTCTGCACGTCGTCGCAGTCCTCCAGCGCGTCGATCAGCCGGAAGATCTTGCGCGCGCCGTCCGCGTCGAGCGCCACGGTGACCGACGGCAGGAACGACGCGTCGGCGGACTCGTAGTCGTAGCCGGCGCCCTGCAGGGCGGTGCGGACGGCGACCAGGTCGGTGGCCTCGGAGACGATCTCGAAGTTCTCACCGAGGTCGTTGACCTCCTCGGCGCCCACCTCGAGCACCGCGAGCAGCACGTCGTCCTCGCCGAGGTCGTTCTTGGGCAGGATCACCACGCCCTTGCGGTTGAACATGTACGACACGGAGCCCGGGTCGGCCATGCTGCCGCCGTTGCGGGTCATCGCGGTGCGCACCTCGCCCGCGGCCCGGTTGCGGTTGTCGGTGAGGCACTCGACGAGCACGGCGACGCCGTTCGGGCCGTAGCCCTCGTACATGATCGTCTGCCAGTCGGCGCCGCCAGCCTCCTCACCACCGCCGCGCTTGCGGGCGCGCTCGATGTTGTCCAGCGGGACGGAGTTCTTCTTCGCCTTCTGGATCGCGTCGTACAGGGTGGGGTTGCCGTCCGGGTCGCCGCCGCCGGTGCGCGCGGCGACCTCGACGTTCTTGATCAGCTTGGCGAACAGCTTGCCACGCTTGGCGTCCAGGGCGGCCTTCTTGTGCTTGGTTGTCGCCCACTTGGAATGGCCGCTCATGTCTCCTCCGTCATGGCCTGAAGATCAGTTGTCGTGCGCCCGTGGTCGAGGCCCTTGCGGACCATGGCCACGAACAGGCGGTGCACGCGCGCGTCACCGGTCAGTTCCGGGTGGAACGAGGTGGCCAGCACGCCGCCCTGCCGAACGGCGACGATCCTACCGGCGGCCGCTCCGGCCGCCGGGGTGTCCGGCACCCTGGCCAGCACCTCGACCGCCGGGCCTGCCGACTCGACCCACGGGGCGCGGATGAACACGGCGTGCACCGGCCCGCCGTCGACCCCGGTGACGTGCAGGTCTTCCTCGAACGAGTCGACCTGCCGACCGAACGCGTTGCGCCGGACGATCAGGTCCAGCGCGCCGAGTTGGTGCTGGTCGGGGCGGGCGTCGATGGCCTTCTCGGCGAGCAGGATCAGGCCGGCGCAGGACCCGTAGGCGGGCATCCCGGCGGCGAGCCGGGCGCGCAGCGGGTCGAGCAGGTCGAAGGTGGCCAGCAGCCGGGAGATGGTGGTCGACTCGCCGCCGGGCAGCACCAGCCCGTCCACTTCGGACAGCTCGCTCGGCCTGCGCACGGGCAGCACCCTGGCACCGCTCGCCTCGAGCGCGGCGGTGTGCTCACGCACGTCACCCTGCAGGGCCAACACGCCGATGAGCGGACGATCTGCGGACAAGTGGGTCCTCCCCGTTTCCGGACCTGAGACTAAACGGCCGGGGAGGAGGTCCGGTCAAGCCACCCCAGCGAGGCGAAGTACGGCGGTGGTCGCGGCGGCGACGATGACCACGACGACGAACGGGGCCTTGCGCCAGGCGAGCAGGCCTGCGACGGCGACCCCGGCGGGCAGTGCCCACCCGGCGAAGCCGTGTCCCTTGGTCAGCGTGCTGGTCGCGATAAGAGCGGTGAGCAGCACGATGGCGCCGGTGGACAGCAGTTCGCGCACCCGCGGGGGGATGGTGAACCGGTCGCGCAGCGCGACGCCACCGAACCGGAAGGCGAAGGTGCCCAGGGCGAGGACGAGGATCGGCAGGATGCTCACGCCGTCACCGCCTCGGGCTGGTCGGTCTCATCGGCTCGGCGGGGCACGGCCAGCAGGCCGACGAGGGCAACCAGCACCGGTACCCCCGCGGGGAGGAACGGCGTGGTGGCCAACGCGGCCGCGGCGCCGAGCAGTGCGGGCCGCCACTTGCCCGCCTCCTTGAGGGCGGGCAAGACGAGGGCCAGCATGACGGCGGGGAAGACCGCGTCCAGGCCGAGCTTGCTCGGGTCGTCGACCAGGGTCCCGGCCAGCGCGCCCGCCGCCACGCCCACGTTCCAGGCGATGAACAGCGAGCCGCCGCAGGCCCAGTAGGCGGCACGGGCGCGGACCCGGTCGGACTGGGCCATGGCGAAGGCGACCGACTCGTCGATCAGCAGGTGGCTGCCCAGCAGCCGGGCGCCCCAGCCGTTGCCGACCACCTCGCCGACCGCCAGCCCGAAGGGCAGGTGCCGGGCGTTGAGCACCAGACCACCGAGGACGGCCGCGATCGGGCTGCCGCCCGCGGCCACCACGCCGACCACCAGGTACTGCGAGCCGCCCGCGAAGACCAGCAGGGACATCACCACCGGCACCCAGAGCGGGAGCCCGGCGGCGACCGCGATGGCCCCGAAGGAGGCGCCGTTGACCGCGGCCGCGGCGGCGATGGCCAGCACGCCCCGCCACAGCCCGGCATCGAGAGTTCGCCAGATCGAACGCATAGTCCAGTATGATGAACACCGGACATGCGTTCGTCAAGGAGAACGCGTTGTTCGTCATAGCGAACGACCTCGGGACGGGAGTGGGCCGGTGGAGCAGCGCGGGGCGCCGTTGGACGTGATCGCCCGGTCGCTGCGGCGGGAGCGGGACCGGGTCGGGCTCTCGCTCAGCGAGCTCGCCAAGCGCGCCGGGATCGCCAAGTCGACGCTGTCGCAACTGGAGTCCGGGGCGGGCAACCCCAGCGTGGAGACCCTGTGGGCGCTCAGCGTCGCCCTGGGCGTGCCGTTCAGCAGGCTGGTCGAGCCGCCGCAGCCCACGATCCGGGTGATCCGCGCGGGCGAGGGACCCGCCGTGTACTCCGAGCGGGCCGACTACGTGGCCACCCTGTTGGCGTCCTGCCCGCCCGGGGCCCGCCGCGACCTGTACCTGATCACGGCGGAACCGGGCGGTAGGCGCGCGTCCGAACCGCACTCCCCCGGCGTCGTCGAGCACGTCGTGCTGTGCTCCGGCCGGGCCCTGATCGGCCCACCGGAGCACCCGGTGACCGCCGAACCGGGCGACTACGTGTGCTACCCCGGCGACCAGCCGCACGTGTTCGAGGCACTGGAGCCGGGCACGGTGGCCTGCATGGTGTCCGAACACGTGTAGCCGCGGTAACCCGGTTACCAGCGCTCCGGTTACCAGCCGCGCTCGGCGAGCCGGTGCGGCTCGGGGACGTCCTCGACGTTGATGCCGACCATCGCCTCGCCGAGGCCGCGGCTGACCTTCGCGATCACGTCCGGGTCGTCGTGGAAGGTGGTGGCCTTGACGATGGCCTCGGCCCGCCGCGCCGGGTTGCCGGACTTGAAGATGCCGGAGCCGACGAACACGCCCTCCGCGCCGAGCTGCATCATCATCGCCGCGTCCGCCGGGGTCGCGATGCCGCCCGCGGTGAACAGCACGACCGGCAGCTTCCCGGTGCGGGCCACCTCGGCGACCAGGTCGTAGGGCGCCTGCAGCTCCTTGGCCGCCACGTACAGCTCGTCCTCGGGCAGCGAGGTCAGCCGCTTGATCTCGCCGCGGATCTTGCGCATGTGCGTGGTCGCGTTGGACACGTCGCCGGTGCCCGCCTCGCCCTTGGAGCGGATCATCGCCGCGCCCTCGGTGATCCGGCGCAGCGCCTCGCCCAGGTTGGTCGCGCCGCAGACGAAGGGCACGGTGAACGCCCACTTGTCGATGTGGTTGGCGTAGTCGGCGGGGGTGAGCACCTCGGACTCGTCGATGTAGTCCACGCCGAGCGACTGCAGGACCCGAGCCTCGACGAAGTGGCCGATGCGGGCCTTGGCCATCACCGGGATGGACACGGCCGCGATGATCCCGTCGATCAGGTCGGGGTCGCTCATCCTGGCCACGCCGCCCTGCGCGCGGATGTCGGCGGGGACCCGCTCCAGGGCCATCACCGCGACCGCGCCCGCGTCCTCGGCGATCTTGGCCTGCTCGGCGTCGACCACGTCCATGATCACGCCGCCCTTGAGCATCTCCGCCATGCCGCGCTTGACCCGGGTGGTGCCGGTCGCCGGGGCGGTCTGGGGCTGGGGGGCGCTGGTGCTGTCGGACAAGCCTTCGGACACGACTGCGGCCTTTCGGGTCGACTCGGCGCGTCGGAGAACGCGCTGACCACAGGTTACGACCCAGGTGGCCCGCTGGAAGTGGCCAGTTGAGGGCTATCTCGGCAGGCCACTCGGGTCGGTGGGGTTGTCCGCCCGCCGAAATCGGTGTGAGATCGAACACACGCGCAGGTGAACAGTCGGCACGACCGGCGCGACTGGATTGCCAACGGGGAGCCCCGGCGGCTCCCCCGACCGAGTGGAGGTGGGGCACCGTGGGGTCGAAGCACTCCGAGAACGGTCAAACCGAGTCCGGTGTCGCGGTGGACGACCCGCGGAGGGTGCGCAACATCGTCCTGGTCGGGCCGTCCGGCTCGGGCAAGACGACGTTGACCGAGGCGCTGCTGGCCGCCTCGGGGGTGGTGGGCCGGGCGGGCTCGGTCACCGAGGGCACGACCGTGTGCGACCACGACCCGGCCGCGGTGCGCCAGCAGCGGTCGGTGGGGCTGTCGGTGGCCCCGCTGCTGCACGACGGGGTGAAGGTGAACCTCATCGACACCCCCGGGTACGCGGATTTCGTGGGCGAGCTGCGCGCCGGGCTGCGGGCGGCGGACGCGGCGTTGTTCGTGGTCAGCGCGTTCGAGGGGGTCGACGCGACCACCACGGCGCTGTGGGCGGAGTGCGCGGCGGTCGGCATGCCGCGGGCGCTGGTGATCGCCCGGCTGGACCACGCGCGCGCCGATTTCGCCGGTGAGCTGGCCGCCTGCCAGGACGCGTTCGGCGCGAACGTGCTCCCGGTGTACCTCCCGGTGCCGGACGGGCTGCTCGGGCTGATCACCCAGCGGCGGCTGACCGGCCACCCGCCCGTGGCGAGCCCGGCCACCGCCGCCGACCTGGCGCTGATGGACATCGAGCGCGGGCGGCTGCTGGAGGGGATCATCGCCGAGAGCGAGGACGAGACCCTGATGGACCGCTACCTGGCGGGCGAGGAGATCGATCCGGCGACGATCATCGCCGACCTGGAGACCGCGGTCGCCAGGGGCGCGTTCCACCCGGTGTTCCCGGTGTGCGCGGCGACCGGACTGGGGCTGTCCGAGCTGCTGGACGCGCTGGCCAGGGCGTTCCCGTCGCCACTGGAGCACCCGCTGCCGATGGTGACCGACCCGCAGGGCCACGCGCACGCCGCGCTCACCGCCGACCCGGACGGGCCACTGGCCGCCGAGGTCGTGCGCACCGCCGTCGACTCTTACGTCGGTCGGGTATCCCTGGTGCGGGTGTTCTCCGGGACGCTGCGGCCCGAGCGAGCGGTGCACGTGTCCGGGCACGGTCTGGCCGACCGCGGCCACGAAGACCACGACGCCGACGAACGCGTCGCGCACATCTACTCGCCGTTGGGGGCGTCCCTGCGCGAGGTCCCGTACTGCGTGGCGGGCGACCTGTGCGCGTTGACCAAGGTGGGGTCCGCGGAGACCGGGGACACCGTGTCCGCGCCGGACGACCCCCTGCTGATGACGCCGTGGGACATGCCCGAGCCATTGTTGCCGGTAGCGGTAACGGCCAAGACCCGCAGCGACGAGGACACGCTCGCCCGTAACCTTTCCCGCCTCGTCGCCGGTGACCCCACCTTGCGTCTGGAGCGCAACGGGGAGACCGGGCAGTTGGTGCTGTGGTGCATGGGCGAGGCACACGCGGACGTCGTGCTGGACCGGCTACGCGCGGGTGGCGCCGAAGTGGAAACCGAAGAGGTGCGGGTATCACTGCGGGAGACGTTCGCGGCGCCGTCACGCGGGCACGGCAGGCACGTGAAGCAGTCCGGTGGGCACGGTCAGTACGCGGTGTGCGACATCGAGGTGGAGCCGTTGCCAACCGGGACCGGCTTCGAGTTCGTCGACCGGGTGGTCGGTGGCTCCGTGCCGCACCAGTTCATCGGCAGCGTCGAGAAAGGTGTGCGCGCCCAGTTGGAACGCGGCCTGCACAACGGGCACCCCGTCGTGGACATCCGGGTGACCCTGGTGGACGGCAAGGCGCACAGCGTCGACTCGTCCGACGCCGCCTTCCAGGCCGCGGGCTCCCTCGCCCTGCGCGACGCCGCCGAGAAGGCTCGCATCTCCCTGCTCGAACCGGTCGACCAGGTGCGCATCACGATCCCCGACGACCACCTCGGCCCGGTCCTCGGCGATCTCTCCGCCCGCCGCGGCCGCGTCCTGGGGACGACCGCGGGCGACGCGGGCCAGACCACCGTCGACGCCGAGATCCCGGCCACCGCCCTGCTCCGCTACGCGATCGACCTGCGCGCGCTGACCTCGGGCACCGGCACCTTCACCCGCTGCTTCGCCCGCTTCGACCCGCTGCCGTCCGCGCTGGCGACCCAGTACGCCTAGCGGACCAGGCGCAGTTCGCCGTCCCATGTGGACAGTTCGGGGAGCAGGTCGGCCAGTTGGACCGGGTAGACCGTGTCGCCGGTGGTCCGCAGGTCGGTGGCGGGCCACCAGCGGTGCTCGGCGATGGTGGCGGACTCCAGGTCGGTGAAACCGGAGGTGTCCACTGTGGAACCGGCGGGGAGGTGCGCGAGGAAGAACCACTCCTCACCATCGTAGGTGCGTCCCGCGAAGCTGAACAGGACGCGACGACGCCACACAGGGCCGGTTAGACCGTCGTCCGGCAGGGCTATGCCGGTCTCTTCGCGCAATTCTCTAAGAGCCGCCGTGCGCAGGTCCTCGCCAGGTTCGACACCGCCGCCGGGGGTGAACCAGTAGGTATCACCGAGACGGGCAGGGTCGTGGCCGTGGAACAACAGGACACGGTGGTCCGCGTCGAGTAAGACAACCCGCGCGGAAGGGCGGGGGCTGGGTGCGTCGTCGGAGGAGGAGGGTTCGGCGATCTCCAAGTACTCCGGGCTGGGCGCGGTACCCGCGAGCTTGAACCACCGCACAGGACGGCGGCGGCGTTGCACGAGGGTGTCGCGGACGGCGTCGCTGTGCACGCGGCGGGCGATGATGACCCGCTGCTCGGCGTCGACCACCTCGGTGACCAGGGCCAGCGCGAGGTCTTGGCGGTCGACGGCGGCGAGTTCGCGGGTCAACGCGTTCTCGGCGGACTCGCGGTCCGGTCGGGTGGCGTGCTCGGCGCGGTCGGCCAGCACCCGCAGCCGGTCACCCGCCCCCGGGTCGACCACCCCGGACACCGCGCGGGCGACCACGGCGCGGCGGGCCAACGCGGCGTCCAAGGCCGCCCACGCCGCGTCGGTGCGCACGTGCAGCCGGTCCAGCCGGTTGGCCATGGCCACCAGCCAACTCCCCGCGAACACCACCACGACGATCGCGGCGGCCACGATCCAGGAGATCACGACACCTCCCCGACCGCTCGCGGGTCGGCGGCGATGGCCTGCTCGTAGACGCGCAGGACCTGGGCGGCCACCACCGACCAGTCGAACACGGCGACCCGGCGGGACGCCTCCGCGGCCAAGGTCGCCCGATAGGTGTCATCGGCCAGCGCCGCTTTGATGCCCTCGGCGAGCGAACGGGGATCGCCGACGCGGGTGAGGACGCCCGCGCGGCCGTCGTCGAGGACCCGGCGGAAGGCGTCGAGATCACTGGCGACGACGGTGGTCCCGGCGGACATGGCCTCGGTGAGGATGATGCCGAAGCTCTCCCCGCCGAGGTTGGGGGCGCAGTAGACGTCCACGCTGCTGAGCATGCGAGCCTTGTCGGCGTCGTCGACCGACCCAAGTAGATCGATCCGAGGCGCTAAGCGGGACCCTGCGGCGCGGCGGAGCTCGTTCTCGTTGCCCCTACCGACGACGACGAGCCGCAAGTCGGGCAGGTCGTCGACGAGCAGCTTCAGCGCGTTGAGCAGGACCGGCATGCCCTTGCGCGGCTCGTCGTAGCGGCCGACGAAACCGACCGTCCCGCCCTGGCGCGGATACCCGGGCAGCGGCTGGGCGTCGCGGAAGAAGCCGACGTCGACCCCGTTGGGGATCTCGACCGCGTCCCCGCCGAGGTGTTCGACCTGGACCCGCCGGGCCAGCACGGACACCGCGATCCGCGCGGTGATCTTCTCCAGGAACGGCTGCAGCACCGACTGGAACGCGCTCAGCGCCCGCGAGCGCGGCGTCGAGGTGTGGAAGGTCGCCACGATCGGGCCGTCGGCCACCATCAGCGCCAGCATGGACAGGCTCGGCGCGACCGGCTCGTGCAGGTGCAGCACGTCGAAGTCGTGGTCGCGGACCCAGCGCCGGACCCGGGCGTAGGACACCGGGCCGAACGAGAGCCGGGCCACCGAACCGTTGTACGGGATGCCCAGGGCGCGGCCGGCGGGGTGCACGAAGTCGGGCAGCGGGGTGTCCTCGTCGGCGGGGGCGAGCACGTCCACCTCGTGACCGAGCCCGCGCAACGCCCGAGCCAGGTCGAGCACGTGCGCCTGGACGCCGCCCGGAACATCAAACGAGTACGGACAGACGATACCGATTCTGTGCATACTTTCTCCCACCACCCTTCCCCACCCCGGCGTCGTCCCCGACTCAGCGAGCACGCTTCGGCTGCTGGGCGTCGGGCAGGTCGGCGAGCCAGAGTTTCTGCAGCATGTGCCAGTCGGCGGGATGCGCGCTGATGTCCGCGGCGAGCGTGTCGGCGAGGACCTGGGTGGCGGCCGGTACCCCGCGCACGCCGTCGACCTTGACTGGGGGGTGGATACGGACCACCCAACCGCCGTCGTTGAACCAGGTGCCCGCGGGGAGGAGGACGGCGCCGGTGCGCGCGGCCAAGTAGGCCGGGCCGCCGGGCATCTTCGTCTGCTCGCCGAAGAAGGTGACCGGGATACCCGCCGGGGTCAGGTCGCGGTCGGCGAGCAGGCAGACGAGCTTGTTCTGCCGCAGCCGCTCCGCCAGGACGACCGCGGGGTTCTTATCGCCACCGGTCGCCGGGACGACCTCAAAACCGAGCGACTCGCGGTAGGCGACGAACTTGTCGTACAGCGAGTCCGGCTTTAAACGCTCGACCACGGTGGTGAACGAGCCGTGCTCGCCGACCATCCACACACCGGCCGCGTCCCAGTTACCCGAGTGCGACAGCGCCATCACCGCGCCCCGGCCCTCTTCGAGCGCGGCCGCGATGTAGTGCTTGCCGATGATGGTCGCGTCGATCTCACTGTGGATCGCACGGAGATCCATGCTCGGTAGGCGGAACGCCTCCAGCCAGTAGCGGGCGTAAGAGCGCATGGCTTGCCGCACCAGGTCGTCCAACTCGGACGGACCCGCCTTGGGCACGACCCTCGCCAGGTTCGCCCGCAACTGCCGCACACCACCGCCACCACGCCGGGCGGCGAAGTCGGCTCCGACCTGGAACAGCGCGGCGGCCGTCTTCTCGGGCAGGGCGCGGACCAGCCGCCACCCCAGGCCGTAGCCCCCGGCCTGCAGCCGATCTCCCCAGCTCACGGCGTCTTCTCCGGTACCGGCGCCGCCTCGGCCGAGCGGCGCACGGCCAGCAGCCGCTGCAACGCGGTGATCACCGAGCCCGCGGCCAGCAGCCACAGCGCCACCGGCAGCGCGTGCGGCACCCCCATCCCGGACAGCCCGGCGCCGACCAGGGTGATGATCAGCCGCTCGGCGCGCTCGACCAGGCCGCCGTCCGCGTCCAGGCCGGTGGCCTCGGCGCGCGCCTTGATGTAGGACACGACCTGGGCGAGCACCAGGCAGATCAGCGCGGCGACGACCGTGGTCCGGTCGCCGACGTCGAACAGGTACCAGGTGATGCCGCAGAACAGGGCACCGTCGGCGATGCGGTCGCAGGTCGCGTCCAGCACCGCGCCGTAGCGGGTACCACCGCCCCGCGACCGGGCCATGGCGCCGTCGAGCAGGTCGAACATGGCGAAGCCCCACACGACCAGGGTGCCCGCGAGCAGGTGGCCGAGCGGGAACAGCCACAGCGAACCGGCGACCGCCCCTGCGGTGCCCAGCACGGTGACGGCGTTCGGGGTGAGCCCGATGCGCACCAGCCGCGCCCCGATCGGATCGGTGACGCGCGAGACGGAGGCGCGGGCGAAGATGTTGAGCATGGGGCTGTGAGACGCACCTAACGCGGGACGACCTGGCCAGCGCAGCCTAACCGCAGCCGGTCGCGCTCCCCGCGCCGACCGCCGCTCAGCCCAGTTCGCGGCAGCCGGGCAGCGTCTTGTCCGGGTCGAGTCCGTCCAGGATGGCGGCGCTGATCCGGCCCAGGTCGCGGACCTGTTCCGGGGACAGGCGGTCGAACACGGCCTCGCGTACGGTGGTGACGTGACCGGGCGCGGCAGCGGCGAGCGCGGCGAAACCGGCGTCGGTGAGCACGGCCAGCGAGCCGCGCTTGTCGGTCGGGCACTCGCGGCGTTCGACCCACCCCTGGGCCTCCAGCCGGGCGACCGCGTGCGAGAGCCTGCTGCGGCTGGACCCGCGCAGGCCCGCCAGTTCGCTCATCCGCAGCATGCGGTTGGGCGCGTGGGAGAGCACGACCAGGATCTCGTAGTACGTGTAGGGCATCGACGAGTCGCGCTGCAACTGGCGGTCCATGTGGTCGCCGAGGGCACCCAGCATGGTGACGAAAGTGCGCCACACGTCCTGCTCGGCGTCGGTGAGCCAGCGCGGTTCGTCCATGCCCTCGAGTCTACTGGTTGAACTCTCAACTTGCTCGGCGTAGGATTTCGATTGAGTGTTCAACCGGTTTGAGGAGACAACATGAGCTTCGCCCAGCTCCCCGGGTTCGTCGCGGGCACGTGGGACATCGACCCCGTCCACTCGGACGTCGGCTTCACCGTGCGGCACATGGTGGTCAGCAAGGTCAAGGGCCGCTTCGACGGCGTCAGCGGCGAGATCGTCACCACCGAGGACCCGGCGGCGTCGTCGGTGCGGGTCGCCATCGACCTGAACACCATCAACACCCACAACGAGCAGCGCGACGGCCACCTGCGCTCGGCCGACTTCTTCGAGGTCGAGACCTACCCGGAGCTCACCTACACCGCCACCGGCGTGCGCGCCGACGGCGACGACTACGTGCTCGACGGCGAACTGACCCTCAAGGGCGTCACCAAGTCGGTGCCGCTGCGCTTCGAGCTCAACGGCTTCGGCCCGGACCCGTACGGCGGCACCCGGGTCGGCTTCTCCGCGCAGACCGAGATCAACCGGCGCGAGTTCGGGGTGAACTTCGAGGGCGTGCAGAACGGCATCGCCGTGGTCGGCGACAAGATCAACGTCCACATCGAGCTGGAGGCCGTCCTCCGCCAGGGCTGACCCACCCCCGGCCGGGTGGTCCACGCCGGACCACCCGGCCCGGGTCGGTCCCGGTCCTGGTGCCAGTCCGGTCCTGGTCTCAGTCGGTCCAGGCGTCGGCGAGCAGGGCGCGGGTCTCGCCGAGCAACTGCGGCAGGACCTTGGTGTGCCCGATGACCGGCATGAAGTTGGCGTCGCCGCCCCAGCGCGGCACCAGGTGCTGGTGCAGGTGCGCCGCGATCCCGGCACCGGCGACCACGCCCTGGTTCATCCCGATGTTGAACCCGTGCGGCGCCGCGACCTTCCGGCCGACCCGCATCGCCCGCTGGGTGAACCGCGCGAGCTCGTCGGTCTCCGCGTCGGTGAGGTCGGTGTAGTCGGCGACGTGCCGGTACGGGACGACCATCAGGTGACCGGGGTTGTACGGGTACAGGTTGAGCACCGCGTACACCGTCTCACCTCGGGCGACGATCAGCGCGTCCGCGTCGGCGAGCTTGGTCAGCCCGCAGAACGGGCACCCCGAGCTGCTCTCCCCCTCCGGCTTGTTCTCTCCCCGGATGTACGCCATCCGGTGCGGAGTCCACAACCGCTGCAGGGCGTCGGCGACCCCCACCCCGTCCTGGGGCACGAGTTCCCGCTCGGATCCAGCCATGCCCCGATCCTAGTGGCGCCGGGTGACACCCCACGCCTCCCGGCGGCGGCCCATCCCCGTCGGCCGCCGCCGGGCCACGCCCAGCGATCGCTGGTCTCGGGTCCGAACCACCCGGTGGTCAGTCGACCGTGAAGGTGTCGGCGGACGGGGAGGTGTTGTCACGGCGGGCCACCCAGGTGTGGATGGCGTCGACCGCGCGGGCGACGGTGACGCCGTTGAGCTGGGAGCCGTCGCGGAAGCGGAAGGAGACCGAGTCGGACTCGACGTCCTTGCCGCCCGCCACCAGCATGAACGGGACCTTCTGCAGGGTGTGGTTGCGGATCTTCTTCTGCATGCGGTCGTCGGAGGTGTCGACCTCGACCCGGATGCCCTTGGCGCGCAGGGACTTGGCGACCTGGAGCAGGTGGTCGGTGTGCTCGTCGGCGATGGGGATGCCGACGGCCTGCACGGGGGCGAGCCAGGCGGGGAAGGCGCCCGCGTAGTGCTCGGTGAGGACGCCGAAGAAGCGCTCGATGGAGCCGAAGAGGGCGCGGTGGATCATCACCGGGCGTTGGCGGGTGCCGTCGCCCGCGGTGTACTCGAGTTCGAACCGCTCGGGCAGGTTGAAGTCCAACTGGATGGTGGACATCTGCCAGGTGCGGCCGAGCGCGTCGCGGGCCTGCACGGAGATCTTGGGGCCGTAGAAGGCGGCGCCGCCCGGGTCGGGCACCAGGTCGAGGCCGGAGTCGGTGGCGGCCTCGCGCAGCGCCTCGGTGGCCTTCTCCCACACCTCGTCCGAGCCGACGTACTTCTCGTCGTTGCGGGTGGACAGTTCCAGGTAGAAGTCGTCGAGGCCGTAGTCGCGCAGCAGGTTGAGCACGAAGGTGAGCAGCGACTTGAGCTCCTCCTGCACCTGGTCGGGGGTGCAGAAGATGTGCGCGTCGTCCTGGGTCATGCCGCGCACGCGGGTGAGGCCGTGGATGACGCCGGACTTCTCGTAGCGGTAGACGGTGCCGAACTCGAACATGCGCAGCGGCAACTCCCGGTACGACCGGCCGCGGGAGCGGAAGATCAGGTCGTGGAACGGGCAGTTCATCGGCTTGAGGTAGTAGTCCTGGCCGGGCCTGCGGACCTTGCCCTGGTCGTCGTACTCGGCGTCGAGGTGCATGGCCGGGTACATGCCGTCGCGATACCAGTCGAGGTGGCCGGAGGTCTCGAACAGGGTGCCCTTGGTGATGTGCGGCGAGTAGACGAACTCGTAGCCCTCTTCCTCGTGCCTGCGCCGCGAGTAGTCCTCCATGGCGCGGCGGACGATGCCGCCCCTGGGGTGGAAGACGGCCAGGCCGGAGCCGATCTCGTCCGGGAAGCTGAACAGGTCGAGCTCGGTGCCGAGCTTGCGGTGGTCGCGCCGCTCGGCCTCGGCGATCAGTTCCAGGTGCGCGTCGAGCGCCTCCTGCGACTCCCACGCGGTGCCGTAGATGCGCTGCAACTGCGGGTTCTTCTCGTTGCCGCGCCAGTAGGCGGCGGCGACCCTGGTCAGTTTGAAGGCGGGGATGTGCTTGGTGGTCGGCACGTGCGGGCCACGGCACAAATCACCCCACACCTGCTCGCCGCTGCGCGGGTCGAGGTTGTCGTAGATGGTCAGCTCGCCGCCGCCGACCTCCATGACCTCGCTCGGGTCGACATCGCTCTTGATGTCGACCAGTTCCAGCTTGAACGGCTCGGCCGCCAGCTCCTGCTTGGCCGAGTCGACCGACTCCAGCACGCGGCGGGAGAACCGCTGCGCGCCCTTGATGATGGCCTTCATGCGCTTCTCCAGCGCCTGCAGGTCCTCCGGGGTGAACGGGCGGTCGACGGCGAAGTCGTAGTAGAAGCCGTCGCGCACCGGCGGGCCGATGCCGAGCTTGGCCTCGGGGAACTGCTGCTGCACGGCCTGGGCGAGCACGTGCGCGGTGGAGTGCCGGATGACCGAGCGGCCGTCGCCGGTGTTCGCGGCGACCGGCTCGACCTCGACATCGGCGGTGGGCGACCAGGACAGGTCGCGCAGCCCGCCTTCGGGATCGCGCACGACGACCACGGCGTCCGGCCCCTTGCCGGGCAGCCCGGCATCGCGGACGGCGGCCCCAGCGGTAGTGCCCGCCTGCACCACCACGCGCGCGGCGGTTGCGACGGCCGGGGACTGTTGCTGGGACACGACTGCTCCTCGGGTGTTCCGGTCACATCGGGTGTGACCACGCGTTTCGGTCACGTCCGCGACCGGCACCCGCGATGCTAGCGAGCCCGCTCGAACCCCCGCTCCCCGGTTTCCCCCGCCTGTGGACAACTGGTGGTTCGACCCAGGGGGCAGGTCGAGACCCTGGCAGCCCCCTGGGTCGAGCCACTGATGATCAAGGCTTGCCGATGGCGGTCATCCGCTGGATCTCGGCGGACTGCTCGGCGACCACGTTGTCCGCCCATTCCTGGATCTTCCCGGCCGAACCGGTCCGGCGCACGGCGTTGGCCATCTCGATCGCGCCCTGGTGGTGGCGGGTCATGAGCTGGACGAACAGCGTGTCGAACGCGGGCCCGGTGGCGGCCCTGAGCCGCGCCACCTGCTCCGGGGTCGCCATCCCCGGCATCGTGTGGCCCATGTCGTGACCCGCGTGATCGGCTGGGTGGTCGGACTGGTGGGGGTCGACCTCGGGCTGGCCGACAGCGCGCAGCCAGCCGTTCATCACGGCGATCTCCGGGCCCTGGCTGTCGGCGACCCGGGCGGCGAACGCCTTGAGCGTGGGGTTGGCGGCGCGGTCGGGGGCGAGCGCGGCCATGTCGATGGCCTGCTGGTGGTGGACGATCATCATCCGCGCGTAGTCGAGGTCGGCGTCGTTGGGCCTGTCGGCCGCGGTGCCAACCTGAGCCTCTTGCGGCGACAGCGTCCGGTTGTCCTCACCGGGCTTGCCGGGCTGCACAACCGGGTTGTGCGCGGTTGGTTCGGTGGTACAAGCGGCAACACCGGCCGCGAGGAACAGCACTAGCACACCGCACACAATCCGCCGACCGAGCATGGCAGCCCTCCCGTCGCGGGTCCGGCCCCCGACCGTACCCGAGCCGGACGTTTGGCGACAGACTGTGACCAAGTGGTGAAAAAACCCCACTATCGGCGCTGGTTGAACCGGGACGAACGGCTCGATACTGCTAAGTCCCAGGTCTGCACGAGAGGGGTAAGCAGCGTGCCTTCATCCCGACGCGGCAGGTGGACGGTGAGCTCCGCGGTCGCCGCTGTCTCGGCAGCGACGCTGGCCGCCGCGGGTCTGCTCGGGGCGTCGTCGGTCGCCGCCCAGAGCCAGTTCCCCGGCCCGGACGAGATCGTGACCAGCCCCAATGTCAAGCACATCGCCAACATCCCGGCGACCGCCCCGCTCAAGGGCACCGGGTCGACCGGAACCGACATCGCCTTCACCGGCGACTACGCCATCGTCGGCAACTACCTCGGGTTGACCGTCTACGACATCAAGAACCCGCGGCAGCCCGCGATCGTCAGCCAGGTCTTGTGCCCGGGTTCGCAGAACGACGTGTCCGTGAGCGGCAACCTGCTGTTCGTGTCCACCGACTCGCGGCGCAGCGACAACTCGTGCGCCTCGGTCGCCCAGAACGACGGCACCAAGCCGTACTGGGAGGGCATGAAGATCTTCGACATCAGCGACAAGCGAAACCCGCGCTACATCAAGTCAATCGAGACCTCTTGCGGATCGCACACGCACACGCTGGTGCCGGACAAGCGCGGCAAGGACGTGTACCTGTACGTGTCCTCTTACGCCCCCGCGCCCGAGATCTCCAAGTGCCAACCGCCGCACGACTCCATCACCATCATCAAGGTGCCGTTGAAGAACCCCGGCGCGGCAGCGGTGGTCGCGACACCGAACCTGTTCCCGGACGGCGGCAACCCCGGTGTACCCGGCACAGTGGACTCCGGTTACGTGTCAACGACTTCCGGCTGCCACGACATCACCGTGTACCCGTCGAAGAACCTCGCGGCCGGTGCCTGCATGGGTGACGGCGTGCTGATGGACATCTCCGACCGGGAGCGGCCCCGGGTGATCAACCGGGTGGAGGACGACCAGCACTTCGCGTTCTGGCACTCGGCGACGTTCAACAACGCCGGGACGAAGGTCATCTTCACCGACGAGCTGGGCGGTGGCGGCGCGGCGACGTGCAACCCGAGGATCGGCCCGGTCCGCGGCGCGGACGCGGTGTACGACATCACCGGGCGCGGTGACCAGCGGCTGCTGGAGTTCCGCAGCTACTACAAGATCGACCGCGAGCAGACCGACGCGGAGAACTGCGTGGCGCACAACGGTTCGCTGCTGCCCATCCCGGGCCGCGACATCATGGTCCAGGCCTGGTACATGGGCGGCGTGCAGGTGGTCGACTTCACGGACTCGAGGCGGCCACGGGCGATCGGCTTCTTCGACCGCGGTCCGGCTGCGGACCCCGCCGAGGCGGGTGGTGTGTGGTCGGCCTACTACTACAACGGCTACATCTACGCGTCCGGTCTCGGCAAGGGCCTGGACGTGCTTGAGGTCAACGACCCTGAAACCGACCAGGCCAAGTCCTACCGGTGGAACGAGCTGAACGTGCAAACCCAGAACTCTTACAACGGGTAGGCAAGGATTTAAGAGGCCCCGCCGCGGCTGTCGGCGGGGCCTCCTGTCGTCAGGGGGTCAGACGGACTGCACGACCTGGTCGTAGTCCAGGCGCGGGTTGCGGTCGAACCACGCGTTCTCGGCGGGGTTGCCGATGTTGACCACGATCAGCGAGCGCAGGCGGCCGTCCGGGAAGAAGTCGGCGTCGAGGCCCTTGGCGTCGAACCCGGCCATCGGCCCGGCGGCCAGCCCGGCGGCGCGGACACCCAGCACGAAGTAGCCCGCCTGCAGCAGCGCGTTGAACCGGGCGGTCTCCGCGCGCGGCGCCGGGTCGGCGAACGCGTCCTTGGCGCCCGGGAAGTGCGGGAAGACGGTCGGCAGGTGCTCGTGGAAGTCGGTGTCGGCGGCCAGCACGGCCACCAGCGGGGCGGTGCCGGTCTTCGCCCGGTTGCCCTCGGACATGTGGGTGAGCAGCCGCTCGCGCGCCTCGGGGGTGCGGACCAGCAGCACCCGCAGCGGCTGCGAGTTCATCGCGGTGGGGGCCCACTTGACCAGTTCGTAGATGGCCTGGACCTGCTCCTCGGTGACCGGCTCCGCCGAGAACGCGTTGGCCGTGCGGGCCTCCCGGAACAGCAGGTCCTGGGCGTCCTCGGTGAGGCGGAGGATCGGGCTGGTCTCGATGGCGGTCATGTCGGTTGGCTCCTCGGTAGGCGGTGCGGCCACCCAGCACAACTTGATTGAGCGTTTGACTATTTCCACCTGCCACCATGACGGCCGTCACACCCGATCGGACCAGCCACCCAGCGGGACCCCCGCCCTGTCCCGAGGATCGACGGCGGGACCCTACCGCGCCCCCGGCACACCGGGGTCCACCAGCCAGGTCAACACCCAGCGCACAGGGAGGTCGAACGTGGTCGGCACCATCACCGAACGACATCGCTTACCGGTACGCAAGCTGTTCGCCGCGAGTGTCGGTAATGCCATCGAGTGGTATGACTGGACGGTCTATGCGACGTTCAGTACGTACATCGCGAACGCGTTGTTCGCGCCGGGGAGCAAGGGGCTCATCGCGACGTTCGCAACCTACGCGTTGGCGTTCTTCTTTCGGCCGTTGGGTGGGTTTTTGCTTGGTCGCTTCGCGGATACGCGGGGGCGGCGGCCTGCGATGTTGTTGACGATCACGGCGATGGCGGGGGCGTCGTTGGTGATCGCGGTGTTGCCGACGTACGCGCAGGTGGGGTGGTTGGCGCCGGTTTTGTTGCTGGTGGCCAGGATCGTGCAGGGTGTGTCGATGGGGGGTGAGGTGTCGAACGCGTCCGCGTACCTCGGGGAGATCGCGCCGAGTGCGCGGCGGGGGCGGTACTCGGCGTTCTTCTACATCTCCACGGGCGTGTCGGTGTTGATCGCGTCGTTGCTCGGTTACTTCCTCAACAGTGGCTTGGGGAAGGCGGACATGGGCTCTTACGGCTGGCGGATTCCGTTCCTTGTGGGCGGCGTCCTGGGTCTACTCGGGCTGGTGCTGCGCCGCACGCTTGAAGAGACGGATCAGTTCGAGGACAACAAGGACAAGGCGCGCGGGTTGAGTAACCCGTTGCTGTCAACGCTGCGGCACCACCCCAAGGCCGTCGGTCAGCTTGTGGGGTTCACGATGCTGTCGACCCTGTGCTATTACACGTTCTTCAGTGCTCTTACCCCGTTCGCCATCAACGCCCGCAAGGCCAACGACACCGATGTGTTTCTGGCGCTATCGATCGCGACAGCGTTGTTCGTGCTCTTGCAGTACCCGATGGGCGCGGTGGCGGACCGGTTCGGACGGAAGCCCCAACTGCTCGTATGGGCTGGCGCCACCGCGATCCTGAGCTACCCCCTGTCCACGTTCGTCCGCCCGGGACTGTCGAACCTGCTCGTGGCCTTCTGCGTCGGCATTGCCCTGTACACGGCGATGACCTCGGTGGCCCCGGCCATCATGAGCGAGTTGTTCCCCACCGAACTGCGTGGCCTTGGCATCGGGGCTTGGTACAACCTGACCGTGGCCCTGTTCGGGGGTACCGCACCGTTGGTCGTAACCGCCCTTGCTGACGCGGGCATGTCGACCGTCTTCTTCTGGTACTTGTCCGGAGCGGCCGTCATCGCGTTCGTGGTGATCCTGAGCGTGCCCGAGACCAAGGGCACGGATCTCCGGTAGCGCTTACTCCGCCGCGCGCACCAACGCGTGCGCGGCGGTCAGGGCGGCGTAGGTGTCGACTCGGATGCCAGACGTCCGTGTTGGCGCTCGACAGCCGCCGCGGCCGTGGTCAAGGTGGGGAGCGGGAAGTCGTAAGGGAGGGTCAGCTCAGACCGGACGGGGCGATCGTCAGGCCCGCGAGCAGGCGGATGGCGTCGGCGGACGGGGAGCCGGGGCGGGGGGTGTAGACGCAGAGGGTCTGGTCGGGGTCGGCGGGGAGGGTGAGGCACTCGTAGTCGACGGTGAGGTCGCCGACGAGGGGGTGGTGGTAGCTCTTGGTGCCGTGGCTGCGCTCGCGGACGTCGGCGGCGGCCCACCAGCGGCGGAACTCGGGGCTGCGGGCGGCCAGGTCGTCGACCAACTCGGTGAGCAGGGGGTCGTCGGGGTGGCGGCCCGCGTCCAGGCGGAGGATGGCGACGCTCTCCCTGGCGACGTCGTCCCAGTCGGTGTAAAGGGTTTGCGCGGCGGGGTCGAGGAAGACGTAGCGGAGCATGTTGCGGTCCCGGCGCGGCCGGGTGTCGAAGTCGGTGACCAGCGCGGCGCCCAGCCGGTTGCCCGCCAGGACGTCCATCCGGCGGCCGAACACGAACGCGGGACACCCGGCGGTGTCCAGCGACCGCAGCAGGGTGCGGACGCTGTGCCGGACGCGCTGGACCGTACCGGGGCAGCGGCCGCGGATCCGGTCCCGGCGGACCAGCCGCGCCAGGTGGGCGTGCTCGACGTCGTCGAGGCGCAGGGCGCGGCCGACGGCGGCGATGACCTCGTCGGAGACGTTGAGGTTGCGGCCCTGTTCCAGCCGGGCGTAGTAGTCGACGCTGACCCCGGCGAGCCGGGCGACCTCCTCGCGGCGCAGGCCCGGCACCCGGCGCGGTCCGGCGCCGACGGCGACGGTCTCGTCGGCGCTGAGCCGGTCGCGGCGGGACCGCAGGAACTCCTTGAGCTCGATGTTGGTCTGCACTGGACTCCACTTCGTCGGCGACCGGCGTCGGGTGGGTCTGCCGGTCCTAGGTCGAACGGGGCCGCTTCCGGCCCCCCACAAGGGTTACCGCGTTGGTTTGCTGGGGCGTACCAGGCCCGCGTGGCCACCGGCACAACGAAGGAGCCAGTCCATGAGCGCAGCGCTGACCGGTCGGGTCGCGGTGGTCACCGGGGCGTCCAGCGGGATCGGCGCGGCGAGCGCGCGGCGGTTGGCGGCCGCGGGGGCCACCGTGGTCGCCGTCGCCCGCCGCGGCGACCGGCTGACCGAGCTGGTCGCCGACGTCGAGCGGGCGGGCGGCAAGGCCGTCGCACTCGAGGCCGACGTCACCGACACCGAGTCGCTCTACCGCGCCGCCGACCGGGTGCACGCCGAGCTGGGCCCGGCGGACCTGGTGTTCGCCAACGCCGGTGTCATGCTGCCCGCGCCGGTCGAGGAGCTGCCCCGGCACCAGTGGCAGCACCAGATCGACGTGAACGTCACCGCGCTCACCCACACCATGGGCGCGTTCGTGCCGCACCTGGTGGAGGTCGCCGAGCAGGGCAGGGTGGCCGACCTGGTGACCACGTCGTCCATCGCTGCGGAGAACATCTTCCCGAACTTCGCCGTCTACGCGGGCAGCAAGGCCTACACCACCCAGTTGGCCCGCACGCTGCGCGCCGAACTGGGTGGCAAGGGGATCCGGGTCAGCGCCCTGGAGCCGGGGCTGGTGGCCACCGAGCTGCAGGGCCACGTGACCGACCAGGACGCCCTGGACTGGCTGGCCGATGCCCGGCGGAGCACCACCTGGCTGGAGCCGGACGACGTCGCCGCCGTGGTGGAGTTCCTGGCCGGGCTGCCCGCCCACGTCAACCTGCAGCGGGTCACCGTCATGCCGACCGGCCAGCCGTCCTGACGCCCGCTGGTGCCGGTCCGGGTGCGCGGACCGGCACCAGCGGGCATGACGGCGGTCGGGCGCGCGTTCCTGGCGCACCCGGGCCGAACCGGCCGGCGAGCAGTTCCAGATAAAGCGAACAAGACCGCCGAAAAGGGGTCAGCGGCCGACCACAAGGGTGTCGAGGGGGGCGGCATCGGCATATTCCTCGATGTGGCCCTCACGGAGGATCTTCGACACGGCGAGGGTCCGGTTCGTGCAGTCGAGTTTGGCCAGTATGTTCGCCACCAGCCTTTTCGCGCCGTGTTCGGAAATGCGCAGCCTGCGGGCGATCTGCTTGTTGCTCAACCCGTCGACGAGCAGGCCGGTGACCTGCCGCTCACGCGGGGTGAACCGGACCCGGGCCCACGACCGCGGCTCGCGCAGCCGGTCCTGGGCGATGTCGACCAGGGTCTCCACCAGGCTGCTCGGCATCACCGTCTCCCCGCGGTGGGTGCGCAGCAGCGCGTCGCGCAGGCTCTCCGGGCTGAGCTGGCCGACCGGCAGGCAGCCGCCGCAGCGCAGCAGCGAGAGCCGCTCGTAGGGCAGCGCGTCGTCGGCCAGCCACAACACGTTGACCCCCAGCGCCTTGGCGCGCAGCAGGATCTCGTCGGTGCCGTCGTCGTCGAGCGCCGCGCAGTCGACCACCAGCACGTCGACCCGGACGCGCCCGGCCAGTTCGACCGCCTCGGCGGCGGTCGGCACGCAGTAGACGGTACCGGCGACGCCCCCCGCCGCGATCATCTTCTCCACGCCGTAGCGGTGGAGCTCGTTGCGGACCACCATCGCGACCGAGATGGATAACGGGCTGTCTACACCGTCGGTCATGTGAATCCCCTCCCCTTGGCAACACACCGGGCGCCCAAGGCGCTATTCCGGAGCTCTCCGAATTCGCCATCTTGGTGATCAAGCAGGGTGAACAGTCAGCTCTAATCATGACAAGAGTCTTCCGCGCGTCGCAGAATACCGTGAATCAATGTCCACCCACGACGAAACGGGAAGGTGCCGCGCATCACACCCATTCGGTGCAAGTGCGGACTTTGCCGTGGTCCGCGCGGGCCGTCCTGGCCCGCGCGGACCAGTGGGACTAGTCGGCGGTCACCGCGTCCGGGGCGGGCTCGCCCACCCGGCGGGCGGCGAGCACGACCAGCAGCGCGACCGCGGCCAGCGCCGCGGCGACCCAGGTGATGGTGCCCAGGCCGATCCCGTCGACCACCCGGCCGCCCGCGAAGGCGCCCAGGGCGATCGAGAAGTTGAACGACGTGATGTAGAACGAGGACGCGCCGTCCGGGGCGTCCGGGCTGGACTTGAGCACCCAGGTCTGCAGGCAGACCGGCAGCGCCGCGTAGGCGAGGCCCCAGGCGACCAGCAGGACCACGGTCGCCGCCTTGAACTCGCCGAGCAGCGAGAGACCGGCCAGGGCGACCACGAACAGCAGCAGGCTGCCCGCCAGCGCGGTGCGCAGGTTGCGCCCGACGGCGGGCCCGATCAGGAAGTTGCCGATCACCCCGGCCACGCCGAAGACCAGCAGCATCGCGCCGATGGAACCGGTGCTCCAGCCCGCCTCCTGCTCCAGGAACGGCGTGATGTAGGTGAAGGCGAGGTAGTGGCCGATCATCACCAGGCTGGTGACCAGCACCGCGGCGCCGAGGGTGCCGCGGCGGACCAACCGGGGCAGCGCCGCCAGCCCACCGCTGCCGCGCGGGGCCAGCCGGGGCAGCAGGGTCAGCGCGCCGAGCAGGACCAGCACGCCGATGCCCGCCATCACGTAGAACGCGGTCCGCCAGTCGGTCTGCTGGCCGACCACGGTCAGCAGCGGGACCCCGGCGACGGAGGCGATCGAGATGCCGGAGAGCACGACGGTGGTGGCCCGCACCGCCTTGGCGGCCGGGACCAGCCGGACCGCGCTGGCCGGGGTGGTGGACCAGAACACGCCGTGCGCGAAGCCCATCAGGATCCGGGCCAGCAGCAGGACGGTGAAGTTGGGCGCGATCGCGGTGACGATGTTGCCCGCGGTGAGGATCGCCATCAGGCCCGCAAGCAGGAACCGGCGGTCGAGGTGGGCGAACGCGGCGGTCAGCGGCACCGCGGTGAGCGCGGCGATGATGCCGTAGAGGGTGATGCTGAGACCGGCGGTGCCGATGGACACGCCCATCTCGCCGGAGATCGCGGGCAGCAGCCCGACCGGCAGCAACTCCGCGGTGACGATGGCGAAGACGCCCAACGCCAGGGTCACCACGCCCAGCCACTGCACCAGCGGCGCGGGCAGGGCGGGGTCGGCGGACGGGGTCGACTTGCCCGCCGGGGTGGTCAGTTCACGCTCGGAAGTGGTCACTTCTGCTCCAGGTGCTCCACGGGTGCGGACGGGGAGGGCGTTACTCGGCGCCCAAGACGCGCTTGGCCACGTTCATCGCGTTGATCACGCGCGGGGTGCCCGCGTACGGCAGCACGTGGCCGATCAGGGCGATGATCTCCGCGCGGGTGGCGCCCGCGCGGAGGGTGGCCCGCAGGTGGGTCTCCAACTGCGGCTCGCAGCCGCCGAGCGCGGTGAGCACCGCGACCGTGGCCAACTGCCGGGTGCGCAGGTCGAGCTCGGGCCTGCTGACGAACTCGCCGAACACGAACTCGACGACCGAGTGGCCGAACCGCTCGTCCAGGCCCGAGTAGCCCGCGATGAGGCCGTCCGGGTCGATGCCCAGGGTGCCCATCACGTCCCGACCGGCCTGCTCCTTGGCGGAGATCTCGGGCTCGGTCTGGGTGGTTGTCTGCTCGCTCATGGGTTTTCGCGTCTCCTAGCGGGTAACGGGCATGATCGCGGCCGGGTAGCGCTCGCCCGCGACGGCCTCGGCGCGGAAGGCCTCGGTCAGCTCGGCGACGTCGGCCGGGTCCAGCCGCAGCGCGGCGGCCTCGACGTTGGCGGCCAGGTAGCGCAACCGCTTGGTGCCGGGGATGGCGATGATGTCGTCGCCCTGGGCCAGCACCCAGGCCAGCGCGACGGCGGCGGTCGGCACCTCCAGCTTGTCGGCCAGCCGCTCCACCGGGTCGAGCAGCGCCAGGTTCGCGGCGAGGTTGCCGTCGGTGAACCGCGGGTTGGCCTTGCGGAAGTCGTTGTCCGCCAGGACGTCGAAGTCGCGGACGGTGCCGGTGAGGAAACCGCGGCCCAGCGGCGAGTACGCGATCGTGGCGATCCCCAGCTCCCGGGCGGTGGCCAGGATGCCGTCGGTGACGAGGTTGCGGCTCCACAGCGAGAACTCGCTCTGCACCGCCGCGACCGGGTGCACGGCGGCGGCCCGGCGCAACGTGTCCGCGCTGACCTCGCTCAGCCCGATGTGCCGGACCTTGCCCGCGTCGACCAGGTCGGCCAGCGCGGCGACGGTGTCCTCGACCGGGGTGGACCCGTCGAAGCGGTGCACGAAGTACAGGTCGATGTGGTCGACGCCCAGTCTGCGCAGCGACGCCTCGCAGGCCTGCCTGGCGTACTCGGGGCTGTTGTCGTTCCAGCGCCTGCCCCCGTCCCGGCGGATGCCGAACTTGGTGATCAGGAAGGCGTCGTCGCGGCGGTGCCGGATGGCGGAACCGACCAGTTCCTCGTTGTGCCCGGCGCCGTACATGTCGGCCGAGTCGAGCACGGTCACCCCGGCGTCCAACGCGGCGTTGATCACCCGGGCGGACTCGGAGTCGTCGGTGGGGCCGTACATCTCGCTCATGCCCATGCAGCCGAGGCCGATGGCGCCGACCAGCGGCCCGTCGACGCCGAGCCGCCGCAGCGGCGCCTGGAGGGTGGGCACGGCGACAGCGTCGACTGGGGTGTCGCCGGTGTCGGTGTTCGTCACGGTCGTTCGTCTCCCTCTGAACCGGTGGTGGTCCTCGTCGGGAACGATCGTGTCGCCGTACGGCGGCCGGTGACAGGCCCGGTGCTCTCCAGGAGGGGCGTTCCTGGGTGCCGCACTCCCAGGAACAGCGCGCCCGGGAACCACCCGCCGATTCGCTGTCGCCACGGGGGCGGACGTGCCACCATCGACACATGCCGGAGCGAAACGAACTCGGGGAGTTCCTGCGGGCCCGCCGCTCACGCGTCCGCCCCGCCGACATCGGCCTTGCCAGCAGTTCCGGCCTGCGCCGCACCCCCGGCCTGCGCCGCGAAGAACTCGCGACCATGGCCGGGATCAGCGTCGACTACTACGTCCGCCTGGAACAAGGCCGCGAACGCAACCCGAGCCCGCCAGTGCTCGAAGCGCTCTCCCGCGTCCTGCGCCTGGACCAGGAAGCCCACGGCCACCTGATCGACATCGCCGCGCGGGCGCAAAGCGGGGCACGGACCAGGGCCACCCCCCTACCCGAACGCGAAGTCGTCCGCGACGAGGTCCTGACCCTGCTGCGCACACTGGAACCACTGCCGGTGTACCTGCTCAACAGCGTGAACGACGTACTCGCGTCGAACACGGCGGGACAGGTCCTGCTGGCGGGCATGGAAGATTGGCCCGCGGAGAAGCGCAACACCAGCCGATACGTGTTCCTGCACCCGAACGCGGAACAGGTCTTCCCCCACTGGGACGACATCGCCTGGGGCACAGTCGCCCACCTGCGCGCCGCCCACGGAACCGCCCCCGACGACCCGCGCCTGGTGGCTCTCGTCGCCGAACTCAGCGCGGCCAGCGCCGAATTCCGCGGCCTGTGGCGCCAACACGAGGTGAAACGGCGCACGACGGGGGTGAAGGTGATCGAACACCCGGTCGTGGGGCGGATGAGCCTGACCTTCGAGACACTCGCGGTCTCGGAGACGGACGAGCGGTTGGTGGTGTACCAAGCCCAACCGGGCACGGCCGACTACGAGTCGATGATCCGCCTGAACACGGTGGCGAAGCGGTTGGCGGTCGGCGCGTGAGTTCCGGTTCCCGCGTTCGTGTGTTCTCGCGTGGGCTTGTGTTCTCGCGTGGGCTTGTGTTCTCGCGTGGGCTTGTGTTCTCGCGGGGGCTTGTGTTCTCGCGGGGGCTTGCCGGTGACGTCCATGCGGGTACGCCCTGATCCGTGCTGGGCCTTGAGTTCCATGCCGGGCCTTGAGTTCCGTGCCGGCCTGGGCCTTGGGTTGTCCGTAGTTCGTGCTGGCCTGGGCCTTGGGTTGTCCACAATGCCTGAGCTGTCCACAGGTAGCGGCGTGGTCGGTCGCAGGCGCCTTTCAGCCGGTAGACTGGGACCGGGGACGCCCCCGGGAGGGTGGGGGCTGCCCGTTGGCTGTTCGCTCCTGGCTTGAGTGTGACGCCGCGGGGGAGTTGACGCCTGCCGTAGTGCGGGCGGTCGAGACGGCGAGGTTGTCGCGCATCGGTGTCGACGCGCGTTCCGGCGCCTTTCCAGGAGCAGCGGGACAGGCCGGTACAGGACCAACGCCCCGGCTCGAACCACTGAGCCGAGCGGCATCCATCCCGCTGGCAGCCCCCGCCACAGCGGGTCCGGTGCGGACCCCGGGTTTGCGGTTCCTACACCGATCTGCCCCATCCGCGCGGCGATCTGGGCTGGAGTTGTCCACATCGTCTGAGCTGTCCACAGGAACCGCCGTGGTCGGTTGCCGGCGCCTTCCAGCCGGTAGACTGGGACCGGGGACGCCCCCCGGGAGGGTGGGGGCCGCCCTGGAGGTAGTGGGGTGGCGGGGTTGGTGTCAATCGCTGGATCGGGTGGCGGCGAGGTGGGGCGACGTTGTTGGGGGCGGTACTGGGTGGGGGCGGTGTGCGTGGTCGGGCGGGGTGTTGTTGCTGACTGTTCGTTCCTGGTGTCGAGCGTGATGCGGCGGCCCGTGTCGTAGTGCGGGACAACAGCGGGCGTTGAGACGGCGGTGCGACGGGCGAGAACGGGCTCGTGGCGTTTGTCGTCGAGAACGCTTGCTGTTGCGCCTTGGGGGAACGCCGGTGGGGGGACAACCCCTGGGTGAGTCTCTAGGTCGAACCTCGGCTGGGCATCGGTCTGTCCGCGGCGTTCCCGCAAGGCGCCGGAACGCGGGTTGCTGGACCTTGGGCGGTTCCGGCAATGCCGGCCAGGGATGTCGTGGGGGGGCGGCGTTCTGGGTCGAGCCGCGCCTCGACCACCGCGCCTCGATTCGGCAGCGGGTCCCGCCGTGGTGGGGCCGGTGCGGCCGCCAACTCCTGCTCTTTCAGCCAATCCAGCTATTGACGCCCACCCCCGCAACCCCAGGGCAGCCCCCCACCCTCCCGGGGGGCGTCCCCGGGTCCAGTCTACCGGCTGGGAGGCGGTGGGAAGGGATCATGGCGCAGTCTGTGGATGGCTTGGGGCGTTGTGGATAACTGGGGGCCGGGTTGGTGTGGGGATGCGGCGTACCTGGGTGGGCGCCGGGGTGTTGCGGGGGGTGGGGGTGCCTAGGAGTGGGGGTGGGGAGGGGTGTGCCTAGGAGTGGGGTCAGCCGACGAGGAAGGGGTGGGCCGACGGAGTCGGGGGTGGGCCGACGGAGTGGGGTCAGCCGACGGGGAGAGGGGCCGGGGGTTTTGAATCTCCACCACAACGGGCGGTTGGTGTCGGCGGGTCCCGAGGCGCGCGGCGCAGATGTGGCGCTTCGTCGATATATCGATATGGGGTGGGGTTTTTTGGGGGGCGCGGTGCCAGTGTGGCGCTTCGTCGGTGAGGCGCGGGTTTTTTGGGCGCGGGGTGTGGGTTGGTCGCGGTAGGTATTCACGCGGCAGTTTTGGTGGGTGTGTTTGTGACGGGCTGGGTGCTACTGCTTCATGCCCAGGCCGCCGACGATGCAGTACTGCACCTGGTCCAGTGGTTTGAGGCGGGGGCCGTCGGGCCACCATTCGGCGCAGAGGGTGATGCCGGGGTCGATCATGGTGAGGGTGGGGAACATGGACTGGATGACCGGCATGGTGCGGAAGAGGCCGGTGCCCATGGGGCTGTGCAGGAAGACGTCTTCCATGCGGCGGGCGAGGGGGGAGTGTTCCGTCGTTTCCGGGTCGTGGAAGTGGGTGATGCCGACGATGGAGCCTGGGGCGAGGACGTCGATGTAGGCGCGCATGATGTCGGCGGGGGGGCGGGGGCCGTCGTAGTGGTGGATGGTGCCCATTTGGAAGAGGGCGACTGGTTCGGTGAAGTCCAGGTTGCGTTGGACGATGTCGTTGGCCAGGACCTGTTCCGGTTCGAAGATGTCCTCGGCGATGAAGTGGGTGTGGTCGTTCTCCTCGAGCAGCGCCCGGCCGTGGGCGAGGACGACCGGGTCGTTGTCTACGTAGACGACCGTGGAGTCGGGGCGGATGCGTTGCGCCACCTGGTGGGTGTTCTCGGCGGTGGGGAGGCCGGAGCCGCAGTCCAGGTATTGCCGGATGCCGGTTTGCAGTGCGATGAACCGGGTGGCCCTGATGAGGAATTCCCGGTTGTCGAAGGCTAACTGGGCCGCCTCGGGGGCCACCTGCTGCACGCGGCGCAGGACTTCGCGGTCGATCTCGTAGTTGTCCTTGCCGTTGAGGAACGCGTCGTACACGCGGGCGATGCTGGCTTTCGACGTATCGATGTACACCGGTACCGCGGGATCCTGGACCGCCATCTCTACCTCACCGACCGTCGTGGATCATGGACGTTGCGCACTCAAGGGGTAAGCTCACCCTAGGGGTATCAGCAAGGCCGATGCCACGCTGGGTTCCGACGCGGACACCGCCGGTGTCGGGGCAGTGGCGGGAGGGACGCGACGTGGCCGACAGCAGAGGTGACGGTGGGCAGAGTTCCGGCCCGACCGCCCGCAGGATCGTGCTCGGTTCGCAGCTACGCAGGCTGCGGGAGGCCGCGGAGATCACCCGCGCCGACGCCGGGTACCACATCCGCGGCTCCGAATCCAAGATCAGCCGGATGGAGCTGGGCCGGGTCGGGTTCAAGGAGCGCGACGTCGCCGACCTGCTGACGCTCTACGGGGTGCACGACCAGACCGAGCGCACCCAGTTCCTGGACATGGTGAAGCAGTCCAACGAGCCGGGCTGGTGGCACCGCTACAGCGACCTGATGCCGAGCTGGTTCAACGACTTCGTCGGCCTGGAGGAGTCCGCGTCCCGGATCCAGACCTACGAGCTGCAGTTCGTGCCCGGTCTGCTGCAGACCGAGGAGTACGCCAGGATGCTCGCCGGGCGGGGCAGACCGGAGCTGGGCAAGGACGAGGTCGACCGGCGGGTCGCGTTGCGGATGTCGCGGCAGAAGGTGTTGCAACGGCTGGACGCGCCGAAACTGTGGGTCGTCATCGACGAGTCGGTGCTGCACCGGCCGATCGGCGGGCCGCGGGTGTTGCGCCAGCAGGTGGAGCACCTGCTGGAGATGACCCGGCTGCCCAACATCACGTTGCAGGTCATGCCGTACCCGCTCAGCGGCTACGCGGCCGAGGGCTCGTTCACCATGTTGCGGTTCACCGAGCAGGAACTGCCCGACATCGTCTACATCGAGCACCTCGGCGGCGCGATCTTCCTGGACCGCATCGACGAGATCGAGCGCTACAGCCGCGTCGTCGACCGGCTCACGGTCGACGCGGAGACGCCCAGCCGCTCCCGCCAACTCCTCAGCAAGCGCCGCGAGGAGATTCAGGCCGTTCACCCTGTGCCGCTCACCCCATTCGGGGGTGGGCGGCTCAGTGTTGCCCGTCATCGTGATGTTGCACAGTCAATCGTCTTGTGCGGTTGGCCCGTTCGGATGCACGTGCATTTGCGGGACCGCCCGAGCGTGTTACGGTCGTCACGATCAACGCACGTGCACCTGCACTGAGTGACTGCCGAAGGCGAGGTCCAGTGTCTGAGAGTCCTGTGTCTGAGATTCGCAACGGAATGGCGGCGGACGGCGTGCCCGGGGCGCGGTGGCGCAAGGGCAGCCGCAGCGGCGCCGTGGGCAACTGCGTCGAGGTGTCGCCCATCGACAGCGCGCGCACCGCGATCCGCGACTCCAAGAACGCCTCGGGGTCCGCGCTCGTGTTCCACGGTCCCGTGATCGCGTCGTTCACCCGCGCGGTGAAGGACGGGCACATCACGACTCCGGACGCGTCGCACGCCGCCGAGGCCTACCTGCGCAAGCTCGTCTCCCGTGGTTTCGAGTTCCTGCACCCGCGCGACGCCAGCGGTGAGATCGCCGCCGTGGTCGGTGTCCGCGCGCACCACAACGTGATCGACGTCGTCCGGTTGCACGCCGAGGACGAGGTCATCGCCTCCCGCCTGCCCGGCGACACCGACGACGTGCTCAACCCCAACCCCGACGAGGTGCTCTGGCGCCGCGAGGGCTGGGCGGTCGAGGTGCTCCGCCAGATGATCGACCTGCCCGACGACCGCACCCCCGGCACGCTCGCCTTCCGTGACGACCCGGTGAACGGGGTCTGGGTGCCCACCACCCCCGGCCGGTCGAAGTGGCTGCCCGCGTCGGCGTGAGCCGCCCGGGACCCGTCACGCTGACCTTCGCGACCGGCCCGTGCTCGACCGGCGCGCCACCGGTCGGCACACCGCTGTAGGCACCGCGCCTGAAGGCCACCCGCCAACCCAGGGGGTGGCCTTCAGGCGTGTCCAGGGGTCGGTTCGCCGACAACTGGGGTGGCGGGACGGGGTGATGCCCACGACAGTGGCAGAGGTTTCCGATTGCCACCGATTGCCACCGCGCTACCGGCTAGTAACATGGCCTCGGCGGAGCCCGTCGTGCCCGGCCGGACCGCGGTGGTACCGGACATGGCAAGCTCGGCCGGACCGCACGAAAATCGGGCTCGCCGGCACCCCCGTCGGCCCGCCACCCCGGTGCTCGTCCCAGGAGGTCGAAGCAGACCCATGCCAAACATCGTTGTCCTGGTCAAGCAGGTGCCTGACACGTACTCGGAGCGCAGGCTCACCGACGCCGACCACACCCTGGACCGCGCGTCCGCCGACGCGGTGCTCGACGAGATCAACGAGCGCGCCGTCGAGGAGGCGCTGCTGATCAAGGAGGCCCAGGGCGGCGAGGTCACCGTGCTCAGCGTCGGCCCGGAGCGGGCGACCGAGGCGATCCGCAAGGCGCTGTCGATGGGCGCGGACAAGGCGGTGCACGTCACCGACCCGGCCCTGCACGGCGCCTGCCTGCTGCAGACCACCAGGGTGCTGGCCGCCGCGATCGGCAAGGTCGACGGGGTCGACCTGGTGATCGCGGGCAACGAGGCCACCGACGGCCGCGGCGGCGCCGTCCCCGCCATGCTGGCCGAGGTGCTCGGGTTCCCGCAGCTCACGCACGCCCGCAAGGTCACCGTCGAGGGCTCGGAGATCACCGTGACCCGGGAGACCGACACGGGCCTGACCCACCTGCGGGCGACCCTGCCCGCCGTGGTCAGCGTCGGCGAGAAGATCAACGAGCCGCGCTACCCCTCGTTCAAGGGGATCATGGCCGCGAAGAAGAAGCCGGTCGACACCTTCACCGTGGCCGACCTGGGCATCGACGCGGGCGAGGTCGGGCTCGACGCGGCGAGCACCACCGTCGTCGAGGCCACCCCGAAGCCGCCGCGTTCGGCCGGGCAGCGGGTCGAGGACGCGGGCGACGGCGGCACCAAGATCGCCGAGTACCTCATCGGCCAGAAGATCATCTGAGGAGACGAGACATGTCCGAGGTCCTGGTCCTCGTCGACGAGGTCGACGGTGAGGTCAAGAAGGTCACCTTCGAGCTGCTGACCGCGGCCCGCGAGCTGGGCGAGCCCGCCGCGGTCGTGGTCGCCGCCCCCGGCACCGCCGCGAAGGTGCGCGAGTCGCTGGCCGCCTACGGCGCGGCCAAGGTCTATGTCGCCGAGTCCGACGACGTGGCCAACTACCTGGTCACCCCCAAGGTCGACGTGCTGGCCGCGCTGGTCGGCGCCAAGTCCCCGGCCGCCGTGCTGGTCCCGGCGACCGCCGAGGGCAAGGAGATCGCCGGTCGGCTCGCCGTGCGCACCGACTCGGGGCTGCTGATCGAGGCCGTCGGCGTCGAGTCGGTCGACGGTGCCGTCGTCGGCGTGCAGTCGATCTTCGGTGGCGCGTTCACGGTCCGGGCGAAGGCCACCCGGGGCACCCCGATCGTCACCGTCCGCCCCGGCGGCGTGGACGCGGTCGAGTCGGCGGGCGCCGCGGCCGAGGAGGCCGTCGAGGTCCCCGCGGTCGACCCGGCCAAGGCCACCGCGGTGACCGGTCGCGAGCCGGTGGTCGGTGGCGACCGCCCGGAGCTGACCGAGGCGTCAATCGTGGTCTCCGGCGGCCGCGGTGTCGGCTCCGCGGAGAAGTTCGACGTCGTGGAGCAGCTCGCCGACGCGCTCGGCGCCGCGGTGGGCGCGTCCCGGGCCGCGGTCGACTCCGGCTACTACCCGGCGCAGTTCCAGGTCGGCCAGACCGGCAAGACCGTGTCGCCGCAGCTCTACGTGGCGCTCGGCATCTCCGGCGCGATCCAGCACCGGGCGGGCATGCAGACCTCGAAGACCATCGTCGCGGTGAACAAGGACGCCGAGGCGCCGATCTTCGAGATCGCCGACTTCGGTGTGGTCGGTGACCTGTTCGCGGTCGCCCCGCAGCTCACCGCCGCGGTCGCCCAGCGCAAGGGCTGATCTTTCCCCTGGTCACGGGGCGGCTCCCACCGGGAGCCGCCCCGTGCGCGCGTTCCGGGCCGGGCGACGGAACCGGCAATTCACTCAGTTGCCACTGTCCGGTCATGGCAAATAGCACACGCTTGACGCCGAGATCGCCCTAACCTGCAGGTATGACGCAGGCCCAGGTGCTGGTCAGCACTGCCAAGCCCGGAACCGACGTCCCCACGTACTCGCTGCTCGTCGCGCACGACGGGTCCGAGGTCGAGGCCGCGCAGAGATTGCGCCACCAGGTGTTCGCCGGGGAGATGGGCGCCACCCTGCACACCACGACCCCTGGTCTGGACATCGACCGGTTCGACCCGTTCTGCGACCACCTGGTGGTCCGCGAGGACGCGACCGGGGACATCGTCGGGACCTACCGGATGCTGCCGCCGGAACGCGCCGCCGAGGCCGGGTCGCTCTACTCCGACACGGAGTTCGACCTGTCCGCGCTCGCGGGCATCCGCGGCGCGCTGGTGGAGACCGGTCGCTCGTGCGTGCACCCCGACCACCGCAACGGTTCGGTCGTGTCCCTCGTGTGGGCCGGGATCGCCCGCTACATGCTGCTGTCCGGCCACGGGTTCCTCGCGGGCTGCGCCTCGGTCCCGCTCGCCGACGGCGGTTCGCTCGCCGCGGGGGTCTGGCAAACGGTGCGGGACAAGCACTACACGAACGCGGACCTGCGGGTCCGGCCGCGCGTGCCGTGGGACTTCGAGTCCGTCGCCGCGCCGCCCCGGATCGCGATGCCGCCGCTGCTCAAGGGTTACCTGCGGCTGGGCGCCAAGGTCTGCGGCCCGCCCGCGTTGGACGCCGACTTCGGCGTCGCCGATTTCTTCGTGCTGCTCGACCTCGCCAACGTCGACCAGCGCTACCTGAAGTTCTTCCTGGGGGAGTAGCCCCGGGGGTGGTTCCGTTGTCCTGGTCCGGTTCGGGGGAGTAGCGCCATGGCACACGACTGGATGCCCACGTCACCGTGTGGGCCGAAATGCCTCACCGACGGCGAACCCACCGTCGGCCGCCTCCGGGTCGCCGCCCGGCTCGCCGGTGCCGTCGGCGTCCTGCTGGTCGCCGCCCTGTCGGTGCCGCTGATGCCGGTCATCGGCCGCCGCGGCCGCGACCGGCTGGCCAAGTGGATCTTCCGCGGCGTGCTCGGCGCGTTCGGCGTCCGCCTGGTCGTGCACGGCGGCGCGGCCTTGCGCGCGGGCCGCACCCGGGGCGCCCTGGTCGCCGCCAACCACATCTCGTGGCTGGACATCGCCGCGGTCAACGCCGTCCGGCCGATGCGGGCGCTGGCCAAGGAGGACATCCGGCGGTGGCCGGTCATCGGCCGGGTGGTCGCCGCCGCGGGCACCCTGTTCGTCAACCGGGAAAGCCTGCGGTCCCTGCCCGGCACGGTCGACGCCCTGTCGGACTCGCTGCGCAACGGCTCCCTGGTCTACGTCTGCCCCGAGGGCACCACGTGGTGCGGCCAGGGCATGGGCCACTTCCGCCCCGCCCTGTTCCAGGCCGCCATCGACGGCGGCGTCCCGGTCCGCCCGCTCGCCCTGCGCTACCGCCTCGCCGACGGCCGCGAGAGCACCACCCCCGCGTTCATCGGCACCGAGACGATCATCGACTCGATCCGGCGCACCGCCCGCCTGCGCGGCCTGGTCGTGGAACTGACCGTGTTGGACGAGCTGGCCCCGGGCCGCGCGGCCGACCGCCGCGAGTTGGCCGCCCTCACCGAGGCCGCGCTGAACTCGGCCCTCGGCCGGGTCACCACCATCCCCGCCCAGCGCAGGCGCCGTGCTCGCCCGGCCCGGCTCTCGGCCTGAGCGGCCCCGCCCGTTGCCGGTTGGGCCGGTGTGAGCGAAAAGGGCTGGACCTCCACCGAGGTCGAGGTCCCAAGATGAGTGGGTGACCACGACCGAGGCCAGTCCGGCGCGAACCCGTCCCGGTGCCGAGCTGTGGGCGGCCCGGACCAGGGCCACCACGCTCGGTGTCCTGCTGCTCGTCACCATCAGCGCGTTCGAGCAGCTCGGCGTCTCGACCGCGTTGCCGCGCATGGTCGCCGACCTGCACGGTGGGGCGCTGTACTCGTGGCCGTTCACCACGTACCTGTCCGCCACTGTGGTCGCGACCGTTGTCGGCGGGTGGGTGTGTGACCGGGTCGGCGCGCGGCCGGTGTTGCTGGTCGGGCCGGTCCTGTTCCTGCTCGGCCTCGTCGTGGCCGGGACGGCCGGGTCGATGCCGGTGCTGCTGGCGGCGCGGGTGTTGCAGGGGTTCGGCGGGGGTTCCGAGATCGTCGCCATCTACGTGTTGGTCGCGCTGATCTACCCGGAGCGGGTCCGGCCCGCGGCGTTCGGGTTGCTCGCCGCCGCCTGGGTGGTGCCCTCCATCGTCGGGCCGACGCTGGCGGGTGTGGTGACCGAGCGGTACGGGTGGCGGTGGGTGTTCCTCGGGTTGGTGCCGCTCGCCGTGCTGGGGGTGGTGTTGTTGGTCCCGGCGCTGCGGAACCTGCCCCCGCACGAGCGGCGGCGGCAGACCCGTCGGTGGGTGCCGCTCGCCGCGCTCGCGGCCGGGATCGGCATCCCCGCGATCGGTTGGGCCGCACAACACCCGTCGCTGACCACCCTGTGGCTCGGGCTCGGCGGGGTGGCCCTGCTCGTCCCGTCGCTGCGCGTCCTGCTGCCGAAGGGCACGCTGCTCGGCCGACCGGGGCTGCCCAAGCTCGTGTTGGCCCGCGGCCTGTTCGCCGGGGCGTTCTTCGGGGTTGAGGCGTTCGTGCCGTTGACCCTCACCACCGTGCACGGGTTCGCGCCGTGGATGGCGGGTTTGCCGTTGACCGTCGGCGCGCTCGGCTGGTCGGCCGCCTCGCTCTGGCAGGGCAGGCACCCCGACGTGCCGCGCACCACCCTGATCCGCGCGGGGTTCCTTGCCGTCGTGGTCGGGTTGGCGGCGATGGCGTTCGTGGCGTTCCCGTGGGTCTGGCCCTGGCTGGCGGCGGTGCTGTGGACGGTGTGCGGGGCGGGCATGGGCCTGGCCTTCCCGGCGATCAACGTGTTGGCGCTTGGCCTGACCCCGGCCCACGAGCGCGGGTTCACCTCGTCGGCGCTGCAGGTCAGCGACACCGGGCTGTCCGCGACCCTGATCGGCCTGGGCGGGGTGCTGCTGGCGGCGCTGGCCTCCACCGCCGCCCCCGGGCCCGCACTGGTCCCGATCGACCTGACGATGGCCGGGGTGGCGCTGGTCGGGGCGATCGCGTTCCGCCGGTCCACCGACGACCGGGTGTGACCCCGGGGCCTGGCCGGTCTACCCTGGACGGGCGATGAGCTATCTCGACCACGCGGCCACCACGCCGATCCTGCCTGAAGCGGCCGCGGCGCTGACCGGGGCGTTGTCCGCGTACGGCAACGCCTCTTCGTTGCATTCCTCCGGTCGCCGCGCCCGCCGCGCGGTGGAGGAGGCACGCGAGTCCATCGCCGCCGCGCTGGGCGCCCGGCCGTCCGAGGTGATCTTCACCTCCGGTGGCACGGAGAGCGACAACCTCGCGGTCAAGGGCATCTACTGGGCGCGCAAGGCCGCCGACCCGCGCCGCACCCGGGTGCTGGTGTCCGCGGTCGAGCACCACGCCGTGCTGGACGCCGCGCTGTGGCTGGCCGAGCACGACGGCGCCGAGGTCACCCTGCTCGAGGTCGACGACTTCGGCCGGGTGCACGAGGACACCCTGCGCGCCGCCATCGCCGAGAACCCCGACGACGTGGCCGTGGTCAGCGTCATGTGGGCGAACAACGAGGTCGGCACGGTCAACCCGGTGCGCGAGCTCGCGGGCACCTGCGCCCTGCACGGCATCCCGTTCCACACCGACGCCGTGCAGGCCGTCGGGGTGCTGCCGGTCGACTTCGGCCGCTCCGGCGCGGGCGCGCTGACCCTGTCCGGGCACAAGGTCGGCGGTCCCTACGGCGTCGGCGTGCTGCTGCTGAGCCGCGACGTGGCGTGCACCCCGGTGTCGCACGGCGGTGGCCAGGAACGCGACGTGCGCTCCGGCACCCTGGACGTCCCCGCGATCGTGGCGCTGGCCACCGCGGTCCGCGTCGCCACCGAGCAGCGCGCGCGCCGGTCGACCACCTTGGCCCGGCTGCGCGACGACCTGGTCCGCGCGGTGCGCGCGGTGGTCCCGGACGCGGTGCTCAACGGCGACCCCGGTGAGTCCGAAGTGGACGGTGGACCGTCCAGGCTGCCCGGCAACGCGCACTTCAGCTTCCCCGGCTGCGAGGGCGACAGCCTGCTCATGCTGCTCGACGCGCGCGGCATCGAGTGCTCGACCGGCTCCGCCTGCACCGCGGGCGTGGCGCAGCCGTCGCACGTGCTGCTGGCCATGGGCACCGACGCCGCGGCCGCCCGCGGCTCGCTGCGGTTCTCCCTCGGCCACACCTCCACCGACGCCGACGTCCGGGCGCTCGGCGACGCGATCGGCCCGGTCGTCGCCCGCGCCCGCAACGCCGGGCTGGCCGGACTGCGCCGCGGCGCCTCACCGGCGGAGGTCTGAGTCGTGCGAGTGCTGGCCGCGATGAGCGGGGGAGTGGACTCGGCGGTGGCCGCCGCGCGCGCGGTCGAGGCCGGGCACGACGTGGTCGGCGTGCACCTGGCGCTCTCGGCCAAGCCCGGCACGCTGCGCACCGGCTCCCGGGGCTGCTGCACCGTGGAGGACGCGCACGACGCCCGCCGGGTGGCCGACCTGCTCGGCATCCCGTTCTACGTCTGGGACTTCGCCGAGCGGTTCACCGAGGACGTGGTCGAGGACTTCGTCGCCGAGTACGCCGCGGGCCGCACCCCGAACCCGTGCCTGAAGTGCAACGAGCGGATCAAGTTCGAGGCGCTGCTGGACAAGGCGGTCGCGCTCGGCTTCGACGCGGTCTGCACCGGCCACTACGCCCGTCTCGCGACCGTCGACGGCAAGCCGGAACTGCGCCGCGCGGCCGACCCGGACAAGGACCAGTCCTACGTGCTGGCGTCGCTGACCGCCGAGCAGCTCGCGCACGCGATGTTCCCGCTGGGCGGCTCGGTGAAGTCGGACGTGCGGGCCGAGGCGGCCGAGCGCGGGCTGGCCGTCGCCGAGAAGCCGGACAGCTACGACATCTGCTTCATCCCCGACGGGGACACCAGGGCCTTCCTGACCGGCAAGCTCGGCACCCGCCCCGGGACCCTGGTCGACGACCAGACCGGCGCGGTGCTCGGTGTGCACGCCGGGGTGCACGGGTTCACCGTCGGGCAGCGGCACGGCCTGGGCATCGACACCCCCGCCGCGGACGGCAAGCCCCGGTACGTGCTCTCGCTCGAACCGGTCCGGGGCACCGTGCGGGTCGGCCCGGCGGAGCGGCTGGCGGTCCGCGAGATCCTCGGCGACCGGCCGGTCTGGCCCTCCGGCGACCCGCTGACCGGCACCGTCGAGTGCGTGGCGCAGATCCGCGCGCACGGCGGCACCACCCCGGCCACGGCGTCGCTTGTGGACGGTCGACTGCTCGTCCACCCGGTCGGCGAACTGCGCGGGGTCGCCCCTGGGCAGGCCGTTGTGCTCTACCGCCCGGACCCGGCGGGCGATGTCGTGCTGGGCAGCGCGATGATTTCCGCGACCGGCTAGCGGCTGGTCCCACGCATTCTGCGAGCGCCCGGTCACTCCGGCGTAAGTGTCGAACACCGGTGCGATAATGCGGTCCGGTTCCGGGCTCGGCGAATTCCCCTGGTTTGTCCACAGTGGATTCTCGGAATTTTCAAGATCATTCTGGCCGGTTCGCCGCTCACCTGTTCGAATAGCGCGAACCGGCACAGTGGACGACTCCCGTGCGTGCGCCCGCGCGCGCTCTCCGTACCCGATGGGGGCGTTGCGCGGCCACGATGATTGCTGTTCGCTTCCCCCAGGTCCGGCCTGGTCGCACGAAGATCCATTCCGAGCGGCCGGTCACTGCGCTGTCCGAGTGGACGTTGTTCGGTCGGCCCCGGTTTTCGCTTACTGATCGTTACCTCGGTATCAGCGGAGAGTTGATCCCAAATGCGCGTTACGCAGGGGGTTTGTCAATCGATGTATCTCATGACCACGATTCTGCTCTACTACGGTTGAGAGCAGGTCGGCGGGCGAACGACACCGACCGTGACCAACGACTTTCGGGGTGGGTAATCCATGGCGGACGTGCGGGCCAACGGGGGGCAACCGAACGAGCCGAACGAGCGGACCGGATCCCGCGGCGGGGTCCAGACCGGACCGGATCTCTCCCGGTTCACCCAGGTGATCAACCTGGGCGCCGACGTCCTGGTGCGACACCGGGCCAGGATTCTCGACCCGTCCACCGCGGTCCCCGGCGAGCGCGGCCGCCGCCCGGACTCGACCGCCTACCGCTACAACACGCTGCTGGTGCCGCTGGGCATCGCGCGTGACCGGCGGCAGATCGCGAAGTTCAACCACGTGTTGGCCCGGATCGGCGTCCGCATGGTGCTCCGGTTGCCCGAGACGCCGACCTGGCGCCGGGCCGTGGCCGAGTTCGACGCCGACGTCGCCGTGCCGATGCTGCTGGAGGTCCGCGAGGACGCCGTCGTCGAGGCGGCCCCGGACCCGTGGACCGTGCTGGCGAACCTGCGCCGCGCCCTCGGGCCGGACGCGGTGCGCGGCATCGGCCTCGAACACCTGGCGCTGGCCGCTTCGGTCGGGATGGACGGCCACACCGAGCCGGACGCGGGCACCGGCACCACGTACAGCGCCGCGGCTCCCGGCGCCGCGCCGTCCCACGTGCACTACGGGGCGGGCTACAACGCCGGGTACAGCGCCGCCGTCTCCGCCCATTGGGGTGCCGCGCCGTTCGGCAACGGTGTCCCCTTCGGCAACGGGGTTCCGTTCGGCAACGGCGTCCCCTTCGGCAATGGAGTGCCGTTCGGCAACGGGGTCCCGGTCGGCTACAACGGCGGCGCGATCGCGCTCGGCAACGGGCAGCGCAACGCGGTGCGGGTGTTCATGCCCAAGCCGCACCGCCGCAAGCCGACCGCGCTCCGGGCGGGCAGGCGGCCGGTGGTCGCGGTGCTGGACACCGGCATCGGCCCGCACCCGTGGCTGACCATCGGCCCCGCGCACACCGACCCGGTGGTCGAGGTCTCCGACGACTTCCAGGGTCTGCTCAACGACCTGGAGACCACGCTCACCGACCAGAGCGGTGGCGCGCTGCCGTCGATGATCTCGCCCATCGACGAGCGCGACGTGCTGCAGCCGCTGCTCGGGGTGACCGACTCGCACTCGGGGCACGGCACCTTCGTCACCGGTCTGGTGTTCCAGAACTGCCCGGACGCGCGCATCCTGTCGCTGCGGGTCCTGCACACCGACGGCATCACCACCGACGGCTCGGTGCTGCTGGCCCTGGAGTGGTTGCGCGAGCGGGTCGCCTCCGCGCTGGCGGGCGGGCGGCCGGAGGACCTGGTCGACGTGGTGTCGCTGTCGCTGGGCTTCTACCCGGAGAACACCGACCAGCAGACCGGGCGGCAGCTCACCGAGGCGGTCCGCAAGCTCACCGACCTCGGCGTGCTCGTCGTCGCCGCGGCGGGCAACGACGCCACGACGCGGCCGTTCATCCCGGCCGCGATGGCGCTCAACCACGACAGCTCCAACAGCGGCAACCCGCTGCTGATCGCGGTCGGCGCGCTCAACCCGTCCGGCAAGTCGGTCGCCGCGTTCAGCAACGAGGGCGACTGGGTCACCCGGTGGGCGCCGGGCAACGCCGTGGTCAGCACCGTCCCGCTGTGGCAGGGGCCGGAGGAACCGGAGCTGGAGACCCCCGGGCCGGGCGCGCTGCCCAGGGCCACCCTGGACCCGGACGACCTCACCAGCGGCTTCGCCGTGTGGGCGGGCACCTCGTTCGCGGCCCCGGTGGTCGCGGGCATGATCGCGGGCAGGCTCGCCGAGTTGGCCGACGCGAGCACCCCAGAGGACCGGGTCGTCCGGGCCGGGCTGGCCCGCGACCTGTGCGACGGCGACCTCGCCGAGCTCGGCTGGCGTAGCTGAGGCACTAGTGGTTCGAAACCGCCGTGCCGCGTCCACCACCGGTGGACGCGGCACGTAGGGTTGACGGTATGCCCGCTGTCCGGCGTGCAGGCGCGCTCTACCGCCGTGGCCGCAAAGCCGTGTACGCCTACACCTTCGCTCGCGCGCGAGCGCTGCTCGGCGAGGCGTTGGCCGTGCTGGACACCGCGCCGTCGCAGACCGCGGTCGAGGTCGTCGAACTGCGGGTGCGCATCCTGGTCACCCTCGCCTACGCGGAGACCGAGGGCGCCACCATCACCCAGGGCATCCGCAGGCTCTCCGACGCCGACGCGCTGGTCGGCACCGTGTCCGACGGGGCGCTGCGGGCCGAGCTGGCCGGGCTTTCCCTGGAGCAGCGCGGGTTCCTGCACATCCGGGCCGGTGCCATCGACCTCGGTCTCGACCTGCTGTCCGAGGCGGCCGACCTGTTGCGGGCCGGTCTCGCCGCGGGTTCCGGTGACCCTTACGTGTTGGCCAGCCTCTACCTCAACCGCAGCCTGGCCCAGATCGAACGCGCGCACACCGCCGCCGCCATCGCCGAGCTCGACACGTGCATCGAGCTGTGCGAGCGGTACGGCCTGCACGACATCGCCATCAAGGCCCGGCACAACCGCGGTTACGTGGCCCACATGATCGGCGACGTGCCGACCGCGCTGCGCTACTTCGCCGAGACCACCCGCGAGTGCGCCGCCCGCGCCCCCGGCATGCTGCCGGTCGCCCAGCTCGACCAGGCCCGCGCCCTGCTCGCCGGTGGCCTGGTCGACGAGGCCGCCCGGCACCTCGACGACGCGCTGCCCCGGTTGCGCCGCCAACGCGTCGGTCAGGACGCCGCCGAGGCCGAGGTCGCCCGCGCCGCCGCCGCCCTGCTGCACGGCGACACCGCCCAGGCCCGCAGGCGCGCCCGCCGCTCCGAGCGCATGTTCCGCCGCCGCGGCAACGAGCGCTGGGCCGCCGTGGCCGCCCTGGCCGCGCTGCGCGCCGACACCCTCGACGCCCTCGACCGGTCCCGCATCTCCGCGACGTTGCCCGCCACCGCCGTCCAGCTCGCCGACCAGCTCCGCGGCCTGCTGCTGGAAGACGAGGCCGCGCTGGCCCTGATGCTCGCCATCCGCCTGGAGATCCGCCGCGGCAACCTCGACACGGCGGCCAAGCTGCTCGCCCAGGTCCCCAAGCCCCGGGCCACGACCCCGGTCGACCACCGGATGCTGCTGCGCCTGTGCCGCGCGGAACTGGCCGTCGCCGAGTCCGACATCCGCGCCGCGCTCGGCCAGGCCCGCGCCGGGCTGTCCGAACTGGGCCGGGCCCGCGACCGGATGGGCGGCCTGGAACTGGTCTGCGGCACCGCCGTGCACGGCAGGCACCTCGGCGAACTCGCCGTGAAGCTCGTCCTGGAACGCCCCCGCCCGGACGCGCGCAGGCTGTTCGGTTGGCTGGAGCGCACCCGCGCGCAGGTCTACCGCTACGAACCCGTGCCCGACATCCGCGACGCCAACATCGCCGAGAAGGCCGCCGAGCTCCGCCTGGCCAAGCGCACCGCCCAGTTGACCCGCCTCGCGGGCCGCTCCGCCGACGAGCTGGAGAAGCAGACCGCCGTCCTGGAACGCGAGATCGAACGGCAGGGCTGGTACGCGAGCCCGTGGGGCAAACCGCGGCCGGTCGCGACGCTGGAAGCGGTGTCGCCCGCCCTGCTCGGCCGCGTGCTGGTCTCGTTCGCCACGTCGGGCGACGAGGTCGTCGCCGTCGTGGCCTCCGGGACCGGCGCCAGGATGGTCCGCCTCGGTTCGGCCACCGAGGCGGCGGAATGGGCCGCCCGGCTGCACGCGGACCTGGATGTGTTGGCGCCGGACACCTTGCCGCCGCCGGTGGTGGAGGTCGTCAAGGCCTCGGCCGCCCGGAGCGCGGGAGGGTTGGATCGTCAGCTCATCCAACCGCTGCTGCCGTTGATCGACGACCACGAGCTGGTGATCATCCCGACCGGCCCGCTGTACGCCGTGCCCTGGGGGAGCCTGCCGTCGCTGTGGGGCCGCCCGCTGGTCGTCGCCCCGTCCGCGACCGCCTGGCTCAGCGCCACCACCGGCGTGTCCCCCAAGGGCCGCACGGTCCTCGCCCGCGGACCGATGCTCACCGGCCTGGTCGCCGAGGAGGGACCACTCCGGGCGGTCTACCCGGACGCCGTCGCCTTGGACGGTGAACACGCGACAGTCGCCGATGTGCTGACCGCGTTGGACGGGGCCGAACTCGCGCACATCGCCGCGCACGGCGAACACGAACCCACCAACGCGTTGTTCTCCCGGCTCGAACTCGCCGACGGACCGCTGTTCGCCTACGAAGTCGCCCGCCTGCGGCAACCCCCGCGTCAGGTCGTCCTGGCCGCCTGCGAACTCGCCCTCAACTACGTGCGGCCCGGGGATGAGGCCCTGGGTTACGCGGGTGCCCTGCTGGCCAGCGGCGTCCGCACGGTGGTCGCCGCCACCACCCGCGTCGGCGACGAGTCAGCCGCGACGGCGATGATCACCTACCACCGCCACCTCACCGCTGGGGTGAACCCGGCACGGGCACTGGCGGAATCCATCGCGGAAGACCCGTACCGCAGGCCGTTCATCTGTCTCGGCGCGGGATGAGGCAACCCGCCGGGCCAGTGTCCTTTGTGCTCTGTGATAGCGGATGTGGCGCGCCCCCTGCCGCGGGTGGGAGGGCGGCAGGGGGCGCGGTCCGCTGTCATGGCTAGGCGCGCATGACAGTGGCGATGGGGATGCGGGCCGCTCGGATCGCGGGGAGGAGCCCGCCCAGGATGCCCGCTACCAGACCCGCCGCGACGCCTGCCACGCCTGCCTCCCAGGGGAAGCCGACGTTCTGCAGTGACGGGTGGTTGCCGCCGAAAAGCCTGCTCCCCAGTTGCAGTCCGACCACCCCGGTGCCGATGGCGGTGGCGGCGGTGAGCAGGCCGATGATGAGGGTCTCGGCCAGCACGATGCCCGCCAGCAGCAGTCTCGGCGTCCCCACCGCGCGGCGGAGGGCGAACTCCTCGACGCGTTCGCCGACGGTGGCGAGGCCGACGTTGAGGATGCCCGCGATGCCGATCAGCAGGACCAGCGCCGCCATCCCGTAGAAGATCCAGCGCATCATGTCGAGCTGACCGCCGATGCGTTCGCGGGAGTCGACGGTGCGGGGGAAGAACGGCGAGGTGGGGGAGAGTTTCGCCTGCAGGTACTGCTCGACGGCGCCTGCCGACTGGGTGCGCAGGACGGTGAGACCGGATGAGGTGCCCAGGGTGCTCGCGGGGATCCAGTTCACCAGCTCGTCAAGTCGCATGTAGACAGTCGGCTGGGCTTGGCCGTCGTGGATGGTGCCGATGACCTGCGGGGTGGAGTGCGCCCTCGCCGAGTCCATCCGCATCTCGGCGGGCAGCCGGTACCGGGTGAACGCGTCGGCGGCCTCGTTGTTGAGGACCAGCCGCGGCGCGAACGAGGCCGCGCCGGTGAAGTCGAGCCAACTGCCGGACACGGTGGGGAACGGGCGGAACGGGCGGATGTCGCCGGTGAGGGCGACCAGCCGGACCTCGATCGCCTGACCGCGCGGCGGCGGGGCCTCGGTGGACGGCTCCGGGTAGCACATGTTGTTGTCGCAGATCATCTTGGTCGCCCCGCCGCCCTGGTCGGCGTACTTGAGCGGCATGGCGCCCGGGTTGATCGGGGTGACGCCGGGCTCGCCGATGATCGCGTTCGTCTCCACGACGCCGACGGCGTCGGCGCGGCCGCGCAACGCGTCGAGCACGACCGGGGCGGTCTGCTCGTTCGGCGGCATCGAGATCACCACGGTGCCGTCCTTGCCCTCGGACAGCTCGATGTCGGTCAGCAGCTCCCGGTTCGCCAGCACCGAACTGGTCTGAACCACGATCACCGCGAGCACCCCGAGGAACAGGCTGATCATCGACAGGAAAGTGCGCAGTTTGCGCGCCCGGATGCCCTGCAGGCCGATCACCAGCGCGGAACGGAACCGCCCGGACAGCGCCATCAGACCGACACCCCCGCCCGCTCGGTGACCAGCACGCCGTCGTTGAGCCGCAGCACCCGGCCCATCCGGTTCGCGTGCGCGTGGTCGTGGGTGACCAGCACCAGCCCGCAGCCGCGCTCGGTCGCCGCGTGCAGCACGTCGATCACCAGCGCGCCGGTCTCGGTGTCCAGGGCGCCGGTCGGTTCGTCGGCCAGCAGGATCCGCGGCTCGCGGACCAGCGCGCGGGCGATCGCGACCCGTTGCTGCTCGCCACCGGAGAGCCGCGGCGGCCGCTGCTTGGCCAGGTGCGCGACGCCGACCTGGTCGAGCGCGGCCATCACCCTGGCCCGGCGCCTGCGCCGCGCCGCCCAACCCTGCCCGTTGACCAGCGCCATCGCCACGTTCTGCATCGCGGTGAGGTGCTTGAGCAGGAAGAACCGCTGGAACACGAACCCGAACTCGGCGCTGCGCAGCCGGGCCGCCCTGCGCTCGGCGATCCGGCTGATGTCGTTGCCGTGCAACAGGTACTGGCCGTCGTCCGGCCGGTCGAACAGGCCGATGAGGCTGAGCAGGGTGCTCTTGCCGGACCCGGACCGGCCGAGGATGGCCACCGACTCGCCCGCGTGCAGCGTCATGTCCACACCGGACAGGATGGACCGCGGCTCGCCCTGCCCCTTCAGGGTCTTGCCGACCCCGGTGAGCTGGATCAGCGGGGTCACTTGCCCGGCCCCCCGTTCGGCTGCTGGGCGGGCGGCAGGCTCGGACCGGGCACGGCCAGCGTCTCGGTGCCGGTGAGCCCGGACTTGACCTCGATGAACTGGCCGTCGGTCAACCCGAGCACGACGTCCTTGGTCTGCCGCGCGCCGTTGGCGTCGAGCACGTCGACCTTGCCCGCGCTCTCCCGGCCCGCGACCGCCTCGACCGGGGCGACCAGCGCGTCCTTGGCCCGCGCGGTGGTCACCTCCAGGGTCGCGTCGGCGCCGTTGATCATGCGGACCCCGGCGGGCGGGACGCAGACCAGCCGCATGCCGGTGGACTCCGACGGGGTGCGGCCGTCCTGCTGCTGTTCCGGCGCCTGCGGCTGTTGCTGCGGCACGGGCGGGTTGGCCTGACCCGGGTCGACCGGGACCTGCTGCGCCGGGACCTGCGGGGCGGGTGGCGCCGGGATGGTGCCCGGCGGGAGCGCGGCGGTGGTGCCGAGCACGGAGCAGTCGAACGGACCGGGACCGCTCTTGATCTGCGCGCGGACCACGCCGAGACCGTCGGCGAGCGCGTACGCCTGCCCGCCGTCGATGTCGGCGACCAGGGCGTAGCCGCCGTACTTCGCCGACACGACCGGGGTTCCGGCGGTGACGTTGGTCTTGTCGTCGACGAGCCTGCCCGCGAAGGTCGACCCGGCCGGGACGTCGACCGGGGTCGACTTGCCCTTCACCCACACCGACCCGGCCCTGGTGGGCTTGGCCGGGGTACCGGGGGTGTCCTTGACCTCGACGTACCGGATCTGGCCGTCCACCGGGGCGGCGAGCCCGAACACCGGGTTGAGCGCCACCTTGCCCTTGAGGCTCACCTTGGCGGTGAGGTCCATGCGGGTCAGCGTCGCCGTGGTCATGGTGGTGCCGCGTTCGGCGAGGCCCGGGGTGGGCGGTCCGGCGGTCGATGCGGAGCAGCCCGCGACGGCGGTGACGGCCGTGACGGCGAGCGCGGTGAGGATGAGCCGTGGGTTCACCCAGTACCCCCAATGGTTCGTGAACCGAGTGTCGACCGCACTATACACACGGTGAATAGTTCGGGTTCGCGGTGCCATCCGACGATCGGACCATCCGGTGTTCGCGCCGAGAAGTGCCCGCGCCGAAACCAGAACCGGGTGTCACTGGAAAAGACGCCGCCCCGACGGTCCGGGTTGCCACGCCCGGCGAACCCGACCGCTAGCTGCCGGTCGCCACCAACCCGGTGCGGACCGCGTAGAGCGCGGCCTGGGTGCGGTCGTGCAGGCCGAGCTTGCCCAGGATCGCCGTCATGTGCGACTTCACCGTCTTCTCCGACAGGGTCAGCTTCCGCGCGATCTCCCGATTCGAGTTGCCGCGCGCCACCTCGCCCAACACCTCCCGCTCCCGGGTGGTCAGCGCGGCACCACCCGGTCGCGCCTCGCCCTCCGCCAACAACCGCGCGGCGGCGGGGTGCAGCAGCACGTGCCCGGCGTGCACGGACCGGACCGCCACGGCCAACGCGAACGGGTCGACATCCGGGCAGACGTAACCGGCCACCCCGGCGCGCACGGCGGGCACGACCGCCACCGGCTCGGTGGCGCCGGTGATGACCAGCACCCGCGCCTTGTTCCCCGCCTCACGCAGCGCGTTGAGCGCGGAAACCCCGTCCGCGCCGGGCATCCGCAGCCCCAGCACCACCACGTCCGGTCGCAGCCGCTGCGCCTCGACGACGCAGGACGCCCCGTCACCGGCCTCACCGACCACGGTGATGTCGTCCTGCAGGTCGAGGAACGTGCGCACCCCGTGCCGCACCACCGGGTGATCGTCGACCACCAGCACCTTGATCAGCTCAGTCCACACCGGGCACCTCCAGCCGTAGCGCCGTCCCCCGTGGCCCGGTCGAGTGGACCCGCAGCAGGCCACCCACCGCCACCACCCGTGCGCGCAGCGCCGCCAGGCCCCGCTCCCCGGCGCCCACCCGCGCCCCGTCGTCGGCCACCTCCAACACCACCACGCCCGCCTCGACCCGCAGCTCCACCCGGACCCGCCGGGCCCGCGCCCGCCGAACAGCGGTGAGCAGCGCCTCCTGCAGCACCCGCAACACCGCCTCCTCCTGGGGCGCCGCCAACCGCGGCACGGCGCCGCCGCGGAACACTACGTCCACTCCGGGCAGCCGGTCCAGCAGCGCCACCTGTGTCCCGATCGCGGGTGCCAGACCGTCGCGGGCGACTACCGGCCGCAACCCCGCCGCCACCGCCGCCAACCCGTCGGCGACCGCGCCCGCCAGCCCGCGCACCACGTCCCACTGCCCGTACGCCGCCACCGGGTCCCGCCGCGCCAACAACCCGGCCGACTCGGCGGCCAACCGCAACCCGAACACCTGTTCGCGCACCGCGCCGTGCGCCTCGCGCGCCACCCCGGCCCGCTCCCGCGCGACCGACAACTCCCGCACCCGCTCCCGCAACCGCCCGGTGACCACGGCGACGGCCACCTGCGCCGCCAACAACGCCACCGCGTCCTCATCGCGCGCGGTGAACCCACCGGGGCCGGTTTTGTCGGCGACGTAGAGCTCGCCGAGCACCTCGGCGCCGTCGGACACGGGCACGCACAGGAACTCGCCGGGCGCGGGATGCCCGGCAGGCCACCAGTCGAACCGCTCACCCGGCCGGATCCCGTTGAGCCGCACCGGGTCCGGCCCGGTCAGCACCCGCCCGCGCGGCACCGGCCCGATCGTCAGCCACCGCCCGTCGACGAACCCACCCGCGTAGCGCGCGCCGACCAACCCGCGCGCGGAGGAGAGAACCACCCGCAGCACACCGCGCGCGGACAACCGCGTCGCCCCCGCCACCACGACGGCGCTGACAGCGCGCAGCCCATCCCCCCCAATCCCGCTCATGACCCCAAGGTACCGACCCCATCCGACGAAACCGCTAGTCCTAGGACCAAAGTCGGAGAAAACTCCCACCTCGGGTCCGATGGCACCCCAGCAGCCTTTCCCTACCGTTGACCCGAACAGGTACTCAACGGACGGATGGTCAACGGACGGAGAAACCCCATGCCCACCGCGATTGTCACCGGCGCCGCCCGCGAGCTCGTGCGCGCCCTCGCCGCCGCCGGGTGGTCCGTCGTCACCACGGCCCGCGACCCGGCCACCGGGAAACCATTGCCGGACAGCGCGATCAACACCCCCGGCGCTCGCGAAACGGTTGTAGTCCCCGGCGACATCACCGAACCCGCGCACCGCGACCGGCTCATCGCCGCCGCGGACGCCCGTGGCGGCGCGGCGTTGGTGGTGCACGACATCGGCGCACCGGACCCACCCGGTGTGCTCGCCTGCCTTCCCGTACCCGCCCTGCGCGTGGCCTTCGAGCGCGCGGTGACCGCGCCGTTCGCCCTTACGCAGTTGGCGTTGCCCGCGCTGCGCCACCACCGCGGTGCCGTCGTCACCATCACCTCGGGCAGCGCGTCCGGGATTTGCCTTGCCGCGGTGGAACAGTTGGGCAAGGTGCTGTCGAGAGAGGAACCCGCCGTCCGGGTGTGGTTGGCCCGCGTGGGCGGTGGCGTCAGCCCGCGGTCCAGTCGCTGTTGGCACCGCACAGGATGAGGCACGGGAGGGCGGCGGAGACGCGACCGGTGCGCCACGCGGCCAGCGGCACGGCCCCCGCCGGTTCCACCGCGAGCCGGAACTCGTCCCACAGCAGGTCCCGCGCGGCCAGGATCTCCGCGTCGGTCACCAGGGTGGTGGTCACCGCGCCGCCGCGCACGATGTCGAACGGCAGCGCGCCGACCCGGGTGGCACCCAGGGCCGAGGAGGCGACGGAGGAGACCGGCGAGTCGACCGGCGTCCCGGCGGCGAGCGCGTCGTGCATGGCCTGGCAGCCGACTGGTTCGGCGAGCGCCACCGGCCGTCGGCCGCCGAGGACCGTGCCCGCCGCCAGCCCGCCGCCGCCCACGGCGACGACGAAGGTGTCGATGTCCGGCGCCTCGGCGACGCATTCGGCGGCGCAGGTGCCTTGTCCGGCGACGACAAGGGGGTCGTCGTACGCGGGCACGTACCGGGCGCGGGTGTCAGCGGCCTCGGTGAGCGCGGCGGCGGAGGCCTCGGCGTAGGTGTTCCCGTGCCGGACGAGCGTGGCGCCGGTTGCCTCGATCCGGCGGGTCTTGGACTCGGGTGCCCGCACGGGGACGTAGACCGTCGCGGGCAGGTCGAGCACCCGCGCGGCCGTGGCGACGGCGAGCCCGTGGTTCCCACCCGACGCGGTGACAACGGCGGCGGGCAGTTCACCGCCGAGCAACGCGTTCAGCGCGCCCCGCAGTTTGAACGACCCCGTCCGCTGCACCTGTTCCAGTTTCAGCACAACGGCCCGACCGTCCACCTCGGTCCGCAGGATCGGGGTCCGCCTGATGTGCGGTGCGATCCGGTCTGCCGCCGCGGCGACGTCGCTGTGGTCCACAGCCGCCGATGCTAACCGGGCAGCCCGCCGCGCGGCGGGTCGAGACGATCGAGCAGACTCGGACCGTGAGCACCGCACCTTGGCCTCCCGGTACCGCCACCGGGATCGGTTCCCTGCCCGGGACAGACCCAGCGGAGGCCGCCGCCACCGTGCTCGGTGAGCTGCCGGACCTACCGCATGTGCCGGAGCTCCCCGCGCGTGGTCTCGGTGCGGACATCTTGGGTCGCACGGCCGCGTTGCTGGTGGACCTACCGATCGAGGTAGTGCCGTCGGGTTACCGGGTCACGGCTCGACCCGGCATCGACCACCGTCGAGCCACCGACCTGATCCGCTGGGACCTCGACGCCGTCGAGGAGGCCGTCGAGCGCCTGGGCACGCCGCCCGCCCTGCTCAAGGTGCAGGCGGCAGGCCCGTGGACGCTCACCTCGGGGGTCGAGCTGCCCCGCGGGCACAAGGTCCTCACCGACCGGGGCGCCCTGCGCGAGTTTGCCGACTCGCTGGCCGAGGGCCTGTCCCGGCACGTCGCGGAGGTGCGGCGGCGAACCGGGACCGAGGTCGTCGTGCAGCTCGACGAACCCAGCCTGCCCATGGTCCTCGCGGGCGCGATTCCCACCCCATCGGGTTACGGCACGGTGCCCGCGGTGGCCGAGCCGGAGGCCCGGGAGATCCTGGCCACCGTCGTCAGTGCGGTCAAGGCGGCGACCAACCAGCCGGTGGTCGTGCACTGCTGCGCCCCCAACGCCCCGTTGCGCCTGCTCCAGCAGGCCGGGGCGGACGCGATCGCGTTGGACGTGACGCTGCTGAGGTCCGAGCAGTTGGACGAGGTGGGCGAGGTCTGGGACGGGGGAGCGGTGCTGTTCCTCGGGGTGGTGCCGAGCACCGATCCGGGCAGGCCGGTCTCCCTCCGCCAGGCCGCCGAGCCCGCGCTCCGGCTGGTCGACCGCCTCGGCTTCAACCGCGCCTTCCTCGCCGAACGGGCGGTGGCGACCCCGACCTGCGGACTCGCCGGCGCGACGACCAGTTGGGCCCGCCGCGCGATCTCGCTGACCCGGGACATCGGCAAGGCCTTCGTCGAGCCCCCGGAAGGCTGGTAGGGACAACGACATGAGGCTCCCCGACACCGCGCACACCCGTCAGCCGTGGCGCATCCACGAGCTCGCCCCCGACTTCCACCTTGAGGATGTCTGGGCACTACCCACCCCCGGCGGCGTCGAGGACTTTCCCCGCCTGGTGCGGCTCGCCGCGGACCGCGACTCCGCCGACACCCCCTCCCGGTTCGCCCGTGCGCTGGTCGCGATCCGCCGCGGGTTGGGCGCGTGGTTCGGCTGGGACGCCCCGGACTCCGGCGTCGGCTCCCGAGTGGCGACGTTGCGCGAGCGGCTGCCCGCCGACCTGCTGGCCGCGCCACCGGGCCCCACCTTCGCCAACCGCCCCTTCACCTCCGTCTACCTGACCGAGACCGAATGGGCGGCCGAGATCGCCAACCGGACGGTGCACGCGGTCATGCACCTGGCCTGGGTCCCCGACGGCACCGGCCGCTACCGGGGCCAGATGGCCGTACTGGTCAAACCGAACGGCAGACTGGGACAGGCCTACATGAAGGCCATCGCGCCGTTCAGACACCTGGTCGTCTACCCACCGCTGATCCGACACTTCGGCCAGGCGTGGCAGGCGACCCCGCCGAACCACTAGAGCCCGTTGCCGCTACCGGTGGCTCTTAGCGGAGTGGTTCCACTCCCGGGGGTAGGGCGTTCGCGGCCACGAGTGCGTCGATGTGGTCGAGCAAGGTTGAGCGGAAAGCCCGAGCAGCGGCCGTGGGCGGTGTGTCCGTGCGGTGCGCCAACCCGATCGTCCGGCGCAGGGGTGCACCTGCGAGTGGAGTCGCGCGTAGCCCCGGGCGGCCCGGTAGCACCAGGCTGGGCACTACGGCGATCCCGAGCCCGGCCTCCACGAACCGCAGAACCGCGTCCATCTCCCCACCTTGTACGGCGAGCTTGGGTTCGAATCCCGCCTCTCGGCACGCGTGCAAGGTGGTCTCGCGGAGGTCGTAGCCCTGTCGGAACATGACCATCTGGTGGTCGCGCAACGATTCCAGTCTTACCTTCGCCGGTAGCTCGGGCGCGTTCACCGACGAGGCGACCACAAGATGCTCGCGCAGCACCGGTGTCATCGTTAGCGCTGTCTCGACCCCTTGCGGCGGAACGATGACCAATGCCAAGTCCAGCGCGCCGCCGAGCAGCGCTGTGGTGAGGTCGCCCGAACCGCTTTCCTCGACCTCCAACTGGATGCCGGGATACCGGTCCCGGTAGCGCCGCAGCACGTCGGCGAGCACACCCACACACACGCTCGGTGTCGCGCCGAGGCGAATCCGGCCGCGTCGGAGACCGACCAGCTCGGCCACCTCCAGCCGGGCGGAGTCCACATCGGACAGGATGCGCCGGGCGATCGGCAGCAGCGCCTCGCCCGCGGCGGTCAGCGCCACGTTGCCGCGAGCCCGGCTGAACAGCGGCGCGCCGAGCTCGGTCTCCAGGCTGTGGATCTGCTTGCTCAGTGAGGGCTGCGCCACATGTGCCCGTCGGGCGGCGCGGGTGAAGTGCCGGGTTTCCGCGACGGCCAGGAAGTACACCAGTTGCTGCAGCGTCACGCTGTCAGCTTGGCATAGTTCCAGGCTATCGACACGAGCCGATTCATGTATTGGACGACTCGTCCCAGGCGCTCCTACCGTGGCCGCATGGCAGTGACCAGCCCGGCCCCGGTGCGGCCGGAAAAGCCGGTGGCGCAAGGGTTCCCACGGCGGCTGTGGGCGTCCACCGTGGGCAAGAAGGCCGTGATGGCGGTCACCGGCGCGATCCTGTTCGGCTACCTCCTCGCGCACATGATCGGCAACCTGACGATCTTCTTCGGCGACATCGACGGCTACGGTGTGTTCCTCCGGCGGCTCCTCGCCCCCGTCCTGGGTTACGGCGGTCTCGTGTGGGTGATCCGCGCGGTCTTGGTGCTCGCCGTGGTCCTGCACATGACGGCCGCGATCCAACTCGCCCGCCGGTCCGCGAGGGCGAGACCGGTCGGCTACGCGAAGCGCCCCAGGGCGCAGGGCGGCTACGCGGCGCGGACGATGCGCTGGGGCGGTGTGATCATTGCCCTGTTCGTGGGCTACCACCTGCTGGACCTCACCGCGGGCGTGCTCAACCCGCACGGTGTCGATGGCCAGATCCACGCGAACGTCGTCGCCGACTTCCGGCACTGGTATGTGGTCGCGGCGTACACGCTCGCCGTTGTCGCCCTCGGGTTCCACCTGCGGCACGGCCTGTGGAGCGGGCTGCGCAGCCTCGGCCGGGCCCCGTCACGCTCCGCCGCTGCCGCCCTGGTCGTGGCGCTGGTCATCACGATCGGGTTCCTGTCCGTGCCCTACGCCGTCCTCTTCGGAATCGTGAGGTGACCACCATGTCGTACCGAGAAGGTGACCCGATCGCCGACACCCGGGCCCCGGCGGGGCCGCTGGAGACGCGGTGGGAGCGACGGCGGTTCGCGGCCCGCCTGGTGAATCCGGCCAATCGGCGCAAGTTGACGGTTGTCGTCGTCGGCACCGGTTTAGCCGGGGGTTCGGCCGCGGCGACCCTCGGAGAACTCGGCTACAACGTGCTGTCCTTCTGCTACCAGGACAGTCCCCGGCGAGCGCACAGCATTGCCGCGCAAGGCGGCATCAACGCGGCCAAGAACTACGCGGGCGACGGCGACAGCGTGCACCGCCTCTTCCACGACACCATCAAGGGCGGTGACTTCCGCTCGCGTGAGTCCAACGTGCACCGGCTCGCCGAGGTCAGCACCAGCATCATCGACCAGTGCGTGGCCCAAGGCGTCCCGTTCGCGCGCGAGTACGGCGGCCTGCTTGACACGAGGTCGTTCGGTGGCGCGCAGGTGTCGCGAACGTTCTACGCGCGCGGGCAGACCGGTCAGCAACTGCTGCTCGGCGCGTATCAAGCGCTTGCGCGGCAGATTCACGCCGGGACCGTCCGGTCACACCCGCGTACCGAGATGCTCGACCTGGTGGTCGCCGATGGCCGCGCTCGGGGCGTGGTGGTGCGCGACCTCGTCACCGGCGAGATCTCCACGCACCTGGCCGACGCGGTAGTGCTCGCCACCGGCGGTTACGGCAACGTGTTCCACCTCTCCACCAACGCCAAGGGCTGCAACACCACCGCGATCTGGCGGGCGCACAAGCGCGGCGCCCTCTTCGCCAACCCCTGCTACACCCAGATCCACCCCACGTGCATCCCGGTCAGTGGCGACCACCAGTCGAAGCTGACGCTGATGAGCGAGTCCCTCCGCAACGACGGCCGCGTGTGGGTACCGGTTCAAGCCGGGGACGACAGGCCGCCCAACCGGATTCCCGAAGACGAGCGGGACTACTACCTGGAACGGATGTACCCGAGCTTCGGCAACCTAGTCCCCAGGGACATCGCGTCACGCGCGGCGAAAGCGGTGTGCGACGCCGGTAGGGGAGTCGGGCCCGGTGGGCTCGGCGTGTACCTCGACTTCGCCGATGCCATCGAGCGTCTTGGCCGGGCGAGCGTCGCCGCCCGATACGGCAACCTTTTCGAGATGTACCAACGCATCACCGATGAAGATCCCTACCAGGTCCCGATGCGCATCTATCCCGCCGTGCACTACACCATGGGTGGCCTGTGGGTCGACTACGACCTGCGAGCCACCATCCCAGGGTTGTTCGTCATCGGTGAGGCCAACTTCTCCGACCACGGTGCCAACCGGCTCGGGGCGAGCGCCCTCATGCAAGGGCTCGCGGACGGCTACTTCGTGCTACCCGCCGTCATCGGTGACTACCTCGCCGACGGCCCCTTCGGTCCGGTTGGCGCCGACGCGGTAAGCGAGGCGGAGAGCGCTGTCCGCGACCTGGTCACGACGCTGTTGTCCATCGACGGTGACCGCACCCCGGAGTCCTTCCACCGTGAACTGGGCAGGCTCATGTGGGACCTTTGCGGCATGGAACGGTCCGAGGAGGGCCTGCACAAGGCCCTCGACCGCATCCCCTCGCTCCGCGAAGAGTTCTGGCGACGAGTGAAGGTGACCGGCTCCGGTGCTGAACTCAACCAGGCCCTGGAGAAGGCAGGGCGGGTGGCCGACTTCCTGGAACTGGCCGAGTTGATGTGCGTGGACGCGCTGCACCGCACGGAGTCCTGCGGCGGCCACTTCCGCGTGGAGAGCCAGACCGCCGATGGCGACGCCCGCCGTGACGACGACCACTTCGCGTATGTGGCCGCGTGGGAGTTCACCGGCGTCGGCGAACCACCCGTGCTGCACCACGAACACCTGCGCTTCGAGGCCGTCCGGCCCACAGTGAGGAGCTACAAGTGAAGTACACGCTGCGGGTTTGGCGGCAGACAGGCCCAACGGCCACCGGCAGCCTCGTCGAGTACGAGGTGGACGACGTCACGCCCGACATGTCCTTCCTGGAAATGCTCGATGTGCTCAATGAGCGCCTGCAACTCGCCGGGGACGCCCCTGTCGCGTTCGACCACGACTGCCGCGAAGGCATCTGCGGAGCCTGCGGCGTCATGATCGATGGTGTCGCGCACGGCCCCGGTAAGGCCACCACGACCTGTCAACTGCACATGCGCCAGTTCGACCCCGCCAGACCGATCGTCATCGAACCGTGGCGGGCAGCGCCGTTCCCGGTCGTCAGGGACCTCGTCGTCGATCGATCCGCACTCGACCGCGTCATCGAGGCAGGCGGCTACATCTCGACAAGAACCGGAGCGGCCCCGGACGCGCACGCGTTGCCGGTGGCCAAACCCGACGCGGACACCGCGTTCGAGGCCGCCGCGTGCATCGGTTGCGGCGCGTGTGTCGCGGCTTGCCCCAACGGCTCGTCAATGCTGTTCACCGCGGCCAAGACAACCCACCTCGGCGCCTTGCCGCAGGGCCAACCCGAGCGCTTCACCCGCGCGAGGACAATGGTCGAAACCCAGGACGACCTCGGCTTCGGCGGGTGCACCCTCACCGGCGAATGCACGGCCGTGTGCCCCAAGGGAATCCCGCTGTCCACCATCGCCCGTCTCAACCACGACGTCCTCACCGCTGCCATGCGCGGTGACTAGGCGTTGAGTGACTAGGCCAAGATTGGCGGCATGGGTTGGTTCCGCAAGAGCGTTCCACCACCCCCCGAAGCCCCGGCCGTCTTGGCCCAACGCTTCTGGGAGCGGTGGTACGTCCTGCTGCCCGAGGTGGCCGCCGCGCTCGGTGAAGGGGAACCGCACCGGGTCGAGAACCAGCTTTGCGACCTCGTCGCCGACCTGCACCCCGATCTGCACTTCGCGCTCGAACGCGGCGGCAGGTCCATCTACGCCCTGGTCATATCCGGCCAAGAGGACCCGAGGCTGCGCCCGCACACCGACGCGTGGAAGGCGGCGGCCCCACCGGACGACGCGATCTGGGAGTTCCACGACTCGGTGCCACCGGTGCCAGACCCGACCGGGGTCACCGTGAACCTCGGCCCGCACCGCGTCCACCTCGCCGACATCCGCGTGCACGTCCAGGTCGACGCGGACGCGGGTGTCGTGGACGTCGCCGTGTACCACCCGCTGCTGCGCGAGCTCGACCCGGCGGCCCGCTCCGCGATGACCTTCCTCCCGCTCGACGCCACGCTGGGTGAGCGACTGGCCGGTCGCCGACTCCGCCGGGTGGAGACCGCCGAGGAACCACCCGCCGAGAGCATCGACCTGCTTGAGCTGCGCGAAGTTGTCCACAGGCTGGCGGGCTGACGACGCGGACTGTCGGTCCTGCTCGCTACTGTGGACCTGTGACCAGCGCAGACCAGGACTTGCCCCAGCAGACCACCGGCACCGAGGCCGAGGGCGCCGAGGGCATTGAGGGCATCGAAGACGTCCCCACCGAGGAGCGGGAGCGGCACGCCGCGCTGGCCGAGGACCTGCTCGGCCACCAGTTCCGCTACTACGTGCTCGACTCGCCCACGATCTCCGACGGCGAGTTCGACGCGTTGCTGCGCGAGCTGCAGGCCATCGAGGAGCGGCACCCGGCGCTGGTCACCCCCGAGTCGCCGACCCAGCGGGTCGGCGGCAGCTTCTCCACCGAGTTCGCCGCGGTGGACCACCTGGAGCGGATGCTCAGCCTGGACAACGCCTTCGACCTGGACGAGTTGGGTTCCTGGGTGGACCGGGTGACCAAGGAGGTCGGCGACGCCGCGCACTACCTGTGCGAGCTGAAGATCGACGGCTTGGCGATCAACCTGGTCTACGAGCGCGGCAGGCTCACCCGGGCGCTCACCCGGGGCGACGGCCGCACCGGCGAGGACGTCACGCTCAACGTGCGCACCATGCGCGACGTGCCCGAGCGGCTCGCCGAGAGCGCCGAGTTCCCGATCCCCGAGCTGGTCGAGGTCCGCGGCGAGGTGTTCCTCCGGGTCGAGGACTTCACCGAGCTCAACGCCCGCCTGGTCGAGGCGGGGAAGCCGCCGTTCGCCAACCCGCGCAACACCGCGGCCGGGTCGTTGCGGCAGAAGGACCCCAAGGTCACCGCGAGCCGCGCGCTGCGGATGATCTGCCACGGTTTCGGCAAGCGGGTCGGCTTCGAACCGGCGTCGCAGTCCGAGGCCTACCGGGCGCTGGCCGCGTGGGGCCTGCCGGTGTCCGAGCACACGAAGCTGCTCACCGCCGCCGACGAGTTGGCCGCGCACATCCGGTACTGGGGCGAGCACCGGCACGACGCAATGCACGAGATCGACGGCGTGGTCGTCAAGGTCGACGAGGTGGTGCTGCAGCGCAGGCTGGGCAGCACCTCCCGGGCCCCGCGCTGGGCGATCGCCTACAAGTACCCGCCGGAGGAGGCGACCACCACGCTGCTCGACATCCGGGTCAACGTGGGCCGCACCGGCCGGGTCACCCCGTACGCCGTCATGGAGCCGGTGAAGGTCGCCGGGTCCACCGTCGAGATGGCCACCCTGCACAACGCGGCCGAGGTCAAGCGCAAGGGCGTGCTGATCGGCGACCGGGTGGTGATCCGCAAGGCCGGTGACGTGATCCCCGAGGTCCTCGGCCCGGTCGTCGACGCCCGCCCGGCGGACGCCCGCGAGTTCGAGATGCCCACCGAGTGCCCGGTGTGCGGCACCACGCTGCGGTACGAGAAGGAGGGCGACGCCGACATCCGCTGCCCCAACGCCCGCACCTGCCCGGCGCAGTTGCGGGAACGGCTGTTCCACCTGGCCGGGCGCGGCGGGTTCGACATCGAGGTCCTCGGCTACGAGGCGGCGGGCGCGCTGCTGTCCTCCGGCGTGCTCACCGACGAGGGCGACGTGTTCAGCCTCACCGAGGACGACCTGATGGAGGTCGAGCTGTTCCGCACCAAGGCGGGCGAGCTCTCGGCCAACGGGCGCAAGCTGCTGGTGAACCTGGAGACGGCCAAGGACCGTCCACTGTGGAAGGTGCTGGTGGCGCTGTCGATCCGGCACGTCGGCCCCACCGCCGCGCAGGCGCTGGCCCGCGAGTTCGGCTCGCTGGCCGCCATCGAGGCCGCCGACGAGCAGCAACTCGCCGACACGGAAGGCGTCGGCCCGACCATCGCCGCCGCCGTCGAGGAGTGGTTCGCCGTCGACTGGCACCGCGACGTGGTCGACAAGTGGCGCGACGCAGGCGTCCGGATGGTCGACGAACGCGACGAGGGCACCCCACGCACCCTGGAGGGCCTGTCCATCGTGGTGACCGGCAGCCTGACGGGCTACTCGCGGGACGAGGCCAAGGAGTCCATCGTGTCCAGAGGCGGCAAGGCCTCCGGCTCGGTGTCCAAGAAGACGGCGTTCGTCGTCGTCGGCGACGCCCCCGGCACCAAGTACGACAAGGCCGTCCAGTTGAAGGTCCCGGTACTCGACGAAGACGGCTTCCGCGTACTGCTCACCGACGGCCCCGACGCCGCCACCACCATCGCCACCATCGGCGACCCCAATGCCGACCCCGACGCCGACGCCGACTCGACCGCGAGCACCGACCCGAACACCGACACTGAGCCAAACGCAGGCGCCGACTCGAACGGAGGTGTTGACCCGACTACAGGCCCTGATCCCGAGTGACAGCGCGAACCCGAACGCGGGCACCGATCTGAACGTCGAGACCGACCTGACCGCTGAGACCGAGCCGACTCCGGGCACCGACTCGAGTGGCACCGTCTGAAATGCCGGCACCGATCCGAATGCCAGCACGGATCCGGACGGGGTGTTGACCCGGGTGCGGGTGCTGATCCCGAGTGACGGCGTGAATCAGAACGCGGGCACCGACCCGGTCGCTGAGACCGGGCTGGTTGCGGGCGCCAAGGTGAGTGGCACCGTCGACCGGAATGCCGGTGCCGACCCGAACGGAGGTGCGGACCTGAGTGCGGGCGTTGATCTCGTGTGACGGCGCGAGCCCGATCGCTGAGATCGGGCCGGTTGCGGGCGCTGACCTGAGTGGCACCGTTGACCCGAATACCAGCATCGCCCCGAACGCAGGTGCTGGCTCGGACGGAGGTGTTGACCTGAGTGCGGGCGCTGATCTCGTGTGACGGCGCGGACCCGATCGCTGAGACCGATTCGATCGCTGAGACCGAGCCGGCTGCGGGCATCGATCTGGGTGGGAATGTCGACCCGAACGCCGGCGCTGATCTGAACGTCGGCGTCGGCTCGGACGGAGGTGTTGACCTGAGTGCAGGCGCTGATTCCGAGTGACTGCGCGAACCCGAACGCGGGCACCGACCCGAACGCCGAGACCGAGTTGAACGCGGGCACCGACCTGAACGCGAGCGCTGATCCGGAGTGGCGGCGTGGACCCGAACGCGGGCACCGACCCGAACGTCCGTGCCGTGCCGGGCGAGTCCGCTGAGGACTGAGGGTGGCGTGGCCCTGTCTGAACAGCTGTGTGGGGAACGCTTCCGTGCTCGGCCATCCGTGTGATGCTGGGCCTGCGCGGTGGGTGACCGGGCAACGGTCAGCGGGCGAATCCGTCGCGAAACCGCTGTGCCGGGTGGTTGGCAGGTCCGCGCTCGCTTGGCAGGGTGGTGGCACGGAAGCGATGACGGGGGGTCGGGCGGGTGGTCCGCCGGTGCCGGTCTGGGGAGCGCCGGGCGGCCGGTCGCGGGAGGTGGGGCGACGGCCGCGGGATCGGTCGGGCCGGTCGGTCGGGACCGGTGGGCGCGCCGGGCGGGCGACCGGGCGCCGACCCGGGTGTTCGGCGGTGCCCGGCCTGGGTTCCCGCGCGTCCGACCGACAGGTGACCTGACCGAATCAGGTGAAACTCGAACGTGGAGGCGTGGCGTGGCAGAGGTGACTGACCTGGCGGACGTGGTGGTGCGCCCGGCCCGGTCGGACGAGGTCCGCAAGATCGGCGCGATGACCGTCGAGGCGTACCGCTCCGTCGGGTACCCGACTGGGGCCGGTGGCTCCGGCTACGCGGGCATCCTGGCCGACGCCGAGTCGCGGCTGCGGTCGGCGGAACTGCTGGTCGCCGCCGAACGCGACGGCTGTCTGCTCGGAACGGTCACGGTCGCCCTCCCCGGCACCCCGTTCGCCGAGATATCCCGAGCGGGTGAACTGGAACTGCGGATGCTGGCCGTCGCGCCGCCCGCGCGTGGTCGTGGCATCGGTGAACTGCTGGTGCGCGCCGTGTTCGACAGAGCCAGGGAGTTAGGCCTGGAACGGGTTGTGCTGTGCAGCCCGGAAGCCCTCACCGCCGCCCACCGCCTCTATGAACGGCTCGGCTTCACCCGTCTCCCCACCCGCGACTGGCGCCCCGGCCCCGACGTCCTGTTGATCGCGTACACCCTCGACCTTTGACGAGCCGGTTCCACAACGCTTGTAGTCAGTCATTGTGTTCGCTGTCCGACCAGTTCTGCCCGTTCTGTCGACCGGGCTGACCAGACCGGGTGAACTTTCAGTCCGGGAGGACGACCGCGACGATGCCCGCCAGGTGGGCCAGTCGGGCGACCTCGGCGGCGCGGAACATCGGGCCGCCCGGTCTGCCGACCAGCATGACCCGCTCCGGCTTGCCCAGCGGTGTCGCCGCCAGTTCCGTGCCCAACTCGCGCCAGGTCGCCGGGACCCAGGACTCCTCGCCGTCGAGCACCGTGGCGCGGGCCAGCGGCATCCACGGCAGGTCGATGGTCCGCAGGTCCGGGGCGGCGGTGCTGGCGGCCAGCCGGGTCGCGCCGTCGCCGCTCGCGGCCACGATCAGCGCCCAGCCCGCGCGGACGATCTTCGGCACGCCCTCGGCCAGGATGGCCAGCCCGTCGGCCGGGTCGGCGGCCACGTCCTCGACCAGTTCCAGCTCGCGGTGCGTGTCCAGCACACCGGCGTACGGGCGGACCGCGTCGACCTCGACCCCCGGGATGGACTCGGCGGCGGTGATGAGCACGTCCGGGAGCCTGCCGCCGGGCAGTTCGATCACCAGGTCGTCGATGGCGACCCCACCCGCCCGCTCCACCACGTCCACGCTGAGGATGTCGGCGCCGATGGCACCGAGGGCGGTCGCGACCGCGCCCAGGGTCCCCGGGCTGTCCGGGAGCTGGACCCGGATCAGGAACGACAAGGCGAACGCCTCCCGCACTAGCTGCCTCGCGCGGACGATGCCGCCCACGCCCAACCGACGCCCGCCCACGCCGAACCCGACGCCACCAAAGCCGCCCACACCCAACCCGGCGTCGACAGCCTTGTCCACGCCCGATCCGGTGCTGACCGGTGCCGCTGACACCTGATCCGGTGCCAACCGACCCGCCGACGCCCGATCCGATGTCGCCGGCCCGTCCACACCCAAATCGGCGTCAACCGACTCGTCCACGCCCGATCCGGCGTTGACAGCCTTGTCCACGCCCGATCCGGTGCCAACCGACCTGCCCACGCCCAATCCGGCATCGACGCGCCTGCTCACACCCGATCTGGTGTCGACATGCCTGCCGCCGCCTGATCTGGTGTCGACTGACCCGTCGCCGCCCGATCTGGGGTCGACCAGCCCGTCCACACCCGATCTGGTGTCGACCAGCCCGTCCACACCCGATCCGGTGTTGACCTGCCTGCCCACACCCAATCCCGACCGACCGCTGATTGTCGCAGACCACGGCCAGGTCGCGCGGGCTGCCACCGATCGTGGGATCGGGCACCGGTTTAGCACCGCGGCGCGCCTGGAACAACCCGTTCGTGGCGGGCGGACCGCGCGAAATAGACTCGCGGGGTCCGAATCGAGAAGACACCCCCGGGGGTCCGTCGAGTGCCCAGCATCTCCCGCGCCGAGGTGGCGCACCTCGCCCGCCTGGCCAGGTTGGCCGTCACGGAAGAAGAACTGGACCTGTTCGCGGGCCAGCTCGACCAGATCGTGGCCGCCGTCGCCCAGGTCGGGCAGGTCGCCGACCAGGACATCCCACCGACGTCGCACGCGGTGCCGCTGACCAACGTGTTCCGCCGCGACCAGGTCCGTCCGGGGCTGACCCAGCGGCAGGCGCTGGCGAGCGCCCCCGCGGCCGAGGACGGCCGCTTCCGCGTGCCGCGCATCCTGGGGGAGGAAGCATGAGCGAGCTGACCCGGCTCACCGCGGCGGAGATCGCCGTCAAGGTCCAGGCCCGTGAGGTGTCCGCCGTCGAGGTCGCCCAGGCCCACCTGGACCGCATCGCCGCCGTCGACCACGCGGTGCACGCCTTCCTGCACGTCGACACCGAGCGCGCGCTGGCGGCCGCCAAGGCCGTCGACGACGACGTCGCCGCCGGTCGTCCCGCCGCGTCGCCGCTGGCCGGTGTGCCGTTGGCGCTCAAGGACGTGCTCGCCATGCAGGGGGCGCCCACCACCTGCGGCTCCAAGGTCCTGGAGAACTGGCAGCCGCCGTACGACGCGACCGTCACGCAGCGGTTGCTGCGGGCCGGTGTGGTGGTCCTCGGCAAGACCAACATGGACGAGTTCGCCATGGGGTCGTCCACCGAGAACTCCGCGTTCGGCCCGACCCGCAACCCGTGGGACCTCGACCGCATCCCCGGCGGCTCCGGCGGTGGTTCGTCGGCCGCGTTGGCCGCGTTCGAGGCGCCGCTGGCCATCGGTACCGACACCGGCGGCTCGATCCGCCAGCCCGGTTCGGTCACCGGCACCGTCGGCGTCAAGCCCACCTACGGCACCGTGTCCCGCTACGGCCTGGTCGCTTTCTCGTCCTCTTTGGACCAGGCTGGCCCGTGCGCGCGCGCCGTCCTCGACGCGGCCCTGCTGCACGAGGTCATCGCCGGGTACGACCCGCTGGACTCGACTTCCATCGACGCGCCGGTGCCGCCGGTCGTTGCCGCTGTCCGCGAGGGTGCCACGGGCGACCTCAAGGGCGTGCGGGTCGGCGTGGTCACCGAGTTCGCCGGTGACGGCTACGAGCCCGGCGTCACCGCCGCGTTCACCGCCGCCATCGAGCAGTTGCGCGACCTCGGCGCCGAGATCGTCGAGGTCTCCTGCCCGAGCTTCGACCTCGCGCTGCCCGCGTACTACCTGATCGCGCCCAGTGAGGCATCGTCCAACCTGGCCCGCTTCGACGCCATGCGCTACGGCCTGCGGATCGGCGACGACGGCACGCACAGCGCCGAGGAGGTCATGTCGCTGACCCGTGCCGCGGGCTTCGGCGCCGAGGTCAAGCGGCGCATCATGCTCGGCACCTACGCGCTGTCCGCCGGCTACTACGACGCCTACTACGGCTCCGCGCAGAAGGTCCGCACCCTCATCATGCGCGACTTCGACGCGGCGTTCGCCAAGGTCGACGTGCTGGTCTCGCCGACGACGCCGACCACCGCGTTCAAGATCGGCGAACGCACCGCGGACCCGATGGCGATGTACCGCGCCGACCTGTGCACCATCCCGTCGAACCTGGCGGGCAACGCCGCCCTGTCCGTCCCCTGTGGACTGTCCGACGGCCTGCCGGTCGGTCTGCAGATCATGTCGCCCGCACTGCAGGACCACCGGGGCTACCGGGTCGCCGCCGCTTACGAGGCCGCCCGCGACGCCGCCCAGGGCGGTCCGCTCATCCACCGCGTCCCGGAGTTGGAGGTCAGCCGCTGATGGCCGGATCGAGCAAGGTCAAGAGCGTGTTCGGGCTGGTCAGCTCGGTCACCGCCGCCACGAGCGCCGCCCGCGGCCTCGCCACCGCGCGGGCCGACAAGGACAAGTTGGTGCTGGCCAACGCGATCGGCAGCATCATCGTCGCCATCACCGGCGTGCTCATCGCCGTGCGCGCCTACCGGAGGGACAAGTGACCACCCCCGAGCTGATGGACTACGCCGAGGTCGTCGACCGGTTCGACCCGGTGCTCGGCCTCGAGGTGCACGTGGAGTTGTCCACCGCCACCAAGATGTTCTGCGGCTGCCCCACCGCCTTCGGCGGCGAGCCGAACACCCAGGTCTGCCCGACCTGCCTCGGCCTGCCCGGCTCGCTGCCGGTGGTCAACGCGGTGGCCGTCGAGTCGGCCATCCGGATCGGGCTGGCGCTCAACTGCGAGATCGCCGAGTGGTGCCGGTTCGCCAGGAAGAACTACTTCTACCCGGACATGCCGAAGAACTTCCAGACCTCCCAGTACGACGAGCCGATCGCGTTCAACGGCTGGCTGGACGTCACCCTGGACGACGGCGAGGTGGTCCGGGTCGAGGTCGAGCGCGCCCACATGGAAGAGGACACCGGCAAGTCGCTGCACGTCGGCGGCGCCACCGGCCGCATCCACGGCGCCGAGCACTCGCTGCTGGACTACAACCGGGCCGGTGTGCCGCTGATCGAGATCGTCACCAAGACGATCACCGGCACCGGCGCCCGCGCCCCCGAGGTGGCCCGCGCCTACGTGTCCACCCTGCGCGACCTGCTCAAGGCCCTCGACGTGTCCGACGTGCGGATGGACCAGGGGTCGCTGCGCTGCGACGCCAACGTGTCGCTGATGCCCAGCGGCACCACGGTGTTCGGCACCCGCACCGAGACCAAGAACGTCAACTCGCTGCGCAGCGTCGAACGCGCCGTCCGCTACGAGATGACCCGCCAGGCCGCCGTGTTGGCGTCCGGCGGTTCGATCCTGCAGGAAACCCGGCACTTCGAGGAGGCGTCCGGCACCACCCGCGGCGGTCGGCGCAAGGAGACCTCCGAGGACTACCGGTACTTCCCGGAGCCCGACCTGGTCCCCATCGCCCCCGCGCGGGACTGGGTGGAGGAGCTGCGCGGCACCCTGCCGGAGCCGCCCGCCGAGCGCCGCAGGCGCGTCCAGGCCGAGTGGTCCCTCACCGACCTCGAACTGCGCGACCTGGTCAACGCGGGCGCCCTGGACTTGGTCGCCGCCACCGTCGCCGCGGGCGCCCCACCCGCCGACGCCCGCTCCTGGTGGGTGTCCTACCTGGCCCAACAGGCCAACAACCGCGGCGTCGAGCTGACCGAGTTGCCCATCACCCCCACCCAGGTCGCCCGCGTCATCGCCCTGGTCACCGACGGCTCCCTCACCAACAAGCTCGCCCGCGAGGTCGTGGACGGCGTACTGGCCGATGAGGGTGACCCCGACCAGGTCGTGGCCACCCGCGGCCTCAAGGTCGTCTCCGACGACTCGGCCCTGACCGCCGCCGTCGACGAGGCCCTCGCCGCCCAACCCGACGTCGCGGTCAAGATCCGCGACGGCAAACACGCCGCCGCAGGCGCCATCGTCGGCGCCGTCATGAAGGCCACCAACGGCCAAGCCGACGCCAAACGCGTCCGCCAACTGATCCTCGACCGCTGCGGCGCCTAACCCCCCACCCTCGATGCCGCCTGCCCACCCCTCGGGCAGGCGGCATCCCCTTGCGACCTGTCACTCCGAGTGTGAGCACGTACTATATGTGCGACCTTGAGGAGGGGAGGCGCCATGTGGGCGTTGGTGGTGCGGTTCGAGCTGAGGGACGAGCAGGCTGCGCAGGGGTTCGACACGCTCGTGGCTGAGACGTTGCCGCAGATCATCGCGGGTGAGCCGGGGACGTTGGTCTACGCGGTGCATGAGGTGGCGGGCGCGCCGTTGTCCCGGGTGTTCTACGAGGTGTACGCGGACAAGGCGGCGTTCGGGGTGCATGAGGAGCAGGCGCACACGAAGCGGTTCCTGGCGGAGCGGGTGCAGTACCTGACGGACTTCCGGGTGGAGTTCCTGACGTCGCTGACCGGGAAGGGGGTGTGATGTCGTCCCCTGGTGACGAGAAGGCACTGGGTCGGCGGATCGCGTTTGAGCGGGGGAAGCGTGGGCTGACGCAGGGGCAGCTCGGGAAGATGCTCAACCGGTCGGAGAGCTGGGTGAGCCAGGTTGAGCGGGGTGTGCGGCGCATCGATCGGATGTCGGTGCTGGAGGCGGTCGCGGCGGCCCTGGAGATCGAGCTCGCCGAGTTGGCGCCAGAAGCGAACGTCGTCGCGGCGACGGCTCGGCCTCAGGCTGCGACGTCGTTGAGTCTGGCGTTGTGTTCGAGCGACGCTCTCCACGCTGTGCTGTCGGATGTGTCGCCGGTGGACGTCGAGCGGTTGGGGCGCAGTGCCGATCAAGCGTGGGAACACGCGCACGGATCGCGGTACGAGAACCTGAGCGAACTCTTGGGCACGTTGATCCCCGAGTTGGAGTACGCCACCCGCAAGACGGCAGGCTTGGACCGGCGTCGGATGTGTGTCGCCAAAGCGAAGGCGTATCAGGCGGCCGCAGGAGTGCTGTCGAAACTCGGAGAGGTCGGCGCGGCCTGGGTTGCGGTCGATCGAGCCATCTCGGCCGCTGAGGACGCGGACGAACCCCTCTTGATGGCTGCGGGCGCGTTCCGCTTGGCGATCGTATTCCAGGGTGCTCGCAAACTCGACCTGGCCAAGCGCACCGCGACGACCGCGATCACCGCCCTGTCGCGGCTGGTCGCATCCGGCGACGACGAAGCGCTCGCGCTGACCGGCGCCCTCTACCTCCAACTCGCCGTGGTATCCGCCCGCGCCAACGAGGGCGACGAGGCGTACAGCTACCTCGACCAAGCCGCCGCGCTGGCCCGCACGCTCAAGGTCGACCGCAACGATCACAACACCGAGTTCGGCCCCACCAACGTCCTGCTCCATGAGGTCAACGTCGCCGTAGAACTCGGCGACGCCGGCCGAGCGCTGCGCGTGGCAGCCAAGACCGACCCATCCCACCTGTCCCCCGAGCGACGCGCCCGACTGCTGATCGACATCGCCCGCGCACACAACCAGCGACGTTCGCCCGCCCTCATGGCCTCCGCCCTGCAAGAGGCGTTGCAGATCGCACCAGAACAGATCCAGAACCACCCCACTACCCGCGAGCTCCTCACAGACGCCCTACGCGCCGACCCCACCAACCCTGACCTCGCGCAACTCGCCAGGACACTCGACCAGACCATCTAACCCGAACAATTTATGCGCTACCCACACTCATAGTGTTTCCATCTGGGCGGGTGGGTACTTTGGCGTTGGTGGGGGACAAGCAGCATGACCGCCACGACGGGCGCCGTCGACACGGTTCTATGGGGCCCACTGGACCACGCGACCACCGCCGTGCGTGAACACCTGGACCGTCACCCCTACCTAGACGGTAGGCAACACGAGCGTCCGGGCAGGCTGGCCACCACGAGTCCAGCCTCACCTCACGCCAACCGGCTTCGCCCCAGCCCCCACCCTTCCCGGGGGGCGTCCCCGAGCCCAGTCTACCGGCCGGGTGCGACAAAAGATCTTGGAATGGCAGCCGGGGACGTCCCCCTGTGGATAACTCTTGTCGCTGAGACGGGTGAAAGTCAGGGATCACGGCCGTGGTGATCGCCGTGACCTACGAAGTTGATCCAGACGGTGCCGCCGTCCACGCAGTCCATCGACATCTGCTGTGACCTGCACAAACCCACTCCCGAAGCTAGCCACACCACCGCGCCCCACGTCTGACTGCACTTCCCCCACTTCCTCGTACAGGCCATCTCTAACGGTGGGAGGTTGCTGTCAAGGGTGGAGCTCGCTCCATCGCGCAGCGACGCCGCAGGCGCCCTTGATAGTGACCTCCCACCGTTAGACCATCGAGGTCGAGGAAGCCCCCGAAGCCGAAGCCCCCAACGCGCAGAACCCCCCGCTCACGGCGGGTTCACGCCCCCCGCCGTACGCTGGGAAATCATGGCTGGCGTGTTGCGTTCCCCGATCCGGCTGGTCGCGGCGGTGTGTGCGGTGCTGGCCGTGGCCTCGTGTGCGTCGTTCCCGGAGCAGCCGCCTGCGGCGAGTTGGCAGCCGGAGGTGCCGTTGACCCCGCAGGCCGCTCCGGAGCCGGATACGGGTGGGGCTGATGGGGGTGGCGGCGCCCAGCCGACCGGGACGCCCACGAAGATCCCGCCGCCGGACGGGTGTACTGATTTCAACCCGGCGGTGTTGGCGACTTGTCTGGACACCGTGGTCGCGGTGGCCGCGTTGCCGGGTGACGGGTCGAATCCCACCGCGTTGGTCGGTGAGCGCAAGACCGGCCGGATTCTGATGGTCCGCAAGGGCCAGGCGCCGACGGTGTTCGCGACCATCCCGGTTGACGCGGCCACTGACGGCGGCCTCACCGGGCTGGCGTTGTCCCCGAACTACGTCGAGGACCAGTTGGTCTTCGCCTACGTCACCACCGCCACCGACAACCGGGTGGTCCGGGTCGCGCCGCACGACACGGCCAAGCCCGTCCTCACCGGCATCCCGCGCGGCGCGCACACCGGCAATCGCGGCTCGCTGACCCAGGACCGACGCGGCGCCCTCGTCCTCGCCACCGGCGACGCGGGTTCGCCGACCGCCGCCGCCGATCAGTCGTCGTTGGCGGGCAAGGTGCTCCGCTTCAACACCGACGGCAAGCCGACGACCGGCAAGAGCCTGGTGCTCACGTCCGGTCTGCACGCCCCCGGCGGCATCTGCACCTCGCTGGACGGCACGCAGACCTGGGTCACCGACCGGGGCGCCACCGCCGACGTGCTGTACAAGGTCGTCGCGGGCAAGCCGCTGAGCACCCCCGCCTGGACCTGGCCCGACCGCCCCGGCGTCGCGGGCTGCGCCGCCACCCCCGAACTCGTCTGGATCGCCATGGCGACGGCGGGCAACCTGCAGAACATCCCGCAGGCCCCGGACGGCAGTTTCACCGGCAAACCCCAGGTCACCCTGGCCGCACCGGACGGCTTCGGCAAGGTCGACGGCCTCGACCTGATGACCAACCAGATCGCCGTCGCGGGCACCGTCAACAAACAAACCGGCCCCGCCATCTCCAGTGATGACCGTGCGGTGGCCATCATCGTGCAGCCGCAGGGTGGTGGCGGGGGGGCGGACTAGCCGTCCTCAGTGGACAGTCGGTCGAGTTCGCCCCTGGTGCGCTTGGTGTCGGGGTGGTCCGGTCCGAGTGTGCCCAGTCGGAGGTCGTGGACCTCGTGGAAGGCGCGGACCGCGATGTCGGTGGATCCGGCTTCCGCCAACCAGTACGCCAGATCGTGCATGGTCGACCAGGTTCGCGGGTTTCTCAGCCCCAGTACCCGGATCTCGTCTTCCAACACCCCGGCCAACCCCAGTACGGCCGCCACGACGTCACCCGATTTGCCCTGCCAGTGGGCGAGGTTGTGCCGGGTGGCCAGGATGTGCGGGTGGTCGGGCCGCAGGGTGCGGACCCGGTCGGCCAGCACCTCGGTGAGATCCCTGACCGCTGCGGCGGGATCGCCCGCTCGGCCGCGTGAGCGGGCCAGTTCGTGGCGGGTGGTGAGGGTGTCCCGGTGGTCCGGACCGAGCACGCGGACCCGGTCGTCGAGGACCGCTTCCAACTCCACTAACGCCGTGGTCGGCTCATCGATCCCCAGCCAGTAGGCCAGGCTGTAGTGGGTGGCCAGCGTGGCCGGGTGGTCTGGTCCGAGGACGCGTCGTTGGTCGTCGAGCAACTCGGTCATCGCCTGGACCGCCGCGCCGTGGTCGCCCTTCTCGCCGAGCAGGCGGGCGATCTCGTGCCGGGCGACGAGCGAGTCCGGGTGGTCGACGCCGAGATTGGCGTGAGCCATCATGTACAGCGAGGTGTGGTACTCGACCGCGGTGTCGGTGAACCCGAGTTGGCTGAGGCTCAGCCCCGCGCGGAACAACACCCGGTACGCGTTCGACCGCCAGAGTTCGGCGGGCGCGACGGTGAAGAGGGCATGAGTGTTGCCGAGCAACCGTAGAACCAGTCCGGTGTCCCGTTCCACGTTGGGCCAACTGGAGGTGAGTGCCTTGGCGGCGACCTTGGCGAGGCGGCCGAGCCCGTCTCCCGGGAGCTGGTCGCGGGTCGCGTGCTGCACCAGGGCGTGCACGCGCGCGATGTGGTCCGCGTCGACGCTGATCAGGTTCAGCCGCTGGAGGTTTCCCAGTGCGCGGGCGGCGGCCACGGCGTCGACCGGTTCACCTCCACCGGAGGACAGGTAGTCCAGCATGGGTTTCGAGGTCAGCACGCTCAGTGGGATCCCGTTGGGGTCCAACAAGGACATCACCGACAGTACCGGCCGCGCCAACCCCATCGGCGGCAACTCGTCGGCGGCGTCGACCGAGATCGACCACGTTGTCGCCACGGTCCGGCCCGCCCAGCTTTCCGGGAACCGCGAGGCCAGGGTTCGTTGCCAAGTGGCGATGTAGTCGCGGCAGGTCAGGCCGGGCACCATCGACAGGTAAGCCGCCGCCTGGCTCAGCGCCAATGGCAAGTGCCCCAACAGTTCCGCCAGTTCGGGGATGCCTGAGTCGGCGCCGAGCACGCCCGTCAGGTAGGCCGTCGATTCGTCCGGCGTGAACACCGCCAGCGGCATCAGTCGACGGTCCGCGCTGCGCAGGGATGGTTCGTTGCGCCGCGTGGTCACCACCAGCCGACCCGACGTGCCGGTGTGCGGCCACAACCCGTCCAGGTCGGCCGGGTCGGTGACGTCGTCGAGGACGAGCAGCCACCGGTGGGTCGTGGAGCCACACCAGTCCAGGAAGCGGCGGGCGTCCAGGCTGGCGTCGCCGGTGGGGCTACCGGTGAGTTCGGCCAGGCCGCTGAGCACACTCGTGCGGCTCGTCGCGGTCACCCAGCCGACCAGGTCGACCTCGCCCGCCGACCACAGCCGATTCGCGTACTCGGCCGCCGTCTGGGTCTTGCCGACGCCGCCGAGGCCGGAGAGGACCACCCCGCCCGATGTCAGCCCGTCCAGCTCCGGGACCGACCGGCGCTGGAAGCCGTCGACCACCACCGGGACGGCGCTGGAGCGGAGGGGCAGTTCACCGGGCATGGGGCCATGATCGACCACCTCGGCGGTGGCCCGCCCGTAGGGTGGAGCCGTGACTGTCACGGTTCTGGTCCCCGACGAGCACGGGGTCGCGGCGTTGTCGGCCCTCGACGGCGTGCTGGCCGTCCGGTACGACCCGGACAACCTGCCGCCGGAGGCCCAGGAGGCCGAGGTCCTGGTGCCGACCTTCCTGTCCGCCGACAAGGTGCGGTTGGTGGCGAGCCTGCCGAAGCTGCGGATGGTGCAGTTGCTCACCGCGGGCGCCGAGGCGTGGATCGGGAAGCTGCCCGAGCACGTCCTGCTCTCGACCTGCACCGGCGCGCACGGCGGCAGCACGGCGGAGTGGGCGATGGCCGCGTTGCTGGCGATCTACCGGGAGATCCGCGAGTTCGACCGGGACCGCGCGAACCGGGCGTGGTCGTTCCACCAGACGGAGACCTTGCAGGACAAGCGGGTGCTCGTGGTCGGGGCCGGTGACCTGGGTCGGCAGTTGGAGCGGCGGCTGCTCGCGTTCGACGCCGAGGTCACCATGGTCGCCAACGCCGCGCGTGACGGCGTGCGCGGGGTCGGTGAGCTCCCGGAGTTGCTGCCACACCACGACGCCGTCGTGTTGATGGTCCCGATGACCGACGCCACCCACCACCTGGTCGACGCGGGATTCCTGTCCAGGATGCGGGACAACGCGGTTCTGGTAAATGCTGCTCGCGGGCCGGTTGTCGACACCGACGCCCTGGTGAAGGAGCTCACCTCGCGGCGGTTGCGGGCGGCGCTGGACGTCACCGACCCGGAGCCGCTGCCTGCCGAACACCCGCTGTGGTCCGCGCCGGGACTGCTGCTCACGCCGCATGTGGCGGGTAGTTGCACGGGTGTGCACGACCGTGCGTACCGGGTCGTCGCGAACCAGATCGAGCAGTTCGTCCGCGGCGACGAGCCGGACAACCTGGTGCGCGGCCTCTACTAGGTTGATCTACCAGGTTGATCGGCAGGGGGTTGACCGATCGCTTACTGTGCGGGCGTGAGTACCGAAGACGACCGCCCCAGGCAGAGCGGCGGATACGCGGACAGCGGCTATTTCACGCCGTCGGAGAGCACCTATCCGACGACCCCCACCACCGGCGGCGCCGACGCGTACAGCGGCGGCACCACCGCGGCGCTCCCCCGCCCCAACACCACCTCTTACGACGACGACCCGGACCGCCGGGAGGAGGTGCTCGACCGCGCGCCGCACACCTGGCACGTCGGCGCCGACCTCGGCCTGCTCGTGCTCCGCGTCGTGCTCGGCGCGCTGGTCCTCGGCCACGGCCTGCAGAAGGTGTTCGGCCTGTTCGAGGGCGCCGGGATCGACGGCTTCGGGCACGTGCTCTCCGCCCTGGGCTTCCAGCACGCCACGATCCTGTCCTGGGTCACCGGCATCACCGAGCTCGCCGCGGGCGCCCTGCTCATCCTCGGCCTGTTCACCCCGGCGGCGGCGGGTGCGGTGCTGGCCATCGTGGCCAACGCCATCTGGATCCGGGTGGACGTCAACCTGTTCGCGGGCGGCGTCGAGATCCAGGCCATTTACGCCGCGGCCGCCTTCACCCTGCTGTTCACCGGCGCGGGCCGCGCGTCGCTGGACAACCACACGCCGTGGTTCCGCCGGGCACCGGCTTTCGGCTTCGTCTTCCTGATCCTGGCGGCCGCCGCGAGCGTGGTCACCCTGGTCGTCCTGCGCTGACCCCCACCGATATCCGCTGACATGACAAGGGGCCGGGTCGACTGACCCGGCCCCTTGTCATGTGCGTCAGCGGTTGGGGTCGCGGACGGCGCCGGTGGACGCGTCCGTGGCCATCCGGGCGTACGCGCGCAGGGCGTTGGTGACCGGGCGGACCCGGTCCCTCGGCTGCCAGGGTCGCTCGCCCGCCTCCATCTTGGCCCGGCGCTCGGCCAGGACATCGGCGTCGACCAGCAACTCCAGCGACCGGGCGTGCACGTCGATGCGGATCTGGTCACCGTCCTCGACCAGCGCGATGGTGCCGCCGCCCGCCGCCTCCGGCGAGACGTGGCCGACGGACAGCCCCGATGAACCGCCGGAGAAGCGGCCGTCGGTGATCAGCGCGCACTTCTTGCCGAGGCCCGCGCCCTTGAGGAACGCGGTGGGGTGCAGCATCTCCTGCATGCCGGGGCCACCGGCCGGACCCTCGTAGCGGACGACCAGGACGTCGCCGGGCTGGATCTGCTTGCCGAGGATCACCGACACGGCCTGTTCCTGGCTCTCCACGACCCGCGCCGGGCCCTGGAAGACGAACAGGTCCTCGTCGATGCCCGCGGACTTGATGACCGCGCCCGCCTCGGCCAGGTTCCCGTGCAGCACGGCCAGTCCACCGTCGGCGGTGTGGGCGTGCGCGCGGTCGCGGATGCAGCCCGCCGCCGCGTCGGTGTCCAGTGAGGACCACCGGTTCGACGTGGAGAACGCCTGCGTGGTGCGGACTCCACCCGGCGCGGCGTGGAACAGCTCGACGGCCTCGGCGGCGGGCGACTCGGCGCGGATGTCCCATTCGGACAGCCACTGGGCCAGCGACGGGGAGTGCACCGAGGTGACCTCCTCGTTGAGCAGCCCAGCCCGCCACAGTTCGCCCAGGATGGCCGGGATGCCGCCCGCCCGGTGCACGTCCTCCATGTGGTAGTCGGAGTTCGGCGACACCTTGGCCAGGCAGGGGACCCGCCGCGAGATCGCGTCGATGTCGGCGAGGGTGAAGTCGATCTCGCCTTCCTGGGCGGCGGCGAGGATGTGCAGCACCGTGTTGGTCGACCCGCCCATCGCCATGTCCAGCGCCATCGCGTTCTCGAACGCGGCGCGGGTGGCGATCGAGCGGGGCAGCGCGGACTCGTCGTCCTGCTCGTACCACCGCTTGCACAGCTCGACGACGGTGGTTCCCGCGCGGGTGAACAGGTCCCGGCGGGCGGCGTGCGTGGCGAGCGTGGACCCGTTGCCGGGCAACGCGAGCCCGAGCGCCTCGGTGAGGCAGTTCATCGAGTTCGCGGTGAACATGCCCGAGCACGAGCCGCAGGTGGGGCACGCGGACCGCTCGACCTCGCCGAGCGCGGCCTCGTCGACGGCGCTGTTGGCCGAGGCGGAGATGGTGGTGATCAGGTCGCTGGCCGGGTGCGCGACCCCGCCGACGACGACCGCCTTGCCCGCCTCCATCGGTCCACCCGAGACGAACACGACCGGGACGTTGAGCCGCATGGCCGCGTTCAGCATCCCCGGGGTGATCTTGTCGCAGTTGGAGATGCACACGAGCGCGTCCGCCTGGTGCGCGTTGACCATGTACTCGACCGCGTCGGCGATGATCTCCCGGGACGGCAGCGAGTACAGCATCCCGGAGTGGCCCATGGCGATGCCGTCGTCGACCGCGATGGTGTGGAACTCGCGCGGCACGCCACCGGCGGCGCGGATCGCGTCGGCCACGATGTCGCCGAGGTCGCGCAGGTGCACGTGGCCGGGCACGAACTGGGTGTAGGAGTTGGCGATCGCCACGATCGGCTTGCCGAAGTCGCTGTCGGTCATTCCGGTGGCCCGCCACAGCGAGCGGGCCCCGGCGGCGTTGCGGCCATGGGTGGTGGTGCGGGAGCGCAGCGCGGGCACGGCTCCTCCAAGTGTCGATCTCGGTGCGCGACTCGCGCGCGGGGGTGGTCTGGTGCTGCCGGTCACGCCGCGGGGTGGGGCGTCGACCAGTGGGGAGGCGGTGCCGACCAGGTTACTCCGGTGTCGCGGCCGGACGCCCTGCGTCCTCTGCCGCCACCGCGGGTTCGTCCTCCGGCGCGACGTTGTCCTCCGGCCGCGGCAGTTCCGTCGGGTCGGTCAACCGGCCGCCGCTGACCAGGGACAACGCGGGCAGGTGGCGGACCCGGACGTTCGGCAGCGGCACCGCGGTCTCGTCCTCGGCCACCGCGACGACTCCGCCGCGCGGGGTGAGCCGCAGGCCCTTGAGCCCGGTCCACGGCAGCGACCGCGACCCGATCACGCCGCGCACCACCAGACCGTCGGTGGTCGCGGTCGTGCGCACGCGTAACACCCACACCACGCTCGCGATGGGGATCACGTAGACCGCGACCAGCCCCGGCGCGGCGAACGCGAACGGTGTGGCGCAGATCGCGAACAGGAGCGCGGCCAAGACCGCGACCCCCGGAATCCGGAAGACAAGCCTGGACGGGACAAGAGGCTGCTCAGACACTGTTTCATTTCCTCCCACCACCCACCCCCACGTCCCCACCCGGCATCGTTCCCGGCTTGGCAGGCCACGTCACGGGGCTGGTTGACATGGTTTCGTGCGTGCTCAGATGGTGCACCCGCGGTCGCGGCGGACGGCCCTCGGGTCCCAGATTGGCGTCCACCATTCGGGAGCACCGTCCCGCAGAGTTGACGCTCTACCCCGAACGCACTAGCGTCAGCGTCGTGCCAGTCCGATCAATTCTCGTACTTCCGCCGCGCGTTCGACGCTGACGGAGGTTCCTGACGCATCGAACGCGCGACCCTCGATCGACCCATCCGTGGTCGACGGGGGTTTTTTCGTGTCCAGGCCCGTATTCGCACCACCGACAGTCCGACTTCCCAACAATCGCCCCCCACCCGAGCAGCACGAGCCCGAGCAGCACCCGAGCAGCAAGAGCCCCACGCGATCACCTTCGACCCACGAGGCAGAACGATGACCAGCGCAACATCGCGGCCCACCCCGGCCGCAGCGAACCCTGGGACGGCGTCCGCCACCGCGCAGCCTGCCCGCCCCAAGCCTGCGCCGCCGACCGGGACCCCCGTCCGGGTGACCGGAGCGCAATCGCTCGTGCGCTCGCTTGAGGCGGTGGGGGTCGAGATCGTCTTCGGCATTCCGGGCGGCACCATCCTGCCCGCATACGACCCGCTGCTGGACTCGACGAAGCTGCGCCACGTGCTGGTCCGGCACGAGCAGGGCGCCGGGCACGCGGCCACCGGCTACGCGCAGGCCACCGGCCGGGTCGGCGTGTGCATGGCCACCTCGGGGCCGGGCGCGACGAACCTGGTCACCGCGCTGGCCGACGCGAACATGGACTCGGTGCCGATCGTGGCGATCACCGGCCAGCAGACCCGCGGCCTGATCGGCACCGACGCCTTCCAGGAAGCCGACATCTGCGGCATCACGCTGCCGATCACCAAGCACAACTTCCTGGTCACCGACCCGGTGGAGATCCCGCGCACCATCGCCGAGGCGTTCCACCTGGCCGCCACCGGCCGCCCCGGCCCGGTCCTGGTCGACATCCCCAAGGACGTGCTGCAGGAGACCACCTCGTTCAGTTGGCCGCCGGAGCTGCGGCTGCCCGGGTACCGGCCGACCACCCGCCCGCACGGCAAGCAGGTGCGCGAGGCGGCCCGGCTGATGTGCGCGGCCAAGCGCCCGGTGCTCTACGTCGGCGGCGGCGTGATCAAGGCGGACGCGGCGCCGGAGCTGCTGGAGCTGGCCGAGCTGACCGGCATCCCGGTGGTGACCACGCTGATGGCCCGCGGCGCGTTCCCCGACTCGCACAAACTGCACCTGGGCATGCCGGGCATGCACGGCACCGTCCCCGCGGTCGGCGCCATGCAGCGGGCCGACCTGCTGGTGGCGCTGGGCGCCCGGTTCGACGACCGGGTCACCGGCGTGCTGGAGAGCTTCGCCCCGGACGCCTCGATCGTGCACGCCGACATCGACCCCGCCGAGATCTCCAAGAACCGCCGCGCGGACGTGCCGATCGTGGGCGACTGCAAGGAGATCCTGGTCGAGCTGTTGGCCGCGGTGAAGGCCGAGCGCGCCAACGGCCACACCGACCTGGCGCCGTGGTGGGAGACCCTCGGCGGCTGGCGGGACACCTTCCCACTGGGCTACGAGTGGCCCGCCGACGGAACCCTGTCCCCGCAGTACGTCATCGAGCGGATCGGCCGCATCGCCGGTCCCGAGGCCATCTACACGGCCGGGGTCGGCCAGCACCAGATGTGGGCCGCGCAGCACGTCCGCTACGAGCACCCGCGCACCTGGCTCAACTCCGGCGGCCTGGGCACCATGGGCTACGCGGTGCCCGCCGCGATGGGCGCCAAGTTCGGCAGGCCGGACACGGTCGTCTGGGCGATCGACGGCGACGGCTGCTTCCAGATGACCAACCAGGAACTGGCGACCTGCGCCATCGAGGGCGCCCCGATCAAGGTCGCGGTCATCAACAACGGCAACCTGGGCATGGTCCGCCAGTGGCAGAACCTGTTCTACAGCGGGCGCTACTCGCAGACCGACCTCGGCACGCACAAGCACCGCATCCCGGACTTCACCCTGCTCGCCGAGGCGCTGGGCTGTGCTGGCCTGCGCTGCGAGACCAAGGAGGAGGTCGACTCGGTGATCCACCGGGCGATGGCCATCAACGACCGCCCGGTCGTGATCGACTTCGTGGTCGGCAAGGACGCCCAGGTGTGGCCGATGGTCGCCGCGGGCACCGGGAACGACGAGATCATGGCCGCCCGCGGCATCCGCCCGCTGTTCGACGAGGACTGACCGAGATGACCAAACACACCCTCAGCGTCCTGGTGGAGAACAAGCCGGGCGTGCTGGCCAGGGTCGCCGGGCTGTTCTCCCGGCGCGGGTTCAACATCGACTCGCTGGCCGTCGGCCCGACCGAGCACCCGGACGTGTCCAGGATGACCATCGTCGTCGCCGTGGAGGACCTGCCGCTGGAGCAGGTCACCAAGCAGCTCAACAAGCTGGTCAACGTCATCAAGATCGTGGAGCTGGAGTCGACGGCCGCGGTGCGCCGGGAACTGCTGCTGGTCAAGGTCCGCGCCGACGCCACCGTGCGCAGCCAGGTGCTCGAGACCGTGCAGTTGTTCCGGGCCAAGGTGGTCGACGTCTCCCCGGAGGCGCTGACCATCGAGGCCACCGGCACCGCCGACAAGATCGAGGCCCTGCTGCGCATGCTGGAGCCCTACGGCGTGCGCGAGATGGTCCAGTCGGGCATGGTCGCCATCGGCCGAGGCCCGAGGTCCATCACCGCCACCGCTGTTCGATAGTCCTTAGTACAACGCCAGAAAGGTAGTTCCCACCCCATGTCTGTCGAGATCTTCTACGACGCCGACGCCGACCTCGGCATCATCCAGGGCCGCAAGGTGGCCGTGATCGGCTACGGCAGCCAGGGCCACGCGCACGCGCTGAGCCTGCGCGACTCCGGTGTGGACGTCCGGATCGGACTGCCCGAGGGCTCCAAGTCCCGCGCCAAGGCCGAGGAGCAGGGCCTGCGGGTGCTCACCAGCGCCGAGGCGGCCAAGGAGGCCGACCTCATCATGATCCTCGCGCCGGACACCAAGCAGCGGTTCATCTACGCCGAGGACATCGAGCCGAACCTGAAGGACGGCGACGCGATCTTCTTCGGTCACGGCTTCAACATCCGCTACGACCTGATCAAGCCCCCGGCCAACGTCGACGTGGCCATGGTCGCCCCCAAGGGCCCCGGTCACCTGGTGCGCCGCCAGTTCGTCGACGGCAAGGGCGTTCCCGCCCTGATCGCCGTGCACCAGGACGCCACCGGCGGCGCGCAGGCGCTCGCCCTGTCTTACGCGGCGGCCATCGGCGGCGCCCGCGCCGGGGTCATCAAGACCACCTTCACCGAGGAGACCGAGACCGACCTGTTCGGCGAGCAGGCCGTGCTCTGCGGCGGCGCGTCGGCGCTGGTGCAGACCGGGTTCGAGGTGCTCACCGAGGCCGGTTACGCCCCGGAGATCGCCTACTTCGAGGTGCTGCACGAGCTCAAGCTCATCGTCGACCTGATGTACGAGGGCGGCATCGCCCGCCAGCGCTACTCGGTGTCCGACACGGCCGAGTACGGCGACCTCACCCGCGGCCCGCGCGTCATCACCCCCGCGGTGAAGGCCGAGATGAAGAAGATCCTGGGCGAGATCCAGGACGGCACCTTCGCCCGCGAGTGGGTGGCCGAGGACGAGAGCGGCCGCGCCAACTACCACCGCCTCCAGGAGGAGGGCGCCAAGCACCCGATCGAGGAGACCGGCGCGAAGCTGCGCGGCCTGATGTCCTGGGTCGACCGCCCGATCACCGAGACGGCCTGATTTCGGTGTGGGAGGGGACCGCGCACCGGTCCCCTCCCCGCCTCAGAAGTCCGGTTCGTCCTGCAATGTGATCAGCACCGCGGGGGCGAGTTCGGGGGCGTGCGAGTAACCCGGGAAACCACCCCAGCGGATGGAGTGGCGCAGGTACTCCACCAGGGTGATCTCGGGGCTGCCCGCCACCCCGCGCACCACCGGGTCCGCCACCGACGACGGCAACTCGATGTCGTGGGTGCCGCCGTCGACGTTCGCCTTCAGCCGTTCGTCCGGCGCCAGCTCGAAGTAGAAGCCCGGCACGCCGCCGTACTCGTCCCAGTCGTTCTTCAGCGCGTAGGCGTTGCCCAGGCACAGCGGGTCGGGGTACTCGGGGCCGGGTGGTTGCCCCCGGGGCACCGGTTCCCGGTGGTAGCTCAGGAAAAGCGCCTCGCAGTCACCGGTGAACGACACCTGGCCGACCCGGCGCAGGCACGCCTCCAGCGCGAACGGCAGCCCGCCGACCTTCTCCACCAGCGTGTCGACCAGTTCGAGCTCGCCCTCGTGCGGCGGGTCGTGCGGTGTCACCCTGGTCGCGGACACCCAATCGAGCTCGGGCAACGCCGCCGCGATCCGCGCCACCTGTTGCGCCACCCGGATCATCGTCTCGTCCGCCACCGCGGCCACGTCCTCGGCCAGGTCGTCCGGGACCGGGCCCAGCGCGCGCAGCTCAGCCCACACCGCCACCCGCTCGCCACGCAGGTAGCGCTGGAAGTACGAGGTCACGGCGGTAACGTTACTCACCGCGACCGGTACGGGACGCCCGCGACACGGTGCGTGCGATGCCCTGCGGTATACCTGGTGCCCGCAGCACCCGCCCCCGGCCCAGCGAGGAGTCCCCATGGAGAGCGCACCGATCTACGACGACAAGGCCGAGGTCCGCGGCAACCTCGACCTCTCCAAGGCGGAGTGGCAGCGCGCCGCCGAACCCGACGCCGACCCGGACGGCGAGTACGTCGAGATCGCCTTCGTCCCGCACACCGACGGCAAGACCTACATCGCCATGCGCAACTCCCGCTACACCAGCCCCGACGACACGGTCCTCGTGTTCACCGAATCGGAGTGGGACGCCTTCGTCGAGGGCGCCAAGGCGGGCGAGTTCGACGAACCGTGGTGACCCCAGCGGAGGGCGCCCAACCCGAGCGGTCCTCACTCTCGGGCGACCTCGCCATCCCGGCCAATCCGGCCGTCTGGATCCCCCCGGAGGCGCTCACCCCCGACACCACCCGCACCGAGGCCATCCAGCCCCCACCCCACCGCGCCACCCCGCCCCCGGGAACGCCGGTACCCCCGGGAGCGCCCCCCAGACCGCACCCGAACCCCGCCGCCGGTTCGCCGCACCCGCCACCGAACCCGGGCCATGACACCGGTTTCCGCCACCCGGTCTCGCCGCCGGGACTCGCCGAAAGGCCCCAAAGCAGCTTCAACAGCCCGGTCCGGCCGCCCGCTCCGAACCCAGGCCCCGACACTGGTTCGCATTGGCCGGTGCCGTTACCTGCTCCGAACGCGGCCGTCGGCACCGGTTCGCACCGCCCGGTCCCGCCGCCTGCTCCGAGCGCTGGCCCTGGCACCGGTTCACATCACCCGGTCTCGCCGCCTGCTCCGAACGCGGCCTCCGGCACCGGTTCGCATCGGCCGGTCCCGCCGCAGGCACACGCCGGCCGCCATGCCCCGGTTCCGGCGCCGTCCGGCCCCGGGCCGGTTCCCGCGGATCGGCCGCCGTCGCCCCCGCGCCCTGGTGCGTTAACCGACGCCCCCAGTCGGACGGGCGCCCACCCGCCCGGCAGGCAACCCCCCGCCAACACCGGCCGCCCCGCACCATCGGGTCAATCGCCGGTCCCCCCGGTCCAACCCGTCCGTGCCGCGCCCGGCGCCGGATTCCCCCCGCTGCCGCCGTCGATTCCTCAGATTCCCTCCCCGCCGCGCGCGAATCTCCAGCAAACGCCCCCGTTTTCCGTTGTTTCGCCACCGCTCATTCCGCACCCGGCGCCTTTCCCCGGTGCGGGTTTCGGTCCGGCTGGTTCCGGTGTGTACACAACGGGCACCACGCCGCTCCCGCCGCGTGCCACCGAACCGGACGAGCCGCCCACCACGAAGGACTCCGCGCGGAAGCGGCCCGCCTACCTGGTGGAGGGCGATCCGGATGAGATGTTCGGCAACGGCGATCTCACCGCGCCGCCGGTGATCGGCGGTTAATCGGAACGTGTCACCTGGCTCACCCAGCGGTTGAACGGTTCAGCGACCGGCCTATGCTCAGGGTCTCGGGTTACAGCGTCGTAACCGCGTCCCTCAAAGCTCTTTCAGCCCAGGAGTCGCAGCGTGACCACTTCGAGCCGCCCCGTCGTCCTCATCGCCGAGAAGCTCGCGCCGTCCGTGCTGGAGGTGTTCGGTGACGCGGTGGACATCCGCCACGTCGACGGCACCGACCGGCCCGCGTTGCTGGCCGCGGTCGCCGAGGCGGACGCGCTGCTGGTGCGCTCCGCCACCCAGGTCGACGCGGAGGTGCTCAAGGCCACCGAGACGCTGAAGGTGGTCGCCCGAGCGGGTGTTGGTCTGGACAACGTCGACGTGCCCGCCGCGACCGACCGCGGTGTGCTGGTGGTGAACGCGCCGACGTCGAACATCGTGTCGGCGGCGGAGCACGCGGTCGCGCTGCTGCTGGCCACCGCCCGGCAGATCCCGGCCGCGCACCAGACGCTGCAAGAGGGGCAGTGGAAGCGCAGCTCGTTCTCCGGTGTGGAGCTGTGGGGCAAGACGGTCGGTGTGGTCGGTCTCGGCAAGATCGGTCAGTTGTTCGCCCAGCGGTTGGCCGCGTTCGGCACGACCCTGATCGCCTACGACCCGTACGCCTCGGTCGCGCGCGCCGCCCAGTTGGGCATCGAGCTGGTCGAGCTGGACGAGCTGCTCGCCCGCGCCGACGTGATCTCGGTGCACCTGCCCAAGACCCCCGAGACCAAGGGCCTGATCAACGCCGAGGCGCTGGCCAAGACCAAGAAGGGCGTGCTGATCGTCAACGCCGCCCGCGGTGGCCTGATCGACGAGGACGCGCTGGTCGACGCGGTGCGCTCCGGTCAGGTCGGCGGCGCCGGTGTGGACGTCTACAGCAAGGAGCCGACCACCGACAGCGTGCTGTTCGGCGTGCCGGGCATCGTGGTCACCCCGCACCTGGGCGCCTCGACCGAGGAGGCGCAGGACCGGGCGGGCACCGACGTGGCGCGCTCGGTGCGGCTGGCCCTGGCGGGCGACTTCGTGCCGGACGCGGTGAACGTGGCCGGTGGCGCGGTCGGCGAGGAGGTCCGCCCGTACCTGCCGCTGGTGCACAAGCTGGGCCTGGTGCTCTCCGCGCTCGGCGGCAAGGCGCCCACCTCGATCACCGTGCTCGTCCGCGGCGAACTGTCCACTGAGGACGTCTCGATCCTGCCGCTGGCGGCGCTGCGCGGCGTGTTCGCCGACATCGTCGAGGACCAGGTCACCTTCGTGAACGCGCCGCGGCTGGCCGAGACGCTGGGGGTCACGGTCGAGGTCGCCAAGGAGAGCGAGAGCCTCAACCACCGCAGCGTGGTCACCCTGCGCGCGGTCTACCCGGACGGCGCGGTCGTGACGGTCAGCGGCACCCTCTCCGGGCTCGGCCAGGTGGAGAAGCTGGTCGAGGTGCACGGCCGGTCCTTCGACCTGCGCGCCGAGGGCAACGTGGTGCTGCTGGAGTACCCGGAGCGCCCCGGCGTGATGGGCACCGTGGGCACCCTGCTCGGCGAGGCCGGGGTGAACATCGACGCCGCGCAGATCAGCCAGACCTCCGGCGGTGACGCGGTGATGCTGCTGCGGGTGGACCGCCCGGTCGACCAGTCGGTTTTGGAGTCCATCGGCGCCTCGATCGGCGCCACCATCGTCCGGTCGGTCACCTTCGGCTGACCCGGACCCGCGACGCGCCGTCGCCCGGGGGCGTCGTCCACGGGTTGGGAAGCGTGAGCAGGCTCGCACGGTGCCCGGATCGGTTGGTCGACAACCGATCCGGGCACCGTTCGTGTCACCGGAGGGCCGTTCCGACCAGGAATCGCCACCCAGAGGGGTGGCGAGATGCGGCGACCGGACGACTTCCCGGTAGCCTTCCCTCGACTACCAGGCCCTGACCAGTTCGGGCCGATACCCGGGAGGTGTGTGCATGCGGCTCGCGGTGATCCCAGGTGACGGGATCGGGCCGGAAGTGATCGCCGAGGCACTGAAGGTGCTCGGTGAGGTCGTTCCGACCGCGGAGATCACCCGATACGACCTCGGCGCGGCGCGGTGGCACGCGACGGGGGAGCTCCTGCCGGAATCCGTGCTCGCCGAGTTGCGCGAGCACGACGCGATCCTGCTCGGCGCGGTCGGCGACCCGTCGGTGCCCAGCGGCATCCTGGAGCGCGGGCTGCTGCTGCGGCTGCGCTTCGAGCTCGACCACCACGTGAACCTGCGCCCGGCGCGGCTCTACCCCGGGGTCAAGAGCCCGATCGCGGACCCGGGCGAGATCGACATGATCGTGGTCCGGGAGGGCACCGAGGGCCTCTACGCAGGCAACGGCGGACTGTTGCGAAAGGACACTCCGCACGAGATCGCGACCGAGGTCAGCGTCAACACCTCGTTCGGTGTGGAGCGGGTGGTGCGCGACGCGTTCACCCGCGCCTCGGCCAGGCCGCGCAAGCACCTGACCCTGGTGCACAAGACCAACGTCCTCACCCACGCCGGTTCGCTGTGGTCGCGCGTGGTCGAGGAGGTGTCGCTGCAGCACCCGGACGTGACGGTGGCCTACCAGCACGTGGACGCCACCACCATCCACATGGTGACCGACCCGACCCGGTTCGACGTGATCGTCACCGACAACCTGTTCGGCGACATCCTCACCGACCTGGCGGCGGCGGTGACCGGTGGCATCGGCCTCGCGGCCAGCGGCAACCTGGACATCACCCGGCGCAACCCGAGCATGTTCGAGCCGGTGCACGGCAGCGCCCCGGACATCGCCGGGCAGGGCGTGGCGGACCCGACGGCGGCCGTGCTGTCGGTGGCGCTGCTGCTCGACCACCTCGGCCAGGTGGAGGCGGCCCGGCGGATCGAGGCGTCGGTGGCCTTCGACCTGGCCACCCGCGACCACGGTTCACCCGGCGGCACCTTCGCCATCGGCGACCGGTTGGCCGCCCTGGTGTCCTCCAACGTCAAGTCCGCCTAGCGCGCTCTCTTCGCCGATGGCCGCCCCGGAATTCCCCGGGGCGGCCATCGGCGTTTGCGACCACTAACGTCTCCCAGCCGCTGGGAGCACCCGTCCGTGCAGTGGACGGCGGAGAGTCCACTGTGCCAGGATCGGGATGTGTCCGACTTCGTCGTGATCATTATTGAGCAGCGCGCCGGGTAGCTCCTCGTCGAGCCCGGCGCGCAGACCTCTCGCATTCAGCGGGGGGTCTTTTTGTTTGCGGTACAAACCCCAAGGAGCGACTCCGTGACCCGCACGACCCCCGCCGACACGCCACTCGGTGACGCGTTCCACCTCTACGACACGACCCTGCGCGACGGCGCCCAGCGGGAGGGCATCTCCTACTCGGTGACCGACAAGCTGGCCGTGGCGCGGTTGCTGGACGGGCTCGGCGTCGGGTTCATCGAAGGCGGTTGGCCGGGCGCGCTGCCCAAGGACACCGAGTTCTTCGCCCGCGCCGCGGCCGGTGAGCTGGAACTGCGGCACGCCGCCCTCGTCGCGTTCGGCTCCACCCGCCGCGCGGGAACCACGGCGGCGCAGGACCCGCAGGTCCGCGCGCTGCTGGAGTCCCAGGCGCCGGTGGTGACCCTGGTCGCCAAGTCCGACCGCAGGCACATCGAACGCGCGTTGCGCACCGATGTGGCCGAGGCAGTCGAGATGGTCCGCGACACGGTGTCGTTCCTGGTGGGGGAGGGGCGTCGGGTGTTCCTCGACGCCGAGCACTTCTTCGACGGCTACGCCTTCGACCCGGACTGCTCGCTGCGCGTCCTCGCCGCGGCCGTCGAGTCGGGCGCGGACGTGGCCGTGCTGTGCGACACCAACGGGGGCCAGTTGCCCTTGGGCCTGGCGGACACCGTCCGCGAGGTCATCGCCCGCACCGGGTTCCGGGTGGGCATCCACTGCCAGGACGACACGTCCTGCGCGGTGGCCAACAGCGTCGCGGCGGTACAGGCTGGCGCGAGCCACGTCCAGTGCACCGCGAACGGTTACGGGGAGCGGGCGGGCAACGCCGACCTGTTCGCCGTGACCGGCAATCTCGTGACCAAGCTCGGCATCGAGGCGTTGCCCACCGGCGCGTTCGCCGAGCTGACCCGGGTCTCCCATGCCCTCGCCGAGATCGCCAACATCGCACCCGACACCCACCAGGCCTATGTCGGGTCGTCGGCCTTCGCCCACAAGGCGGGCCTGCACGCGAGCGCGATCAAGGTGGATCCGGAGCTCTACAACCACATCGATCCGGCCATCGTCGGCAACGACATGCGGGTCCTGGTCACCGAGATGGCAGGCCGGGCCAGCCTCGAGCTCAAGGGACACGAGCTCGGGGTTGACCTGGCAGGCAGGCCTGAGGCCGTCACCAACGCGCTGCGCAAGGTCAAGGACCTCGAGGCGCGCGGCTGGTCCTTCGAGGCGGCGGACGCCTCGTTCGAGCTGCTGCTGCGCACCGAGATCGCCGGGGTGGACCCGACCCAGTCCGACCCGGTGTCCCCGTTCGAGCTGGAGTCCTACCGGGTGATCCTGGACCACGACCGGGACGGCTCGGTCGTCTCCGAGGCCACGGTGAAGGTGCGGGTCGACGGGCAGCGGGTCATCGCGACCGCCGAGGGCAACGGTCCGGTGCACGCACTCGACGCCGCGCTGCGCAAGGCGCTGTCCCCGCACCTGCCGTGGCTGGACGGGGTGGAGCTCACCGACTACAAGGTCCGCATCCTCACCGCGGGCGCCCGCGGCGGCGACCACGGCACCGACGCGGTCACCAGGGTGCTGGTCCAATCCACCGACCGGGAACGGGAGTGGACCACGGTCGGCGTGCACGGCAACATCGTCGAGGCGAGCTGGCTCGCCCTGTGCGACGCGCTGGCGCACAAGGCGATGCGGGCAGGCGCGATCGGCGCCGTCGCCCACTCCGGCTGAACCCGGCCCGGGGGGCCGCTTTAGGGTGGGCACCGTGCGTATCGCTCGAATTGCCCACCCAGAAGGCGTCGCCTTCGTCACCATCGAGGGTGACGATGGCGCCGAGGTCGCCGCCGAGGTCGCCGAGCACCCGTTCGGCACGCCGACGTACACCGGCAGGCGCTGGCCGCTGGCCGACACGAGGCTGCTCGCCCCGATCCTGCCCAGCAAGGTGCTCTGCGTCGGCAAGAACTACGCCGACCACGCCCGCGAGATGGGCGGCGAGGCCCCGGCCAACCCGGTCATCTTCATGAAGCCGTCCACCTCGGTCATCGGGCCGGGCGCGGCGGTGCGGCTGCCCGCCGACTCGTCCCGGGTGGACTACGAGGGCGAGTTGGCGGTGGTCATCGGCACGCCGTGCCGGGACGTGCCCGCCGCCAAGGCAGGCAGCGTCATCCTCGGCTACACCATCGCCAACGACGTCACCGCCCGCGACCAGCAGCAGGCCGACGGCCAGTGGACCAGGGCGAAGGGGCACGACACGTTCTGCCCGCTCGGCCCGTGGATCACCACCGGCGTCGACCTGGCCACCGCGGCCGACCTGGCGCTGCGCACCGCCGTCGACGGCGAGGTCAAGCAGGACTCGCGGACCTCGCTGCTGATCCACGACATCCCCCGGCTCGTCGAGTGGGTGTCCCGGGTGATGACGCTGCTGCCCGGCGACGTCATCCTCACCGGCACCCCCGCGGGCGTCGGCCCGATCACCGCCGGGCAGACCGTGTCGGTGACCATCGAGGGCCTCGGCACCCTCACCAACACCGTCGCCGCCCGCTGAACCCCACCCGGGGGCCGCGGCACCGCCGTGGTCACCCGGACGGGTGGTTTCTCGACCGGATTCGTCAGTGGTGTCGGGGTTTCCCGGCGTTCACCCGATCGGTTCCGGTGCGCGGCGGGCGAAGTCCGGGGTCGGCTCGGTCACCACGCCGCGCCCGACCACCTGCGCCGGGAGCCTGCGCAGCAGCGGCGTGCGGGTCAGGATCCGCATCGGCAGCGGCGGCCGCGTCGACCCGGTCAGGTCCACCCGACCCTCCAACGCGGGTCGCAGGCCCTTCGCGTGCAACACCCGCTGCACCCCCTGGACCACCACCGTCGGCAGCCACCGCCGCCTGCGCACCCGCGCCAGGTCCTGTGTGGACACCCGACCGGCGCGCAACGGACCCGCCAGCAGCCGCGCCGCCGCCACCGCGTCCTGCACCGCCAGGTTGATCCCGACCCCGCCGACCGGCGACATGGCGTGCGCCGCGTCGCCGAGGCAGAGCAGCCCGTCGACGTGCCAGCGCGGCAACCGGTCCAGCTTCACGTCCAGCGTCTTCACCTCGTCCCACGAGGACAACGCGTCGGTCCGGTCGGCCAGCCACGGGCCGGAGGTGGCCAGGTCGCGCAGCAGCCCGCCCACCGGTTCGCGCCGCGCAGCCGGGTCGGAGCCCTTGCTGATCAACGTGGCGACCTGCCAGTAGTCGCCCCGGTCGATGAGGACCGCGGCCCGCCTGCGGCTGATCAGCGCGGTGATCCCGCTCGGATCGCTGTCGTGCCGGGGCACCCGGTACCACCACACGTCCATCGGCGTCGGGTACGACCTGGGCTGCAGGTGCGCGGCGGCGCGCAGCACCGACCCGCGCCCGTCGCAGGCCACCACCAGATCCGCCTCGATGGCTCCGGTCCCGCCGTCTTCGGTGCGGTAGTCGACGCCGGTGACCTGGTGGCCCGACCAGCGCAGCCCGACCGCCTCGGTGCTCATCCTGAGCGTGAACGCGGGTTCCCGGTCGCCCGCCCGAGCGAGCAGGTCGAGCAGGTCCCACTGCGGCACCATCGCCACGAAGTTGTTCGGCCCCGGCAGCGCCCGCAGGTCCGCCACCCGCAGCGACCCGCCGCTGAACGGCGCCTGCACCTGCTCGATCCGCCGCTGCGGCAACGCCCGGAACGCCGGACCGAGGCCGAGGTCGTCGAGCAGGTCCATCGTCGGCGGGTGCACCGTGTCGCCGCGGAAGTCGCGCAGGAAGTCCCGGTGCTTCTCCAGCACCGTCACCGCGATCCCGGCCCTGGCCAGCATGAGGCCGAGGAACATCCCGGCCGGTCCGCCCCCGACCACGCACACCGACGTCCGGTCTGCGGCTGTGCTGTCCATGATCCCTCCCCGATTTCAACACCAGTTGAATAAGCTCAGGATGCACCCGCCCGCGCACCCGGTCAAGCCGCGTTGCGCCGATCGGGGCACGGGTGCCCGGCGGGCCGGGTAGGGGTACCCCACCGTCCACATCGGATTAGTCGGGCGCCGGGTGGTTCGACGGCCAAGAGGGTCACGTGCGCCGACGAACCGGCCACTTAGGACACAAACACGGGTCCGGTAAGTGCTTCCTTTTCCGCGCGGGTGAGGGGTTGACGGCCAACACGCCCGGCCGGAACCCCAGGCGGCACAAGGCGTTCGCCCCTGGTCACCCCCCGTCGTCGGCCGTACAGTGTCCCCGCCGCGGTGGTGATCCAGCGTGACCGCCCTCTCACCCGATCGACGGCGCGGCCTGCCGTAACGCGTCACGCGAAACCCGCGATAGACCTAGGTTTTGGCCCCGTGCGGCGACTTCCGGCTTGACCGTGTCAGAACCCGAAACATCACCTGGGCAGACGAATCGCCGACCCCGCTCCCGGATCTAGCCTCGCTGGATGACTTCAGCGCTCGTGCCCGCACCGTCCACATCAGCCACCCCGGGCCGCGCGCAGCACCCGCACCGACCCCCCGCCGTCGACGCCATCTGCCTCGACATCGACGACACCCTCATCGACTTCACCGGCTCCGCCCGCACCGCCCTCACCCACCTCACCGGCCGCGACGACCTCTGGCCGGACTGGCAACGCGTCACCGAACAACACAGCGCCATGGTCGTCGCGGGCGTACTCGACTACGACACCATGCGGCACGCCCGCACCAAGGCGTTCCTCGCCCACCTCGGCACCCACCTCGACGACGCCGCCGTCGCCGCCCTCGAAGACCGCCGCCTCGCCCAGATGAACCGCGCCTGGCGCCTGTTCCCCGACGTGCTCCCCTGCCTCGACTGGCTCCGCGCCGCGGGCCTGCGGCTGGCCGCTGTGACCAACGCCTCAAGCCCCCACCAACGCGCCCGCCTCGCCACCCTCGGCGTCGACCGCTTCTTCGACACCGTGATCAGCGCGGGCCAACTCGGCGCCGCCAAACCCGACCCGGTCATCTTCCACACCGCCTGCGCCCACCTCGGCGTCCCCCCCGACCACACCGCCCACATCGGCGACCGCCTCGACCTCGACGCCGCGGGCGCCCGCGCCGCGGGCCTGCACGGCATCTGGCTCGACCGCACCCACACCGGTGAACCCGACCCCGCCGACATCCCCGTCATCGACACCCTCGACGACCTCCCCGCCCTGCTCGTCACCGAATACCGCACACCCACCGTGACCAGCACCTCCGGGCTCCCCTCCCCACGCCGGTAGGGGTCGATTTCTCGATCAGCTCGCCGTGGTCTAACATCTTCTCCGGCACGCAGGACAGCCCCGACCGGCTCACAACCGGCCCGAGCCAACCGGTCGTGCCAGTGGGGTATGGTGTAATTGGCAGCACGACTGATTCTGGTTCAGTTAGTCTAGGTTCGAGTCCTGGTACCCCAGCCAGAGAGACAAAAAAGCAGCCTGCTAGAGTCTCTCAGCAAGAAAACCAAACAGAATAACGAAAGTTCCTGGCCCCGTCGTCTAGCGGCCTAGGACGCCGCCCTCTCAAGGCGGTAGCGCGGGTTCGAATCCCGTCGGGGCTACAGAGTGACAGAGGTCTGCTTGACGCTTTGCGTCTGCGCGGGCCTCTTTCGCGTTGCACTGGGGGGCGACCCCCCAGACCCCCACGGTGCCGTGGTTGCGCACGGTGCCATAGGTCGCGTTGTGTGGAGCTTCGCCACACAAACCGGCTGTGGTGAAGCGCCATAGCACCACACCACACCACTCCTGCGCCGCACTCCGGCACCGCGCACCTCGTAGGCTGCCGATCCCAACTGCCCGGTGGGGTGGAGTTGTTTTGTTTGGGGGGACGGGGACCGCAAGCTCACCGGCGGGTAAGGCCACGTCTTTCCAGTGGCCCCGCCTTTTAGCCTTACCCGCGGTCCCCGTAGGGGCCCCAAACAAAACAACTCCACCCCACCGGGCACCCCGCACTCATCTGGCGCAATCCAGCGGCGTCGCCGCCAGGCGACAAGCAGTCACCTCACAACCGGTTCTGCAACGCATCAGCAGCAGCCAACAGATCGGCCGCCCACCGAGCCCCCGGCCGCCGCCCCATCCGATCAATCGGCCCCGACACCGACACGGCCGCTACAACGGTCCCGGACGCGTCTCGCACGGGGGCTGACACGCTGGCGACGCCGGGTTCGCGTTCGGCAACGCTTTGGGCCCAGCCGCGGCGGCGGACTTCCAGGAGGGCGCGTTCTCCGAAGACGGCGTCGGCGAGCAGACTCCGCTGCGTCGCCGGATCAGCCCACGCCGCCAGCACCTTCGCCCCCGACCCCGCCGTCATCGGCAGTCGAGCCCCCACCGGCACTGTGTCGCGCAGCCCACTCGGCGGTTCCGCCGAGCACACGCAGATCCGGTGTAGACCATCACGCCGGTACAACTGAACGCTTTCCCCGGTCCGGTCGCGCAGCCGCGGCAGCACCGCCGTCGCCGCGTCCAGCAGCGGGTCCGTCGCCCCGCCCGCCAGTTCGGCCAGTGCCGCGCCCGGCCGCCAGCGCCCGTCGCTTCCCCTGCGCAGCAGGCGATGCACTTCCAGGCCGACCGCGAGCCGGTGTGCCGTCGCCCGGGGCAGGCCCGTCTTCGTGCACAGCTCCGCCAGACCACAGGGTTCCTTCGAAACCGCCTGCAGTACGGCCATTGCCTTGTCCAGAACTCCGATGCCGCTATGCTGTCCCACGTCTCGATACTACTTTCCCGTTATGTGGGAAGTCCAGTCCGTGGGAAGCAGATGGTGATTGGCCATGGCCAAAACACTCGCCGAGAAGGTGTGGGACCGGCACGTGGTGCGCAAGGGCACCGGAGCCGAGCCCGACCTGCTCTACATCGACCTGCACCTCGTGCACGAGGTGACCAGTCCGCAGGCCTTCGACGGGCTCCGGCTCGCGGGCAGGCCGGTGCGCAGGCCCGACCTGACCATAGCGACCGAGGACCACAACGTCCCGACCGTCGGGATCGATCTCCCGATCGCTGACCCGGTGTCGCGCACCCAGGTGGAGACGTTGCGCCGCAACTGCGCGGAGTTCGGCGTCCGGCTGCACCCGATGGGCGACCGGGAGCAGGGCATCGTGCACGTCGTCGGCCCGCAGCTCGGCCTGACCCAGCCCGGCACCACGGTGGTGTGCGGCGACAGCCACACCTCCACCCACGGCGCGTTCGGCGCGCTGGCGTTCGGGATCGGCACCTCGGAGGTCGAGCACGTGCTCGCCACCCAGACGCTGCCGTTGCGGCCCTTCAAGACCATGGCGGTCACCGTCACCGGCGCGCTGCGCCCCGGGGTCACCGCGAAGGACGTCATCCTCGCCGTGATCGCCAGGATCGGCACCGGCGGCGGGCAGGGTTATGTCCTGGAGTACCGCGGCCCGGCCATCGAGAAGCTGTCGGTGGAAGCCCGGATGACCGTGTGCAACATGTCCATCGAGGCGGGCGCGCGGGCCGGGATGATCGCCCCCGACGAGACCACCTTCGCCTACCTCAAGGGTCGCCCGCACGCCCCGAGCGGCGAGCAGTGGGACCGGGCCGTGGCGTCGTGGCGGGAGCTGCGCACCGACGACGGCGCCGAGTTCGACGCCGAGGTGGTCATCGACGCCGACGAGCTGACCCCGTTCGTCACCTGGGGCACCAACCCGGGCCAGGGGCTGCCGCTCTCGGCGTCGGTGCCTGACCCGGAGCGCATCGCGGACGAGAACGAGCGGGTCGCCGCCGAGAAGGCCCTGTCGTACATGGACCTCACCCCGGGCACCCCGCTGCGCGAGATCAGCGTCGACACGGTCTTCCTCGGTTCCTGCACCAACGGCCGGATCGAGGACTTGCGGGCCGCCGCCGACGTGCTGCGCGGGCACCGGGTCGCCGACGGGGTGCGGATGCTCGTCGTACCGGGGTCGATGCGGGTGCGGGCGCAGGCCGAGGCCGAGGGCCTCGACGAGGTGTTCCTCGCCGCGGGCGCCGAGTGGCGGCAGGCGGGCTGCTCCATGTGCCTTGGCATGAACCCCGACCAGCTCGCCCCCGGCGAGCGCAGCGCGTCCACATCGAACCGCAACTTCGAGGGCAGGCAGGGCAAGGGCGGGCGGACCCACCTGGTGTCGCCGCTGGTCGCGGCGGCCACGGCGGTCCGCGGCACGCTCTCCTCGCCCGAGGACCTGCGCACCCCGGCCGCCGCGGGCGCCGAGAACTAGGGAGTAGCCATGGAGCCGTTCACCACCCACACCGGCGTCGGGGTGCCGCTGCGCCGGTCCAACGTGGACACCGACCAGATCATCCCCGCCGTCTACCTCAAGCGGGTCACCCGCACCGGGTTCGAGGACGGGCTGTTCGCCGCCTGGCGCTCGGACGAGCAGTTCGTGCTCAACCAGGAGCCCTACCGGGCGGGCAGCGTGCTGGTGGCCGGACCGGACTTCGGCACCGGGTCCTCCCGCGAGCACGCCGTCTGGGCGCTGTCGGACTACGGGTTCCGGGTCGTGCTCTCCGCCCGGTTCGCCGACATCTTCCGGGGCAACGCGGGCAAGGCGGGCCTGCTGGCCGCCGTGTGCGAGCAGTCCGACATCGAACTGTTGTGGAAGCTGCTGGAAACCGAGCCCGGGACGGAGGTCACCGTCGACCTCCGCGAGAAGACCGTCCGCGCCAAGGACTTCACCGCCGGGTTCGCCGTGGACGACTACACCCGCTGGCGGCTGCTCGACGGCCTCGACGACATCGCCCTGACGCTGCGCCACGCGGCCGTGATCGACGAGTTCGAGCAGGCCAGGGCCGATTGGCTGCCGGTGACCACGCCCATCGCGGGCACCTGATCGACCCGGCCGGAATCCCCTTCGCGCACGGGGGGTTCCGGCCCGGCCGGGCCCGGTTCCCGGTCCACAACCCAACCTCCGCGAGTGGTCCGCCACCCCCGCGCGACGCCCGAAAACCTCCGATTCGGCCCCCCGGCAGGGGTGGGAACCGCATACGGCAAGGAAAAATCGGGCGCGTCGCGTGGAAATCGCGCGCATTTGGGCCTATCTTTGCCAGAAGTCGGCCTGAATCGGCCGTTGTGGCTCTCTTACGGAGGACTGAAGGGTGAACAAGGCCCAACTCATCGAGGCGTTGACCGAGCGCCTTGGCGACAAGAAGGCCGCGGGCGCCGCGGTCGACGGTCTCGTCGACGTGATCGTCCGCACGGTCAACAAGGGCGAGAAGGTCAACATCACCGGCTTCGGCGTGTTCGAGAAGCGCGCCAGGGCCGCCCGCACCGCGCGCAACCCGCGCACCGGTGAGACGGTGAAGGTGAAGAAGACCAACGTTCCCGCCTTCCGCGCGGGCACGATGTTCAAGGAGGTCGTGAGCGGGGCCAAGAAGCTGCCCAAGGTCGCGGCCACCAAGACCACCGGCACCGCGACCACGCGGACCCCCGCCGCCCGCGGCACCGGAACCGCCACCACGACCCGGGCCGCGAGCACCCGGGCGACCGCGGCCAAGCCCGCGGCGGCGACCACGCGCAGCACCACCACGCGCACCCGCGCGGCAGCGGCGAAGCCCGCCGCCGCGGCGGCCACGACCGCGGCGAAGACCACGCGGACCCGGGCCACCGCCGCCAAGGCGACCACCACGGCGACCAAGACCGCCGCCGCCCCCAAGGCGGCCCCGGCCAAGACCGCCGCCGCCAAGAAGACCACCACCGCGGCCGCCAAGCCCGCCGCGAAGAAGACGACGGCCGCCAAGAGCAGCACGCCCCGGGCGACCGCCAAGGCCACCAAGAAGTAGGCAGTACCGGCCGTCGGCGCCTGAGCCAGCCCGGGAGGGCCGGTTCAGGTTTCGTCTGTGGTTGTCTGAGCACATCGCGAGAGCCCCGCACGCTTCCCCCGTGCGGGGCTCTCGCGTGTCCGGACCACGTGCCCGCCATGTCCTGACGGGCCGGTATCCCCTGTGCTCCCACGCGGTCCGGACAGGATGTTCCGGGAGGCCAAGCGGGGGTGGGAATGGGCGGACCCCGCCATCCCAGGTGGATGGCGGGGTCCGTGGGAACCGGGGATTTCCCCGTGTTCGCCGGGCTCAGTCCCCCGAGTCGGGTGGGATGTGGTCGGCCGCCACGACTTTCGACCCGGCGAACGACAGCACCCACACGCTGCCCTTGCGGGCGCGGGGTTCGGCCAGTCCGGTGAGTTCGGCGACCACTCCGGGGATGACGCCGCCCTGGCTGCAGACCACCGGGGTGCCGCCTGCCGCGGCGATCTCGCGCAGCCGGGTGACGGCCGCGTCCAGACCGGTGTCCGGACCAGAGTCCCGGCTGGAGTCATGGCCAGCGTCGTGACCGGAGTGCGCGGACTCGGCGAGCAGCGGCTCGGCGAGCACCGGCACCCCCAGCGACCCGGCCAGCGGCGCCACTGTGGCCACACAGCGCTCCTTGGGGACCGCGTGCACCCGATCCGGACCGAACAGCGGCAGCAGTGCGGTGAGCGCCGCGGTTTGCCGCCGTCCGAGCGCGGACAGCGGCCGCTGGTCGTCGGGCCCGGTCCACAGGCTCTTGCGGCCCGCGTGCGCGTGCCGCACCAACAACACGGTCGTGGTGTCCGGTGGCGCGGCGGTGAACTGCCGCAAGACCACCCGATCGTGCGGGTACGTCAGGACCGGTCCCGCTTCGTCGACCGGGAGCCACCGCAGCTCGTCGACTTCATCGTTCGGCGTGAACGCGCCGGTCACCGCGCGCGCCGCGAAGTAGTCCACCCGCTTGTCACCCGCGGGAACGGGGTAGTCGACGCGACCGAGGTGACGGCCGAGCACCGCCGCCCAGCCGGTTTCCTCGGCCACCTCGCGGACCGCCGCCGCGTGGGTGGACTCGCCCCCGTCGAGTTTTCCCTTGGGCAGGCTCCAGTCGCCGTAGCGGGGTCGGTGGACGAGCGCGACCACGATCCGGCCGCGCTCGTCCACCCGCCACAGCACCGCGCCCGCCGCGTGCACACGGGCCACCGCTCAGCCCAGGGCGCGGTGCTGGGTCAGCAGCCCCGCCTGGTGGTCGCGCACCGTGCTGCCGTCGGCGGGCGACGGCACCCACTCGCCGGTCGCGGTGAGCACCCAGCACCGGGTCGACGGGTCCAACGCGGAGTCGAAGATGGCGTCGAGCTGCGCGGTCAACCGCGGGTCGGTGACCCGGACCTGCACCTCGACCCGGCGGTCCAGGTTGCGGTGCATCATGTCCGCGCTGCCGATCCAGTGCTCGTCCGAGCCGACGAAGTGGAAGATCCGGGAGTGCTCCAGGAACCGGCCGAGGATGGACCGGACCCGGATGTTGTCGCTGAGCCCGGGAATCCCCGGCTTGAGCGCGCAGATCCCGCGCACCACCACATCGATCGCGACCCCGGCCTGCGACGCCCGGTACAGCGCGTCGATGACCTGTTCGTCCACCAGGGAGTTCATCTTGATCCGGATGCCCGCGGGCTTGCCGTCGCGCTGGAGCGCCACTTCCCGCTCGATCCGCTCCACGATCCCGCGCCGCACCCCGTAAGGGGCGACGAGCAGGCTGCGGTACTCCTCCTGCCGGGCGTACCCGGTGAGGACGTTGAACAGGTCGGTGAGGTCCGCGCCGATCGACGGCTCCGCGGTGAGCAGGCCGACGTCCTCGTAGAGCCGCGCGGTCTTCGGGTTGTAGTTGCCGGTGCCGATGTGGCAGTACCGGCGGATCGTGGAACCCTCCTGCCGCACCACCAGGCAGGTCTTGCAGTGCGTCTTGAGGCCGACGAGCCCGTACACCACGTGCACGCCCGCCTTCTCCAACTGCCGGGCCCACTTGATGTTGGCCTGCTCGTCGAACCGCGCCTTCAGCTCCACCAGCGCCACCACCTGCTTGCCCGCCTCGGCCGCGTCGACGAGCGCGTTCACGATCGGCGAGTCACCCGAGGTGCGGTACAGGGTCTGCTTGATGGCCAACACGTGCGGGTCGCTCGCCGCCTGCTCGATGAACCGCTGCACGCTGGTGGAGAACGAGTCGTACGGGTGGTGCACCAGCACGTCGCCCTCGCGCAGGGTCGCGAACACGCTGCGCGGGGTCTCCCGCTCGGCGAACGCCTGGTGCGTGGCCGGGCGGAACGGCGGGTCCTTGAGCTCCTTGCGGTCCACGCCGTAGATCTGCCACAGGCACGACAGGTCGAGCAGCCCGTTGACCACCACGACGTCGCTGGGGTGCACCTCCAACTCGCGCAGCAGCAATTCGAGCATGTGCTCGCTCATGTCGTCGGAGATCTCCAGGCGCACCGACGGGCCGAACCGGCGCTGCGCCAGTTCCCGCTCCAGCGCCTTGAGCAGGTCCTCGTCCCGGTCCTCCTCGACCTCCAGGTCCGCGTTGCGGGTCACCCGGAACGCGTGCACCTCGATGACGTCCATGCCGGTGAACAAGGTCGGCAGGTGCGCCGCGATGAGTTCCTCCAGCGGCAGGAACACCGCCACCTGTTCGTCGGCGGTGCGGTCCACCGGCACCAGCCGCGGCACGTTGTCCGGCACCTTGACCCTGGCGAAGCTCTCCCGCCCGGTCTCCGGGTTCCGCACCGTCACCGCGAGGTTGAGCGACAGGCCGGAGATGTAGGGGAACGGGTGCGCCGGGTCGAACGCCAGCGGGGTCAGCACCGGGAAGACCTGCTCCCGGTAGTACGCGGCGAACCGGGCGTGGTCGTCGTCGGTGAGTTCGGACCAGGTGGCGATGCTGATCCCGCGCTCGCTCAACGAGGGGCGCACCTGCTCCTCGAACACCCGGGCGTGCCGCTCCACCAGGTCCTGGTTGCGCTTGGAGATGTAGGCCAACTGCTCGCGCGGGGTCAGCCCGTCCGCGCTGCGCACCGACAGGCCGGTCTCGTTCCGCCGCTTCAGCCCGGCCACCCGCACCATGTAGAACTCGTCGAGGTTGGAGGCGAAGATGGCCAGGAACTTGGCCCGTTCCAGCAGCGGCTGGGAGGCGTCCTCGGCCAGCGCGAGCACCCGGCCGTTGAAGTCCAACCAGGACAGTTCCCGGTTGAGGTAGCGGTCGTCGGGCAGGTCGGTGCCCGCGTCGTCGGGGGTGACCGCGGGCGGGGCCGAGGTCACCCCGCGCGGCTCGCCCGCTTTGTCGGTCGCGCCCTCGGTGGTCGGGCTGTCCGCCTGCTGCGCTTGGTCCTGGTTGTTCTCCGTGGTCACGGCCCCCATTGTCGGGCACTCGCCTGCGGATGGCGCATCTCCACCTGAGGACTTGATGTGAATTTTCGTTGTACCCGGGCGCCGATGGTCACCGACAGCCGCAGCCCGCCTGCGCCAGTCGGGTGGTGCGCGGCCCCAATCCCAGGCCCGCGGCCACGCCGAGGTCACCCGGGGTGTCCACATCGCAACGCAGTCGGTCCAGCCGGTCGCCGACGCGGACGGCGGACTCGGCGTGCGCGGCGGCCGAACCGGGCCCGAACCTCGGGTCGAGCGGACCCCCCGGGGCGCCGAGCAACAACGTGGTCCCGGTGCCCGGCCGGTCGGCCACGAACGCGCGCCTGCCGTCCGCCTCGGCCAGCGCCGCGGTCACCTGATCCGGCGCCAGCGCGGGCAGATCCGCCTGCATCGCCCCGACGACGACCCGCGGGTCCGCCGCCCGCAGCAGTGCGGCGCCGAAGTCCAGGGCGGCGTTCAGACCGGGCAAGCCGCGCTCGTCAACGCACTCGGCGCCGGTGCCCGCCAGCGCGGCGACCACCCTGGCGTCCTCGCAGACGACGAGCAGCCTGCGCACCCCGTCGGCGGCGAGCGCGGCGCACACCGTGTCCAACACCACAGCCAGCACGAGTTCCCGGTGCGCGGCCTGCCCACCGGGCACGGCGCCGCGCAGCCGGGACTTGGCCCGGTCCAGGTTCTTCACCGGTACGACAAGGTCGACAAGGTCGATGAGGTCGGCCACACCACGATCCTGCCGGCCACCGGCCACCCGGCCGGGTGGACCCGTGTGGACCGGCGGCGGGGCGGCCGGGGAGACTCATGGGCCACGTGCGGTGCGGGTGCGAGTGAGGAGCGGGCGTTGGTCAAGCGCGAGAAGTCCGGGTTCTGGGTGTGGGCCGCCGCCGCGCTGTTCTACCCGTTGAGCCTGGTGGGCAAGCGGGAGTACCGGGACTGGGACAAGCTGCCCGCCGAGGGCCCCGTCCTGCTGGTGATGAACCACGTCTCCCACCTCGACCCGCCCAGCGACTCGGTGATGGTGCACCGGCGCGGCCGGGTGCCGCGGTTCATGGCCAAGGAGAGCCTGTTCACGATCCCGGTGTTCGGCCGGATGCTGGCCGCGTCCGGCGGCATCCCGGTGCGCCGTGGCTCCGGCGAGGCGCGCAGCAGCCTCAGCGCCGCGCACGACGCGCTGCGCGAGGGCAAGCTGGTGCTCATCTACCCGGAGGGCACGATCACCAAGGACCCCACCGGCTGGCCGATGCGGGCGCGCACCGGCGTCGCCCGGCTGGCGCTGGAGAACCTGGACCACGGGGTGCCGGTCGTCCCCGCCGCGCGGTGGGGCACCCAGGACATCTGGAACGGCTACGACCGGAAGTTCCGGCCGTTCCCGCGCAAGCGGGTGGTGACCGCCGTCGGCGACCCGGTCGACCTGTCCGCCTACCGGGGGCAGCCGATCACCAACCAGGTGCTGCGCGAGGTCACCGACCTGCTGATGGGCCGGGTGCGCGACCTGCTGGCGGGCATCCGCGACGAACCCGCGCCGGCCGAGTTCTTCCGGCCGGGCAGCGGCGGCGAGTCGGCCTGAGCCGATGACCGGGAAGATCGCCGTGATGGGCGCGGGGTCCTGGGGCACCGCGTTCGCCAAGGTGTTGGCCGACGCGGGTGCCCCGGTGGTGCTGTGGGCGCGGCGCGGCGCGGTCGCCGAGGCCATCGCCGAGACCGCGGAGAACCGGGACTACCTGCCCGGGGTGCGGCTGCCCGCCGCCCTGTCGTCCACTTCGGACCCGCGGTTGGCGCTGTCCGGCGCGGAGACGGTGGTGCTCGCCGTGCCCAGCCAGACGCTGCGGCACAACCTGACCGCGTGGCGGGCGCTGCTGCCGCCCGGGGTGACCCTGGTGAGCCTGGCCAAGGGCGTGGAACTGGGCACGCTCAAGCGGATGAGCGAGGTCGTCGTCGACGTCGCGCGCGTGCCAGACGACCAGGTCGCCGTGGTGTCCGGGCCGAACCTGGCCAAGGAGATCGCGCAGGAGCAGCCGACCGCCACCGTCATCGCCTGCCGCGACCACGACCGCGCGGTGGCCCTGCAGCGGGCCTGCACCACCGGCTACTTCCGGCCGTACACCATCACCGACGTCATCGGCTGCGAGCTCGGCGGCGCCTGCAAGAACGTGATCGCGCTGTCCTGCGGCATGGCCGACGGGCTCGGCTTCGGCGCGAACACGCTGGCCACCCTGATCACCCGCGGCCTGGCCGAGACCAGCAGGCTGGGCGCGGCGCTCGGCGCGGACCCGTTGACCTTCGCCGGGTTGGCCGGGCTCGGCGACCTCGTCGCGTCCTGCTCGTCGCCGCTCTCGCGCAACCGCACGTTCGGTGCCAGGCTGGGGAGGGGCGAGACGATGGCGCAGGCGCAGGCGGCCGTGGGCGGTCAGGTCGCCGAGGGCGTCAAGTCCTGTTCCTCGATCCGGGAGCTGGCCATGCGGCACGGGGTGGAGATGCCGATCACCGAGGTGGTGCACCGGGTCTGCCACGACGGGTTCGACCCGAACGAGATGGCGGGCGCCCTCATCGGCCGCAAGACCAAGCCGGAACGGTGAACGCCCCACTTGGCGACGGGACCCGCTGCGTGCACGCGGGTTCCTCCTCGCCCGTCCCGGGTGGTGCCGTGCCGCCGCAGCCGGTGCTCGCCGCGCAGTACCACTTGTCCGAGCAGCATCACCTGTCCGAGGGCCCCGGGCCGGACTTCTACGGCAGGGCGGGCAATCCGACCTGGCGGGCGCTGGAAGACGCGATCGGCGGACTCGACGGCGGCTCTTGCGTCGTCTACCCGTCCGGCATGGCGGCGCTGTCCTCGTTGCTGCGGGTCGTCCTGCGGCCCGGTGACACGGTTGTCCTGCCGTCGGACGGCTACTACCTCGCGCGGTCGTACGTGCGCGAGCACATGACCGGGTTGCGGGTGCGGGAAGTCGCCACGGCGGGGGAGTGGACCGCCGAGACGGTCGCGGGCGCCCGGTTGGTGCTGCTGGAAACCCCGTCGAACCCCGGGCTGGACGTGTGCGACATCGCCGCGATCGCCGCGCCGGCGCACGCGGCGGGCGCCCTCGTCGCGGTGGACAACACGACCGCGACCCCGTTGGGACAACGCCCGTTGGCGCTCGGCGCGGACATCTCCCTGGCCAGCGACACCAAAGCCCTGTCCGGGCACAGCGACGTCGTGCTCGGGCACACCAGCACCACCGACCCGGAACTGGCCGCCCGGCTGCGGTCCGAGCGCACGGTCAGCGGAGCGGTCCCCGGTCCGTTCGAGGTGTGGTTGGCGCACCGGGGACTCGGCACGCTCGACCTCAGACTGGCCCGGCAAGCCGAGAACGCCGCCGCCTTGTACGGGGTGTTGCGCGGCCACCCGCGGGTGCGGTCGGTGCGGTGGCCCGGGTCCCCGCTGGACCCGGCGCACCCGGTGGCGTCCCGGCAGATGCGCCGGTTCGGCGGCGTGGTCACCTTCGAACTCGACTCCGCCGATGCCGTCGCCGGGTTCCTCGCCGCGTCCCGGTTGGTCGTCTCCGCCACCAGCTTCGGTGGCCTGCACTCCAGCGCCGACCGCCGCGCCCGCTGGGGCGACGCCGTCCCGGACGGCACGATCCGGTTCTCCTGCGGCTGTGAGGACACCGCCGACCTGGTCGCCGATGTCCTCACAGCGCTGGGCTGATCCCCGGTCCGGGGGTCAGGCGGGCAGTTGCATCGCCATGACCACCTCGTGCGGCGTGTCCGACCCGCCCGCGGCCTCGACGCTCACCCCGACCTGGTTCGCGTCGCCGATCTCCATGCTGTCCATGATGGACGCCCGCCCGGCCTGGTCCGGCGCGAACACCCCCACCGACTTCGGCTTGCCCGACCGCGCCATCAGCCACGCCTGGTAGGTCTTGCCGTCCGGGGCGGGCGGCATGTTCGCGGTCAGCAGCATCACCTGCCCACGGGACCGGGACACCACCGCCGTCCCGTTCATGCCGGAGGTCGTCGTGCCACTGACGAACCGGACGTCGTCGGCGGACAGCAACCGCACCACCGCCGCCGACTCCTGCCGCCGGTCGCTCAACTCGCCGCGGTCCTGCACCAGCAGAACCCCCAACGACACCGACACGACCAACAGCACCGCGGCCGCCACCCCGGTCAACCGCAACGCCCACGTCGACCCAGGGCCCGCGGCCCGCGCCGAACTGTGCTGTGCGGGCGGCAACTGCCGCACCTCCGCGACCCGCGCCAACACCCGCGCCTTCAACTCCGGCGGCGGCGACTCCGCCACCGCGTCGCCCAACCGGGCCGCGGTCGCCTGCAACTCCCGCACCTCTTGCGCGCACGCGTCGCACTCGTGCAGGTGTCGCTCGAACGCGGCGCGCTCGAACTCCGGGATCGCGTCCAGGGCATACGCCCCCGTCAACGCGTGGATGTCGGCGGTCATCGGGCCACCCCCAGGCAGTCGCGCAACCGGATCAGCCCGTCGCGCAGTCGAGTCTTGATCGTCCCCAGCGGAGTGTCGAGCAACTCCGCCACCTCCCGGTAGGTCAGCCCCCGGTAGTAGGCCAACTCCACCGACTCCCGCTGCAGGTCCGTCAACGACGACAGGCAGCGGCGCACCTGCTCGTGCTCCAGCCGGGTGCTCACCTGCTCGGCGACCTCGTCGAACGGCCGGTCCGCGTCCCGCCGGTACGCCCGGTCCTCCCGGTCGGTCGCCGCCTGCGCCGACCGCACCCGGTCCACCGCCCGCCGGTGCGCCAGCGTCAGCACCCAGGTCATCGCACTCCCGCGATCCGGCGCGAACCGCGCCGCCGTCCGCCACAACTCCAACAACACCTCCTGGGTCACCTCCTCCGACTGCGCCGGGTCCCGCACGATCCGGCGCACCAACCCGAACACCGGCCCGGACACGAGGTCGTAGAGCCGCTCGAACGCGCCCTCATCCCCCCGCGCCACCAACAACAACAACGCTTCCGCGTCCGGCGGCCGCACCCCTTCAGCCCCACCCGCGATCCGCCGAACCCGTTCGGCCATGACCACCGCCTCGTCATCGTTCCCACACCCGCGGCACGAGTCCCGGCCACGCCATCAGCCCTCATTCGGCCCACCCGACCGTCCGGATTGCCCCACCCAGCCTGCGCCCACCCGTCCCCACCCGCCGATCAACCCTGGCTCTCGGGATTTCCGGCCCCACTTCGTGCCTGTCTCCTTCTGCTCCCGCCCATCGCACGGTGTCCACCTTGTCCCCTTCTGGCTTCCGCTCGATGCTTGTCTCCCTACTGCTTCTGCCCTCCGCTTCGCGTCCATCTCGTTCCACTCGTGGCCCGCGCTCGGTGCCCATCCCGTTGCTTCCGCCGCCCGGTTCCGTGCCCGTCTCCTCCGCTTTCGGTCCCTGCTCCGTGCAAGTCCTCTTCTGCTTCCACACCCGCCCGTCCCCATCCCTTCCGCCCCCGCCCGGCGCCCGTCTCCTTCTGCCCTCCGCCCGGTGTCCATCTCGTTTTGCTTTCGCCGCAGCTCCGCCCGTCCTCTTCTGCTTTCGCCCGCCCATCTCCTTTCATCTTCGGCCCGCTCGTTGCCATCTCCTTCCGCGCCGTTGTCCACATTCCCCTCGGTTGTCCACAGCTCGCTGCTCGTCCCCCTTGACAAGCCGCGGTGCGCGTTATCGTCAGGAATGGGCCCCGGCGCCCCGGGTGGGCGGGCTCCTGCGTGGACCCGGGTGGAGTCGAAGTCAACCGCTGGATCGGGTGGCGATTGCTGGGAAGCGGGCAGTGGGGGTGTGCGAACCTCGCCGGTGGCGGTTGCTGGAAAGCGCAGTGGGTGCGTGGACCTCGCCGGTGGCGGGCGGCGGTGCCGTCGGGTCGGCGACGAGGAGCGGGCGGGCGGGTGGGGCGGTCCGGCCAGGCGGGGTGCGTTCCACTGGGTGGACCGGACAGGTGGCGGGTTGCGGTGGGGGTGGGGCGCTGTCACGCTGTGCCGCGTGTTGCTACGCGCCATGACCGACCGCCGGGGTCACATCGACCTTCGGCGGGTCGCGAGTGCGCTCTGTCGGTGTTGTTGATCCAGCCCATCCAGGGCGTCCACGTGGGTGGGCGTCAAGCTGAATCCCGCCGACGAAGGACTAGCAGCGCATGTTCGCCGTGCCGCCCAACACTGTCGCGCTCGCGGAGACACCCGCGTCCGCGCACCCGGTTCTGATCGCCCGCCAGTTCGCCCGGGATCGGGCCAAGTGGGCGCCGCACCTGCGTTATGACCCGGATCAGCGGTTCGCGGTGTTGATCGAGCGGACCGGGGCGCAGGAGGTGTGGTTGATGAGTTGGCTGCCCGGCCAGCACACCGACCTGCACGACCACGGGGTCGCCGCCGGGGCGTTCACCGTGGTGTCCGGGGTGTTGACCGAGCGGGTCGCGGTGGCCAGGCCTGCCGAGGTGCTGCACACGCTGGTGGAGGGGCAGTCCCGGGTGTTCGGGCCGGGCTACGTGCACCAGGTGGGCAACGACTCGGTGGATCCGGCGGTGAGCATCCACGTGTACCGGTCGGGGCGGCCGCCGATGCGGAACTACCGGATCGACCCGGTCACGGGGTTGGAGCGGTTGCCCGAGCGGTGACGTGCGCGGGAACGGGGTGGTCGGCGAACGACTCGGCCGCGCCCCACACCTGGCGCAGTGGCAGCACGCCCGCCCAGCCGCGGTCGGCTGAGACGTCTTCGTCGTCGTCGACCGGGCCGCCGGTGCGGATCTTCACGGCGGCTTCGGTGAGGTCGAGGGCGAGCACGGTGGTGGCGGCGAGTTCCTTGGGGTTCGGTTCGCGCGTGTAGTCCCAGGAGCCGGGGGCGAGGTGCTCGGTCAGCACCCGCAGGCCGTGCAGCTTCTCGCGCGGCTCGCTGACCTGGACGGCGGTGCCGTGCACCACCGCGGACCGGTAGTTCATGGAGTGGTGGAACACCGAGCGGGCGTAGACGACACCGTCCACCAGGGTCACCGCGACGCACACCTCCACACCGGACGCGGCCGCCCGGAGGCTGCGCGCGCCAGTGGACCCGTGCAAGTAGAGCGTGTCGCCGTCGCGGCCGTAGCCGGTGGGCAGAACGAGTGGGGTCCCGTCGACCACGGTGGACAGGTGGCAGATCAGCCCGTTGTCCAAGACGTCCCGCAGTGCGGCTCGGTCGGTCTGGGCGCGCTTCGCGCCGCGCTTGACGGTGCTGCGCGGGGTCGGCGACAGCGGCGGGTTCTCGGTCACGCCGTTTACCGTGCCTCAGGCAAGTGGCATTCTGACAGGGCCACAGCTCGGTGATTCCAGGAGGCCACTGGTGACGGAGAGCCCAGCCCTGCCGGTGACCCTCGACCGGGCGTCCCCCACCCCCCTGGCGGTGCAGCTCGCCGAGGAACTGCGCGCGGCCGCGGGTGACGGCAGGCTGCGCAGCGGCGACCGGCTGCCGTCCACCCGGGCCCTCGCCGCGCAGCTCAACGTCAGCCGCACCGTCACCGCCGCCGCGTACGAGCAGTTGCACGCCGAGGGTTGGATCACCGGCAAGCACGGCTCCGGCACCTACGTCACCACCGCGCCCCCCGGCTCGCCCGCCGCCCGCCCCCGGCCGCGGCCGCTCGACGACACCGAGGTGACCGCCGTCGACCTGCGGCCCGGGTCGCCGTGGGCGGCCGGGATCGACCGGTCGGCGTGGCGGCGGGCGTGGCGCGGCGCGGCCGACGTGGCCCCGTTGCCCCGACCGCAGCGCGCGGGCATCCCCGCGTACCGGGCCGCCGTCGCCGAGCACCTGCTGCGCCACCGCGGCCTGCGGGTCAGCGCCGAGTTCGACGGCGGCGGCTTCGAGGACGGCGACGGCGAGTCGGTGCTGGCCACCGGTGGTACGACGGCCGCGGTCGCCGAGATCGCCGCCGCCGTGCTGAGCCCGGGGGACACCGTGGCCGTCGAGGAACCCGGCTACCAGCGGGCGGTCCAGACGCTGCTGGCCGCCGGGCTGCGGGTGGTGCCCGCCCCGGTCGACGGCGACGGGCTGCTGCTCGACGCGATCCCGGCGGGCACCCGGCTGGTCTACTGCTCCCCGGCGCACCAGTACCCGCTGGGCAGGCGGATGTCGGCGGCCCGCCGGGTCGAGCTGGTCGACCGGGCCCGCCGCGAGGGCTGGCTGGTCGTCGAGGACGACTACGACGGCGAGCTCCGCTACGACGTGGCCCCGTTGCCGCTGCTGGCCGCGCTCGCCCCGGACGTCGTCGTCCACCTCGGCACCACGAGCAAGATCCTCACGCCCGCGCTGGGCGTGGGGTGGATGGTGGCCCCGCCCGCGGTCGTCACCGCCGTCCTGCGCCACCGCGACGTCACCGGCCCCAGCCCGTCGGCGGCTGGGCAGTTGGTCCTGGTCGAACTGGCCCGCAACGGCGACCTCGGCAGGCACCTGCGCAAGCTGCGCCGCGAGCTGTCCGAGCGGCGTGGTCTGCTGGTCGACGCGCTCACCGGCGCCGGGATCCGCTTCCTCGGCGACGACGCGGGCGCGCACCTGGTGGTCCCGCTGGACACCCCGGAGGCGGAGCGGACCGCGATCGACCGGGCCCGCGACCGGGGCATCGTGGTCGACGGCCTGGTCCGCCACCACTTCGGGACCCCGACCTGGTTCGGGCTCGCCATCGGTTACGCGGCGTGCTCGCGGCCCCAGTTGCGCGCCGTGATCCCTGACCTGCTGTCGCTGTTGTCCCAGTCGAGCGAACCCGGCGGTACTCCGTCCGGGTAGTCTCGTTCACCATGCCCTTCCCCACGCCGTCCTCGTCCACGCCGGTGCCGCGGCGGCCCGCCGACCGGAAACTGCGGGTGGCGGTGGTGTTCGGCGGTCGCAGCACCGAGCACACCGTGTCCTGCGTGTCGGCCGCGAGCGTGCTGGCCAACCTGGACACCGACCGGTTCGAGGCCGTCCCGGTCGGCATCACCCCGGACGGCACGTGGGTGCTCGGCCCCGCCGACCCGGCGACGCTGCGCATCGAGGGCCGGCGGATGCCCAGCATCACCTCGGGCACCGCGCTCACCCTGCCCGCCGACCCGACCAACGCGAGCCTGGTCGCGCTCGAACCGGGGCGGCACGGCGAGGTCCTCAGCGGCGTCGACCTGGTGTTCCCGGTGCTGCACGGCGCCTACGGCGAGGACGGCACCATCCAGGGCCTGCTGGAGATGGTCGGCGTCCCGTACGTCGGCCCCGGTGTGCTGGCCAGCGCCGTCGCGATGGACAAGGGCTACACGAAGAAGCTGCTCGCGGTGGAGGGCCTGAACGTCGGCCGCTACGTCGAACTGCGCCGCGACCAGGCGACCCTCGCCGAGGAGCAGCGGGCGTACCTGGGGCTGCCGGTGTTCGTGAAGCCGTCGCGCGCGGGGTCGTCGACCGGCATCAGCAAGGTCACCTCGTGGGACGACCTGGAGGCCGCGATCGTGCTGGCCCGCTCCGTCGACCCGAAGGTCCTCGTCGAGGCCGCCGTCGTGGGCCGCGAGGTCGAGTGCGGGGTGCTGGAGTTCCCCGACGGCTCGGTCCGCGCGTCACTGCCCGCCGAGGTCCGGCTGCAGGACGGCGTCGACTGGTACGACTTCGACGCCAAGTACCTCGACGCCGTGTGCGAACTGGACATCCCGGCCAAGCTGTCCGACGACGTCGCCGAGCAGTTGCGGGAGACCGCGATCGCCGCGTTCCGCGCGCTGGACTGCCAGGGCCTGGCCCGGGTCGACTTCTTCGTCGGCGACGACGGCACGCTGACCGTCAACGAGGTCAACACGATGCCCGGCTTCACCCCCACCTCGGCCTACCCGAAGATGTGGGACGTCAGCGGCGTCGACTACCCGAGCCTGCTCAGCGTGTTGATCGACACGGCGCTGGCCCGCGGCACGGGCCTGCGCTAGCCGGGTCGCGTCTCACGGCCGCACCGGTTGCCGCTCCAGCGCCCGACCGACCACTTCGGACACCGTCTGCAGTGGTCCGGTGCCGAGCCCGGTGGGCAGGGTGAGCGCCACGTAGACCGGGCGGTCGACGGCGAACCAGGTCGACGCGCCCTCGTCGCCGGTCACCACCAGCCAGCGCACCCCGGACACCTCGCGCAGCTCCGAGGTCGGGGTCAGCTCCGGTGGTTTGCCCAGCCCGCACCGCAACACCACCGGGTCGCCGATCTGGTCGCCCCACGCGGCCGTGGCCGGGGGGGCGGGGTCGGCGAGGTCGAGCCGCGGCAGTGCCTTGCCGCCGTTGGGAAGCGAGCCGGGCAGGGCGGCGGTCAACGCCACGCACGACGGCGTGCCCGAGTCCGGCGCGTCGACCGGTACCAAGCCGACCGGCCCGGTCCGGGCGGTCTTCGCGGTCGACACCGGGGCCTGGTCCCCGAGGTCACGCGGCGCGAACCGGCTGGCCACCACGACCCCCACCACGAGCAGCCCCACCAGCACGGCCGCCGCCACGACCGTGCGCCGGGACAACCCGGTGTCCCTGGACTCGGGGGCGGTCGCGCTCGGCAGGCTCACCCGCCCACTAGACCACGGCCTACAGGTGGACCACCGGGCAGGTCAGCGTGCGGGTGATCCCCTCCACGTTCTGGATCCTGGCCACCACCAACTGGCCGAGCAGGTCGACGTTCTCCGCGTCCGCGCGGACGATGACGTCGTACGGCCCGGTGACGTCCTCGGCCGTCGTGACGCCCGGGATGCCCGCGATCTCCGCCGCCACCGCGGCTGCCTTGCCGACCTCGGTCTGGATCAGGATGTATGCGTGGACCACGGCGCGCCCCTTCGCGGGTAGGCGTCCCCAAGAGGTAGGAACGTGTCCAGCAACGTACCCCAGTTGCGTTTCGTTGGGGATTCCGAATGTCGGTGATCGGAGGAAGCAGTGAGTCCGAACACGCCTGAAGGCGCGGAAACCGTTGCCGAGGTGGGTGAGTTCGGGCTCATCGAACGGGTCACCGCGGGCAGACCGCAGCCGCGCACCACCCTGCTGGGTCCCGGTGACGACGCGGCCGTGGTCGCCGCCCCGGACGGGCGGGTCGTCGCGGGCACCGACGTGCTCGTGGAGGGCGTGCACTTCCGGTTCGACTGGTCCAGCCCGGAACAGGTGGGGCGCAAGGCGGTCGCGGTCAACCTGGCCGACATCGCCGCGATGGGCGCGGTCCCCACCGCGCTGCTGGTCGGCATCGCCTGCCCGCGCGAGACCGGGTCCGCGGTGATCGAGGAACTGACCGCCGGGATGTGGCAGGAGGCCGCTCAGGCCCGGGTCGGCATCGTCGGCGGCGATATGACCGCGTCCGCCACCCTTGTGATTTCCCTCACCGCATTGGGTGATCTGCGTGGGCGGGCGCCGGTCACCCGTGGCGGCGCGCGTCCGGGTGACGTCGTCGCGGTCGCCGGGCGGCTCGGGTGGAGCGCGGCCGGGTTGGCCGTGCTGGGCCGGGGATTCCGGTCGCCGGTGAGCGTGGTGGGGGCGCACCGGTTCCCGGAACCGCCGTACGCCGCCGGTCCCGCCGCCGCCGACGCGGGTGCCACCGCGATGATCGACGTGTCCGACGGGCTGCTCGCCGACCTCGGGCACATCGGGGTCGCGTCCTCGGTGGCCATCGACGTCCGGTCCGACCTGGTCGAGGTGCACCAGCGGCTGGTGGACGTCGCGACCGCGCTGGGCGGCGACCCGCGGCACTGGGTCCTCACCGGCGGCGAGGACCACGCGCTCGCCGCCACCTTCCCCGACCCGCACGGCGTTCCCGACGGCTGGCGCGTCATCGGCACCGTCGGACACGGCACGGGGGTCACGGTCGACGGGGCGGTGTACACGGGGGGAACCGGCTGGCAGCACTGGCGGTAGTCCGCTGTGCCACAGAATCATTGTCTGACAACCGAGTTCGGTCACAATGCGTTGGTGCGCATAGAGGCTCGTGGCTACGACCACCCGGACGCGGTGAAATTGATCGCGGAGATCCAGCAGGAGTACGTCATCCGCTACGGCGGCATGGACGAGACCCCGGTCGACCCGGCCGAGTTCACCCCACCGTCGGGCCTCTTCCTCGTCGGCTACGTCGATGACACCCCCGCCGTCTCCGGCGGCTGGCGCGCGGTGGACGCGACCACCGTCGAGATGAAACGGCTCTACGTGGCCCCGTCGGTCCGCGGCCGCGGGCTGGCCCGGCTCATGCTCGCCGAGCTCGAACGCACCGCCGGGGACCGCGGCCACCGGCGGCTGGTACTCGAAACCGGCCTGCGCCAACCGGAAGCGATCGCGCTGTACGAGTCGAGCGGCTACACGGCGGTGGCACCGTTCGGCTTCTACGCGGACAACGACCTGTCCCGCCACCTGGGCAAGACCCTCACCCCATGACGATCACCACTCGGCGGGGTGAGTATGGTCTGCCGCCGTGGCACGACCGCTGACCGACATCGTTGAACCCGGCTGGGCCGAGGCCCTCGCCCCCGCCGCCGACCAGATCGCCGCGATGGGCGACTTCCTGCGCGCCGAGATCGCCGCGGGCCGCCGCTACCTGCCCGCGGGCGAACACGTGCTGCGCGCGTTCCAACAGCCCTTCGCCGACGTCCGCGTCCTGATCGTCGGGCAGGACCCGTACCCGACTCCGGGTCACGCGGTCGGCCTCTCCTTCTCAGTCGCCGCCGACGTGCGGCCGATTCCGAAGAGCCTGATCAACATCTACAAGGAGTACGTGGACGACCTGGGCTACCCGACGCCGTCGAACGGGGATCTGACGCCGTGGGCTGAGCACGGGGTGCTGCTGCTCAACCGGGCGTTGACGGTGGAGCCGGGGAAGTCGAACTCCCACCAGGGGAAGGGCTGGGAGCAGGTCACCGAAGCGGCGATCCGGGCGCTGGCGGCGCGTGGGGGGCCGTTGGTGGCGATCCTGTGGGGGCGCAACGCGCGGAACCTGCGGCCGTTGCTGGGGGGTGTGCCTGCTGTTGAGTCGGCGCATCCGAGTCCGTTGTCGGCGCATAATGGGTTCTTCGGGTCGAAGCCGTTTAGTCGGGCCAATGCGATGCTGGTGGAGCAGGGCGCTGAGCCGGTGGAGTGGAAGCTGCCGTAGGGAGCTTCGGTTGCTCGGGTCGGCGGTTGATCATGGGTGTGACCTGGTTTGCCGGGGACTGTCGGTGGGTTCGTCTAGGCTGTGTATTCGGGGGCTTTTCTGCTGGTTGATCTTGGCGTGAGGGGTCTCTGGGCCTCGCTGCGCTCGGGTTTCGGCCTGGTCGCCTTCGGCGACGCCGGCCATAGGCGCCAGATTAAAGCGGTGGTGCCCGTTGTGGTGGAGTTGTTTTGTTTGGGGCCCCTAGCGGTAGCCTGGGTAAGGCTAAAAGGCGGGGCCACTGGAAAGCGTGGCCTTACCCGCCGGCCGGCTTAGGCCACCGCTTCCCCCAAACAAAACAACTTCACCACAACGGGCGGTTGGGATCGGCGGGTTTCGAGGCGCGCGGGGCGGGTTGGTTGTGGTGGTTCTTCTTCAGACTCTTTCCCAGTTTCACAAAAGGGTCGATTCCCGGTGGGGGAATCGACCCTTTTGTGAAACTGGGGCGTACTCGAAAAACCGTCAGCCGCGGACGACCTTGCCTGCTTTGAGGCAGGAGGTGCAGACGTTCAGGCGCTTGCGCTGGGAGATGCCCAGGCGTGCGTGGACGGTTTGGATGTTGGGGTTCCAGCGGCGGTTGGTCCGCCGGTTCGAGTGCGAGACCGACTTGCCGAAGCCTGGCCCCTTGCCACAGACGTCGCACACGGCAGCCACGTCAGACACTCCTTCGCCTTGGTGTTGCTCGCACCGCGCACGAACAATGATGTCAGTCCGCGGGCGCACGTACGAGAGCCCAGGCGTGCCTGGGCGGTCAGCACAGGGTAACCGGTGTCGGTGTGCGGCTCCAAACCGGGGGCTACTCTCGCGGCAACCAGGGGCTGGAGGTGGAGCGTGCTCGACGCGCTGGACGCGGCGGTGGTGCGCAGGTGGGTGGCGGCGTGCGTGCAGTCGCTGGACGTGCACCGGGTCGGGATCGACCGGATCAACGTGTACCCGGTGGCCGACGGGGACACCGGGTCGAACCTGCTGGACACGCTGCGGTCGGCGTTGGCCGCGCTGGAGGAGAACCCGGTCGGGCAGGCGGGCGCGGCGGTGGGGGTGGCGGCCCGTGGGGCGTTGGCGGGGGCGCGCGGCAACTCGGGGGTGATCGCGTCGCAGGTGCTCAGGGGGATGGCCGACGCGGTGCGCGGGTGTGCGGTGATAACCGGGCCTGACCTGCGGGAAGCGCTGCGGGAGGGTGCGCGGTTCGCGGCGACGGCGGTGTCCGAGCCGGTGCCGGGGACGATGCTGAGCGTGCTGGACGCGGCGGCGGCCGCCGAGGGGCCGGATGGGCTGCACGACGTGGCGGTCGCGGCGGCGCGGGCGGCGGCGGTGGCCCTCGACCGGACCCCGGCCCAGTTGGCGGCACTGGCCGAGGCCGGGGTGGTCGACGCGGGGGGCCGTGGCGTGGTCGTCCTGTTGGACGCGTTGGTCGCGGTGATCGCGGAGCAGCCCGCGGCGTTGGCGGCGGCGGCGCGCGCGAGGGACGACGAGCCGCACATCCCGCGGGCCCGCGAGGGCGGCTCCGACCTGTACGCCTACGAGGTCATGTACCTGCTGAACGACATCGACGAGCCCGCCGTCGAAGGGTTGCGGGACGAGTTGGACCGGGTGGGTGACTGCGTGTCCGTGGTCGGCGACGGTGATGGCCTGTGGACCGTCCACGTGCACTGCAACGACATCGGCGCCGCCATCGAGGCCGGGATCGACGCGGGTAGGCCGCGGCGGATCCGGGTGGCGCGGTTCGCCGACGCCGTGCCCGCCACCGTCGACCGGTTCACCCGGGATCGGGCGGTGGTGGCGGTGGTGCGCGGGGACGACCTGGCGGAGTTAGTCGCGGCCGAGGGGGTCGCGGTCCTCAAGGCCGGGCAGGCCGAGCCGAACGCGTACGAACTGGTCGAGGTGATCACCGGGACCGGCGCGGGGCACGTCACGGTGCTGCCGGGGGACTCGGGGCTGGTGGCGGTCGCGGACGAGGCGGCGATCCGGGCGGTCGCGGCCGGGCAGGACGTGGTGGTGGTGCCGTGCGCGTCGCCGGTGCAGGCGTTGGCCGCGATCGCGGTGCACGACCCGCGCAGGCGTGCCGGTGACGACGTCGTCGCCATGGCGGAGGCGGCCGCGGCGACCCGGCGCGGTGAGGTCGTGGTGGCCGAAGCGGACGGCATCACCTGGATCGGGCCGTGCCGCGCCGACGACGTCCTCGGGTTCGCCGACGGTGAGGTCGTGCTGATCGAGGTGGGGCCGTCCGGGCCGGACGTGCTGGTCCGGGCCGCGGTCGGCGTGCTGGAGCGGATGCTGGTGGCGGGCGGCGAGCTCGTCACCGCGCTCATGGGCCTCGACGCGCCGGACGCGGTGGCCGACGGGCTGGCCGCGTTCCTGCGCCGCGAGCGCCCCGACATCGACCTGGCCGTGCACCGGGGCGGGCAGGCTGGTTCGGTGGTGGTGCTCGGCGTGGAGTGATCCGGTGACGCAGTGTCGGTGGGTCGCGACACAATGTGCGTCAGGCGGACGAGAGGAACGGGATGACGGCGCTGGGCGAGCGACTGGACCGGTTGGTGGGCAAGAAGTCGGCGGACGCGCTGGCCGCCGCGTTCAACCTGGCCACCGCCGGTGACCTGCTGCGCCACTACCCGCGCCGGTACGCCGAGCGCGGCCAGCTCACCGACATCGCGGGGCTGGAGGTCGGCGAGCACGTCACCGTCATGGCCAAGGTCGTGTCGGTGAACAAGCGGCAGATGAAGACCAAGCGCGGCAGCCTGGTCGAGGTGTCGCTCACCGACGGCAAGCGGAACCTGGAGTGCGCGTTCTTCAACCAGCCGTGGCACGTGGAGAAGCTCAAGCCCGGCATCAGCGCCCTGTTCTCCGGCAAGGTCACCGCGTTCCGGCAGAAGCTGCAGTTGGCCAACCCGGACTACCAACTGCTCGACGGCGACGCCGAGGCCGAGCCGGGGACCGCCGCCGTCGAGGAGTTCGCGGGCGGGCTGATCCCGGTGTACCCGGCGTCGGCGAAGATCCAGTCCTGGCAGATCGCCCAGTGCGTGCAGCAGACCCTGGCCGTGCTCGACGAGATCGAGGACCCGTTCCCGGACGAGCTGCGCGACAAACTCGGCCTGCCGCCGTACGAGGAGGCGGTCCGGTCCATCCACCGCCCGGCGGAGTGGGCCGATCTGGAGCGGGCGCGGGTCCGGCTCAAGTGGGATGAGGCGTTGTCCGTCCAGTTGGCGCTGGCCCAGCGCAGGCAGGCGGCGGGCGCGCGCCCCGCACCGGCCTGCCCCGTCAAACCCGGTGGCATCCTTGCCGAATTCGACCAGCGACTGCCGTTCACCTTGACGGCCGGGCAGGTTGAGGTCGGCGCGGCGATCGAGGCGGATTTGTCCGTCGAGCACCCGATGAACCGGTTGCTGCAGGGCGAAGTGGGTTCGGGTAAGACGATTGTGGCGCTGCGGGCCATGTTGCAGGCAGTTGACGCGGGCAAGCAGGCGGCGATGCTCGCGCCGACTGAGGTTCTCGCCGCGCAACACGCGCGGTCGTTGCGGGAACTGCTGGGGGATCTTGCACAGGCGGGGGAGCTGGGTGGGGCCTCGAACGCCACTCGGATCACGTTGTTGACCGGGTCGCTGACGGCGCCGCAGCGTAAACAGGCCATGTTGGACGCGGCGAGCGGTGCGGCCGGGATTGTCGTGGGCACGCACGCTCTCATCCAGGACAAGGTCAGCTTTGCCGCGCTCGGTCTGGTGGTTGTGGACGAACAGCACCGGTTCGGGGTCGAGCAGCGGGACGCGCTCCGTGGTCGGGCCGGGGACGACCTCACTCCACATGTGCTGGTCATGACGGCCACCCCGATTCCCCGAACGGTCGCGATGACGGTGTACGGCGATTTGGAGACTTCAGCGCTGCGCGAGCTTCCGGCGGGGCGTTCGCCGATTTCCACGACTGTTGTGCCGGTGGCGGAGAAACCGGCTTGGTTTGATCGGGTTTGGCAGCGAGTCCGGGAGGAAGTGGCCGGGGGGCACCAGGCTTATGTCGTGTGTCCTCGAATTGGGGATGAGGAGGACGGCCCGGGGGGAGCCGATGACCGGCGGCCGCCGTTGGCAGTCATCGATGTCGCCGCTTCGCTGGCCGGGGGGCCGTTGGCTGGGCTGCGGGTGGGGATTCTGCACGGACGGATGGCGGCTGACGACAAAGACGCGGTGATGCAAGCGTTTGCGGGGGCGGTGGTGGATGTACTGGTCGCGACAACGGTGGTTGAGGTGGGGGTGAACGTGCCGAACGCGACGGCGATGGTGATTCTGGATGCTGATCGATTTGGGGTGAGCCAGTTGCACCAGCTTCGGGGGCGGGTGGGGCGGGGGAGCGCGCCCGGGGTTTGTTTGCTGGTCACGGAGATGCCTGCTGGGACGGCCACGCGGGATCGGTTGGACGCCGTGGCGTCGACGTTGGACGGTTTCGAACTGGCTCGGCTGGATTTGGAGTTGCGGCGGGAGGGGGACATTTTGGGGGCCAGCCAGTCGGGGGTGCGGTCGACGTTGAAGATGTTGAGTTTGACGCGGGACGAGCAGATCATCGCGGACGCGCGGGTGGTGGCGCATGCGCTGGTGGCTGATGATGCCGAGCTGGGGGGATTTCCCGGGTTGGCTGGGATGGTGCATCAGGTGATTGACGCGGGGCGGGCGGAGTATTTGGAGAAGGCTTGAGGGGTCTTTGGGCCTCGGCTGCGCCTCGGGGTTCGGCCTGGTCGCCTTCGGCGACGCCGGCCTCGGGCGCCGGATTTTTCGGGCAGTGCCCGCTGGGGTGAAGTTGTTTTGTTTGGGGCCCCTGTGCGGTGGCCTGGGTAAGGCTAAAAGGCGGGGCCACTGGAAAGCGTGGCCTTACCCGCCTGCCGGCTTAGGCCACCGCCTCCCCCAAACAAAACAACTTCACCCCAGCGGGCGGTTGGTATCGGCGGGTTTCGAGGCGCGCGGTGCGAGTGTGCGCTTTGTATTCCAGTCTCTTCTCTTTTTCTGATTGCTCTCCCGTCTCCCGTCTCCCGTCTCCCGTCTCCCGTCTCCCGTCTCCCGTCTCCCGTCTCCCGTCTCCCGTCTCCCGTCTCCCGTCTCCCTTTTTCTCACCCCTTCTTGTCTGTCATTTTCAGGTTCTTGTCCCGATTTCCGCCCCTCATTCCCTTGCCCGCTTTTGGCCTCTTCTTTTCTGTTAGACTTCCTCTTCCTCTTCCTCTTCCTCTTCCTCTTCCTCTTCGCTTTGCTCCTTCTTTTTTCTTTCTGCTCCTGCTCGCTTTACCCCATCCCCATCCCCATCCCCATCCCCATCCCCATCCCCATCCCCATCCCCATCCCCATTGGCGCGCTCCTCCTCTGCTGAAGAATGAGTGCGGATTGCAAAGGGGGGAGTCAGGCGGTTTGTTGGTTGTGGCGGTCGGTGTACCAGCGGGGGAGTTGGGCGCGGCGGCGGAGGCCTAGTTTGGGGAGGAGGCGGCGGATGTGGGTTTCCACGGTTCGGGTGCTGATGTGGAGGAGTTCGGCGATTTCGCGGTTGTTGAGGCCCTGGGCGGCGAGTTCGGCGACTTCGCGTTCGCGGGTGGTTAGTTCGAGCCAGGGGTTGGCGGCGGGTGGGGTTTCGCCGAGGGCGACGGCTTGGGCCGCGGAGGGGGTGAGGGTGGTGCCGGTGTCGAAGGTGGTTCGGTAGGTTTCCGGGCCGAGGGCGCGCAGGCATTGTCGTTCTACTTCGCTGTGGATGTGGGCGAAGGGGCGCATGGCGGCGATTTGGAAACCGGTGGTGGTGCGGAGGGTGCGGGTGATGCCGAGGACCCGGGTGGCCGTCCCGTAGTCCCCGGTGGCGGCGAGGGACCAGGCGATTCCGTGGATGCTCCACACGGTGCCCCACCGTTCGTCCCAGGAGCGTTGTTCGAGGAGGGAGCGGCGGAACAGCGTGACTGCTCGGGTGGGGGAGCCGTGGCGGAGTTCGGTGAGGGCGCGGACCCAGCGGGTCCAACTGAGGGCCCACGCGGCGCCCGCGGTGGTGGCCTCGGTGTGGATCTGGGTGGCGGCTTCGCGGGCTTCGGCGGGGGAGCCGAGGAACGCGGTGGCGATTCCCCAGAACAGGGCGGCCATGTGGGCGGCGCCGTGGCGGTCGGCGGCGAGGAGGTCTGCTCGGGCGCGGGCCAACTGTTGGATCGCGGCGGCGTCGCCGGTGATGATCAGGCGGTAGGCGCCCTCGGCGAAGGTGGTGGCGGGGTCGCGTGGCGCCAGTGCGCGGCAGCGGGACAGGGCGGCCTCGGCGCGGGTCGGGTCGCCCATGCACACGGCGGTCCACGACGCGGCGACGGCGGCCTCGACAAGCACAGGCACCGGTGCCGACGGGGGTTGTTCGGCCAGTAGCCGGGTCAGCCAGAGGTAGCCCTCGCGGATGGTGCCGCGGAAGAACCACACCCGCAGGTTCGCCAAGCCGATCGCGATGCCCAGGCCCGCGACGGCTTGGTCGCCACCGGCGTCGACGGCGTACTGCATGGCGCTGCGCAGGTTGGCGAAGTGGGACACCGCCATCCGCACCCACCACAGTTCGCGTTCCCCCGGGGCGAACCACTTCTGGGCCGCTTCGAGCGCGAAGTCCCGGTAGTACGCCAGGTGCCGGTCGCGCAGCAGCGCGGTCTCGCCGCTCTCGGCGAGCCGGTCGGCGGCGTACTGGCGGGTGGTCTCCAGCATCCGGTACCTGGCGATCCCGTCGACCTCGTACATGCCGAGCACCGACTTCTGGATCAGCCCGTCCACCAGGTCGAGCACCCGGTCCGCGGTGATCTCGGTGCCGTCGGCGCAGATCGCCTCGGCGGCGCGGATGCAGAAGCCCGCCTCCGGGATCGACAACCGCTGCCACGCCAACTGTTCCGCCGCGTCGCACAGCCGGTACGTGCAGTCCAGCACCCCGGCCAGCGCTCGGTGCTGCGGGGCGAGGTCGCGCCGCTGCGAGGCCAGCACGCTGAAGGCGCCGTCCAGCCGGTCGATGAGCTGGTTGACGGTGAGGCTGCGCAACCGGGCCGCCGCGAGGGTGATCGCCAGCGGTAGACCATCCAGCTTGCGCACCAGGTGCACGACGTCGGTGACGTTGTCCTCGGTGACCGCGAAATCGCCCGCCACCGCGGTTGCCCGGTCCACCAGCAGTCGCACGGCGTCGCTCGCACGCACCTCGTCGAGACCCGCGCACGGATCGGGTAAACCCAGTGGTTCCAACCGGTACAGGCGCTCGCCGGGGACGTGCAGCGGCGCGATCCGGCTGGTGGCCAGGATTCGCAGCGCGGGCGCGCTCGCCAGCAACGTGGCGGCCAAGTCGGCGGCGGCGTCGGCCACGTGCTCGCAGTTGTCCAGCACCAACAGAACGGCCCGCGCGCCGAGGTGGTCCAAGAGCGCGGTCAGCGGCGGGTGCGGCGAGTGGTCGCGGACCCCGACCGACTCGGTTACCAGCGCGACCAGCATCTCCGCGTCGTTCACCTGGGTCAGGTCGACCACGTGCACCGGGTCCGGGTAGTCGCGGACCGCGCGCAGAGCCAGTTCGGTCTTGCCGACACCGCCCGCGCCGTGCACGGTCAGCATCCGGGTGCCGCGCAGCCGTTCCGCCAGCGCGGCCAGGTCGTCGTCCCGGCCGACGAAGGTCGCGACCGGCACCGGTCGCGCGATCAACTCCTCCCCAGTGGCCACCCGACCAGCCTAGGCCGATCGGCGGGCGGGCCGCCCGGCGCCGCAGCCCACCCCCATTCGGTTACCACGGGCTGGGTGCGGGCGGCCCGCTCCATGCCCCCCGACATCGGGATGTGTACCGACCACCTGAGCCGACCTCCACCGAGTAACCCGAACCGCACCCGACGCGCACCGGTTGTCCTGCGGTTTCGGTGGCCGCTGGGATCAAGGTCACGGCGCGCGTACGTAGTTTCCCGGACATGCGCGCACCCCCGCCGACACCGGGTGCGACGGGGGTGCGCGACCGGACCACTACCCCAGTACGACGAGCAAATCGCCGCCTTCGACTTGCTGGACCGCGCCGATGGCCAACCGCGCCACGGTGCCCGACTTGGGGGCGGTGATCGCGGCCTCCATCTTCATCGCCTCGATGGTGGCGACGGTGGCGCCCGCCTCGACCGCGTCGCCCTCGGCCACCGCCAGGGTGACCACGCCCGCGAACGGGGCGGCGACGTGGTTCTGGTTCGCCCGGTCCGCCTTCTCCGCCGCGGGCAGGTCCGCGGCGACGGACCGGTCGCGGACCTGGATCGGCCGCAGTTGCCCGTTGAGCGTGGCCATGACGGTGCGCATGCCGCGCTCGTCGGCATCGGCGACCGCTTCCAGTTCCAGCAGCAGCGTCACACCGCGGTCGAGGTGCACCGCGTACTCGCGGCCCTGCTCCAGGCCGTAGAAGAAGTCCTTGCTGGCCAACACGCTGGTGTCGCCGAACTGGTCGCGGTGGGCCAGGAACTCGCGGGTCGGGCCGGGGAACAGCAGCCGGTTCAGCGTGCCGCGCCGGTCGTTTTCCAGCCCCGCGCGGTCCTCGTCGGTCAGTTCCGCGACGCCCTTGGGCGCCGGGCGGCCCTTGAGCGCCTTGGTGCGGAACGGTTCCGGCCAGCCACCGGCCGGGTCGCCGAGCTCACCGTGCAGGAAGCCGATCACCGAGTCCGGGATGTCGAAGCGGCCCGGGTCGGCCTCGAACTCCTTGGGGTCGACCCCGGCGCCGACCAGGTGCAGCGCCAGGTCGCCGACGACCTTGGACGACGGGGTCACCTTCACCAGGCGACCCAGCATCCGGTCGGCGGCGGCGTAGGTGGTCTCGATCTCCTCGAACCGGTCGCCGAGGCCGAGCGCGACGGCCTGGGTGCGCAGGTTCGACAGTTGACCGCCGGGGATCTCGTGGTGGTACACCCGGCCGGTCGGCGACGGCAGGCCCGCCTCGAACGGCTGGTAGACCTTCCGCACGATCTCCCAGTACGGCTCCATGTCCGACACGGCCTGCAGCGACAGCCCGGTCTCCCGGTCGCTGTGGTCGGTGGCGGCCACGATCGCCGAGAGCGACGGCTGCGACGTGGTGCCGGACATGGACGCGACCGCGCCGTCCACGGCGTCCACACCGGACTGGATGGCGGCCAGGTAGGTGGCCAGTTGCCCGCCAGCGGTGTCGTGCGTGTGCAGGTGGACCGGCAGGTCGAACTCCTTGCGCAGCGCGGAGATCAGCCGCGCGGCGGCGGGCGGGCGCAGCAGCCCGGCCATGTCCTTCACCGCGAGCACGTGCGCGCCCGCGCCGACGATCTGCTCGGCCAGCTTCAGGTAGTAGTCCAGCGTGTAGAGCTGCTCGGCCGGGTCGGACAGGTCGGCGGTGTAGCAGAGGGCGACCTCGGCGACCGCGGTGCCGGTCTCCCGGACCGCCTCGATCGCGGGCCGCATCTGCTCGACGTCGTTGAGCGCGTCGAAGATGCGGAAGATGTCGATGCCGGTGTCGGTGGCCTCGCGGACGAACGCGTCGGTGACCTCCGTCGGGTACGGGGTGTAGCCGACCGTGTTCCGCCCGCGCAGCAGCATCTGCAGGCAGATGTTGGGCACCGCCTCGCGCAGCGCCGCCAGCCGCTCCCACGGGTCCTCGGCGAGGAACCGCAGTGCCACGTCGTAGGTCGCGCCGCCCCAGCACTCCAGCGAGAACAGCTCCGGCGTGGACCGCGCCACGTGCGGGGCGACCGCGAGCAGGTCCTTGGTGCGCACCCGGGTGGCCAGCAGCGACTGGTGCGCGTCGCGGAAGGTCGTGTCGGTGACGCCGACCCGTTTGTTCTCCCGCATCCAGCGGGCGAAGCCCTCCGGGCCCAGCTCCACCAGCTTCTGCTTGGTGCCCGCGGGCGGCTCGGCGGCCAGGTCGACCTCGGGCAGCTTCTCCCGCGGGTCGAGCACCTTCGGGCGGGCGCCGTGCGGCCGGTTGACCGTCACGTCCGCCAGGTAGGTCAGCAGCCGGGTGCCGCGGTCGGCGGAGCTGCGCGCGGTCAGCAGGTGCGGGCGCTGCTCGATGAACGCGGTGGTGACCCGACCGGCCACGAAGTCCGGGTCGTCCAGCACGGCCTGCAGGAACGGGATGTTCGACGCGACACCGCGGATGCGGAACTCGGCGACCGCGCGCCGGGCCCGGCGGACCGCGGCCGGGAAGTCGCGGCCGCGGCAGGTGAGCTTGACCAGCATCGAGTCGAAGTGGGCGCTGACCTCGGCGCCCGCCGCGGTGCCGCCGTCCAGCCGGATGCCGCTGCCGCCGGGGGAGCGGTAGGCGCTGATCATGCCGGTGTCCGGGCGGAACCCCTTGGCCGGGTCCTCGGTGGTGATCCGGCACTGCAGGGCCGCGCCGCGCAGGTAGATGTCGTCCTGGCTCAGGCCGAGGTCGGCCAGCGTCTCGCCGGAGGCGATCCGCAGTTGCGACTGCACCAGGTCGACGTCGGTGACCTCCTCGGTGACCGTGTGCTCGACCTGGATGCGCGGGTTCATCTCGATGAAGACGTGGTTGCCGCGGGTGTCGAGCAGGAACTCGACGGTGCCCGCGTTCTGGTAGCCGATGTGCCTGGCGAAGGCCACCGCGTCGGCGCAGATCCGGTCCCGCAGGTCCGGGTCCAGGTTCGGCGCGGGCGCGATCTCGATGACCTTCTGGTGCCGCCGCTGCAGCGAGCAGTCCCGCTCGTAGAGGTGGATCACGTTGCCCACGCCGTCGGCGAGGATCTGCACCTCGATGTGCCGCGGGTCGACCACGGCCTGCTCCAGGAACACCGTGGCGTCGCCGAACGCGGACTCGGCCTCGCGCATCGCGGCTTCCAGCGACTCGCGCAGCGCCTTGGGCTCCTCCACCCGGCGCATGCCGCGGCCACCGCCACCGGCGACGGCCTTGACGAACACCGGGTAGCCGATGTCGTCGGCGGCGGTGATCAGCGACTCGACGTCGGTGGACGGCTCGGTGGAGCGCAGCACCGGCAGACCCGCCTCGCGGGCGGCGGCGATGGCGCGCGCCTTGTTGCCGGTCAGCTCGAGGACGCTCGCGTCCGGCCCGACGAAGGTGATGCCCGCCTCGGCGCACGCCTTCGCCAGCTCCGGGTTCTCGGAGAGGAAGCCGTAGCCGGGGTAGACCGCGTCGGCGCCCGCCTTCCGGGCGGCCTTGACGATCTCCTCGACGCTCAGGTAGGCGCGGACCGGGTGACCGGGCTCGCCGATCTCGTAGGCCTCGTCGGCCTTCATCCGGTGTGGCGAGTTGCGGTCCTCGTAGGGGAAGACCGCCACCGTCCCCGCGCCCAGTTCGTACCCGGCTCGGAACGCCCGGATGGCGATCTCGCCTCGGTTGGCGACGAGCACCTTGCGGAACATGCCCGGTTACCTCCTGCTGCCTGGGAGAAGACGGTCACCGGAGATTATCGTGGATGTCCCAGTGATCGGGAACGTCGTCCCACGTGACAGAGCCCATCCTGATCGATCCGCATTCGATGTTTTGCGGCGGGGAGACCGGGATCCGCGAGGATTTCCGGCCTGTCGGCGGGACAGCTCGACGGGCGCGATTAACGGCCGTTCACACTGTCGGCCGCTCCACGATCTCATGGACGACCGTCCCCGTCGAGCCCGGCCCGAACAGCAGCCGCGCCTGCCCGGCCACCAGGCCGCGCGCGTCGACGTCGGTGTACTCGCCCGCCACCCGACCGACCGTGTGCCAGTCGCCGGACTGGTCGCGCAGTTGCACCGGTGTACCGGGTTGGGTGCCCCGGCCCGCGAGCACGACGACCCGGTGCACCGGGTGCGGCACGCCCAGCGGGACCACCAGCGGGTCGCCGGTCGAGGTGTAGCCGGTGTCGGCGTCACCGTCGGCGGTCGCGTCGGTCGGCCCGGGGCGCACCGAGACCTCCCGCACGGCCAGCCAGTGCCGCTGGCCTGCGGTCGCCCGCAACCGCAGGTAGCGGACGTCCAGCGGGGCCGGGCCGAGGTCGGCGGTGACGGTGGCCGACCCGGGCAGCCGCCGCACGGTCGTCCAGCCCACCCCGTCGACCGAGCCCTCCAGCACCCCGGTGCGCAGGAAGTCCCGTGGCCGCGCGGTCGTGCCCATGGTCAGGCCGACCTCCTCGACCGGGCGCACCCGACCGAGGTCCAGCACGAACTGGGTGCCGGGTCGGGGGGCGCCCGCGCTCCAGTAGAAGGTCGAGGTGTCGCCGTCGGTCATCCGGGCGGCCACGTGGTCGGTGTAGGCGGCGGCCGCGGTCGACACCGGCCGGGAGCGGACCAGCCCGAGCGCCCGGTCCGAGGCGGCGAGCGCGGCGGTCGTGAACGCGGCGTGCCGCTCGGGGACGGGGACGCCGCGCAGCGCCAGCCGCTCGCACCAGGCCCGCCGCTGATCACCCTCGGCGTGCGCGGCGAGCATCCGCACCGCGTGCCGCACCGGCTCGGTCGCCGGTCCCTCGGCCCGCAGCAGGGCGTCCACGATCGCGGCGTCCTTGCGGACGTCGGTCCCCGCCGAGTACCCGGCCCAGAACCGGGCCATCGCCCCGGACAGGTCCACCGGAACCTGGGCGTCGTCGGTCGCGACCACCCGGTCCGGCTCCGGTTCGGCCTGGGCTGGCGTGCCCGCCAGCGCGCCGACGAGGGCGCCGATCACGGTCGCGGCCAGCGGCGCGGCGACTCGCGGGCGTCTGCCTCCCGGGGGCATGGCGGATCCTCTCGTCCGGACCACAACGTCCGCGGCTCGATTCCGTGCCCGGGAACGCCCCCAGCCGGACACGGCCGCGATGCTGCCGGCCGGGACCCCGCGGGCACCAGGGGCCTCACCCGGACGGCGGCGTCCGGACACCGGCCGGACTGTCCGCAGTAGAGGTTGCGCATCGCCGTGTTCACGCGGAGTTCGCCCGTGCACCCGCTCACGCGATCACCGGTTCGTCACCACACGGTGACCCACACGACCCCGCGCACCAGGTTGACCGGCGCCCAGCCGAAGGCGCGCGAATCGTTCGAACCGGCCGGGTTGTCGCCGAGCAGTCGCCGCATGCGCGCACGTTACCCGGCGGTAGCTTCTAGCAAACCGCTAGTCGACTACTCGGGGTGACCATCGGCCGTCTCACCGTCTCGGCCCTGAGCAGCGGGCGAGGCGCTGACCCCGGAGACCGCCCATCGTCAACGCCCACAACCTGATCTTGGAGGTGAAGGCTTTCCAGGGCGGCCAGAGCCAATTTTCCGAAATGGTGCTCGGCAAGACCGCGAACCGGGTGCGAATGGGCGGACAACCGCTCGACGGCGGCACGGTCGGCGCTTTCGGCCTGGAGGCGGGCGTGGTCCAGGTCACCGGGCTCAGCGCGGACGCCTACACCGCGGAGATCAGCGCCAACATCGCCCCGCGGAAACTAAACCCCGGCATCGTGCCAGGCACTGTCAACTGTTGAGGTGGTGGACATGCGGGTGCCGGGAATCGCCTTCCCGTTGGTTCGCCGACTTCCGGCGCACCCGGCCGTTCTGGGGCGGGCTGTGGCTGGTGCTGGGCGGCTGGGCGATCATGTCGCTGACCTTCGCGCCGGTCGCCGCCGTGCTCGCGGCGGGCTTCGCCGGGTACCTGCTCGGCGTCGGGTTGATCCTGTTCGGACTGTGCGCCTGGTTCGCCCCGCGCCCGCCACCCGGCCGGGTTCTTGGTCGGCGTGCTGCTCGGCCGCGCCGCGCTGCTCGTCGTGCCCGCGCTCACCCTCGCTGGTGCACTCGGTGCGCGTGTGGCCGGTGGGGCGCTCGCGAGTGAAGTGGTGATCCGGGGCGGGACGCTGTCGCTGTCCACCAGTGGTCTGTATGGGACTGACTTCGGGTTGTCCGTCGGCGACGCGATCCGAGCTGTGCCTGTCCGTGCGGCAGCAGATCCTCGGCGCCTGGTTCACCCTCTTCGTCACCGGCGGCGACGGCGACCGGTCCACTTGGGAGATCCAGACCGAGAACGTGGAGCTGGACGTGGTGTCGGCGACCGGTGCGCTGGACATGGACGGTGTGGTCGACACCGGGGTGCCCGGCGAGGACGTCACAACGATCAAGGACGCGGCGGGGAATTCCGCACCGAACCCCCTTCACGTTCCCCCCGGTGAGCGCCGGATCGGCATCGATGCCGGTTTCGCGGAATTCCGCCAGGTGCAGGGCCGGATCGCCGTGATGACCATCCCGCAGCCGTTCACGATGCCGAACCTGGCGGTGCGGATCCAGCCGGGTCGCGCGCAATGCGCGGCTCCCGCTGCGCCGCAAGGCAATCCGTAGCGCGGCGGGCCCACCCACCGAGAATTAACTACTCCGGCGGGTTCACTCCCGCGGCGGTCATACTAAAGTGGGGCAATGCCCTCTGGTGACGCCGAGTCCACCGACCGACTTCCGCACTTCGACACCGTTCTGCGCGGGTACAACCCCCGCCAGGTCAACGAACGGGTCACCCGCCTCACCTACGACCTGCGCCACGCGTCCAAGGGCCGCGACGACGCGCAGTCGAAGGTCGCCGAGCTGACCAAGTCGCTCGGCTCGCTCCAGCAGCAGTTACTGGAGACGACGACCCGGTTGAACCGGATCAGCGCCAACCCCAACAGCACCGAGGGCATGACCGAGCGGGTGCGGTTGATGATGCAGTTGGCGGAGGAGGAGATCGCCGAGTTCAAGCGGCAGGCCGACGAGTACGGCGCCTCCACCAGGGCCGAGGCCGAGTCCTACGGCGCGGGTACCCGCAAGGAAGCGGACGGCTACTCCTCGGCGACGCGCACCGCCGCCGATGACTACGCCGCGCAGACCCGCCTCAACGCCGAGGCGTACGCGGGCAAGACGGCCAAGACCGCCGACGACGCCGCGGCCGCCACCCGCGGCGAGGCCGACACCTACGCCAAGACCCTCAAGGCCAAGCACGACAAGCTCATCGTCGACCTGGAGGAGCGCCGCAAGCAGTTGGAGGCGGACTACACCCGCAACCACGCCGAGCTGGACGCCGAGTACGAGTCGATGCGCGCCACCCTGGCCGCCGAGCACAAGCAGTTGATGGCCGACGCCCGCGCCGAGGTCGAGAAGCAGGCCAAGGCCAACGAGGCCCGCATCGCCCAGCTCTACGACGAGGCCGCCGCGCACCGCGACCAGTTGGACACCGAGGCCCTCGCCGCCCGCGACCAGCTCGACGCCGACTCCGCGACCCGCCGCGCCGCCGCCGAGCAGCAGGCCGACCAGGCCCTCGCCGACAAGCGCGCCGCCGCCGAGGCCGCCATCGCCCAGCGCACGGACGAGGTGGAGCACGCCCTCGCCGCCCGCACCAGCGAGGTCGAGGGCAACCTGGCCGAGCAGACCGCCGCGATCGAGGCCGCCCTCCTCGCCCAAACCGAGGAAACCGAGAAGGCCCTCGCCGACGCCCGCGCCAGCGCCGAAGCCGACATCAAGACCCAACGCGACTCCGCCGAAAAGGCCGCCGCCCGCCTGGTCGCCGACGCCGAAAAGCAGAAGGCGGACACGGAAAAGGCCCTCGCCGACGCCCGCGCCAAGTCCGACGCCGACATCAAGTCGCAGCGCGACACCGCCGAAAAGGCCGCCGCCAAACTCGTCGCCGACGCCGAAAAGCACAAGGCGGACACCGAGAAGTCTCTCGCCGACGCCCGCGCCAAGTCCGACGCGGACATCACCACCCAGCGCCAAGCCGCCGAATCCCACGCCGCCACCCTCATCGCCGACGCCGAGTCGAAACTCGCCAACGCCACCACCCGCCACGAACAAGCCGACGCCTTCGAACGCCGCGTGTCAGAACAGGTCGCCAACACCTTCGCCGTCCTCGAAGAAGCCCGCCAACACTTCACCGAGAGCCTGGCCAACGCCACCAAGCCCACGTCTCCGTCGAAGAACGGCACCCCCGCCCGAGCAGGCTCCCGCTAGCCCACCCTTTTTACCCCAGCGCGCTGGCAGACCCCCCTCTGCCAGCGCGCTTTTGTGTCTATTCCCCCCCGGCGCCCCCGGGTCAACAAGACCCGCAAACACTTCTACCAACCACCACCCTTATCGACCATCCCCCACCCCTCATCGACGAAGGCCGCCAGCCCACCCCACGCGCCTCGGAAGCCGCCGACACCAACTGCCCGTTGGGGTGAAGTTGTTTTGTTTGGGGGAGGCGGTGGCCTAAGCTCACTGGCGGGTAAGGCCACGTCTTTCCAGTGGCCCCGCCTTTTAGCCTTACCCAGGCCACCGCCAGGGGCCCCAAACAAAACAACTTCACCCCAACGGGCACCCACGCATTTATCTGGCGCAATCCAGCGGCGTCGCCGCCAGGCGACAAGCAGTCACGGCCACTCCCCATTCGACGTCACAACCGTCAACCGCTGCGTAGCCCGAGTCAACGCCACATACAACGTCCGCGGCCCAGTAGTCGATTCCCGAATCAACTCATCCGGCTCAACCAACACCACCGCGTCATACTCAAGCCCCTTCGACTCAAGCCCATCCACCACCCGCACCCGCACGTCCAACCCCTCAACCGCCCCCCGCAACCCACCCACCCGGCTGGTCGCGCTGATGATCCCCACAGTCCCATCCACCACCCCCAGCAATGCGACAGCCTCCCCCACAGCCACCGCGTTCACATCCGCACAGACCCGGATCACCGGTTCCATCCCCGTGCTCCGCACCGCGATCGGCAATTGTTCCGCCGTCGCCACGTCCCGAACCACCCGCCCCGCCAACGCGAAGATCTCCGCCGAGTTCCGGTAGTTCGTCCGCAACCCAAATCGCCGTCGCTGCGTCCGAGGCCCGCCGAACGCGGCATCCATCGCCTGCCGCGCCTCAGCCGGGTCCGGCCACGAGCTCTGCACCGGGTCGCCCACCACGGTCCAGCTCGCGTACTTCCCGCGCCGCCCCACCATCCGCCACTGCATCGGCGACAGGTCCTGCGCCTCGTCCACCACGACATGTGAGTACTCGTCGTAGTCGGCCCGTCGCCCCGTCCCCGTGTGCACGGGCGCGAACGGATCGTGTTCGGGCCGACGCCGGCGCTTCGGCGGCCGCCCCAGCAGTACCCGCAGCTCGTCCAGCAACGCGATGTCCGCGACCGACCACCCCGCCGACGGATCGGCCAACGAGTCCGCCACCATGTCCACTTCGGACCGCGACAGCACCCGCCCGGCCGCCCGCGCCAGCCGCCTGCGGTCGGACAGGCCGCGCAGGACCTCCGCCGGGGTCACCAGTTGCCACCACATGACGACGAACCGGTGGAAGTCGATCCGCTCGCCCAACTCGTGCACCAGGTCCGCCCGCTTGACCGGGAAGTCCTCATAGGAGTCCGCCTTGCGCCACAGCGCCTCAAGCAGCGCCTCGGCGGCGTCCACCCGGGACTGGTTCGGCGGTCGGCGACCGTTGTGCACGGTCGAGCGCACCGCCGCCAGGTCGCGGGCGTCGAGCTTGATGACCTCACCCCGGTAGACGATCCGCAGCTCGGTCGGGGCGTCCGCCGGTGCTTCCCGGATGGCCCGCTTGAGCACCCGCCGCATCCGCAGCGACCCCTTGACCGCGGCCACCGGCGCCGGGTCGACCCGCGCCGCGGCGGACCCGTCCAGCAGGTCCGAGAGCGACCGCAACTCCACATTGTCCTCACCCATCGAGGGCAGCACCCGGGAGATGTACGAGGTGAACGCGGGGGAGGGGCCGACGACCAGCACCCCGGAGCCGCCCATCCGGCGCCGGTCGCGGTAGAGCAGGTACGCGACCCGGTGCAGCGCGACGGCGGTCTTGCCGGTGCCGGGGCCGCCGGTGATCTCGGTGACGCCCTGCCACGGCGCCCGGATCGCCTCGTCCTGCTCCTTCTGGATGGTGGCGACGATGTCGCGCATGTTCTCGCCGCGGGCCCGGGTCAGGCTGGCCATCAGCGCGCCCTCGCCGACCACCGGCATGGTCTCCAGCCTGCTCTCCGGCATCAGCAGGTCGTCGTCGATGTCGACCACGGCGTGCCCGGTGGAGCGGATCACCCTGCGCCGGATCACCTGCATCGGCATCTCGGCGGTGGCCTGGTAGAACGGCGCGGCGGCGGGCGCGCGCCAGTCGGTCACCAGGTTCTCGAAGTCCCCGTCGCGCACCCCGAGCCTGCCGACGTACATCGTCTCGCCGTCGGTGCTGTCCAGCCTGCCGAACACCAGGCCCTCGTGCTCGGCGTCGAGGGTGCGCAGGATCTGCGTGGCGTGCCGGACCATCACGTCCCGCTCGAACAGCATCGCGGCCTGCTCGAACACGGCCTCGTTGCGCGCGCCGTGGGCGAGTTCGTCGCCCCTCGTGCGCATGGCCACCGCCTCGTCGCGCATCTCGGCGACACGGGCGTAGACGATGTCGACGTGCTTCTGCTCGACCGCGATCTCGGCCTCTCTCACAGAGGTTTCCGACACGCAGCGCTCCCGGGGTGTTCTTCGGACGGAAGAGAGAGATTACGCGGTCGGGCGGCCACGCGAATCGGTCGCCGGGAGGATGTGCTCCGCCTCACCCCGGTGGCCGGGGCGGTCCCACCGGTCGGGCACGATGACCGGGTGACCAGGATCGTGGCCGGGGTGGCCGGGGGGCGCAGGCTCGCCGTCCCGCCCAGGGGAACCCGCCCCACCGCCGACCGGGTCCGCGAGGCGTTGTTCAGCGCCCTGAACGCGGCGGTCGACCTGGACGGCGCCCGCGTGCTCGACCTGTACGCCGGGTCCGGCGCGCTCGGTTTCGAGGCGCTCTCGCGCGGCGCGGCCGTGGTGACCCTCGTCGAGTCCGACCGGGCCGCGGTGGCCGTGTTGCGCCGCAACGCCGACGCGGTGGGGCTGCCGGGGGTCGACATCCGGGCGTCCCGGGTCGACCGCGTCCTCGCCACGCCCCCGTCGGCGCGCTACGACGTGGTGTTCGCCGACCCGCCGTACGCCCTCGACGACGACGAGTTGGCCGCCGTGCTGACCGCGCTCACCGGTGGCTGGTTGGCGCCGGACGCCACTGTCGTGGTGGAGCGGTCCACTCGGTCGGGTGAGCCGCGGTGGCCGTCGGCAATGGAGCCCGCGAAGGCCCGCCGGTACGGCGAGACGACGCTGCACTGGGCTGTACACCGCACCGCGCACCGCGCCGGGTGACCGCCGCGACAGCCGCCGATCAGCGCCGGGTCCGACTGCTACGGTCCGGATCATGACGCGCGCGGTCTGCCCCGGCTCCTACGACCCGCCCACCAACGGCCACCTCGACATCGTCGAGCGGGCGGCCGCCCTGTTCGACGAGGTGGTGGTCGCGGTCATGATCAACAAGACCAAGCGCGGTCTGTTCACCGTCGACGAGCGGCTGGCGCTGCTCGCCGAGACCGTCGGGCACCTGCCCAACGTCCGGGTCGACTCCTGGCACGGCCTGCTGGTCGACTACTGCGCCCGGCACGACGTGCAGGCCATCGTCAAGGGCCTGCGCGCGGTCAGTGACTTCGACTACGAACTGCAGATGGCCCAGATGAACCAGGGCCTCACCGGCGTGGAGACCATGTTCATGCCGACCAAGCCGCTCAACAGCTTCCTGTCCAGCTCCCTGGTCAAGGAGGTCGCCACCTACGGCGGGGACGTCGCCCACCTGCTCCCGCCGAACGTGCACAAGCGACTCCTGGCCCGCCTCGAGGAGAACCGCGCCGCGGGATAGGCCGCTACAACGGCAACTTCATCCCGACGTGGCTCGCGACGAACCCGAGGCGTTCGTAGAAGCGGTGAGCGTCCTTGCGGGACGAGTCCGTCGTCAGTTGCACCAGGATCGCGCCCCGCTCCCGCGCGGTGTCCACGGCCCACTCGACCAACCGCTGCCCCAGACCGCCGCCCCGGTGCGCCGCGTGCACCCGCACCCCCTCGATGGTGGCGCGGGTGGCGCCCACCCGGGACATACCGGGCGTGAAGGTCAACTGCAGCGTCCCGACGACCTCGCCCGCCGACTCGGCCACCACCAGCACCTGCCGCGGGTCCGCGTCGATCTCGGCGAAGGCGGCGGCGTAGCGGGGGTCGCCGGGGCTCTCCCGCGCCGCGCCGAGCGGGTCGTCGGCGAGCATGGCCACGATGGCGGGCAGATCGGCGGTGTGGGCGGGACGGATCAACACTGGCACAGCCTGCCACAACGAGGGTTCACGCCACGGACAGGCGATGATCACCTGATCGAGCTACTTTCCGTGAATGAGCAACTACACCGGCCGCAGTGCCAAGGTCCTGCTCGCCCTCGTCCTCGCCACCCTCGGCTTCCTCGGCGTCCAGACCGCCGCGGCCGCCGCCCCTGCCACCACCGGTGTCGCAGCCGCCCAGCCCGCCTGCGGCAACACCTCCTCGTACACGCGGGTAGCGCTGTCCAGCCTGCCCTCCCAGGCGACCGACACCTACCGGCTCATCCGATCCGGTGGCCCCTTCCCGTACCCGCAGGACGGCGTCGTCTTCCAGAACCGGGAACGGCTCCTGCCCAACTGCGCCACCGGCTACTACCACGAGTACACCGTCAAGACGCCCGGCTCGTCCGACCGCGGCGCCCGCCGCATCATCACCGGCAACGGCGGTGAGTACTTCTACACCGGTGACCACTACGCGTCCTTCCGGTTGATCACCTTCTAGCCGCGCGCGGGACGTGGCCGATCCGGGACACGCCAGGCGGCCACGTCCCCCGAGCGGTGCCGACAACCGGGCAGAATCGGCACCGAAAGTCTCGGTGGGCCGGTGGAGGTGGAGTTGTGTACAAGGTCTTCGAGGCCATCGACGAACTGGTCACCGTCGTCGAGGAGGCCCGCGGCCTGCCGATGACCTCCGGCTGCGTCGTCCCCCGCGGCGACGTGCTCGAACTGCTCGACGAGATCCGCGACGCGCTGCCCACCGAGGTCGACGACGCCCAGGACGTCCTCGACCGCAAGGACGAGATCGTCGGCACCGCCGAGCACCAGGCCGAGCAGACCCTGAGCAAGGCCGCCATGGAGGCGGAGAACACCGTCGCCGAGGCCCGCGCCCAGGCCGCCGCCCTCATCGCCGACGCCACCGCGCACGCCGACCGCCTGGTCGCCGACGCCCGCGACGAGGCCGACCGCGCCGTCGCCTCCGGTCGCGCCGAGTTCGAGAGCCTCGTCACCCGCTCCCAGAACGAGGCCGACCGCATGATCCACGCGGGCCGCGAGTCCTACGAGCGCGCCGTCGAGGAAGGCCGCTTCGAACAGGGCAGGCTGGTGTCGCAGACCGAGGTCGTCCAGGCCGCGCACGCCGAGGCCGCCCGCGTGCTCGACGCCACCGCCGAGGAGGCCGCCCGCCAGCGCTCCGAGTGCGACGCCTACGTGGACGGCAAGCTCGCGGAGTTCGAGGACCTGCTCACCCACACGCTGCGCACGGTGGGGAAGGGCCGGTCCCACCTGCGGGGCCCGATGAGCATGTCGGCGGCCGTGCCGTACGACTACGAGGGCTGATCGGCTCGGTTTTCACCATCCCACGCTCATCGCGTACCCTGTTCTGGCTGTGCGCGTGCGCAGCCGTGCCGTGTGTTTCCCGACCCGAAGGTGCTGACCCGAGCAGCCATGTCCGCCAACCGCAAGGGCGTCGTCCGCCCGGTGAGCACCAGTCCGTGGGTCATCGACACCCGTGAGCTGGGCAGGCGTCCCGGCGCCAGCCGGAGCGTGCACCGGACGGCTGCGGCGAGCTACGTGCTCGGCCTGGAGGACGTCATCGGGGTGCCGGTGGGCGCCGAGGTCGAGTTGGACGTGTTGCTGGAGTCGGTGGTCGAGGGCGTGCTGGTGTCCGGCACCGCGTCCGGTCCGCTGGCGGGGGAGTGCTCCCGCTGCCTGGACCCGATCACCGACGAGGTGAGCGTGCGGGTCACCGAGCTGTTCGCCTACCCGGCCAGCGCGACCGACGAGACCACCGACGAGGACGAGGTCAGCAGGCTGGTCGACGACCTGCTCGACCTGGAGCCGGTGGTGCGCGACGCGGTGGTGCTCGCCGTGCCGCACGTGCCGTTGTGCTCGCAAGACTGCCCTGGGCTGTGCCCGGGGTGCGGTGGGAAGTGGGCCGATCTCGGGCCCGATCACCGGCATGAGACCATTGACCCTCGGTGGGCCGCGTTGCAAGAGCGGTTCCAACAGGACCCCGGGCGATAGCCCGGTACAGTCCTGCTCACACAGCTTTGTCAGAGGAGATGCAGTCGTGGCCGTCCCCAAGCGGAAGATGTCGCGTTCGAACACCCGCTCGCGCCGCGCGCAGTGGAAAGCCACTGCCGTGGTGCTGGAGCCCTGCTCGAACAAGGCCTGCCGTGCGCCGAAGCCGCAGCACATCGCCTGCCCGACCTGTGGCCAGTACAACGGTCGCCAGGTCATCCAGCCCGCTTAAGCCCCGGCGAAGCACGCATGGGGGGTAAAGCGTCCCGGGGTCCCACGGCGGATCCGGAAACGCTGCTCGAAGCGCTCGGCGTCCGGCTGGACGCCGAGTTGCTCGTGCTCGCCCTGACGCACCGCTCGTACGCCTACGAGAACGGGGGGCTCCCGCCGAACGAGCGCCTCGAGTTCCTGGGTGACGTGGTGCTGGGGCTCGTGGTCACCGACCACCTCTACCGCAGCCACCCGGAGCGGGCCGAGGGGCAGTTGGCCAAGTTGCGCGCGAGCGTGGTCAACATGCACGCGCTCGCCGAGGTCGCCCGCGGCCTCGGTCCCGGTGGTCTCGGCGCGCACCTGCTGCTGGGCAAGGGCGAGGAACTCACCGGCGGCCGGGACAAGGCCAGCATCCTCGCCGACGGCATGGAGGCCGTGATCGGCGCGGTCTACCTGCAGCACGGCATCGACACCGCCCGCGAGGTGGTGCACCGGCACTTCGACCCGCTGCTGGCGAAGGCGCCGCGGTTGGGTGCCGGGCTGGACTGGAAGACCAGCCTGCAGGAGCTCACCGCGTCGCACGGCCTCGGCGTGCCCGAGTACCGCGTGCAGGAGGAGGGCCCGGACCACCGCAAGGAGTTCACCGCGATCGTCGTGGTGAACGGCCAGGGCTACGGCAACGGCGACGGCCGCACCAAGAAGGAAGCCGAGCAGAAGGCCGCCGAGGCGGCCTGGCGGGAGCTCTCCGAGAAGATCAAGGCGGACACCGACGGCGCGGACGGTGCCTGAGCTTGCCTGAACTACCCGAGGTGGAGGTCGTCCGCCGCGGCCTGCAGGCCCACGTCGCCGGTCGCACCATCGCGGCCGTCGATGTCTTCCACCCGCGCGCCATCCGCCGCCACCCGGCGGGCCCGCTCGACTTCGCCGCCCGGCTGGCAGGCGTCCGCCTGGACGCCGCCCGCCGCCGCGGCAAGTACCTGTGGCTCGACCTCTCCTCGGGTGACGCGGTGCTGGCCCACCTCGGCATGAGCGGCCAGATGCTCGTCCAGCCGCCCGGCGCCCCCGACGAGAAGCACCTCCGCGCCCGCTTCGCGTTCGCCGACAACGGCCCCGAACTCCGCTTCGTCGACCAACGCACCTTCGGCGGCCTCTCCATCGAGGACGTCGTCGACGTCGCGGGCGACCGCCTGCCCGCCCCCGTCGCGCACATCGCCCGCGACCCGATGGACCCCGCCTTCGACCTGGCCGCCGCCTCCCGCGCCCTGCGCTCCCGCCGCACCGAGGTCAAACGGGCGTTGCTGGACCAAACCCTGGTCTCCGGCATCGGCAACATCTACGCCGACGAAGCCCTCTGGCTGACCCGCCTGCACTGGTCCCGCCGCACGGACACCCTGTCGCCCCGCAAGGCAACCGACCTCATCACCGCCGCCACCAGCGTCATGAACGCCGCCTTAGGCGTCGGCGGCACCTCTTTCGACGCCCTTTATGTGAACGTCAACGGCCAATCCGGCTATTTCGACCGCTCCCTCAACGCCTACGGCCAAGAGGGCCTCCCCTGCAACCGCTGCGGCCGCCCCCTCATCCGCGAGCCTTTCATGAACCGTTCTTCCTTCTCCTGCCCCCACTGCCAACCCCGCCCCGCTTAGCTTTTCCCGACCCTGCGCCTCCCACGAGTTATCCACATCCTGCGCAGTCATCCACAGCTAACCAATCGGCCCGCCCCGCCTTTCCGACCTGCGCTTCGTCAAGTTATCCACATCCCGCCCAACCATTCACAGTTCACCACCACCGTCTTCCACACCACCCCATTCCTGCCGTAGCCTGGGACACAGTGGCCCCTTGGTCTCAGGTGGTCGTTGCACCAGGTGTGGGATGATGTTGTCAAGCCTGGTGATCGGAGATTTGTTCGTGGCATGTCGTAGGTTGCTGACTCCGGAGGAGCGGGAGACGATTTCCAGGGAGTTGGCGGTCGGCCGGTCCTTTCGGCACATCGGTCGTCTGTTGGGTCGGGATCACACGGTGGTGTCGCGTGAGGTCGATGTGAATGGGGGCAGGTCGGGGTATCGGGCGGCGCGGGCGGGAAAGCGCGCGCGAGTGGCTCGTGCTCGTCCGAAGTCACGGAAATTGGATGTCGAGGGGCCGCTGCGGGCGTTGCTGTATCAGGCCCTGCGGTCCGGTCGTGCTCGCCGGGTGTCTCCGGGTCGCGCCTGCCCTCGTCCGGGGACCATCCAGGGCATGGTCTCGATCAGCGAGCGCCCGAAGGAGGCCGAGGACCGGGCGGTGCCCGGGTTCTGGGCAGGGGACCTCATTCTCGGCAAGGCGTGCCGGTCGCAGATTCTGACGTTGGTGGAGCGCAGCACCCGGTTCGTGATGCTGCAGCGGGTTCCCCACGGCCGGTCCGCGGATCGGATCGCTTGTTTGTTGGCGGAGAAGATGATGACTCTGCCGAAGTTTCTACGCGGGTCGGTCACCTAGGACCAGGGCAGTGAGATGGCCGCCCACGCCCGGTTCACCATCGCCACCGGGATCCCGGGTGTATTTCTGTGACCCGCATTCACCTTGGCAGCGGGGGACAAATGAGAACACGAACGGACTGCTGCGTCAGTACTCTCCCAAAGGCACCGACCTTGTCGTGCACTCCCAGGCCCACCTCGATTACGTCGCCGACGAGCTCAATGGTCGACCGAGACAGACCCTCGGCCGGCGCAAACCTGTTGAGAAGATGAACGAGCTACTGCTCAAACACGGTGGTGCGACGATCGGCTGAGACCAAGCGCCCCCGGGTGGGAGGGGGCCTGCCCAGGGGGTAGTGCTGGCTCGGCGGAAAGTCAAGGGCCGAGTCGGGTGATTGTTCGGGGGCGGGCGCATTCATTCTTGGGTGGTGGCGGCGTCGGTGTGATTGCGTCCCGTGTTGGCTGAGCGGGGCTCGGTTGGCTGGGTGGGGCTCGGGAGTGGCTGGACCGCGCGGGTCGGACTCCGCCCCAGGGGAACATCAGTGCGGGGTGCGCCTTGCGCGGTAGTGCGCTATGCGTAATAGTGTCCACAGCGCGATAGCAGGAGGGGGCGCATGGACACCAGCCAGTTGCTCAAGGGAGTGCTGGACCTCGCCGTACTGGCCGTTCTCCGGGATGAGGACGGCTACGGCTACGACGTACTGCGGCGGTTGCGGGGCGGCGGGATGGAGGAGGTCGGTGACGCCTCCGTCTACGGGACGTTGCGGCGGCTCTACCGGGCCGGGTTGCTCACCTCGTACGTCGTGCCCAGCGACGAGGGGCCGCACCGGAAGTACTACGGGGTGAACGACGCAGGCCGGGTGCGGCTGGTCGAGTCGGAGCGGGCCTGGCGGGCGTTCGCCGAGGCCATGGAGGGCATCTTGAAGGAGGCGGCGGCATGAGCGTGCACACCGGGTCGCCCGAGGTGGTCGACTACCTGGCCCGGATCAGGGCGGCGTTGGCGGATCTGCCCGCCGAGGAGTTGGCCGAGGTCATGGAGGACGTCGAGCCGCACGTGGCCGAGGTTTTCGCGGAGGCGGGCGGCATCGAGCGCCTGGGGTCGCCGGAGGCGTACGCGGCGGAGTTGCGGGCGGCAGGTGGTTACCCGCCGCCGACCGCGCCGCCGCCGGAGCGGCACGGGTGGGCCAGGTTCACCTTCTGGGTGATGGTCGGGCTGGCCCTGCTGGCGTTGTTCGCCGGGTTGGCCGCGGCCGCCCAGGGCAGCGGCAGCCGGTACGCCGTGTGGGTGTTCCTGCTGATCTTCGTGGCCCCGGGGATGCTCTGGTTGTTCACCGGCAAGGTCACCGTCGCCGATGTCCGGCGGTTGCCCGAGTACCGGTCGCTGAGCCGCCGCTTCCACGCGACGGTGGCCAAGTTGCCCGAGCCGGTGGTGGGGTATCTGCGGTCGCTGCGGCCCGCCTGGGGGCTGATCCGGATCGGGCTGGCGGTGTTGATGCTGCTCGTCGGTCGGGTCGAGGCGGCGGTGGTCGTGCTCGGCGCGTCCGCGGTGGTGACGTGGGCGGGTCCTCGGGCGCGCACCGACGACCGGGTCTTGCCGATCGCCGTGGTGACCAACGTGTTCCTGGCCAGTGTGCTGGTCTCGTTGGTGTTCGCGGCGTTCACGTGGTCGACCGGTAGGCACGACTACGGCCCCGTTCAGTACAACGACGGCCTCACCTACGACGGCGTCCCCCTGCGCAACCTGTACGCGGTGGACGCCAACGGCACGCCCCTGCCCGAGTTCTACCTGTACACAACGGGTGGTGAGCCGATCAACGTGCCGCACCCCATGTGTGACGAGAACCTGTCGCCGGATTACCACCCCAGCAACAAGTTCCCGCTACCGATGCTCGACAGCCGTACCGGAGATTGCGTGCCCGTCACCGGCCTCCCGTTCGTACCGCTACCGCAACAGGGCAGCAGTGCGCCTCCCAGCACTACGTCGCTCGCGCCGAGTTCGTCCACATCGGCCCCGACGACCGCGCCCCCAACGACAGCACCCCCCACAACACCTACCCGCTAAGAACGCGTAAGAGCCGCAGGTAGCGGTGTCAAGGACGCGCAAGATGCCGACCGGTCCGGTCGCGGGAGATGCACCCTCTCCTGCGACCGGACCACGCGTGTGTGGCCCGGTGGTGCGAGGATGCACCGAGGTTGTACAGGTTGTGCAGAGTTCTGGAGCCGCCGTGACCACAGTTCTCGTTGTCGACGACGAGCCGCAGATCGTCCGTGCCCTGCGCATCAACCTCACCGCTCGCGGCTACGACGTCCGCACCGCCCACGACGGCGCGGCGGCGTTGCGCGCGGCGGCCGAGAGCAAACCCGATGTCGTAGTGCTCGACCTGGGCCTACCGGACATCGATGGCGCCGACGTCATAGCGGGCCTGAGGGGTTGGACGTCGGTGCCGATCATCGTGCTGTCCGCACGCGGTGACTCCACTGACAAGGTTCGCGCGTTGGACGCGGGCGCAGACGACTACGTCACCAAACCCTTTGGCATGGACGAACTCCTGGCCCGCCTACGAGCCGCTGTACGTCGTGGCACCACGGTCCCGGCGACTGAAGAGGCCGTTGTCGAGACGGCGTCGTTCATAGTCGACCTGGCCGCGAAGAAAGTCAGCAAAGACGGCGTCGAGGTGCACCTGACTCCCACGGAGTGGGGCATCCTCGAGGTTCTTACCCGCAACCGTGGCAGGTTGGTGGCGCAAAAGCAGTTGCTGCAAGAGGTGTGGGGACCCGCTTACGCGAACGAGACCCACTACCTCCGGGTCTACCTCGCCCAACTGCGCCGCAAGCTCGAACCGGAACCGTCCCGGCCACGCCATCTCATCACCGAGGCCGGTATGGGCTACCGGTTCGAACTCTGATCACCAGCCGAACATCTGCGTCCAGTAGTAGCCGGACTGCACGAAGCCGAGGCCCATGGTCTTGAGGCCGCAGTTGAGGATGTTCGCCCGGTGCCCGGCTGAGTTCATCCACGAGTTCATCACCTCGGCCGCGCTGCGCTGGCCCATGGCGATGTTCTCCGCGCCCGGGTTGGGGTACCCGGCGGCCTTCGCCCGGTCGACGAAGGTGCGGCCGTCGAGGCTGGTGTGCGAGAAGTAGTGCTGCGCCGACATGTCCGCGCTGTGCGCCTGCGCGGCCTGGTTGAGCCGCGAGTCGAGCACCAGCGCGGAGCAGCCCGCCTTGGCGCGCTCGGTGTTGGTCAGCGCCAAGACCTGACCGGGCATCGACGTGTCCGTGGGCGCCTTGGACGTCGTCGTGGTCGGCTTGGTCGTGGTTGTCGTCGCGGTGGTTGTTGTGGTGACCGGAGGCGCTGACGACGTGGTCGTGGTCGTCGTCGGGGACGTGCCGGTCACCGACGTGGTGGTCGTGGGAACCTGCGACCCGGACGCGGGCCGGTCGGTCGTGGTCCCGTCGACCAGCACCACCCCCTGGTCGAGGGACGTCCGATCGGCGGACATGGCCGCCGTGGCGTCACGCACCTCGGGGGCGGTGAGGACCGTGGTCACCCCGGCCGTCCCCGCGCCGACCGCGAGGGCCACCAGGCCGGCGGCGACAACGCCGGAGCGGCGACCGCGCGGGTGCCGTCGTTGTGTCACGGTTCGGCAACGTACCACTAACGGGTGAGATCGCCACCCTCGGTCACCAGTTGACCGGGGCGCTCGGCCTGCCGATCAGGTGGTTGGCTGAGTCGTTGACGTGGGCGGGTTACTTGTCGTCGTCGGCGAGGACGTCGTCGGATCCGGGCGCGTGGTCGCGGTCGTGTGCGATGTCGGCGGGACCGGCGTACCCGGGTTGGTCGTCTGCTGCGGCACCGTCGTCGTGGTCGGGCGCCCCGGCTTCTTCGACGTCGTGGTCGTCGTCGGCTCGCCCGGCTGCGTCGTCGTGGTGGTCGTGGCGGACGACTCGGTGGTGGTCGTCGTCGCCGACGTGTCCGACGCGGTGGTCGCGTCGGTGGACGTCGGGTCGTCGGTGGTGGTCGCGCTGGTGTTCTCGGTCGTGTTCACCGTGACCTCGGTGCCGGGTGACTGCGCGTCCTTGCCCTCGCTGGTGGCGAACGCGGCCACGGCGGCGAACACGGTGGAGACCACCAGGCCCGCGACCCCCAGCACGGCGTACGGGGCCTTGCGCAGTCCGGGGCGATCGGCGCCTGCCGCACCGCGGTCGGCGTCGTCGGACTCGGTGACGAGTTTGACGATGGGATCGTCGGGTGACTCGGACATGCGGGTCCTACCTCCCTGACCCGGATGCAGCCGGGCCACGGCGCGGCAATGTATCACCGGGTTTCGCCCACCCGGGTCGCGGGACGGCGGCGCGGTGTGGGCCGTCCACTGTTCACCCGACGTTCCGTCGTCGAACGACCGCCGTCCGTTGTCGCCGACTTGTCTGTACAGGAAGGTTGCCGCGTACTCGCCGAACCTGCTCCCTGGGAGGAAACCTTGCGGCGAACGCAACTGTCGGCCCTGCTCACCGGTCTCGCCGTCGCGACCGGCGCCCTGGTCGCGCCCGCCATCAGCACCGGCCCCGCCGAAGCGGCGGCCAAGACGCCGAAGGTGCTGGTCATCGGCATCGACGGCCTGTTGTTCGACAAGATCGCCCCGGCCAACGCGCCGACCCTGGACACCCTGATCGCGACCGGCCAGTCGAGCAAGACCGTGCTCTACGCGCCCCCGTTCGCGCCCACCCTGTCCGGTCCGGGCTGGGCGACCCTGGCCACCGGAACTTGGCCAGACAAGCACAAGGTGCTGAGCAACTCGTGGGGCACGTCGACCAACCTGTCGACCTACCCCGACTTCCTCACCCGGGTCGAGCAGGCCAAGCCCGCCCTGTCGACCTTCGCCGCCGCCACCTGGGACCCGCTGGTGGACAACTCGGCCGGGCAGGCGATCTTCTCCAGCGCGGTCGACGCGCGGGTGAACGGCGCCAACGACACCGACACGACCAACCAGACCGTGGCCCGGCTGCGCGACGTCGGCCCGGACGCGAGCTTCGTGGTCCTCGACGACGTGGACGCCGCCGGTCACAGTTGCGGTGCCGCGGGCGCCTGCTACCTGACCGCGATCGCCGCGACGGACACCAGGGTCAAGCAGTTCGTGGACACGATCCACGCCCGGCCGACCTACGCCGACGAGGACTGGACGATCATCGTCTCGGCCGACCACGGCCACACCGACGCGGGCGGCCACGGCGGCAACACCCCGCCCGAGCGCGCGTCGTTCATCATCCGCACCGGCCCCGGCGTCGCCCCGGGCACGCCCGCGATCGCGCCGAAGAACGTCGACGTCGCGCCGACCGTGCTGTCCCTGCTCGGTGTCCCCGTCCCGGCCGCGCTCGACGGCCGGGTGCTGGGCACCGCAGGCACCGACCCGTTCGACTCCCTCATCGGTTCGCTGCAGACCCGGGTGGACGAGACCGGCATCCCCACCTCGGTGCGCGGCTGGACCAAGACCACCCCGTCCGGCTGGACGATCGACAACACCGGCATGGGCACCGGCGGCATGACCGAGTGGCGCGGCTGGTCGTTCACCACCGACGACTTCTGGACCCGCACCGAGACCGGTCAGGGCCGCGAGGGCAACGTGCGCGCCCGCGGCGTGTTCGCCGTCGCCGACTCCGACGAGTGGTCGGACAAGTCGACTTCCGGAACGTTCAACAGTTCACTGACCTCGCCCACCGTGTCCGTGGCAGGCAAGAGCACCCTCAAGATCGGGTTCAGCTCGCACTACCGCAAGGAGGGCAACGAGACCGCCACCGTCTCAGTGTCCTTCGACGGCGGCGCCACCCGCACGGTGTCCACCTACACCGGCGACGTCACCGCCAAGATCGAGTCCCTGTCCGCCGCCGTCCCCGCGGGCGCGCAGTCAGTCAAGGTCACCTGGCGCCTCGCCAACGGCGCCAACAACTGGTACTGGGCAGTCGACGCCCCCACCTTCGCCACCTCCTAACACCGACGACACCCACCCAAATCACCCAACTCAGCGCTTGACTCGCTGCCGCCACGCCACAGAACCCCGGGCGCCCCTAGGGTTCCGCCACGGTCGGCTACCCGCATGAGGGCGGGCACGGTCTCTGATTGGTCATATGAGAGTGCCGTGCCCGCCGCGATGCCGGAGAGTGCCGGTGGTGGCTGTCGCCGAGTCCGTTCGCCTCCGCGACATCACTGACCACGAAGACCCCTCCCACGCCCGCGCCGCCACCACGCCCTGCACCGCGACCGCCCGCACAACCACGCCATCAGCGCCCCCGCCCGACCGGAACCATCACCACCCAAGCCCGCCACACCTACTCGAAATCCCACCCCAGCACCCAACCCCGGGCGGCCCCCACCCTTCCCGGGGGGCGTCCCCGAGGCCAGTCTACCGCGTCCCGACTGCGAGAAACCGGGACTGAGCCCGCCTGTGGACAACTCGCGGCATGTGGATGGCCGGGGCGCCGGTCCAGCGGCGCGCTAGTACGGCTGGATCACACATCCCGATGACCGACACGGGCTCATGTCACCATGGGCCCGTGTCGGACTTCACCGCCGCCGAGGGTCCCGCCCGGTTGACCGCGTTCGTCCGCGGCCATGTCCAGGGTGTGGGTTTTCGCTGGTGGACCCGGTCGCAGGCGTTGCGGCTGCGGCTGACCGGTTGGGCTCGCAACACCGACGACGGCCGCGTCGAGGTCGTCGCCGAGGGGCCGCGACCGGGTTGTGAGGAACTGCTCGCCGCGCTGCGTTCGGGGGACGCGCCAGGCAGCGTCGCCGCGGTCGTCGAGCGGTGGGGCGACGCGAAGGGCAACCTCAACGGCTTCGTTGAGCGGTAAACCCGTCAGGTTCAACGTGACCTGGTCCACAGTGCACGTTGAACCGCAGTGGCCGTGGAGGCGTAAACGGAGGACGTGGGGAGCCCGGGGCAGGACGACGAGTTCGTCCGTGAGCTCTACAGCCGATACCGGCGGCCGCTGCTCGGCTACGTGCTGCGCGCGGTCGGCGGTGACCACCAGCGCGCCGAGGATGTCGTGCAGGAGACACTGTTGCGGGCGTGGCGTCACGCCGGGTCACTGGAGGCCGACAAGGCCGGTCCCTGGCTGTACACGGTGGCCAAGAACCTGGTGATCTCCGGTTACCGCCGCCAGCGCGCCAGGGTGGCCGAGGTGCCGATCGAGAACGCCGACTGGCCGCGCTCCGGTGACGAGTTCGAGCAGGTCCTGCAGGGTTGGCAGGTGGCGGAGGCGATGCGGGCGCTGTCCCGCGACCACCGCGCGGTGATCGCGGAGCTGTTCTACCGCCGTCGCACCGTCGCCGAGGCGGCCAAGGTGTTGGGGGTGCCGCCGGGCACGGTCAAGTCCCGGTCGTTCTACGCGCTGCGCGCCCTGCGTGACGCCCTTGAGGAGCGCGGGGTGACGGAGCTGTGACCTGTTCGCACACCTTGTCCCTGGGGGCGTACCTGCTGGGGGCGCTGGACCCGCTGGAGCGCTCCACCTTCGAGGCGCACGCCGCGTCCTGCCCGGACTGCAGGCACGAGCTGGTCCGGCTCTCGCCGCTGCCCGGCCTGCTGCACCGGATCTCCCCGGCGGACTTCGAGGACACCCCCGAGGTGCCCGCCGACCTGCGGGCGTTCGACGGCGACGGCCACGCCTGGACCGAGGACCCGCTCGACGTCGAGCCGGAGCCCGCGGCGAGACCGGCGGCGGTGGCCGTGGTCACCGATGCCGAGCGTCCGCGCAAGGCACGCCGGTGGACGTTGATGGCGGCCGCCGCGGCGATCGTGGTGGCGTTGTCGGTCGGTGGGGTGCTGGTCTACCAGTCGCTGCACGCGTCCGGCGGGAACCAGCCGCTGGTGGTGAGCTGGTCGGCGACCGACCCGGCGAGCGGGGTGCGCGCCGATGTCGACCTGACCGACCGGACCTGGGGGACCGAGGTCCGGCTGCGCCTGCACGACGTGCCGCCGGGCAAGCCGTGCAAGCTGGTGGTGCGCGGTCGCGACGGGTACCGCGAGGTCGCCGGGTGGTGGGCCAGCAGCTACACCCAGGGCGACCCGATCCCCGGCAGCACCTCGATCGACCTGACCCGGATCTCCCGCGTCGAGGTTGTGACCGACGACGACGTGGTGCTCGTCGACGTCCCCGCGCCGTCCTGACCTGCGCAGACCCGTCCGCACGCGGACGTTATGGGCCCCGCCTCCCGGATCGCGGCCGTCGGCACAGGTAGTCTCAGCCGGATTACGGCGGCTCGCACCGCAACCGGAAGGGTCTCGCCCCGTGCACCTCAAGAGCCTGACGCTGAAGGGCTTCAAGTCCTTCGCCTCGGCCACGACGCTCAAGTTCGAGCCCGGGATCACCTGTGTGGTCGGCCCGAACGGCTCGGGCAAGTCGAACGTGCTCGACGCGCTGCGCTGGGTGATGGGCGAGGGCAGCGCCAAGGGCCTGCGCGGCGGCAAGATGGAGGACGTCATCTTCGCCGGGACCTCCGGGCGCGCCCCGCTCGGCCGGGCCGAGGTCACGCTCACCATCGACAACACCGACGGCGCGCTGCCGATCGAGTACTCCGAGGTGTCGATCACCCGCCGGATGTTCCGGGACGGCGCCAGCGAGTACGAGATCAACGGCCAGTCCTGCCGGTTGATGGACGTGCAGGAACTGCTGTCCGACTCCGGCATCGGCCGGGAGATGCACGTCATCGTCGGGCAGGGGCAGCTCGCCGCGATCCTGGAGTCCAAGCCCGAGGAGCGGCGGTCGTTCATCGAGGAGGCCGCTGGCGTCCTCAAGCACCGCAAGCGCAAAGAGAAGGCCATCCGCAAGCTCGACGCGATGCAGGCCAACCTCACCCGGCTCAACGACCTGACCGCCGAGCTGCGCCGCCAGCTCAAGCCGCTGGGCAAGCAGGCCGAGATCGCCCGCAAGGCGCAGACCGTGCAGTCGGAGCTGCGTGACGCCCGGCTGCGGCTGCACGCCGACGACCTGGTCACCCAGCGTTCGGACATCGCGCGCGAGGAGGCCGACGAGGCGACCGCGCGGCGCAAGCGGGCCGAGGTCGAACAGGGGCTGGAGGTGTTCCAGGCCCGGCAGACCGAGCTGGAGGACAACCTCGCCGTCGACCAGCCGAAGCTGGCCGCCGCCCAGGAGACCTGGTACCGGCTCTCGGCGTTGGAGGAACGGCTGCGCGGCACCGTGCGGCTCGCCGTCGAACGCGCCCGGCACCTGTCCGCCGCCGTGGAGGCCCCGCGCGGCGGGCGTGCCCCGGAGGAACTGGAAGAAGAGGCCGAGCACACCGCCATGCGTGAGGCGGAGCTGTTCGAGGCTGTCGCCGAGGCCCGCTACGCGCTGGCCGAGTCCACCGAGCGGCGCGCTGAGCTGGAGCGGATGGTGCAGGCCGCTGAGAAGGCGCACCTCGCCGCGGTCCGCGCGATCGCCGACCGGCGGGAGGGCTTGGCCCGGCTGGGCGGTCAGGTCGAGGCGTTGCGCAGCAAGACCGGCGCCACCGACGAGGAGATCGAGCGGCTGACGTTCACCCTCGGCGAGGCCAGGGAGCGCGTGGAGATCGCCGCCGAGGAACTGGCCGTGGCCCAAGAGGAAACCGGCGTCGAGGATACCGACGACGCTACCCTGGGCGACCGGCACGGCCAGGTCACCGCGTCGCTGGACGCCGCCCGCGCCCGGGTCGAGGAACTGGTCCGCGCGGAACGGCAGGCGGAGAAGGACATCGCGTCTTGGCGCGCCCGGGTGGACGCGCTGTCGCTCGGCTTGTCCCGCAAGGACGGGGCGGGCGCGCTGCTCGCCGCGTCCGGCCGGTTGCCCGGACTGCTCGGGTCGGTCGCCGCGCTGCTCACCGTCGAACCCGGCGCTGAGGCCGCGTTGGCCGCCGCGCTCGGACCGGTCGCCGACGCGGTCGCCGTGGCGGACCCGACCGGTGCCCTGGAAGCGCTGCGGATGCTGCGCGCGGGCGACGCGGGCCGTGCCGGGATGCTGGTCGGCGGACCGGCCGAACCGCTGGACCGCGCGGGCTGGCCGACCCTGCCACCGGGCGCGCGCTGGGCCGTCGACCTGGTGCGGGCGCCGGACGCGCTGCTGCCCGCCGTGCACCGGGCGCTGGACCGGATGGCGGTCGTCGACGGCCTGCCCGAGGCGAACGCCCTGATCGGCACCTATCCCGACCTGCGAGCGGTGACCCGCGACGGCGACGTGCTCGGCGCGCACTGGGCGGTCGGCGGTTCGGAGAAGGCGCGCAGCGTCATCGAGGTCCAGGCCGCCGTCGACGAGGCCAACGCCAAGCTCTCCGCCGCCGAGCGAGCGGCCGAGCAGGCGTCCGCCGCGCTGGAGGGCGCCCGCGCCGAGCAGCAGGCCCGCCGCGCCGACGTCGACGCGGTCAAGGAGGCGGTGAACGAGGGCAAGGTCCGCGCCGCCCGGTCCGCCGAGCGGCTCAACCGGCTGCGCGCCGCCGTCCGCACCGCCGAGGCCGAGGCCGAGCGGACCGAGACCCAGCGCACCAAGGTCGAGCGGGCCCGCGAGGAGGCGTTGACCCGGCTCGCCGAGCTGGAGGAACGGCTCGCCGTCGTCGAGCAGGAGCAGTCCGTCGACGACGAACCCGACTCCAGCGAACGCGACGAGTACACCGCGTCGCTGGCCACCGCCCGCCAAGAGGAGATGGAGGGGCGGCTGACGCTGCGCACCTCCGAGGAACGCCACCGCGCTCTGCAGGGCAAGGCCGACGGGCTGCGCCGCGCCGCCCGCGCCGAACGCGAGGCCCGCGAGCGCGCGTCCCGGGCGATGGCTTCCCGCAAGCGCGGCGCGACGATCGCCCAGGCCGTTGTCGACGGCGGTGAGCTGGCGCTGACCCGGATCGCCCGGTCACTGGCCCGCGCCGCCGAGGAGCGCGACACGATCCAGGCCCAGCGCGCCGAACGCGAACGGGTATTGACCGAGGTCCGCGGCAAGGTCCGCGAGCTGAGCACCGAGTTGGAGAAGCTGACCGACGCCGTGCACCGCGACGAGGTGCTGCGCGCCGAGCAGCGGCTGCGGCTCGAACAGTTGGAGGTCCGCATCGCGGAGACCTTCGGCATCGGCCTGGCGGACCTGGTCGCCGAGTACGGCCCCGAGGTCCCGGTGCCGCCCAGCCCGGGTGAGCTGGCCGAGTACGAGGCGGCGAAGGAGCGCGGCGAGGACGTCAGCATGCCGCCGTCGTCGCCGTACGACCGCGACACCCAGGCCAGGCGGGCCAAGCGCGCGGAGCGGGACCTGAGCCTGCTCGGCAAGGTCAACCCGCTGGCGCTGGAGGAGTTCGCCGCGCTGGAGGAGCGCTACAAGTTCCTCTCCACGCAGCTCGAAGACCTCAAGGCGACCCGGCGCGACCTGCTCACGGTGATCAAGGAGGTCGACGACAAGATCCTGGAGGTCTTCGCGTCGGCCTACCACGACGTGGCCCGCGAGTTCGTCACCGTGTTCAACGTGCTGTTCCCCGGCGGCGAGGGCCGGATGGTGCTGACCGAGCCGGACGACATGCTCGCCACCGGCGTCGACGTGGAGGCCCGCCCGCCCGGCAAGAAGGTCAAGCGGCTCTCGCTGCTCTCCGGCGGGGAGAAGTCGCTGGTGGCGGTGGCCATGCTGGTCGCGATCTTCCGCGCCCGGCCGTCGCCGTTCTACGTGATGGACGAGGTCGAGGCCGCGCTGGACGACACGAACATGCGGCGGCTGATCGGTCTGCTGGAGCAGTTGCGGGCCAGTTCGCAGCTCATCATCATCACCCACCAGAAGCCGACCATGGAGATCGCCGACGCGCTCTACGGCGTCAGCATGCGCGGCGACGGCATCACCCAGGTGATCTCGCAGCGGCTGCAGCGCCCGGCCCGACCGCTGCCCGAGGCGCGCAGGCCCGCCGCCGCGGAAACCGTTGCCGCCGAACCCGTTGCCGCCGAACCCGTCGTGGTTGAGCCCGTCGCGGTCGAGCCCGTTGTGGTTGAACCTGTTGCCGTCGAGCCCGTCGCCGTTGAGCCTGCCTCGGTCGAGCAGGTCGTTGGTGAACCCGTCACCGTAGAACAGCCGAGCGCCGACTAGACGCTCCTAACGCGACAGACAGTGCGGTCGCGACCACCCGCCCGAGGACAAGGGAAAGCCCCGGCCGCTGGGGGGTTGCGGCCGGGGCTTGGTCTCTTGCGCCCGGGTCAGGCGGCCGGGTAGGCCGGAGGAGCGGGCGGGGCCTGCGGCGGGACGGTCTTGCGCTGGTTCAGGAACACCAGCACCGCGCCGACGGTCGACCCGATCGCGGCCAGCAGGCCGAGGTACAGGCCGAAGCCCGCGCCCTCGGAGATGCCCACGTCGGCGCCCAGCGAGCCGAGGCCGCTGGAGCTGGACAGGGTCAGCCAGCGGATGATCACGAACAGCACCGAGACGACGGCCAGGATCAGCCAGATCAGCGACAGGTTCTTCACCGCGGTGCCCACGTGCGGCAGGACCAGCAGCACGCCCGCGGCCAGCAGCATCAGCACGGCGCCCCAGCCGAGGATGCCGACGCCCCAGGCGCTCAGCGAGCCGCCGATGCCGCTGAGGCCGAAGCCGCCGGTGTAGGACACGGTGTACCAGGGGAAGAAGCTGGCGATGAACGCGAGCGCGCCCGCGCCGATGCCGGCCCATTCGATCGGGGTGACGCGCTTGGGGTCGAAGTTAGCCATCGGCTGGGGCCTCTCTGGGGATATCTCGGGGGTACGCGGGTGCCCGCGTGCGAGCGGGACGCGGTGAGGATCGCACAAAGTATGGTCTGAACCGACCGTTTCGCAAATAACGGGACCGTCTCGGGTAGACGAATGTGGAGATCGTTGCCCGTGCTGGTGGCCGTTGGGCCCTTGTCCGGATGGGACGACTACTGCCTGGGGTTATCCGGTCGCGGTGCGCGATCACCGTCCACTTGGTGCGCTCGGCCGGGTTTCTCGATTCAGCGGGCCGACGGGGTGCGCGCCGGGTGCGTCCGGTCGGGTGTACTGCTCGGGGGCCGGTTGCCCTTGCGGTAATCCGGTCGCGCGGGGGTGCTCGCGCCGGTCACGATTTCGGACATGTATTCGATTCGTGCCGCGTGCGAGGCGGACCTGACCGCCGTCGTCGAGTTGTTGGTCCGGCTGCAGGCCGATCCCGGGCACCACATCGGCTACCACGGGACCACGGCCGAGGAGATCACCGAGGAGTTGACCCAGGTCGTCCGGGACTGGCCCGCGGGCGCCGTGGTCGGCTGCGACGAGCACGGCGCCGTGCGCGCCGTGCTGAGCGCGGAGGTGCGCCCGGAACTGGGCCGGGCCTGGCTGTACGGGCCGTTCGTCGACGTGCCGACCGGGCACCCGGCGGCCCGCCAGGTGTGGCAGAACACCGCCGACGAGCTGCTGGACCTGGTCACGACCCTGCCCAGGCTGGCGGGTGTCACCGATCTGGAGCTCTACGGGCACCGGCGCAACCGCGGGTTGGGTGATTTCGCCGCCCGGCACGGGTTCGCGGCGGGCTCGGCCAGTCGGGTGTTCACGCTCACCGGGTCCGCGTTGCGGTCGGTGTTGGTGGGGGCGGTGCCGGACCCGGTTGGGCCGCGACGGCTCGACAACGACCCGGAGACCCGGGCGCAGGTCGTCGAGCTGCACGAGCGGTGCTTCCCCAACCGCACGGTGACCGGGAACCAGTTGGTGCGGGGCGCGCGTGGCCACACGGTCGTCGTGCTGACGGGAGCGGACGGCGTCATCGGCTACGCGGCGGGCTTCGTGCAGGAGAAGGAGTTGTACGTCGACTATGTGGCCGTCGATCCCAACATGCGGTCGGCGGGCGCGGGCCGGTCGTTGGTCCGGGCACTGTTGCGTGCGCTCGCCGCGGCGAAGGGGGTGCGCGGCCAGGCGGCGGCGGTGATCGCGCTCGGCAACGACGCCTCGGAGCGGATGTTCACCGCGCTCGGGTTCGGGCTCCACTTGGAACTGGTCGCTTACCGGCGGCGGTGATCGGCCGTTAGGGTGACCCCGGTCGTGATCATCTTCGACCGGTCCCCGATCACCGCTGCCGAGTTGGCGAGGAGTCCCCGTGCCCAACCGCCGTCAGGTTCTTGCTTCGTTAGGTGCCGCGAGCGCGATCGTCGCGTTCGACGCGCTAAGCCCGGGGTGGGTGACCCAGGCCCAGGCGGACACCGGCGCGGGCGGCATCCCCGTGCCCCGGCTGGACGGCCGGTTGGTCACCGATGACGCGGCGCTCGGCGAGGCCGCCGACGACTACGGGCAGATCGCGCACCGCCGTCCGCGCGCGGTGCTGCGGCCGGGTTCGGTGGACGACATCACGGCGGTGGTCCGGTTCGCCGCCGCGCACCGGATTCCGGTGGCGGTGCGCGGGCAGGGGCACTCCACCTTCGGCCAGGCGCAGGCCCCGGCCGGTGTCGTGATCGACTCGCGCACCCTGGCGAAGATCGGCCCGGTGTCGCGCGGGTCCGTTGTGGTCGACGCGGGCGCGACCTGGCTGGACGTGGTGCGGGCGACGCTGGCGGCCGGGTACACCCCGCCGGTCGCGACCGACTACCTCGGGCTGTCCGTGGGCGGAACCCTGTCGGTCGGCGGGATCGGCGGGGCCAGTTCCCGGTACGGCCTGCAGGTGGACGCGGTGCGGGAGGTGGAGGTCGTCACCGGCGACGGCAGGCTCGTCCGCTGTTCGCCGACCGTGGAACGGGAACTGTTCGACGCCGTGCTCGGCGGGCTCGGCCAGTACGGCGTGATCGTGCGCGTCACGCTGGCCCTTGTCCCGGCGGCCGCCACGGCCCGCATCTACCACTACGGCTATCCGGACCTGCGTTCCATGACGGCCGCGCAACGGATCGCGCTCGCCGACGGCCGTTTCGACTACCTGGAAGGTCAGGCCGTGTGGTCCGGCACCGGGTGGACCTACCTGCTCGAAGGCGGTGTCTACGGCGGTAATCCCGACGACAACGCGATCCTGCGCGGCTTACCGGCCCCGGTGACGACGGAAATCACGTCGATGCCGTACTTGGACTGGCTCAACCGGATCTATGCGGTTATCGAGCAATTGCGGCCACTACGGTTCCCGAACCCGTGGCTCAACCTGTTCCTGCCTGACAAGGCCACCGACTCTTACGTCGAGGAGTTGCTGTCCAAGCTGACCCCCGCCGACACCGGTAACGGCCCGATCCTGCTGTACCCGTTCTCCCGCAAGCGTCTTACCCGGCCCATGGTGTCGGTGCCCGACAGCCCTGTCGTGTTCATCTTGTCCATCCTGCGCGTGGTAGCCCCATCGGATGACGCGATGGTCCAGAAGTTGTTGACGGACAACCGGAACGCCTACGAACGCGCGCTGTCCGTAGGCGGCGCCCAGTACCCGATTGGCTCTATCCCGAGCCGTTCAGGTGACTGGGCACGCCACTACGGGGCCTCTTATCCCCGTCTGCGTCGCTTGAAAGCCAAGTACGACCCCAGCGGCATCCTCGCCCCCGCCCAGGGAGTCTTCTAGACCTGCACGGGGTTGCGGTGGCGCAGGGCGAGCAGACCGCCTACGAGTAGCGTCACCGCGACCCCGAGCGGGGTGTACCAGGGGAACGCGAGCGCGACAGTGCTACCGGACGCCTTGGCGAAGTTGACGCCGAGGAACGAGCCAGTGGCCTTGTCGAACTTCAACCCCAGGATCACGAACGCCATAACCGCGACCGTTACGACGAACGCCACGATCGCGTCCACCTGTCTGGCCCGTTTCACGGCCAGCCCCAAGACGAACGCGCCGAGCAGCGCGCCGTAGGTGTAGCCGGTGATGGCCAGGGCGGTTTCGACGATGGGGTTCGTGGTTGTGGTGAACATCGACGCGAACACGATGAGCGCGCCCGCCCACACCACCGTCCACATGCGACCAAGACGCAGCGTCTCCGCGTCCGACAGGTCTCGGCGGGCGACCTTCTGGTAGACGTCGGTCACGGTCGACGACGCCAGCGCCCCCAGCGACGAGCTGAGCGCGGCCGCCAGGATGCCCGCGATCACGAACCCGGACAGCCCACTGGGCAGGTCGGTCACGATGAACGACGCGAACAGCTCGTCGGACGTGGTCAGCCCGAGCCCCTTCACCGGGTCCAGGCCGCGGTAGAACGACCACAGCATCGTCCCGATCAGCAGGAACATCGCGAACTGGAGGATCACCACCACGCCGCTGGCGATCATCGCCTTCTGGCTGGCCCGCACGTCGTTGCAGGCCATCAGCCGCTGCACCACCAGTTGGTCGGCGCCGTGCGAAGCCATCGACAGGACCGCGCCGCCGATGATCGCCGCGACCGCCGAGTACTGGTTCGACAGCGGCGCCGCGGCGAAGTCGAACAGTTGCGTCTTGCCCGCGTGCACCGCCGCGTCCAGCCACCCGTCGGGCAGCTTCCCGGCGAGCACCGCGATCACCGCGATCCCGCCCGCGACGTACCAGAGCATCTGCACCGCGTCGACCCACACGACCGCGCGGACCCCACCGAAGAACGTGTACGCCACCATCGCGACACCGAGCACGGCCACGATCTGCCAGTACTGAGCGTTCAAACCGTAGGCGGACAGCACAACCTTCACCGGTATGGCCGTCGCGAACAGCCGCACGCCGTCGGCAAGAAGACGAGTCAGCAGGAACGTGACCGACGCCGTTGCCTGCAGCCCGGGTCCGAACCGCTGACCGAGGAAGTTGTACGCGGTCGTCATGTTCCCGGCGACGTATCGCGGCAAGAGCACGAACGCGACCACCGTGCGGCCGATGATGTACCCGATCGCGAGCTGCAAATAGGTGAAAGAACCCAGGTAGGCCACCGTCGGCACGCTCAACACCGTCAGCGTGGACGTCTCGGCGGACACCACCGACAGGCACGCCACCCACCACGAGATCTTGCCGTCACCGACGAAGTAGTCCTTCGCGGACCGCTGCCGCCCGCCGATCAGCACCCCCAGCAGCGGCATGCCGATCAGGAACACCACGATGATCGCCAGGTCGAGGACGTGCACGCGGACTCCCGCCGGGTCGGGGTGGGACGGCCCGGAAGCCCTGCAGGCGGCCACCCGGTGGACGCCCATTGGACCACGGCCGACCGCCCGGACCCGAGCAGCACAGGGGGTGCTCCCGCCCGGTGCGCGGCGGGCCGGGGTGTCGGGATGCGAGGATGGCCGGGTGTCGAACACCCTGATCGTCGTCCTCGTCGTCGTGCTGGTGCTGCTGGTCGCGGGCATCGTCACCGGTGTCGTGCTGGCCCGGCGCAGGCGGATCACCCTCGACCGGGAACCCGGGGTGACCGAGCGGCCCAAGGGTGGGTACCAGGCGGGCGGCGGCATCAACCTGGCCCAGGGCGGCCCGCAGGCCCCGCCGCACCCGGCGGGCGAGCGGACCGAGGTGGACGGCCAGCCCGGCGTCGGCGACGACGCGTCGGTACCGCGCGACTCGGTCAAGCGCCCGCTGGTCGACGTCACCCTGCCGGATGTCACCCAGCCTGATGTCACCGATGCCACCGGCGAACCCCCGGTCGTCGCGGCGGTGCCTGCACCGGTGGTCGTGGCGCCCGAGCCGGTTGCCGACCCGGAGCCGGTGCCCCCGGTGGTCGAGGAGATCGCCCCGACCGCCGGTCGGCTGGAGCGGCTGCGCGGCAGGCTGGCCCGCAGCCGGTCGTCCTTCGGTCAGGGCCTGCTCGGCCTGCTCGGCGCGGGCGACCTGGATGAGGACTCGTGGACCGACGTCGAGGACACCCTGCTGTTGGCCGACCTCGGCGCCGCCACCACCCAGGACATCGTCGATCGCTTGCGCACCGAACTGGTGTCGCGCGGAGTCCGCACCGCCGAACAGGCCCGCGCACTGCTACGTGAGGTCTTGGTTGACGCGCTCCACCCGGATATGGACCGGTCCGTGCGCGCGCTACCGCACGGTGAAGACGGCGACCGGCAGCCCGCGGTTGTGCTTGTCGTAGGGGTTAACGGCACCGGTAAGACCACTACGACCGGCAAGCTCGCCCGAGTGCTCATCGCCGACGGCCGCACCGTCGTCCTCGGTGCCGCCGACACCTTCCGCGCCGCCGCCGCCGACCAGTTGCAGACCTGGGCCGACCGGGTGGGCGCCCAAGTGGTCCGGGGCAAGGAAGGTGCCGACCCGGCCGCCGTCGCGTTCGACGCGGTCAAGGCGGGCCGTGAGTCCGGGGTCGACACCGTGCTCGTCGACACCGCCGGTCGGCTGCACACCAAGAGCGGCCTGATGGACGAGCTCGGCAAGGTCAAGCGGGTGATGGAGAAGCAGGCCAAGGTCGACGAGGTGCTGCTGGTGCTCGACGCCACCACCGGTCAGAACGGCCTCACCCAGGCCCGGGTGTTCGGCGAGGTCGTGGCCGTCACCGGCGTCGTGCTGACCAAGCTCGACGGGACCGCCAAGGGCGGCATCGTCTTCCAGGTCCAACGCGAGCTCGGCGTCCCCGTCAAGCTCGTCGGCCTCGGCGAGGGCGCTGACGACCTTGCCCCCTTCGACCCCCGCGCCTTCGTGGACGCGTTGTTGAATTGACGCGCTGCTGACTTGACGTCAACTCTGGGAACCACGATCGGGTGAGTCTCCTCCAACTGCATGAGGACAGTCGAGGCTTCCTCATGCACCGTGTCCGCCCGTGGACCCCATCAGACTCTGGCTCGTCGACGACCACAGCCTGCTCACCGACGCGCTGGCCACCCGGTTGGCCGCGTTCACCGACCTGTGGGTGGCGGGCCGCAGTGCCAGCGACGACCCGCGGTTGTCCGCCCGGTTGGAGCGGGAGCGGCCCGCGATCATCACCGTCGAGCCCGATACCGCCCGCGTCCCACTGGCCGAACTGCTGGGGGTCCTGCGCGCCGCGGCCCCGGAGGCCCGGCTGGTCGCGTTGACCGGGAGCAAGGACCCGGAGCGCGCGCTGGCCGCGGCCCGGCTCGGGGTCGACGCGTGGATCTCCAAGGCGTCCGGGATGACCCACCTCGTGGAGGTCCTGCGTGGTGTCGCGCGCGGTGACGCGTGGTTCCCGCCGCGGTTCCTCGGCGCGGTCCTGCGTGGCTTGCGTGACGACGTCAACCGCGTCGGTGAGGGCCCACTGGACCAGTTGTCCGCACGGGAACGCGAGGTGCTCGGGTGCATGGTGGACGGTATGCGTGGCCCGCAGATCGCCGCCGAGTTGGGTCTGTCCACGAACACGGTGCGGACCCACACACATAGCGTCTACGCGAAACTGGGAGTGCACAGTCGCTTGCAGGCCGTGAGCGCTGCCCGTGCCGCCGGGCTCTTACCGCGACCGAAAGATCCCGTCCATATGTCGTAGGCGCGCTCATCCAGCGGGGTGAGCCGAATTGGTCCGTCGGATCCTACGGTCGCCGTGTTGGGGCACGGTGTAGGGGAGATGCGGTGGGCCACGGATCGGTGCCGGGGTGATCCCGGCGTGGGTGCTCGCCGCGTTCGTGGTCGGCGTGGGGTTCGTGGTCGGCGCGGTGCTCGGGGTGTTCCGCCGGGACCGGGAGCGCGGGTCGCCGCCGGTCGAGCGGGGCGAGCCGGTGCTCGGCGAGGTCGCGGTGCTGATCCTGGCCCGCGACGCCGAGGACGAGGTCGCGGCGGCGATCACGGCGGCCGCCCGGTTGGTGCCGCGCACCGACATCCACGTGGTGGTGGACGCCTCCGCCGACCGCACGCTGGACGTCGCGCACGCGCAGGGGGTGAACGTCGCCGAGACGGTGCGGCCCTCGGGCCGGTCGGGGGCCGTCTCGGCGGCTTTGACCGGGTTCGGCGCGCTGGACCGGTACCGGTACGTCCTGCTGCTCGACGTGGACCACCGGCCGCACCCCCGGTTCCTCGACCGGACCCTGCCGCTGTTCGAGGACCCCGCCGTGGTGGCCATCGCCGGGTACGCCCAGACCGAGTGGGACACCGCCCGGCGCAACCCGGTGGCCCGCCTGCTGACCGCGTACCGGGCCCGGTCGCTGGCATTGACCCAGTGGCTGCTGACCGTGGACCGCACCCGCCCCCGCACCGAGGTCGCCCGTCTGTTGCCGAGCCCGGCGCGGCTATACCGGTCGAGCGTGTTGGCTGAGCTCGATCTCGACCCGGACGGTGTGGCTGTCGCGGATTTCGACCTGTCGAACCAGATCTACCGGCGTCGACTGGGTCGTGTTGTTGTGGTGCGCGGTGCAGTGGTCAGCACCCGTGACCCAGATGACCTACGCACCTACTGCACCCAGCTTCGCTTATGGGCCAAGGGGTTTTGGCAGGCTGCCCGGCGTGACGGCGGCGGTGGATCGCACACGCGCGGGATTGTCGCCTTCGCGGCGGAGACGGTTGTCGCGTCCTTGCTGTGGATAGCTCTACCGGTCTTGGTCGCTACGGGCGTGGTCACCGTGCCGGCGTTGCTGCTCGGCGTGTTCGTGCCCGACCTGCTGCTGACTCTTGTCGTCGCCAGTAGACAGCAGGAGCCGCGCTATCTCCCCGTCGCGGTTTTCCTGCCGCTGGTCCGGGTGCTCGACGGAGTCCTGTTCCTGAGCGCGCTCGTCACACCTGTTCGCGCGCGGTGGCTGAGCCCGGTCCGGGCTGTGACACCTGCTGTCGCTAGTCGGAGTTGGTGGCGGACCCGTCCGATCGCCGTGGCCGGTTGGTTTCTCGCGCTGGGTTCGGCAGGGGTGTTCGTCCTTCGGGTCTATCTGACGGCCGCGACCCTGCCTGCGTCGCCGTTGGAGACCACCGTCATCGATGGGGTCTACAGCCGAGTAGCCGGCATTGGTGAACCACCGGTGGCGGGCACTCTTGTCCCGACCAACCTCCAGTTGGTGCTCTACGGCGGGATAAGTCGCTCGTTCGACCGGTACAGCAGCGTTCTTCTCAGCGCTCGCGAGGCTTCTGTCGCTGCCGCGGTCGTCCTCGCCCTGTGCCTCTTACTCGCTGCCGCACTTCTCAAGCTCCGGCCCTTGGCGGTCGCGGTGGCCATTGCCGCGGCGTGCACTGTCGCCGCGACCGCTTTCGCCACAGCCGGTCCGGGACCGTTGGCCACTACCTGGCTCGGTGTCGCGGGTGTGGCCTCAGTCGCCGCTATCACCCGCCGCGACATCAAACCTGTTCCCGTAGTCGTCGTCGCGGCCGTTGCCGCTGTCGCCACGGCACCCATGCTTGTCCTACCGGCGGCGGTCGGCGCTCTCGCGTGGAGCATCCCTACCCGCCGGTGGAGTTGGTCGGCAACCTTCGCTGTCGTCGCAGTCGTTGGCGTCGTGCCATTCCTGTACCTCACTACCCCGGCCGCGATGTTCGTACCCGGCACGCGATCGTTGCTCTTGCTCGCGGCTCTTGTTGTCGCTCTCGGTGGGCTCATCACTCCTTTTAGATCTGTCGCAACAGGAGTAGCCGCTGCGTCCGTGCTCGCCTTGGTTCTTGAGACTGGGACCGACCAACTTGTGCCGGTGGCGCTCACTGGCGCGGTATTCCTCACGGCCGCGATGCTCGACAGGGTTGTCCTACCCGCCATCTCCTTCCGCCCCGGCATAGCTCTTGCCACGCTCACCGCGCTTGCGGGCGCTGTGTGGGGCGTCAAGGCGATCCAACCGACCGCGCCCACCGTCGACCACCGCGCCACCGCCGACTGGTACGCCGCTGCCGCCGGACACGACATGGCCCTGTCCGCACCGCCGCTCCTGGCATCCGACCTTCGCCGCGACCTCCACGACACCGAGGGCCGCGTGCGGCTCGACGACCGCGGCGCGCTCACCGCCAACGGGCGCGGACTTCCGATCGCGACCTTCCCCGGCGTCACGGTCAGCCTCACCGACGGCGGCGCGGGCTACGTCGGTGACGGCAACCGCGCGATCGCGGGTGCCCAACTCGCCGCCAACACCAGGATCACCGCGCCGGCCACGGTCCGCGCCGCGCTGCGCGCCGGTCAGGTCGACCTGCGGGTCATGACCGTGCTCGCCGAGATCAGCGCGGGCCACGCCATCACCGTCGCCGAGGTCACCAACCCCGGCCCGGAGACCGGCTCCGACCTGCCGCTGCGCACCGCGGTCCTGACCGAGGTGGACGGCCACCCCGCCACCGACCAGTCCGTGGTCGCCGCCCTCACCGCCTGGGTCGCGGCCCAACAGCCGCCCTACGCCCCCGACGACTCCCGCGCCACCGACCGCGGCTTCACCCTCTCCTGGCGCATCCCCGCCCCCGGCGACGCCACCCCGAACTAGACCCGGACTACACCGCCCCGAACTAGACCGCGCCGAACTAGACCGAAGGACACCGAACCATGCGCAAGACCCTCATCCTGCTGGTGGTGGCGGTGCTGACCGCGTTGGGCGCGGCGCCCGCGCAGGCCGCGACCGGCACCTACCTGCGGCTGGCCCACTTGTCGCCGGACACCCCCGCCGTCGATGTCACCGTCACCAACTTCGCCAAGCCGGACTGGTCGGTGAAGCTCAACGGCGTCGCCTACGGCGCCGTGTCCGCCTACCAGCGCGTCGACCCGGGCACCTACACGGTCGCGATGCGCCCGGCGGGCGCCGACCCGTCGACCCCGCCGGTGATCTCCGCGACCCTGCAGGCAGGCGACGGCCGCGCCTACACCGTCGCCGGGTTGGGCAAGTTCGCCTCGCTCGCGCTCAAGGTCCTCGACGACGACATCACCCTGCCGCCGTCCGGGCAGGCGCGGATGCGGGTCGTCAACGCGGCACCCTCGGCCGGTGACCTCGACATCGACCGCGCCGGTGTGGCCGTCATCGAGAAGGCGTCGTTCGGTCAGGCCACCAACTACAGCCTGGTTCCGTCCGGGTCCACTGTGCTGCAGGTGGTTCCCAAGAACACGTCCCCGACGGACCTGCCGGTGTCTCTTGACCCGGGCGGCGTCTACACGGTTCTTGTGCTGGAGAAGAACGGTGGGCTCACCGCCGAGGTGAAGGCCGACGCGAAGGGCGCCGAGGTGATCCCCGCCGGTGGCGTTGAGACCGGCGGCGGTGGGACCAGCCCGGTCACGATCGCCGCCCTCGTGCTCGTCGTGCTCACCGGCGCGGTCGGGGTCTTGTTCGTCTCGTCGCTGCGCCGCCGCCGCGCGTGATCGTCCGGGTCGCGGTCGGCGCGGTACTCGGCGTCGTGGTGGCGTTGGTCTGCTTCCTGGTCACAGGGTCGGCAGACCAGCCCACCACCGTCAACCCCGCCGCGCGGACCGGCCCGGCAGCACCAACCTGGTCCATCGACACAGCGTCCATCGGCACAGCGACGGACACGACGACGGCGCCCAGACCGACCCGGCTGCGCATCCCCGCCATCGGCGTCGATACACCGCTCGTCGACATCAACGTGGACGGCACCGGAGCACTCATCCCACCCACAGCCCCCGACATCGCGGGCTGGTTCACCGCCGGACCCGCCCCCGGCGCGATCGGCCCCGCGCTGCTCGCGGGGCACGTCGACTCCCGCGCCGGACCGGGCGTGTTCTTCAGGCTGGTCGACCTGCGCCCCGGCGACCGGGTCGAGGTCGACCGCGCCGACGGCAGCCGGGCCGTGTTCGGCGTCGTCTCGACCACCCGCACCCCGAAGGCCGCGTTCCCCACCGACGCCGTCTACGCGCCCACCCCCGGCCCGGAACTGCGCCTGGTCACCTGCGGCGGCACCTTCGACCGGGCCATCCGCAGCTACCGCGACAACGTCATCGTCCAGGCCGTCCTCACCACCCCGTGAATGATCCGCCACGCGGAGTGGCAAATCTGGGATGAGAAAGTCCTACATTCGGGTGAACCGCTAGGCCGTTCGCGCCGAATACCACGAAACGCCTGGGTCGTGTGCACCGATCTGGCAAGTGGACTCTCCCCGAAGGGGCGCCGTATGGACTGGCCGAACGACCGCCGGGTCGGACCCGGACGGCGCACCACCGACCGGGCCAACGCGCTGCACGCCGCCGAGGACGTCCTGCACGACATCGACCACGAACTGGCCACCCTCGCCCTGCTCGTCGAGTCCGTGCGGACCGCGGCCGAACTGCGGGCGGACACCAGGACCAGGGTCGGGCTGATCGCCGAGCAGGTGGCCCGGCTCACCGACCTGGTCCGCGGCACCCCGGTCACCGCCCCGCTGGACGTGCGGGCCCTGCTCGGCAGGCTCGTCGGGGTGGCCGCCGCCGCGGGCGCCCCGGTCGACCTCGACCCGGGGGAACCGGTGTTCGCGCCGCTGGACCCGGGTGTGTTGTGGCGGGTCGTGGCCAACCTGGTGGCCAACGCCGTTCGCGCGGGTGGCACCGTCCGGGTCGCCGTCGTCGGCACCGACCCGGTCGCGGTGGACGTGGTCGACACCGGACCCGGGTTCGGCGCGGGGCCGCCCGGCCGGTCCGGCCGCGGTCTGGGCATTGTGGACGGTCTGGTCCGGTCGGTCGGCGGCGTTGTCCGGATCACCCCGGAACTACCCGCCGGTACGCGCATCCGGGTGACCTTCGGCGTCGTTGAGCCGACCGACGACCCCCCGGAGGCGAGATGAGCGACCCGGTCGACCCGGTCGATGTGGTGCTGTGCGACGACCACACGGTCTTCGCCGACGCGTTGAGCACGGTGCTCGCCCTGCACGGGTTCGCCGTGCGCGCGGTGGCGCCGACGGTGTCCGGCGCGGTCGCCGCCCTGCGCGGCCTGCACCCCGACCTGTGCCTGCTGGACCGCAAGCTCGCCGACGGCGACGGTGTCGCCGCGATCGGGGAGCTCACCAGGGCCAGCGCGCGCACCAAGATCCTCGTGCTGACCGCCGACGACGACCCGGCCACCGTCACCCGCGCGTTGGACGCGGGCGCGGCCGGCTACCTCCACAAGACGGGTAGCGTCAACTCGCTCGCCCGAGCCCTCCGCCGCGCACTGGACGGCGAGGTCGTGGTGGAGTTGCCGACCCGGGGCGAACGTCCACGCTCGACGGCCACCGGTGACGCCCAGCGGCTCGCCGCCCACCTCACCCCGCGCGAACGCCAGTGCCTCGCCTTGCTCGTCGAGGGCGCGGGCACCGCCGCCATGCAGCGCAGGATGGGCATCTCGTCGACCACGGTCCGCACCCACGTCCAGGCGCTGATGACCAAGCTCGGCGTGCACTCCCGGCTGGAGGCCGCCTCCTTCGCCGTCCGCAACGGCATCCTCGCCGACCAGCCGCACCGCAGGACCGGCACCTGAGCCCGCCGGGTCCACCCGCCTGATCCAACTGTCTGAATCGGCCGCCCGGGTTCACTATGGACGCATGCGGACCACCCTGGACGGTTCCCTGATCGCCGGTCTCGTCGCCGCCCTGGCCGAGGCCGCCCCGGAGCCGTCCCCCGTGGACAGTCGCGCCGCCGCCCGCCAGCCCGTGCACACCTGCCTGGTCAGGGTGCAGGACGCCGACGAGGACCTGCCGTCCCGGTGGGGTGCGCTCGCCGCCGCCGCGCTCGCCGAGCACGCCCCGGACGCGGCCGCCCTCGCCGGTATCGTCGGTCTGCCACCCGCCATCGCCGAGACCGTCTACGAGCGGGTGCGCGGGAAGTTGGCGACCGACCCGGTCGAGGACGTCCGGATCGACCTCTCCCGCCGCGAGCACGACACCGGCGACATCGACGCCCTGCGCGCGGCCGTCCTGCTCGGCCGCTGGTGCCTGCCCGAGGCCGGGATCCGGGTCCGCCCGTTCGCCGCCGCCGAGTCGTTCCGGCGGGCGGTGCGCTCGCTCGACCTGGTCGTCACCGCGCTTGGCCGACCGCAGGCGCTGACCCTGCCCGAGGTCACCTGGCCCGGCCAGGTCACCGCCCTGGTCGGCCTGCTGGAGGTGCTGGAGCGGCGGCTCGGGCTGCCGGACGGGGCGCTGCGGTTCGAGATCGGCGTGGACACCGCGCGGGCCGTCGTCGACCACGACGGGCACTTCGCCGTGCCGCACCTGATCGAGTCAGGCCAGGGCCGGGTCTCCGGGCTCGTGTTCGGCGCGGACACCTACGCCGCCACCTGCGGCCTGACCGACGCGGGACCCGACCACCCCGCCTGCGACTTCGCCCGGCAGGCCATCCTCGTCGGCGCGGCCGGTAGCGGTATCCGCCTCTGCGACAGCCCGACCACCCTGCTGCCGGTAGGGGACGCCGTCATAGAGGGTTGGCGCAGGCACTACAACCAAGTGCGTCGCTCACTCGCTCTTGGCTTCCTGCAAGGGATCGACCTGCATCCCGCGCAACTCGTGACCCGCTACGCCGCCGTCTACACCCACCGGCTGGAGGCTCACAGCGCGGAAAGCCTCGCCGATCTCTCCTCCGGCCTTTGACGGGGACAAGAGACACACTTGGCGGCCCCGGTCTCGTAGACAAGACAACACGATCCACGCCGGACGTAGTCGCGACCGTTGACGGATACGAATCGTGGTTTCGGTAGCTCGTGCATGTCATCTGCCAACGACAGAGCCAACTCCGGCCGTCCCCCTGTCCACAACACACGATTGGCCAGCGAGTCGGCCGCGATCGCCCACAGTGTCCGCGCCCGAGCCCCGGTCACCGCGGAAACGGCATCGATCGCGGACTGGAAAACGTCCCGCAACGCCGAGCCGGGAGACGAGCACAGGGCGTCCGCGGTGGCGGCGAGGATTCGACCGTCCGCCTGCGGGTACAGCCGCACCGCCGCCGGATCGAGCGCCGACCCGGTCACCACCAGCGACTCCACGGTCGGCGCCGGGACCACCACGCTGGCCGAGTACCACCACAGCACGCCCAGGGTCCGCCGGTCACCGTGCCGGTAGAGCTTCCCGGCCAGGTCGACCTGGTCCGAGATCCACTTCGGATCGCCGACCGCCGCCACCGGGACGCCGTGTCCGGAAGCCCCGGCGCCCACGTGGTACGGCAACCGAGCGGCGATCGCCGCGTACACCTCCCGGACCTGGTTCATCGCGGAGCCACGTTACCGGCACGATTCCGTAGTCGATCGTGTACTGGCAGTACCGGAAACCTGGCCGTAACACTGGTGAGCGGGGAGTTCACCGGCCGGAAACCTCCGGTGCCGTCCGGTGAAACAGCACCCGCCGATGCTTCCCGCCAACCAAGTTCACGGGAGGACAGTGTGAACGCAGGAGACACGGCCTGGGTGCTGGTGAGCGCCGCGCTGGTCATGCTGATGACCCCGGGCCTCGCCTTTTTCTACGGCGGCATGGTCCGGGCCAAGAGCGTGCTGAACATGCTCATGATGAGCTTCATCGCGCTGGCGGTGGTGACGGTGCTGTGGGTGCTCTACGGCTACAGCCTCGCCTTCGGCAACGACGTCGGCGGCGGCCTGCTCGGCGGGCTCGACTTCACCGGGCTCAAGGGCACCCTGGGCTCCCTGGTCGGCACCGCCCCGACCGACCCGAACTCGCCCTGGGTGAACGGGCACCAGATCCCGCACCTCGTGTTCGTCGTCTTCCAGTTGATGTTCGCGATCATCACCGCCGCGCTGATCTCCGGTGCGATCGCCGACCGGGCCAGGTTCTGGGCGTGGACGCTGTTCATCGCCGTCTGGGTGACGGTCGTCTACTTCCCGGTCGCGCACTGGGTGTTCGACTTCAACGGGGCCACCGGCGCGGATTTCGTCGGCGGCTGGATCGCCAACAAGCTCGGCGCGCTCGACTTCGCGGGCGGCACCGCCGTGCACATCAACGCGGGCGCGGCCGGACTCGCCCTCGCGCTGGTCTTGGGCAAGCGCAAGGGGTGGCCGCGCGAACCCATGCGGCCGCACAACCTGCCGTTCGTCATGCTCGGCGCCGGGCTGCTCTGGTTCGGCTGGTACGGCTTCAACGCCGGGTCCGCGCTGGCCGCCAGTGACCTCGCCGGGGTCGCGTTCATCACCACCACGGCCGCCACCGCCGCCGCCGTCCTGGGCTGGCTGGTCGTCGAGCAGGTCCGCGACGGCAAGCCCACCACCCTCGGCGCCGCCTCCGGCGCGGTCGCGGGCCTGGTCGCCATCACCCCGGCCTGCGGGTTCGTGTCCCCGCTCGGCGCGCTGGTGATCGGCCTGGTCGCGGGGGTGGTGTGCGCCCTCGCGGTCAGCCTCAAGTACAAGCTCGGCTTCGACGACTCGCTCGACGTCGTCGGCGTCCACCTGGTCGGCGGTCTCATCGGGACCCTGCTCATCGGCCTGTTCGCCACCACCGGCGTCAACCCGGCGGGCAAGGACGGCCTGTTCTACGGCGGCGGCGTCGGCCTCCTCGGCAAGCAGGCCGTGGCGGCGTTCGTGGTCCTGGGCTACTCGTTCGTGCTGACCCTGGTCATCGGGTTCCTCATCCAGAAGACCATCGGCTTCCGGGTGTCCACCGAGGCCGAGCGCACCGGCATCGACGAGGCCGAACACGCCGAGAGCGGCTACGAGTTCTCCAGCCTGCGTGGCGGCGGCTCGTCGTTGGGTCGGACGGCCGACATACTGGCCGGAGCCGGGAAGATCCGCGAGGCCGCGGGCGCGAGCACGGAAGGAGCCGGGCAATGATGCTGGTCACCGCGATCATCAAGCCGTTCACCCTCGACGACGTGAAGGCCGCGCTCGAGCAGATCGGCGTGCTCGGCATGACCGTCAGCGAGGTCCAGGGCTACGGCAGGCAGAAGGGCCACACCGAGGTCTACCGGGGCGCCGAGTACTCGGTCGACTTCGTCCCCAAGATCCGGGTCGAGGTCCTCACCGACGACGCCACCGGGGACAAGGTGGTCGACGCCATCGTCGCCGCCGCCCGCACCGGCAAGATCGGCGACGGCAAGGTCTGGGTCACCCCGGTCGAGACCGTGGTCCGCGTCCGCACCGGCGAGCGCGGCACCGACGCGATCTGACCCTCGGCGGAGAGCACTGTGACTGCCCCGGCGGCCACGCCGCTCGGCCGCCGGGGCAGTCCCCGCCGACACCGTCCGCTTCGAACGCCCCCGTCCGCCCGCGGCCGGTGGCCCGATGGCCAGGGAGCCCTGGGATGACCGAGCCGGACCCCGGTCTGCTGCGCACCGCGGCGGACCTGGTCGGCGCGCGCGACCGGCTGCTCGGCTCCGGTCACCGGCTCACCCCCGGCGCCCTCCGCGACGCGCTCGCCGACCTGCACGAGTTCTGGCTCACCGCGCACGCCGCCCGCGCCGGGGTCCCCGGCCGTGGCGGCGGGGTGGCGCTGATCGCCGTCGGTGGCCTCGGCAGGCGCGAGCTGGCGCCGTACGCCGACCTCGACCTGGTGCTGGCGCACGACGGCCGGAGCCGGGTCGGGCCGGTCGCCGAGCTGCTCTGGTACCCGCTGTGGAACTCCGGGGTCGGGTTGGACCACTCGGTCCGCACGGTCGGGGAGGCGCTGGCGGTCGCGAGCGGTGATCTGCGGACCGCGCTCGGCCTGCTCGACGGTCGGCACCTGGCAGGCGACGCGGAGATCTCGGCCCGGTTGGTCGGGGCGGCGCGGGAGCAGTGGCGGACCGGGGCCCGCAAACGCGTGGTCGAGCTGGCCGAGTCGGTGCGGGCCCGGTGGGCGCGCTCGGGCGAGGTCGCGCACTGGGTCGAACCCGATCTGAAGCACAGCCGGGGCGGGTTGCGGGACATCGCCGTGCTCCGGGCCCTCGCCGCGGCGCAGTTGGTGGACCGGCCCGGCGGGGAGGTCGCGGCCGCGCACGAGCTTCTGCTCGACACCCGTACCGAGCTGCGCCGGGTCGCGGGACGGGCGCGGGACGTGGTGCGCCCGCAGGACGGCGACGAGGTGGCCGCCGCGCTCGGTCTCGCCGACCGGTTCGCCCTCGCTCGGGCCTTGTCCGGGGCGGGGCGCGCGATCGCCTACGCCCTCGACGTCGCGCTGCGGTCCACCACACCGCGCAAGGTCTTCGGCGTGCCGCGCCGCGCTCCAGACCGGCGTCCGCTCGACGAGGGCGTCGTCCTGCACGGCTCGGAGGTCGCGCTGGCCCGGGACGCGGACCCCGGCCGGGACGCGGGCCTGCTGCTGCGGGTCGCCGCGGCGGCCGGGCGGACCGGTCAGCCCATCTCGCCCGGCTCGTTGGCGCGGCTCGGCGAGGCGGCCCCGGAGCCGCGCGCCCCCTGGCCCACCGACATCCGGCACGACCTGCTCACCCTGCTCGGCGCGGGCGAGGGGCTGGCCGACGTGGTCGAGGCGTTGGACCGGACGGGGCTGTGGGCGCGGTTGTTCCCCGAGTGGGGCGCCGTGCGGGACCTGCCGCCGCGCGACGCCGCGCACGTGTGGACGGTGGACCGGCACCTGGTGCAGACCACGGTCAACGCCGCCCGCCTGGTCACCTCGGTCTCCCGCCCGGACCTGCTGCTGGTCGGCGCGCTGCTGCACGACATCGGCAAGGGCCGCGAGCAGGACCACTCGGTGGTCGGCGCGGCGCTGGCCGCCCAGGTCGGCGCCAGGATCGGACTGTCCACACCGGACATCGGGGTGCTCTCGGCGGTGGTCCGCCACCACCTGCTCCTGCCGCACACCGCGACCCGCCGCGACATCGACGACGAGGCCACCGTCCGCCGCGTCGTCGACACCCTTGACGGCGACCCCGTGCTGCTGGAACTGCTGCACGCCCTCACCGAGGCCGATTCCCTGGCCACCGGCCCCGGCGTCTGGACCGACTGGAAGGCCCGCCTGGTCGCCGACCTCGTCGCCCACTGCCGCACCGCCATGGCGGGCGGCGCCTACCCCGAGCCCGTCCCGCTCGACGACGCCCAACGCGCCCTCGCCGGGACCGTCGCCGCGACCGGCAGACCCGACGTCCTCGTCGACCCCGCCGACTCCGGCGCCACCATCACCCTGGCCGCCCCGGACTGCCCCGGCGTCCTGTCCCGCGCCGCCGGGGTGCTCGCCCTCAACTCGCTGGAGGTGCACGCCGCCACCGTCGCCATCCACGCGGGCGCCGCCGTCGGCGTGTTCGCCGTGACCCCGCGCTTCGGCTCGATGCCCGACCCGACCCTCCTCCGCGAGCAGTTCACCCGCGCCGTCACCGGCTCCCTCCCGCTCGCGGAGAAACTGGCCGCCAAGGAACGCGACTACGGCCACCACCCTGGCGACACCCCGCCACCGCGGGTCCTCTGGTTCGACCACGAGGCGGGCGGCCCCGCCGTCGTCCTCGAACTCCGCGCCACCGACCGCATCGGCCTCCTGCACAGCGTCGCCACCGCCCTCGAACACACCGGCGTCGACGTCCACTGGGCCCGCGCCACCACCCTGGCCACCTCCGCGGTCGACTCCTTCGCCTTCACCGCCCCCGCCGCCACCGCCGACTGGCGCGCCACCATCGAACAAGCCGTCCTCGCCGCCGCGCGCTGACCGGGCCGCCCGCGACTGAGTAGTCCTACCCGGTGCCACCCGGGTGCCTTCACGCTGTGGCGGGCCCCCGACCGTCCACCAGACTTCGGGGCGTCGCACCGGGACCCCCGGCCGCCGGGGAGGGCAACCGGGCCACCGACCGCGACCCGGGTCCGGGGAAGGTCCGCCGAGGGGTCGGGCCTCCCCGGCCAGACCTCCACCGCGCCCCGCCCACAGCAGACCGCAGGCACCCGCCCCGACAGCGGCCACCACCGACATCGCCGCGATCCCCGCCGCGCCAAGCACCACCGCGAGCGCCGTGAGCGCGGCGGCGACCGCGATCAGGCCGGGCACGTCCGGATTCGTTGTCCTGTCTAGGGATTCCACCTACACACCCCCTGCGGCGAATGGGTAAACTCGGTCAGTGCCGGGGAAGTTAGCACCGGTCGGCGGTGGGCCGCGCGAAGTTGTCCACAGGGCGGTCCCCGGACATCCGGGCGGTCCGGCCCGACCGGCGACTACCCTCGACACCGGGCCGCGTCGCGCGACCCGCCCGACCCGATCCGCAAGGCTGGAGTGCCGCACCCGTGTTCGACACCCTCTCCGACCGGCTCACCGCGGTCCTGCAGAACCTGCGGGGCAAGGGGCGGCTGAGCGAGACCGACATCGACACCACCGCGCGCGAGATCCGCATCGCGCTGCTGGAGGCCGACGTCGCGCTGACCGTTGTGCGCGGCTTCATCGCCAGGGTCAAGGAGCGCGCCAAGGGTGCCGAGGTGTCCGCGGCGCTCAACCCGGCGCAGCAGGTCGTCAAGATCGTCAACGAGGAACTGGTCGCCATCCTCGGCGGCGAGACCCGGCGGCTGAACCTGGCCAAGACCCCACCCACGGTGATCATGCTGGCGGGCCTGCAGGGTGCCGGTAAGACCACCCTGGCGGGCAAGTTGGCCCGCTACCTCAAGGGCCAGGGCCACACCCCGCTGCTGGTGGCCTGCGACCTGCAGCGCCCGAACGCGGTCACCCAGTTGCAGGTGGTCGGCGAGCGGGCCGGGGTCTCGGTGTTCGCGCCGGAGCCGGGCAACGGGGTCGGCGACCCGGTCTCGGTGGCCCGCCGCGGCATCGAGGAGGCCAAGCGCAGCCAGCACGACATCGTGGTGGTCGACACGGCCGGTCGGCTCGGTGTCGACGAGGAGTTGATGCGGCAGGCGGCCGACATCAAGGCCGCGGTGTCCGCCGACGAGGTCCTCTTCGTGGTCGACGCCATGATCGGCCAGGACGCGGTGTCCACCGCCGAGGCGTTCCGCGACGGCGTCGGGTTCACCGGTGTCGTGCTCACCAAGCTCGACGGCGACGCCCGTGGTGGCGCCGCGCTGTCGGTCCGCGAGGTCACCGGCGCGCCGATCATGTTCGCCTCCAACGGCGAGAAGCTCGAGGACTTCGACGCGTTCCACCCGGACCGGATGGCGTCCCGGATCCTCGGCATGGGCGACGTGCTCACCCTGATCGAGCAGGCCGAGCAGCACTTCGACCACGAGCAGGCGGAGAAGGCGGCCGCCAAGATCGGCTCCGGCGAGCTGACCCTGGAGGACTTCCTGGAGCAGATGCTCGCGGTCCGCAAGATGGGCCCGATCGCCAACCTGCTCGGCATGCTGCCCGGCGCCGGGCAGATGAAGGACGCGCTGGCCCAGGTCGACGAGAAGCACATCGACCGGCTGCAGGCGATCATCCGCGGCATGACCCCGGCCGAGCGGCAGGACCCCAAGATCATCAACGCCTCCCGCAGGCTGCGCATCGCCAACGGCTCCGGTGTCCAGGTCCGCGACGTCAACGACCTGGTCAACCGGTTCTTCGAGGCCAAGAAGGTCATGCAGCAGATGGCGGGCCGGTTCGGCATGGGTGGCCGGGCCAACCAGCGCAAGCAGAAGGGCAAGAAGGGGAAGAAGGGCAAGGGCCGCGGCCCGACGCCGCCGCGGGTGCGCGGCGGACTGCCCGGTGGTCTCCCCGGCGGGTTCCCCGACCTGTCCGGCATGCCGCCCGGCCTCAACGAGATCCCGCCGGGCCTGGCCGGGCTGGACACGCTGCCGCCCGGGTTCGACCCGTCCAAGCTGCGGTTCCCCAAGAAGCCGTGACCGCGCTGCACCTGCGCGGGGTCGTGCTGCCCGGCGACGACGAGCGCGACCTCTGGGTGGTCAACGGTCGGATCCGCACCACCCCGGTGCCCAACGCGGAGACGGTCGTCGACGGCGGCTACCTGCTCCCCGGTTTCGTCGACGCGCACTGCCACGTGGGCATCGGGCCGGAGGGCCCGGTGGACCTGGAGACCGCCGCGGCGCAGGCTGAGACCGACCGCGACGCGGGCACGCTGCTGCTGCGCGACTGCGGCGCCCCCATAGACACCCGGCCGCTGCAAGAGCGGCTGGATCTACCCAGGATCGTCCGCGCCGGTAGGCACATCGCCCGCCCCAAGCGCTACCTCCCGCACCTGGGCATCGATGTCGGCGACCCGGAACAGCTACCGGCCGCGGTAGCCGAACAGGCCGCTTACGGCGACGGCTGGGTCAAGCTCGTCGGCGACTGGATCGACCGCGACCGGGGCGACCTCGCGCCGCTGTGGTCCGACGACGTGCTCGCCGAGGCGATCAAGGTCGCGCACGACGCGGGCGCCAGGGTCACCGCGCACGTGTTCGGCGAGGACGCGCTGCCCGGCCTGGTCAACGCCGGGATCGACTGCGTCGAGCACGGCACCGGGCTCACCGACGGGGTCATCGCCGAGATGGCCAGGCGCGGCACCGCCCTGGTGCCCACCCTGATCAACATCGAGAACTTCCCGGACATCGCCGCCAAGGCCACCAAGTACCCCGCTTACGCCGCGCACATGGCCGACCTGCACGCCCGCGCGGGCGCCATGGTCTCGGCCGCCGTCGAGGCCGGGGTGCCGGTCTACGCGGGCACCGACGCGGGCGGCGGCATCGCGCACGGCCGGATCGTCGACGAGATCACCGCCCTGCACCGGGCTGGCATGCCCGCCGAGGAAGCCCTCGGCGCGGGCTCCTGGGCCGCGCGCGGCTGGCTCGGCTGGTCGGGCCTGGAAGAGGGGTCCGCCGCCGACCTGCTCGCGTTCGACGACGACCCGCGCAAGGATCTCACCGTGCTGCGCGCCCCCAGGCGGATCATCCTGAGAGGGCGGATCGTCGGGTGATCCAGCCCGGGTGCGGCGCAGCGCGACCAGTTGGAACCGAATCGGACGGACACTCGGATGGACTGTGGGGGAGCACGCCATGGCACCACCTCCGCCCGGTGAGCCCACCGCCGAGAAGCAGGCGGTGACCCCGCCGGTCCCACCGACCGCGCCCGGCCGCGACCACAAGTGGGGCTTCGGGGCGTTCCTGTTCGTCTTCGCCGTGTTCCTGCTGTCCGCGGTGGTCATCAACGCGCTGATGGGCCTGGGCGGCCCCGACTCGATCGACTCCGTCGCCGTGATCCTCGTCGGCACCATCGTGCCCACCGCCCTCGCGACCCTGGCGGCGCTGGTGGTCACCTGGGTCCGCGGCAACGGCCCGGTGGTCGACCTGCGGCTGTCCTACAACCGCGCCGACCTGCGCTCCGGGGTGAAGTTCGGCCTGCTCGGCCTGGTGTGCACCACCGTCGCCGCGGCCATCTGGTCCCGCATCGTCGGCGAGCACGACGCCACCTCGTCGCTGGGCAGGCTGGTGGACAACCAGACCATGCCGGTGGCCGCCGCGGTCATCCTGTTCGTCTACGTCTGGCTGGTCGGACCGGTCTTCGAGGAGATCATCTACCGCGGCCTGCTGTGGGGGGCGTTGGAGCGGTTGAAGTGGGGCAGGTGGGCGGTGTTCGGGCTCACCACGGCGATCTTCGCGGTCAGCCACCTCGAACCGCTGCGCACCTCGTTGCTGCTGGTCATCGGCATCCCGATCGGCCTGGCCCGGCTCTACACCGAGCGCCTCGGCGCCAGCGTGGTCGCGCACCAGGTGAACAACTTCCTGCCCGCGCTCGTCTCGCTGCTGATCAGCCTCGGGGTGATGCACTCGTGACCGCGCTCGACCTCAACAGCGACCTGGGCGAGGGCTTCGGCGTGTGGCGCCTCGGCGACGACGACGCCCTGCTCGACGTGGTGACCTCCGCCAACGTGGCCTGTGGTTTCCACGCGGGTGACGCCCCCACCATGCGCGCCGTCTGCGTCTCCGCCGCCGCGCGCGGGGTCGCCGTGGGCGCCCAGGTGTCCTACCGGGACCTCGCGGGCTTCGGCCGCCGCTTCATCGACGTCGAACCCGCCCGCCTCGCCGATGAGGTGCTCTACCAAATCGGGGCGCTGGAAGCGTTCGCGCGAGCGGCGGGAACCAGCGTCTCTTACGTCAAACCGCACGGCGCGCTCTACAACGCCACCGTGCACCACGACGCCCAAGCCCAAGCCGTGGTCGACGGGGTCAAGGCGTTCGGTGACCTCCCCATCCTCGGCCTACCCGGTTCACGCCTCTTGACTGCCGCAGGCTCGGTCGGCGTTGAGGAGGCCTTCGCTGATCGGGGCTACACGCCCGAGGGGACCCTCGTCCCGCGTGGGCAAGAAGGGGCGCTGATCACCGACACCGCCGCCGTCGTCGACCGCGCTGTCCGACTCGCCGAATCGGGTGAGATTGTCGCGATCGATGGCACCGTGCTCGCCATGGCTGCCCGGTCGCTCTGCCTGCACGGCGACACCCCGGGCGCCGTGGACCACGCACGGGCCGTCCGAGCCGGGCTCGAACGAGCGGGCGTCGAACTGGTCCCGTTCGCGGGCTGACCCCCGCGAGTTCTCCCCCGGGGACCCATCTGGCAGAATTGGCGGCTGTCCGTCGTGGCCGGACCCTCTCACCGTGCCGTGACACCCAGAACTTCGGGCGAGATCCCCGACCCCACTCGGGGCCGTCGCGCCCGACACCGCACTTCGAGAGCTTTGAGGAGTACCCCTACCCGTGGCTGTCAAGATCAAGCTGCAGCGCCTCGGAAAGATCCGCGCGCCGTACTACCGCATCGTCGTCGCCGACGCGCGCACCCGCCGCGACGGCAAGGCGATCGAGACGATCGGCCGGTACGCCCCCAAGGAGGAGCCGAGCCTCATCGAGGTCGACTCCGAGCGGGCGCAGTACTGGCTGGGGGTCGGCGCCACGCCGACCGACCCGGTGAAGCACCTGCTGGAGGTCACCGGCGACTGGCAGAAGTTCAAGGGCCTGCCCGGCGCCGAGGGCACCCTGCGGGTCAAGGAGCCGAAGACCAGCAAGCAGGAGCTGTTCGAGGCCGCGCTGAAGGCGGCGGGCGAGGAGCCCTCCACCGACGCGACGACCCCGAAGAAGCGGTCCGCGCCGCGCAAGGCCGAGGACGCGCCCGCCGAGGCGGAGGCCGCGGCCGAGTGAGTGCCCTCGCGGACGCCCTGGAACACCTGGTGCGCGGTATCGTCGACAACCCCGACGACGTGCAGGTCGAGCTGGTCACCACCCGCCGCGGCCGCACCCTCGAGGTGCACGTCAACCCCGACGACCTGGGCAAGGTGATCGGCCGGGGCGGCCGCACCGCGACCGCGCTGCGGACCGTGATGGCCGGGGTCGGCGGTCGCGGGATCCGGGTGGACGTGGTCGACACCGACCACTGATCACCCAGACCACGATGGACGGATCGAACCTGGTCGCCGTCGGGCGGGTCGCCAAGGCGCACGGCATCCGCGGCGAGCTCGCCGTGGACGTGCGCACCGACTCGCCCGAGCGGCGGTTCGCGCTCGACGCCCGGCTCACCGCCCGGCTGCGCGACGGATCGCACCGGGAGCTGACCGTGTCGGCCGCCCGGCACCACGCCGGGCGGCTGCTGGTCGTCTTCGCCGAGGTGCCCGACCGGGACACCGCGGAGGCGATGCGCGGGGCCCTGCTGCTGGCCGACCCCGCCGACCTGCCGCCGATCGACGACCCGGACGAGTTCTACGACCACGAGCTGGCAGGCCTGGCCGCCGAGCTGGTCGACGGGACCAGGGTGGGCACTGTCCGCGACATCACCCACGGACCCGGCCCCGACCTGCTGGTCATCGATCGGGCCGACGGCGCGGAGCTGCTGGTGCCGTTCGTCCGCGAGATCGTGCCCGAGGTGGACGTGCGCGGCGGCCGGGTCGTGCTGGACCCGCCGGAAGGTCTGATCGAGTAGTGCGCGTCGACGTCGTCACCATCTTCCCCGAGTACCTGGAGCCGCTGCGGGCGGCGCTGCTCGGGCGCGCCATCGAGCGCGGACTGCTCAGCCTCACCGTGCACGACCTGCGCAAGTGGACCTACGACGTGCACAAGGCGGTCGACGACAGCCCGTACGGCGGCGGTCCCGGCATGGTGATGAAGCCGCAGGTGTGGGGCGAGGCGCTGGACGAGGTCTGCGCCGGTCCGCCGCCGCGGCTGGTCGTCCCCACGCCCGCGGGACGCCCGTTCACCCAGGCGCTGGCGCACGAGTACGCCGCCGAGGAGCACCTGGTGTTCGCCTGCGGCCGCTACGAGGGCATCGACCAGCGGGTCGTCGACGACGCGGGCACCCGGGTGCGGGTGGACGAGGTCTCCATCGGCGACTACGTGCTGGTCGGCGGCGAGGTCGCGGTCATGGTCATCGTCGAGGCGGTGGCCAGGCTGCTGCCCGGCGTGCTGGGCAACCCGGTCTCCGCCCAGCAGGACTCCTTCTCCGACGGCCTGCTCGAAGGGCCCAGCTACACCCGGCCCGAGGTGTGGCGGGACCGGCCGGTGCCGGACGTGCTCCGCTCCGGCAACCACGCCGCGATCGCCCGCTGGCGGCGGGACCGGTCGCTGGAGCGCACCTTCGCCCGCAGGCCCGACCTGCTCGCCGCGCTCCCGGCGGACAGCCTGGACAAACACGATCGGGCGATGCTGGACACATTGCGTGCGGGGGCCGATTTCGGGTCCGCCGGTCCGGTCTGACATACTTTCCGGGTTGCCGCGCCCCACGGCGCGCCCGCAAGCCCACCCGAGCCAGGCTGTTCGGTTCGCTGCCGCCCCTGGCCGGGACGTAGAGAAGCTTCAGAAGACGAGGACGGACTACCGATGAACACCCTGGATGCCCTGGACGCCAAGTCGCTGCGTTCCGACATCCCGGACTTCCGCCCGGGTGACACGCTGAAGGTCCACGTTCGCGTCATCGAGGGTTCCCGTTCGCGGGTCCAGGTGTTCCAGGGCGTGGTCATCCGCCGCCAGGGCGGTGGCATCCGGGAGACCTTCACCGTGCGCAAGGTGTCCTTCGGTGTCGGCGTGGAGCGCACCTTCCCGGTGCACACCCCGAACATCGCCGAGATCGAGGTCGCCCGCCGCGGCGATGTCCGCCGCGCGAAGCTGTACTACCTGCGCGAGCTGCGCGGCAAGGCTGCCAAGATCAAGGAGAAGCGCGAGCCGCAGGCCGCTTCCTGACGCGGTCAGCACACCCGCTCCCGTAGGCTCGGGTGCGTGGTCGACCGTCCTCCTCACCGTGTGCCGCCGGACGCCGGGGCAGAGCCGGAGCGCTCCCGCCGGGAGTCGGTCGACCGTACTCGGGGCCCTGACCAGGACCCCTCGGCGCGGCAGACCGAGCCGATCAGCAAGCGGGACGTGACTGGTCGCCGGGTCAACGGCGCTCCGGTGAACGGCGGTCCGGTCGACCGGACGCCTGGCGACCGGAGCCCAGTCGAACCGGGCGCGTTCAACGGGACCCCGGTCACCAGGGATCAGGTGAACGGCGCTCCGGTGAACGGCGTACCCGCGCGCAACGGCACACCGGTTCCCGGGCCGCAGCGCACCGAGCCGATCCGGCGCAAGCCGCCGGTGCCGGACGTGCCGCCGCTCCCCCCGGTGCCGCCCGCCGACCCGGCCTTCTGGTTCGGCTCGCCGGTGCCCGATGGCGATGGCGCCCCCGGCGATCGCGGCGAGTGGTTCCCGGCGTCGGTGTCCCGGTCGGTCGAACGCCCGGACCCGTACACCCGGTCGGGGGTCACCCCGGCCCAGCAGCCCGTTCATGATGTGGCGCGCGTCACCGGCGAGCATCATGCGGACATGGTGTCGACCGACGACATCGACGAGGACGAGACCGTCCCGGTCGCGCGGAACACCGGTCGCCCCGAGGCCCCGCGCCCGCGTACCGACCAGCCGCGCCCGGACCAGCCGCGTCCCGATCTCCCGCGTCCAGATCTCGCACCCGGCGTCCCCCGGCGCGGTGAGGCGTCCCGCCAGGACCTGGTACCGGTCGAGCCCGAGGTGCCCGCCGCGCGCGGCGGTAGCCGTTCGGACATCCCGGTCCGGCGCGAGCCCGCGGTCGACCTGTCCGAGTTGACCGAGGCGCCCGAGTGGGAGGACGTCGAGAAGGAAGACGTTGTCCCGCAAGAGGACGTCCCCGACGTCGACCTGACGGCGTTGATCCCGCGCGTGCGCGCCCGCGCGGAGGCGCTGAACACCTCGCCCCGCGCCAGGCGCAAACGGGCCAGGGAAGCCGAGAAGGCCAACCGCAAGGGCGGCAGGCACCGCCGTCCGCCGCGCAAGCAGCCGCTGTGGCGCGAGATCCTCACCTTGGTCGTGGTGGCGCTCGCGCTGACGTTCCTGATCCAGCACTTCGTCGGCCGCGTCTACTCGATCCCGTCCGGCTCGATGGAACAGACCCTGCACGGCTGCCCCGGCTGCAACGGCGACCGCGTGTTCGTCGACAAGATGGTCTACAACTTCAAGGACCCCTCGCCCGGTGACGTCGTCGTGTTCCAGGGGCCGAACACGTGGACGGAGAACGACGCCGGCGAGAGCGAGAGCGGCAACCCGGTGGTCCGCGCGCTGCGCTACGCCGGGTCGTTCATCGGCATCGCGCCGCCGGACGAGCGCGACTTCGTCAAGCGGGTCATCGCGGTCGGCGGGCAGACGGTGGAGTGCTGCGACGACAAGAACCGCGTGCTGGTCGACGGGAAGCCGCTCGACGAGCCGTACATCTACTGGGAGAACGGCAACCCCAACTCGCAGCGGGAGTTCACCCGGGTTACCGTGCCCGAGGGCACACTGTGGGTGATGGGCGACAACCGGAACAACTCCAGCGACTCGCGCTTCCAAGGTGGCGGCGGCGTACGCGGAGTCGTCCCCCTCGGCAAGGTCATCGGCAAGGCCCGCTACATCGTGTTGCCGCCGTCGCGGTGGCGCGGTGTCGGCGACCACAACCCGCAGGCGGGGCCGCAACTGTCCGCGGCGGGTTGGCAACAAGGGGTCCCGTTCGGTGTCGGCCTGGCCGCCGCCTGGCCCGCGTTGTGGCTCGGGCGCCGCGTGAAGAACGCACTCACTCCCAGGAAGGCTGACTAGCTTGTCGGACGCAAACGGTGCCGTGCCAGGGGAAGGACGCGGCACCGAGGACCTCGACGTGCCTCGACCGCAGACCGGTAGGGACGCCACCACCGCCACACCGACCGGGCCCGCGCCGCACGACGGACCGCGGTCCCACGGCCCGGACGACGGGCCGGAGGTGGACGGCACCGAGGACACTGAGGATGTCGGGGGCGTCGAGGGCGGGGAAGCCAAGGGCCGCAAGGAGAAGAAGAAGCGGTCGTTCTGGGTGGAGCTGCCGATCCTGATCGGGGTCGCCCTGGTGTTGACGATCATCATCCAGTCGTTCATCGCCCGGGTGTTCGTGATCCCGTCGGAGTCGATGGAGCAGACGCTGCACGGCTGCTACGGCTGCAACGGCGACCGCATCCTGGTCGACCGGGTCGTCTACTACTTCCGCGACCCGGAGCCCGGCGACGTGGTCGTGTTCAAGCGCCCGGACACCTGGGACCAGGACGGGCCGGGCAACCGCTCGGAGAACCCGGTGGTGGCCTGGCTGCAGGACTTCGGCTCCCAGTTCGGCCTCGCCCAGCCGAGCAACGAGGACGTGGTGAAGCGGGTGATCGCGGTCGGCGGCCAGACCGTGGAGTGCTGCGACGCCCAGGAGCGGGTGCTGGTCAACGGCAAGCCGCTGGACGAGCCGTACATCTACCGCACGTACCCGGACGAGACGCAGCGCCGGTTCGCCAAGATCACCGTCCCGGACGGGATGCTCTGGGTGATGGGCGACAACCGCAACAACTCCGACGACTCGCGCCTGCAGGGCGGCGGCGGCTCGAACGGGTTCGTCCCCGTCGACCACGTCATCGGCAAGGCGCGCTACATCATCCTGCCGCCGTCGCGGTGGCGTGGCATCGGCGACCACAACCCGCAGGAAGCCCTGTCTGCTCCCGCGTGGCAGGTAGGACTACCGGCTGGTGTTGGCATCGCGCTGGCGTGGCCCACGCTGTGGCTGAGCCGCGGCGCGGGTAGGCGCGTGCGCGCGGCCCTGTCGCGCGGCTCCGCCAAACGCGCCGGATAGGCTGCGCCGGTGGCCGAAAGTCCCGTGCCGGACGGTGACGAGCCCGATGAGCCTGCTGAGCCCGGCCGATCAGCCGGGGAACGCCGGGGGAAGCGGAAGAAACGCCCGTTCTGGGTGGAGATCCCGCTGCTGATCGCGATGGCGCTGGTGTTGACGATCATCATCCAGTCGTTCATCGCCCGGGTGTTCGTGATCCCGTCGGAGTCGATGGAGCAGACCCTGCACGGCTGCTCGGGCTGCTACGGCGACCGCGTGCTGGTCGACCGGCTCGCCTACTCGGTGTTCGGCGACCCGGAACCCGGCGACGTCGTCGTGTTCCACCGGCCGGACACGTGGAACCGCTCGGAGGTCCACACGGCGCGCTCGGACAACGGGTTCGTCCGGTGGGTGCAGGGCATCGGCGCCGAGTTCGGCTTCGCCGCGCCCGACGAGGACGACGTGGTCAAGCGCGTCGTCGCGGTCGGCGGGCAGACCGTGCGCTGCTGCGACGAGGCCAACCGGGTGCTGGTGGACGACAAGCCGCTCGACGAGCCGTACGTCTACTGGCAGCCCGACCGGGGCAGCAGGCAGGAGGAGTTCGACGCGGTGTCGGTCCCCCGGGGCATGCTGTTCGTCATGGGGGACAACCGGAACAACTCGGCCGATTCCCGCGTCCAGGGTGGCGGCGGCCGCAACGGTGTGGTGCCGGTGGACAATGTCATCGGCAAGGTGCGCGCGGTCATCCTGCCGCCATCGCGGTGGCGGGGGGTCGGCGACCACGACCCGCAGCAGGCGCTGTCCGCACCGGCGTGGCAGGAAGGTCTGCCCGCCGGGGTTGGTGTCGCGGCGGCCTGGCCGACGTTGTGGCTGGCCAGGCGGCTGCGCTCGCGGTTACGGAAGGGGACCGGGTGATCACGGAGGTGCTGCGACCACCGCGCGTGGTGTTGCGCCGCGACACCGGCAACTGGGGTCTGCAGACGGCGCTGCACCGGCGCGGTCTCGGCCCGGTCGCCGGGGTCGACGAGGCCGGTCGCGGCGCGTGCGCCGGACCGCTGGTCATCGCCTCGTGCGTGCTGCGTCCCGGTGACGCGGCCCGGCTGGACGGGCTCACCGACTCGAAGCTGATGACGCCCGCCGCCCGGGATCGCATGTTCGACCTGGTCCGCGCCCGCGCGGTCGACTACGCCGTCGTCGTCGTGCCCGCCGCCGAGGTCGACCTGATGGGCGTGCACGTGGCGAACATCGAGGGCATGCGCCGCGCGGTCGCCCGGTTGGCCACCCACCCGGGGTACGTGCTGGTCGACGGTTTCCGGGTGCCGGGGCTGACCGCGCCGAGCATGCCGGTCATCAAGGGCGACCAGGCCGCCGCCTGCGTCGCCGCCGCGTCCGTGCTGGCGAAGGTCACCCGGGACCGCATCATGGAAGACCTGCACGGCGAGCTGCCGGAGTACCGGTTCGACGTGCACAAGGGGTATTGCACGGGCCTGCACGGCCGCGCGTTGCGCGACCACGGGCCCAGTCACGAACACCGCTGGTCCTATGCGAACGTCGCCGCCGCGGGCATCGCCCACGGTCTTCGCGCGCCACACCGGGTGGCGCTGAGTGTGGCGGCGGCCGCTGTGGTCCAGAATGGTGAACCCCCGCAGTAGCGGGCGGCACAGGTCACGACCAGGAGGGGCGCGCGGACAGATGAGCGCGGAGGATCTCGAGAAGTACGAGACCGAGATGGAGCTGCAGCTCTACCGGGAGTACCGCGACATCGTGGGCCAGTTCGCCTACGTGGTCGAAACCGAACGCCGCTTCTACCTGGCGAACGGCGTCGACGTCCAGGTCCGCGACTCCGACGGCGAGGTCTACTTCGAGGTACGCATGTCCGACGCCTGGGTCTGGGACATGTACCGCCCGGCCCGTTTCGTCAAGAACGTCCGGGTCATCACCTTCAAGGACGTCAACGTGGAGGAGCTCGACAAGCCTGACCTCCGCCTCCCGGAAGACGGCCCATTCGGTAGCTGACCCAGTCGGCTGACCCCGTTCTCGGCACACCCGGGCCCACTCCCCACGGACCCGGGTCTCCGGCATGAGCCGGATCTGCTGTTGCCGGTGCCCGGCCGTTCCGTCCGGTGCCCGGCCGTTCCGTCCGGTGCCCGGCCGTTCCGTCCGGTGCCCGGCCGTTCCGTCGTCAGTTCGCGTCGCCGGCTGCTTTCGGGCGGTCCGCGCCCAGCGGCCTCGGGGCTGCGCTGACCCGCCCGCCGACTTCGCGTCGACTTGTGGCGAACCAGCGATCCGCGTGAGCCCCGGATCCGGCCCGCCCGCCTCCGGCTTCAAGTCCCGCCTTGGCCGATCCCTGGTTACTGGCGAGTTATCCACATTCGCGCCGGCCATCCACTGATCCGAACCACCCCTCCCACCGGCCTCGCCGAGGCCGCATCGTCGACAGGGGCGCGGCGATCGCCGCGCTGGTCTGCGGAGAGGGGAGTGGTCATGGCGGAACACCTGCGGGTGGGCGAGCGCGGCGAGGAGATCGCCGCGAAGCACCTCGTGGACAGCGGGTTGGTGATCCTGGCCCGCAACTGGCGCTGCGAACTCGGCGAGCTCGACATCGTCTGCGCCGACGGCGACCGGCTGGTGGTGTGCGAGGTCAAGACCCGCACCGGCACCCACTACGGCGGCCCGGCCGAGGCGGTCACCGACGTCAAGGCCCGTCGCATCCGCAGGTTGGCCCGCCGCTGGCGGGTCGACCGGGGCATCCCGAAGTGCTCGATCCGCTTCGACATCGTCGCGGTCCTGCTCCCACCCGGCGGCGACCCGGTCGTCCAGCACCTGATCGGGGTCTTCTGATGGTGCTCTCCCGGATCTGGTCCGTGGCGCTGTCGGGGGTCGACGGCATCGCCGTGGAGATCGAGGCGGACATCGGCGGCGGCAGGCCCCGCACCCAGATCGTCGGCCTGCCCGACGCCGCGCTCAACGAGGCGAAGGACCGCGTGCGGGCCGCTGTGCGCAACAGCGACCTGCAGTGGCCGGACCAACTGGTCACCTTCGCGTTGTCCCCGGCCGCCCTCCCCAAGGGGGGCTCCGGCTACGACCTGGCCCTCGCCGTCTCCATGCTGGTCGCCGACCACAAGATCCCGCCGGATCCGTTCGCCGACACCGTCCTGCTCGGCGAACTCGCCCTCGACGGCCGCCTCCGCATGGTCAAGGGCGTCCTGCCCTGCCTGCTCGCCGCCCGCCGCGCAGGCCTGACCCGCGCGATCGTGCCCACCCCGGCCCTGCCCGAGGCGTCCCTGGTCAGCGGCCTCGACGTCCTCGGCGCCGCCACCCTCACCGAGGTCGTCACCTGGTCCCGCGGCGACATCGAGGTCCTGCGCCACCCCGACCCGCCGGTCGCCACCCCACCACCCACCGACCCACCCGACCTGGTCGACGTCCTCGGTCAGCCCGAGGGCCGCTGGGCCTTGGAGGTCGCCGCCGCGGGCGGCCACCACGTCCTCCTGGCAGGCCCACCCGGCACCGGCAAAACCATGCTCGCCCGCTGCCTCCCGGGTCTGCTCCCGCCCCTGTCCACCGAACAAGCCCTGGAGGTCACCGCCGTCCACTCGGTGGCGGGCGCCCTGTCCGCCGACTCGCCGCTGGTCACCATCCCGCCGTTCATCGCCCCACACCACACCAGTTCGGTCGCCGCCCTCGTCGGCGGTGGCGTCGGCCTCGCCAAACCCGGCGCCATCAGCAAGGCCCACTTCGGTGTTCTCCTCCTCGACGAGGCAGCGGAGTTCGCCTCGTCCCGCCTCGAAGCGCTCCGCACGGCCTTGGAGGAGGGCGAGATCCGGCTGGCCCGCCGCGATGGTGTCGTCACCTACCCGGCTCGCTTCCAACTCGTCCTCGCCACCAACGTCTGCCCCTGTGCCCCACCCCGTGAGGCCGACTGCGTGTGCCCGCCCCAGACTCGTCGCCGCTACCTGGCCCGGCTCTCGGGCCCGCTGCTCGACCGGGTCGACCTCCGCGTCCGCATGCGCCCCATCACCGCGCTGTCCCACGCCCTCGACACCACCCCGGAGAACACCGCCACCGTCCGCGCCCGCGTCACCGAGGCCCGCGCCCGCGCCGCGAAGCGCTGGTCCGCCCAGGGTTGGCGCACCAACGCCGAAACCCCCGGCCCCGCTCTCCGTCGCGAGTTCGCCCTTCCCCGGCCCGTCACCTCCTTACTCGACCGCGCCCTCACCTCCGGTGCCCTCACCGCTCGCGGCGCCGATCGCTGCCTCCGCGTCGCCTGGACCCTCGCGGACCTCGCCGGCGCCCCCAGCCCAACCCCCGACCACGTCGCCTCCGCCCTCAACTTCCGCGACCGCAAGGTCGCCTAGCCGATTCCCGTTGCCGCACAAGGAGTTCACATGTCTCGCATGATCACCCCGCCGCCTGGCGGTCACGTTCCGCACGAGTGGCACCTGCTCGGATCTCGCCCCACCCTCACCCGACGCCGTCGGTTGCCTGGCTTCGGCAGTCCTCCGTCTGGTGGCCGAACGGCCGCACACCAGTCCGACTGGGACGCATCGCGGCGGGGGAGTGGCCGTGGATGACGTCCGGTTGGCGCGCGCCTACCTGTCCCGCGTGGCCGAGCCGCCCGCCGTGGCTTTGGGGTTGTTGGTGGAGAACGTGGGGCCGGTACAGGCCGCCGAGTTGGTGCGGTCCAGACAGGCGCCGACACCCGTCCACGACGAGACTTCGGCGCGGGCAAGCCAAGATCTCGCTGCCGAAGACCTCACCAAAGCGGCCGACCTGGGTGTCCGGCTCGTCATACCGGAAGACCCGGAGTGGCCCGCCTGGCCCTTGCTCAGTCTCGACAACGGCCGTAGACGCGGCTTGCGCTGGGCCGCACCGCCACTCGCGCTCTGGGTGCGCGGCCCCGCCCAGATCGACGACGCGATGCGGCGGGCGGTCGCGATTGTCGGGGCTCGGGCCGCGACGTCGTACGGCGAGCGGACAGCCGCCGAGTTCGCCTTCGAACTGGCGGGGCAGTCGGTCACGGTCGTCTCCGGTGCGGCGTTCGGCATCGACGGCGCCGCCCACCGGGGCGCGTTGGCGGCCGAGGGGCCGACGGTGGCGGTCCTGGCCTGCGGGGTCGATGTCAGCTATCCCGCCGCCCACACGACCCTGCTCGACCGCATCGCCCGCGACGGTGCGGTGATCAGTGAGTACCCGCCGGGCACGGCACCGGCGAAGTACCGGTTCCTGGTGCGCAACCGGCTCATCGCCGCCATGCCGGGCGGCACGGTCGTGGTCGAGGCCGGTGTGCGCAGCGGGGCGCGCAACACGGCCAGTTCGGCCGCGGCGCTCGGGAAGCCGGTTCTCGCCGTCCCCGGGCCCGTCACGTCCGAGATGTCCCGTGGGTGCCACGACCTGATTCGCGCGGGTACCGCGGGCATCGTCACCTCGGTGCCCGACATCCTCGAAGCCGTTGGGGTGATCGGTGAGCTCGCCGCGCCGGTCACCGGCCCCACTCGCCCCACCGACGACCTCGGACCGCAAGCCATCCGGGTGCACGACGCGCTCAGCCGGAAGACGCCGCGCGGTCCTGAACACCTCTCGCACGCCTCCGGTGTTCCCCTAGACCGAGTTCGGTCCCTCCTGCCCGAACTCGAACTCACCGGACTCGCCCGGCAAACCGATGAGGGGTGGTTGAGCATGAGCCACTAGCACCCGAGCGCCCGGAGGGCGTGGCGATGCTTGACCGGTGCGGGTCTGTGGCCCAGCGTGGCGTGGGTGTCACGTGGGACTGGTCGTGCGATGGGTCGGGTCGATCTGGTGGCGGTGCGGGCGCGGCTGCCCACCCCCGTCCAAGCCGTGGTCGACGAGTACGAGCGGCACCTGACCTACGAGCGGGGCCTGTCCCCACACACGGTCCGCGCCTACTTGGGCGACGCCGTCTCCCTACTGGGCTTCCTGGCGGGCATCACCGACGTCGCCCCCACACGATCGGGTGAATCCACGCCCCGCCCGAGCGAACCTGTTCCAGCCCCCGAAACGGAGGTCAGCACCGGATTCCTCCCGACCACCACGGCGAACGGCGCAACGCGGCCACCGCCAATGGCCGGAAACAGCGCGTCCAACCGGAGCGACTTTGATCACCGTGGCCACTCCACCCCTGACGTTCCCGGCGCCAATATCGACCACTCAGGCGACCGGGGTGGGGAATCACCACCCGAGCGTGGCGCGTTGGGAGGAGACGTGGCCGTGAACAACGCCGCTGTGGCCGAGACCACCACCGGGGGTGCGGCCGCCGCCGTGGATCAACATGCTGGGGCGGGCAAGGCCCACTTGGTGCATGGGCCCGCCGTGTCACGTCAGGTCGCCACGGTGCACGCGGCTCGCGCCGTGCGGGAAGCCACGGCCGTGGGTGACGCCGACGTGGTGAATGAGACTGCTGTGGCAGGGAGCGGGATCGCCGCCGCGGTCGAGGTCGCTGCAGCCGGTGAGGCCGCCAAGGTGGGCGAGGTCGCTGCGGGCGAGGTTGCCGCAGTGAGTGGGGTAGCGGTGGCGGGGAGTGGGACTGCCGCTGCTGTCGAGGTTGTCGCTGCGGGTGAGGTTGCCGCGGTCGGGCGGGTCGTGGGTGAGGGTGGGGCGGGGTTGGACGACCTCGGGGTTGAGTTGCCGGGGTTGCGGGCGTGGTTGGCCGCGCAGCGGGACGCGGGGGTGGAGCGGGCGACGTTGGCGCGGCGTACCGCGGGGGCGCGGGGGTTCACGGCGTGGGCGCATCGGCGGGGGTATTTGGGGGCGGACAGCGGGGGGCGGTTGGCGGCGCCCAAGCGGCAGCGGGTGTTGCCCGCGGTGTTGCGGCAGGACCAGGCGGGCGAGGTGATGCGGGCGTCGGCGGCGGGGGCGCGGGAGTTGGACCCGGTCGCGCTGCGTGATCACGCTGTGGTCGAGCTGTTGTACGCGACCGGGGTTCGGGTGTCCGAGCTGTGTGGGCTCGACCTCGACGACATCGACCTCGACACGCGGGTTGCCCGGGTCGTCGGCAAAGGCGACCGGGAACGGACCGTTCCGTTCGGGATTCCCGCCGGGCAAGCGGTTCGGACCTGGTTGGACCAGGGTCGTCCGTCACTTGTCCGCGCCGACTCGCCCCGGGCACTGTTGCTGGGTGCTCGTGGCGGACGGCTCCACCCGACCGCCGTACGGCGTATCGTGCATGGTGTGACGGCCGCCGTGCCGGGGGTGGTGGACCTCGGACCGCACGGTCTTCGTCACTCAGCGGCGACACACCTGCTCGAAGGAGGTGCGGACCTTCGTAGCGTCCAGGAGTTACTCGGTCACGCTACGCTCTCAACGACGCAGCTCTACACCCACGTGACCGTCGAACGGCTGAAGGCGATCCATGACCGTACCCACCCCCGTTCCCGATGACCCCGGGACTGGTTCCCGTGCCTCGGCGCGGCTGCCGCGGGCAGGCGGGTCCGCAGGTCGGGCGGGCCAGGTGAACGGCAACGCCCAGTTCGGCGCGGGCCAGTCGTCCGGGGTGCTGCCCGGTGACCACCGCACCGCCGACGACGTCGAGGCGGGCATCGTCGCGCTGTGGCGCCGGTTCGGCGAGCAGCGCGAGCAGGTCCTGCGCGACCGGTTGGTGCTGCACTACGCCCCGCTGGTCAAGTACGTCGCGGGCCGGGTCGGCACCGGTCTGCCCGCGCACGTCGACGTCTCCGACCTGATCCAGTCCGGCATCTTCGGCCTGGTCGACGCGATCGAGAAGTTCGAACCCGAACGTGGCCTCAAGTTCGAGACCTACGCGATGCAGCGCATCCGCGGCGCCATCCTGGACGACCTGCGCGCCCAGGACTGGGTGCCGCGCACCGTCCGCGGCCGGGCCCGCGAGGTGGAACGCGGCATCGAGCGGCTCGGCGCCAAACTGCAGCGCACCCCCACCGACGCCGAACTCGCCGACGAGCTCGGCCTCTCGGTCGGCGAACTCCGCGACGTCTACGCCCAACTCCAGCTCACCAGCGTCGTCGCCCTCGACGAACTCGCCGCTGCGGGCCGGGGCGCCAACTCCCTCGCCGACGTGCTGGAGGACGAGGCCGCCGAGGACCCGGTAGCCCTCTTGGTGGACCAGGACAACCGCCGCCAACTCGCCGAGGCTATCGGCCTCCTGGTCGAACGCGACCGGGTGGTGGTGACCCTCTACTACTTCGAGAACCTCACCCTCGCCGAGATCGGCCGCGTCCTCGGCGTCACCGAGTCCCGCGTCTGCCAACTGCACACCCGCGCCGTCCTCCGCCTCCGCGCCAAACTCATGGAAACCGCCGAGGTCTAGCCGCAATGCCGCTGGGTTGAGCCGAGTTTTCGCAGGTCAGGTGCAGTTCCGTGGCCTCCGGAAGGCGGGTCGATGGCGGGTTCCGCCGTCGGTGGCGACCCGCCCGGGAGATGGCGACCCGGGCGTTCGCCTCGCACTCCGCGAGTTCTGACCTCTGTGGACCACGCTTCCAGTGGACTTCGAGGCCGGTCAAGGTGTCCACAGGGTCGCTGGCCAGCAGAGACGCTTGACTTGACGGCATTGGGTCTAGCCGCCGCACCCGCAGGCAGCATGGCGAGCCGGGTTGGTCGAGCACCGGGGCTGTTGCCGACGCGTGACCCGGGCTGGGCGCAGTAGCCAGGACGGTGGCGATCGCGACCGTCCAGCGGTGTCTGTGCCCCGCCACCGACCGGCACGTGGTCGCCGATGGAGACCTCGTCCACCCGCATCCGGGCCCCGGCGGCGTTCACGACCTCACGGATCGAGCATCTGCCGACTGGGTCATTCCTCCTTTCCACGGTCGAAGAAGCGTTGAAATCAGGGGGAGACGGGGAGTAGCCGCACTCGGGGGCGATTCACCGCCACCAGTGGGTCCAGGTACTCCCGTCCCCGTCGTAAGCCCCAGTGCAGGCAGGCGGGTGCGCCGGGGCAGCCGTCGTGGCCTGCGGTGAGCAGGGCGATCCGGTCTCCTCGGTGCACGACCGCGCCTGCGGTGACCACGGGTGTGACCGGTTCGTACGTGGTCCGCAGACCTTGCGGGTGTTGCACGGATACCACGCCACGGGAGATCACCGGCCTGGCGAAAGCCACCACCCCGTCCGCCGCCGCGTACACCGGTTCGCCCACGGTCCCCGGTAAGTCCACGCCCCGGTGTCCCGGCCCGTACAGGTGCGCCGGCGCGGTGAACGGGCGGCCCACCGGTCGGGGTGGTGCCAGTGGCCAGGCGAACACCCGGGGTCGTTGTCCGGGTGCTGTCGTTCCCACCGCGCGGACGCCTGACAACAGGGTCAACACCACCACGACCACCAGAACGAATGCGGATCCCCGCAGGTCAACTACCATGTGACCAGGGTCCCGCAGACCGGCTCAAGATCGCCACCGTCGACTTCGGGCCTGTGGACAACTTTGGATCTTGACGTGGCCGGGCAATCCGGTTCCGGTTGACCCACCGGTGCGGCGTATGCTTCCCCCGCGTCCTGTGGCCTTCACCGGACGACTTCGCGTGCCAGTGCGCGTCCGCGGTCCCACAGAGCGCGGTCACCGACGCCCGGCGGTCTCGATGGTGTCACCACCACCGGGTCCGGGCGTCCGCACGGCACCAGGGTGGTGGACCTGCCGGGTCCGCTGCGACAACCGTGATCGCGTGCCTGGCCCCACCGGCCGAGCGCGCCCGAATGAAGAGGTGCGAAACCGGCCATGGCCGTCGTCACCATGAAGCAGTTGCTGGATTCCGGCGTGCACTTCGGGCACCAGACCCGCCGCTGGAACCCGAAGATGAAGCGCTACATCCTCACCGACCGCAACGGTATCTACATCATCGACCTGCGGCAGACGCTGACTTACATCGATCGCGCGTACGAGTTCGTGAAGGAGACCGTCGCGCACGGCGGCTCCATCCTGTTCGTCGGCACGAAGAAGCAGGCGCAGGAGGCGATCGCCAACGAGGCGAAGCGCGTCGGGATGCCGTTCGTCAACCAGCGCTGGCTGGGCGGCATGCTCACCAACTTCTCCACCGTCCACAAGCGCCTGCAGCGGCTCAAGGAGCTCGAGGCGATGGAGCAGACGGGTGGCTTCCAGGGTCTCACCAAGAAGGAGATCCTCATGCTCACCCGGGAGAAGGACAAGCTGGAGCGCACCCTGGGCGGTATCCGCGACATGGCGAAGGTTCCCTCCGCCATCTGGATCGTGGACACCAAGAAGGAGCACATCGCCGTCGGCGAGGCGCGCAAGCTGAACATCCCGATCGTGGCGATCCTGGACACGAACTGCGACCCGGACGAGGTCGACTACCCGATCCCGGGCAACGACGACGCGATCCGCTCCGCCGCCCTGCTGACCAAGGTGGTCGCCGAGGCCGCCGCCGCCGGTCTGATCGCCCGCTCCGGCGCGCGCAACGGCTCGGACAAGCCCGAGGCGGGTGCCGCCGAGCCGCTGGCCGAGTGGGAGCAGGAGCTGCTGGCAGGCGCCGAGACCGCCGCGGCCGACGGCGAGCAGGCCGCCACCGCGGTCGCCGAGGCGACCGAGACCCCGGCCGAGTCCTGACGGCTCACCCCGGCGGGCGACCCGCCCGCCGGGGACCCCTTCCCAACGCGCGTACCCGAAGAAGGACGGAAAACGCACGATGTCGAACTTCACCGCGGCCGACGTCAAGAAGCTCCGGGACCTGACCGGCGCCGGAATGATGGACTGCAAGAAGGCGCTGACCGAGACCGACGGCGACTTCGAGAAGGCCGTTGAGATCCTGCGCATCAAGGGCGCCAAGGACGTCGGCAAGCGCGCCGAGCGCGCCACCGCGCAGGGCCTGGTCGCCGCCGAGGGCGGCGTGCTGGTCGAGCTGAACTGCGAGACCGACTTCGTGGCCAAGAACGAGGAGTTCCAGGAGCTGGCGACCAAGATCGTCGTCGCCGCGAAGTCCTCCGGTGCCACCGAGGTCGACGCCCTCAAGGCCGCCCCGCTGGACGGGTCCACCGTCGACGAGGCCGTGCAGGCCCTCTCGGCCAAGATCGGCGAGAAGCTGGAGCTGCGCCGGTCGGTCAACTTCGACGGCACCGTCAGCACCTACCTGCACAAGCGCGCCTCCGACCTGCCCCCGGCGGTCGGCGTGCTGGTCGAGTACACCGGTGCGGGCGAGGACGCGGCCAGGCAGGTCGCCCAGCAGATCGCGGCGATGAAGCCGAGCTACGTCACCCGCGACGAGGTCCCGGCCGATGTCGTCGCCAACGAGCGGCGCATCGCCGAGGAGACCGCCCGCGAGGAGGGCAAGCCGGAGGCGGCGCTGCCCAAGATCGTCGAGGGTCGGGTCAACGGTTTCTACAAGGACGTCGTGCTGCTCGAGCAGTCCTCGGTGTTCGACTCGAAGAAGTCGGTGAAGGCGCTGCTGGACGAGGCCGGGGTCACCGTGACCCGGTTCGCCCGCTTCGAGGTCGGCCAGTCCTGACCGGTTCGGCGCGGCCGCAGTGATCCGATTGTGCCCCGCCCCCGGGGAAACGGGGGCGGGGCATAGTCACGAGGAGGGGTCTACGTGAGTCAGAACGGCAAGTTCCGCCGCGTGCTGCTCAAGCTCGGTGGCGAGATGTTCGGCGGCGGCGAGATCGGCGTCGACCCCGATGTGGTGCTCACCGTCGCCCGCCAGGTCGCCGACGTGGTCCGCGGCGGGGTGCAGACCTCGATCGTGATCGGCGGCGGCAACTTCTTCCGCGGCGCGGAGTTGAGCCAGCGCGGCATGGACCGCGACCGCGCCGACTACATGGCGATGCTCGGCACCGTGATGAACTGCCTCGCCCTGCAGGACTTCCTGGAGAAGGAAGGCATCGACACGCGGGTGCAGACGGCGATCACGATGGGCCAGGTCGCCGAGCCGTACATCCCGCGCCGGGCCGAGCGGCACCTGGAGAAGGGCCGTGTGGTGATCTTCGGCTGCGGGGTGGGGATGCCGTACTTCTCCACCGACACCGCCGCCGCCCAGCGCGCGCTGGAGATCGGCTGCGACGTGGTGCTGATGGCCAAGGCGGTCGACGGGGTCTACGACGCCGACCCGCGGCTCGAACCGGACGCGAAGATGTTCACCGACATCACCCACCGCGAGGTCCTGGAGCGCAACCTCAAGGTGGCCGACGCGACCGCCTTCAGCCTGTGCATGGACAACAACATGCCGATCATCGTGTTCAACCTCCTGACGGAGGGGAACATCGCCCGCGCGGTGCGTGGTGAGAGGATCGGCACGCTGGTCAGCACCCCGACCGCGTGACCGCGCGAGCGGGTTCGCGGGTAGATGGACAAGGAGCACCCTTGATCGACGAGACACTCCTCGACGCCGAGGAGAAGATGGACAAAGCGGTGTCGGTGGCCAAGGAGGACCTCGGGGCGGTGCGCACCGGCCGGGCGACGCCGTCCATGTTCTCCCGGATCCACGTGGAGTACTACGGGACGCCCACCCCGCTGAACCAGGTGGCCAGCGTCGCCATCCCGGAGGCCAGGATGGCCGTGGTCAAGCCCTACGACGTGAGCGCGCTCAACACGATCGAGAAGGCGATCCGGGACTCGGACCTGGGGGTCAACCCGTCCAACGACGGCACGGTGATCCGCGTGGTCATCCCGCAGTTGTCCGAGGAGCGGCGCCGGGAGATGGTCAAGGTCGCCAAGACCAAGGGCGAGGACGCCAAGATCTCCATCCGCAACATCCGCCGCAAGGCCAAGGAGGAGCTCGACCGGCTGGTCAAGGACGGCGAGTCCGGTGAGGACGACGTCGCCCGCGCGGAGAAGGAACTGCAGAACCTGACCGACCGGTACGTCCACCAGGTCGAAGAGTTGGTCAAGCACAAGGAAACCGAGCTGCTGGAGGTCTGACCTCGCGCGGTGGAGGGGGATCGCTGGGATGGTGGCCGGACCCGTTGGGGAGCTGGAGCATGATTCGGTCGGGGACCGACGGGTGAGCGTCGAGAGCGCCGGTGGGCCCGCCGCGCCGCGGGCCTCCCGGGCCGGGCGCAACCTGCCTGCCGCGATCGGGGTCGGGCTCGGCCTGGGTGCGGCGATCCTCGTGTCGTTGTTGACGGTTCGGCAGAGTTTCGTCGGCGTCGTCGCGGTGGCGGTCGCGGTGGCCACCTGGGAGCTGACCGGGGCGTTGCGCCGGGGCGCGGGGATCGAGGTCGCGCGGTGGCCGGTGCTGGTCGGCGGTCAGGCGATGGTGTGGCTGTCGTGGCCGTTCGGCCGGGACGCGGTGTTGGCGGCGTTCGTGGTGACGCTGCTGGCGTGCCTGCTGTGGCGGCTGCGCGGCGGGGTCGACGGTTACCTGCGGGACGTGACGGCGTCGGTGTTCACCGCCGCGTACGTGCCGTTGTTCGCGTCGTTCGCGGCGATGATGGTGTTGCCCGCCGACGGCACCCACCGGGTGCTGTGCTTCCTGATCCTCGTGGTCAGCTCGGACACCGGCGGGTACATCGCGGGCGTGTTGTTCGGCAAGCACCCGATGGCGCCGACGATCAGCCCCAAGAAGTCCTGGGAGGGCTTCGCCGGGTCGCTGGTCGCCGGTGTCGTCGCGGGCGCGCTGGCGCTCACCCTGATGCTGGACGGCCGGTGGTGGCAGGGGGTGCTGTTCGGCGCCGCCCTGGTCGCCACGGCCACCCTGGGCGACCTGGTCGAGTCGGTGATCAAGCGGGACCTGGGGATCAAGGACATGGGCACGCTGCTGCCTGGGCACGGCGGCCTGATGGACCGGTTGGACTCGCTGTTGCCGTCGGCCGTTGTGTCCCTGCTTCTGCTGCGCTTGTTCATCCCCGTTTAAAGGGCGCTAGTCGTCGTACGGGTCGTCGACTTCCGCGCCGATTTCCTCCTCCGGGACCACGGAGATGGCGAGGGAGCGGTCGAGCACGGTGAACTCGGCGCCGGTGACGTCGGCGAGCACCGCTGCCCGTCCGTACGGGGAGTCGAAGGGCGGCACAGTGATCCGGCCGCCGAGGCGGACCGCGAGCGCGGCCGTGGCGTCGGTCCCGATTTCCGGGTCCACCTCGAAGAACACCATCCAGTGCGGGGGTCTGTCCGCGGCGAACTCGGGGCCCATCCGGAGCCTGCCGAGCAGTTCGTCGCCGTTGAGCCGCCAACTGGTGTAGTCGAAGTTGTCGCCGTCGCCGATCTGGGACTGCTCGAACCCGAACAGGGCGCGGAAGAACTCGTCGGCCGCGGCGCCGTCCCAGGTGTTCAGCTCGGCCCAGGTGAACGCGCCGGGGAAACCGGTGCCGAGGTCCCAGCCGCGGTCTTGCCGCCAGAAGCCGATGGGGCCGCCGCTCGGGTCGGCCGCGATGAGCAGGCCGCCCTGGCCGGGGATCTCGCGCGGCGCGGTGAGGATCTGGCCGCCGAGTTGGAGGACGCGTTCAGTCGTGTTGCCCGTGTCGTGCACGGTTAGGTAGAGCGTCCAGAGACTGGGTTGTCCGCCTTGCGGCGTATAGATGCCCGCCACGGACACCTCGTCCACGTACGCCATGACGTAACCGTCGTCGCCTACTCGATAGGTCCACCCGAAGAGGCCCCGGTAGAACTCACTGCTTGCCGTGGGGTCCGGGGTGGCGACCTCGACCCAACAGGGTCTGCCCGGGGTGCCATCCGGCACTTCTTCCAGAGCGCTGATCGCATCGCTTGGCATCATGGCGACCTCCTGGCGAGTTCCCTGACACTAACCCGATCGAGTGGGTCAGTCAGCCGCTTCGCGGTGGTGATCTTCCTGGCGTTTGACCGCCCACCGCGCTGGGCAGCCGGTGTGCTTTCCTTGGCGGGTGGGCTTCGGGGGCAGGGCACTGGTGGCACGGGCGCGGGAGCGGTTGACGGCGACGCTGCGCGCGGACCGGGTGCTGCCCAGCCCGAACATCTGGCACTGGCCGCAGGTGTACGAGGCGGAGAACCGCGCCCAGGACGCCGATGGCGAGATCTGGCGGCTGCTCGCCGGTGTCGCGAACTGGACCGGCGACGTGCTGGACGTCGGCTGCGGCGACGGTTTCCACCTGCCGCGCTTCGCCGAACGCGCCGCGGCCGTGCTCGGTGTCGAACCGCACCCGCCGCTGGTGGAGCGCGCCAAGACGCGGATCGACGGGATGACCGGGGTCGCGGTCGTGCTCGGGTCGGCGCAGGACTTGCCGGTGGCGGACGCGAGCGTTGACGTGGTGCACGCCCGCACGGCCTACTTCTTCGGCCCCGGTTGCGAACCCGGCCTGCGCGAGGCCGATCGCGTGCTGCGGCCCGGCGGCGCGTTGGTGATCGTCGACCTGGACGCCGCGCACCCGCCGTATGGGCGGTGGATGCGCGCGGACCTACCCGGGTACGACGTCGCCGAGGTCGACCGGTTCTTCGAGATCTCCGGCTTTGGGCGGCACCGGGTGGTGACGCGGTGGGCGTTCCCCGACCGCGAGACGTTGGAAGCCGTGCTGCGCATAGAGTTCTCGGCCGCCGTTGCCGCGCGCGCAATAGCGGAGACCCCGGGTCTGGAGTTCCCGGTCGGCTACCGCGCCCTCGTGCGCCGCAAGCCGAGTGGGCTCATCGTCGGCTGACGCGAAACTGCCCGCAGCACCCCTGTGGAAGGTACTGCGGGCAGCTCTAAGACCCCCGGTTAGCGCTTACTCGGCGCTGTCCTCGGTAGCGGTGTCCTCGCCGAGGAGCGAGTACAGCTCGCGGCGGGCCCCGTTGAGGATGTCGACCGCGCGGGCCTTCTGGTTGGCGTTACCGGCCTGCGACACCGCGATGGCGGCCGCGGCCAGTTGGCCGATGGCGGACCGCAGCGCGACGTCGCTCTGGTCCACGTCGGCGCTCGCCTGCTCCCACGGCGGGGTGCTGTCCAGCTTGCCCGCGGCGGCCGTGCCGTCCTCGGTCAACTGGAACAGGCGCTTGCCGCCGTCGCCGTCGACCGCGGTGACCAGGCCCTCGTCGGCGAGCAGTTGCAGGGTCGGGTAGACCGAGCCGGGGCTCGGCTTCCAGATCCCGCCGCTGCGCTCGGCGATCTCCTGGATCATCTCGTAGCCGTGCATCGGGCGTTCGGTCAGCAGGGCCAGCAGCGCGGCGCGCACGTCGCCCCGGCGCTGCCTGCCCATCCCGCGCCCCCGGCCGCCGCGGCCGTGCCCCCGGCCCCAGCCGCCGCCGAACGGTCCACCCGGACCGAACGGGGCGCCGGGCGGGAACGGGGGCAGCGGCGGGAAGGGCGGGGTCATCTCATCCTCCGGTCCGAAGTCCGCGCCGAAACCGTGCTCGCCGCGGCGTGCGTGTCGGCGCCATGGGCCGCGCCGGTGCAGGTGCTCGTGTGGGATCTGCATTGTTCTCTCCCCTGGTTGGTTGACCGCGAGCCGGTCGCTCGCGATAGCTCAACGATATATCGGAACATGTCGCGATGCAACGGGCAATCTGGTCGGGGCGGGTTCTGCCTGCTCGTGACCGGGTGGCGCCGCCGTCCCAAGCCCGCCCGGCGCACTGCGGCCGCCCCGAACCGCCGCCCGCCGACGTGGGACAATGGGGTGGCCATGACCTCACTTCCCCTCGTCTTCGACGCACCCCGGCGCGGCCTGCCGCCCCGGCACCTCGCCGACCTCACCGCCGACGAACGCCGCGCCGCGGTGGCCGAACTCGGGGAGAAGCCGTTCCGCGCGAACCAGCTCTCCAACCACTACTTCGCCCGGCTGACCGCCGACCCCGCCGCGATGACCGACATCCCGGCCGCCACCCGCGACCGCCTCGCCGACTCGCTGCTCCCGCCCCTGCTGACCGTCGTCCGCCACGTCACCTGCGACGACGGCTCCACCCGCAAGACGCTGTGGAAAGCCCACGACGGCACGCTCCTGGAGAGCGTCCTCATGCGTTACCCCGACCGCGTCACCCTGTGCGTCTCCAGCCAGGCGGGCTGCGGGATGGCCTGCCCCTTCTGTGCCACCGGCCAGGGCGGCCTCCAACGCAACCTCTCCACCGCCGAAATCGTCGACCAGGTCCGCGCCGCCGCTGCTACCCTCCGCGACGGCGAACTCGGCGACCCGGGCAGGCTGTCCAACATCGTCTTCATGGGTATGGGTGAACCATTGGCCAACTTCGGCCGGGTTCTGGCGGCTGTTCACCGAATCTGCGATCCCGCCCCGGACGGTTTCGGGATCTCCCAGCGCTCGGTGACCGTGTCGACGGTGGGGTTGGTGCCGGGGATTCGGAAACTGACCGAAGAGGGTTTGCAGGTCCGGCTCGCGGTTTCCCTGCACACGCCGGATGACGAGCTGCGGGACACCCTGGTGCCGGTGAACACGCGGTGGAAGGTGGCCGAGGTCCTCGACGCCGCCCGCGGTTACGCCGACCGCACGGGGCGCCGGGTGTCCATCGAGTACGCGCTGATCCGCGACATCAACGACCAGCCGTGGCGGGCGGACCTGCTGGGCAAGCTGCTGCACAAGCACCTCGGCCAGTTCGCCCACGTCAACGTCATCCCGCTGAACCCGACCCCGGGCTCGAAATGGGACGCGTCCCCGAAGCCGGTCGAGCGCGAGTTCGTCCGGCGGGTGAAGGAACAGGGCGTGGAGTGCACCGTTCGCGACACCCGGGGCCAGGAGATCGCCGCCGCCTGCGGGCAGCTCGCCGCCGAGGGCTGAGCAGGGCCACTGCGGGATGGAGGTGGACACCTTGAGCCGATACGTTCTCGCGCTGGGTGGCCGTCTGAAGCTCGTTGCCGACTTCGAAGACCACGATGTCGTGTCCACTCTTGAGGTAGACCGTGAGGCCGCTCAGCCGACCGACCTCGTGTGGTCGTAGCGGCGGCATGCCTCGGGTGCCCATCGAATACGTGGTTGAGCCACTCCAGGTGGTGCGAGATCGCTTGTCTGATTTCGTTGACCGGGCGGAGCGCGACCACGGGTATGCGGACTTGGCGGCGCTGGAGGAGACCTTGACCCTTGGCACCCAGGGGGATGACCCTCGTTGCCGAGGACGAGAACAGCCATCCGTGCTAGCATTGACTGCACTGCTAGCAGTGAGAGGTGTGCTGTGGCTACCTTGACCATCCGTGACCTCGACGAGGATCTCAAGGCCAAGTTGCGAGTGCGGGCCGCTGAGCACGGCCGATCCATGGAGGCCGAGGTCCGGGCGATCCTCGCGGCGGCGCTGACCAGGTCGGCGACTGGTCCGGGGTTGGGGTCGCGGATCCGGCAGAGGTTCACCGATGTCGGTGACGTGGCGCTTGAACTGCCGGAGCGGACGGAGTTCCCCCGGTTGCCGGAGATCTTCGAGTGATCGTTCTCGATACGAACGTCGTTTCCGAGTTGATGCGGCAGTCCCCGGACGACACCGTCGTGCGGTGGGTTGACCGGTATCCGGTGGCGGAGGTCTACCTCACCGCGGTCACGGCGGCCGAACTGACCTACGGTGTTGCCAGGGTGGCCGACGGGCGGCGTAAGGAAACGCTCGTGGACAAGGTTGCCGGGTTGTTGGCGGAAGACTTCCAAGACCGGATCTTGCCGTTCGACACCGTGGCCGCCGAGTACTACGGGGACATAGTGTCAACGCGCGAACGCGCTGGGCTCCCGATAAGCATGGCCGATGCGCTTATCGCGTCGATCTGCCGTAGTCATGCCGCGTGTCTGGGTACGCGCAACGTCAAGGACTTCGTTGACACCGGGATCGCTCTCCGCGACCCGTGGGGTGATTCGTAGTCGAACCGGGGACGCGACCGGGGGTCGCGTCCCCGGGCCGTCTCAGGCGACCTCGTTCAGCTTGCCGGTGGCGACGTCGAAGATGAAGCCGCGGATGGAGTCCTTCACCGGGATGAAGGGGCTGGACTTGATGCGGGCGATGGACTGGCGGACGTCGGTGTCCAGGTCGTCGAAGGCCTCGGAGGACCAGGCGGGGCGGACGCCGGTTTCGTCCCGGATGCCGTCGCGGAAGTCCTTGTCGGAGAAGGTGAGCATGCCGCAGTCGGTGTGGTGGATGAGGATGATCTCGGTGGTGCCGAGCAGGCGCTGGCTGATGGCCAGCGAGCGGATCTCGTCCTCGGTGACGACGCCGCCCGCGTTGCGGATGACGTGGGCCTCGCCCTCCGCCAGGCCCAGCACGCCGTAGACGTTGATGCGGGCGTCCATGCAGGCGACGACCGCGACGTGCTTGGCGGGCGGGAGCGGCAGCGGGCCCTGGAACGCCGAGGCGTACTCGGCGTTGTTGGCGAGCAGTTCGTCCGTGACGGACATGGTGGGCTCCGGATCTGTGTCGGGTGTGGACGGAAACGACGACGGCCGCGTGGGGTTCAGCGCACCCACGCGGCCGTCGTACACGCTTCGTCGTAGAGCCGGGGTCGGCGCGATGGCCAGAACGGCTCGAGTGCACAGGGGCGCATGGCCGTCAGCCAACTGTGCCCGTGCGCACACCCGCAACAGATGCCCACCACGTGGGCGGGCGCGTAACCACTCTTCCGAGTGATCGTTTGCTAGCGCCGCCAGGAGGTCCGGTTCTTGTGGACCTTCCAGGCGACCCCGCCGAGCAGCAGCACGCCGACGCCGACGAGCCACAGGTCCTCGGTGCGGCCGCGGTGGTTGCCGATGAGCATGAGGAACATGACGATCCCGACGACCACCCCGGCGATCAGGGTGGCGCGCGGGAACGACCCGTGCCAGCCCCACTCGGCGGACGGCTCGTCCGCGGGGCTCACGGTGCCCGCCGCGGTGGGCTTCCGCTTCTCCAGCTCCGTGTTCGCCACGTGTTTCCCTCCAGCTCGAACCACACTGCTTCGCCGCCGATCCTCCCACACCCCGCACAGCCCGAGGGCGCCGTGGTTGCCCACGGCGCCCTCGGGTGTGACGGGTCTCGCTCGGCTACACCCTTGCCCGACCCCGACCGCCGGTGACCGCGCGGTAGATGGCCAGCAGGATCACCGATCCGAGAATCGACAGCAGCCAGGTGCGGAGGTCGAAGAATGTGCCGAGTCCGCCCCCGAAGATCGCGTTGCCGATGAATCCGCCGATGATGGCGCCCACGATGCCGATGAGGATCGTGATGATGATGCCCCCCGGGTCCCGACCAGGCATGATGGCCTTGGCGATGAGACCGGCGACCAAACCGAGAACGATCCAGCCGAGAATGCCCATCGATGCTCCTTCCAGATGACCGCCGCGCGTCCCGGCGGTCTTTCCGTGCTGCCGAGTAAGTGCCCCCGGTGTCGGAGTTTCACTCCTTCGGTGCGGAACTTTTTTCGGATTGCGCCGTTCGGACGATCCTTCGCGGTACGGACGGTGCGCGCGGGGACGCGACATCACCCGGTGGCCGTTGCCGTGCGTGTCGGGCCGTCGGCCACAATGGTGGTGATGAGTGCTTCCCCCGCGCCCGGCACCGCTCGGCGCTCACTGCTCGTGCTCGGTTCGACCGGCTCCGTCGGCACCCAGGCACTCGACCTCGTCGCGGCCAATCCCGATCGGTTCACCGTGGCCGGGCTCGCCGCGGGTGGGTCCGATCCGGCGCTGCTGGCCGAGCAGGCGCTGCGCTTCCAGGTCGGCGCCGTCGCCGTGACCAGGACCGCCGCGGCCGCTGACCTGCGGGCGGCGCTGGACGCCGCGGCCAAGCGGGCAGGCGTGCCCGTGCCCCGGGTCTTCGCGGGCCAGGACGCGGTCACCGAGTTGATCGAGTCGGTCCCGGTCGATGTGGTGCTCAACGGCATCACCGGTTCGCGGGGTCTCGCCCCGACGCTGAGCGCGTTGCGCACCGGCGCGACGCTGGCCCTGGCGAACAAGGAGTCGCTGGTCGCCGGCGGTGACCTGGTGCTCGCCGCGGCCAGGCCGGGCCAACTCGTGCCGGTCGACTCCGAGCACTCGGCGATGGCCCAGGCGCTGCGCGGCGGCCGCGCCGAGGAGGTGGACCGGCTGGTCCTGACCGCCTCCGGCGGCCCGTTCCGCGGCCGGACCAGGGCGGACCTGGTCGGCGTCACCGCCGAGCAGGCGCTGCGCCACCCGACCTGGGCGATGGGCCCGGTCATCACGATCAACTCGGCGACGCTGGTCAACAAGGCGCTGGAGCTGATCGAGGCGCACCTGCTGTTCGGCGTGCCCTACGACCGGGTCGACGTGGTCGTCCACCCGCAGTCGGTGGTGCACTCGATGGTCACCTTCACCGACGGCTCCACGCTGGCCCAGGCCAGCCCACCGGACATGCGGCTGCCGATCGCGCTGGCGCTGGCCTGGCCGGAACGGGTGCCCGGCGCCGCGCGTCCCTGTGACTGGGGCGTACCCGCGCAGTGGACCTTCGAGCCGCTCGACGACGACACGTTCCCCGCGGTGCGGCTGGCCAGGGCCGTCGGGACGACCGGTGGCTGCCTGCCCGCGGTGTTCAACGCGGCCAACGAGGAGGCGGTGGCCGCCTTCCTGCGGGGCGACACCACCTTCACAGACATCGTGGACACTGTGCACAGGGTGGTCGACGACGCGGTGGCCTGGCACGGCCCGCCGCGGGACGTGGACGAGGTGCTCGCCGCCGAGGAGTGGGCGCGGGCCAGGGCCGCCGAGCTGCTCGCCGTGTCCGTGGACGCCGGGTCGGGAAGGGATTGACCGTGGTCGCTTGGTTGCTGGGGTTCGTGCTGTTCGCGCTGGGCATCTGCGTGTCGGTGGCGCTGCACGAGGCCGGGCACATGGTCTCGGCGAAGGCGTTCGGCATGCGGGTGCGCCGGTACTTCATCGGGTTCGGCCCGACGCTGTTCTCGTTCCGCCGCGGTGAGACCGAGTACGGGCTCAAGGTCATCCCGGCGGGTGGTTTCTGCGACATCGCGGGTATGACGGCGCTGGACCCGGTGACCGCCGAGGAGGCGCCGCGGGCGATGTGGCGGTTCGCCACCTGGAAGCGCGTGGTGGTGATGTCCGCCGGGTCGATCACGCACTTCCTGCTCGGGTTCATCATCCTGTACCTGATGGCCGTGACCATGGGCCTGCCGAACACGGAGAGCAAGCCGTTGGTCGGCAGCACCGAGTGCGCGGCGGCCACTCAGGACGCCAAGACGCTGAAGCTGAGCGCGTGCACGGCGAGCGACCCGTCGCCAGCCAAGGCCGCGGGCATCCTGCCCGGCGACGAGATCATCAGCGTGAACGGCCAACCCGCGGGCACCTGGAGCGACCTGGTCGGCAAGATCCGCGGTCTGCACGGGGAGAACACCTTCGTCGTCGAGCGTGACGGTGTGCAGCGGACGGTCACCGTGGACGTGGCCACCGTCCAGCGCACCTCGCCGGACGCGAAGGCGGGTTCGGACAACGCGGTCACCGAGGTCGGTGCGATCGGCGTCGGACCGGGTGGGACACTCCACTACGGACCCATCGCGGCCATCGGCGGTACCACCAAGTTCACCGGGCAGTTGTTCGCGTCCACCTGGGAAGGGTTGATGAAGTTCCCGCAGAAGATCCCCGCCGTGCTGCGGGCGATCGGCGGCGAGCAGAACGACCCCGAGCGACCGGTCAGCGTCGTCGGCGCCAGCATCATCGGCGCGGACGCGGTCGAGCAGGGCGTGTGGCAGATCTTCGTCCTCATGCTCGCGGCGCTGAACTTCTTCGTCGGTGTGTTCAACCTGCTGCCGCTGCTACCGCTCGACGGCGGGCACATCGCGGTCGTCTTGTACGAACGGGTACGGGACGTGATCCGCAAGGCGCGTGGGAAGGCGCCCGCCGGCCCGGTGGACTACAACAGGCTGGCTGGGATCACGATGGTCCTCGTCATCCTCGGTGGCGCGGTGGTGCTCCTCACCGTGACCGCGGACATCGTGAACCCGATTCGACTGCAATAAGAGCGCACACTGGGACAAGAGCCCAGCATTGATTTCAGAGAGGTCTTCATGTCCGACGTGATGCTCGGCATGCCCACCACGCCGCCCCCCGTGCTCTCCGAGCGCCGCAAGACCCGCCAACTCCAGGTCGGCTCGGTCGGCGTCGGCAGTGACTCCCCCGTCTCGGTGCAGTCGATGACGACCACCGTGACCGCCGACATCAACGCCACGCTGCAGCAGATCGCCGAGCTGACCGCGGCGGGCTGCGACATCGTCCGGGTGGCCTGCCCGTCGCAGGACGACGCCGACGCGCTGTCCGCGATCGCCAGGAAGTCGCAGATCCCGGTCATCGCCGACATCCACTTCCAACCCAAGTACGTCTTCGCCGCGATCGAGGCGGGCTGCGCGGCGGTCCGGGTCAACCCGGGCAACATCCGCAAGTTCGACGACCAGGTCAAGGAGATCGCGCAGGCCGCGAAGGACCACGGCACGCCGATCCGGATCGGCGTGAACGCGGGCTCGCTGGACAAGCGGCTGATGGAGAAGTACGGCAAGGCGACCCCGGAGGCGCTGGCCGAGTCGGCGCTGTGGGAGGCGTCGCTGTTCGCCGAGCACGACTTCCACGACATCAAGATCTCGGTCAAGCACAACGACCCGGTCGTGATGGTCCGCGCGTACGAGCTGCTGGCCGCCCAGTGCGACTACCCGCTGCACCTCGGCGTCACCGAGGCGGGCCCGGCGTTCCAGGGCACCATCAAGTCGGCGGTGGCCTTCGGCGCGCTGCTGCGGCAGGGCATCGGCGACACGATCCGGGTGTCGCTGTCCGCGCCGCCGGTGGAGGAGGTCAAGGTCGGCCTGCAGATCCTGCAGTCGCTGAACCTGCGGCCGCGCAAGCTGGAGATCGTGTCCTGCCCGTCCTGCGGTCGCGCCCAGGTCGACGTCTACAAGCTGGCCGACCAGGTCACCGCGGGCCTGGAGGGCATGTCGGTGCCGCTGCGGGTCGCGGTCATGGGCTGCGTGGTCAACGGACCGGGGGAGGCCCGCGAGGCGGATCTCGGCGTGGCGTCGGGCAACGGCAAGGGCCAGATCTTCGTCAAGGGCCAGGTCGTCAAGACCGTGCCGGAGGCGCAGATCGTGGAGACCCTGATCGAGGAGGCCATGCGCTTGGCCGAGGAGATGGGCGAGCCGGTCGACGGCGAGTCCGGGGCTCCCACCGTCGTCGCGGTCGGCTGAGCGGGCGGCGGCGCGCCGCCGAACGAGTGAAGTCGGCGACGATGCCGGGGGCGCCGGGGATTCACACCATTTTCCCCCGGTCGTGCTTTCTGGCACGCTGAGGGCGTGTTGCGGCTAGCAGGAGCGCGGCTGCTCGACGAGCGGGACGGCCAGGCGGTGCGCGCGGTGCTCACCGCCGATCCCGTGGCGTCCTGCATGGTGGCCTCGCGGGTCGAGGCGGCCGGGTTGGACCCGTGGCGGTTGGGTGGCGAGGTGTGGGGTTGCGACAGCCGTGGCCTGCGCGCCTCGGGGCGGCTCGACGCGCTGTGTTTCGCCGGGCCGAACCTGGTCCCGTTGCGCGGCAGACCGTCGTCGCTGCGCGCGTTCGCCGACCGGGCGTTGCGGCGGAGGCGGATGTGTTCGTCGATGGTCGGCCCGGCCGAGCAGGTGCTGGGGTTGTGGGCCGAGCTGTCGGCCGAGTGGGGGCCCGCCCGCGAGGTGCGGGCCGACCAGCCGCTGCTGGCGCTGCGCAGCACCCCGCTGGTCACCCCCGATCCCCGGGTGCGGCCGGTGCGCCCGGACGAGCTGGACCGGTACCTGCCCGCCGCGGTGCGCATGTTCATCGAGGAGGTCGGCATCGACCCCCGGTTGGGTGACGGCGGCGCGGGCTACCGGGCCAGGGTCGCCGAGTTGATCGCGGCGGGCCGCGCGTTCGCCCGGTTCGAGGGCGACGAGGTCGTGTTCAAGGCCGAGATCGGCGCGTTGTCCAGCATGGTCGGGCAGATCCAGGGCGTGTGGGTGCACCCGGACCGGCGCGGTGAGGGGCTGGGCGGCACCGGGACGGCGGCGGTGGTCCAGCGGCTGGTCAGCGGGATGGGACGGACCGCGAGCCTGTATGTCAACGGCTACAACGCACCTGCCCGTGCTGTATATGACAGGATCGGGTTCGCGCAGGTCGGGCAGTACGCGACCGTGCTGTTCTGATCCGCCTGTGGACAACTTCCGGCGCTGATTCCCCGGAAGCGGGCATACTGCGGCCGTGCTTGCCTCTCACCGTCCGACCGCCCGGCTGCTCGCGCTGCTCATCGCGCTGGTGGCCGTTCTCCCGCTGGCGGGCTGCGGCCTGTTCGGCTCCGATCCGAAGCCGGAGGACGCGGCCAGTCAGTTCGTCGCCGCGTTCGCCGGTGGCGACACGGCGTCGGCGTCCGCGCAGACCGACGCGGCCGACTCGGCGAAGGCGTTGATGGACAAGGTCCGCGGCGCGCTCAAACCGGCCACGGTGATGGCGCAGGTCAACCGGGTCGACACGACCGACAACACGGCGACGGCGACCTACCACCTGACCTGGGACCTGGGGCACAACCGGTTGTGGTCCTACGACAGCAAGTTCGAGCTGCGGCTGCAGGACGAGAAGTGGAAGGTGCACTGGGAACCCGCGGTGCTGCACCCGAAGCTGGCCGCGCAGCAGACGTTGGCGGTGCAGGACAACGACGCCCAGTTGGCGCCGCTGCTCGACCGGGACGGCCAGGCCGTGATGCAGCCGGACCGGGTCGTGTCGGTGGTGTTCGAGCAGGCGAAGGCGGGCGACGCCACCGCGATCGCGGGCCAGTTGGCCAAGGCGCTGGGCGGGATCGACCCGACGATCACCGCGCAGGGCATCCTCGACGGCGCGGCGAAGGCCAACGGGCAGCCGTACCCGGTGGTGTCGTTGCGCGACGCGGACTACCAGAAGGTCAAGGCGCAGATCTACGACCTGGCCGGGGTGCGGTTCACCGCGTCCACCCGGTTGCTGCCGCTGGACAAGAAGTTCGCGCCCGCGCTGCTGCCCAGTCTGCGCAAGCTGGTCGAGGACCAGGTGCAGGGCAAGTCGGGGTGGCGGGTGTACACCGTCGACAGCGCGGGCAAGGAGGGCGAGGAGCTCTACGCCAAGGCGGCGGAACCGGCGAAGGCCGTGCAGTTGGCGCTGAGCACCAAGGTGCAGAACGCCGCGCAGGCGGCCATCGCGGGGGAGAAGACCCCGTCGATGATCGTGGCCATCCAGCCCTCCACCGGTGACGTGCTCGCCGTCGCGCAGAACACCCCGGCCGACCAGCAGGGCACGCTCGCGCTGACCGGCCGCTACCCGCCCGGCTCCACCTTCAAGATCGTCACCGCCGCCGAGGCCGTTGCCTCCGGCAAGGCGACCGCGGACACGCCGCTCGGCTGCCCCGGCACCACCGTCGTCGACGGCCGGGAGATCCCGAACAGCAACAAGTTCGACAAGGGCGTCATCCCGATGCGCAACGCGTTCGCGTTCTCCTGCAACACCACCTTCGCCCAGCTCGCCCTCGCCATGGGGCCCGACGAGCTGACCCAGATGGCCAAGAAGCTCGGTCTCGGCCTGGACTTCGTCATCCCGGGGGTGACCACGGTCACCGGGTCCGTGCCGTCCGCGTCCGGTCAGACCGAGCGCGCCGAGGACGGGTTCGGGCAGGGCAAGGTGGTCGCCAGCCCGTTCGGCATGGCCGTGGTCGCCGCCACCGTCGCCTCGGGCAGCGTGCCCAAGCCGGTCCTGGTGCACGGCTCGGAAACCAAGATCGACAGTACCCCCGACCCGGTGCCCGGCGCCGTCCTCGACTCCGTGCGCGGCATGATGGCCGAGGTCGTCGCCACCGGCACCGCCACCGCGCTGAAGCCGCTGGGCGATGTCCGCGGCAAGACCGGCACCGCCCAGTTCGGCGACGGAACCCACTCACACGGGTGGTTCGTCGGGTACAAGGGCGACCTCGCCTTCGCCGTCCTGCTCACCGACGTCGGCCAGTCCACCACCGCCGTCCAGGCCGCGGGCCGCTTCCTCACCTCGGTCGGTTGAGCCGCGGCAACGAGGAAGGTCGAGTACCCGGGAGCCGGTTGTAGCCGGGGGTTGGCCGGTGTTGCCACGTCGAGGTGTGATGTGCGCGGGTGGTGGTTTGCCGGGTGGGAAACGGGGTGGGTGGGGGTCGTAGGGTGGAGGGCATGTCCGTTCGTGCCCCGTTGACGCCCGGCGTGCAGACGTCCCGTCGGGTTGTGCCGTCCACCATCGTCCGGCCCGAGTACGTGGACCGTCCCGCGCCCGCGAAGAACACCGACCCGTGGGTGCAGCCGCCGGAGATCATCGAAGCGATGCGGGTGGCCAGTCGGATCGCGGCGCGGGCGCTGCAGGAGGGTGGCAAGGCGGTCAAGCCGGGGGCGACCACCGACGACATCGACGCCGTGGTGCACGAGTACCTGCTCGACCACCGGGCCTACCCGTCCACGCTGGGCTACCGCGGCTACCCGAAGTCGTGCTGCGTGTCGCTCAACGAGGTGATCTGCCACGGCATCCCGGACTCGACGGTGATCGAGGACGGCGACATCGTCAACATCGACGTCACCGCCTACCTCGGCGGCGTGCACGGCGACACCAACGCCACCTTCCTGGCGGGCGAGGTCAGCGAGGAGGCGCGGCTGCTGGTCGAGCGCACCCACGAGGCGACCATGCGGGCGATCGCGGCGGTGCGGCCCGGCCGGGAGTTCAACGTGATCGGCCGGGTCATCGAGAAGTACGCCAAGCGGTTCGACTACGGCGTGGTGCGCGCGTTCACCGGCCACGGCATCGCCCGGTCCTTCCACAGTGGACTGGTCGTGCTGCACTACGAGGACCTCAACGACCGCACCGTGATCGAGCCGGGGATGACCTTCACCATCGAGCCGATGATCACCCTCGGCGGCATCGACTACGACCTGTGGGACGACAACTGGACCGCCACCACGAAGGACAAGTCGTGGACCGCCCAGTTCGAGCACACCCTGGTCGTCACCGACACGGGCTCGGAGATCCTCACCCTGCCGTGACCCCGGCCCTCAGTCCCCGCTGAGCAGTTCCAGCAGTACCGCCAGCACCAGCCGGGCGACGGGTTCGGGGTGGGTCGCGGCGGCGAGGTGGTGCAGGTCGGCCGCGCGGACGGGCCAGCCGTTCGCGCGGGCGGTGTCGGCGTCGGCGGCGTGGTCCGCCGAGAGCCGGACGTAGCCGGTCGGGCCGGTCCACTCGACGGTGGGGTGGGGTTCCTTGAGGTAGGCCAGCGGCACCTCGGGGGCCTCGTCGGTGATCTCGGCGCGCAGGGCCGGGTCGGTGACGGCGGCCAGCGGATCGGTCGGGGACCACTGGGGCCAGTGCGGGAGGATACCGTCGCGGCTGCGGTCGCGCAGGTCGGCGTACTCGGCGGCGGTGGCGGTGTCGCGCCAACTGCGACCGGGGGTGGGCAGGCCCGCGTCCAGGTAGACCAGGGCGCGCACGTCGTCCTCGAGTTCCTCGGCGAACGCGGGCAGCAGGGGACCGGCGCCGCTGTGGCCGACGATGGCGATCGGGCCGGTGAGGGCCGCGTCGGACAGGGCGTCGGCGAAGGCGCCGATCAGCCGCTGGTGGACCGGCGCCGCGGCGACGCTGGGCAGCAGGTCGAGCAGGACGGTGGGGTGCCCGAGCGCGGCGAGCGCGTCGGCCAGCGGGCGGAGGCTGGCCGGCCCCAGGAACGGGCTGTGCGCCAGGACTGCGGTGACGGCTGCGGCGGGCATGACAGAAGATGATGGCAGCCCCCGGGTGTCCGCGGGGGAGTGGACGTTGGTGGAGGTGCGTGTTGGCCGGTGCCCTCCTGGTAGCCGGGACGACTTCCGACGCGGGCAAGAGTGTGTTGGTCGCCGGGTTGTGCCGCTGGTTGGCCCGCCAGGGGGTCCGGGTCGCGCCGTTCAAGGCCCAGAACATGTCCAACAACTCCATGGTCACGCTCGACGGTGGCGAGATCGGCCGTGCCCAGGCCGTGCAGGCTGCCGCGTGCGGTGTCGAGCCGAGTGTCCGGTTCAACCCGGTCCTCTTGAAGCCGGGTTCTGACCGGACCTCTCAGGTTGTCGTGCTCGGTAAGCCCACCGGGTTCGCGTCCGCGTTGTCCTACCGTGCGCGGAAGGCCGAGCTCATGGAGGTCGTGCTCAGCACAGTGGCCGACCTGCGCGCCGACTACGAGGTCGTCATCTGCGAAGGTGCTGGTTCACCCACCGAGATCAACCTCCGTGCCACCGACATCGCCAACATGGGGCTCGCGCGCGCGGCGGACATCCCCGTGCTCGTCGTGGGCGACATCGACCGCGGTGGCGTCTTCGCGCACCTCTTCGGCACGCTCGCCCTCCTCGACGCCGCCGACCAGGCCCTCATCGCCGGATTCGTGATCAACAAGTTCCGCGGTGATCCGGCCCTGCTCGACCCCGGCCTGGCCCGACTGCGCCTGCTCACCGGCAGGCCGGTGTTGGGCGTGCTGCCCTGGCGCGAGGAGTTGTGGCTCGACGCCGAGGACTCCCTGTCCTACACCGCCGACGGGGTGGTCGGGCGTCCCCGGCCGCCGCTGGGCGACCAGTGGTTGCGGGTGGCCGTCGTCCGGCTGCCCCGGATCTCCAACGCCACCGACGTCGAGGCGCTGGCCTGCGAACCGGGTGTCTCCGTCCGCTTCGTCACCGAGCCCGCGCGCCTCGCCGACGCCGACCTGGTCGTGCTGCCCGGCTCGAAGTCCACAGTGGACGATCTGGCCTGGTTGCGCCGCACCGGGTTGGCCGATGCCGTCGTCGACCACCACCGCCGCGGGTTGCCGCTGCTCGGCATCTGCGGTGGTTTCCAGATGCTCGCCAACCGGATCGACGACCGCGTCGAGTCCGGCGCGGGTACCGTCGACGGCCTCGCCCTCCTCGACCTCGACGTCGAGTTCGCCACCGGTAAGACCCTCACCCGTCCGCACGGCACCGTCTTCGACGCGCCCGCGACCGGCTACGAGATCCACCACGGCCGGGTCACCCGGCACGCCGAGCGGTCGCTGATCACCCTCCCGGACGGCTCGGGTGAGGGCGCGCTGGCGGACGCGGTCGTCGGCACCCACTGGCACGGGCTGCTGGAGAACGACGGTGTCCGTCGCGCGTTCCTGGTGTGGGCGGCTGACCGCGCGGGCCGCGCGGGCTTCCGCCCCGCTGTCGACACCGACTTCGCCGCCGCCCGCCAAGCCCAACTCGACCTGCTCGGTGACCTGGTGGCCGACCACCTGGACACCCGGGCGATCACGCACCTGATCGAGCACGGCGCACCGCCGGGTCTGCCGGTCCTGCCGCCAGGGGCGTGACCGTGCTCGATCGGGGCTCGATCGGGGGTGAGCGGCTCAGTCCTGGTCGAGGTCGGCCAGCAGCTCGTCGAGGAAGCCCGCGGCCTCCGCGGCGGCGCGGGCGGTGTCCCGGTCGCGGATGGCCGCCAGCAGCCGCTGGTGGTCGACCGCGGCCATGCTGGGCTTGGTGCTGACCGTGCTGGCCACCGACGCGCGCACGACCTCGGTCAGCCCCTGGTACAGCTCCGCCAGCAGGGAGTTGTGCGAGCAGCGCACGACCGCGAGGTGGAAAGCGGCGTCCTGGTCGACCCCGAGCTCGTAGTCCTTCGTGGTCATCGAGTGGTCGCGGGCGTTGAGCAGCTCGGTCAGGTCGGTCAGTTCCTCCTCGGTGCGGTGCGCCGCGGCCAGCCGGGCGCCCTCGACCTCGAGGGTCCGCCGGACCTGCAGCACGTCCCGCAGTTCGGTGCCCGCGAGCCGCCGGACCGCGCCGGAGAACTCGCTGGTGGCGCGGACGAAGGTGCCGTCGCCCTGGCGCACCTCCAGCAGGCCCGCGTGGGACAGGGCGCGCACCGCCTCGCGGACCGTGTTGCGGCCGACGCCGAGGGCGGTGACGAGTTCGGGCTCGGTCGGGATGCGTTCGCCGACCTTCCACTCCGCGTTGGTGATCGCCGCCCGCATCTGGTCGATCACCTGGTCGACGAGGCCGGAACGCCGGGTAGTGGCCAACGGCACAGCGCCATCCTTTCCGACAAACATCCTATGTTTATGTGATACTCGGACCATGACGCTCCACGACAGGCGGAGCGCCGGGGACGTCAAGACTGCCACGCCGGGCCCTGCCGTGGGGGCACCGACCACGGACCCGGCCGGAATCACTCCGCGCGGCACCGCCCTGGTCGGCACGGTCCTGTTGGTTGTCGGGGTCGCCCTGGCCGCGGCGAACCTGCGGCCCGCGGTGACCAGTCTGGCATCCGTGTTGGAGCAGGTGCGCGGGTCTTTGGGCGCCAGTCACGCCTGGGCCAGCGCGCTCACCGCGCTCCCGGCCGTCTGCTTCGGCGCCGCAGGCGTCCTCGCGCCCCGGCTGAACAGGCGTTTCGGTCTCGCCCGGTCGATCGGCGGCGCGTTGGCGCTGCTGACCGCCGGGTTGGCGATCCGCGTGCTCGACGGCCCGCTCGTCGTGCTCGGCGGGACGCTGGTCGCCTGCGCGGGCATCGCCGTGGGCAACGTCCTGCTCCCGGTGGTCATCAAGCAGTCGTACCCGGACCGGATCGGTCTGGTCACCGGGATCTACATGGGCGCCCTCTCCGGCGGCGGCGCGATCGGCGCCGCGCTGACCCCACCGCTCGCGGACGCCCTCGCCGACTGGCGGTTGGCGCTGGGCTCGTGGGCGTTGCTCGGCGCGGCCGCCCTGCTCCTGTGGGTCACCGCCGCCCGGCACACCGCCGTGACCGGGTCGGCGCCGCCGCAGCCCCGCCGGTCCCTGTACCGCAACCGGCTCGCCTGGATCGTGACGCTGTTCTTCGGCCTGCAGTCGCTCATCGCCTACGTGATCATGGGCTGGCTGCCCGAGGTCCTGGTGGACGCCGGGGTCGACCGGAACACCGCCGGTCTCTACCTGGCCATCTGCACCCTGTTCGGCGTCCCCACCGGGCTCCTGCTGCCGCCGCTGGCCGTCCGGATGCGATCGCAGTCCGGCCTGATCGTGGCGTTGACGCTCGTCGGCGGGCTCGGCATGGTCGGCCTGCTGGTCGCCCCGAGCGCCGCGCCGCTGGCCTGGACGGTGCTCGCCGGGGTCGGCATGGGGGTGTTCCCGCTGCTCATCACCGTGCTCGCGCTGCGCACCGAACACCCGGCCGACACGGCGTCGCTCTCCGCGATGGCCCAGTCGATCGGGTACCTCATCGCCGCCGGTGGCCCGTTCCTGTTCGGGGTGCTGCGCGGGGCCACCGGCAACTGGACCGCGTCGTTGGTCCTCGTCCTGGTCGTCACGGCGGTGCAGGCCGTCTTCGGCTACGCCGCCGGACGGCCCAGGACGGTTTAGTGGCCCAACCTTCTGGGTCGAGCCACTAGTTCAGTTTCAGGTTCAGCAGGGCGTTCTCGACGACCTCGGGCATGCCGGGGTGGATCCAGTACTGGCCGCGTGCCATCGAGCGGGCGTCCAGGCCGAAGCTCATCGCCTGGATGATCGGTTGCAGCAGGGTCGGCGCCTGCGGGCCGATGATGTGCGCGCCCAGGATCAACCCGGTGTCCGGATCGGCGATGATCTTGGCGAACCCGGTCGTGTCCTCCATCGCCCAGCCGTAGGCGATGCTGCCGAACGCCTCGGTCGCCGCCACCCAGGGCAGCCCGCGCTCCTCGGCTTCCTGCTCGGTCAGCCCCACCGAGGCGATCTGCGGCGAGGTGAACACCGCGTGCGGCACGAACCGGTGGTCGGCGGCGATGAGCTCGTCCGCGTGCAGCAGGTTGTGCTGGACGACCCGCGCCTCGTGGTTGGCGACGTGCTTGAGCTCGAACGGCGAGCTGATGTCGCCCAGCGCCCACACGCCCGCCGCGCTGGTCCGCTGGAACTCGTCGACCACCACGTGCCCGGTCGGCGCGACCTCGATGCCGCCCGCCGCCACGTCGAGCCGGTCGGTGTTCGGCGTGCGGCCGGTCGCGACGAGCAGCAGGTCCGCGTCCACGGTCTCCGCGCCGCCAGGACCCTCCAGGTGCAGCCGGACCCCGGTCTCGATCTTTTCGACCCGCACGGCCTTGCGGTCCAGCCGGACGTCCCAGCGTTGCCGGGCCAGCTCGGTGAACCGGCGGCTGACGTCGCGGTCCTCGGCGCGCAGCAGCGCACCCGAGCGGGCGATCACGGTGACGGCCACCCCGAACGCCGAGAACACGTGCGCGAACTCGGCCGCGATGAACCCGCCGCCCAAGATCGCCATGCGCTCGGGCAGCTCGGCCAGCCGCATGACCGTGTCGCTGGTGTGGAAGTCGACGTCGTGGATGCCATCGATGTCCGGGACGACCGCGCGCCCACCGGCGGCCAGCACGATCCGGTCAGCGGTGATCGTCTCGGCCGCGGCGCCGTCGTTGGGCGTGATCTCCAACCGCCGCTGCCCGGTGAACCGCGCGGTCCCCGCGTACACCGTGACGTTGGCGTTGTCCGGGTGCTCCCGCCGGTACTGCTCACCACCGGCGGCGATGGGGTCGATCCGGCCGAAGACCCGGTCCCGGATGTCCGGCCACCGCACCCGGTCCAGCGTCTCGTCGACACCGAGCCGGGACGAGTGCCCCGGCGTGGCGGCGACGTCAGCGGTGTGCACGAACATCTTCGTCGGGATGCAGCCCACGTTCAGGCAGGTCCCGCCGAACACCCCGCGCTCCACGATCGCCGTGCGCAGGTGCGCGAACCGCGGGTCCAGCAGCGAGTTGCCGGAGCCGGTTCCGATGATCACCAGGTCGTAGTGGGCCACGACCACATCAAACCGCACCAACCGGTTCCCGCATTCCCACGCTCGTCAGTGCGCGTAGGTGGGGGTGATGATCGCGCGAGCCAACGTGTGGAACGCCAGGTTGAAGCTGACCACCGCGGGCGAGGCGTTCTCATCCACGTCCAGTCGTTCGACGTCGACCGCGTGCACCACGAAGAAGTACCGGTGGTCCTGGTCGTCCTGCGGCGGCGCGGCACCGCCGTACTCGCGGGAGCCGTAGTCGGCGCGGACGTGGAACGCGTCCCCGGGCAGGCTGTCGTCGCCGCTACCTGCGCCCGTGGGCAACTCGGTCGTGTCGGCGGGCAGGTTCACCGCGACCCAGTGCCAGAACCCGCCTGGGATCGGGGCGTCCGGGTCGAAGCAGGTGACCACGTAGCTCTTGGTGCCCTCCGGCGCCCCACTCCACGCCAACTGCGGCGACACGTTCTCGCCACCCGCGGACCCGTGCACGTACCTGAGGTCCAGCTTCGCGCCGTCCCGCACGTCAGTCGAGGTCACGTCGAACGTGCCGACCGCGGGCAGCAGCGCGTAGGGATCGGGGGCGACCGGGCGGTCCAGGCTCATCTGTCTTCCTCCAGCCGTCGTGTTTCGTTTCGTCGCCACCGAATCTAGTCCGGGTGCTTGCTCGCCTGTGGACAAACCCCGACACCGTCCGGCCTGTTCGGCCTAATGTGGGGGTTACCAGACCATTTGGGGAGGAAGCCGCCGTGACCGAGAGCCCTGACCACCCGGACCATGAGGTGTCCCGTTCGACGACCCGGGTCCGCTTCCCGCGGATCAGCCCCCGCGCCTACGAACACCCCGCCGACCGCGGCGCCATGGCGGGCCTGCGCGCCATCCCCGGCCTCTCGGATGTTCTCAAGACCGCCGCGGGCCTGTTCACCGAACGCGGCGAACGCCTGATGGCCCTGGCCTCGTCCATCCGGGTCGGCGAGAAGCAGTACCCCAAGCTCAACCAACTCCGCCTCGACTGCGCCGAAACCCTGGACCTCGACACGGTGCCCAATGTGTTCGTCGAGCGAAACCCGGACGCCCAAGCCCTCACCATCGGCATCGACGAGCCGTTCATCGTCTTGACGACCGGCCTGGTCGAGGCCCTGGACACCGAAAGCCTCCGCTTCGTCATCGGCCACGAGATGGGTCACGTCCTCTCCGGCCACGCCGTGCTGAGGACTTTGCTGGTACGCCTGGTCAACCTCCAGGCCACCATCTCGTTCGTCCCCATGGGCGCCCTCGGCCTGCGCGCCATCATCGCCGCCCTCCGCGAATGGTTCCGCAAGGCCGAGTTGACGGCCGACCGCGCGGGCCTCCTGGCAGGCCAGGACCCCGCCGCCGCCCTCCGCGCCCACGTCTACCTGGCAGGCGGCACCGACCTCACCCAGATCGACCTCCCGTCATTCCTCCAACAAGCCAAGGAATACGAAGAAGTCGACGACATCCGCGACAGCATCCACAAACTCCGCAACGTCGAAGGCATGAACCACCCCTTCGCCGTAGTCCGCGCCGCCCAACTCCAACGCTGGGCCGCCTCCGACGACTACCGCACCATCCTCACCGCGCAATACCCTCGCCGCGACACCGACACCCCCACCAAAGACTTCGCCGACGACCTCAAATCCGCCGCCAGCTCCTACAAGGAATCCTTCACCCAATCCACCGACCCCCTCACCACCCTCCTCACCACCGTCGGCGAAACCATCTTCGACACCGCGGGCAAGGTCTTCAGCAAGTTCACCCCCACCCCCCGCCCCACCGACGACACCACCAACACCAACGCCGACCCCAACTAGCCACCTCAAGTGGTCGAGGCGCCATGTGTGGGATGATCTCCGCGTAGGTGGGTGAGTGGAGATTGTGTGATGGCGTGTCGTGAGATGTTGAGTGTTGCGGAGCGGGAGACGATTTCGCGGGAATTACGTGTGGGTTGTTCGTTCAGGCGATTGGGCGGATGTTGGGTCGACATCATTCGGTGATCGCTCGTGAGGTCGGGCTTCAGCAAAGGCCGCGAGCCTGCACCGCCCACCCGAAATCCCCCGACCCATCAACGAAGCCCGCCAGCCCGCACCACGGGCCTCGAAACCCGCCGACCCCAACCGCCCGCTGGGCTGAAGCACCACAGCACTCCCGCGCCGCGCGCCTCGAAACCCGCCCCATAGGAGCACCACAGCACTCCCGCGCCGCGCGCCTCGGGAGCCGCCGATGCCAACTGCCCGCTGGGGTGGAGTTGTTTTGTTTGGGGGAGGCGGTGGCCTAAGCCGGCTGGCGGGTAAGGCCACGCTTTCCAGTGGCCCCGCCTTTTAGCCTTACCTGAGGCTGCCGCTAGGGGCCCCGAACAAAACAACTTCACCCCAGCGGGCACCCCCGTTTTATCTGGCGCCCGCGGCCGGCGTCGCCGAAGGCGACCAGGCCGAACCCCGAGGCGCAGCCGAGGCCCAGTGACTCCCAAAGCCAAGCGGGCGCCCGCACCATCCCCGGACGCCCGCAAAACCACTCACCCCCTACGACCGCTGCTCCCCACGCACCGTCCGCGGCCGGTGCTGCCACCACCCGATCCCCGTCGCCGCCAACACCATCAGCGTCGCCGCTCCGCTCGCCAGCAGAGCGGCCATGCCGACGGCAGGCCACGTGGGTGTCGGATAGGGGAAGCCAACCGCGAACCAGAGCAGCCAGACGGCAAGGAACAGCCATCTCCGGCCACTCTTGGGCGCTGCGTTCGTACTTGTCACCACCGGTCCTCCTGCTCATTGATCGCTGTGGGTCACCAACGCGCGTATCCGCCCGGCCGGGTGCGGATGGCCGAACCCGCTGTGGTGTCCGGCCTACGCTGGTGTCTCGGGTGCTGCGTGCGGTCCATTTCAGGGTCGCCTCCCCTGTGCGCAGCGTTACACATCCCAGCTATCGGTGATCATCAGCCGCCGGTCGCCGTGAAGTGCTGCCGATCGACCGGCGAGCTCCAGCCCCCACCCCACGTCCACCCGATGCCCGCGAACGCCCGCACCACCCCGTCCCCCGGGTAGACCATCCCCGCCCGCCGATCCCCTCGGTCCACATAGGACGAGGCAAGCTCCGGCAGCACCAGTTTCCCCTTCGTGTAAGGATTGCAAAACGGATTGACATCCACCGCAAGTCCGTAAGCGTGCGCTGACCAGTTCGTCGCCGTACGCACCGCCCGGCAAACGAAAGAACCGGTGTTGTTCCCGTCGCCAGTAGGCGGAGCGCTCAATTCCGGCAGAGCCGTCACCCGCATCTCCTCAAGCGGAAAGTGCTGGGCGAACAACTGACCGAACACCTTGGTGACCTCCACCGCCACCCGCGCGTTGACGATCATTTCCCCGGTATGCGCCTTGCCGTCGAACCCCCAGAACGACATCGTCAGATAACGCAACTGCGCAGGCTGCACCGGACACCCCGACTGCCAGGTGCTCCGCCGCAACACCACATCCGGCACCTCGGCGACCGTAGCCGCGTATCGCCCGTCGACAGGTGGCGGCAACAAATCCTTGGTCGGCAACGACCGGTTGACCAACGCGGCCGGTGTCGGCAGCACCTTCCCGAACCCATCCGGCCCCAGCGGCAACGGCGTCGCGCCAACCACCCACGTCGGCCGAGCCTCAGTCGTTCGCGCCGGAGGGGCGGATGTTGTAGCCGGGGGAGTGGATGTAGTTGTCGTCCGACGAGGCGTGGGTGTCGTTGTCGCCGCCTCCGGCGTGCCGGAGGCGCGTTGCTGATCCGGGGTCACGCATCCCGCGACGGTCAGCAGGACGCACAGGGCGAGCACGAGACGACGCACCCGTCCAGCATGCCCGACCGCAAGGTCCACCCGTTCGAGCGACAGCGCAGAGTAACGGATTGGTGCCGAATTGCCCTACCGTGGCGAGCCTGCCCAGTCCCCGCTCGACTCGAACAGGAGACCACGCCATGGGGCGTACCGCCCGCCTGGTGCTCGGCGTCCTGGCCGCCGTCGCGATCGTCGTCGCGCTGCTCAGCCAGTTCTTCCACGCCGTCGCCGCCACCCAGTCCACCGCGCGAGCGCAGATCGTCGGCGGCGACCGGGTCTCCATCACCGCCCACCCTTACGCCGTCTACCTGGCCACACCCGACGGCTTCCAGTTCTGCGGTGGCACCCTCGTGGCGCACGACAAGGTCATCACGGCCGCGCACTGCGCCCTCGCGTTCGCCCCAGCCGACATCCGGGTCGTGGCGGGCCGCGAGGACAAGCGGAGCACCGAGGGCGTGGTCACCCACGTGACCGACGTGTGGGTGCACCCCGATTTCACCGACGTCACCGAGGGTAACGATGTGGCGGTCATGACCCTGGCCGACCGGGTCCCCTACCGACCGCTGCCGCTCGCCACCAACCGCGTCCGCCTCGCCCCGAGCACGACCGCGACGATCCTCGGCTGGGGCCGGATGGCCGAGACCGGCGGCGCGTCCCGCTACCTGCTCGGCGCGCAGGTACAGATCATCTCCGACACCGAGTGCGCCTTCGACTACGTCAACTTCAAGAGCACCGCCATGGTCTGCGCCGGTCTCCCGCAGGGCGGCATCGACACCTGCCAGGGCGACTCGGGCGGTCCGCTCATCGTCGACGGCAGGCTCGCGGGCATCGCCTCGTGGGGCCAGGGGTGCGCGGAGGCGGGCAAGCCCGGCGTCTACACCCGGGTCGCCGCCTACGCCGACCTGATCGCCAAGCACCTGTGATATCCACGGGCCCGTGACCCTGCACTCCGCGCTCGGGCCGGACCTCTCCGCCGCCGACCTCTACGCCCTGCTCAAGCTCCGGGTGGACGTGTTCGTGGTGGAACAGGACTGCCCGTACCCGGACCTGGACGGTCGTGACCTGCTGCCCGACACCATCCACGTGTGGTGGCAGCCGGGCGCGGAACCGTTGGCCTGCCTGCGTGTCCTCGGCGCCCCCGGTACCGAGCGCCGCGTCGGCCGCGTCTGCACCGCCGCCCAGGCCCGGGGCGCGGGCCTGGGCAGCCGCCTGATGGCCGCCGCCATCGACCACCTCGGCCCCGACCCGAGCGTGCTCGACGCCCAACTGCCCGCCCAGTCCCTCTACGCCAGGTTCGGCTACGAACCGCAGGGCGCCCCGTTCCTGGAGGACGGCATCGAGCACGTCCGCATGCGCAGGCCCGGTCAGTCCAGCACGGCCTGGAGGGTGTAGCTGGCGGCCAGTGCCTCGGGGTGCTCGGTCAGCCGCCACTCACCGTTCGGTGACTCGGTCATCTGGCCGTGTAGCGCGTTCCACGGGACGCTGTCGTGTTCCACCAGCCCGGTCAGCCGCAGCCCGACGTCGAGCAGGGCGGTGATGATCTCGCCGAGGCCGTGGTTCCAGGTGTGCGTGCGGCCGTGGGTGAACTCGACGTCGGTGGCCACGTAGGTGCCGAACTCGTCGAGCACGAGCGGTTCGGCGTGCTCGAAGTACGAGTACCGCAACGCGAGCGGGTCGGCCTGTTCGTCGAACGCCCACAGCATCGGGTGGGCCTCACGCAGGAACAGCCGACCACCGGGGCGCAACAGCCCGGCCACCACGCCCGCCCACCGGGTGATCGACGGTAGCCAGCACAGCGCGCCCAGACCCGTGTAGACGAGGTCGTAGCCGCCCGGTTCGAGCACGTCCAGGGCGGCGTAGACGTCGGACTCGTGGAAGTCGACCAGGTCACCGGCCAGCGACCGGGCCTGCCGCAGCGACTCGGGGGAGAAGTCAAGGCCGCTCATCCTGGCGCCGAGCCGGGCCAGCGACAGCGTGTCGGTGCCGATGTGGCACTGCAGGTGCACCCCGCGCACCCCGGTCAGGTCGCCGAGCCGGGCGCGGTCGAAGCGGACCGCGTCGCTCAGGTGCGCCGGGTCGGCGCGGAACCGGTCGAACCCGTAGTCGGCCGAGGCTGCGTGCGCCGGGGCGCGCTCGTCCCAGTTGGCCCTGTTGATCGCGAGGTAGTCCACGGCCCCCATGGTCGGGTCGTCGATCCCGCGTGTCGAGCGGGTTTCAGCGGGGCGCGCAGCCGGTGATGACGTCGATGGCGCGGTCGATGTCGGCCTCGGTCAGGTCGGCGCGGGCGGTGAGCCGGAGCCGGGAGATCGAGTCCGGCACGGACGGCGGGCGGAAGCAGCCCACCCACACGCCCGCCTCCCGGCAGTCGTTGGCCCACGCGAGTGCCGCCTCCGGGGAGGGGGCGCGTACCGCCACGACCGCCGCCGTCGGCGTGCTGACCGACAGACCGGCGGCCTTGAGCCGCTCCGCAAGGGTTTGCGCGACCGTCAGCACGCGTTCCGGGCGGTCTGGTTCCTCCTTCAGCACCGTCAACGCCGCCAGGGCCGCCGCCGCGCTGCTCGGCGCGAGACCGGTGTCGAAGATGAAGCTGCGCGCGTTCTCCACCAGGTGGCGGATGACCCGGCGCGGCCCCAGGACCGCACCCCCTTGCGCGCCAAGGGCTTTCGACAGCGTCACCGTCGTCACGACGTCCGGCTCGCCCGCCAGGCCCGCCGCCGCGACCGCTCCGCGACCGCCTTCGCCCAGCACACCGAGGCCGTGCGCGTCGTCGACGACCAGCGCCGCGCCGTTCTCCCGGCACACCTCGGACAGCGCGTTCAGCGGGGCGAGGTCACCGTCCACACTGAACACCGAGTCGGTGACGTACACGGCGCGCTCGGTGCGGCGGGTCTTCAGCGCGCGACCGGCGGCGGCGGGGTCGTTGTGGCCGACGACGGCGACCTCCGCGCGCGACAACCGGCAGCCATCGATCAGGGAGGCGTGGATGTGCGAGTCGGTGACGATCGAACAGTTCTTCCCCGACAACGCCGTCACCGCGCCGAGGTTCGCCGCGAAGCCGGACGAGAACACCAGGGCCGACTGGGTGCCGCAGAACCGGGCCAGCTCGAACTCCAGTTCGCTGTGCAGCTCCGTGCTCCCGGTGACCAGCCGCGACCCGGTGGACCCCGCGCCCCAGCGCAGCGTGGCCGCCGCCGCCGCGCCCGCGACCCGCTTGTCCCGCGCCAGCCCCAGGTAGTCGTTGCCCGCCAGGTCCAGCAGGTCCGACCCGGGCCCGCGCGGCCGCAACTGCCTGGTCAGCCCGGCCCGTTTGCGGTCTTCGGCGTGCTCGTCCAGCCAGGCGAAGACCTGGTCGGCGGGGGCGGCTGCGTCGGGGTGCACGGCACCGAGTCTGACACCGGGCACCCGTCGGCCACGCTCAGGGGGCGGGGGCGATACGGTCGGGCAATGCTGCGTGGCACCGTGACCTTCGTGGGGGCAGGCCCGGGAGCGGCCGACCTCATCACCCTGCGCGGTGCGAGCCGCATCGCCGAGGCGAACCTGGTGCTCTACACACCGGCCGCGGTCGACCCGTTGTGGTTGCGCGGGCAGGCCCGCCCGGACGCCGAGCTGGTCGACCACGCCCGGCTGGGCGCCGACGAGCTCGCCGAGCTGTACCGGCGGTTGGCCAGCAGGCGCCACCGCGCCGTCCGGCTGGTCGCGGGCGATCCGGCGCTGGCCGCCGACCTGCGCGAACAGCGTGAGCTGTGCACCCGTCTCGGTCTTGACGTCGAGGTGGTCCCGGGGATCTCGCCGGTCTCGGCGGCCGCCGCCGCGACCGGCAACGCGCTGACCGAGACCACCGGCGCCGACACCGTCGTCGTCACCGAGGCCGACTTCGCGCGGGTCCGCGAGCTCGCTGCCGACAGCCGGACCATCGCCGTCCAGGCGCCTGCCGCCCGCGCGGCCGAGCTGGTGGAGGCTCTTACCGCCGCCGGGTTGGACCACGAGGTGCCGGTGGTGGTCGCGCACAAGGTCTCCTGGGCCGACGAGACCATCCTGCGTACGACCGTGGGGGAGTTGGTCGCCGAGGTCAAGGCGGCCAACCTCTGGCGTCACGCGCTGTTCCTGGTCGGTGACGCGCTGCGCCAGGCCAAGCCGCGCGCGGGCTACACCCAACGCGAGCCCGAACGCCGCTGGACGTCTCGTTCCTGGCGGTCCACGGGGTCCTGGGCCAAGCGCACCGGCGGCGACGACCAGACCACGCCCGCCGAGGACCTGACCGAGGTCCCCGTCGAGATCCACCCGTCCGCCGAAGTGGTCGAGGCCGTGGTCGACGCGGTGGTCGACGAGCCGCAGCCGAAGCCCGTCAAGCGGGTCGCTGCCGCGCGCAAGCAACCGGCCAAGACCGCCCGCGCGACCACCAGGCGCACCACGAAGAAGTGACCCGCGTGGTCTAGACCACGACCACGCCGGAGGACGTCCGCGTCCGGCCGGACAACCGTCCACCGTGGACCCGTGAGCCACTGGGTTGCCGCGTGGGCGGAACTTGAACCTTGTGCCGCACCCGGTGTTCGTAGAACAATCCGGTGTGGACAGTCGGTTCGGCGGTGCGGGACCGGTTGTCCACTGCCGCCTCGCTTCCGGTCATCGCCCTCGCGACGCGTCGGTTTTCCTGTTGTGCGGTCTGCAAGATGCGTCAAGTGGTCCACGAACCGGGCTCGTCACCTGTCCGGGAGACTCGGCCCGACCGTCGGACGCGGTTAGGCCGTTCGCGTGAAACCGGGTGGTGTCGGAGCGTGGCGAAAGTCTTGTGGCAGCGGCGATCCGGCACCCGGTGTTGACTTTTAACAGTGTTCCCGGATGCGGAATTGGGAGCGCTCCCCGACAACGGGATGGCCTCGGTCGCCCCCAACCGGGTCAGTAGACCAATAAGATCCGGCACAGGGGTCCGGGACGAGCGGAGAACTTGTGAACACTGCGCGAACTGTTCAGGTGTCCCGTCGCCTGCTGTTGACGGCGGGAGCCGCTCTCGGCGCGGGCCTGCTCACGGGGTGCCAGCGGGCGCCCGAGCAGGCGGGTCCCGGGGCCAACGCGCTGGCCGCGCCGCCGTCCTCCGCCGAGTCGCAGCCGGTGATGACCGCGCGGAACCTGTCCACCGGCCGCTACCGCGAGGTGGACGTGGTGATCATCCGACCGGAGGGCGCGCCGCCGGAGCCGATCCCGGTGTGCGTCGCGCTGCACGGCGGTCTGGCTGGCGCCAAGGTGTTCCTGGAGTACGGGTTGCCGCGGATGCTCACCGACCTCGTCAAGGCGGGCACCCAGCCGTTCGCGGTCGCCGCGGTGGACGGCGGGAACTGGGTCGGCAACAAGGACGACGACCCGCAGCGGATGCTCGACGACGACCTGCCGGGTTGGCTGAGCTACCACGACCTGGCCAGCACCCCGTTCGCCGTGCTCGGCTTCGGCGAGGGCGGGTCGGCGGCGTTGAACCAGGCCAAGTCGCCGGGGTTCCAGGCGATCGCCGCCATCGCGCCCACGCTGTTCTCCTCGTGGGACAGCGCGTCCCGGGCGCGGATCTTCACCGACCAGGCGCAGTGGGAACGCACGGAACCCATGCGGCACACGGTGGAGCTCACCAACGCCCCGCTGGGTCTGTGGTGCGGCACGGAGGACAACGCGTACATCGAACTGGCCAGGCAGTTGGCCCAGCGCGCGAACGCCGTCAAGTCGTCGTTCACCGCGGGCGGTCACGACGACGCGTACTTCAAGCGGGTGCTGCCCGACGCGCTCAAGTTCGTCGCCGGTTACCTGTAGCCTTCGCGTTCGGCGCGGACGGACCGCGTCGACGACCTGGGGACCACGCATGACCGAACAGCCCGCCCTCCCGGACAGACCGGCGCCCACCACCGATTCCACCGGCGCCATCCAGTTGGGCATCGTGCCGCTGCGCCCACTGACCCTGCCCGACCTGGTGAGCGGCACGTTCCAGGCGCTGCGGCGCAACGCGGGCCCACTGGTGTGGCTGGCCCTCGGGCTGACCGCGGTCGCCGAGCTGGTGAACGAGCTGCTGCAGGCGGTGTTCATCGGCTCCGTGCCCGATCTGGGGGCGCTCAACCAGCAGCGGACGTTGTCGGCGGACGAGTTGGTGCGCTACGGCGGCAGCCTGCTGATCACCACGCTCACCTTCGGCGCCTTCGGCATCCTGCTGGTGGCGGTGGCGAACGTGGTGGTGCCGCGCGCGGTCTTCGGGCACACCACCGGCACCCGGGAGGCCGTGCGGCTCGCGCTGCCCGCGCTGTGGCGGCTGCTCGGCGTCGACCTGCTGGTCGTGCTGATCACCGCGCTGATCGCCGCCCTGGCCCTGGGCCTGATCCTGGTCGTCGGCCCGGTCGGCGCCCTGGCCGCCCTGCCGCTCGCGGCGGTGCTGATCCACCTGAGCGTCGCGTTCTCGCTCGCCCCGTCGGCCGCGGTGGTGGAGGGGATCGGCCCGGCCGACGCGCTGGTCCGCTCCCGGGATCTGGTGCGCGCCGTGGGCTGGTGGCGGCTGCTCGGGTTCACCCTGCTGGTCGGGGTGGTGCTGGCCATCGTGACCGCGATCGTGGACGCCCTGTTCGGCCGGATCAGCGGCCACAGCGTCGCCGGGGACATGCTGTCCGTCGCCGTCGGCTACGCGCTCACCGTCCCGGTCGGCAACACGATGACCTCGCTGTTCTACGTCGACTACCGGGCCCGCGCCGAGGGCATCGAGGGGCTCTGGCGCAAGGCGGGCTGATCAGCCCGCTCGTTCTGTCGCAGGCCCCGTTCGTTCCATCACACTGTCGGGCGGCGGTACCGGGTTCGCGCGGGGTTGGCGTGCATGCTGTCCGGCATGGCAGTTGAGCAGCACTACCTGGCCGGGCTCGACCTGGCGGGTCGCCGGGTGGTCGTCGTCGGTGGCGGGACCGTCGCGCAGCGGCGGTTGCCCCGGCTGGTCCGGTGCGGCGCGGCGGTGGAGGTCGTGTCCCCGGAGGTGACCCCCTCGGTGCAGGGCATGGCCGACGCGGGTGAGATCACCTGGCACCGGCGGGCCTATCAGTCCGGGGACCTGCGCGACGCCTGGTACGTGCTCTGCTGCACCTCCGTCACCGAGGTCAACGCCGCTGTCGCCGAGGAGGCCGAGCGGACGCGGGTCTTCTGCGTGCGCGCGGACGCGGGCAGCGCGGGCAGCGCGGTGACCCCCGCGACGGCCGACTACGACGGTCTGCTCGTCGGTGTCCTCGCGGGCGGTGAGCACCAGCGGTCGGCGGCCGTGCGGGACGGGCTCGTGGACGCCCTGCGGGAGGGCCGGATCGCCGACCAGGAGCGGGAACCGGCCGGGGTCGCGCTCGTCGGCGGCGGTCCCGGCGATCCGGAGTTGATCACCGTCCGCGGTCGGCGGCTGCTGGCCAGGGCGGACGTGGTGGTCGCCGACCGGCTCGGGCCGCGGGACCTGCTCGACGAGTTGGCGCCCTCGGTCACCGTGATCGACGCGGCGAAGATCCCGTACGGCCGGGCGGCCAGCCAGGACGCGATCAACGCCGCTCTCGTCGAGCACGCGAAAGCGGGCAAGTTCGTCGTCCGCCTCAAGGGCGGCGATCCGTACGTGTTCGGCCGTGGGTTCGAGGAACTCATCGCCTGCGCTAAGGCAGGCGTTTCGGTCGAGGTGGTTCCGGGCGTTACGTCCGCGTTCTCCGTGCCCGCCGTCGCCGATGTCCCGGTGACCCACCGCGGGGTCGCGCACGAAGTCGTCGTGGTCTCCGGGCACATCGGACCCGACGACCCGAACACGTTGACCAACTGGGCCGCGCTGGCGGGCCTGACCGGGACGATCGTGGTCATGATGGGGGTCGACAAGTTGGCCGCGATCGCGAAGACCCTGGTGGCGGGGGGCCGGGACGCCGCGACGCCGGTCGCGGTGATCCAGGAGGGGACCACCCGCACCCAGCGAGTCGTGCGTTCCACATTGGACGAAATCGCCGCTGACGTGCTCGCGGCGGGAATCCGCCCGCCCGCCGTCACGGTGATCGGTCCGGTCGCGGGACTTAATTCCGCGCTCGCTTAGCGACAACAATCCGTACCCGTACTGCGGTTACTACGGATTGTTCCCCGTATGTCACGGGCCTGATCGTAAGGGTCCACGACAGAGGGGACCCCCGTGGCTTACGCGATCGACCCGTTCTTGAGCCCGAGCACCAGCCCGGGTGACTTCAGCCTGTCCGTGGAGCCGCTCTCGCTCCGCGCGGACCGGCCGGGTGGCGTGACCGCTGTCGTCGTGACGAAGGCGGGCACCGAGGCGCACCTGCTGTCGATGTCGGTCACCGGGCTGCCCTGCGGCGCGTTGGCCACGTTCGAGCCCAGGGTCGTCGTCGCCGGGCGCACCACCCGGCTCAGCATCGCGATCTCGGAGAAGGCCGGTCCGGGCGTCTACCCGGTCACCGTGCACGCCACCGCGGCCAACGGCATGACCGCGCGCGCGTACCTGTCGCTGACCGTCGACGACGCGACGGCGCACGAGGGCATCCGGGTGCGGTTGGTCCCGGAGGAATCGATCACGCAGCCGGGCTTCCTCGCCCAGACGCGGGTCACCGTCTCCACGGACGAGCCCGTGGAGTTGGGCGTTGACGGCGCCCCACCCGGGACCCGGGCCACGTTCAGCCCGGCGCGGTTGCCCGCGGGCGGTGGTGCCAGCACGTTGTGGATCTTCACCAGCCCGACCGCCGCGCCCGGGTCCCACCCGGTCACCGTGGTGGCGTCGGGTGCGCACGGGCGCGTCGGCGAGGCTGTCTTCACCCTGACCATCACCGAGTGGGACCGGCGCGGGCAACAGGGGTGACCGCGCCGGTGTCCCGGGAACTCCGCCGAACTAGTCCGGCCACTCCCAGCGCACGCACAGGATGCCGGGACCGAAGTCCAGGGCGACCGCGTGCGCCTTGCCGTCCAGGGTCACGTCCAGCTTGCGCCGGTTGGTCACCTGGTCGTCCATGTCCACCGTGTACTGCTCCAGGTACGCCGGGAGCGCCCTGGGGTCGAACCGCAGTTCCAGCACGAACTCGCGCACGGGTCCGGGGAACTTGCGGCAGTAGCTGTCGTCACCGCGCGAGTACGGCGGCCCCGGGTGGCGCAGCGCGTAGTCGACGATGGTGGTCTCGCCCCGGTTGAGCGGCTGGTCCAGCAGGATCTCGGCGGCGACCAGGCCCGCGGTGGGGTCCTGGGCGACCCGGCCGATCCGGCAGGTGTCACCGGCGGTGATCTCCGGGAAGGGTCTCCCGGGGACCTCGAGGTCGTAGACCATGAGCGTGCGATCGGCCCCGTCCCGCTCGGCGCGGAATACCTGGCGGATGGTGAGGGCCTTCTCGCCGCGGTCGACGGCGATCTCCATCTTGTCGTGCTGACTGATCTTGGTAAGCGCGGAGTCCGTCGTGTAGTCGATCCGCTTGAGCAGGTGCGATACCGGTTCGCTGTTGCCCCACAACGCTTCCACGGTCAGCCGGGAGGACTCCCGGTTGACCCGTCCGCGCGGCCGTGGTGGGCCGAGCAGCGCGATGAGCGAGCCGGTGGGCACCCCGAGGACGTCCTCCAGATGGCCGAGCGCGGCCAACGACTCCGCTCGCTCGGGCCTGCGCCGCCCGGACTGCCAGTAGCTCAGCGCGGTGACGCTGATGGACACGCCACGCGCGCGCAGCCGGTACTGGATCCGGTCCAGGCTCAGGCCGGAGGCCTGGATGGCCGACCGCAACGCGGTGGGGAACGCGTCGGCCGCCAGCGAGTCCGGCTGGTCGGCCGTCAACGCATGGCGAACGCTCCCGTTCTGGTGAAGCTCACGAACTGGCTCGCGGGTGATACCGCTACCCATGTTCACTCCCTGGGTTACCCCTTACGCCCTGACGGTCACATTACGTCTTAGGGGCCCCGCTGGATAGCATCAGTGTTAATTCATGGGTAACCGGATCGCTCCCTGCCGTCACCGGATAGCCTGAACAACCCCGGTGCTATACCCCCGAACGGTCCATGATCACCCTCCAAAGGGTTGACCGGAAGCGTTCCCATTGCCAGTCGGCGGGAGCGCTGCGCACGCTCGGACCGGCGGGGAGAAACCTGCTGGACACCCCCCTCGGGCGGTTGGCTAGCCTGACCGGCACAGCGCGGTGTTTCCGCAGCCCGCGCGCCATCCGAGCCAATCCTGGACAGGAGAACGCACACCGTGATCCGCACGCACGAGGCCGGAACCCTCCGCGCCGAGCACGCCGGGCAGACCGTCACCCTCGCCGGGTGGGTGGCCCGCAGGCGCGATCACGGCGGTGTCATCTTCATCGACCTGCGCGACGCCTCGGGCGTGTCGCAGGTCGTCTTCCGCGAGGGCGAGATGGCCGAGCGGGCGCACCGGCTGCGCGCCGAGTTCTGCGTCAAGGTGGTCGGCGAGGTCGCCGCCCGGCCCGCGGGCAACGAGAACCCGGAGATCCCGACCGGCGCCATCGAGGTACTGGTGACCGAGCTCCAGGTGCTCAGCGAGTCCGCGCCGCTGCCGTTCCCACTCGACGACCACCTGACCGTGGGCGACGAGGCCCGGCTGCGTTACCGCTACCTCGACCTGCGCCGCACCGCCCCGGCATCGGCCATTCGGCTGCGCAGCGAGGTCAGCCGGATCGCCCGGCAGGTGCTGCACGCGGAGCGGTTCGTCGAGGTGGAGACGCCGACGCTGACCCGGTCCACCCCCGAGGGCGCCCGCGACTTCGTGGTGCCCGCCCGGCTGCGGCCCGGTTCCTGGTACGCGCTGCCGCAGTCGCCGCAGTTGTTCAAGCAGTTGCTGATGGTCGGCGGCCTGGAGCGGTACTACCAGATCGCCCGCTGCTACCGGGACGAGGACTTCCGGGCCGACCGGCAGCCCGAGTTCACCCAGCTCGACATCGAGATGAGCTTCGTCGACCAGGACGACGTGATCGCCGTCGCCGAGCGGGTCCTCGGCGCCATCTGGGCCGAGCTGGCCGGGTACGAGATCCCGCTGCCGCTGCCCCGGATGACCTACGCCGACGCGATGGCCCGGTACGGCTCGGACAAGCCGGACGTCCGCTTCGGCGTGGAGCTGACCGAGTTGACCGAGTACTTCGCCGAGACCCCGTTCCGGGTCTTCCAGGCGCCGTACGTCGGTGCCGTGGTCATGCCGGGTGGGGCGAGCCAGCCGCGCAAGCAGCTCGACGCGTGGCAGGAGTTCGCCAAGCAGCGCGGCCACAAGGGCTTGGCGTACGTGCTCGTCGGCGAGGACGGCACGCTGGGTGGTCCGGTCGCCAAGAACCTGTCCGAGGCCGAGCGGGAGGGCTTGGCGAAGGCGGCGGGCGCCGAGCCGGGCGACTGCGTGTTCTTCGCCGCGGGCCCGGTCGCCGACGCGCGCGCCCTGCTCGGCGCGGCCCGGTTGGAGATCGGCCGCCGCTGCGGGCTCATCGACGAGTCCCGTTGGGCGTTCCTGTGGGTCGTGGACGCCCCCATGTTCGAGGAGGCGGCCGCCGCGGTCAGCGCGGGTGACGTGGCCCTGGGCGGCGGCAAGTGGACCGCACTGCACCACGCGTTCACCTCGCCCACGCCGGAGTGGATCGACCGGTTCGAGGAGGAGCCGGGCAGTGCGCTGGCCTACGCCTACGACATCGTGCTCAACGGCAACGAGATCGGCGGCGGCTCGATCCGTATCCACGACCGCGCCGTCCAGGAGCGCGTCTTCACGGTGATGGGCCTGGACGAGCAGCAGGTGCGCGAGCAGTTCGCCTTCCTGCTCGACGCGTTCGCCTTCGGCCCGCCGCCGCACGGTGGCATCGCCTTCGGCTGGGACCGGCTGGTCATGCTGCTGGCCGGGCTGGACTCGATCCGCGAGGTCATCGCCTTCCCGAAGACCGGCGGCGGCTTCGACCCGCTGACCGCGGCTCCGGCGCCGATCAGCGCGGCCCAGCGCAAGGAGGCCGGTGTTGATTTCCAGCCTCCGGCCAAGAGCGACAAGAACGACAAGACCGAGCAGTCGGCCACCGGTCCGTCGGCGACCGCGCAGTCGGCCACTGGGCAGGTCGGTTAGGCCGATCGGGCTTTCTTCGCTGAATCCGCCGGGGCGCGTTTTCCGCGCTCCGGCGGCGGTTCACGCTGTTGACCTGCTCTTATTCGCGCCCCGGCGCGGTCGGTGCGCGGTCGGTGTCCGGTGTACCGCGGTTCTTGCCCGCGGGCGGCGGCGGGTGATCTTCCCACCCGGTGGGAACTCTGTGGTGGGTGACAAACCGGATACTGGGACACCGCTGTGATTTCCTGGCAGGCCCCTCGTCGCGAATCGGTTCCGACCATTACGGTCATCTGGTCAACAGCGGCGCGGGCGGCCATCGTGGAGACCTGCGCCAGCACGTGGACTTGCACGAGGCAATCTCAGGTACAGCTCACCGGGCCGGTTCGGCCCCCTACGATCGGGAGTAGGGTCAGAGGAGATGAGTGTGGAGATCGCCGCCGATCCGCCGGGCACCGGCGAACCGGGCGGCCCCGGCGAACCCGTCCAGCCCAGCGCGGACGTACTGGCCACCGTGGTGGCCGCGGAGTCCGTGCTCACCAAGCGCTTCGGCGCCCGCATCCGGCTCGCCGAGCCGGAAGACCTCGGCGGCAGCGAACGCTCCATCGTGCTGCGGGTCAAGGTGGCCGCCAGCCCGTTCTCGCTCCCGCGCACGCTCGCCGTCAAGCGGTACGTCCACCCGGCGGGCACCGCCACCCGGGACAGTTGGGTCCGCGAGGCGGTCAGCTACCAGTTGTTCACCGCGCTGGCCGCCGAGGACCGGATGTGCCCGGAGCTGTTCGCGCACGACCCCGGCACCAACCTGCTGGTCATGGAGGACCTGGGCCGGGCGCCCACGCTCGCCGAGAAGCTGCACGGCGACGACGCCCGCGCCGCCGAGGGTGCCCTGCTGTCCTGGGCCCGCTCGCTCGGCCGCCTGCACGCCTCGACCGCGGGCCGCGAGGCCGACTTCGACGCCCTGCTGCGCAGGCTCAGCCCGCCCAAGTCGAAGGACCCGCTGACCGTGGACGGCCCCATCGCCGTCGAGGCGCTGCCGCTGTTACTCCGGACCGAGTACGGGGTGGTGACCTCGGCCGCCGCGCACGACGCGGCCCGGCGGACGCTGGCCCTGCTCGACACCGCGCGGCACCGGGCGTTCAGCCCGTCGGACTCCTGCCCGGACAACAACCTGATCACCAACCGCGGTGTCCGGTTCCTCGACTTCGAGGGCGGCTGCGTGCGGAACATGATGTTCGACGCCGCCTACCTCACCGTCCCGTTCCCCTCCTGCTGGTGCGCCTACGCGCTGCCGCCCGGGATGACCGACGCGATGCTCGCCGCCTGGCGGGCCGAGGTCCGGGTGATGTGGCCCGACCTCGACGACGACACCGTGCTGCTGCCCCGGCTGCTCGACGCCCAGGTGTTCTGGGTGTGGCTGACCACCTGGCAGTACCTGACCGTGCCGGACGTGGAGCAGCTCGGCTCCGGCGGCGCCGTGTCCCGACCGCACCAGGCCGACGTGCTGGTGGCCAGGTGGGCGGGGCTGGCGGCGGCGGCGCGGCGGGCGCACGCGGTCGAGGTGGCCGAGCACGCCGAGGGCGTTGTCACGGCCCTCACGGCGCGGTTCGGCGAACGTTCGCTGCCGCTCTACCCCGCGTTCGACTGAAACCGAAGTCTTCGCCGGTCCGACCCCGCACGGACACCGCGATCTCACCGCCGGTGAGCCATGGGGTCGCATCGTAGTCCGCGTGACCGCGCTGGGGACCGAACGCAGCACACCGACCACCACACCCACCATCACACCGACCACGAGACCGGCCACGGCACCGAACGGCGCCTGGGCGGCGGGCACGCTGGCCGTCCTCGGCGACTCGACCTCCGTGGGCATCGGCGACCCGCTGCCCGGCGGCCGGTGGCGCGGGATCGGGCCGCTGCTGGCCGACGCGCTGGGCGCCGTGCCGCACAACGTCGCGGTGACCGGGGCCAGGATGGCCGACGTCCGCGCCGAACAGCTCCCGGCGGCGCTGGCGGCCCGGCCGGACGCGGCGGTGGTGATCGTCGGCATGAACGACACGCTCCGGTCGGACTTCGACCCGGAGGAGATGCGGGTCGACCTGACCCACGTCGTCGCCGAGCTGCAGCGGGTCGGCACCGTCGTCGTGCTGGCCCGCTACCACGACCACGCGCGGGTGTTCCGGCTGCCGACGTCGCTGCGCCGGGCGCTGCGGACCCGGATCGAGCGGCTCAACGTGATGATCGACGCCGTGGTCGCCGCGACCGGGGCGCCGTACCTGGACCTCGACGGCCTGCCCGGCGCCTACGAGACCACGGCCTGGAGCGTGGACCGGCTGCACCCGTCGGAGCTGGGGCACCGCCTGCTGGCCAAGGGGTTCGCCGAGGTGCTGGCCGCGCGGGGCTGCGTGGTCCGGAACCCGGTGAGCCTGGCCTGCGAGGGCGGTCTGCAGGCCAGTCCGGCGGCGCACGTGGCGTGGCTGGTCATCAAGGGCATCCCGTGGCTGTGGCGGCGTGGCCGGGACCTGGTGCCGTACGCGGTGGGGATCATGTGGCGCGGGTACGCCGACCCGGTCGCGGCGCCGGTGTCCCCGTCGGGTTCGCCGTCGTTGCCAGGGCCGGTGTTGGCCTGTGGACAACTTGAGGCGGAGGCGGGGCTGCGTCCGTAGAGTTCCCGGCATGGCACTGGTTGACCGCACCCTGCTCGGCCCCGGACCGTCGAACCCGTACCCGGAGGCGACGGCCGCCCTGGCCGCCCCGCTGCTCGGGCACCTCGACCCGGAGTTCCTCCGCGTCCTCGACGAGACCTGCACCCGCCTGCGGGTGGTGTGGGGAACGGCGAACGCGCGCACGTTACCGTTGTCGGGCACCGGTTCCATCGGCATGGAGGCGGCGTTCGCGAACTTCGTGCACCCGGGCGACGTGGTGGTCGTCGGTGTGAACGGGATGTTCGGCGAGCGGATGGTCGAGGTGGCCGGTCGGTACGGTGCCGATGTGGTCCGGGTGGACCACGACTGGGGAACCCCGGTGGACACCGAGCGGGTGCTGGCCGCGCACCCGGAGCCCTCGCTGGTGGCCGCGGTGCACGCGGAGACGTCGACCGGTGTGCGCAGCGACATCCGCGAACTGTCGCTCGCGGTGCACAAGCGGGATGAGCGCGGGCTGGTGCTGGCGGACTGCGTCACGTCGCTGGCGGGCATCGAGGTCGCCGTCGACGGGTGGGGGGTCGACATCGCGTACTCGGGCACCCAGAAGTGCCTCGGGGTCGCGCCGGGCCTCGCGCCGTTCACCGTGTCGCCGCGCGCGTGGGACCGCCGCGTCCAGCGCCCGCCGACGTGGTACCTGGACCTGAACCTCATCGGGGCCTATGTGGACGGTTCCGGTGGTGGCCGCACGTACCACCACACCGCGCCGGTCGCCATGATCGCCTCGCTGCACGCCGCGCTCGGCCGGGTCATGGAGGAGGGCTTGGAGCAGGTGTGGGAGCGGCACCGCGCCGCGGGCGCCCAACTGCACGACGGCCTGCGCGAGTTGGGGTTGGAGCTGTTCGCCGCCGAGGGGCACCGGCTGCCGGAGCTGACCACCGTCCGGGTGCCCGAGGGGGTCGACTCGGCGAAGGTCCGCCAGGTCCTGCTCACCGAGTACGGCATCGAGATCGGCGCCGGGGTCGGCGCGTTCGCCAGTTCGGTGTGGCGCATCGGGTTGATGGGCCACAACGCCCGGCCGGACCGGGTCGAGCTGGTGCTCGCCGCGCTGCGCCGCGCGATGGCCTGACCCGGCCCCGGAAATTATCTGTCTACTGTGGAGGAATGACCTATGCGCGCCACCGTGATGCACGGTGCGGGTGACGTCCGGCTCGAAGACCTGCCCGACCCGGTCGTGCAGCGGCCGACCGACGCGCTGGTGCGGATCGTCGCGTCCTGCGTGTGCGGTTCGGACCTGTGGGGGTACCGGGGCGTCAACCCGCAGGACGGCCCGCGTCAGATGGGGCACGAGTTCGTCGGTGTCGTGGAGGACGTCGGCACCGAGGTCCGCACGGTTCGGCCGGGGGACTTCGTGATCGCCCCGTTCGCGATCAGCGACGGCACCTGCGCCGCGTGCCGCAACGGGATCCACACGTCCTGCGAGCGCGGCGGGTACTGGGGTGGCGAGGTCCGCGCCGGGTACCCGACCGGCGGCGGCCAGGCCGAGTACGTCGTGTCGCCGTTCGCCGACGGCACCCTCGTCGCCACCCCCGAGGCACCCGACCAGGACCTGGTGCCCAGCCTGCTCAGCCTGTCCGATGTGCTCGGCACCGGCCACCACGCCGCCGTGTCCGCCAAGGTGGGCAAGGGCGACACGGTCGTCGTGGTCGGCGACGGCGCGGTCGGCCTCAGCGCTGTCCTCGCCGCCGCCCGCCTCGGCGCGGAGCGGATCGTCGCCATGTCCCGGCACGCCGACCGGCAGGCGCTGGCCACCGATTTCGGCGCCACCGACATCGTCTCCGCCCGTGGCGACGACGGCGTCCAAGAGGTCCGCGACCTGCTCTCCGGCGGCGCTGACGCCGTCCTCGAATGCGTCGGCACCAAGCAATCCATGGACCAGGCCCTCTACTCCGTGCGCCCCGGCGGCCGCATCGGCTACGTCGGGGTCCCCGCCGGTGGCCCCGAGTTCCCCGTCCGCCACCTCTTCTCGAACAACATCTCCGTCGCGGGCGGCGTCGCCCCGGTCCGCGCCTACCTGCCGGAACTCCTGACCGACGTGCTGAACCGGAAAATCAACCCTGGCAAGGTCTTCGACGCGGACTACAGCCTCACCACCGTCGCCGACGCCTACGCCGACATGGACAACCGCAAGGTGGTCAAGCCACTGCTGCGTCCGTAGCAAGGGAAAGGGGCGGATTTCCCGGAAATCCGCCCCTTTCCCAGCTCGCCCCGGCTTCAGGCCGCGACCGGCAGTACCCGGGAGAAGGTGTCCACCACCGAGAGCAGCGGCCCCTCGGCCACCGGGTCCAGCACCACGCCCGCGTCGGTCACGGTGATGTGCTGGTCGAGCACGAACCAGCCCGGCACCACGTGGTGCGCGCCCAGGGACGAGAGCACCGGCCGCAGCGCGTAGTCGAGGGCGAGCACGTGGGCCGGGCTGCCGCCGGTCAGCACCGGCAGCACGGTCTTGCCCGCCAGCGCGAACTGCGGCAGGAGGTCCAGCAGGGCCTTCAGCACGCCGGTGTAGGCGGACTTGTAGACCGGGCTGGCCACCACCACGCCGTCGGCCGCCTCGATGGCCGCCGCGACCTCGACGATGGCCGGGTCGGTGACGTCGGCGTGCAGCAGCGCCACCGGGGGCAGGTCGCGCACGCGGATCAGCCGCGCGGTGTGCCCGTCGGTGCGCAGGCGGGCGGCGAGGAGTTCGGCGAGGGCGGCCGTGCGGGAGGTGGCGGAGGGGCTGCCGGAGAGGACGACGATCGTGGACACGGGGGCTCCTCAGGAGTACCAGGTGGGTTGGGGGATCTCGTCGGTGAGGATGAAGGTGCCGACCTCACGGCGTTTGTAGGCGACGCGGTCGTGCAGGGTGTGCGTGCGCACGTTGCGCCAGAACCGGTCCAGGCCCTCGCGGCTCGCGGTGGAGCGGGCGCCGGTGACCTCGAATACACCCGCGGTGATCTCCAGGGCGACCTCGGTCGCCCGCGCTTTGACGGCGGCGACCCGGATCTCGTGTTCGCCGCGGCCGCGTTCGGTGACGGCGTCGGGTGCCCGGTGGATGGCGTCCGCCTCGACGGCCACCTGGTCGGCGAACGCCTCGACCGCCCAGAGCTTGGCGGTGAGATCGCCGTAGGTGTCGAGGATGTAGGGCTCGTCGACGGCGCGGGTGTGGCCGCTGTAGAGCCACGGCCGCGTCTTCTCGGTCGTGTAGGTGCGGGCGGTCTCCAGCGCGCCGCGGGCGATGCCGAGGTAGAAGTTCACGAACACCAGTTGGATCACCGGCACGTTCAGCGTGTTGTAGACCCTGGGCGTGAACTCCTTGTCGACGTACCCGGCGGCACTGGCCCACGGCACCCGGACGTCGGTGATGGTCACGCTGCCGGACTCGGTGAGCCGCTGGCCGATGTTGTCCCAGTCGTCGTGGAAGGTGATGCCCTCGCTGTCGGACGGCACGATCGCGAAGATGTGCTTGTCCGTGCCCGCCAGCACCCCTTCCAGGACGGTCAGGTCGGACACCTTGCTCCCGGTGGAGAACGACTTCCGTCCGTTGTAGACGATGTCGTCGCCGTCCTCGGTGATGGTCAGGTCGGAGTCGCGCGGGTTCACCGCCCCACCGAAGAAGAACCGGTTGGTCGTCGCCAGTTCCTCCACCGCCGCGATCTGGTCCGGTGTGCCGACCAGCCGCGCCGCCCAGAACCACAGGTAGTGGTATCCGAGCAGTTGGCCGATGGACCCGTCCGCCTTCGCGATCTCCCGGATGACCCGGTACGCGGTCGGCCAGTCCTGCCCGCCGCCACCGTGCCCGGTCGGGCCGAGCAGCGTCACCAGCCCGGAGTCCTTCAGCAACTGTATTTCCGCGTGCGGGGTCTTCCCCTCCCGGTCGCGGGTGACGGCGTCGACGGCGAGCAGGGCCGACACCTCGGCGGCGCGGTCCAGCCAGCCTCGGGCGTCGGTGGGCGCGGTCTTGGTCCAGTCAGCGGTCGTGGTCACGAGTTCAGCCTTTCACCGGGATCGGTTCGGGTACGCCTGCGCCGCGGTCGGCGTCGGCCTCGAGAGCGCGCACGATGGGGAGCACGTGGCTGCCGAAGTACTCGACTTCCTCGTGGTAGTGCAGGAATCCGAGCAGGGCCAGGTCGACGCCGCGGGCGCGGTAGTCGACCAGCCGGTGGGCGATCTGTTCCGGGGTGCCGATCAGCTTGCTGCGGAACCCGTCGTTGTACTGCACCAGGTCGTCGAACGAGGAGTCCGCCCACATCCCCTTCCCGTCGGTCGTGGAGCCGCCCGCCTGGCGCACGGCGTCGCGGAATCCGCGCACCGCCTCCGGGTCGGCTTTCGCGACGATCTCGCGCAGCGTCTCGCGGGCCTCGGCCTCGGTGTCCCTGGCGATGAGGAAACCGTTGAGGCCGAACCGGACCCGCCGCCCGTTCGCCGCCGCGGCGGCGCCGACCTCGGCCACCTGCTCGGCGACGCCGTCGAAGTCCTTGCCGTTGCTGAAGTACCAGTCCGACACCCGACCGGCCATGGCGCGGGCCGCGGTGGAGTTGCCGCCCTGGAAGATCTCCGGGTGTGGACTCTGCACCGGCTTGGGCTTGAGGTCGTAGCCGCGCAGCCGGTAGAAGTCACCGGCGAACTCGGCCCGCTCGGCGGTCCAGCTCGCCTGCAGCACCCGGATGAACTCCTCGGCGCGCCGGTAGCGCTCGTCGTGCTCCAGCCAGGGTTCGCCGAGGGCGGTGAACTCGCCCTTGAACCAGCCGGACACCACGTTCACCGCGATCCGGCCCGCGGACAGGTGGTCGGCGGTGGCGATCAGCTTCGCCAGCACCGCCGGGTGCCACAGCCCGGGGTGCACCGCGGCGATGACCTTGAGCCGGGTGGTCGCCAGCAGCAGCGCCAGGCTGAAGCTGGTCGACTCGTGCTGGTAGGCCGCGCCGTAGCTCGCCATGTAGCGAACCTGGGTCAGCGCGTAGTCGAACCCGTTGTCCTCGGCCAGCACGGCGAGTTTCCGGTTGTACTCATACGACCAGTCGGTGCGCTGCTCGATGTCGCTGACAACGAGGCCACCGCTCACATTGGGCACCCAGTAGGCGAACTGGAGCGGACGGACGTCATGGGCTTCGGGCACGGGTGACTCCACGGGGGTTGCCGGGCACGCCGAGGACACCGCCGAACGGGGACGGTGCCGGGAGAGGGGTTCAGCGCGGACAGGCCTGACTGCAGACCCGGGCGAAGTCGACGTGCCTGCGCCTGGTCAGGCGGCGGGCGGGCTTCGCGGTGGACACGGGTCCATCCGAACACCGGTCCCGATGTCGGTCAACCACGGCGCCGGGACGTCCACCGGGTGGGAAGGGGTGCGCCCGATGGGGTGGCGTGGACCCCGTACCCCTTCAGCCCGCCTCGTCAGCTCACGGGGAGCAGGCCCGGGTCGGTGGCGATGCCGCGCAGCACCCGCAGGATGGCCGCGCGGGAGCGGTCGTAGACGGAGAAGTCGTCGTTGAGCACCGAGTTGGCGTTCGCGGTCTCCATGAACGAGATCAGCTCGAAGGCGACCTGCTCGCTGGGCACCTCGGCGGTGACCTCGCCGATCGCCCTCGCCGCGTCGATGGTGGTCTCGATCAGCCGGGACCAGCGGCCGGACAGCTCGGCCAGGGTGTCGCGGACCCGGCCCGGCTGGGCGTCGAACTCGGCGGAGACGGCGAAGAAGAAGCAGCCGCCGGGGAAGACGCGGCCCCGGGAGTAGTCCTGCCAGCTCTCGCACAGCCGCCACACCTTGTCCACCCCGGGCGGCAGCTCCAGCACCGGGGCGATCACGGTCTCGGCGTAGATCCGCAGCGCGGCGTCGATTGTGGCCAATTGCAGCTCCTCTTTGGAGCCGAACAGCCCGAACACCCCGCTCTTGCTCAGGTCGAGGTCACCGGCCAGCCTGCCCAGCGACAGGCTGGTGAGCCCTTCCACTGAAGCGATCTCGACCGCGCGGGCCACGACCAGCCCGCGCGTGTGGTTGCCCCGTTGGACACGTCCGTCCACTCGAGCCTGGGTCATCACTCAACACTCTCTTGGGGGATTTCGCGGGGACGGTGGTTGTGCGGTGGATGTCGATCCTACGCCGGTTTGGTCCGGATGCCGCCGCGCGGGGCCGGTGTTTCCGGTGGTGGCGGCGTTCGGGTCCGTCCGATTGGGAGGGAGGGTCGGCGCAGGTCGGTCGGTCACGTTTAGTACAGCGTACTAAAATAAGCCGCACGACCGATCGGCCTTTCGTGTTAGTCTCGGGCGCGTCCGGTCGTCAGACTGCGACGGGGGATAGCAGAGCCGATCCGGTCCAACCGAGGAGTGTCGTGTCTCAGGAAAGCGCCTTACGGCAAGACCAACAATCCGCCCGCCCCGAGGACAAGGACCTGTTCGTCTTCAAGGTCACCGACATGCAGGACCCGCACACGATCTACGACCGGCTGCGCGCCGAGTCGCCGGTGCGCGAGGTCCTGATGCCCAACGGGTTGCGCGTCTGGATGGTCACCCGCCACGAGGACGTCCGGGCGGTGATGGCGGACCGCCGCTTCTCCAGCGACCTGGTCCGCGGCCGCAAGATGGTCGAGACCGGCTCGGACGTGCCGCCCACCCAGGAGGAGTACGGCACCCAGTTCGGCAGGCACCTGCTCAACGTCGACCCGCCGGACCACACCCGGCTGCGCCGCTTCATGGCCAAGGCGTTGACCCCGCGCCGGATGGAGGGCCTCAAGCCCAACGTCCTCCAGTTGGTCGACGACCTGCTCGACGCGATCGACCCGTCCGGCGAGGTCGACCTGATCTCCCAGTTCGGCAGCCCGCTCCCGCTGACCGTGATCTGCGACCTGTTCGGCGTGCCCGCGGCCGACCGCACCGCGTTCCACGGCTGGGCGCTGGACGTGGGCACCGACAGCGCCCCGGTCGCGCTCACCTCGGACAACCGGTCCGAGGCCGCCAAGTCCTCGGCCGCCGCGATGGCCGCCTACCTGATCGAGCTGATCGCCGAGAAGCAGCGCCACCCCGAGGACGACCTGCTCACCGCGCTGATCACCGCCCGCGACGAGGACCAGCAGCTCACCGCGGTCGAGGTCGTGTCGATGGCGTTCCTCACCCTGTTCGCCGGGCACGAGACCGTGGTGCACCTGATCGGCAACGGCACGCTCAGCCTGCTCACCCACCCCGACCAGTTGGCCAAGCTGCGCGCGGACTTCACGTTGCTGCCCAACGCGGTCGAGGAGTTCCTGCGCTACGACGGCCCGGCGAACACCTCGATGATGCGGTACTCGACCGAGGACGTGGAGATCGGCGGGGCCACCATCCCGGCGGGCTCGTTCGTGGCCACCATCCTCACCTCGGCCAACCGGGACGGCGAGTTCTTCACAGAGGCGGACCGGATGGACATCACCCGGCCGATGGGCGGGCACATGACCTTCGGCCACGGCATCCACTACTGCGTCGGCGCCCCGCTGGCCAGGATCGAGGGCAGGGTCGCCTTCGAGAAGCTGCTGACCCGTTTCCCCAAGCTGCGGCTGGCGGTCGACCCGGCCAGTCTGGTGTGGCAGTCCAACACCCTCATCCGCGGGCTGAGCACGCTCCCGGTCCGGGTCGACTGATCGGCGCTACCCCATCACTGGCACTCACACGAAGATCGGGTTCATGACACACGATGTGATCGTCGTCGGCGCGGGCGCAGCGGGCTGCGTGGTGGCCGCCAGGCTCACCGAGGACGCCAACCGCTCGGTGCTGCTGCTCGAGGCGGGTCCGCACTACGCCACCGAGGAGCAGTGGCCGCCGGAGCTGCTCGACGGGCTCGGCTTCCCGCGCGACCACGACTGGGGGGTCGTGAGCGCCCCGCTGGTCAACGGTGGGCACACGTTCCCGATCCCGCGCGGCAAGGTCGTCGGCGGGTCGACCGCCGTCAACTTCTGCGTCGCCCTGCGCAGCAGGCCCACCGACCACCGCGCGTGGGCGGATCTGGGCCTGCCGCGCTGGTCCTGGGACGAGGTGCTGCCCGTCTACCAGGCCATCGAGCACGACTACAACGCCGAGCCGCGGGTGCCAGCGGGCCGGGTCCCGATCCGGCGGTACGCCCGCGACGAGTTGACCGACACCCAGGAGCGCTTCCTGACCGCCTGCGAGAAGGCGGGTTTCGCGCTGGTCGACGACCACAACGCGCCCGACTCGCTGGGCGCGGGCAGCACCCCGCTCAACCAGGTGGGCGGCAGGCGCTACAACGCGGCGCTGGTGTACCTGGCCGACGCCGCCGACCGGCCGAACCTCACCGTCCGGTCGGACGCCGAGGTGGACACCGTGCTGATCCGCGACGGCCGCGCGGTCGGTGTCCGGTTGGCCTCCGGTGAGGAGATCACCGCCAAGCAGGTCGTGCTCAGCGCGGGCGCCTACGGCAGCCCGGCGATCCTGCTGCGCTCGGGGGTCGGCCCGGCCGAGCACCTGCGCGAGGTCGGCGTGGACGTGGTCGCCGACCTGCCCGGCGTCGGTTCGGTCCTGCTGGAGCACCCGGCCACCCCGGCGATCTTCGCCGTCGCCGAGGACCGCCCGGCGCAGCGGCCCGCGCCGCTGCGCACGATGCTGTCGATCAAGACCAGCCCGGCCGAGCCGGACGTGGACGTGCACATCCACGCCATGGCCGCGATGCCCGCCCGCCCGGCCGAGGGCCACCCGACCGGGTTCGACCTGCGGATGACCTCGGCGCTGGTCGCCCCGCACTCGGTCGGCTCGGTGCGGCTGGCCTCCGCCGACCCGGCCGCCCTGCCCGTCGTCGACACGGGCATCTACCGGGATCCGCGCGACGCCGAGCGGGTCGCCGAGGGGCTGCGGGTGATCCGCAGGCTGGTCGAGCAGTCGCCGCTGGCGAGTGTCGTGTCGGCGGAGCGGTTGCCCGGCGCGGGGGTCGCGGACGCGGACCTCGTCCAGGCGGTGCACGCGACGGTCGGCACGTACAACCACCCGGTCGCCACCTGCCGGATGGGGGTCGACTCGGACGCCGGTGCCGTGGTTGACGAGACCTGCCGGGTGCGCGGGATCGACGACCTGTGGGTCATCGACGCCGCCGCGATCCCGGTGAGCCCGCGGTCGACCACCACGCTGCCGGTGCTGATGCTCGCCGAGCGCGCGGTGTCGCTGAACTGGCCCAACGCCTGACCCCTGTTTCTGGACCCCTGCTACCGCTCTGACGTGGGCAACGGTCGATAAACCGCTGTCTGGGGAGAAAAACGTACGAACGATCGGCCTTGTTGGGTACACTGACGGCCGAGGTCGACCGGTGGGCCGGGACGCGTTGTCCCGGCCCACCGGAAGGGCATCGACCTGTGGCATCAGTGGTGGGGGGACTTTCGTGGCGGAGAGTCAGGGGATGGGCGACTTGCTGTGCCTGGCGGACTACGAGACGGCGGCCGAGGACCGATTACCGGAGCCCACCTGGGGTTTCCTGCAGGGCGGCAGCGGGGCGGAGATCACCCTGGGTGCCAACCGCGCCGCGTTCGACCGGCTGGCCCTGCGACCGCGGGTGCTGGTCGACGTGGCGAAGACGGACCTGGGCGCGACGCTGCTCGGTGACCCGGTGCGGGCGCCGATCGGCATCGCGCCCATGGCATACCACCGGCTCGCGCACCCGGACGGCGAGGTGGCCACCGCGCGCGCCGCCGCCGAGCACGGCGTGCCGTTCGTGCTGAGCATGTTCGCCAGCCGCACCTTCGCCGACGTCGCCGCGGTGACCACCGCCCCGCTGTGGCTGCAGTTGTACTGGCTGCGCCGCCGGGACGCGTTGGCCGATCTGATCCGCCGGGCCGAGGACGCGGGAATTCGCGCACTGGTCCTCACCGTGGACGCGCCGCGGGTGGCCCGCAGGCTTCGGGACCTGCGAAGCGGATTCACGGTTCCCCCGGATATCACGGCGGCCAATGTGGACCCGGCCGCGATGGCGGTCGCGCAAACGGGCGAATCCGGTTCGTCGATTCAGAGTCATTCCCGGGAGCAATTCGACCCGACGATCACGTGGTCGGATCTCGGGTGGTTGCGAGAATTCACCCGGTTGCCGGTGCTGCTCAAGGGAATTCTGCACCCGGACGACGCGCGGTTGGCCGTGGAACACGGGGTTGACGGCGTCATCGTGTCCAATCACGGGGGTCGTCAGCTCGATTCGGCCATTGCGGCGGTCGACGCGCTGCCCGCGGTGGCGCGCGAGGTGGCCGGGCGGGTACCGGTGCTGGTCGACGGCGGCGTGCGCCGGGGCACCGACGTGCTCAAGGCGCTGGCCCTCGGCGCGGACGCGGTGCTGGTCGGACGGCCGGTGCTGCACGGGTTGGCCGTGGCGGGCGCCGCGGGCGCCGGTGCGGTGCTCGGCCTGCTGCGCGACGAGCTGGCGGAGGCGATGGTGCTCGCCGGTGCTCCCCGGTTGGCCGACATAGGCCCGGGATTGCTCCCTTAGCGTACGGTCCGGGTTGGACTGTCCTATTTCGCTGGATACCACACGATTGGGTTTCCGATGTTCCCGTCGTTCGCTGTATCTACCCGGCGGTACGCTTCTCCTGCGCGCAATCGCTGCGTGCTCACTTATGGTCGAGATGTTCATTCGATCTTTGTCTGGGGATGTGACCGCGTCGACGTTGACGAGTTTTCCGAATCGCTTGCGTTCGCCGGATTGACCGCAGTAACGTGGTTGTCGAGGGTCAAGTTGCCGGGTGCCCTGACGCGTGGGTGCGACCGGTTTCGCCTCCCGGTGGTGTTGTGCGCAGTACTGCTGTTCGCCGTTTGACGATGTAGCAGGTTTACCCGCAGGTGTGCTCCACAAGTCGATCACAGGTTCGATCACCGGATCTTTCCCTATTTCCCACAGGCGTTCGAATAGGGGGAAACACATGCCGAGCGAGACCCACTTATCCCCGGTCGCGGCGGGGGGTGCCGTCACTGTGGACGGCGCGCCCGCGGCCGGGTCGTGGGTGGACGAACTCCTGCTGCGCGGGCCGGACACCGAGCTCGCGCTGCACTTCGGCACCCAGGTGGACCGAACCGCGTTGCGCCGCATGGTGCAACAGCGCGAGGGCGAGTTGGCCGCTGTCGGGGTCCGCCCCGGCGGGTCGGTCGCATTGCGACTGCCCCCGTCGCTGTGCTTCGTGACCGTGCTGCTGGCCGCGTGGCGGCTGGGCGCCCAAGTGTCCCTTTTGGACTACCGGCTGACCCCGCACGAGATCGACGGCGCGCTCGACCGGTTGCTCCCGCAGGTGCTCGTGCAGCCGGCGAAACCCGCTTCCGGTGCGCTGCGCGCGGTGTACGAGGTGGACCCGGACTACCTGCGCTACGAGCCGGGCGTCCCGGCGCGCACCCCGCACTCGCTGATCCAGCTCAGCTCCGGCTCGACCGGACCGTCCAAGATCATCGGTCGGACCGCGGCGGACGTGGTCGACGAGCTCGACCGCTACGACGCCATCGAGGGTTTCCCGCGCCGCGGCGAACGCGCGGTGGTGCTGGGGTCCATGGTGCACGTGCTCGGTCTGGTCGGCGGTCTGCTGCACGGCCTGCACGCCGGTGTGCCCATGGTGGTGCCGCCGCGGCTGACCATCGACGGCATCCTCAAGGCGCTGGCCGACGGCGACCAGCCGACCACCCTGATCGGCGTCCCGTCCCAGGCCGAGATCCTGGCCGCGGTCGCCGAACCGCCCAGCCTGCCGCGGTTCCGGCGCATGATCACCGGCGGCGAGCTGGTCCGCCCCGAGCTCTGGCGCGCGGTCACCGAGGGGTACGGCATCACCCTGGGCAACATGTACGGGATGACCGAGCTCGGCGTGATCGCGACCGACATCGAGGGCGCGCACCGGCCGTCGCTCACCCCGACCCGCGGCATCGCGGTCCGGGTCGTCGACGGCGAGGTGCTGCTCAGCCGGGAGCGGTCCCCCTACATCGGACCGGTCGACCCGACCCGCTGGGCCGACGGCTGGCTGCGCACCCGCGACGCGGGCGAGGTCGACCCGGACACCGGTCGGGTCACCATCAGGGGCAGGCTGGACTCGCAGGTGTCCATCGGCGGTCTCAAGGTGGACCTGACCGAGGTCGAGCAGACCCTGGCCGCCGCGCCCGGGGTGGAATCGGCGGTCGTCCTCTACGACGAGGGGATCAAGGCTTACGTTTCCGTCGTCGCCACCGACAGTTCCAGTGGTACGGCAAGCACTGACATCGACGGGTTCCTGCGCGAGCGGCTGGCGGGCTACAAGCGCCCCCGCGCGGTGCACGTGCTGCCGACCATGCCACGCACGTCCAGCGGAAAGCTGTTGCGCGACCGGGTAGCCCTGCGCGCGGCGGCCGAGGCCGTCCAGGCCGAGCAGCAGACCTAGCAGACCCAGCACATCCAGCACCACACGTCGGTCCCCAGGCACGGCCCACCCGGGTCGGCGCCCGGTCGGCCGCGCCCCGCGGCGGGGACGGCGAGATCCCCGCCGGTAGTCCGGTAGTGATGTCCGAGAAGGTCCGGAGAGGAATTCCCATGAGCGGCAAGGAAGAAGTGCGCGCGTTCGTCATCGACGCGCTGGTGGGCCTGCAGTACGCCACCCCGGACGTCTCCGGCGACACCCAGCTCGGCCCGGCGGGCCTCGACCTGGAGTCGCTGTCGATGGCCGAGCTGACCGTGCAGTTGGAGGACCGGTTCGGCGTCAAGATCGACGAGGACGAGATCGAGCAGGTGTCGCTGATGACCATCGACGAGTTCGTCGACAACATCGCCGCCCGCCTCGAGCCGGTCGCCGAGGGCAGTGTTCGTGAGTGACCGGCCGGTGACCGCGGCGCCCGCCCGGTTGAGCAGGCAGGACGTGCTGGAGATGGTCTCCGGCTACCGCGCCCAGGTGTCCAAAGGAGACTCCGACGACCTCGACTCGCTGGAGCTGGCCTGGCTGTTGCACCAGACCGAGCAGCGCTACGGCGTCGAGCTCGACCTGGAGGACGCCGACCTGTCCAGGATGAACACCGTGGCCGCCGCGGCCGAGGTGCTCACCGAACTGGTGGGCGGTCGCACGGATGGCTGAGGCGCGCGGGGCACGGGACGGGGGCGGGCGGCACGAGGTCGTCATCACCGGGTTGGCCGCGATCGCGGGAACCGGGTGGGACCTGGCCGCGCTGGGTGAGCGGACGGCGGTGGGGGACAGCGCGTTCGTGCCGGTGACCCGGTTCGACGCCGGTCGCTACCGCACGGACCTGGCCGCCCAACTGCCCGGCGACCCGGTGCTGGCCGACGAGCTGGTGTCCATGATCGGCACTGCCTGCGCGCAGGCCGGTCTGGACCCGGTGCGCCGGTCGGCGAGCCCGCTGCTGGTCGCCGTGCACGGCGACCCGGCGGTGGCCCGGCTGCCCGAGGACGAGCGGACCGGCCCCGGCGCCATCGCCGAGTCGCTGGCCGAGCGGACCGGCCTGGGTCCCGCGCCCCGCGCGTACATGACCGCCTGCGTGGCGGCGAGCACGGCGGTCGCCGACGCGGCGACGCTGATCTCGCACGGCCGCGTGGAGCGGGTGGTGATCGCGGCGGGCTACCTGGTCGAACAGGACAACTTCGCCCTGTTCGACGCGGGTCGCTCGCTGGCCCCCGACGGCCGGGTCCGGCCGTTCAGCACGGGCAGGCAGGGCATGCTGCTCGGCGACGGCGTCGCCGCGGCGGTGCTGGAGTCCGCGACCGCGGCGGCCGAGCGTGGCGCCACGGCGCTGGCCCGGATCGCGGGGTGGGGGCGGGCTGGCGACGCGTACCACATCACCCAGCCCGACCCGGACGGCGGCGGGATGACCAGGGCGATCACCGCGGCACTGCGCAAGGCGGGCCGAGCGCCCGCCGACATCGGTTACGTCAACGCGCACGGCACCGGCACGGCGCAGAGCGACGCCGCCGAGGCCGTCGCGCTGCACCGGGCGCTGGGCGAGCACGCGCGGCGTGTCCCGGTCAGCTCGTCGAAGTCGGTGCACGGGCACACCCTGCAGGCCGGTGGTCTGCTCGAACTGGCCGTCACGGTGCACGCGTTGCGCACCGGTCGGCTGCCGGTCAACGCCGGTTACTCCGGTCCGGACGACAAGCTCGGGCTGAACCTGGTGCTCGACCGGCCCATGGAGCGCGAGGTCGACCACGCGCTCTCCGTCAACGCCGCGTTCGGCGGCGCGAACACGGCATTGGTGGTGGCACGGGCATGACGACGACGGACGCCGGTCTGCCCACTCTGGACGGGTCTGTTGTGGACAAGTCCATTGTGGATGGTGGCATGGTGGCGGACCTGGTCGTCCGCGCGGAAGGGCGGTTCCCGAGCGCGGGCGGCCCGGCCGAACCGGCGCCGCTGCCCGGGTTCGTCAGCTCGTCCTTCGCGCCGCTGATCGCCCAGGCCGCCGACGAGTGCCTGCGCCAGGTGCACGGCGAGGCGCCCGCCGACCCCGCGCGCGGTGACCGCACCGCGGTCGTCGTGGTCAGCACCCGCGGCGACGTCGGCACCGCGACCGCGGTGGCCCAGGCGGTCGACCGCGGCCGCCGGATGCCGCCGATCCTGTTCTTCCAGTCCGTGGCCAACTCCGCGGCGGGCCGGGTCGCGGTGACCTGGGGGTTGCGCGGGCCGGTGGTGTGCACCAGCCCGGTCGGCGACCCGACCGCCGACGCGCTGTCCCTCGCCGACCTGCTGATCGCCGACGACGCCGCCGACGAGGTCCTGCTCGTCCTGGTGGACCAGGCGACCGACAGCGCGCACGCGCTCCTGCTCGGCAGGGGCCCAACCGTCTGAGCAGCGCCCGAAGTACGACCGAAGGAGTTTCGCAGTGACCGTCAAGACAACCCGGGCGCAGTTGGCCGCCAACCCCGACCTGGGGATCGGCAACGTGCTCAGCACGCTCGTGCACAACGGCTACGGCCTCGACGAGCCGACGCTCAGCTTCGACACCGACGTCGACGGCCACCCCGCGTGGCAGGCGCTGACGCTGCGGGAGCTGGAGTTCCAGGTGGCCGCGCGGGCGTCGGTGTTCTACGCCAAGGGGATCCGGTCGCGCGACCCGGTCGCCATCTACGTCTCCAGCGCCGCGGACCTGGTGCTCAACTACCTCGCCCTGTCCCGCTTCGGCGCGATCCCGGCGCTGGTGAACCGGAACCTGCCCGGCGAGACCGCCGCCGTCTACATCACCCGGCTGCGCCCGGTCGCCGTGCTGACCGACGCCGCCCACCGCGCCGCGCTGGGTGACCGCGTCGAGGGCGTCGACCAGTTCATCGACGTGACCGACCTGGCGGGCGGCGACCCGGCGGCCGCGCCGGAGCAGTACCGCCACCACGCCGACGACCCGGTGGTGATCACCCACTCGTCGGGCACCACCGGCATGCCGAAGGCCGTCGTCGCCTCGCACTCCAGCCTGTTCGCCTCGGTCCGGCACCGGCTGCGCCTGCCGCGCGCCCAGGGTGTCGACCGGATGCTGAGCGCGCTGCCCGCCAACCACGCCGCGATCGTCATCGCCACCAGCCTGGCGCTGAGCAACCGGTCGCAACTGCTCTGCCTGTCCGAGCAGTCCGGCACCGCGGTGCTGGCCGCGGTCGACCGCTGGCAGCCGACCTGCGTGCTGGGTTTCGCCGCGACCTGGCCGGAGCTGGTCGCGCACGACCTGACCAAGTACGACGTGTCGTCCGTGCAGTTCTGGTGGAACACCGGTGACTGCGCGCACGAGGCGCACATCCGCCGCCTGATCTCGGTCGGCACCCGCACCGTGGTGAACTCAAGCGGGGTCAGCCAGGTGACCGGGTCGGCGTTCATCGACGGCCTGGGCTCCACCGAGATGGGCCACTCGCAGTTCTTCATCACGCACACCCCGGACACCGACCGCTACGGCCGCTGCATCGGCAAGCCGCACGCGTTCGCCGACATCGCGGTGCTCGACGACAACGGCGACAAGCTGCCCGTCGGCGAGGTCGGCCAGCTCGGTGTGCGGTCGCCAACGCTGGCCCCGGGCTACTGGAACGACTCGGTCACCACCTACCGCAGCCGCCTCGCGGGCTACTTCCTCACCGGTGACCTGGCCTACCGCGACGCCGAGGGCTTCTACTACCACGTCGACCGCGCGGTCGACGCGATCGACCTCGGTTCGGGCAAGCGCCTCTACACCGCGCAGTCCGAGGAGCGGGTCCTCGCCGCGAACTCCGACGTGCTCGACTGCGTCGTCGTCGCGGTCAAGGACGACGACGGTCAGGTGGCCAGCGCGATCCTGCTGACCCTGAACGCGGGCGCCGACGCCTCGGTCGACCGCACCGAGTCGGTGAAGCGGTCGCTGCCCGAGTACGTCGCCGCGACCGTCCGCGAGGTCATCGTGGTGAACGAGGAGGACATCCCGCACGGCCCGACCGGCAAGGTGCGCAAGGTCGTCCTCCGCCAGCAGCACGCCGACCGCCTGCGGTCCGCCGCCCAGGTAGAGCCGGTGACCACGTGAATATCGAACGCCGCACTGAAACCATGCGCTCGACTCGCCGAGCGGTGGTCATCACCGGCATCGGGATGATCACCCCCGCGGGCCGGGGGCTGACCGCCACGTTCGACGCGCAGTGCGAGGGCCGGTCCGGCATCGTCACCCCGCCGCGCGACCACGTGGTGGCCACCTGGATCGAGAACGCCGGTGTCGCCCCGGACGTCGACCCGGCTGAGCTGTACGACCGGGCCGACCCGTGCCTGGACCGCTACGTCCTGCTCGCGCTGGCCGCCGCCGACGACGCCGTGGCCGACGCGGGCCTGGTGCCGGGGGAGAACGCCGACCCGCACCGGATCGCGACTGTGGTCTCCAGCGGTGGCGGTGGCCTGCTCACCTACGAGGACCAGGCGTCCGCCCGCCGGGCCAAGGGCCGCACCGGGATCAGCCCGTACATGATCCCCGGCATCCTGCCGAACATGGCGGCCGCGCGGATCGCGCTGCGGTTCGGCCTGCGCGGCTACTCGGCGGCCATCGCGACCGCGTGCGCCGCCGGTGCCCAGTCCATCGCGGAGGGGCTGCGGCTCATCCGCGGCGGCGAGGCGGACGTGGTGGTCTGCGGCGGCACCGACGCGCCGCTGCACCCGAGCATCGCCACCGGGTTCGTCAACGCCCGCGCCACCGCCAACGGCTGGGCCGACCCGGCCCAGGCGAGCCGCCCGTTCGACAAGGGCCGCAACGGTTTCGTGCTCAGCGAGGGCTCCTGCGTGGTGGTGCTGGAGAGCGCCGAGCACGCCGACGCCCGCGGTGTCGCCGGGTACGCGGACCTGATCGGCTGGGGCGGCACGACCGACGCGCACCACCTGACCGCGCCGCGCGCCGACGGTGAGGGCGCGGCCGAGGCGATGCGCCGGGCGGTCGCCGACGCCGGGCTCACACCGTCCGATGTGGACTACATCAACGCGCACGGCACCAGCACCAAGCGCGGCGACGCCGCCGAGACCAAGGCCGTGCACGACGTGTTCGGCGACCACGCGCCCGCGGTCAGCGCGACCAAGTCGGTGATCGGGCACTCGCTGGCCGCGGCGGGCGCGATCGAGGCGGCGGTCACCGCCATCGCGATCGCCAAGGCCACCCTGCCGCCGACGCACAACCTGCTCGACGTCGACCCGAAGTGCGAACTCGACCACATCGTCGACAAGCCGCGGCAGGGTCCGATTTCGGTGGCGCTGTCGAACTCGTTCGGGTTCGGCGGGCACAACATCAGCCTGGCGCTGGCACCGGCGAGCAGCCGGGCGCGGCGGTTCGGCTGAGCGGAGCAGTCACATTCCGGGGGGAAGGGACGCCGACATGGCTGGCACGGAAGTCGACAAAGACCGGTCGGGCGCTGAGCTGAATGGCGCATGCGGAATTGCCGGAAATGGTGTGGATTCCGATTCGGGTGATTCCGCGCACGGTTTTCCGGACGATCCGCCGCTGCACGAGTTCTGGTGGCTGCACGACGCCCGCTGGTACCAGGGGGTGCTGCGCAGGTTCGGCCAGGAGGCGGCCAACGAGATCAACGCGGAGGCCATCCGGTTCGTGTTCCGCCGGATCGGCCGCTGGTACCGCCACCAGCACGGGGTCGACTTCACCGCCATGTCGGTCGAGGAGTTCGTCAAGTGGTTCGACGCCGTGCCGAAGATCTCCTGGACCGAGGCGATGATGAGCGCCGAGCACGAGGTCACCGGGGACAACGAGTGGGAGAGCGTCATCACCAAGAACTACTCGTTGAAGATGTTGCAGGCCGCCCGCGCGCTCGACGGCTACGAGTGCCCGTGCCCGCAGATGCGCGAGGGCTGGTTCCAGGGAATGGGCGTCACCGTCCGTGACAAGCGGGTCTCCTGCGTCCGCACCGGTGGTGATGTGTGTCGGTTCCACGCGGTTATGGACCAATGATCACGCAATTGTGGTAAACATGTTCCAGTGCTGGGAATTCGGTCCACTCCACTACCGACCTGAGCGTGGCCGCGCGATTCGGTCACGTTTGTTTCCGGTGCCGTAAACCTGTGATCAACCATGTGAGGTCTGTTTCCCGGAGGGGGAGATAATGGATATCCAGGACATCGACCACGTGGAACTGTACGTGGGTGACGTGCAGCAGTCCGCGTTCTACCTGTGCACCGCGCTCGGTTTCCGGGTCGCGGGCCAGGGCGGGCCGGAGACGAGCTTGCCCGACGACCGGTCGCTGCTGCTGCGGCACGGTCGAATACAGCTCCTGCTCACCTCGGGTCTCAACCCGCGCAGCGCCGCCGCCCAGTACGTCGCTCGCCACGGCGATGGTGTTTCCAGCCTGGCGTTCACCGTCGAGGACGCGAAGGCCGCCTACGAGCAGGCGATCAGCCGGGGCGCCACCTCGGTCGCCGAGCCCAAGACCTTCACCGACGGCGAGACCACCGTGGTCATCGCCGAGGTGATCGGCTTCGGCGACGTGCGGCACCGCCTCATCGAGCGGCACGGCGCGCGCGACGAGTTCCTGCCCGGCGTCATCGGCATGCTGACCCAGGACGTTGAGGACGGCGACAACCTGCTCGACGTCGTCGACCACATCGCCGTCTGCCTGCCCGCGGGCACGCTGACCGAGACCGTGCAGTTCTACCGAGATGTCTTCGACTTCGACCAGATCTTCGAGGAGTACATCGAGATCGGCGACCAGGCGATGGACTCCAAGGTGGTGCAGAGCAAGTCCACCACGGTCACCTTCACCCTGATCGAGCCGGACAGCTCGCGCCGCCCGGGTCAGATCGACGACTTCCTGGCCCGCCACGACGGCGCCGGCGTGCAGCACCTGGCGTTCCTCACCGACGACATCGTCGGCTCGGTGGAGACCTTCGCCGACCGCGGCGTGCAGTTCCTGTCCACCCCGGCCAGCTACTACGACGCGCTGCAGGAGCGGCTGGGTCGGGTCGACCTGGGCGTCGAGGCGTTGCGCCGCACCAACGTGCTGGTCGACCGGGACCACTGGGGCGAGGTGTTCCAGATCTTCACCCGCTCCATCCACGCCAGGGGCACCTACTTCCTGGAGGTCATCGACCGGCACGGCGCCAAGACGTTCGGCAGCGGCAACATCCGCGCCCTCTACGAGGCCGTGCTGCGCGCATCGGAAAGCCCCGCCAACGCGGGCTGACGCTCCCACCACAGGGCACAACCACAGGCAACAACGCCCCACCGGGCGGACCGGGGAAAGGGATCACGAGCGTGACCACGCAACTTCAGCCGTTCGAGCTGACCGAGGCGGAGCGGGCGTTACTGCCCACCGACGAAGAGGTCGCCTTCTACGCCGAGCACGGCTGGTACCTGAGCAAGAAGGTGTTCACCGACGAGGAGATCGACACCCTCCTCGCCGCGAGCGAGGCGTACTACGGCGGCCACCGCGACCGCAGGCTGCCGTCGCACCCGGCGCGGCTGGCCTACTGGACCCCCGAGAAGGGCGATGTCCAGCGGCACAACGACTACGTCCACTACGAGGACGACACGATCGGCGCGATCCTGCGCAAGCCGCTGCTCGGCGCGGTCGCCGCGCGGCTGGCCGAGGCCGACCAGATCCGGATCTTCCAGTCGACGCTGATCTACAAGCAGCCGAAGCCGGACGAGGTCAGCAACATCGTGCCGTGGCACTTCGACAAGCACTACTGGTCGACCTCGACCTCGACGTCGATGCTGACCGCGTTCATCCCCTTCCACGACTGCACCGAGGACATGGGCACCATCACCATGGTCGACGGCAGCCACGTGTGGAAGGAGATCGGCGACAACGACACGACCAACCGGCACTTCGCCGACCGGGACAACTCCGAGCTCGACGAGATGCTGCAGGAGAACGCCGAGTTCAACGGCGTCGAGGTGAAGAAGATCCCGATGGAGATCCCCAAGGGGCACGTGAGCTTCCACCACTGCCGCACCTACCACGGCTCCGGCGCCAACATCAGCGACCGGCCGCGCCGGGCGATCTCGCTGCACCTGCAGGACGGCGCCAACGCCTACCGGGACTTCCGCACCTCGGACGGCAAGCAGGTCAACTACAACCACGACTTCCTGGTGCGCAAGACGGCCGCGGGCACGCCCGACTACGCCGACCCCGAGTACTGCCCGGTCACCTGGCAGGACTGACCCCATCACGTGGGCGGACGCCCCGGCGAGAGGAACGAGATGGCTGTGAGTGTTGACCCGTCCCGCACCGGTCGGATTGCCGTGTGCGTGGTCGGCATGGGCCCGCGCGGCCTGTCGGTGCTGGAACGGATCTGCGCCAACGCCAAGGACTTCCCCCGTGTGGAGCTCACCGTCCACGTGGTGGACCCGCACCACCCCGGCGCCGGGGCGGTGTGGCGGACCAGCCAGGACAACCACCTGCTGCTCAACACCGTCGCCTCCCAGGTGTCGATGTTCACCGACGGCAGCGTGGACATGGCCGGTCGGCTGGAGGAGGGACCGAGCCTGTACGAGTGGGCCCGGTTCCTGGTGCTGATGGGCGGCGGCGAGGGCTACCCGCCCGAGGTGCTGACCCAGGCCCGCACGCTGGGGCCCGACGACTACCCGTCGCGCGCCTTCTACGGCCACTACCTGAAGTGGGTGTTCCGCCGGGTCGTCCGGCAGTCACCGGGAACGGTGCGGGTGGAGGTGCACCGCTCGCGGGCGGTGTCCCTTGAGGACGCCACCGGCACCGCCGACGGCCTGCAGACCGTGTTGTTGGAGGACGGGACCCGGCTCGACTGCCTGGCCGCCGTCGTCCTGGCCCAGGGGCACGTGCCGGTGCGCCCGAGCGAGGGCGAGCGGGCGTTGGCCGGGTACGCCGCCGAACACGGCCTGACCTACCTGCTGCCGTCCAACCCGGCCGATGTGGACGTCGCCGCCATCCACCCCGGTACCGCCGTGGCGCTGCGCGGCCTCGGGTTGAACTTCTTCGACCACATCGCCCTGTTCACGCTCGGCCGCGGTGGGCGGTTCGAGCGCGTGGACGGCAAGCTCGTGTACCACCCGTCGGGCCGCGAACCCAAGCTGTACGCGGGTTCCCGGCGCGGCATCCCCTACCACGCGCGGGGCGAGAACGAGAAGGGCCCGTCCGGCAGGCACGACCCGCTGGTGATCACGCCCGAGGTGATCGCCGGGCTGCGGGCGCGGGCGGCCGCCGGAACCGGGATCGACTTCCGCGCCGAGCTGTGGCCGTTGATCGCCAAGGAAGCCGAGACGGTCTACTACTCGGCGCTGTTGACCCGGCGCGACTGCCAGTGCGTCGCCGCCCGGTTCCGCGACCGCTACCTCGACCACGCGTGGGGCGACCCGGCCGAGGCGGCGCTGCTCGACGAGTTCGACGTCCCGGCGACCGACCGCTGGGACTGGGACCGCATCGCCACCCCGTACCGCGGCCAGGTCTTCACCGACCAGGCCGGTTTCCAGGCGTGGTTGTTGGCCTACCTCGGCCGCGACGCGGACGACGCCCGCGCGGGCAACGTCACCAACCCGTTGAAGGCCGCGCTGGACGTGCTGCGCGACCTGCGCAACGAGATCCGACTGGTCGTCGACCACAACGGCCTCAGTGGACAGTCGCACCGGGACCACCTCGACCGGCACTACACGCCGCTCAACGCCTTCCTGTCCATCGGGCCGCCCGCGGCGCGCATCGAGCAGACGGTCGCGCTGATCGAGGCCGGTGTGCTGCAGGTGATGGGGCCGGACGTGCGGGTGCGGGTCGACCACGACGAGCCGGGGTTCCTGCTGGAGTCGCCCGCGGTGCCCGGGTCGGTGGTCCGGGCCGAGGTGCTCATCGAGGCGCGGCTGCAGGAGATCGACCTGCGCCGCACCGCGGACCCGCTGCTGGCGCGGATGCTGGCCACCGGCCAGTGCAGGCCGCACCGGGTCCCGTCCGCGGACGGCGGCTCGTACGAGACCCGCGGCCTCGCCGTCACCAAGCGGCCGTACCACGTCATCGACGTCGACGACCACCCGCACCCGCGCCGGTTCGCCCTGGGCGTGCCGACCGAGTCGGTGCACTGGGTGACCGCGGCGGGCATCCGGCCGGGCGTGAACTCGGTGACCCTGGGCGACGCGGACGCGATCTCGTTGACCTGCCTGGGTTTCGCGGCCGCCCCGGCTGCCGCGCGCGAGGCGGTGGCGACCGGGTGAACCGGACAAAGAGAGCGCACGACAGTGCTAGGTTGAGCCCATGACCGAGGCTATCGTCCACAGTGGAGCACCGGACTCCGCCAAGCAGGGCACCTTCCGCTACACCAGCCACGTGTTCTTCGACGAGCTGGACGCGATGGGCTTCCTGCACAACACCCGCTACGCCGTGCACGTCGAGCGCGCCACGGCCCGGTTCTTCGAGGGCAACGGCTTCTTCTGGGAAGCGTCGATCGAGAACAACCCGGACAAGTTCCACGTGGTCCGCCGGTTCGAGGTCGACCTGGCCGCCCCGTACGCCGGGTCGGGTCCGCTGGACGTGGACCTGTGGCTCGACCACCTGGGCACCACCAGCCTGCGCTACGGCTTCCGCTGCCTCGGCCCGCAGGGCCAACTGCACGCGAGCGGCCTGCGCGCGGTGGTGAAGCTCAACGCGGAGACCTTCCGCCCCGAGCCGTGGACCGACCGGTGGCGCGCGACGCACCTGTCGCTCCTCGGCCCGGCCCGCTCAACCTGACCCACCGACCCACTGGCAAAGACCGCATACGTGGAGGACCTGAGGTGCCCGGACTGCTCGACGGCAAGCGACTGCTGATCACCGGGGTGATCACCGACTCCTCGATCGCCTTCGAGGTGGCCAAGTACGCCACCGAGCAGGGCGCCCGGGTGGTGCTGACCGGCTACGGGCGGATGTCGCTCGTGGAGCGGCTGGCCAAGCGACTCGGGCCGGACGTGCCGGTCATCGAGCTGGACGTCACCGACGACACCCAGCTCGCCGGGCTGGCGGACAAGGTCCGCGCGCATGTGGACGGGTTGGACGGGGTGCTGCACGCGATCGCGTTCGCCCCGCCCACCTGCCTGGGTGGTGAGTTCAGCAAGGCGCCGTGGGAGGACGTGTCCACCGCGGTGCACGTGTCGACGTACTCGTTCAGCGCGCTCGTCTCGGCCTGCCTGCCGCTGCTCGGCCCGGGGTCGTCGGTGGTCGGCCTCGGGTTCGACGGTCGAGTCGCTTGGCCGACGTACAACTGGATGGGCGTGGCGAAGGCCGGTCTGGAGGCCGTCACCCGCTACCTGGCGCGCGAGCTGGGTCCGAAGGGGATCCGGGTCAACCTGGTCTGCTCGGGTCCGGTCCGGACCAAGGCCGCCGTGTCGATCCCGGGGTTCGCCCAGCTCAAGGCCGACTGGGACTCGCACGCGCCACTCGGCTGGGACCCGCACGACGCCAAGCCGGTCGCCACCTCGGTGTGCGCGCTGTTCACCGACCTGTTGCCCGCCACCACCGCATCGGTGCTCATGGTCGATGGCGGCGTGCACGCCATGGGCCTGGCCATGGGTGCCTGATCTCGGCTAGGACTACGACCATGCCACTGCACCCCCAGGTCGCGGCCATGCGCGAGCGCCGCGTCGCCCAGGACACCCCGCCGCTGTACACGCTGTCCCTTGAGCAGGCCCGCGCCGACGATCTGGCCTCCATCCAGGCCGCGGGCGGCACCCCGGAACCGGTCGGCTCGGTGGTCGACCTGTCCTACCCCGGTCCGGACGGGGAGGTCCCGCTGCGGATCTACCGGCCGGAGGCCGAGGGCCCGCTGCCGGTCCTGTTCTACTTCTTCGGCGGCGGTTGGACCCTCGGCACGATCGACACGGCGGACGCCATCTGCCGCCGTCTGGCCAACGCGGTCGGGTGTCTCGTCGTCGGTGTCGGCTACCGGTTGGCACCGGAGCACCGGTTCCCCGCCGCGCTTGAGGACTGCTACGGCGCGGTCGAGTGGTTCGCGGCGAACGGTGCCTCTTACGGCGCGGACGTCACGCGAATCGCGGTCGGTGGGGACAGCGCGGGCGGCAACCTGGCCGCGGTGATCTCCCTCATGGCGCGCGACAGGCAGGGTCCGGCTCTTAAGTGCCAACTGCTCGTGTACCCGAACACGGACTACACCGCGTCGACCGGCTCGATGGCCGAGAACACCGACTCGGCGTTCTTCAACAACCGCTCGGTGGCCTGGTACTGGAGCCACTACCTCGGCGACGCCCCGACCGAGGGCCTCGACCCGCGGGTGTCACCGCTGCGCGCCACCGACCACACCGGTCTGCCGTCCGCCCTGGTGATCACCGCCGAGTACGACCCGCTGCGCGACCAGGGCGAGGCGTACGCCGCCAAGCTCGCCGCGGCCGGGGTCCCGGTCGAGCTCAGCCGGTACGACGGCATGATCCACGGCTTCTTCGCGATGGCGGGCGACCTGGACGACGGCGCTCGGGCCCAGGAAGAAGCAGCCGCATACTTGCGGAAATTCCTGTAGCTATGCGGGAATCTGTGTGGTTTCCCGCGTGTGGTTCCGACCGAGGTTGACCCGACAGACAGGGGTGCAGGCGTGTCAGTAGAGGCCTTGCCGGGGGTGCTGCTGCAGGCGGCCGACCTCCACGGCAGCGTCACCGATCCGGACATGGAGTCGATGAACTTCCTCAACGAGGTCGTCGGCCGGTTCCCGGACGCCATCTCGTTCGCCCCCGGGCGGCCGTACGAGGGCTTCTTCGAGACCGAGCAGGTCTTCGACTACCTCAAGACCTACATCAAGTACCTGGAGGACGACCGGGGCTTCACGCCGTCCCAGGTCCGCACCAACATCTTCCAGTACGGCCGCACCAACGGGCACATCCACGACCTCATCGCCCGAACCGTCTCGAACGACGAGGGAATCGAGGTCTCCCCCCGCGACGTGGTCGTGACGGTCGGCTGCCAGGAGGGCATGCTGCTCGTCCTGCGCGCCCTGTTCACCGGCCCGGACGACGTGCTGCTGGTCAGCTCCCCCTGCTACGTCGGCATCACCGGCACGGCGAAGGTGCTCGACGTCGCCATCCACCCCGTGCCGGAGGGCCCGAACGGCGTCGACCCCGCCCTCGTCGCCGCGGCCGCCGCCGAGGTCAGGGCGCAGGGCAAGCGGCCACGCGCGATGTACCTGGTCCCCGACTTCGCCAACCCGTCCGGTTCGAGCATGACCCTGGACGCCCGCGAGGGTCTGCTGGCCGTCGCCGAGTCCGAGGACCTGCTGCTGCTGGAGGACAACCCGTACGGCTTCTTCCTCCGCGAGGGCACCCCGAAGCCGACCCTCAAGGCCCTCGACCGGGCCCACCGGGTCATCTACCTGGGCTCCTTCGCCAAGACCGGTTTCCCCGGCGCCCGCGTCGGCTACGTGCTGGCCGACCAGCCGGTGGCCGCGCTCGACGGCACGGTGGCGCCGCTGGCGGACAGCCTGTCCAAGATCAAGAGCATGACCACGGTCAACACGGCGGCGCTGAGCCAGGCGGCGATCGGCGGCATGCTCGTCGCGGCGAACTGCCGCCTGCGCGACGCCAACGCCCAGGCCATCGCGTTCTACCGGGACAACCTGCAGACCGTCCTGGACGAACTGGACCGGCAGTTCCCGGCGGACGTCCGGGCTGCCCTCGGCATCTCGTGGAACTCGCCGGAGGGTGGCTTCTTCCTGGTCGTCACGGTCCCCTTCGTCGCCGACGACCTGGCCCTGCACCGCGCGGCGGGCGAGTACGGGGTCCTGTGGACCCCGATGTCCTACTTCCACCACGACAACGCGGGTGACCACCAGCTCCGCCTGTCCTGCAGCGCGCTCGACCCGGCGACCATCGTCGAGGGCGTCAGCCGGGTGGCGGCCTTCATCCGCGACTCCATCACCGGCTGAGCGCCGACGGCCGAGGGCCCATCCCCACCCGGGATGGGCCCTTTGTGGTTCGTGTGTCACTCACCCGAGTGAGGTGATCCGCCAGATCCGGGGGTTTGGTCTACACAACGTATGCGTATAGTCCTGGCAGATTCCTGTGGGACGCGTTCGGGGGAACTTGCGTCCCGTGTCACTACGCAAAGGAACGCTGGGGTGACCACCGACAACGGCAGGCGGACGATCGCCTACGTCTTCCCGATCTACAACGAGGCCGGGAACATCGACCTGCTGCACCGCATGGTGACCGAGGTCACCAAGCCGCTCGTCGAGCGGTACGACGTCTCGTTCATCTACATCGACGACGGCAGCAAGGACGACTCGGTCGCGCACCTGCACGCCGTCGCCGACGCCGACGACCGGGTGACCGTCATCGAGCTCGCCCGCAACTTCGGCCACCAGATGGCCGTCACCGCCGGTCTCGACGCGGTGGACGCGGACGCGGTGATCATCATGGACAGCGACCTGCAGGACCCGCCCCGGGTCAGCCTGGAGCTGATCGAGAAGTGGGAGCAGGGCTACGAGGTCGTCTACGCGCAGCGGCGGTCCCGGCAGGACTCCGCGTTCAAGAAGTTCACCGCGAGCGCCTTCTACTGGTTCCTGCGCAAGGTCGCCTCGATCGACATCCCGCCGAACACCGGCGACTTCCGGCTGATCGACCGCAAGGTCGTCGACGAGCTGCGCCGCTTCCGCGAGCGCGACCGGTTCCTGCGCGGCCTGGTCAGCTCCATCGGTTTCCGCCAGACCGGTGTCCTGTTCGACCGCGACGAGCGGCACGCGGGCCAGACCGGCTACCCGCTGAGCAAGATGCTGCGCTTCGCCGCCGACGGCATCCTCGGGTTCTCCGTGGCGCCGCTCAAGCTCATCAGCCGTATGGGCTACCTGATCTCGTTCCTCAGCTTCCTCGGCATCCTCTATGTCGCCGCCGTGAAGCTGTTCGCGCCGGAGACGGCCGTGCCGGGATGGGCCTTCATCACCGTGGGCATGTTCTTCCTGGGTGGCATCCAGATCAGCATGCTCGGCGTCCTGGGTAGCTACGTCGGCCGCACGTACGCGCAGACGCAAGGTAGACCGTTGTACACGGTGGGTGCCGTGCGCACTGGTCTCCGCACGCGCGACGACGCGAGCCGCGAGAGCTACGTCCCGTGAAGGCCGAGCTCGCGACGAAGATCCGGTTCGGCCTGGTCGGCATCGCCAACACGCTCATCGACCTGGTCGGCTACACGCTGCTGACGCTGGCCGGGCTGCCGCTGCTGGTCGCGAACACGCTGTCGACGTCGGCGGGCATGGTCTGCAGCTTCACGCTGAACCGCTCGTTCACCTTCCGCGCCACCGCGGGCAACACCCGCACCCAGGCGATCCTGTTCTTCCTCGTCACCGCGTTCGGCCTGTGGGTCGTGCAGCCGGTGGTGATCGCGCTGGTGTCCGGCGCGTTCGACGGGGCCAACCACATCGTCGCCACCGTCGGCCCCAAGCTCGTCGCCGTCGCGTTCGGCCTCGCCTGGAACTACGTCCTGTACAGCAGGGTCGTCTTCAGAGCCAAGGAAGCAACCGCATGACCGACGTGACGACGGCCCCGTCGCCGACCGCCGCGCCGCGGCACCCGGACTCGCACCCCGCGGACCCGAGCCCGGCTCCGTCCCGCCTGCGCGCCGTGCTGGCGTCCGACTGGGTGGGCACCCTGCTGGTCGTCTTCGCCTGGCACGCCGTGCTGATCGCGGTGGCTGTGCTGTTCCAGGGCTCGATGCCCGTCGGCGAGGGCTACCCGGTCAAGATCCTCGGCGCCGACCCGAGCCTGCTGTCGCACACCTTCCGCTGGGACAGCGAGAACTACCTCAACATCACCCACGGCGCGTACAACGACCCCGCGACCCCGTGGACCCCCGCGTTCTACCCGTTCTTCCCGTTCTGCCTCTGGCTCGTGCAGACCGTGACCTTCGGCAAGGTCGGCTTCCTCGCCGCGGGCATGTTCGTCAACTTCGTCGCGTCCTGGTTGGCCGCCTGGGCCCTGTTGCGCATCGCCCGCCACTTCGTCGCGGGCGAGCAAGCCGCCTGGCTGGTCGTCGCCGCGTTCCTGACGGCCCCCACCGCGTTCTTCATGCACGCCTTCTACACGGAGGCCGTGTTCTGCGCCCTCGGCTTCTGGGCCTACTCGTTCGCCCTCCGCCGCCAGTGGGTGCTGATGGGCCTGGTCCTGATGCCCCTCACCGCCACCCGGATCACGGCCGTGCTGTTCATCGGCCTGTGCTTCCTGGAGTTCTGGCGCGCCAAGGACTGGCGCCTGCGCGGCCTGCTGTCCTGGCACCTGCTGTGGTTCCCCGCCGCCTTCGCCGGTTTCGCCGCGTACGCCGTGCTGCTGAAGATCATGACCGGCGACGCCCTCGGCATGTTCCACGCGTACGACACGGTCAAGACCTGGGCCTACCACGTCGCCAACCCCAACTTCGTGGGGACGTTCGGCAAAGAGGTCTCGATCTCCTGGGACGCGTTGCTCACCGGCAAGCCCAACACATGGCAGCTCCTGAGCCACCTCCTGCCGGTGGTCGGCTTGGTGGTCCTGTTCGCCAGCTCGGTCTACACGTTCGTGGCCCTGCGCAAGGACGGCATCCCGCTGGCCCTCTTCGGCCTGGCGTCCTTCGTGATGTTCACCTTCAACAGCAACGTGGTCTCGGTCCACCGCTACCTGCTGCCCTGCGTGGTCATCTACGTCGCCATGGTCCTGGCATCCCAACGCCACCGCCCCCTGCGCCCGGCCCTGCAGATCTGGATGTACGCGACGACGCTCGTCCAGGCAGCCATCTACCTGCTGTTCGTCGCGGGCAACTGGGCGGGCTGATCCTCAGTCGGGCACGCACTCGGTTGCCCTGGTGAGGTCCGCGCAGGGCTTGGCCCCGCCTACGCGGATGGCCTGCTTGCCGACACTCTCGGTGAGGTAGTTCAGGAACCCGGCGACCGGCGAGCCGACAGGTGGTTCGCCGATGGTGTACGCGTATTCGGTCGCCCAGAAGAACCCGTCCTTGCTGACGTTGTTCAGGCTGGACCGGCCACTGGAGATGAGGATTGTGTGCACGCCCGTGTGCCCCCTCGCCTTGTTCGTCTCGCTGTAGCCGATGGCTCCTGGCGTGGTCGCCACGGCGTCCAGCAGGAGTTCGGTCGTGGATCGTTCGCACAGGCGCACCCGATTCGGGTCGCTGGGCAGCGAGTGGTTGAGGTCCCTGCAGTTCTCCGAGTTCATCACCCCCTCGTCTCCGTCGAGTGCTTGCTCGAACGCCTTCCTGCTGCCAGACCCACCCGTTCGGCCGACCAGCCGCACCGGCAGGTTCGCCCCACCCAGTTCCGTCCAGTTTTTGATTTTGCCGCTGAACAGGTCCTTGATGTTTTGCAGGCTCAGGTCGGGTACGGTGGCCTCGGGGTTGACGACAATGCTGAATGACACAAGGGCGACTGGCCTGCCCTTTATCCTGTCTGATCCCGAGCTGGTTGTCCCGTCGCTGAAAACGATGTAGTCCTTGGTCTTGTCTGGCAGGCCCGATTCGGCGATCTTGTTCAGGTTCAAAATGCCGTCGGCACTGTTGCGCGTATCGCGGACCACTTCCGCGTGGCTGCAGGTGCTCGTGTAGCCGTCCATCGACTCTTGCAGGATGTTCTCGAACGCCGTCGAACCGGTGATGACCAGGTTCCCGCTCGTGCACCCCAACGGGTCAGGCGGTAGCAACCAGGTGTCCAGTCCGAACGCGACCAGAGCCACCGCCAGTGACGCAACCAGCAACCACGTCCACGCCGACGCCCCGGTCTGGCTGCTGGTCTTGACCGGCCGTCCACTGCGGACCCCGCCCTTGATGGCGCCGATCAGCACCGGCTCCGGGTATTCCCGCCCCGGGTTCGGCCCGTCCCGCTCCAGCACGGCGAGCACCTTGTAGTGCGCTTTCCGGTTCAGCGGCACCCTGGGCAGGCGAATCGTGTCGCCGTGGTGGCCGAGCCCGGAGTCGGCGCCGAAGAATTGGTCCAGGTGCGGGTCGCTGGTTTCGGTGATGGCCTTGTCCACGACCCGGCGGCCCGGGAACTGGACCTGCAAACCGACGTCGGCACCTTCCCGGGCCGCGTAGTCGTCCAGGTCGATGTTCGTCGACCCCGCGTTCTCCAGCCGCAGCAGAACCAGGGTCGGATCAATGAGCCTGGTCCCGTGGTCACCGAAGTCCAGTTGCCGCAACGCCCCGGGATTCACCTCGGTCTGACCGTTGTCGTCCGCCTGGATCCTGGTGTCCAGTTGAACCCGGTACCCGATCCGTTTGCGCCGGATGAACAGGAACTCCCAGCAGAAAGCCAGCAGCGACACCGCCACGCCGGCCAGGGTGAGCACAAGTCCCAGGGGAAAGTCGTCCACGACCCCTCCGCATGCCGAAGTGCCGCCACGCTAGCGGCGCCCGCCCCTTCCCCGACGCCCCGTCGAGCGATGTTTACCCCGTGTTGTCCGACCCCAGCCCCCGGTCACGCTTTGTCCGTCGCGCTTTCCCGCCACCACCCCTCGCTGACGTCCCCCGTCGATCGCCGAACACCGACCCGGCTGCCATTTGCGGCACCCCGCACTGGTCACGGCTGTGCATCACAAGTCACTGACGTGGTCACCCGGGACGGCTCGAGGGGTTGGGTTCACCGCATTCGGGGTTGCTGATAGTTTCGGCCGGGCCGTGGCCAGGGGCTACTGGTCACGGCCCCGCCGGGGTCAAGCCGCGTCCAGCGCGGCGATGGCCTGGGTGGCGAGGTCCACCAACTGGGTGAGGTTGGCCCGGTTCATGGTCATGCTGTACTCGTCGCCCTGTCCGAAGTGGAGGGTGGCCTGGTCGACCCCGGACGCGTCCATCCGCATCGGGACGTCGTGCGCCAGGTCGACCCAGGTCTCGACGGACACACCTGGTTGGGTGAAAAGTGCCATGGGGTTGCCGTCTCCGGTTCTGCGTGCCGCTCGGGTCTCAAGCCCGACTGTCATGCTGAACGATAGGGAGACTGTCGGGCTTACGGTAGACGCACGATCGGGTGAACCAGGGGAGTGGGCAATGGGCCACGCACGGCCTACATTCGAACGCAGGCAACTCGGCTTGGTACTCCGCCGGTTGCGGGAGCACGCGGGTAAGACCCAGCAGTCGGCCGCCGACGCCCTGGGCAAGGTCCGCTCACGGGTCGTCCAGTTGGAAGACGGAACCGCCACAGCCAGCCAAGAGGATCTCGAAAAGCTCCTCGACTACTACAGTGTCGTCGGTGATGAGCGAGCAACAGCCCTGGAGCTAGGCGCTCAGGCCCGTCGTCGACAGCAACGACGAATCCATGTAGACAATTTGCCTGATGCTTATCGGCGGTTCGCTGATCTGGAAGCCAGCGCGGTCGAGATCAACGTTTACGACACAGGTGTTATCCCCGGGCTCCTGCAGTCGCCGGGCTACCTTCAGGCGCTGTTCGCGGAGGCTGAGGGCATCTGGTGGGCAGCCGCAGATGCCCAAGGCGAAGACCGGTGGGTGTACCGCACGGATCGCCAAGCGCGGATTCTTCGTGACGGCGACCGACGCATCATGCGGTTCGTGGTGACCGAGGACGCTCTTCGGGCCAACATGGGCGCCCCTGAGATCATGCGTGAACAGTTGAACCACCTGCTGGGCTTGCTTGACAAACTGCCCGATCTCAACATCCGTGTCATGCGCGCAGACGCATATGGCAATCCGCTGCGTGGCTACGGGTTGACCATCCTCGGCTTCGGTGAGCGTGGGGCACCAATCGGCTACTCGTCACCCGTTCTCGGTCCGTCAACTTATTACGACGGGGAACCTGAGACCACGGCTATGCTGCGTGCGTTCTACCGGTTGTGGGAGACGGCATTGAGCCGGGAAGAGTCCCGCCGGTTGATCCAGCAAATCGCGAAGGAGTAGTACGCATGGGTGCCCAGGTCCGGGACACGGGTTGGTTCAAGAGCAGCTACAGCGGCGCAGCCAATGAGACCTGCGTTGAGGTGCGCCTGACCGACACCATTGTGCGGGTTCGGGACACGAAGAACCGCACGTCTGGCGTGCTGAGCGTCGCCCCGGCAACGTGGAGTGCGTTGGTCACTGACATCAAGATGAACTAAGGGGCGAGATGGACACCGGTTGGTTCAAGTGCAGCCGCAGCGGCGCGGCCGACGAGACCTGCGTTGAGGTGCGCCTGACCGACACCGACGTGCGGGTTCGGGACACGAAGAACCGCGCGGCTGGCGTGTTGCGCGTCGCCCCGGCGACGTGGAGTGCGTTGGTCACGGATATCAAGAGCGGCTAGGAGGAGCGATGGACACCGGTTGGTTCAAGAGCAGCCGGAGCGCCGCTGCCGAGGCTAACTGCGTTGAGGTGCGCCTGACCCACACCGTCGTGCGGGTTCGGGACACCAAGAACCGTGGGGCCGGCGTGCTGAGCGTCACCCCGTCAACGTGGAGTTCGCTGGTCGAAGGAGTCAAGAGCAGCTAGGAGGAGCGGCGATGGACACCGGTTGGTTCAAGAGCAGTCGCAGCGCGGCGGCCGAGGAGAACTGTGTCGAGGTGCGCCTGACCAGCACCGTGGTCGGGGTCAGGGACACCAAGAACCGGCCGGCCGGTGCCCTCTCTCTCGTACCCACCACCTGGTCCACCTTCCTCACCACGACCAAGAGCGGGCGGTTCGACCCGCTCGCCTGACCGGGTAGCGTCGGCCCCTGTGGAACAGGAGTTCGACCTCTTCGGCGCCCCCGCCTCGGACAGCGCGGTCCGCAAGGCGGCGGCGAACGCCCCGTTGGCGGTTCGGATGCGTCCCGCCACCCTCGACGAGGTCCTCGGCCAGGACCACCTCCTCGGCCCCGGCGCCCCGCTGCGTCGCCTCGTCGAGGGTGCCGCACCGGCTTCCATTCTTCTTTACGGGCCGCCGGGAACCGGGAAAACCACCCTGGCGACCTTGGTGTCGTCCGCAATCGGCCGCCGGTTTGTGGCATTGTCCGCGCTGTCGGCGGGCGTTAAGGAAGTGCGTGCCGTCATCGATGAGGCCCGGCGGCGGCTAACGCACTCCGGTGAGTCCACCGTCTTGTTCATCGACGAGGTTCACAGATTTTCCCGCACTCAGCAGGACGCCCTACTCGGCGCCGTGGAGGACCGAATTGTCCTTCTCGTTGCCGCTACCACGGAGAACCCGTTCTTCTCCGTCGTATCGCCTCTTCTCTCTCGTTCCCTCGTCCTGCAACTCCAGCCCCTTACCGATACGGACATAGAGGCTCTGGTGCGCCGCGCGGTCGCCGATGAGCGTGGGCTAAATGGCACAGTCACCCTCGAAGACGATGCCGAGGCGCACATAGTCCGTCTCGCAGGCGGAGACGCCCGCCGCGCTCTTACCGCTCTCGAGGCCGCCGCCGACTCCGCGCTATCCGCCAACGACGGCACCATCGACCTCCCCACCGTCGAGGCCACCGTCGACAAGGCCGCCGTCCGCTACGACCGCCAAGGCGACCAGCACTACGACGTCATCTCCGCCTTCATCAAGTCCATCCGGGGCTCCGACGTCGACGCAGCCCTGCACTACCTCGCCCGGATGATCGAGGCGGGCGAGGACCCCCGCTTCATCGCCCGCCGCCTCGTCGTCCACGCCAGCGAGGACATCGGCCTGGCCGACCCCACCGCTCTCCAGGCGGCCGTCGCCGCCGCGTCGGCCGTCCAGTTGATCGGCATGCCCGAGGGCCGCCTCGCGCTCGCCCAGGCCACCATCCACCTCGCGACCGCGCCCAAGTCCAACGCCGTGTGCACCGCCATCGACGCGGCACTCGCCGACGTCCGCGCCGGGGGAGCGGGCCTGGTGCCACCGCACCTGCGCGACGGCCACTACGCCGGTGCCAAGAAGCTCGGTAACGCCACCGGGTACCGCTACCCGCACGACGTACCCGAGGGCGTTCTCACCCAGCAGTACCCGCCCGACAACCTGCGCGATCGCGACTACTACGAGCCCACGCAACGCGGTTCGGAGCGGCACTTGGCCGACCGCGTGCCGAAGCTGCGAAGGGTCATCCGAGGGGAATAACCGAGTCGCCCCCCGGCGCCCTGACCACGCACACTGGCACGCGTACCGGCACGGTAACCTGGCCCCCGATCAAATCCGGGGTCAGGCCATGAGGAGGGCTCGTGACAGCAGGGCAGATCGCCGCGCTGGTGGCCGCAGGCGCGTTCGTACTGCTGGTTGTGCTGCTGGGCATCGTGCTGGCCAAGCTCGGCCGCACGCTCGACGAGGCCACCATCGCCATCCGCAAGGCGCACGAGAACAGCGACCCGCTGTTCCTCGGTGCCAACACCACGCTCAGCCACGTCAACACCCAGCTCGAACGGGTCGACGGGATCACCGCGAACGCTCAGGCCGTCACGGGCAACGTCTCGGCGTTGACCTCGGTGTTCACCGCCACCCTGGGTGGACCGCTGGTCAAGGCCGCTGCGCTCTCTTACGGCGTCAGCAAGGCCATCAGGGCTCGCCGCAAGGCTAAGGCCGACCCAGAGGGCAAGCACACGCGTGGCGGTAAGCGCCGTCTGCGCCGCGGGGCGAAGTCGTGATCCGCCGGGTGTTCTGGCTCGGCGTGGGCATCGCCGCCGGGATAGCCCTCAGCCGCAAGGTCAAGCAGACCGCGCACGCCATCACGCCCGCGGGCATCGCGGAGAACCTCGGCGACGCCGTGCACGAGCTGGCGGGTGCCATCGGCTCGTTCGGCGCCGACGTCCGCGCGGGCATGGTCGAGCGCGAGGAGGAACTGGCCGACACCGTCGAGCGCCGCTCCGGGGTCACCCCCGGCGTGCGAGCACGCCGGGCGAACGGCTGACCCGTTCCGCCGTTCGCCGTCTCGGCCCGCCGTCCACCAGACCACCCGAGGACCTCCAGTGCAGACCCACGAGATCTCCAACCGCTTCCTGGACCACTTCAAGCGCAACGGGCACACCCAGGTGCCCAGCGCGTCGCTGATCTTCGAGGACCCCAACCTGCTGTTCGTCAACGCGGGCATGGTCCAGTTCAAGCCGTACTTCCTCGGCCAGGTCCCGCCGCCGTACCCGCGGGCCACCAGCGTGCAGAAGTGCGTGCGCACCGGTGACATCGACGAGGTCGGCAAGACGACCCGGCACAACACGTTCTTCCAGATGGCGGGCAACTTCTCCTTCGGCGACTACTTCAAGGCGGGCGCCATCGAGTTCGCCTGGGAGCTGATCACCAAGAGCCCCGCCGACGGCGGCTACGGCCTCGACCCCGAGCGCCTGTGGGCCACCGTCTACAACGACGACGACGAGGCTCTTGACCTGTGGCGCAAGGTCGCGGGTCTGCCCGAGGAGCGCATCCAGCGCCGCGACGGCAAGGACAACTACTGGGACATGGGCGTGCCCGGCCCCGGCGGTCCTTGCTCGGAGATCTACTACGACCGCGGCCCCGAGCACGGACGCGACGGCGGCCCGGTCGCCGACGAGGACCGCTACCTGGAGATCTGGAACCTCGTCTTCATGCAGGACGAGCGCGGCGACCTGAGCCCGAAGGAAGGGCACAAGCCGATCGGGTCCCTGCCCACGAAGAACATCGACACCGGCATGGGCATCGAGCGCGTAGCCACCATCCTGCAGGGTGTCGACAACGTGTACGAGACCGACCTGGTGCGGCCTGTCATCGGTAAGGCCGAAGAGATGTCCGGCCGCCGCTACGGCTCCGGTAGCACTGTCGACGACGTGCGCTTCCGGGTCATCGCGGACCACGCGCGCAGCGGCATGATGCTGATTGCCGACGGTGTGAACCCCGGCAACGAGGCCCGTGGCTACGTCTTGCGCCGTCTGCTTCGCCGCATCGTCAGGTCTGTCCGGCTCCTCGGCGTGAATGAGCCCGTCTTGGGCGAGTTCGCCGCCGTCGTGCGCGACACCATGTCGCCCTCTTACCCCGAACTGGCGAGCGACTTCCCGCGCATCGAGTCCGTCATGCGCAAGGAGGAAGAGACCTTCCTCGCCACCCTCGCCAGCGGCAACAAGATCTTCGACCTGGCCGCCGACGAGGTCAAAGCCGACGGCCGCGCTGAGCTGCCCGGCGACAAGGCGTTCCAGTTGCACGACACCTACGGCTTCCCGATCGACCTGACCCTGGAGATGGCGGCCGAGAAGGGCCTCACCGTCGACGAGACCGGGTTCCGGGAGCTCATGGCCGAGCAGCGCGCCCGCGCGAAGGCCGACGCCGCGTCCCGCAAGACCGGCCACGGCGACCAGACGGTCTACCGCGACCTCTTGGCGCAGGGACCCACCGAGTTCCTTGGCTACGAGACGCTGAGCGCCGAGGCCACCGTGCGCGGTCTCGTCCGCGAGGGCACCCGCGTTCGTAGTGCTTCCGAAGGTGAGATCGTCGAGGTAGTTCTGGACCGCACGCCGCTCTATGCGGAGTCGGGCGGCCAGGAGAGTGACGCGGGCACCATCAGCGGACCCGGTGTGGAGCTGGAAGTCCTCGACGTGCAGAAGGTCGCCCGCAAGCTGTGGGTACACCAGGTACGCGTGCGTAGCGGCGAGATCGTCGAGGGCCAGCACGTAGAGGCGCTGGTCGACGCCGAGTGGCGTATCGGCGCGCGACAGGGCCACTCGGGTACCCACGTCGTGCACGCCGCCCTGCGCGAGGTGCTTGGCCCGACAGCGCTTCAGAGCGGCTCTTACAACAAGCCGGGCTACCTGCGTCTCGACTTCGCGTGGTCGGGTGGCCTGTCGGCGGAGACCCGCAGCGAGATCGAAGAGGTCTCCAACCTCGCCGTGCGCAAGGACCTCCCCGTGCGCGTTGTGTACACAGACATGGGTGGGGCGCAGGAGTTGGGGGCGGTAGCCCTCTTCGGTGAGACCTACGACGAGACCGTCCGGGTAGTGGAGATCGGCGGCCCCTGGTCGCGTGAGCTGTGCGGCGGTACGCACGTCGAGCACTCGTCGCAGATCGGGCCCATCACGCTGCTCGGCGAGTCCTCGGTGGGCTCCGGCAACCGACGCCTTGAGGCGTACGTGGGCATGGAAGCCATGCGCTTTTTGGCCAAGGAACGCGCGCTGGTGCAGAACCTCGCCGCCATGCTCAAGGTGCCCGACGCCGAGGTCCCCGCGCGCGTAGAGGCCCTCGTCGACCGGCTGCGCAACGCGGAGAAGGAACTGGAGAAGCTGCGCGCCGGGCAACTGCTGTCTTCCGCGGGCGACCTCGCCGGCAAGGCCGAGGACCTTAACGGCACGGCCCTCGTCGCCCTGAAGGTCCCCGATGGCGTTAGCGGCAACGACCTCCGCACGCTCGCGACCGAGGTGCGCAACCGTCTCGGTTCGCGACCGGGCGTAGTGGCCCTGTTTGCAACGGACGGCGACAAGGTGAACTTTGTCGTTGCCACAACCTCGACCGCGCGGGACAACGGGCTCGCCGCGGGCAAGCTCGTCCCGGCCTTCGCCCCCGCCATCGAGGCGCGCGGCGGCGGCAAACCGGACATGGCCCAGGGTGGTGGCGCCAATCCGGCCGGTGTCGACGAGGCGGTGACCGCTCTGCGCAAGGCGCTGGCCGGGTCGTGAGCCCGGCCGGGCAACCCAGGCCGGACCGCCCCGGGACCGACGACCCGGGGCGGGGCCGCCGCCTCGGCGTTGACGTCGGCTCCGTCCGGGTCGGCGTCGCCGTGAGCGATCCGACTCCCATCCTCGCCTCTCCGCTGGTTACGCTGTCCCGCGACGAGCGGTCGGGCAGCGACATCGACCGGCTCACCGAGATCGTCGCCGAGTACGAGGTGGTCGAGGTGGTGGTGGGTTTGCCGAGGACGCTCGCCGCGCGACACGGCGCCGCCGCCGAGGCCGCGCACGCCTACGCCGTCGCGCTCGCCACCCGGATCTCCCCGGTTCCCGTCCGGCTCACCGACGAACGGTTGACCACGGTGTCCGCGTCCCGGATGCTCAGCGACCGCGGCGTGAAGGGCAAACGGCAGCGCGCGGTCGTCGACCAGGCCGCGGCGGTCGAGATCCTGCAGTCGTGGCTCGACGCCCGCGCGGCGGCTCTCGCCCGAACCCGGGAGGCGGAATCATGAGCGACGAACTCGACCTGTTCGAGGAGCAGGAAGAAGACACCGGTAGGCGCAAGTCACGCAGTAAGAGGCGCGTCCGGCTCATCGTCATCGGTGCCATCGTCCTGGCCATCCTCGCCGGGGGCGTCTGGTACGGGTTGCGCACCATCGCGGGCATCGGCGGGTACGACGACTACTCGGGCGCGGGGGAGTCCGACGTCGTCTTCGAGGTCCAGCCCGGCGACACCACCGGCACCATCGCCAACCACCTCAAGGACGCCGACGTGGTGGCCAGCTCGCGCGCGTTCGTCGACGCCGCCGAGTCCGAGTCGAAAATCCGGTCAGTGCAACCGGGCTACTACGTGATGCGCACCAAGGTCTCGGGAGCCGACGCCGTCGCCAAGATGGTCAACCCCACTTCGCGCGTGGGGAACCTGCAGATCAAGGCGGGCACCCAGTTCGACGACGTGGTCAACGGCAACGCCGTGACGCCGGGCGTGTACTCGCTGCTGTCAAAGGCGTCCTGCGCGCAGCTCAACGGTAAGAGCACCTGTGTCGCCGTTGACGACCTGCGCAAGGTAGTGGAAACCGCCGACCTTACGGCTCTCGGCGTCCCCGACTGGGCGGTGCCAGACGCGTCGAAGTCCCCAGAGCCCAAGCGGCGCCTGGAAGGCATCATCATGCCGGACGTCTACGAGGTCAAACCCGGCTCCACGGCCGAGGAGCTGCTGAAGGGTCTCATCGCCGACTCCTCCGCGCGGCTGCAGAGCATCGGTATGCCCGCCCTGGCCGATTCAACCGGCTTCACCCCGTACCAGGTGTTGGTCATGGGCTCGCTGGTCCAACGCGAAGCCATCGCGGGCGACTTCACCAAGGTCGCCCGAGTCACCTACAACCGGCTCGCGAAGTCCATGAAGCTCGAATACGACTCCACGGTCAACTACGTCCTCGACCGCCCCGCGATCCGCACGAAGCCCGAAGACCGGCTCAAGGCGGGGCCGTACAACACCTACGCCAACCTGGGGCTGCCGCCCACCCCGATCGCCTCCGTCTCCCGAGAGGCCATCGAAGCCGCCGCGAAGCCCGCCGACGGCACGTGGCTGTTCTTCGTGCGCTGCCAGAAGGACGGCACCTCCTGCTTCGCGAACACGCTTGAGGAACACAACGCCAACATCGCGCTGGCCGGACGGAATGGCGCTTACTGACCACCGACGGGCAGCCGTCCTCGGTTCACCCGTCGAGCACTCGTTGTCCCCGGTCCTACACGGAGCCGCTTACGCCGCTTTGGGTTTGCCGTGGGAGTACACGCGCATCGAGTGCACGGACGCGGAGTTGCCCGGCCTAGTGTCCTCGCTAGGACCTGAGTGGGTTGGCCTGTCAGTCACCATGCCCGGTAAGCGCGCCGCGTTGTCTTACGCCTCCAGCGCCACCAACCGCGCCATCGCCGTCGGCGCCGCCAACACTCTTGTCCGCACCGCATCCGGTTGGCACGCCGACTGCACAGACGTCGACGGAGTAGTGGGCGCGTTGCGGTCTTCCGGCTTCGCCAACGGATCCACCGGGGCCGTACTCGGTGCGGGTGGCACCGCGTGCGCCGCCTTGGCCGCCTTCGTCGACCTGGGCATCACCTCAGCCTCTGTCGTCGTCCGCGACCCCACCCGCGCCACCGAAGCCATCTCCTGCGCGTCTCGATTGGGCCTCCCCCTCACCGTCCACCGCTGGGCCGACACCGATTTCGCCGCCATAGCCACGACTTCGGTCGTCGTCTCCACCGTCCCGCCTGCGGCCACCGCTCCACTGGTGTCCACTTTGGCCAGTGCCGCCCACCTCCTCGACGTGATCTACCACCCGTGGCCCACTCCCCTCGCCGAGGCGGTTTCTGCCGCGGGCGGAGCCGTTGCCACCGGCCTGGACATGTTGCTGCACCAGGCTTTCGGCCAGGTCACCCGCTTCACCGGCCACCCGGCCCCCCGCCACGCCATGCGCGACGCCCTTTTCGCAGCCACCGGCGGAATCCTGCCGCTGCCGCTCTAAGCAGGGTTTCGCTTTCCTGTCAACTCCCCATCCCCACCGTATCGAGCGACTGCCCCTCGTGCCCTCCCGCCCTTACCTTGGGAGGTACCGAAAGGAGCCGCCATGACCATCGCATCCGCTTCCCCGCCAACACTTCTGCCCGTGCTATTCCTCGCCCTCCTGGCAGTGCCGCTCGCCATCATCGACCTGCGCACCTCCAGACTCCCCAACGTCCTCACCCTGCCCAGCTTCCCCATCGCACTGGCCCTCCTCATCCACACCCTCCCCGCTGCCCTCCTGGGCGCCTGCGCCCTCACCTCATTCCATCTTTTGGTGCGCACCATCCACCCACCCGCCATCGGTTGGGGCGACATCAAACTCTCCCCAACCCTCGGCCTCTACCTGGGCACCGCGGGCCCCTTAGCCCTGCTCCTAGCTCCCCTCATCGCCTCCTGCATCACCCTCGCCCTGTGCCTCACCCGCAACCCCACCTGGCGCACCCGCATCCCCCACGCCCCCGGCCTCCTCACCGCCACCCTCGCTCTCTCCCTCACCCCTCTATAGCCCCGCACCCCTCAAGGAGCCCACCGATGCCCACCACCCACCAAGTCCCGCCTGCCCATCGAGCCGTCTCCGCCCCCAGTAAGTCGGCCCGCTTATCAAGTCCCGCCGTGCCCTTCTCTCCCCAAGGGGCTCGCCCGTGCCCAGTGCCCACTCGCCCAATGCCCCCTCATCCACTAGGGCCTGTCCTCAAAGCCAGATCGTGAGGGTGGCCAGGTCGATCATGCCTCGGTGGGAGGTGGCGGTCTTGTCGAAGCGGGTGGCGATGGCGCGGAACTGTTTGAGTCGGTTGAAGCAGCGTTCGACCACGTTGCGGCGTGTGTAGGCGGTGCGGTCGAAGGCCGGTGGTCGTCCGCCGGCGCGGCCTTTGCGTTTGCGGTTGTCTTGTTGGTCGCGGCGTTCCGGGATGGTGGCCGGGGTGCCTCGTCGGCGCAGGTGGTCGCGGATGGCCTTGGTGGAGTGGCCCTTGTCGGCGAGGACGCGGCCCGGTCTGGTCGCCGGGCGGCCCGGACCCGGTCGTCGGAACGTGATGCCGGCCATGACCCGGGTGAGTTGGGTGCGGTCGTTGACGTTGCCGCCGGTCGGCACGACCGAC
>NZ_KI519516.1:19754-118563 GCF_000482865.1 Actinokineospora inagensis DSM 44258 | reverse complement strand
GGCGCGCGGTGCGGGAGTGGGGCTTCGTCGATCAGGAGTGGGTTTTTTGGGGGTGCGGTGCGGGAGTGGCGCTTCGTCGATGAGGGAATGGTTTTTTGGCGTGCGGTGCAGGGTGTGGTGCTTCGTCGACGAGGGTCGGGTTTCGAGGGGCGCGGTGCGGGGATAGCGCTTCGTTGATTTGCGTGGGGATTTCGAGGGGCGCGGTGCAGGTGTGGTGCTTCGTCGATATAGGGCGGGTTTTTGGGCGCGTGGCGCGAGAATGTGTGGTGGGTGTTCGCGCGGCGGTTTGGGGGTGGTATTGGAGTGTGGGAGAGTTGTGTCGATTGTCGCATGGCGGGCCGGGCCGGGAGGGAATTATGGAACCGCTCCGACTCGGGGTCTCCCGGTGCCCGAGCCGGAGCGGGGATTGGGGGGTTACCAGGTGGAGTTGGCCAGTCCGGTTCCGAGGTAGATTTGGTCGAATCCGTTGCCGTCGTTGTCGTCTGTGTAAGTGAGGGTGATTTGGCCGAATGGGTTTACCGCGAGGCCAGGTTCGTTTTGCTTTCCGGTGATCACGGTGTGGACCCGCAGGCGGGGGAGTCGGCCGGTGGTGGTTCCGTCGGGGTTCAGGCCTTGCGCGTACACGTCTGCTGCGTCGGTCCAGGCCACTACGACGGACAGTTGGTCGTCGATGCCGATTTGGGGGTCGGTTCCGGGGAGTGGGGTGTCGGTGGTGGTTCGGGGGGTGCCGGTGGCGGTGAATGACCGGGTCCCGGTCTGGCCGCCGTCCGTTTCCCAAGTGACGGCGAAGTCGCCGTTGAAGTTCGCGGCGACTGAGGCGTGGTGTTGTTGTCCGGTGGTTGTCGCGTTGGCCACGCCCTGTGCCAGCTTCACCGTGCCCGTCGGGGTGACGATCTTTCGGCCGATGTTGAATGAGCCGTTGGCATCTCCGTCTTCGTCCCACACCACGATCGCGTTGCCTGCCGCGCCCATGGCGACGTCGGGGCGCTGGTGTGTTCCGCCTGCGTTGTTGACCTGGACCTCGTACGTCTTGGAACCGATGGAAGCGAAACCGGACAGGCGGACGGTCGGTGCGGCGGTACCCTGCTTGTCTTCGAACGCCACCGCGAAACCTGGGCCGTCGGGGTTGGCGGCGACGGCGGGATTTGTTTGCTGACCATCGAAACTGGCGTTGGCGGTCGCGGAACCTGTTACGGTGCCCGAAGTATTCACCGTGCGGACCGCGATGTTGTAGTACCCGTTGGCATCCGGGTCCTCCGACCACACCACGACCGCTGTGCCGTCTTCGTGCAGGGCTACGTCCGGCTGGATGTGCCGCCAGTTGCCGGTTCCCCCAGCCGACAGCTTCTTCTCGTACTGCGAAACGCCGTTCTTGAACAGTCGCAAGTAGACTTCGCTGTGGGCGTTGTCCTCCGGGGCGGTCGTGTCGCGGTCGTCCTCCCAGACGACGGCTGTGTATCCCGTTCGGACAGTCGCGACGGCTGAGTTGTCCTGGTCGCCGGTGGAGTCGGAGTTCGCGGTGGTCCAGGTGATGTCGGCCGGGGTGGTGCCGTCGGCGGCCGCGATGCCCGCGAACAGGACGGTGCAGGCGGCGGTCGCGCCCGCTACGAGCAGTGCACGCATGGTTCTCCTGTTCACGGCGCCTGCAGGCCGGGGTTCCCGGCCTCGATGACGTAGCTCTGCGCGGTTTTGACCGGGTAGTCCCGAGTGGTCACCTTGTCCAGCACACGGAAGTCGACGTGCATCTCGGTCGACGAGGTGACGGTGCGGACGTAGCCGCGCTGGTTCTTGTAGAACTTGATGTGCGGGTTGAGGCTGGACGTGCCGGTCTCCGACGCGCTTCCGTCGCCGCCGGAAGTGATCGACGTGCTGATCAGCTCGGTGCCGATGACCTTGTTCTGCGTGCCGTAGTCGGCCATGATGTTGGCCGCGTAGTGCCGGTGCACGTCGCCGGTCAGCACCACGGGGGTGTTGCCGCGCGCCTGCCAGCCGGACGTGATGCGACCCCGGTTCGCGGTGTACCCGTCCCAGGCGTCCATGTTGCGCGCGCCCGCCGAACTTTGCAGCATCTGTGCGAAGAACACCTGCTGCCCGATCAGGTCCCAGGTCGCCAGCCGCTGCCCCAGGCCGTCGAGCAGCCACGACTCCTGCGCCGCGCCGGTGATCGTGCGCCCCGGGTCGTCCGCCGCCGGGCACACTTTCGACCCGTCGCCGCACGCCTGGTCGTCGCGGTACTGCCGCGTGTCGAGCATGTGCAACGTGGCCAGGCTGCCCCACCGCAACCGCCGGTACAGTTGCAGGTTCGACCCGGACGGGGCCTGCGCCGCCCGCAGCGGCATGTGCTCGTAGTACGCCTTGTACGCCGCCGCCCGCCGGGCCGCGAAGTCCCCGGCGGGGGAGGAGTCGGCGCGGACCAGGTTGGCGTAGTTGTTCTCCACCTCGTGGTCGTCCCACACCACGACCCACGGCGCGGCGGCGTGCGCGGCCTGCAGGTCGACATCCGACTTGTGCTGCGCGTGCCGCACCCGGTAGTTGGCCAGGCTGGTGATCTCGGTGCTCGGCTGGTGCTTGCGCACGCCGGAACCCGCGCCGCCCTCGTAGATGTAGTCGCCCAGGTGCAGGATCAGGTCCGGGTTGTCCTCGGCCATCCGCCGGTACGCGGTGAAGTACCCGGCCTCGTAGTGCGAACACGACGTGAACAGCATCGTCAACGCCGGGCTCGTCCCGACCGCGGGCGCGGTCCTGGCCCGACCCACCGGCGAGATCTGGCCCTGCGCGCGGAACCGGTAGAAGTACACGGCACCCGGCTGCAACCCGGAGACCTCCACGTGCACGCTGTGCGCCCACGCCTGGCTCGCGGTGTAGGTGCCGGTACGGACCAGTTGGGTGAAGTTCTGGTCGGTGGCGACCTGCCACTCCACATCCACATTGGCTGTGCCCATCCCACCCAACCCGTCGGCGTTGAGCGGACTCGGCGCCAACCGGGTCCAGATGACAAACCCGTCGGCCACCGGCTCACCAGCGGCGACACCCAACGTGAACGGGTACGCCACCGCGGTGGCCAACCCCCCGCTCGCCAGCACGACACCCGCGCTCGCCAGACCACCGATCAGGAAGGTCCTTCGCTGCAGTCGAGTCATATCCCCGTTCCTACGGTGGCGGGCCAAAGTGATCCAGACCTCACACCCGATGTTCACGCAATGGCCCACGAAATCGCCAGCCCCACCTCACGATCACCCAACGTGACAAGGGTTTGCGGCATGATCGCCACCTGGGTATAGGGGGTGTGGTCCCGGGATCGCGCACCCCAGGCCCGATCATCGTTTCCGGAATCGGCTTGACGACGGATCGCGAAGTCCCGGCATTGGCCCCGTACCCGCGGTCGATGATGTATGCCAGCCACGGACCCCCGACTTGGTCACATCCGGCTGGTGGGTTCGGCCCATCAACCAGCCGGATCGCCCACCTGTGGTGCTGTGGTCGACGACCGAGTTGTCCACACCGCGCATGGCCGTCCACAGGTCTGGGCGTCCACTCCTGATGATCATGGGGTACCGGTAGACTGGCCTCGGGGACGCCCCCCGGGAAGGGTGGGGGCCGGGCTGTGGGGGGGTTTGGGGGCGGGTGGAGTGCCACATTGACCGCTCCACTCGTCGGCGTGGGTCTGTGTGGAGTGGCGGGCCTCGACGCATTCACCTTTGTCGCGGCCGCGTCAATGTGTTTGTTTTTGTGACCGTCATTGCCTGATAAACCCATGATCCGCACCCCCGTCCGCGACGGTATGCGATATCCCGCGCCCACTCGTGTATTCCGCAGCAGGCGCGCTGGCGTTGGTTGGTGTCGGGGGCGCGATGACGTACGCGCCGAACGCGCTCGCTCTGGCGCTGGGCGCGTGGCTGGTGAGCGTGGTCGACTTCCGAATCCCGTTGGCGGCGGTCGGTGCTGGGCCTCGGGTGCGCCGTGTGGGCCTGGACCATGCCGAGACTCCGGATCACGCTCCAGCCCCCTCGACCCCGCTGCCGCTGGATGACGGGGGAGATCAACCGCAAACGGATCGGTCGCCTGGGAGTCCTGTTCGGCCGTGGAGTTGTCCACACTCCGACTGCTTGTCCACAGCCCGCACCACCAATCCCTGATGATCATGGGGCACCGGTAGACTGGCCTCGGGGACGCCCCCCGGGAAGGGTGGGGGCCGGGCTGTGGGGGGTTTGGCGGCGAGGGTGGGGATGTGTCGGGTGGTGACGAAGTTTGGGGGTGGGTAGGGGTGGTGGTGTTTGGGCCGCGTGGGTGGGTGGGGAGGCGTGGACCGTATTGGGGAGTGGGGAAGACCGTTTGCGATGGGGGGTAAGGGTTTCCTAGACCGGACGGTCGAATTTTGGTGTGGGGTAAGAACGTTTGGGCGGTGTGTCGCGATCAGGGCGGGTGGACGGCCGCGAACCCTGTGGCCGCCGGATGATGGGGAGACCATGCGCAAGCTGAGATCCGCGACGAGAGCTGTCTTATCGGCGGTTGTGTTGTCCGCGCTGGCCGTGACCACGGTGGCGGGGCCTGCTTCGGCGGCTCCGGTGGCGGGGGTACACCCGCACACGCACTCGACCCTGGCGAGCCGCAACCCGATCGTGGGTGATGTGAATGGGGACCACATCGCCGACAAGGTGACGTTGGGGCCGGAGCCGAGCAGTTCCAGCGACCACACGTGTTCCGTCCAGGTCGCCTACGGGCGGGCCGATGGGACTTTCGGTGCCGCGGTGACCTCGACGTACACCTCGCCGCAGACCGCGCGGCCGTATTGCCCGGACATGGGGGTGGTTGTCGACCTGGGGGGTGACGGGAAGCCCGAGATCGTCACGACCGGGTTCAGTTGGTACGACGGCTCCAAGGGGCTGTTGGTGCTGCGCCGGGTGAACAATGTGATCAAGTACGTCGCCACTTACCCGGGCGTCAGCTTCCCGAGCACGATCCGCGCCGTGGACTTCGACGGGGACGGGCGCCTGGACATCTGGGAGTCCAGTGACGAGAGCCAGCGGCTGCAGTCGTTCCACAACGCCGCCAACGGGACCATCGAGCTGGGCCACATCAACGCGTGCTCCAGCCCGCCGGTGCCGCGGTACTCGCTGGGCGACTTCGACGGTGACGGTGGCCAGGACTTCCTCGTCACCCGGCAGTGTGGTTTCATCGACAACTACGCCGAGTTGTACCTCGCGAAGAAGTCCGCGCCGGTCGTCTTCGCGCACGACCTGAACGGCGGCCTGTCGTACGACGTGTTCTCGGGCTACTACAACGGCGACGAGTTCCTTGACGTCACCCTGTTCACCTATGGTGGCGCCACCACCACCGTGCGGCACTTCCTTAATGACGGCGCGGGCAACTTCACCGAGGTGCCGTGATGCGCAAGCTCGTCGCGGCGCTGTCCGCGGTCGCGTTGACCGTCCTGATCCCGGCCACCGCCACCGCGGGCGGCAACGACGAGGCGGTGATCGGGGACATCACCGGCGACTCGCTGCCGGACCGGATCACGTTCGGTCGGGCCTGGGACAACAACTGCATGGTCGTCGTCGAGCCAGGGAAGCCGGGCGGCGGCTACGACTGGGGGCAGACCTACCTCTACGAGTCGCCCGTGTCCTATGAGCCGTACTGCGCGAGCATGGGTGAGCTGGTCGACCTCGGTGGGGGCGTGAAGGAACTGGTCACGACCAACTTCTGGAACGACGGGGACGCCGGCCTCGTCGCGCTCCGCCTGGAGAACAACGCGATCACCGTGGTCGGCAAGTACGCGGGCGTGCCGGACCCGAACTTCGTGCAGCAGGCCGACTTCACCGGCGACGGCCGCGGCGACGTGTGGGTCTACAGCGACCAGTACTGGCGGCTGCGCTCGTTCAACACCACGTCGACCGGCGACCTCGTGCCCGGGTCGATCAGCGAGTGCACCGGGCGGGCGCCGCAGTACGTGCTCGCGGACTTCGACGGTGACGGCGGCCAGGACATGCTGGCCGCGCTGGACTGCGGCACCCGCAGCGCCAAGCTCCTCTACGGTGGCAACCGCCCGGCGCTGACCCTCGGGTCGATCTCCGGGTCCGGGCCGCAGTTCAAGGTGTACCTGGCCGACAACAACGGCGACCAGTACCCGGACGTCACCGTCGACACCCCGCAGCCGGACTACTCGATCGTCACCAAGCGCTACGTCAACGACGGGGCCGGGAACTTCACCCCGCTCCCGTGACCACCGCCGGGTCGCCGTCCCCCCGACGGCGACCCGGCCCTACATTGGGTGCGTGGCCAAGTCGATCGCGCGGTGGGCGCTGCTGTGCGCGGTGCTGCTCGGCGTGGTCGGCATGCACCACATGACCACGTCCGACCCGGTGATGTCCGTCGCGGTCTCGGTGGACGGCCCCTCGGTGGACGCCGACGCGATGGCCGGGCACGACCTGCTGCATCTGTGCCTGGCCGTGCTGGTCGCCGCCGTCGGGCTCGTGGTGCTGTGGTTGCTGTTGGTGACGGGTTCCGCCGCCGTGCCCGGCACCCGCTCGTCGCGGTTCGTGACCACGCCCCGCGCGCCACCACCAGGTCGATTACTGGTCTCCCTCTGCGTGTCCCGGCGCTGACCGGCGGGTTCCCACCCGCCCACCTCCGAACTCACGCAAGGACTCCCATGATCAGGAAGACCCTGGTCGGGGCGGCGCTCGCCACCCTGACCCTCTCGGCGTGCGCGTCGACCCCCAGTCCCGACCACAACGCCGCCGACATCGCCTTCGCCCAAGGCATGATCCCGCACCACGCCGACGCCATCACCATGTCCCGCCTGGTCGACGCCCGCACCACCAACCCGGACGTCCTCGACCTCGCCCACCACATCGCCGCCGCCCAGGACATCGAGATCACCACCATGACCGGCTGGCTGACCGCCTGGAACGCCCCCACCCACACCATGCCGATGGACGACAAGGGCGCCCTCGAATCCCTCACCGGCCCCGCCTTCAACCGGCGCTGGCTGACCCTGATGATCACGCACCACGAGAACGCCATCACCATGTCCCACACCGAACTCACCACCGGCACCAACCCGGACGCCAAGGCCATGGCCCACCACATCATCGAGGCGCAGCAAACCGAGATCACCCACATGCAGTCCCTGACCGGCTGACCCACCGCTCTGTGGGCGGCGCCCCCCGCCCACAGAGCCGCCGGGCCGTTCAGCAAGAGCCAAGCCCCGCGACCGCTCTGCCTGGGCTCATCTGCCGAAGCATGTCCGACCTGGTTTCGCCTGCTACTCGGTTCGCTCGGCGCGGGTCGATTCACTGACCGATTCGGCCGATACTCGTCCATTCGTTGACCAGTTCGGCCGGTCTTGGTTCCGTCGTTGACCGGTTCGGCCTGTACCGGTCCACTGATCGACTCTTCCGACCCGGTGCATTCCACCGGCTGCCTGCCCCATCGGCCCAGACGCACCCGCCGCGACGTTCACCGCCCGGAGGTCCATCCGCCCCGAGACTCACCCACCGCGACGCCACCCGCTGCCATATTTGCCTGCCCCGATACTCACCTGCCCAAGTTTTCACTCGGCCCAGCGGCGAGGCTCACCCAGCCCCGCGAGGTCCATCCGCCCTGAGGCCCACCTGCCCCGGGGTTCACTCGGCCCAGCCCCGCGAGGTCCACCCGGCTCGGCAACGCGAGTCCACCCCCAGCCCGGCAGTACGAGGTTCACCCAGCTCGGCGATACGGGTCCATCCGCCCTGAGGTTTACTCGGCCCAGCCGCGTGCGGCCCACCGGTCTGGCGGCGCGAGGTCTACCCGCCCGAGGTTTCACTCGGCCAGCGGCGCGAGCCCACCCGGCCCGGCGGTACGAGGTTCACCCGGCCCAGCGCTTGACTTTCCGTCATCCGGCCGCCAGGCAGGGGCCACCCACCCGGGGGTCAGGTGCCCATTCATGAGCTTACGGCCTTGGGCGAGTTGTCAAGGGCGGCAGCGGTGCGCTGTGGACAGCTCGGTGGCTTGTGGGCAACTGTGGGCGAATGGGCACCTGTCATGTTCGCGGGTGCTTTGGTGAGTAGCCTTCGGCAGGTGGACTTCGACGGATATAATCTGCGTACCCAAGACATTGCCGATGTGCTGGCCACGGCCGAAAAGGCGCTGGCAGTTCGGTTGATCCGCCAGGAATCCAGCTATGGCACGCAGGGTGCGACTATCGGTTTCCCCAGTAGTGACAACACCTGGGTGCACCTGACCTGGCGGAGGTCGACGGTGGTTGACGGCGGCTGGGTCAGCGTGGAGTTCGCTTCCGCACTCACGGGCGTTCGCAAGCCGGCGCTGCTCCGTTCGCACCGCTGGTGTGACGCGCGGCGGGACGTTGTGTGGCGGGCGGACGAGTCGGAACTGGTCCAGGCGGCCGCAGTGGCGGGTACAGGCGTGCTCACCGATGACCCGGGGCTCAGCGACGAATGGTGGGACGATCTTCGGAACTCCTTGGGCCATCTGGCAAAGCACGAAACCCGCCGCGTCGTGATGGGTCAGGAGCACCTGGGTAAGCGGATTGCCGAGGTGTTCGGAGCGAGTGGCGCCGACACCACGATCACGGAATGGGTGACGGCTCACGGTGACATGCATTGGGGCAACGTCACAGCACCGCAGTGCTACATACTCGACTGGGAGAGTTGGGGCGTGGCACCGCGCGGGTACGACGCGGCAATACTTTGGGGCCATTCATTGCCGGTGCCGGGGGTCGCGAATCGAATACAACGAGAGTTCGCGGCCGACTTGAGCTCACGTTCGGGCCGACTGGCTCAACTCTTGTTCTGCTCGAATGTGATCCGTCTCGCCAAGAAAGGGCCAACCCCCGGCCCCCTCGTGGAGCCTGCGACCACTGCAGCGGCGCGACTGCTTGAGGAGTTGACGTCCCTGGCATGAGGTCGCTCTTGCGTCAGGACCTGGTGCCCCAGAGCCGCGAGCGGCAGGAGGGTTGTGCGGTGGGTCACGAACCGCGCAGGGAGGGAGGGCCGGTCGGGTGATGGGGTGGGTGGAACCCGCGTGGGGGGTTGGGGTGCTTCGCTACGATGCCGGGGCTGTTCGACAGGCCTGAGGAGAGGTTTCACCCGTGACCGCGAATGTCGAGACGCTCGAGTTTCAGTCCGAGGCTCGCCAGTTGCTGCAGTTGATGATCCATTCGATCTACTCGAACAAGGACACGTTCCTGCGCGAGCTGGTCTCCAACGCGTCGGACGCGTTGGACAAGCTGCGGTTGGAGGCGTTCCGGGACAAGGATCTCCAGGTCGACACCGATGACCTGCACATCGACCTGGAGATCGACCGGGCCGCGCGCACCCTGACCGTGCGGGACAACGGGATCGGGATGACCCGGGACGAGGTCGTCTCGCTCATCGGCACGATCGCCAAGTCGGGAACCGCCGAGTTCGTGCGCAAGCTCAAGGAGAACCAGCAGGACCTGATCGGCCAGTTCGGCGTCGGGTTCTACTCGAGTTTCATGGTGGCCGACAAGGTCACCCTGGTGACCCGCAAGGCGGGGGACGCCACCGGTACCCGCTGGGAGTCGACCGGCGAGGGCACCTACACGATCGAGCCGGTCGAGGACGCCGCGCAGGGCACGGCCGTCACGCTGCACCTGAAGCCGGAGGACACCGAGGAGCACCTGTACGACTACGCCTCGCGGGCGAAGGTCGTGGAGATCGTGCGCCGGTACTCGGACTTCATCACCTGGCCGATCCGGATCGAGCCGGACGGGGGCGGCGACGCCGAGGTGGTCAACTCGCGCAAGGCGCTGTGGGCGCGGCCGCAGAGCGAGGTGACCGAGGACGAGTACACCGAGTTCTACAAGCACGTCAGCCACGACTGGACCGCGCCGCTGGAGACGATCCGGCTGGCCGCCGAGGGCGTGTTCGAGTACCAGGCGCTGTTGTTCCTGCCGCAGCGGGCGCCGTTCGACCTGTTCATGCGGGACCGCAAGCGGGGCGTGCAGCTCTACGTCAAGCGGGTGTTCATCATGGACGACTGCGAAGAGTTGATGCCGGAGTACCTGCGGTTCGTCAAGGGGGTCGTGGACGCGCAGGACCTGTCGCTGAACGTGTCGCGGGAGATCCTGCAGCAGGACCGGCAGATCCAACTGATGCGCAGGCGCCTGGTGAAGAAGGTGCTGAGCACGGTCAAGTCGATGATGGCGGACAAGCCCGAGTCCTACGACACGTTCTGGTCGGAGTTCGGCCGGGCGGTCAAGGAGGGCCTGCTCGACGACGTCGACAACCGCGACGCCATCCTGGACATCGCCTCGTTCGCGTCCACCGACGACCCGGAGAAGCTGACCACGCTCGCCGGGTACGTGGAGCGGATGAAGGACGGCCAGGAGCACGTCTACTACATGACCGGCGAGTCCCGGTCGGCGCTGGAGAACTCCCCGCACCTGGAGGCGTTCCTGGCCAAGGGCTACGAGGTGCTGCTGCTCACCGACGCGATCGACGAGATGTGGGTCGGGTCGGTGCCGGAGGTCAAGGGCAAGAAGCTGCAGTCCGTCGCGAAGGGACAGGTCGACCTCGACTCCGATGAGGACAAAGCCGACGCGGAGAAGCGCGCCGAGGAGTTCGCCGGCCTGTTGACCTGGATGGGGGAGCAGTTGGCGGACAGCGTGAAGGAGGTCCGGCTGTCCTCCCGGCTGACCACGTCACCGGCCTGTGTGGTCGGAGACGAGTTCGACCTCACCCCCACCCTGGAGAAGATGTACCGGGCGATGGGGCAGGAGGTGCCGCAGGTCAAGCGGGTGCTGGAGCTGAACCCGGCCCACCCGCTGGTCACCGCCCTGCGCACCGCCCAGTCCGAAGACCGCGCCGACGCCGACTCGGCGGAACTGCTCTACGGCATGGCCCTGCTCGCCGAGGGCGGGGAACTCGCCGACCCGACCAAGTTCGTCCGTCTCCTCGCGACCCGCCTGGAAAAGAGCCTGTAGCACTCTCTCCTGCCGTCCACCCCCTCGCCCGGCCTCGTTCCCGCCTTTGACGGGGCGGGCGGCGGAGAGGGGGTGGGCGGTGAGCGCGGCCCGCAGGTCACCGAACAGCGCCGGGTACTCACTCGCGATCCGGGTATCGCCGGGAAGAACATGGCCAGGTGGTCGGGTTCAGTGCTGGCGGCGAGGCCCCCCGCCGTCCCGGCGTGCCCCCACCCTCCCGGGGGGCGTCCCCGAGGCCAGTCTACCGGTCCTGAAGCAAAAGTGGTGAGGTCGCGCAAGACCTGTGGATAACTTCGGGCCATGGGTGTGGGGCGGCGAGTGGCGTTCTGGGGTGCTGAGCCGTGTGGCAATGCTGAGCCCGACGCCGCGACCGGTGGAGCTGGGTGGTTGCGGTGTGATCCTGCGGTCTTGGCTGCCACGGTCAACGCGGGGCCCGGTTGCTGCCGGGCCTGTCGCACCAGGGGGTAGTCCGCGTGTTCGACGTCGCCGCGGACAACGAACGGCGTCGGGTGCGCGCGGTCGGCAGGTGTGGGCCGCGTTGTCGGGTGCACTAGGGCCTGTCCTCAAAGCCAGATCGTGAGGGTGGCCAGGTCGATCATGCCTCGGTGGGAGGTGGCGGTCTTGTCGAATCTGGTGGCGATGGCGTGGAACTGTTTGAGTCGGTTGAAGCAGCGTTCGACCACGTTGCGGCGTGTGTAGGCGGTGCGGTCGAAGGCCGGTGGTCGTCCGCCGGCGCGGCTTTTGCGTTTGCGGTTGTCTTGTTGGTCGCGGCGTTCCGGGATGGTGGCCGGGGTGCCTCGTCGGCGCAGGTGGTCGCGGATGGCCTTGGTGGAGTGGCCCTTGTCGGCGAGGACGCGGCCCGGTCTGGTCGCCGGGCGGCCCGGACCCGGTCGTCGGAACGTGATGCCGGCCATGACCCGGGTGAGTTGGGTGCGGTCGTTGACGTTGCCGCCGGTCGGCACGACCGACAGTGGTCGTGCGTGGCCGTCGCGGGCGAGGTGGATCTTGGTGGTGGGTCCGCCGCGGGAGCGGCCGATGGCATGATCGTCTGGCTCACCGTGCCCGCCGCGCGATCCGTCCGGCCCCCTGTGTGGGACGCGGTCGCGCGGCGGGCGCCGGCGGCGTGCTGATGCGCCCGCACGATGCTGGAATCCACCGGGACCTCACGGTCGGGTTCGTCGACGGCCTCGGCGATCACCCGGACCCTCGACACCAGCGTGGTCAGGACACCGTTGCGCGACCAGCGCCGGAACCGGTTGTACACCGTCTTCCACGGCCCGTACCGTTCCGGCAGGTCCCGGCACGCCACACCCCGTCTTGGCCTTGAACGGCATCCCGTTGACCACTCGCCGGTCGTCCACACGCGGACGCCCCTTCACGCCCGAGGCGGGCGACAACGATTCGATCGCCTGCCACTGCTCATCCGCCTGCCACTGCTCATCGGTCAACTCGTGCCTGCGGATCACGACCCAGGATCAAACCAGGTCAACCACACCAGCTTTGAGGACACGCCCTAGTGGTCCAGACCTCGCCATGACACCTGTCATGGCGAGGTCGTGACGCGTAGACCAGGTTGTGGGCCCGGTGGTGCGGCACAGTTCTTCCCATGAACGCAACACCACCGGGCGCGGCCGTCGGGATTGACGGGCTGCGCAAGCACTTCGGGGACGTGCGGGCGGTTGACGGGATCGACCTCGTCATCGCCCCGGGTGAGGTCGTCGCCCTGCTCGGGCCCAACGGGGCGGGCAAGTCGACCACTGTGGACATGTTGTTGGGGCTGTCCAAGCCGGACTCGGGGAGTGTGACCGTGTTCGGGCAGGCGCCGCGGGACGCGGTGCGGTCCGGGACCATCGGCGCGATGCTGCAGGACGGCGCGTTGCTGCCGGACGCGACCGTCGGGGAGACCATCGCCCTGGTCGCCGCGTTGTACGCCAAGCCGCTGCCGGTCGCCAAGGCACTCGACCGGGCCGGGGTCGCGGACCTGGTCGGGCGCCGCTGCGGGAAGCTCTCCGGTGGTCAGCGCCAGCGGGTGCGGTTCGCGTTGGCCCTGGTCAGCGACCCGGACGTGCTCGTGCTGGACGAGCCGACGGTCGCGATGGACGTGGAGACGCGCCGCCAGTTCTGGCGGGCCATGCGCGAGTACACCAGCACCGGCCGGACCGTGCTGTTCGCGACGCACTACCTGGAAGAGGCCGAGGAGTTCGCCGACCGGGTGGTGCTGATGCGGGCGGGCAAGGTCGCCGCGGACGGGTCGGTCGCCCAGATCAGGGCCACCGTGTCCGGGCGGACGATCACCGCCGTGGTGCCCGGCGCCGAGGTGGGCGCGTTGCGGGTGCTGCCGGGGGTGCGCGACGCCGAGGTCCGCGCCGGTCGGATCACCCTCGCCTGCGTCGACTCGGACGCCGCCCTGCGCGCCCTGCTCACCCAGTTCCCCCTCGCCAGCGACATCGAGATCACCGCGGTCGGCCTTGAGGACGCGTTCCTCGCGCTCACCGCGCAGGAGTCGGCATGAACACCACGTACCTGTTCCTCGAACTGCGGCGGTCGCTCCGCTCGCCGCGTTTCATGATCTTCACCGTGGGCTTCCCGGTGATCTTCTACCTGCTGTTCTCGTCGATGTACGCGAACTCCGACCCCGACGCCAAGACCGTCCTGATGGCGGGGATGGCCGGGTTCGGCGGGCTCACCGCGTGCGTCTCCACCGGTACCAGGATCGCCGTCGAGCGGTCCCTTGGCTGGCAGCGGCAGTTGCGGCTGACGCCGCTGTCCCCGTCGGGGTACATGATCGCCAAGGCCATCTGCGGCATGGTCGTCGCGCTCGGCCCGATCCTGCTGGTGGACGTCATCGGCCTGGCGACCGGGGTGAGCCTGAACCCGGCGCAGTGGCTGCAGGTCGTGCTGGGCACCTGGGTCGCGTTGATCCCGTTCGCTGTGCTCGGGGTGCTGATCGGCCAGGTCGCGACCGGGGACAGCGTGCAGGCCATCGGCAGCGCCACCTTCATGCTGCTGAGCATCGGCGGCGGGCTGTGGTTCCCGCCGGAGCAGATGCCGGGTTGGCTGCGCGACATCGCGCACGTGCTGCCCAGCTACTGGTACGGCGGTATCGGCCGGGACGTGGTCATGCACGACATCGACGCGGGCACGACCGTGCTGGTCCTGGTGGCGTGGACGGTCGGGCTGGGCCTGGTGGTCATGCGCCGGTTCCGGGCCGACACGGCGCGGGTCTGAGCCGTACCGTTGAGCACCGTGAGCGGGCAGGAGATCGGGATGGGGAGCGGGCGGCCCGGACGCGGCTGGTGGGTGATCGGCGTGTTCTTCGTGCTGGCCTTCCTGCCCACCGTCGGCTACCAGGTCACCCGGGACAACCACCCGACCTGGGTCAAGGTCGTCCTGGTCGCCGGGGTGGTGTGCTACGGGCTGGGTTACCTGGTCCTGCCGGTTCTGCTGGACAAGGCATCCGACCGCGGTCGGGTCGCGCTCTGCACGGGCTTGCTGGTGCTGGGGATCGCGGTGGTGTTCGGGGCGGGCCTGGACTACACCGCGATCCTGGTCTACGCCACCGCCCTGGTGGCGATCATCTTGCCGATCCCGCTGGTCCTGGCCCTCGACGGCGGCGTGATCCTGGTGTTCGGCGTGATCTTGACGATCACCGGCCACCTGGGCGACGACTGGGGCACGCTGGTGACGCTGGTGTCCGTCTCGATGAGCGTCGGGTTCATCGGCCAGCTCGCCAGGACCGTGCGGGCGCTGCGGGCGGCCAAGGACGAGATCGCCACCCTGGCCGCCGCCGACGAGCGGGCCAGGGTGGCCCGCGACCTGCACGACCTGCTCGGGCACAGCCTCACCACCATCACGGTCAAGGCGGGGCTGGCCCGGCGGGTGCTGGAGAGCTCGGGCGACCTGGATCGGGCGCTGGTCGAGGTCCGGGAGGTCGAAGACCTGTCCCGGCAGGCGATGCAGGACGTGCGGGCCACCGTCTCGGGCTACCGGGAGGTGGCCCTGTCCGTTGAGCTGGTGGGGGCGCGGGCGGCGCTGCGGGCGGCGAACGTGACCGCCGAGTTCCCGCACGCGGTCGACACCGTCCGACCCGATCTGCGTACCCCGTTCGGGTATGTGTTGCGCGAGGCGGTCACCAACGTGCTCCGGCACAGCGGCGCCACCCGGTGCGAGGTGCGGCTGGGGGAGACGTGGCTGGAGATCACCGACAACGGCCGCGGCGGTGTCCCCGGGTCCGGGAACGGGCTCTCCGGCCTGCGGGAACGCCTGGCCGAGGTCGGCGGGACGGTGGACGCCGGGCCGATGCCGGACGGCGGCTTCCGGGTGAGCGCGAGCGTGGCGTGCCTCCCCAGCTAGATGATCTTGGTCTCCGGTCCGCGCAGGCGGGCCCGCGGTGTGGGAGCGTGGTGCGGTGATCCGGGTGCTCATCGCCGACGACCAGGCGCTGGTGCGCGGCGCGATGGCGGCCCTGCTGGGCTTGGAGGTCGACATCGAGGTGGTCGCCGAGGTCGGCACCGGCACCGACGTCGTCCCGACCGCGCGCGCGGTCCAGCCGGACGTGGCGCTGCTCGACGTGCAGATGCCCGGCATGGACGGCTTGGCGGCGGCCGCCGAACTGCGCGACGCGGTGCCCACCTGCCGGGTGCTGATCTGCACGACCTTCGGCAGGCCGGGCTACCTGTCGCGGGCGATGGCGGCGGGCGCGGCGGGGTTCGTGGTCAAGGACGCGCCGCCGGAGCAGTTGGTGGAGGCCGTGCGGCGGGTGCATTCCGGGCTGCGGGTGGTCGACCCGGCGTTGGCGGCCGAGTCGCTGGCCAGCGGGGCGAGCCCGTTGACCGATCGGGAGTTGGAGGTCCTGCGCACCGCGCGCGACGGTGGCACGGTCGCCGATGTGGCGAAGGTGTTGCACCTGTCCGAGGGCACGGTCCGCAACCACCTGTCGTCGGCGATCGGGAAGACCGGGGCGCGGACCCGGGCCGAGGCGGTGCGGCTGGCCGAGACCCGGGGGTGGTTGTGACCGTCGAGGTGCTGGCCCTCGGCGTGCGCGTTGGTGGTGCTCCGCTGTTCGATGACGTCACCTTCACCGTCGACAAGGGACAGTGCGTTGTCGTCTCCGGGCGCAACGGGTGTGGTAAGTCCACTTTGCTCGGTTGTCTCTACGGCACCCACTGCCCATCGTCCGGTGTGGTCAGGGTTTGTGGCATGACACCGGATGAGCGGAGCCTGCGGTTCCGCCGCCGAGTGTCCACTGTGCTCGATGACTCCGCGTTGTTCGACGACCTCAGCCCCCGCCAGCACCTCGACCTGTTGCTGCGCTCGTTCCCGGCGGTCGCGGGCGACACGGACCACTGGCTGTTCGCGGCCGGGTTGGGTGAGCGCGCCGAGGTGCCCGCGATCTCGTTGTCGGCGGGCCAACGCCGTCGTCTGTTGCTCGTCGCGGCGGTTGCCCGTGACCACGATGTGCTGCTGCTCGACGAACCCGAGCGCGCCCTGGACACCGCAGGCCGGGAGTGGCTGACCGGGTTGATCACCGCGGACACCCGGCGCGGCGCGGCCGTCGTGGTCGCCAGCCACCACGGGCCGCTGGCGGACAAGACCGGCGCGGTACGGCTCGAACTCGGATGAACGATCTGCCGAGCAAGGTCCTTGCGGTCGTGTTGGCCGTGGGAATCGCTGGCGTGCCGTTCTATCAGCCCGACCAAACCCGGGATCTCCTGCTGGGCGGAGTCGTCGTCCCCGCGAACGCGACGCTTGCCGTGGTGTGCCTGGGTTTGGCGGTGGCGTGGTGGTCGACGCAGGGGAGGGGATACCTGTGGGCGGACCCGGCGCGGTTGACGTGGGACGACTTCACCGAGCCCCGGCCGGACAAGCTGAGCCGCCGGATGGTGCTCGGTTGGGCGGCCCGGTGGGTCGTGCTCGCCTACGGTGCGGCGGTGGCCGTAGTGGTCCTGGGGTGGAGCGGGATCGCTTGCGCCGCAGTCCTTTTCGCTGCTGTCGGGTTCCTCGCGCTTGCCGCGGCCCGGGTTCGGTCGCCCGGCGCGTGGGAATGGTTGCTGCCATTGGTATTGGCGAGTGCGGGCTCGTACGCCGTGAACCCGCTCGTGCTGGGCGGGTTCGCTGTCCTGGCCGTTGTGGGTGGGGTGCTGCTGCTTCGCGGGGAATCGTGGGCGGAGACGGCGGGGCGGGGTGAACTCGTCGGTCGCTATTCGACTCGGATGGCGCGGCGCACGTCGATCGCCTTTCTCGATGTCTGGGGTTTGCTGCCGCCCGCGAAACCGCTCGATCTTCCGCGGGTATTCGCCCGCCGTCCGATCTTGCCGCGTTATCTCGTGGCGGGGGTATTGGCGCGGGGTCGGTCTGTCGCCGCCGCCGGTTTGACGGCGCTGGTGGTGGCCGCCGCGCATCGGATCTTTCCGGCCGTGCCCGCCGTGTGGTGGGTCGGTATCGGTGCCTACCTGGCCGTCATCGCGTTCGCGGCGCCGGTGGCGCAGTTGAACCGAACACCCGGACTTCGCCGGTGGCTCAACCGGTCGACGCTGGTGGTGAAGCTCGCCGCCACCGCCGTCCTCGCCGTGACGGGTGCTCTGTGGCTGGGGTCCGTCACCCTGTTGGGGATTGGGTTCACCCCCGCTTCGCTACTCGCCGTGGTGGTCGCGACCACGGCCGCCGTGCGGTCGGTCACCCGGGCGCCGGTCGACTTCGCGAATGTCGGAATGGTCGACATCGGTGGCCTGATGGTGCCGCTGGGGCTTGTGGTGCAGGTGGCGCGCGGAATCGACGGCCTCGTGCTCGGCATCGCATTTCTGGCAGGCGGCCTTTTCCCGATCACGGTCGCCCTTTGTGTGCTGGCGGTCCTCGCCTAATCGCGTTCCTGGCGGAAATCAACGGCGCTTTGCGTGTGCACGCTGGTACCGTGGGTTAACAGCCCCTAGTGGCTCGACCCGGGGTGTTGGCCGCGTCTCGACCTGCCCACGACGTCCCTGGCCGCGTTGCCGAAACGACCAAGTACGTCCAGTACGAGGCCGTTCCGGCGCCTTGCCAGGAACGCCGTGGACAGGCCGATACGCGACCAACACCCCGGGTCGAACCACTAGACGCAACAGGTCGACATGGGGATCGGCCTGGGAACAGGAGCTTCCATGGCCACGCCAACCACATCAGCAGAGCAGCAGCAGGCCGCCATCCCGACCCAGGGCGGCGGCGAGCACGAGGACGATGTCCGCGCCGGCCGCCTGTTCGGTCTCCCGGTGGAGTTGACCGGGCGCCCGGACGGGCAGCCGTTCGCGCCTGCCACCCGGCTCACCGAGCTCGCCGCCGAAGGCCCGGTGCACCGGGTGACCACCTCGACCGGTCAGCACTCCTGGCTGGTCACCGGGCACGAGCAGGCGCGGGCGGTGCTCGCCGACCCCCGGTTCAGCGTGGACGTCACCCGTTCCGAGCAGGCGATGGCCCGGCTGCCGGAGGAGGTGCGCGAGCGGTTCACCGACCAGAGCCAGCGGGCGGGCAACCTCATCGCCATGGACGTGCCCGAGCACACCCGGGTCCGCAAGCTGCTCACCGGCCAGTTCACCGTGCGCCGGATGCGGCAGTTGGAACCGCGGATCCACCAGATCGTCACCGACCACTTGGACGCGTTGGTCGCCGCGGGCCCGACAGCGGACCTGGTGCCGTCGTTCGCGCTGCCGGTGCCGTCGCTGGTGATCTCCGAGCTGCTCGGCGTCGACTACGCCGACCGGGGCGAGTTCCAGACGATGACCGCGAAGCTGCTGCGCCTGGACACGCCGCTGGAGGAGGTCCTGGCGGCCTCGGACAAGCTGCGCGCGTTCATGCGCGGCCTGGTCCTGGCCAAGCGCGCCAACCCGACCGACGACCTGCTCTCCGGTCTGGCGCACTCGACCGCCGACCCCGCGCTGACCGACGACGAGCTGATCAACATCGCCAACCTGCTGCTCATCGCGGGCCACGAGACCACGGCGAACATGTTGGCACTGGGCGCTTTCGCCCTGCTCGAACACCCGGACCAGTTGGCGGCCCTGCGCGACGACCCGGAGCGGATGCCCGCCGCGGTCGAGGAACTGCTGCGCTACCTGACCATCGTCCACCTCGGCATGCGCCGGTTCCCGCTGGAGGACGTGGTGGTCGCCGGGGTCGCCATCCCGGCGGGGGAGACGGTGATCATCTCCGCGCAGTTGGCCAACCTGGACCCGTCGCACTACCCGAGCCCGACCGCGCTGGACGTGACCCGCCCGCGCGGCCCGCACCTGAGCTTCGGGCACGGCATCCACCAGTGCCTCGGCCAGCAGCTCGCCCGGGTCGAGATGGCCACCGGCTTCACCGAGCTGCTGCGCAGACTGCCCGGACTGCGCCTGGCCGTCCCGGCCACCGAGGTCCCACTGCGCGACGACATGGCGATCTACGGCGTACACGAACTGCTGATCGACTGGGACGCCACCGCCGCGCGCGCGATCTGACCGAGCCGCGTCACTCGGCCTGGATGGCCTGCGCCGGGCAGGAGTGGACGGCCTGCCGCACGCCGCCCTCCTGCTCCGGCGCGGGTTCCGGGCGCAACAGCACCACGGTGCCGTCGTCCTCACTCTGGTCGAACACGTCCGGCTGGGTCAGCACGCACATACCGGACCCGACACACCGATGCGGATCGACGGTGACCTTCACAGCGCCTCCTGGGTCATGCACCCATCATGCACTCCCCGCACCGGTCCGGGCACGCACTGTAGGAGACCGGCAAGTTGTCCACACTCGGTCCGGTTGTGCACAGGTCGACACACTGATCGTTCCGGCGCCCGTTGAGCCGGTAGACTGGGCTCGGGGACGCCCCCCGGGAAGGGTGGGGGCCGCCCGGTGGGGCTGGTTGTCCGGGTGAGAACAGGCGGGGTGTCTGGTTGATCATGTGAGTGGCCGGGTCGCGTGATCGTGTGCGGGGTGCGGTGTCCTTTTCGGTTGCTGTTGCGTTGGGCTCGATGTTGGTGCGGCGCGGCTCTGGTCTGCGGGATTGTGCCGGTCGGGGTCACCCATGCGCGGGGTGCGCGTGCTCGCCGGCCGGGATGCCGGTGAGTGGCGGCGGTCGCTGTCGCCGTTGGGAGCCGGTTCGATGCGGCGGTCTGGGAGTGGGCGGCCAGCGCCCGCGGTGGGTGCTGCTCGCGCTGGGGTCTGTGTCGCGTCCGGCGAGGCTGCGTTGCGCTGGGGCTGGTGGGCGGTGATCTGCTCGATACCGTGGTCAGTGCGATCGGTGGCGACTCGTGTCCTCCCTGGGGTGGTGGTGAGGTCACCCGGTTCGCCCTAGTGTTCGAAGACATCCCGGACTCGATCGGGACCGCGGGGTACCCCACACCACCCGGGAACGCGCCTGACACGTCCTGGTCCACCGACCGCACAACCTGCCGCACGGTCTGAACTCATACCGTGACGTGTTCCAACCGCGACGCAGCGCACGGCCGCACCGCACTCCGGAACTCCTTCCGGCACCCGAGAACATCGACGCCCCCGGCGCGGCACGTCTCCCGCATCACCCGCGAACGAACCGACGACGGCAACGGCAAACGCGAGATTCACACCTGGGCCGGCCGCCAGACCTCCCCGCACCATGCCAACCCCACGCGGATCGCCGTGCTGTCGCGCGGACACCGGCGGATCGAGAACCGAGGAGTGCACCGGGTCCGCGACGTCACCTACTGCGGAGACCACCCCAGGTCCGCCTCCACACCATGGCCGGCCTGCGCGACCTCGCCGTCAGCGCCCACCGCCTGAGCGGAGTCACCACTATCGCCCAAGCCCTCCCCACCCGAACCAGCACAATCGACCTTGACGAACCCCGGACGGGAAGGGTGCCGGCCGCCTGGTGGGGCTTTGTGCTGATGGGTGCGGTGGGTGACGTTGTTGTGGCGGGTGATCCGGACCGCTTGTGTGGCGGCGGGAGTCGACGTTCTTGGGGCGGATGGTGCGCTTACCGCCATTGGGAAGGGTGGAACGGCAGGCACGGTGCTCTCGTGTGATCGGCCGGAGCCCGTGCCTGCCCTCATGCAGGTGATTGGCCTTGGTGGGGTGGCGGAGCGGTCAGAATGTGCCTGCGATTTGGTGCACGCCAGCGTTGAGTCGGTTCCACACGTTGATGTTGGCGATCGCGATCAGCAGGGCGGCGGCGCCGTTTTCGTCGTAGTGCGCGCGGACGCGGTTCCACAGGTCGTCTGATACCGGGTTCGCGGTGTCGGCGATGCGGGTGAGCGCCTCGGTCAGTTCCAGGGCGACTCGTTCGGCGTCGGTGAAGAAGGTCGTCTCCCGCCATGCGACGACGGTGAACAGGCGTTCGTCGTTCTCGCCTGCTTTGCGCATGTCGCGGGCGTGCATGTGGACGCAGGCGCTGCAGCCGTTGACCTGGCTCGCGCGCAGTTTGATCAGTTCCAGCGTCGACTCCGGTACCCCCTGGCCGCGCGCGGTGTCGCCGAACGCGATGAGCGCCTTCATGGCGTCGGGGATGATCTGCACTGGGTTGTCCATCCGTGCCTGCATGTCTTGTCCCTCCAGTGTTCTGTCGTTTCCGAGGGGAAGACGGGGCGGCGCGGCGGGGTGTGACAGCTCAGTTCTTGCTGGGGGTGTGATCCACGACACCGGCGTTCGGGCGGTACGGGATGAGCTTGCCCAGCTTGCGTTCCTGTCGCGTTTCCCGGGCGCCCGCGTTCGGGAAGACCCACTTCTTGAACGCCCACCAGCGGAACGCCATCGCGATCAGGGTGCCGACGATCGATCCGAACGCGAAGTCGGCGATCTCCTGGGTCACCGCGGTGACGTGCGGCTCCTCCAGGTTGAAGATGTACCGCGACACGTAGAGCGGCGCCGTGTAGAAGAACAGCGACGCGCCGCTGATCGCGAAGAACAGCGCGGCCTCGTGGTGGCGTTCACGGCCGCCGCGGGTGTCGAACGACCACTCGCGGTTGAGCACGTAAGAGACGATGGTGGCCAGGATGACCCCGATCGCCTTCGCCACCACCGGCTTGGACTCCAGCACGGACAGCTTCAGCAGGTACCAGGTGCCGTTGTCGACGAGGTAGGCGATGCTGCCCACCGCGGCGAACTTCAGCAGTTCCCGGTGTTTGAGCGCCAGCGGCCGCAAACGGGGCGGCAGGACGCGCAGGACCACGGCGCGCAGGGACATACACCAAGGCTAACCCAGCGAACCGCGTTCCCGACCCAAAAGGTCTGGACCAATTTTCCTCGGCCGGGCCGAGCTCTGCCATTCGGCCCAGCGGCAAGCCGGGAGAACAGACCAAATCGGACAGTCGCGACCCGGCGGCGGACGCGTTCCCCGGGAACGCCCGTAGCCGACCTGCCGACGCTCGGACTCGCGGCCGCTCTTGGGTCGCCGCTCTCGGGATGAGTTGTCCACACCCTGCCCGCCTGCCCACAGCCCTTGCCGTCGGCCCCCGATGATCACGGGTAGCCGGTAGACTGGCCTCGGGGACGCCCCCCGGGAAGGGTGGGGGCCGGGCTGCGCGCGGGTGTGGTTTCTGGTTGATCGGTGAGTGTGCAGGTCGCATGATCATGTGGGCGTGCCGTGGTGTCTTTCCGTTGTCGTGTGGGTGTGGTGAACCTGGGGAATGCCTGGGTGTCGGGCAGGCGGTGGGTTCGACGCGCGCCGCCGGGATCGTTCGGTCACCGCGATCTGGGAACGGGCGACGGCTGTGCCGTTACCTGCAGTGGAGGCCACTCCCGAGTCCATGCAGGCAACGCCCCCGCGCCATGGTCACCCTCCGGCCTCGCCATCGGCGCACCAGGTTTGGCCGCAACCCATCAATGTCGTCCAACGCTGCCCGCCATGGCCCGAGACCTCAGTCGTGGCCCACCCGAACTCTCCCCCGACCGTCACAGACCAGACCTAGCCGGAGCCCGGCCCTGGTAACGGACTGGGTCGGGACGAGTTGTCCACACCCCGCCCGCCTGCCCACAGCCCTCGCCGCCGGCCCCTGATGATCATGGGTGGCCGGTAGACTGGCCTCGGGGACGCCCCCCGGGAGGGTGGGGGCCGGCCGGGGGGCGGGCGGTGGAGCAGGTGTGGCTGTTGGTTGATCATGTGGTTGTTGGGGGCGTTGGTCTTTCGAGGATGTCGTGCTTGTCGTCTCTGGTGTTCACTGCTTTGGCCACGCGGGCCTGGCTGGGGCGGGCGCGGGTGTTGGCCTGCGGAGTTTCTGGTGGCGGTGCATGGCACGGGCCGATGTCGCGGGGGCTGGTGCTCGGTCGGTAGTCGACCTACCTGGGCATCGCGATCTGACCAGCTTTGCCGGAACCCTGCCGGGGGGCGGAGGAGGTGGGCTGGGGCCGGGGTGGTCTGCGGGGGAATGGGTGCCGGTGGGCGGGCGCGGGGGAGCGCCCGCCCGTGGGCGGTTAAGCGGTCAGGGGGTTGGGGGCACCGTGGTCGATGGGCCGGATGGTGGGGGAGTGGGGGTGGTGGGCGGCCAGGTCGGGGGGAAGGGGGGCTGGCTGTCGTCGTCGCCGGTGGTGGGGTCGGCGAGGTCCAGGGCGATGGTGAAGTCGGCCGCGTAGCCGGGGGTGTGGGCGACGGGGGAGCGGCGGGGGTGGAGCAGCATTTGGTCGCCGCCCTGCTGCAGGTAGATGAAGTCGGTTTTGTCGGTTGTTTCGGCGGGGCCGCGCGCCTTGTACTCGCCGTCGGCGAGGTAAGCCGCGGTGAACTCGTCGGTGAAGTAGAGCTGGGAGGTGAACTCGTAGGGTTTGCCGTCGGTGCCGGTGGTGCGGATCTTGACGTGGATGTGGATGGCTCGGCCCCGGTACCAGCCGGGCAGGATGGTGGTGAACCGGACCTGGCCGCCGCGGTTGGTGACCTGCAGGCCGCGCAGGAACTTCTTCCCGGCGGTGCCCTCGCCCGCGAAGTCGGAGTACTTGCCCGCGGCGTCGCAGTGCCAGATGTCGACGACGGCGTCCTTGAGCGGGACGCACCGCTTGTCCTTGATCGAGAGCACCGTGATGCCGAGCGCCAGCGGGGTGCCGGGGGAGCGGACGCCGGTGCTCGGGTCGGTGCGGATGTCGGACCGGTTGAGCTGCTCGTCGACGAAGTACGGGCCCTCGACCTGCTCCGGTTTGGCGATGCAGTCGACCGGGCAGTCCGGGCCGGAGTCGGTCGTGGCCATCGCCACGCCCGAACCGGCGACCGTGATGGCCGCGCCCGCCAGGCCGAGCAGGGCCAAGGCCTGCCGTCGGCCGAGGACGCGGCCCACAGGCTCGTCGTCGTCGTGGTCTTCAGGGTTGTGCAGGGTTTCTCGCATGGAACTGTTGCTCCTCACGCGCTGTGCACGGGTGGATACCAGCGGCGCAGAAGCTAGGGAGCCCACCTGGGTGTCAGCCCAGCGTTTCCTGTGATCAAGTTGTGTGAACGGGACTTACCCCTCGAAGACGACCCTTCCGCCCACCACGGTCATCTGCACCCCGACCTGGGGGAGCTCCGCCGGGGCGACGGTCAGCGGGTTGGCCTCCAGGACGCACAGGTCGGCGACCTTGCCGACCTCGACGGTGCCCTTCCAGCTCTCCGCGCCGTCCTGGACGGCCGGGGTGACCGTGTAGCAGTGCAGCAGCTTGAGCATCAGGTCCGGGTTGACGCCCTCTTCGTTGAGCCACTCGGCGGCGGCGGCGATCCAGCGGCGCCAGTCCGGTTCGATGACCGGGGCGTCCGAACTGAGGCAGACCCCCACCCCCAGGTCGAGGGCCTGCCGCAGCGGCCACGCGCCCGCGAGCGCCTCGTCGCCGAGTGCTCCGGCCAGCCACGGGGCGGTCATCACCGCGATGCCGGGCTGGGTGTTCAGGCCGATGCCGAGCTCGGGCAGCCGCTTGAGCACGTCCACCGCGACCAGGTCGCCGTGGATGAGGTAGTGCCTGCCCGCCTTGCCGTGCGCGGCGATGGCGTCGGCCATGGCCGAGACGGTGACCTCGATCGAGCGGTCGCCGGTGGCGTGCACGCCGATCTGGGCGCCCGCCCGGTGCGCCAAGTCGATCATCCGGCGCAGGTTGGCCTCCCGCTCGGCCGGGTCGCCGCCGTCGACCAGCAGGTGACCGGAGCTGCCGTCGTGGTAGCAGCGGTGCGTCCACGCGGAGCGCATCGGCGGGATGCCGTCGGCGAAGATCTTCACCCCGGCGACGTTGAGCCAGCGCGGGTCGGTGCTCGGCAGCCCGGTCGCCAGGCCCGCCTCGAAGTCGGCCAGCGTGCTGGGGCCGTCCAGTTCGCCGAACAGGCGCAGCACGGTCACCCTGGCGCGCAGTTCGCCCTCGTTGGCCATGGCGATGTACTCGTCGAGCACGCCGCTGGAGAAGCAGCCGGTCGCCCCGGCGTCCTCGCCGGGGCCCAGGCCGGGTTCGGTGTAGCTGGTGATGCCCAGAGCGGCGACCAGGTCACCGGTGCGGCGGATGGCGGCGCGACGCTCGCCGGGGGTGCTCAGCGCCGGGGCGGCCTCGCCGCCGCCCAGCCCGCCGGAGCCCATCACGGTGCCCGGCCACAGCACGCCGAGCCAGGCGCCGTGCAGGTGCGAGTCGTTGATGCCGGGCAGTACCGTGCGCCCGTAGAGGTCAACCACCCGGGTGTCCGGACCGGCCAGGGCGGTGACCTCGGCGTCGGTGCCGACGGCGACGATCCGGTCGTCGGCCACGGCAACGGCGGTCGCCTCGGTGTTCCCCCGGTCGAGGGTCAACACCGTGCCACCGGTGAGCACGAGATCGGCGGTCTTGCGGTCGGCCACGGCGTCCTCCGTCAACGGGCGTAGATGAAGCTGGATCAGTATAGGCGCAAGGGTTCGGGATCTCCCAGTTTTCGTCTATGCGTGTAGACTAACGCAACCAGTTGGCAGGCAAGGAGGACTCATGGCGCAGGCTGAGCGCGTTCCCACCAGGCCGATCGGTCCCGGCGGACCGGAAGTGTCCCTGTTCGGGCTCGGCTCGTGGAACACCTGGGACCGGATGGAGTTCGACGACGCGGTGGCGCTGGCGCGCCGGGCCCTCGACGCCGGGGTCACCCTGTTCGACGTCGCGCACTACAACATGGGCCCGCACGCCGAGCAGGCCCGCACCGACATCATCTTCGGCGAGGTCGTCCGGGCCGCGGGTATCGCCAGGACCGACTACCACCTCTGCGGCAAGTTGTGGCTCTGGGAGTACCCCACCACCAGCTTCGAGCAGCAGATGACCACCTCCCTGGATCGGATCGGCGTCGAGCGCGCCGACAGCGTCGTGGTCGGCGACTACATGGCGCCGCCGGACATCCCGCGGATCGTCACCGACGTCAACGAGCAGATCCGGGCGGGCCGCTTCGGCGTCTGGGGCGTCAACAACTGGGTGGCGGCCGACCTGCAGCGGGCACTCGACTTCGCTGCGGCGGAGGGTATGGCACCGCCGGTCTTCGCGCAGCTCAAGTACAGCATCGCCCGCCGGACCATGGCCGAGGGCCCGTTCTACCGGCCGCACTTCGACGCGGGCACGCTGGCCCTGCAGGCGTCGGACATCTTCGAGGGCGGCATCCTGGCGGGCCGGAAGTTCCCCGAGCGCAAGATCGGCGCCGACCCGGGCGGCATCCGGGACCGGATCCGGGAGGCCGCCGACGCCGTCGCCGAGATCGCCGCCCGCTACGACGCCACCGCGGCCCAGGTCGCCACCGCCTTCTGCCTGACCAACCCGGCCGTGTCCAACGTGCTGTTCGGCGTGAGCCGGATCGAGCAGCTCGAGGACAACCTGGGCGCCCTCCGGTTGGCCACCGAGCACGGCGCCGACCTGCGCGCTGCGCTGGACCCGCTCTGGTCGGACACCTCGATCAACGCCGACGGGTCCTGGGCCTAGCCACTGGTGGGCCCACACCGACGCCCCGGCCGGGCCGAGTGCCCCGCGGCCCGGTCGGGGACCTCACCAACGAGGTTCCCCCGGCCGGGATCCTCTGTGGAGACGCGGTGCGGACACACCGAAGCCGCGGCTCCGGCGATCTTCCTCGGCGGCGTGGTCGCCTGGGGAGGGGGCGGGGGACCCGACTGTCGAACGGGTCCCCCGTCATCCCGCGCGCGGCCGGGTCGGTGCGGGCTCAGGGCTGGGTGAGGCGCTCGAAGAAGGCGTCCAGGTGGGCCTTCTGCAGCTTCCGGGTCGAGTACCGGGAGCCGACCAGGCTCATCACGTTGGCGCCCGCGTGCAGCAGGACCAGTTCGTCGACCAACTGGTCGTCGGGCACCTTGGTGACGATGTCGCCATCGGCGCGGCCGCGCTTGATGTGCTCGTGCAGCAGGGTTCGCCAGGACTTGAGGTGCACCAGGTAGCGGTCGTGCAGGCGCTTGTTGGACAGCGACATCTCCCAGAAGGCCATCAGCACCCGGCCCGCGGTGACCCGCTTGCTGTCCAACGGCATGGTGGTCCGGCACATGACGCGCAGCGCCTCCAAGCCGGACTGGCCGTCCTGCTGGTTATGCTGGCGCTGGGTGTTGACCATGCCCAGCGCGCGTTCGAAGGTCGCCTCCACCAGCACGTCCTTGCTGGGGAAGTACCGCTTGAGCGCCCCGTTGGCGAATCCGGCGGCCTCGGCGATCTCGCGCATGGTGGCGGCCTCGAGGCCCCCGCGCATGATCAGGCCCCAGGTCACCTCCACGATGTGCGCGCGACGCTCGTCGTGGTCGATGACCTTGGGCATCGTGCTCCTTCTCCCACCGCGTGCGGACGCGTCAAGCGTCACGGTTGTCGCTTCGGCTAGCGCGACAGTGTAGTTAGTGTAACGGTCAACCGGAGCACCGGTACCGCCCCGGCGCAATGCGATGGCGGGATTTCGACTCTCCACGGCCGTTGGTTAACGCGGCCGCCGCGTCCCTTCTTTGAATCACGTGAGTGCATTCGCGAATTGACCTGTGTCTATTGGGGACCGCGGTGCTGATGGTGTTTAGCGACCGGGCCGTGGTGTTTTGCCGGGGTGGGCGCGGCCGGGTCGGGTCCGGGGTGGCCGGGCGCGTGTCGATCGTGGACTGCCCGGTGACCTGGCTGGATGTTCGACGTTCGTAGAACCGTGCGTGACGGTCGTTCGGGGGTCTTGTGCTCGTTGCCCGTGTCTGCGTCGGCTACTGGGATCGCGCTTTCCACTTCTGTTTCCGCGCGCTGTCCACCCGGCGCGCACCGGCGTTTCCGGATTTTGCGGGGTTTGCCGGACCTGTCCGGCCCGCGGTATTCCGGGGCCGCCCAGGTCGGTTGATCTTGGAATGTGCACTGTCCAAGATCGAACCGCGCCGGGCGGCCCCGGAATACCGGTGGCTCACCGGATCACAGCGGGTCGACTAGCAACCGTCTCCACTGTGGACCGAGCGGATCCGGACCGGGTACTTCGGGGCGCCGTCGGTCGCGCCGTCGGGGGAGATGCCCGCGGCGACGATGCGGTCGAGGACGTCGATGCCGCGGGTCACGTGCCCGAGGACGGTGTAGACCGGGCTGATGTTGGCGAACGAGTGCACGATGAACCACTCGCTGCCGTTGGTGCCGGGGCCCTGGTTGCCCATCGCGATGGTGCCCCGCGGGTAGGTCTCCTTGCCGGTCACCTCGTCCGGGAACTTGTAGCCGGGGCCGCCTTCCTCGGCGCGGTAGATGTCACCGCACTGCAGGACGCCGAGGCGGGTGCTGTTGGTCAGCCGCCAGCACTGGCTCCGGTCGTAGAAGCGCGCCTCGGCCAGGTGCACGAGGTTCTGCACGGCGCAGGGCGCGTTGTCCCGGTTGAGGACCAGGTCGATCCGGCCGTAGTTGGTGTCGATGGTGACCTTGACGTCGCCGTGCGCCTTGACGCGGCTGGGCGGCACCGTGACCGGGCGCGCGGCGGGGTTGTCCGGGGTGGGGGTGAACTGGCAGGTGGCGTACCTGGTGGCGGGCGAGGCGGACGCGGGCGCGGTGAGCACGGTGGTGGCCACCAGCGCCCCGAGGACAGCGAGGATCGTTCGCTTCATCCCCGGGACGTTAGTGGCGAGTGGCGACCTCAGTCACCCCACGGCGGGTCCGGGATGGTCTTGTTCAGCACCGGGGCGATCTCGGCCTGGAACAGCTCCAGCGTCTCCCGGTGTTGCCCGGGGGTCAGGCCGTCCCGGTCGGCGGTCAGGTGCAGCACCTGGTGGCCGAACTGGTCGTGGTAGCGGCCGACCTTGTCGACGATCTGCTCGGGGCTGCCGACCAGGGCCGAACTGCGCGCGACGAAGTCGTCCAGGCTGTGGAACACCGGTTCCAGGCCCAGCCGCGACTGCAGGTTGTACCGTGCCTCGAAAATGGGCCGGTAGGTCGCCAACGCCTCTTGCGAACTCCGTGCGGCGTAGTAACCGGCGGTGCCCGCGCCGACGACCGGTGGATTCCGGTGACCGTGGAAAGCCCACCGTTCCCGGTAGTACCGAATCAATTCTGTGTATGGCTCGATGGGGTTGGTGACATTCGCCGAGAACAGCGGATCACCCCAGCGCGCCGCCAACTCGACCGAATCCCGACTCGTCGCGCTGCCGTGCCACACCCGGATCGGTTGCTGCAACGGGCGCGGCCACACCTCGGCGTCGACCAGGTCGGGCCGGAACTTCCCGGACCAGGTGACCTTGTCCTCCCGCCACAACCGGCGGAACAGCTCGTACCCCTCGGCGTTGCGGTCCCACTGGTCCTCGGGGGTGACGTGGAACAGTTCGCGCTGGGCGCTGCCGTTGCCCTTGCCGATGATCAGCTCCAGCCGACCGCCGGACAGGTTGTCCAGCGTGGCGTAGTCCTCGTACGCGCGCACCGGGTCCAGCAGGCTCAGCGTGGTCACCGCCGTGAACAGCCGGATTCGTGACGTCCGGGCCGCGATGTTGCTGAGCACCACCGGCGGCGACGACGAGATGAACGGCCGCTCGTGCCGCTCGCCGACCCCGAACCCGTCGAACCCCAACTCCTCGGCCAACACGGCGCTGTCCACCACCGCGCGCAACCGGTCCTCGGTTGACGCCTGGATGCCGGTGACCGGGTCGGCGGTGTGCGTGATCAGCGAGATCAGCAGGAACCTCACGCCGCACCGCCCGGCCGCGCACCGTCCAGACCGAGGTGTTCGCGCAGGGTGGTGCCGGTGTACTCGGTCCGGAACACGCCCCGCTCCTGCAGCAGCGGGACCACGGTGTCGGCGAACTCGTCCAGACCGCCCGGGGTCACGTGCGGTACCAGGATGAAGCCGTCGCTGGCGTCGGCCTGGACCAGTTCGTTGATCTTCTCGGCGACCGTGGCCGGGGCGCCGATGAAGTTCTGCCGCCCGCTGGTCTGGATGATCAGCTCCCGGATGGACAGGTTCTTCGCCTCGGCCAGCGCCCGCCACTCCCGGGCGGTGGCCAGCGGGTCGCGGTGCGACCGCACGCTCGCGCGGCCGCGGGCGACGGTGTGCTCGCCGACCACCGGGTCGAACTCCGGCAGCGGACCGTCCGGGTCGTAGCCGGACAGGTCGGCGTTCCACAGCTGTTCCAGCAGCTTGATCGCGGTCTGCCCGCTGACCTGCTGGTGGCGCACCACGTCGGCCCGTTCCTGCGCGTCCGCGTCGGTGTCGCCGAGGACGAAGGTCGCGGCGGGCAGCACCAGCAGGTCCTCGTGGCGCCGCCCGTACTTGGCCAGCCTCCCCTTGACGTCGGCGTAGAACGCCTGTCCCGCTTCCAGCGTGCCGTGCCGGGCGAAGATGGCGTCGGCCTTGGCGGCGGCGAACTCGCGGCCCTCGTCGGAGTCGCCCGCCTGCAGGATCACCGGGCCGCCCTGCGGGGAGCGGGGCACCGAGAACCGGCCGGAGATGTCGAAGTGCGCGTCCCGGTGCGCGAACGACCCCGCCGCCGGGTCCCGCAGGTACACCCCGGACTCGACGTCGGCGGCGATCTCGTCGCCGCGCCACGAGTCGAACAGTTCCAGCGCGGTGCTCAGGAACGTCTTGGCCCGCTCGTAGCGCTGCTCCTGCGGGAGGAACCCGCCCCGGCGGAAGTTCTCGCCGGTGAACGCGTCCCACGAGGTCACCACGTTCCACCCGGCGCGGCCCGCGGACAGGTGGTCAAGGGACGCGAACTGGCGCGCCACCTCGTACGGCTCGTTGAACGTGGAGTTGATCGTCCCAGTGAGACCGAGCCGGTCGGTGACCGCGGCGAGGGCGGCGAGCACGGTGAACGTGTCCGGCCTGCCGACCACGTCCAGGTCGTAGATCTGGCCGTTCTGCTCCCGCAACCGCAGGCCCTCGGCGAGGAAGAAGAAGTCGAACTTCGCCCGCTCCGCGGTCTGCGCGAGCTTCACGAACGAACTGAACTCGATGTGGCTGCCCGCCGCCGGATCGCTCCACACCGTCGTGTTGTTGACGCCGGGGAAGTGCGCGGCCAGGTGGATCTGCTTGGTCATCAGGTCTCCTCAGGCCGCGTACCGGTTGGCGGGACGGGACAGGCCGAGCAACCCGCGCAGGGTGGTGGCCTCGTAGTCGGACCGGAACGCGCCGCGCGAGCGCAGTTCCGGCACCAGCCCGCGGGTGATCGCGCGCAGGTCGTGCGGGATGGTCGCCGGTCGCAACCGGAACCCGGACAGCCCGGCGGCGTGCAGGTCGAGCACCTGGTCGGCCAGTTCCGCCGGTGTGCCGACGAAAACCCCGGTGTCCGAGGCGAACTCGCGTCCGGCCAGGTCGTCCAAACGCGCCTTCCGGTCCCGCGCGGCCTGTGTGGTCTCGTCGAGGAACACCACGATGTCGCCGAACACGTGCAGCGTCTCGTCCGCGCGCCCGGCCACGGCCTGCTCCGCCCGCACCTCGTCGAGGACGTTGATCGCCTCGGTCTTGTCGAACGGCGTCACGATGAGGACATCCGACTGCCGCGCGCCGAGCCGGTACGGGATCGAGGCGTGCGCGAGGGACACCACCGGCGGCTGACCCTGCGGCGGCCGGGGCGTGATCGACGGCCCCTTCACCGAGAACCACTTGCCGGTGAAGTCGATGTAGTGCAGTTTGTCCCGATCGATGAACCGCCCGGTCGCCGCGTCCCGGATCTCGGCGTCGTCCTCCCAACTGTCCCAGAGCCTGCGCAGCACCTCGACGTAGTCCGCCGTCTCGTCGAACAGGTCGGCCAGCGGGCTGCGCAGGTGCGGCTGCTTCGCGTCCTCGAGCCGCACGGCCCCGAGGTCCCGCCTGCCGAACAGCCTGCTGTCGTCCTCGGTCCACGCGATCCGCACCCGCACCCCGGCCCGACCGCCGCTGACGTAGTCCAGCGTGGCGATCGCCTTCGACAGGTGGAACGGTTCGGTGTGCGTCACCACCGCCGTCGGCACGATCCCGATCCGCCGGGTCAGCGGCGCCACCCTGGCCGCGACCAGCACGGAGTCCAAGTGCCCGACGACCTGGTCGGTGCCGGTGGCGGAGGGGTTGTCCCGATCGCCCCCGGGCCCCAGCGTGTCCTCGATGGTGACGAAGTCCAGCGCGCCCGCCTCGGCCTCGCGGACCAGGTCCACCCAGTAGCCCGCCGACAGCAGGTCCTGCGGCCGGGCACCATCCGCCCGCCACGCCGCCGGATGCCACCCCGCCCCGTCCAACGCGACCGCCAGGTGCGGCCCGGTGCTCGTGATCCCCATGCCCGGATTGTGCGTCGCCGGGGCGGGCGCTGGACAGGCCAGGCCACGGGCTGGGAATCTCCCGCGCACCGGGAATAAACCGCCGTCGACCGCGGCGGCGGGTGACTACAGCGACAACCCCGCGTACAGGTACGCCCCCGGCTCCGGCGCCGCCACCAGCAGCACGGCCTCACCCGGCCGCGGCACCGTGATCCGCGGCACCACCGTGCGCAGCCGCACCGGCTTGCGCGGCCCCGAGGCCAACCGGACCACGAGGTCGACCACCGGGTCGTCGCCGACCACCGAACCCGTGAAGGCCACCGACTCCACCGTGGCCTTCACCGCTGGCGACCCGGTCGCCAGCATGTGTTGCGCGGTGGCGGGGTGGCTCGCGCCGGAGGCGGCGGCGTGGCGCCCGACCGCGGACTCTCCGTCCGCCAACGCCATCGCCGCGTGCCCCGGCTCGTCCCCGCGTTTGGTCCCCCGACCGAACAGGCCCATCCGACGTCCCTCTCCCCGAGCACACGACCCGGCGCGGCGCACCGGTTCGGACTGTCCAGAGTGTACTGACGTGGGTGGGTGGCCGTGCTACCCGGCCATCGCCATCGCGCGCTGCCGGGCCCGGTGCCGGACCGCGTTGACGCGGTTGGCGCAGCGGGTGGTGCAGAACTGCCGGTTGCCGCCCTTGGAGATGTCGATGAACACGACGGCGCACCGGTCGTCGGCGCAGCGGCCGAGGCGGTGGCCGCCCTCGTCGCACAGCACGTAGGCGAGGCCGGTCGCGGTGACCGCGCGGACGCGGTTGACGATGCCCTCGCCCTCACCGGCGTAGTGCAGGTGCGGCGGCTGGTTGTCGTGCATGGAGATCATCGGTCGGCTGGCGGCCTGCTGCAGCAGGGCGTTGATCACGTCGACCCGGCGCTGCTGGGGCATGTCGCCGAAGGCGGCGTCCAACTGCTGGGTCCACTGCATGATCCGGGCGGCTTCCGGGCCGGTGGGCTCGGGGAGGGTGGGGGCGTGTCGGTGGATGACGGTGGCGACCTGGTCCCGGTCGAAAGCGCCGCCGCGGCCCAGGTTCACCAGGTCCGCGGCCATCGCCGCCGCCGCCCCGCCATAAGTGTTGAAGCGCATATTGCCATTACTCCACACTCCCGGCATGTTTGGCAATGCTCAATCTGCCGTGCGATTTCCCGCATCCGCCCCGCACACCATCCACCCAGGACCGCTGATCCGCGCTTTACCTGATCAGACCGGGTGCACCCGGTTCCCGTCGCGGCGCGGCGGTCCCGACCGGACCGACGAAGATCCCCCGCGCGGAGCGGGAACCGACCCGCGGGGCGGGCGCGGATGACGGCGGTCGCCCCCGACGTCCGTCGCGACCGGATGGTCAACCCGCTGCTGCTGGTGGCCGTCCAGATGATCAGCCTGCAGGTCGGCGCCGCGGTCGCGGTCGGGTTGATGGCCAGGGTCGGCGTGGTCGGCGCCGCGTTCGCCAGGGTCGCCATCGCCACCGCCGTGGTCGGTCTGCTGTTCCGGCCCCGGCCCCGGTTCCCCGACCGGCGCTCGTTCCTGGCCGCCGCCGGGCTGGGGGTGGTGATCGCGGTGATGAACACCGCCTACTTCGGGGCGGTTGTCCACCTCGGACTGGGGTTGGCGACCACGGTGGAGTTCCTCGGCCCGTTCCTGGTGGCGGTCATCTCGGCCGGGCGGCGGCTGGACGTGCTGTGGTCGCTGGTGGCCGCGGGCGGGGTGGCGCTCATCGCCGGGGGCGGCTCGGTCAGCGCGGTCGGGTTGGCCCTGGGGTTCCTCGCCGCGGGCTGCCGAGCCGGGTACATCCTGCTGACCCGGGCGGTCGGCGGGATCTTCGACCGGGCCGACGGGTTGTTCGTCGCGCTGCTGGTGGGCACCGTCGTCGCCGCGCCGTTCGCGGTGGGCTCGCTGCCCGGGTTCGCCGATCCCGACGCGCTGGGCATGGCCGTCGCGGTGGCGGTGTTCTCCTCGGCCGTCCCGTACCTGTGCGACATGGCGACGCTGCGCCGGTTGCGGACCACGTCGTTCAGCGTCTTGCTCGGGCTCTCACCCGCGGTGAGCGCGCTCGCGGGGCTGCTGCTGCTCGACCAGCGGCTCGCCGCAGCGCAGTGGATCGGCGTCGGCGGCGTGGTGCTGGCCGGGACCGCCAGCGTGCTCACCGCGGCCGAACCGGACCCCATCAAGCCCGCCGCGCCCATCAAGCCCACCGAGCCCGCCGCCGGTGAGCCCATCGCGTCCGCAGTCGCCGTGCCCGGGGGCGGCGGGTGAGCTCGCGGCGTCCCCCGCCTCGGCCGCCGCCTGGCCCGCGGCGCGCAACCCCTGCACCGCGGCGCACAGCATCGGGTCGTCCGCGGCCGGTCGCCAGGCGACCACCAGCTCCGCGTCCATGCCGTCGATCGGCACGAACGCCAGGTCCTGGTTGACCCGGTCCCACTCGGCCAGCTTCGGGCACAGCGCCAGGCCGACCCCGGCCGACACGGCGGCCAGCGTGTCGACCGCGTACTCGGCGGTGTGCTCGACGAAGCGCAGCCCGGACGCCGGGAGGTCGTCCTCGATGCCGACCCGGATCAGCCGCTCCCCGGCCAACTCGGCGGGCGACACCGAACCCCGGCCTGCCAGTGGGTGGTCCCACGGCAGCACCAGGCAGGTCGGCACCACCGCGGCCGAGACCTCCTCGACCCCGCCGGGCAGCTTGCTCGGCAGGTACGGCCGCCACAGCAGCGCCGTGTCGACCTGGCCGTGGCGCAACTGGTTGAGCTGGTTGCCGAAGTTGGTGTAGGTGGGCACCAGTTGGATCGGGCGGTGCGCGAGCAGCCGGGCGGCGCGGGAGATCACCTCACCGGTGCCCCAGCCGACGTGCGCGATGCGCACCGCCCGCTGGTCGGCCCCGGCGCGGCGGCGCACGTCGGCGAGCCCGGTGTCGAGCACCGAGATCGCCGACGACGCCACCGCGAGCAGGTCGCGGCCCGCCTCGGTCAACCGCACCGACCGGGTGCTGCGGTGGAACAAGCGCAGCCCGATCTCCCGCTCGAACGCGGCAATCTGCTGGCTCAGCGCGGGTTGGCTCAGGTGCAGGTAGCGCGCGGCGCGGCCGAAGTGCAGCTCGTCCGCCAGCACCAGGAAGCTCCGGACCCGCTCGGTCCCCGGGAACCGGTCGCTCACCACCGCCGCACCGCCTCGGCGGCGCCGCACTCAATGGGCATCGCAATCCCCGGTCGGCAGGTCCAGCGGGAAAGGAGTGCTCGCTCCGGCCGTCGCCAAAAAACGCGAGTACCGCAAAAATATCGACGGCGAACTCGGGGCGGCTACCGCCGATCGGGTGATCACATCCGGCGCGGTTGATTGTTTTGACCAGCTTACCCGTGTCGAGATCGGTCTGCCAGGTGTACTGCGGACATAGTGGTCGGCAATCGGACTCCCTTTTTCGCGCCCGTTCCCAGTTATGCCGGAGAAATAGTGCGGTTCGTCACCAAGGACAATCCGCGAACTACTCCTGCGCGACGATCGCGTCGTGCACACCGCGCCAGTACCCGGCGGTCAGCGCCAGGAACCGGTCGTAGCCGCACAGCACGACGGCGAAGTCGTCCTCGGTGCGGCACACCCTGGCCGCCGAGATCACCGCCTCCCGCTTGTGCTCCTTCTCCGCTTCCCCGATGTGGACGTAGAAGTACTCGCACGCCTCGTGGAAGTCGTCCTCGCGCGGCCACAGCGGCTTGTAGTTGCGCACCCCCTCGTAGAGCCGGGTCAGCATGGCGAACGCCAGGTGCTCCTGGGCCAGCAGCGCGCCCTGCACCACCCGCTCGTCGTCGGCGGAGAACAGCTCGCGCTGCCCGGTCGAAAACGCCGCGGTTGACGGGAGTTCCGGCTCAAGAGCCACCTCGGCCACGGTCACCGGGCGGCCAGCGAGTCTGCTCAGCAGGTCGCCGAGGAAGCTCTCCAGCAGCACCGGGTGCGCCTTCTCGACGTTGCCGTTGCCGTACTCGGAGTACAGGTTCTTCACGCACTCCACACGCGCGGCCAGGTCGGTTGTGTTGAGCACCGACAGGGCCACCATCACCGCGGTGAACCTGGTGCGCGCGAAGTACTCCCGGGCGAACACCCGGACCTGGCGGTAGGTCAGCGGACCACCCATCCACAGCCGGTAGAAGTCGTTGTCGATGGCCGCCGCCGTGTCGATGTCGGCGACCACGGCGGCGACGCGCCCGGTGAAGTCGGTCCTGGTGGGCTGTTCGGCCAGCGTCATCGGACTGGTTCCCTTTCGGTGGGGATCGGCGCCGATCGGCACCAGACGCGCAAGACGCTAACGAGAACGGTCCCGCGCCGTCCAGTCGCATTGGGTGATGACCATTATTCCACCCGGCTATCGTCCCCGGTCAGCCCTTCACCGCGCCCGCCAGACCACCCACCAACCTGCGTTGCGCCAAAACGAAGAAAATGAGCACGGGGATCGTCATCAGGGTGGAACCGGCCATCACCGCGCCCCAGTCCGGGTCGTCCGGGCGGACGAACACCTGCAGCGCCAACGGCAGCGTCTGGTTCCGCGCGTCGGAGATGATGAACGTCTTGGCGAACAGGAAGTCGTTCCAGGCGTGCGTGAACGACAACACACTGGTGGCCACCAGACCGGGCGCGACCAGCGGGAACAGCACCCGCCGGAGAAAGGTGAACCGGCTCGCCCCGTCGAGGGTGGCGGCCTCCTCCAGTTCCACCGGCACCGCCCTGGTGAATCCGCGCAACAGCCAAATCGCGAACGGCAGGCTGAACGCCAGATGCACGAGCACCAGCGATCCCAAGTGGTTGAGCCCCAACGCGGGCGCGGTCCGCCCCAGCTCGCGCATGAGGAAGAACAACGGCACTGTCAATGCCTCGACGGGCACCATTTGCACCACCAACAGCATGACCAGCAGCACAGTCCGGCCGCGGAACCGGAATCGGGTGAGCGCCGCGGCGGCGAGGAACGCGATACCCACGCTGAGCACCACGACGGCGATCGCCACCACCACGCTGTTGACGAAGTAGCGGCCGAAGTCCGCCACGGTCAGCGCCCGGGTGAAACTGCCGAGGGACGGGTGCAGCGTCCACGGTCGCGGGGTGGTCGACACCACTTCGTCGGGCGGTTTGACCGCGGTGAGCACCATCCAGAACAGCGGGAACGCGACCACGGCGGCGACCACCACGGTCACGATCTCGGCAAGGGTTCGCCCCCGTTTCACAGTTCCTCCCCGGTACGGCGCAGCGCGCGCAGGTAGAATCCGGTGACGGCCAACAGGATCAGCGTCATCACCACCCCGATCGCGGACCCCAGGCCGTATTCCGAAGCGGCGAACGCCTCCTGGTAGGCGTAGACGTTGAGCACGAGGTTGCGCCCGGCGATGCCGCCACCGCCGGTCATCACGTAGACCTGGGTGAAGACCTTGAAGTCCCAGATGACCGACTGGACGGTCACCACGACCAGCAGCGGGCGCAGCAGCGGCAGCGTGACCGAGGTGGCCGTCCGCCACCCGGACGCCCCGTCCAGCGTCGCCGCCTCCAGCACCTCACCGGGGATCGCCCGGATGCCGGCGTAGAGGGTGATCATGACGAACGGGAACGAGCACCAGACCACCTCGCCCGCCACCAGCCCGAACGCGGTCCACCTGCCGTAGGTCCACGAGAAGCCGTCCAGACCGAGCAGGTGGTTGACCAGCCCGAAGTTCGCGTCGAACAGGAACAGCCACACCGTCGACCCGGCCACCGCGGGCGTCGCCCACGCGCCGAGCGCGGCCAGGAAAAGGCACATCCTGACCCACCGCCGCACCCGGTTCGCCAACACCGCCAGCGCCGCGCCGACCAGCACGCTGCCCGCGACGCACACCGCCGCGAACCCGACTGTCTGGCCGAGCACGGTCCAGAACTTCGCGCTGCTGAACAAGGTCCGGTAGTTGCCCACCCCGAGGAAGGTCAGCGGCGCGCCCCCGCTGACCTGTTCCTGCCCGTAGTCGAACAGGCTGATGGTGACCAGTTGGTAGAGCGGGTAACCGAGCAGCGCGACCAGCACGAGCAGGGCCGGGACCAGGTAGAGCAGCGCGGTCCGACCCTGCCCGCGGGCCGCGGGTCCGGAGATCACGAGCCGAAGGCCGCGTTCATCGCGTCCGCCGCACTCGACGTCGCCGCGGCCACGCTCTTGGTGCCGCTCGCGATCTCCTGCAACATCGTGGGCAGCACGGCCTGCGCGTCGATCTTCGCCCAGGCCGGGGTGACCGGCACGAACCGCGTCCCGTTGGCCAGCGTCGCCGCGAACGGCTTGAGGAACGGATCGGCTGCCGCCACCTCGCGCTGCACGTCGGCGAACGTGGGCAGGTTCCCCATGGCGTCGTACATCTTCCGCTGGTACCGCTTCCCGGCCAGCAACTGGACGAACTCGTTCGCCAACGTCCGGTGCTTCGTGCCCGCCAGCAACCCCAACAGGTTCCCACCACCGAACGCGGGCGCGACGGAGCCCGCGGTCTCACCGGGCAACGGAACCACGGCGTACTTGCCCGCCGCCGCACTCGCGTCGACCGACCGCCGGTTGAAGTCACCCCCGATGGTCATCGCCGCCTTGCCCGCCCGGAACGCCTCCACACTCGCGTCACCGCCGTTGCCCGCGCACTGGGCGGGCGGACAGATGTCGTCGCGCAACAGGTCGGTGTAGGCCGCGACCCCCGCCCGTGCCTCGGGCGTGGTCAACGTGGAGCTGAACTTGTTGTTCGCGTGCGCCGCGATGTCCCCACCCTTGGCCCAGATGAACGGAAGCGCGCCATAGGTGTACTTCCCGCCAACCGAGATCCCCAACAAGTCCGGCCGCGCCGCCCGAACCCGCCGCGCCACCGTGGCAATTTCGTCCAAAGTGGATGGTGGTTGGATGCCGAGCAGGCTGAACACATCCGTCCGGTAGTAGAGCGCCCGCACTCCCACGTACCAGGGCACCCCGTAAAGCTTGCGGTCAACCTTGCTCGCGTCGAGCACGGACGCGGTGATGTCGTGAACGTCGGTCCAGTTCAACATCTCCTGACTGATGTCGGCCAACCCGCCCGCCGCCACATACCCCGCGATGTCGGTGTTCCCGAACTCGGCCACATCGGGCGCGCTGGCCGGATCGCTGAACGCCGCCTTGAACCGCTCCGCCCGCGCCGCCACCTGGATGTACTGCACATCGACGGTCACCCCTGCGTGCTTGCCCTCGAACTCGGCAACCGCCTCCTGCACCACCTTCTCCTTGGGCGCCCGGTTGACCTCGTCGAACAACCACACCCGCACCTGCCCACCCAGGTCATCAGTCCCCGCCCGCTGCACCCCCGACTGCACCGGCGCACACCCCACAACGACGACGGTGGCCGCCACCAAGCCCATCCAATGCCGCACCCGCATCTCTCATCCCCGTCCGAATTGCGCCAAGCGCAACCCTTATTTCATGGAGAGCAACGTGTCGGCCGATAGTAGAAGCCACCCCAGACCCTGACAAGGTCTAAACCACACCCCCCTTCACCCCGCGCGCCTCGCCCCCACCCACCCCACATGGCACCATGACCTGATGCCCCTCCGCCGGACACCCCGGCGCTCGGCTCTCTCCCCCCGGTGGCCACCCACACCGCCTCCCTCCCCCTACCCGCTCTCGCCCCTTTTCGCGGGCGCCAGCCTCGCGCCCCCTCCCCTGCCCCCGGAGCCCCCTTGCTCGCCGTCAGCGCCTACACCCCGGAATACATCACCACCTGCCGCACCCGAATCGCCAACCACATCACCACCTACCACGCCGTCCACGCCGCCGCCCCGAACTCAGACGCCATGGCCGCGTTCGAACCGGTCTTCTTCAACAACCTCCTCCTGGCCCTGGAAATGAGCTTCGTCCACCGCCTCAGGGCAAAGGAGAAGAAAGACTGCAACCCCCTCACCGAAGTCCGCTTCCTCGCCACCTCCCTCCTCACCAACGACGGAGTTTTCACGGTGACCGGCATGAAGTGGACCCCCACCACCTCCACCCTCGGCTACACCGAAGGCGACCCCATCACCATCCGAGAACCCGCCTTCCAGGCCCTGGCCACCGCCTTCTTCACCGACCTCACCACCAAATACGCCTAGAAAAGTGTCCCCCCATCAACGAAGCACCACCCCAACCCCGCGCGCCTCGAAACCCACCCCACATCGACAAAGGCCGCCAGCCCACCCCACACCCACACCGCGCGCCCAAAAACCCACCCCTGATCGACGAAGCCCCACACTGGCACCGCGCGCCTCGGGACCCGCCGATCCCAACTGCCCGTTGTGGTGGAGTTGTTTTGTTTGGGGGGAGCGGTGGCCTAAGCCGGCTGGCGGGTAAGGCCACGCTTTCCAGTGGCCCCGCCTTTTAGCCTTACCTGCGGCTGCCGCTAGGGGCCCCAAACAAAACAACTTCACCACAACGGGCACTTCGCATTTATCTGGCGCCAATGGCCGGCGTCGCCGCCAGGCGACCAGGCCGAACCCCGAGCGCAGCGAGGCCCAGTGCCCCCTCACACCAAGATCAACCGAGCACAAAGCCCCCAAATACACAGCCTAACCAAGCCCACCGACAAGATCGCCCAGTCGCTCAAGAACCATGATCAACCTGAACTTGAGCCCCTGAATTCACAGCCTAGACAACCCCACCGACAGTCCCAGCCACTCTGCCTCCCACCCCAAGACCCCACCCCAAGACCCCACCCCAAGACCCCGCCGCCCTCGCGGACCAAGACGACAGCCCCACACCCCATCACTCTCCGCGACAAGATCAACCCACCGCAACGGGTAAATCCACATAACCGCTGGTCCAGCCAGTCCACAAGCGACACCACCTATGACCCATCTCTCACGCTCCGGAATTGGTCCACCCCCACCCCGCATGGTCGTATCCGATGAACCCTCAAGACATCGGACGGCCATGGACCACGTGCAGCACTTCTCAGCAGGACCCGTCACCCCGGTCCTCGCCTACCTCGTGTCATGTCTCGGCTGCGCCCTCGGCCTGCTCAGCACCCAGCGCGCTCGTGCGAGACAGCGCGGCTGGTCGCGAAGGTCGTGGCTCGCTCTCGGCGCCGTCTCCATCGGCGGTACCGGTATCTGGGTCATGCACTTCGTCGCCATGCTCGGTTTCGCCGTTGACGGGGCCGTCATCCGCTACGACCTGACCCGCACCATCCTCAGCCTCGTCGTCGCCATCGGGATCGTCGCCATCGGGCTTGTGGCGGTGTCCAGGGGCAAAGCCACCCGTCTCCGGCTGGCCGCCGCGGGCACGGTCACCGGTCTCGGCGTCGCGTCGATGCACTACCTCGGCATTTCCGCCATCCAGATGAGCGCCAACGTCGCCTACAACGTCACCCTGGTCGTCCTGTCCGTCGTGATCGCCGTGGTCGCCGCGACAGCCGCCCTCTGGGCGACCCTGAACGTCCGCGGCGTCGCAGCGACCGCCGCCGCCGCGCTGATCATGGGTGTCGCCGTCACCGGCATGCACTACACCGGCATGGCCGCGATGCTCGTCAGCGGCCTCGACCCCACCCCGACCCTCTCCACCGGCCTCGACGCCTACGCGTTCTTCGGCCCCCTCGCCATGGTCTTGGGTGTCGTCACCGCCCTCACCCTGCTCGCGATCGGCATCGGCTCCACCGAGTCGGAGGTCGCAGAGGACCTCTGGGCCGAGCAACAGCTTGAAGCTCTGCTCAACGAACGCAACCGCTAGACCGGCAGCCGGTGCCGCTCAAAGCCCTGCGACCCACTCGTCGACGGTGGTCACCGCGGCCTGGCGGGCGAAGACCTTCGTCAGCAGCACGCGGTGGACTTCCTCGTCGGCGTCGAGGCAGCCGTCGGACAGGACGGTGAGGCGGTAGTCGAGGTCGGCGGCTTCGCGGAGGGTGGACAGGACCACCCCGCTGGTCGAGATGCCCGCGAGCACCAGGTGACGGATGTCGTGGGCGCGGAGCAGGACGCCGAGGTCGCTGCCCGTGAACGCGCTGATGCGGCGCTTGGTGACGATCACGTCGTCGGCGCCCGCGCCCAGCGCCGGGTGGATCTCGATGTCCGCCGCGCTGAACCCGCCCCGGTCGCGGATCGCCGAGAACGAGGCGTTGTTCGGGCTGACCTCGGGGAAGCCGGGGCGGAAGCCGACCCGGACGAAGAACACCGGCAGGCCCGCGGCGCGGGCGGCGTCGATGCCGCGGCGCACCCGGGGCAGGTAGTCGGTGTCGGTGGAGAACCGGTTGACGATGGCGTTCTGGACGTCCATCACCAGCAACGCGGTGTCGGCCATGAGTCGGTCAGTTCCTCTCGGTCGGCGCGGCCTCGGGGTGGTGGCGGCCGCGCAGCGCGGACGCCACGGCGGCCAGGACCGTCAGCACCGCGGCCGCGCCGAACACGGTGATCAGTCCGGTGTGGACCGGTTCGGACACCAGCCCGGGGAAGAAGGTCGTCCCGGTCAGCACGGCGACGTTGTGCGCGGGCAAGGTGTCCAGGACGCCGCTGCCCGCGAGCAGGTGCTGGATCGGGTTGTTGCCGAGGAATGCCGCGAACAGCGTGCTGACCGGCGGCAGCGAGGCGACGTGCGCGGCGGTGGCCGCGGGGACGCCCTGGGCGGTGAGGCCGTCGGTCAGCGTGCGCGGGAGGCTGCCCGCCAGTCCCGCGACCATCAGCGAGAAGAACACCCCGATCGACAGCGACGTGCCCGAGTTCTGGAACGTCGACCGCATCCCCGAGGCCACCCCGCGCTCCGACGGCGGCACGCTGCCCATGATCGCGGACGTGTTCGGCGCCGAGAACATGCCCTGCCCGATCCCGGACAGCAACAACAGCAGCGCGAACTCGGGGTAGGAGAAGTCGACCGGCAACGCGAGCAGGCCGAGGAACGCCAGCGCGACCAGTGTGAGTCCACCGGTGGCGAACAACCGCGCGCCGAACCGGTCGGACAGGAACCCGGACACCGGCCCGGCGATCAGGAACCCGGCGGTCAGCGGGAGCAGGTAGACCCCGGCCCACAGCGGGGTCCGCTCGTAGTCGTACCCGTGCAGCGGCAGCCAGATCCCCTGCAACCAGATGATCAACATGAACTGCATGCCGCCCCGGGCGACGGCGGTCAGCAGCGCGGCCAGGTTGCCCGCGGCGAACGCGCGGATCCGGAACAGCCCGAGCCGGAACATCGGGTGCGCGACCCGGGTCTCGGCGACGCAGAAGGCGACCAGCAGCAGCACACCACCGGCGAGGCCGCCGAGGACGACCGGGTTGGTCCAGCCGGTCGCGTGGCCGCCGTAGGGCTGGATGCCGTAGGTGATCGCGGCGAGGACCACACCGGTGCCCGTGGTGAAGGCCAGCGTGCCGACCCAGTCGATCCGGGCCGGGCGGCGCTCCCCGACCTCGCGCAGGCTGCGGTACGACCAGATGGTGCCGACCACGCCGATCGGGACGCTCACCCAGAACACCGCGCGCCAGTCGATCGTGGCCAGCAGCCCGCCCGCGAGCAGCCCGAGGAACTGGCCCGCCAGCGCGGTGATCTGGTTGACGCCCAGCGCCATCCCGCGCTGCCGGGCCGGGAACGCGTCGGTCAGGATCGCCGCCGAGTTGCCGGTCAGTGTCGCGCCGCCGAACGCCTGCACCACCCGCCAACCGATCAGCCACAGCGCGCCTCCGCTGCCGGTCATCGGATCCAGGGACAACGCCAGCGACGCGACCGCGAACACCGCGAACCCGGCGTTGTACATCCGGACCCGGCCGAACATGTCACCCAACCGGCCCAGCGCCACCACCAGCACCGCCGACACGAGCAGGTAACCCAGGATCATCCAGAGCAGGTAGCCGATGTTGCCCGGCGCCAGCGGGTCGAGGCCGATGCCGCGGAAGATCGCGGGCATCGAGATGATCACGATCGACCCGTCCACCGAGGCGATCAGCACGCCGAGCGTCGTGTTGGACAGCGCGATCCACTTGTACCGCTCGGGGGTCGCCTCGACGGTCGCGGTCACAGCCGGTCGGCCAACCGGTCGAGCAGGGGGAGCGCCGCCGCCAGCCGGTCCCGCTCGGCGGCGGTGAACCCGGCCTCGATGGCCCGCGCCAACCGCTGGACGCTCGCCGACCGCCGGTCCAGCACCACCGCGCGACCCGCGTCGGTCAGCGTCATCACGACCCGCCGCCCGTCCGCCGGGTCCGGCGCCCGGGTGACCAGGCCCCGCTGCTCCAACCCGGCCAGCGTCGTCGCCATGGCCTGCGGCCGGACCCGCTCGTTGTCCGCCAGCACCCCCGGCGCTGCGGGCCCTTCCCGGTCCAACCTGGCCAGCACCGACACCTCGGACAACGTCGACTCGCCCACGGCGTGCGCCTGCCGCAACCGCCGCGCGATCCGGCCCACCGCGACTTTCAGCTCCGCCGCCACCCGCGCGGCCACCTCGTCGTCCGCCATGTAGTTACAGTAGGCTTATTAAATCTGATTTATCAAGCTGATGTGACCCCCGCCCTCCGATCGGTCGCCTGCTCCGCCTGGAGCGGACCGGGTGACAGCCTGTCCCGCGTCAGGCCTGCACCGTCGGTCCTCCCTCCTAGGCTGGAAAACGGGGGCTGCTCAGCTCTGTTGATCTTCGCCAGGGGCGGCCCGGTCGCGGCGCCGCCGTCCAGCGGGACCAGGATGGACGGCGTGGCCGCGAATGGGGCCGGGGGTGCTCAGCGGGACAGCAGCCGCCCGCCCAGGTCCCACAGGCCCGGGATCTCGAACACCGTCAGCACGGCGGTCACCACCGGGTCAGGCGGGTCCTGCGGTTGCGCCGACCGCTTGTGCGCGGCCAGCAGCACGAGCACGAACAACACCGTCATCAGCGTCTTCGCCCGGGACCGGCGGTTCACCGGCGGGCCGTCCACTGGGAGCGCATGACCGACCTCCGGTTTCAGAGCAGGCCCTGGCGACGGGCGGCGACCACGGCGTCGCGGCGCTGCCGGACGCCGAGCTTGCGGTAGATGCCACGCAGGTGCGTTTTGACCGTGTTCGCCGAGACGAACATCGACTCGGCGATCTCGTCGACCGTGCGCATCGACGGCAGTTCCAGCAGCAGTTCGAGCTCGCGGCCGGTCAGCGGGTCGGCGGTCGCGGTGGCGGTGTCGACGGGCAGCACGGAGAGGGTGCGCACGGCGAACCGGTCCAACCGGCCGAACCGGCCCGCGCCCTCGGCGAGGATGTCGCGCACGGACCGGCGAGTGGTGAGGAACGGGCGCACCGCGTGGATCGGCTCGGCGGCGTGCAGGGCCTGCGCGACGGCCTCGTGCGCCCGGTTCGGGTTCTCGGACCGGTCGACCAGGGTGGCCTCCAGCAGCCACGCGTCGATCCGGGTGGTGGGCGTCAGCGCGGGCACCTTCCCGACCAGCACGGGGGCGAGGAGTTTGCGAGCGTGGCTGACCCGGCCGTGGTGTGCGTGCAGGAGGGCTTGGAGCAGCGCGGACTCGGCGTGGCCATCGATCGCGGTCTGGGCGCTGTCGACCAACTCGACCGCGCGGCCGGGTTCACCCACCCGCAGCGTTAGCCGTACCAACGTCGGTAGCAGCAACGCCACCAACTGCGGGCAGAGTCGGCGTCCGCCAATGCGATGCCACTGTTGCACCGCCGTTCGCACTACGGCGTGCGGGTCGGCCGCGTCGTCGAACTCCACAAAGGCGGCCAGGCAGTGCGAAGCCAGGGTGACAGTCGGTTCTTGGTGAGAGGGCGCCGTCTCCGTTGCGAGGTTGATGAACTTCTTGGCCTCCTCGGTTTTACCTTGCTGATAGGCGTAAGCGCTGAGCAGCACGTAGACGATCGAGCACGGCCACGTCCGCTCCCAACCGTGGGCGGTAGCCAGGTGTAGTGCTCGTCGCGCGCGCCGTTCCATCTCCGGTAGGTCCGATCGCAACGCGGCTGAGACGGCGAAATGCGCCTTCGTGCGCATGGCCAGCCACGGCAGCCCTTCCCGTAGGCACGTCTGTACGACCCGGCTCAGTTCGGATTCCGCCGTCTCCAGGTCACCTGACCACAACGCCGCGGTCCCGCGGGCCTGACGTGCCAAGACGTCCACATACGCGTCACCGGTCGGGATCGCTCTACCTTGCGGCGGAACGGCTACCGCGCCCAATTGGGCTCGCCGCAGTAGGACAGTCTCGTACAACGACCGGACGCGATCAGGCCAGGGTCCTCTGTCCTTGTCGTCCACCCGCGCGAGGAACCCTTCCGCGGCGGCGACATCCGGTAGCTCCAACGCGGCAAGAGCGGCGGTAACGGCGAACAACGGACTGGACAACCGGGTCTCCGGCAGCGTCGCCACCGCGGCGCTCAACCGGTGCCCTTGGCCGCGGGTGACCGCCCGAACCCCGTAGACCTCGACCAGTTCGGCGATCAACTCCTCGTCCTGCGCCGATTCCGCGTGCTCCAACGCGGTCGCCAGGTCACCTTCGTCGCGGAACCAGCGCGCGGCCGCCCGGTGCAGCCGTTGTGGCGCGCCCGGCCTGGTCCTGGCCAGCTCGGCGCGCAGGTGGTCGCGCAGCAGCGGGTGGTAGCGGTACCACTCGCCGGGCCCGTCGTCGCACCGGACGACCATGGAGTTGGCGCGCACCAAACCGTGCAGCACCGTCCCGGCGTGCCGCAGGCCGGACAACGCCGTCGCCAGGTCGATGCTGACCCGGTCGCACACGCTGGTGGACAACAGGAACTGGCGGGTGTGCGGCGGGTGCGCGCCGAGCACCTCCTCGGCGATGTAGTCGGTGGCCAGCGGGTCCTCCGCCGGGAACCCGGACAGGTCACGGGAATCCGCGGGCTGCCCGGCCAACCACTGCGCGGCGAGCCGGGTGCCCGCGATCCAGCCCTGGGTGCGCTCCAGCAGCGGTTCGACGTGCTCGGCGCCCAAGTCGTCGAGCAGCGTCCGCGCCTCCGACGTGGTGAGCGCCAGGTCCGAGCCGTCGACCTCGTGCAGCCTGCCCTCCAGGATCAACCGGGACAGGTGGACCGGGGGAGTGCGCCCGGCGAGCACCAGCCGCAGGTTGTCCGGGGTGTGCCGGATCAGCGTGCCCAACACGTGCAGCACGGCCGGGTCACGCAGCTCGTGCGTGTCGTCGAGGACCAGGCACGTGCGGTGCGGCAACGCTTCCACGGTGCGGACCAGTTCGGCGGCCGGGTCCGCTTCGGGACGTGGCGCCGCGACGCCGAGAGCGGCGTGCAGGGTCGCCACCAGCCGGTCCGGGTCGTTGTCGTGCTGGTCGACGGTCGCCCACCGCACCGGCGCGGCGGTCGCCCCCGCCCACGCGGCCAGCGCCGCCGTCTTGCCCGACCCGGCGGGGCCGTGCACCACGGTCACCGGCGGCGGTGTGCCCCCGGCCAGCACCCCCCGCTCCAGGGTGGCGATCTGGCGGTCCCGCCACGGTCCGGTCGCGCTGGTGCTGGGGACCCGCACCTTCCCGGCTGGCATGGGCTGTTGCAAGTGGTCGGACATCGGTGGTGGTGCTCCCTGTTCTCACGTGGCCTCGCCCCGGCTGATTCCGGCGAATACCGCGCGCCGGGGCCGATATCTTCTTGTCGGCGAGTAGATCGGTGCGGCTGAATGACCGGCGTCACCTCCGCCGGGCGATAGATCAAGATCGCCTGCGCTTTCCGGCTCCGCGCCTGTGATGTGGGCCGCTTTGTCGGCGTTCACAGTATTGCCGGTAGATGTGGGAATGGTCAGCCGGATTCGCTCCCGCCGGGCATTGTTCCGGCGACGCAAAGCGCCCCCGGTCCAGGTGGACCGGGGGCGCTCTGGTAAGTCGGTCAAGCGCGGGTGATCAGGTCGGCCAGGGCGGCGGCCGACGGCAACGCGGCCACCGCGACCGCGAGGCCGATCGCACAGGAGAGCAACAGCAGTCGGACAGCGGCGGGCATTCCGCGTTTTCGCCGCCGGTATCCCGGTTCGGACTCGGCGAGCGCGTTGTCAACACTTCTCACGACGACCCCTTTGTGTGGAATGGTCCGGTGCCGGGCCCGCTATTCCACCCCCCGCGCCCCGACTTCGCGGCGGTGCGCGGACCCGACACCGGAGACGGGCCCGGGACCTTTTTCCGTGCCATCAATGGCCCCGCTCGCTCCGCCTGCCACCAGCCTGCCCACCCCGCCAACGGTGATCGTCACCCACGCCGGACGAGATCGCCGCCAGGGCCGCCGCGTGCAACCCCGGTGCCTCGCGTCAGGAACCTGCTCGGGTCGAGGGCCACACCCCCGCACCGGTGATCGTCATCGATCCCGGCACGTTCGCCGCCGGGGCGGCTGGGTGCGACCTTGGTGCTGCCATGACGAACGGTTCACGTCGGGTGTGCGCGTCCTGCCTTCGGCTACTGGTGATCGTCACCCACCCCGGACGAGATCGCCGCCAGAGCCGCCGCGTGCAACCCCGGTGCCGCCACGAGGAAACTGTCCGCGTCCGGTGTCCACGCCCCGCCCCCGGCGGTGGTCAGCCGGGCTCCTGCCTCGACCGCGATCAGGCTTGGCCCCACCAGGTTCTCCGGGTCGCGCCCGAACTCCCAGAACACGTCCATCCGTCCCGCCGCCACATCCGCCACCTGCCACGACGTCGGCCCCAGGTTCCGCACCGCCGCGATTCGCTTCAACATTCCCGGCAACGCCCGCCCCGCCGCGTCGTGCGCTGCCTGCTGCGGGTCGTTCGCGGGCGGGTGGCTCGTCCCTCCGAGCGCGGCCGCCAGGTCGGTTTTCGCCGACGGGCGGATCGGTTCGCCGTCCCGCCACGCGCCTTTCCCGCGCTCAGCGGCATAGGTCTCGCCGAGGACGGGGGAGTGCAGCACGGTGAGAACCGGCTGACCGTCCCGGACGAGCGCCACCGACACGCACCACTGCGGGAGACCCTGCAGGTACTGCACCGCCCCGTCCATCGCGTCCACCACCCACCCCTGCGGCGCCACCCGCCCCAACCTCTCGTGGAGCGCCTCCGCGAGCGGCTTGTCGAGCGCGTGGAACTCCTCGGTCAACTCGGCCAACGTGGCCGCAGGCGGCGCCTCCCGTACCGGAATCCCCGCCGCGACATCCTCAACGATCTGGATCACTGTGTTCAGCATGTCCCCAGCATCAGCGCCCCGCGATCGGATACGCTGCTGATATCCATCGATCTGAGCGAAACTGGACTCCCGATGCCCCCGGAGTTGTCAGAACTGGACCAACGCATCGCCTCCGCCCTCCAGGTCGACGGCCGCGCGGGCCCCACCCGGATCGCCGAGGTCCTGGACATCTCTCCCCGCACCGTCACCCGAAGCCTGACCCGCCTGTCGGCAGTTCTCCGCGTGGTCCGCGTCCCCAACCCCCGCCTGGGCCTACCCCAGGTCACCATGCTCCGCCTCCGCGTCCTGCGCGGCCGCGTCGAGGTGATCGCCGACTCCCTGTCCCGCCACCCCGAAGTCCTGTTCATCGACATCGTGGCGGGCGCCGAGGAAATCATCGCCGTCACCGTCGGCCCAGTCCCACGCCTGCCCACCACCCAAGCCATCACCACCCTCCAATCCCTCGCAGTCCTCCACGTCTTCTCCGACGCCGCCGACTGGCGAACCGGCCTCCTCACCAAGGCGGAAACGGATGCCCTCACCCCCGACGTATCCGTAACCCCGCTATCCCTCGACCCCCTCGACCACCACCTGATAACCGAACTGACAACCAACGCCCGCCTCCCCACCCCCACCCTGGCGGCAACTCTGAAAACCCCCGAATCCACCCTCCGCCGCCGCCTCGACCGCCTCGCCGCCGCCGGCTACCTCCGCACCTGCGTGATCACCACCCCCCGCACCTTCGGCCTGACCGTCGACGCCAACATCTGGATGACCGTCCCACCAGGACAGTTGCCCGCCGTCGGCGCCAGACTCGCCGCCACCCCCCAGGTCCACGGCGTCCTGGCCACCACCGGCCCCACCAACCTCATGGCCGCCGTATTCTGCAAAGACATGCCCGAGCTCTACCACTTCGTCACCTCCCTCACCGACATCCCCTCCGCCGAAGTCACCCTCATCACCACCGCCCTCAAACGCGCCGGTCACCGCCCTTAACCCCACCTGCACACCGATAAAGCGCCACACCGCACCCTGCCCCCGGAAACCCGCCCCATATCAATAAAGGCCACCAGCCCACACCTCACTCCCCGAAGCCGACACCCCATCGACGAAACGCCACTCTCGCCCCGCGCGCCTCAAAACCCACCCCATATCAACAAAGGCCGCCAGCCCACCCCACGCGCCTCGAAACCCGCCCCATATCAGCGAAGTCCCACACTGGCCCCGCGCGCCTCGAAACCCGCCGATCCCAACCGCCCGTTGTGGTGAAGTTGTTTTGTTTGGGGGGAGCGGTGGCCTAAGCCGGCTGGCGGGTAAGGCCACGCTTTTCAGTGGCCCCGCCTTTTAGCCTTACCCAGGCTGCCGCTAGGGGCCCCAAACAAAACAACTTCACCACAACGGGCACCCCAGCTTTCATCTGGCGCCCAAGCGCCGGCGTCGCCGAAGGCGACCAGGCCGACCCCCGAGGCGAAGCCGAGGCCCAGAGCCCCTTCACCCCAAAATCACCGGCAACTCCACCAACCCCCGATTCCGAAACGACGGCACCCACCGCAACGCCCCCATCTCCACCGCCAACCGAACCCCCCGATCCAGCAACCCCCCAAACGCCACCCCAGCCTCCACCTGACTCAACCGCGACCCAAAACTCCGATGAATCCCATACCCATAACTCACATGCGGATTCACCCTCCGCCGAAGATCCAACCCCGTATCCCCGAAAACCGACGAATCATGATTCGCCGCAGCGATCCCCAACAACACCGTATCCCCAGCCGGAATCTCCACCCCGCCAATGACCACATCCCGAACCGGAAACCGCCGAATCGCCCACTGCAGGGGTTGGTCAAACCGAGTCAGTTCCTCCACCGCCACCGCCAAGTCCATCCCGGCGACCTGATCCGGCACACTCAACAGCGCCCGCACCCCGTTCCCGATCAGGTTGACCAGATTCTCATACCCCGCCCACAACGCCAGAAACGCCATGGAAACCAGTTCATCCGAGCTGAGGGCGTCTTCCAGGGCGACCAAACCGGACAGCAGATCATCCCCCGGCTCCGCACGTTTCGCGGCGACCAACTCGACCAGGAACCGGTGCATGTTGATGACCGCGTCGCGGGCCGCCGACGGCGCTTGTGGCGTCAGCAGAGTACTGGTCCACCCGCGAAACCGCGCACGATCAGCAGGCGGAACGCCGAGAAGATCACCGATAACCCGCAGCGGAAGCGGAGCAGCGAACTCCGCGATCAGGTCGACAGGTTCACCCGAGGGCAGCGCAGCCAGCGTCTCAGCGCAAGCAGCGGTGATGGCTGGGATCATCGACTCAACCCGCCGGGGTGTGAACTCGCGGGCGATGAGAGTACGGAGCCGAGTGTGATCAGGCGGGTCGAGGTTGAGCAGATTGGCGTCCAACGCAGGAGGTAGGGCGAAACCCCGATACCCCTCACCAGCATTCGCACGGTTCAACGACAGCGCAGGGTCGGCAAGACCAGCACGAACATCGTCGTAGCGGGTAACGAGCCACGCCAACGAACCGTCCGGTGTGGACATCCGATGAACGCCGCCATCAGCCCGCAGCCGTGCGTACGTCGGATACGGGTCCGCGTAGAAGTCGGGTCCGAACGGTTCGTTCACGGTGCCGTGCCTTTCGGGAGTGCGTCAAACGCCTGGGCGACGCGGACCAACCAGGCGGTGTCGGTTTCTTCGTCCGGATTCCAGACAGACATCGTCCCCCCGGGCGAGCGCAGCGCGGCAGCGATGGCGACAGCAGCGCGCCTGCCAGTCTCGTCTGGGGACGGAAATGCCGGCCGGAGCCAGCGCAGCCCGTCCTGGATCTCGATAACCCGTCGATGCAGCCGGAAGTTCAGGTCCCGAACCGCCCGACGCCCAGCGCCCGGATCCAGCGCGAGCTCCGGATTCGCCCGCGTGACCGCCACCCACAACGGGTACAGCGCCTGGTACGAACGATAGTCACGCCAACGCCCCCGGAGGGCCCCGAGCTGCGGCCCCCACCCGGGAAGGCTCCAGCCGATGAGCGTGCAGATGCCGCCGAGACCCGCACCCAGCCTGGCCACCAACTCCCAGCGCTGCGGATCGACCCCCAACGGACCCGCCAGCACGTCGGCATAACGAGCGACGACGTAAGCGAGTCCACCACCGGCGCCGATGGCCGCCAAGCGCAGGCCCCGAGGGAGCCAACGCCCGTCCACGGCGCGGGCATACCGCAGGCAGCGAACCACGATCAGGTACTCGGTCACGGCGAACGCGGTTACGTAGAGCATCAGGTAAACCGAGTAGAGGCCCTGGCCGGAGAAGCGGACCGCCGCCGTGGTCGTGTCTTCCTCGGTGAGGTCGGCGGCGGTGAACAAGGCGGCCATCGCCAGGAACACGGCGGCGAAACCCCAGATCTGCCGCCGCACCACCGGATGGGCCTGGTCCGGGTCGCGCGCCCAGAAGGTCAGCGCCGCGAGTTGGCTCGCCGCCACGCCGATCACGCTGCCCTGCGACAGCAACAGGGACAGGTTCGACACCCCCGTCACCCGATCAAGGGCGGCCCACACCCTCGGGTCACTGATGGTGAAAGTGACGCCCATGAACAGGTAGAAGAAGCCGACCGCGACCGCCGCCGGGCCACCGGTTCGGCGCAGCAGGGCGGGGAGCTTGAACAGCAAGCTGACCCACGCGATCCCGGCGCACAGCGGGTAGAGCAGTCCGTTCACCCGAGGACGCTCACGTCGCCGAGTGGTCGAGCGAGTCGGCTATCCGGGCGGCCACCTCGTCGCCGTGCCGGGTGCCGTGGTCGCGCAGCCTGCGCGCCAGCAGGTACGCCATCACCTCGGCCTGTTGCTCCTGCTCGTCGCTGTAGCCCGTGCGGGCCAGCATGTCCCGGACCAGCCGCGGGTCGATGTCCGGGAAGAACGCGGTCGCGGTGTCCGCGTCCAACTGCCCGCCGCCGCGGTGGCAGCAGATCATGTGCCCGATCTCGTGCAGGATGATGTGCTCCCGGTGCGCTCGGGTGGTCGCCTCGTCGTAGAAGATCCAGTCCGCGTCCCGGGTGGCCACCCACAGCCCGCACGGCTGCGAGGCGCCCATCGCCACCGGGACCACGTGCAGCGGCCGCCCGCGCGCCGCCGCCAGGTGCTCGCACAGCGCCGCGAGGTCCATCCGGGCGGGCAGGTCCAGCGCGGCGAGGGTGGCGGCGCACTCCCGCCGCACCGCGCGCAGGTCCCGCCGCGACACCGGGTTCAGCCCTCGTCGTCGGTGACCGGGGGCAGGCCGCGCTGCCTGCGTGCCTGGTCGAGCAGCGCGGCGATGAGATCCAGGTTCGACCGCGGCAGGCCCATCGCGCGCTGGGCGATGCCGACGACGCCGCGGTCGCGCAGCATGGCCAACTGCTCGAGCTGCTCGCGGACCCGTTCGCCCTGGCCGTCCTCGTCGTCGAAGAAGTAGCTCGGGTTCACCCCGAAGAACCGGGCCAACGCCTGCAGCAGGTCCATCGACGGGCTGGTGCGCCGACCGGTGCGCAGCATCGACAGGTACGCCCCGCTGACCCGCAGCTCCGGATCGGCCCTCTTGATCTCGGCGGCGACCTCGGCGTTGGACCACTGCCTGCCCTGCGGCCTGCTCAGCCGGAACAGCCGGTCCAACCGCGCGGTCAACGGCGTGCTGGCGCCGCTGGACATGCCATCCCCCCGACAGTGGAGTGCACTGGAATCCCATGGAGTCACATCGATGGCCAATGCCACCCTGTTCAGTGTCGCAGGGTAACTGTCAGTTGACAATCCGCCCACAGTGCCGGCTACGATGACCCGCAAGGGTTAACCCTGAGTTAGAGGCACCAACCACGCTGGTTCCTGGTCGACGTTCGGCCACCCACCGAGCCACTGTGTGTGGGGGTGTTCCGTGTGGCGGGGTCCAGGGGGTGCCCCGCCACACGGGGCCGGTGCTCCCGTGCCCGCGCCGCGGTGAACTGGCGGCCCGTGAAATAAGGAGTTCCGCGCTCAACCGGCCTGGGGGTTACCGGGAGCGCGGAACTTCATCTAGCGTAGTACGCCGATGGGCCCCGTGCACAGCGGCACGGCGAATTTGTTGCAGGCGTGTCGCGCGCAGCCGCCACCGGCAGCCGTCGCACCCGGCTGCGCCTACCCCGGCCGTGGTCGGGCACAGCCCCTCTCACCACGGCTTCTTGACCTTGGACACCGTCTACGGGGTCAACGTCGGAGCGCTCCGGTCTGTGGCACCGGAAGCACTGAATGCGACGAAGGTCACTCGCCCGCGGGAGCTGAAGTCCGAAGAGGACGGTCGATCGCCGGGCCGTGCCGCTGGGGTCGATGGGCCCGAACCGGGCATCGTGGCCGGCCGCCGTCGCGGATTCCGGATGTTCCGCCGGGAGCTACGACCGGGCCTCCGGCCCGGGTTGCGTCGGCAGCCCCGGCACGGCGTGCCCGAGCAGCACGACCTGGTTGCGGCCGTTGCGTTTCGCCGTGCCCAGCGCGCGGTCCGCCAGTTCCTGCAGGTAGGTGAGGGTCGTACCGTGCTCAGGCGCGCACGCCACGCCGATGGACACGGTGCACGGCGGCATGTCCGCGCCCAGCCGCAGCCGCGGCCCACCCGTCGCGGGCACGATCCAGGTGTCCAAAGCCTCTACCGCCGCCCGGATCCGCTCGGCTATCGCGTTCGCCTCGAACAGCGTGGTGTCCGGTAGCACGACGGCCAACTCCTCGCCGCCCCAACGCGCCGTGAGGTCACCCGCACGGGTTTGTCCGCGCAGCACGTCGGCCACCGCGCGCAGCACCTGGTCGCCACCGAAGTGGCTGAGGCGTTCGTTCCACTGCTTGAAGTGGTCGAGGTCGAGCATGAGGACCGCGGTCGGCCTGCAGGCTGCCTGGTCGAGCGCCAACGCCGCCGTGGCCGTCGGCTCGAACCCGCGCCGGTTGCGCAGTCCGGTCAACAGGTCGGTCGTGGCGTCGATGCGCAACCGGTCGCGGTCGGCGGTCCGCGCGGCGAGCCTGCCCAGCGTCCGCGTCTCCATGACCGCGACGGCCAGCACACCGATCAGCGCGACCGGCATGATCGCGCCCGCCACCACGGCGCCCAGCCCGACGAGCAACGTGTGCGCGAGGAACAGGTTGTCCTCGCGGCTGCCCAACGTCTCGCGCAGCGTCCACTGGTTCGACCGGACACCGCGGTAAACACCCACCAGCGCGGCTTCCAAGACAAAGTAGACAACGGCGGATATCGCCAGCAACGCCATTACCCGTAATCCGTGCTCGGAGGCGTAAGAGGCGAAATCGCGCGGCCAGGCGTCGTCCGCAATCACCGCTCGGACGACGCTAACGCCCGCGACGGACAGCAACACCGCCGACATGTTCGCTATCCACAGCGCCGCGGGCCGCCGGATCAAGTGCGCCCCGCGAATCCGCACTACAACCACCACCAACGCGGCGAGCATCGGCGGTAACAACAACGCGGCGCCGAAGAACCAGATGGACGCCTGGTCGACCATCCCGACCGAGCCGTGCCGTTCCCGGGCCCGCCGTCGCCGCTCCGCGCCCGCCGCCGTCAGCTCGGTGTAGGCGAGCGCGCACGCGGTCAACATGGCGAACAAGACCCAGTCGGTGACGGACGCGCCGGGGGAGTGGTGGATCGCGCACACGATGCCGAGCAGCCCCGCGAGGTCGATGGCGACCAGGACCGCCGTGGTCGGCGGGTCGAGCCGGTGCCCCGGCTCGGACGGCGGCGGTCCGCCCGGCTCGGGCTCCCGGTCCGGTCTGGGCTCGGGCCGCCGCGGTTCCCGGCGCGGCGGCGGCCCCATGACAATGGTGGGCGGCCGCGAGCGGCAGCCCCAAGCGGTGTCGGTTCCCCCCATACCGCTCGCACCTCCCCAAGTGCGGCTCCTCCCGCGCGGGAGGACGCCTGTGCGTGATCTCGCTTGGGCGAGGGAGGGGCGATCCTGACCGGCCCGACCGGTGACGGTACGACGGGCACCCCCCGGGACCCGTTCCGCGTAGCCGTCGCCCGGCGCTCCCCCCGCGAGCGCGAGCTTCCACCGCAAACCCTAGGGCACCTGGTCATCCCAGGAGGCGAAACCGAACCGCGATTGCCGCCAACCACTCAACCGGCGTACCCCGATGACGGTGGTCGGACCAGCCTCCGGCACGTGTTCGGCGGAGCGTTGACCGGCAGATGGTGGTATGACTCGATGATCGAGTGAATGAGCGAACACGGTGCGCGGTGATCGACCGGGCCAGTGGGGCAGTGCGACGCCGGTTCCTCCGGATGGCGCAGCTCGCACCGTACTGGGAAAAGGGTCCTGGCCTCGGCGGTCCTCGGCACACTGACCGTAGTGGTCTAGGCCACTTGCTGTCGCGGGTGCTCGCTACCGGTTCGACCGCCCTGACCAGTTGGAAGATCGAGTTCGACCTGCCCGCGGGCACCACCCCCGGGTCCTACTGGGACGCCACGATGATCAGCAGCGGCAACCACTACACGTTCAGCAACCGCGAGTACAACGGCGCCGTGGCCGCGGGCGGCTCGGTGACCTTCGGGTTCCTGGTCACCGGATCCGAGGTACCGCAGTACTGCAAGATCAACGGCCACCGCTGCGACACATCGCCGACCTCCACCCTCGGGTCTTCAACTGAGCCGGACCCCGGTCGCGCTCCGGGAATTGTCGGTGGGCCATGGCACCATCGGCTGTCTACCGACGTAGAGCGCGTGACCAGGGGGAACGATGGTCGAGAACTCGGCCTGGGAACAGATCGGCTGGGCGGATTGGGGTGACCTCGGGAAGGTGCGAGCAGTGTTGGCGGCGGGCGCCGACCCGAACGCCGGTGGCGGCTGGCGGGGCAGCCCGCTGCACATGGCCGCCGAGGACGGTTCTCCGGAAGTGGTCGCCGAACTCCTGCGCGTGGTTGACGACGTGGACCCCTTGTCAGCGGGCGTGACCCCACTGTGGCCGGCTCTGTTCGCCCGCCGCTTCGACAACGCCCGGTTCTTGGTGGCCGCTGGTGCCGATACCGACCGCCACGTGATGGCGGGCTGGACACCGAACCGGATCATGGCTCTGGCACGGGACCCGTTACCCCGGGATGTGCTGTCCGCCGCGGAGGTCGAGGCCGTGGTCGAGAGCAGGCGCCTGATCGCCGCCCTGGGCGATCTCGGGTACGTCGAGGGTCTGGGGCTGTGCTGCGCGCGGGGTGTCGATGTCGCCGAGGCCGTGCGCAGGCTCGACGCCGAACCGGTCGACGGGCCGCCCGCCGATCCGTGGTCGGACCTGAGCGGCAGCCTGCTGTTCGTCGGCCTCACCGACGTCCCCGGTGGCTGCGTCGTTGCCCAGCCCTGGGGATTTCAACCGAACACGCCCGGGGTCTCGCGGCGGCTGTCGCGGGGCACGCGGTGCTATTCGCTCTACGCCAACCCCAAGAGCGGCAACCAGGGCAGCCTGGTCGTGGACGGCGAGGTCGTGGGCTGGGACCTGCACCCCGGCGGCGACCCGTCCGCCGGGGACTCATCGAGGGAGGTCCTGCTCGCCTATCTCTACCAGCGCAACGCTATCGGCTATTGCTGCGCTCACGCGGACCTCCAGCCGGTGGACGGCCGCGCGATCACCGGTGAGCCGGACGTCTGGGTGCGCTTACCGGATGTCGACTACTGGTCCTGAGACCGCGAAGCCTGCCGTGGGTGCGGGGGTGCCTGGGGGATCCCCGCACCCACGGCGTCCCTACCCGAGCGGCTGCGGGGTCCGCGATGTCGAGGTGCTGCGGGCGCTGGCCCACCCGCTGCGCTCCGCCCTGTTGAGCTACCTGAGTCGGTGGTCCGTGCACCGCCAGCGAGTGCGCAGCGGCGTCGAACTGCAGTTGGCACCTGCGGCAGCTCGGCAAGTGGGGCCTGGTCGAGCCGGTGGCGGGCGCGACGGGCGGGAGCGGCTGTGGCAGGCAGGCCACCCAGGTCGGCCTGGAGTTGGGTGAACTCGACCGCGACCTGGCGGTCCAGGCCGCCCAGTTGGGGGTGTTCGGCGTGCCCATCGGCAACGGCCTCGCGCTGACCCAGCGATTCGTCGACTCGGTGAACGAGGTCGACCCGCACTGGCTGCGCGCGGCCCAGCTCAAACCACTGCTCGCTGCGGGTGACCCCGGCCGAACTGACCGCGCTGAGCGAGGACATCGAAGCGCTGGTTCGACCATTCGTGTCGACCATCCGCGAAGACGCTCCCGCCGACGCCCGCCTGGTGCACGCGTCCTGGTGCGGATTCCTCCACATCGAGGCAGACGGGAATCCCGGCTCGTGAAAGACCTGATGCGACAACGTCGGTTCGTCCGGCTGTGGTTGGCGGGCCTGTTCGAGGAACCGCCGAGTGGATGGTCCAGGTCGCCCTGCCCGTCTACATCTACTAGAGCACCGGTTCCGCCGGGTCGACCGCATTGGCCATGGTCGCGGGCATGCTCCCGATGATACTGCTCAGTCCACTCACCGGCGCCCTCGCCGAACGCTTCGACTGCGGCCGTGTCCTGTTCGTCGTGTGCGTGGGCCAGGCCGCTGTTCTGGTCCCACTGCCGACTTCCGCGATTCCGTTGTCGTCGTCGCGGTCTTGGTCGGTCAAGCCGCGGCCGGTGCCATCTTTGAACCCGTTCGCAGCGCCTTGGTTCCCGCCGTCGTCCCACCGCTCGACTCGCCGCCGCCAACGGCTTGATGGGCTTCAACAGCAGCGCCGCCCGACTCGTGGGCAGCGCCCTCGACGGCCTGGTCCTCGGCGTCTTCGGCCTCGCCTGGGTGATCACTGCCGATCGCGCCCTCACCGTCGCTGCGGCACTGCTGTTTGCCTCCATGCCCACCGCCGCCACCCGCACCACCACCCACCGCTGGCTCGACGGCGTCACCGAACTCACCCGAGGTCGACTCCGGGCAGTCAGCGCAATCCTCGTCCTGATCGCCCTGGCGCAAGGCATGTTCCTGGTTCTGTTCATCGTCTTCGTCACCGGCCCCCTCGGCGAAGGCGAAACCGAAGTCGGCCTCCTGCGCGGCGTCCAAGCCATCGGCGGCCTCATCGCGGGCCTCACCACGGCCACCCTTACCCGCCGCCTGACCCCGGCCCGCCTCCTCGCCGCGGGCTGCACCGCCCTGCTCGGCCTGCGCAAGTTCCCGACGCAGAAAGCGCTCGTCTTGACCTGAGTGTTCGCCAAATAGGTCAGACGTGTTGGGACAATGCACTTTCCAGCACGCGGATGTAGGCGGAGACGCCCCGACCCTCGGGGAGGAGTTGCCGGTCACGCGGCAGTATCTCGTCGATCGCGTTGGTCGCGGCGTGGGCGGCGTGCCAGGTGTCGACGATCATGTAGTCGGCGCGTCCTGCGAGCGCACGCAGTATCGGTGTGGACACCTTGTCGCTGTTGCCGGTGACGGTGACCGACTTGGGAACCTGCATCCGCTGGAGGCGATCCCGGAACTGGTCGACGGCGTCGGGTCGCAGGGTATAGATGCCGATCTCACTGTTGGCCAGGGTCGACCAGGCTGTGTCGGGTTCCGTGGTCGGCGCGGTAGCCGACACGACAGGCAGGCCTGCGTGCTCGGCCTGGTGGTTGACCGCGGTGCGCTGCCGCAGGCTCAACCGGTCGACGGGCATGTCCCGGATCCGGCCGAGTACCGCGCTGATCACGCTGATCATCGTCCCGGGACTCGGACTCGGATTGGCCACCAACAGGTCCACCAGATCGATGCCCCAATCGACCGCGATGGGGGCGGCGATCAGCGTCCACAAGGTGCTCGCACCCTCGATCGCGCTCTCGTAGCGGTCGGCGGTCGGGCCAGTTGCCAGGATGCTGTCCAGTAGGCCGAGGTAGGCGTGGCGAACGGGGCCGCTGATGTTCTCCTGGTTCTTCAGGATCTCCAGCACGCATTCGCTGAACTGTGCCAGGTGCGGTCTCGAGGTCGTGCGGGCGGCGGCGAGGCAGAGCAGGTCGAGCGACGCGATCACTTGGTCGGCGTTGGCCACGATCGACGCGTGGAGCAGGTCTTCGGCCGCTTGGTCCGCCTCGTCCGCGGTGAGGGTCTCCAGATCGGGCCAGTCCTCGTGGCTCGCGCGCAAGATGCGTTCGGCGTCCGGCCACGGTCCCGCACCCACGCGGTGCAGCCAACTGGCCCAGTCCGAGCAGGTCGAGTCAACGAGCGCGCGCAGGTCTTCGATGTCCCGCCTGTTGCCGCGGGTCAACTGTGGCAACAGGTTCGAAGCGTGAAAGCCCTCCACCGCCGCGAGTACGGCAGGTGCGTACTCGCGGTCCTCCATCCTCAGGAGTGCGTCCACAGCCAACATCGTCGTGCCGGGTTCTGGGTGTTCGATGTAGCGCTGGACCACTGCGGTGAACTGACCTTGGCTGTGCAGTTCGTACAGACCCACGGCAGGTGGCGAGGTGGGCGCCGGAGTCTCGCGTCGATCCAACAGCCGCTGGAGGTCGTCGCGTTCGCTCGGGCCCGCCGCGTCGAGGATGCGGGTCAGGCGTTGTTCGTCGCCCGCGTTGGCGGCCGCGATGGCGGCGACCTTCCGGCCGGGCTCCGTGCCGGGGACGTCCAGCGACCCGATGACAGCCCCGAACAACGAGGTCAGATCGGCCTCGTCCGCGATCTCGGACAGCGGTCGGTCGACACCGATGTTAGCGATGTCGATCTGCCAGATCATCTCCAGCAGGAGTTCGTTGATGGCGCGCGGCCTGCGGGTGATCAGCAGTTCGTTGAAGTAGTGCAGTCGCCGCAGTTCCGCCCAGCGGCCGAGGCGGCCGTGCAGTTCCACCTCGAGGAACCGCAGGTTCTCCAGGCTCAACTGCCCGCTGAGTTGCAGGTCATGCAGTGCGTTGTTCGCCTCGGTCGAGTTCTGCTGTGCCAGGGCGAACCGGAAGTCACGCAGCCGGTACAGGTGGGGAACCAGGGTGGGCCGCGGGCGGGCGTCCTTCGAGGCGATGGTCGACACGGCGATTCGGATCCGGTCCACCATCTTCTGGTGGTCGGCGACCCGTTTCACGTAGGAGAGGTGGGCGACCCCGGCGGTTTCGAGGTCTCGGTCGACCTGCTGCAGCTTGCTCAGCCGCATGCTGGTCAGCGCCGCGGTCGTCGGCCCGAGAAAGGCGTCCAGCACCTCCCGGCCGCGGCGTTGCCCTTCGAGATCCGCCGACAGCAGGTAGAAGCCCTGGGGATTGCGCTTGTTGAGCGGGATGACCACCCACTCACCGGGCGCCCCGGTGAGCTTGCGCAGTTGCTCGTCGATCAGCACCTCGAAGGTGTCCTGGAAGGCTCGGTAGACGGCGAGATCGCCGACGCACCGGCGTAGCCCGGTCGCCTTGATCACCGCAGGCCCCCGAACCTGTGGTCGGCGTCCATCCTGGCCTGGGCGACGTAAGCCGGGTCGGTCTTCAACTCCACGTCCTCCTGCAGGAAGTGAATGCCGTTGTAGGTGATGTTCATACTCCCGACCAGCGCGTAGTTGTCGCCGGTCACCGCCTTGGCGTGCAGTTTGCGGTCCGGGTCGACGACGATCCGCACCCGGTCGACGACATCGAGGTCGTTCGCCAAGTCGCGCAGCCGGTGCAGGAAGGCCTCATTGCGCCTGTCGGACGTCGTGGCCACGATCACCTTGGCGCCGTTGGCGGCGAGGACCGCGACGATCTCGGCGAGTCGGACTGGACGGTGCCCGAATCGGGACAGCACCGGGTAGGTGCCCGCGGAGTTGTCGATCAGGTCGACGTTGGTGATCCACGGCGACACCAGCCACAGGTGTCGGCTGGGCCGCACGAGTTCGGCGGTGAATAGGCTGACCAGCAGGTTGAACACCTCAACCGAACTCTGCGCGTGCGACTTGCGGATGACCCGGTTCACAGCGCCTCCCGCAGCAGCACGCGGACCTCGACGATGTTGGTGCTCTCCCGCAGCCCGACCGTCACCGGGTGTGCCAGCAGCGCACCCACCTCGATCGGCTGGACTTGCAGGTCCAGCAGCACGGTGCGGAGCAGATCGCGTGCCGACTGCCGCACCGCCACCACGATCTCGCCCGCGTCGATCAGCGCCGCGTGCACCGCCGCGCGGATCTTCTCGTCCCAAGTGGACACTTGGATGGTGCTGGGGCTCAACCGGACGTGCGAGCGGACCAAGGACGGTGCGATCTCCGGCACGGTCCCGTACAACGACGACGGCGAACCGGAAGCGGCGCCCCACGGCCACAACACGTTGCTCACCGCCCTGGCCCGACGTGGCTCCTCGGTGTCCGCGCCCAGGTGCAAGAGGTCGTCGGCGCTCTTGTCGGTGGCGACGAGCACTCCGAGCGTTCTGGGGTCGATCGCCAACTCCGCGGCCTCGGCGGCCTGGTCGCGCAGATCCAGCCAGTCCCGGAGCTTGCCTACCAGGTTGGGGTGCGCGCCGGGGCCCGCCACGCGAGTGCTCAACGTGACTCGGGCGGGACCGTCGAGGGAGATGTCACTGTCCTTGGCGGCCCGTTCGACGTTGGCCACGGCGGCTGTCACGGCTTCGTGCCCGGATCGCCACGCGTCGCGGAGTTCGTCGAGCGCGGCGGTCACCCCGGTCGACGGAGCCCGCAACAGGGCGGTCAGTTGCTCGTCCACGGTCTCCAACGCGCTTGGCAGCATGGCATCCTCCAGCGCCCGGCTGAACGCGCTCGGGTCTCGTGCCAGTTCCCGCTGGAACGCCTCGATCTGGCCGGTACCGCCTGGCGAACGTTCCGAGAGCCAGAACCGGTCGTCGTGCTCGGGGTCCAAGTCGACCACGACCTCATCGGGGTCGATGCCGGGGCATCGGGCCGACAGCGCGTTCAACACGAAGTGGGCAGCGGTCACCGTGTAGGTCTCGCGCCACCAGGCGAGCCATTTCGGCGAGCGGTCTGGGGCGAAGACCTCGCCTGCCACCTCGCGTACCGCCGCGACGACGTCGTGGTCGGTGAGCCATTCGCGCCACGCCCGGGCCTTGGCGGCGTCGTCGTGCCCGTTGCCGACGATACCCAGGGTCTGGGCGGCCGAGACCAGGGCGGTCGACCAGTCCGCGCCTTCGCGCAGCCCCGGACCCCCGACCTGGGCGTGGACGATCGCCGCGATGAGGATCTGGGCGAGCAGGTCGCGGTCGAAGACGGACATCGTCTCCGGGAGCTCGGCCTCGACCAGCACCATGTACCGGAGCCTGCCGGTTCGTTCGACGCGCGTCGGTTCACCGGGTTCGGCGGGGACCTCGACAACCGCTTCCAGGGCATCGCAGTGCAGGTCGACACCGAGCGCGGCGGGTACCCAATCGGTGGCGCCACCGACCCCGAACTCCAGGTGGACGGGCTCCGCGGCCGGGTTCCACAAGGTACCGCGGGCGGTTCGGGCGTACCGAATGGTCCGCACACCACCCCCTTGGACGTGCAGGTGGGCGGTCAGGCCACTGAGCAACCGCTCGGCGCCGCGGTCCAGGCTGACCTGGTTGCCGGAGCCGAGTTTGCTCACGTGGAACTCCCACGCGGGGATCATCGACGACGCGTCCTTGACGCCGTTGTCCACGGCTTCGAGTGTCGCGCTGACCGGCGAGTGGACGTCGACCGCCAGGTCGCCCACGGTTACCCGGTCGACGAACCGAGCGTTGTAGACGTCCTTGATGTCGACCCGACGCGCGGGCTCGCCTGGGGCGATGGCAGGCAGCGGGATCCAGTGCCGCTTGTTGTCGAAGTACACCCCGAAGTGCCTGCTGACGTTGCCGGGGCAGAACTCGCGCAGGGCGCGCAGCGCGGGCAGGTGCTGGATCTCGGACTTCCCGCGACGCCCCGGCACGGTGAACTCCACGTCGGGCACCAGCAGGTCGTCGAACAGGTTGCCGGGAACGAAGTCGCGCAGCGGCGTCCGGGTCTGCAGCCCGTTGTCCATGCCCACGGGTTCACCCCGCCAGTTGTCCTCCAGCCTGCGCAGCATGGTCGGCACCACGGCGAGGAGCAGTGGGCGGGGTGACTCCCACAGCAGGGTGTCCACGAGGGACTCGGCCTGCTCGTCACTGCCCAGACCGAGGGCGCGCTGCAGGTGCCTGCGCAGCAGGACCCGCTTGCCACTGTTCTCGAGGAGTCCGCGCAACTCGGACCGCAGTTGCCGCTGCCGTGCCTCGGCCGCTTCCCGGGCGTTGGTGTTGGTGGGGAACAGTTGCTCGGCGGAACCGGACAGGTCGGTCCAGGTGGACTCCCGGCCCTTGTACCGCAGTGACAAGGCGAGCCAGTCCAGCAGCGCGTACACCGCCTGGATCCGCAGCACGTACAGGTTCTCCACCGGGATGGTGCGGGGCGGCAACTCGGGATCGAACATGGCGTCGTACGCGTCCCACGCCTGCCGGTCGCGACCCCAGTCGCTCAACACGACCACGGTCCACGGCCGGGTCTGCACACTCCGACCCGCGCGCCCCTTCCGCTGCAGGAACTGCGCCGCGTCGTGCGGGGCCTTGTGCTGGATCACCGCGCCGACCTGGTCGTCGTCGAAGCCGACCTCCAGGGTCGCGGTGGCAACCACCACTTGCGCCTCGGCGGCCACTCCGCGGTCCTGCGAACTGGTCCGCCCGACCTTCAGCGCTTGGTCGTCGTCGATCTTGTGGCCAAGGTGCTCGGCCAGCCACCACAACTGGCCTGCCTGGTCGCGCAGGTCCGGCGGTTCCTGGTGTTCTGCCTTCAGTTCGCCTTGCCCGGTTGACCGCAGGTGCGCCAGCGACCTGGGTCGCCGCTTGGACAGAGCCGTTCCCTCTGCGTCACACAAGTCCCAGTACAGCCGGTTCGTGCTGTCGAGCTTGTCGGTGAACACGAACACCTTGGTGCCGAACACGCCGTTGGACGACAGGGGCGGGTCGATGGGGTTGTTCTGCGGGGCGTCCAAGCCGCGCGTCAGCGCCATGGCCGTCTGGATGCTCAGTGACAGCGGGCCGGTGCTGGAATGCGGGTTGTGCCGCAACGCGACCAGGTACTCGGCACCGGTTACCTCCATTTCGTCCGGCCGCGGGCTCACCGAGTCCACCGCAGACGACTTCAGGTTGACCAGGCGCGCGAGGAACGGCTCCGGCTCTCGCAGCGTCGCCGAGAGTCCCACCCAGACGAGATCGCGGTTCAGCCGGTGCTTGAGCCTGCGGAACAGCATCGCGTTCTGCGCCCCGGTGGGTCCCTCGTAGGTGTGCACCTCGTCCAGCAGAACTGTGGCGAGAGTGGGACCCCTTTTCGCCCCTGGCGGTGCCACGACACCGAAGGCGACCAGGTTTCCCGGTGCCGACAGTTGCCGGTTGAGTGACTCCGTCGTGGTCAACATGATGTGCGCGGGCTGTCGTTGTGCGCTGTCGCGGGTCAGCCGCAGAACGCTTCCGTCGACGCGAGCGCCACAGCCCGTCTGGACGCATTCCAACCGTTCACGGACGGGCTTGGCCGACATGTCCGACGCACGCCAGACGAGGTCGCCGTTGCACCGCAGGCAGCGCAGGTACGGGCAGAGGTAGTCCTTCCCCCTCAGGTCCCACACGTGTTTGACACTGCGGGCGTCCACGGGAGTGGGTCCGAACCACGTCGCCACGCTGAGCGTCGGGCCTGCGCCCGCGCGTGCTGCGGTTTCCAGGTACCGCAGCAGAGCCCGTAGTTGGTCTTTCAGCAGTTCGTTGCGCGGGTACAGGGCCAAGGCGAGTGTGCCAGGCTCACCTTGCTTGGCCGCTTGGTCCGCGAGCCAGGCCAACAGCGGGAGGTAGAAGGCCAGTGTCTTGCCGCTACCGGTGCCCGCGGTCACGATCACACCGGATGAATCGCGGCCGCTCAACGCCTTGAGGACGGTCTCGGTGCTGCGCTGCTGAAACCCCGAGATGTGCGGAGGCGCGATCGCTCGTACCACCGCTTCGCCGTTGCCCTCCAGGTAGCGGTACGCGCCGGTCAGTGCCCGTTCCGCGGGCAGGTCCCGCTTTGGCCGCCGCCGCGGCCGGTGCAGGTATCGGTGGTCGAGCACCAGGGACTTGCCCTCGGTGACCCGCGTGTTGCCGAACGCCTGCCGCAGGGTTGCCAACAACCGCATCGTCTCCGCACTGCGGGTGCGGTACCCCTGGTTCGGTGTCCGAACAACCAGGGCCTTGTCCACCAACCGCTGGAGCACGCCTGGATCGGCATTCGTCCGGTCGAGGACGTCCTGGATCTCGTCGGCGGTCCACTCGGCGCCGACCGCTCCCCAGGCCAGTAGTTCCGCCTCGTGCAACTCCAGGCGGCTCAACGCCTCCAGGTCTCGGCGGAGTTGGTTGTCAGCCACGAGTGTGCCCCCGTCCCTTGGTCGTGGCCTGTCCACCGACAACGACGCGGAACTCGCCCACGACGCCGTTCGTCAGGAGCCAGGACATCACCTCCGGGGTCAGCGCGGACAGTTCCGCGCCCTCCTGGGTGGCGGCGTCGACGAACTCCTGGACGTCGGCGGGCAAGAGGTCCGCCAGTCGGTCAAGTGCTTCGGCCGCGGCAGTCACCGTCGCCATCGCCTGCTCGTCCGGCAACGCCAAGCGCACCTTGTTCAGGGCGCCCAGAGCGCTGTCGACTTCCGCTGCGACCTCGGTGAGCCCCGGCGCCGACCCCAACACCTTGACGAGGTCCCGGAGCCCGGACTTCCCACCCTTGATGACCCGGTCCACGTAGGTGCGCCAGGCCAACCTGAGGTCGGCCTCGAGCGCGGTGATGGTCTTGTCGAGCGCGGCCTCCGCAGCGTTCCACGGGCGCGTGTCGAGGGACTTGCGCGCGGTAGCCACCTTCCCGAAGGTCTCCGCGGGTGGACTCGCGCCCGGCCACCACCGGCTCGCTCCCACTTCGGCCGCGGCGGCCAGCGGAGCCAGCTTGCCCAGCATCTTGGTCACGGTGGTGTCGACCTCGTGCAGGTGGTTCATCCGGTTCTGCCTGACCTTGTCGTCGCTTGCCCGCTCGACGGTTCGCGCGGCCTCGGTGAGCCAGTCCGGCAGGCGGCTAGCCATCGAGCGCACCCGCCTCCGAACCGAACCGCGCCAGTAGTCCGGTCAACTCGTCCAGTTTGCCCTGCACTCGCTGTTCCAGCCGTTCCATGTCGTCGGACTCCGGGGTGTTGCGCCTGCACTCCTCTTCGGTGCGCAGCACCGCGTCGTGGACCACCGCCATCGCGCCCGCAGCACGAATCGCCGCGCCCGCCCAGGACTGGATGTGCACCGCGTTGTCGGTCTGGTCGGAACCGTCCGATGGCCGCCACGTCAACGGCAAGTCGTCCGGGGTGGACTGGAGGACGTCGACCGATTCCAAGAACGCGTTGCGGCCCTCCGCGGGCCGGAACAGACCGCTGGTGAGCGCCTGCCTGGCCAGTTCCTGCGCAGGTCCCACGACCAACCGGGGCTTGGCTCCCTGGAGGGTGTCGGTCAACACGCCCTGGGCTTCGGTGACCGAGTCCACGAGCGCGGCGCCTGCCCGCCTGATGGCGGTGAGCATCTCCTTCGCGGCTTTCACCAGCCGGGGCTCGACGGTGCGCAAGTTGTTCACCACCTGGTCCAGGAACGCGGACGGGGTTGTCACGGCCTGTCGCAGGCCGATCTCGAGCGTGGCGACGTCGACGAGTTGGGTCGCGCCGGCGCCCTGGCGTGAGCCGGTGAACCCCTCGATGATCTCGCTGATCGTGTCTTGCCCCAGCACCGACCTGGCCAGGTTCGCGACGTCCGCCCACGCGTTGGCGATGTTGACCGCCACCGGATTCGCGAGCGCCGCGCGCACCGTCCTCAGGTCGCGCGGGTCGGTACCGGTGCAGAGCAGGGCGACGGCGTGGACTCCGAGCGCGGCCCTGGCCAGGTCCTTCACCCGGACCTTGGCCAGGAAGCCGGTGCGGACAGTCTCGGCCCACTCGTCGAGCCGGGTTTCGAGGCTGACCATGAGGTCGAGCGTCGTGTAGCTCGTGGGCCACTCCCAGTCGCCCTGTTCGGGGTCCCAGTGCCCGTGGTCGACGTACCACCTGGCGGCGGCGAGGACCTTGACGTCCTCGGATCGGCGTTCCAGGTCGAAGGTGATGCTGTCCGTTCCGGCTCGCTGGCCGTAGGCGTCCACTCCGAAGTGGAAGGACGTGACCTTGAAGTACCCGCTGAACAGTTCGCTGGTGAGGCCGTCGGTCAGGTTGATCAGGTCCCGGTCGAGGTCCACGCGAGTGAGGACGAGCGTGTACAGCGCGGACCGGTACTTCTTGACGTCACGTTCGGTCAGTTGAGAACCGCTTTCCCACTGGAACAACGGCTGCAGCGGACTCTTCTGCTTGCGTGCCTGGGTCGCCGGAGCGCCGGCCGGAGTCGCGGCCGTTTGAGGTCGTGGAGCGGGCTTGGGAGCGGCGGGTGGATCCGGCTTGGCCGACTTCGTGGACCCTGCGTCGGTACTGTTCGTGCCTGCGAGTCCGAAGGCCGCGAGCACAACCGGGTTCGGACGTTGGACGTCACCCCAGAGCACCGCCGTGCGGAAGTACCGCGCCCCTTCCTCGCCTGCCCTACCGTCGTCCAGGGCCGCTTTGGGCAACTCGTGCTCGTGATCGAACCTGGTGAAGACGCGCTCGTGCGGGAAGGTGCCGCGACCGAGGTGGGCGTGCGTCTCCACCAGGGTCTCGGACACGCACACGTCGATGTCGCTTCGAGGCGTGCGAGGCTTGTCCGGCGTCGTGGGCCGGTCCAACGCCCGCCGCAGAGCCACCGCGTTGTACGGGTAGAGACCGACTTCGCCCAGACCCTCGATCGCGACGTTGCCGAACCCCGAGTGGCACTGGGCCCGCACGGGGCACGGCGCACCGTCGGGACCGCTGTCGCAGGCGTTCGGCAGCCAGGTGTCGTCGTCCCGATCTGCCCGCCGCCACGCGGCGTCGACCCGGCTGTGGCCCAGGCGCACCAGGTTGAGGTAGCGGGCGATGAACGCGTCGCGTCGCGGCAGCGCCGTGTCGGAAACCGCGAACTGGTGGGTGATCCGGGTATTGACGGTACGCACGATCTTCTTGAACGGGCCATCCGTCACGGCGAAGACCGCTCGTAGGGGGGCCATGTCCGTGCCGGGCTGGGTGGCGAACTGGTCATACAGTTCGCCACTGATGAAGCCGAACTGGGCGAGGTCCTCGAACAGCAGGACCAGTTCCTTGCCCTGGGCGCGGAGGGTCTGGCGGGCCTCTCGGAACAGGTCGTCCAGGGTCTCGCCCTCGCGCGGGTTCAGCCCGATCGCGGTGGCCAGACCGCTCTCGACAGCGCGGTTGAGCACGTCCAGTGCCTGCTGCGGTTCCTGGGAGACCAGGTCCCACAGCTCGGAGAGTTCTTCGTACTTGCTCACCGCGCTGCGAATGCCGGGTACGCCTATCGGGAGGTCGCCGAGCTGGAACCCCGCGTTGTCGCGCCGGGACACCTCGGCGAACAGCGACTTGACGATGTCGTCGAGCGTGCCACCCGGTCGCAACAACGCCTCGTTGATCTTGGTGACCTGCAGCAGGTCGGCCAACCCGTGCCTGCGTTTGTCGTTGTCGTCTGGTTCGCCCAACAGCAAGTTGCGGTCCTGCCGTGCTTCGCGTTCGTCCTCGGTCTCGTCCGGCGCGGCTTCCTCGGCGGGTAGCGTCCAGGTCAGGGCGAAGCGGGTCTCTTCCAACAGCCGGTCGCGCAACTGTGCTTCACTGATCCCACCGATCGCGTTCTCCACCCTGGCCATCAGTTTGTGGCCGCTGTCGGCGGGCAGACCTACGACGATGCTGCGCAGCAGGTCTCGGATCGTCTGGATGGCGCGTGGCACGTACAGGACGTGGCAGTTGTCCAGCTCGGTGGGCAGGTGGGCGTGCACCCAGCGGACGACGTGGCTCTTGCCCGCACCGGACTCCCCGGTCACCGCGATGAGGGTGTTGCGGTTCGCGTCGCCGAACCCGGCCTGCAGCGCCTTGAGCACGTCTCGCTCGGACCCGTCGCCGTCGACGATCTCGGTACCGCGCAGGTGCACCAGGGACATCGGGGTGTGGGCGGCCAGGAACAGCGCGTCGGCCTCGCTGGGCAGCGCTCCGATGTCGGAGTAGACGGTCTCCCGGACCGATTCGGCCGTCCAGCAGCGGAATCCCTCGAATGTCGTCACGCCGCCTCCAGGACCTGGATGTGCCCGACCACGCGGTCGTGTCCGCCCAACCGCACGATGACGCTGGAAGTCGCGTCCGCGGTGCCCACCAGTTTGATCTTCCCGGTGTGGTCGAGTTTGGTCAGCGCGAGCGCGAGCGAGCCGCCGACGTAGGTGGTGTCCGGGGGTTGCGGGAGTTCGGCGACCAGTCGCGGCCCCAACACCGGGATCTGCGTGTGGACCTCGTCGATCCATCGGCGTGCCTCAGCCTCACGCGGTAGCGCGGGCAAGAGGTGGTGCAGCACGCGCGTGCAGTCGGGAGCGAGCATCGACTTCCGGCCGCCCGCGGTCGCGGTGACGAGACCGAGGACCTTGGCCCACCTGGTGAACTGCGGCCACTGCGTACCGTTGCCGATCGCCGCCGCCATCTGGGCGGCTTGCACCACGGGGTCCGCATCGGCCGCGGTTGCCGCGATCCGGTCGTACGGGTCGAGGGAACCCAACCAGGTCAGTCCCATGGCCACGTCCGACGGACGGTTGTCCGAGTCCAGGTCTGCGAGCGCGGTGGACCCGATCGCCTGCAAGACGGCAACGTAGAAGGCAGTTGTCTGACCGGGTGTGTCAACCAGCAAGGCGGCCTCGGCCCTGGGGCCGGGTGACCACACCTCAGTGGAGTCGCCGCCGGCGATCACCATGCCCAGGTACTCGCCGATCTTCAGCGAGGGCAACAGCGAACTGTCCTTCGGGCTGATCTGCTTCACCAGCGCTTCCGGCTGCAGGTCCTGCTGCAGTTGGGCGACAGTCCGCCCTTCCGGCCGTGCACCGAGGTAACGGCAGATGATCAACAGTGCTTGCGCGCTGGCGCGGACATGGGTCTTGAGGAAGTCCACCGGTCTTCACTCTCCGAGAATCTGCAAGGCGGTCAACGCATCGACTGCGCGAAGGTCCCGCACCACGTCCAAGTCCCCGATGTGGGCGTCGGACGGTACCAACAGGATGTCCACGGGTGGTCGCTCCGGATCTCGGGCGCTCAGCCGTTTCCCGCGATTGAGCCACAACGGCGAGATCCGTTTCCCGAGTGGGTAAACCACGAACGCCCCATGTGGGGTCAACGAGAGGGGGGACACGGGGCTCTGGTCGTGGAACAGCACGTCCACCGGGGGAAGTGCACCGACCGGACCGGCCAGGTGCCTGATGCCGCGGCGGACCAGCGACGGGGTGAGCTGGGGTGCGACTGCCACCGGATCGGGAGCGGACAGCAGGACAAGCCCGGGGTCGAGCCGCAGTGCGGAGAGGCCGCCGAGGTCGGGTTCGGGACCGTCGATCGGCCACCTTTGCAGCGGGCGTGGTGCCGGATCGCCAGGTGGTTCCACCTTGTCCCGCCGGCACCGCGGGCACCGACCGCACTTGGCCTCGGGTGCCACCCACCGGGCGGCTGGACCGTGCCGGTCGAGCACCTGCTGGTCGGGCTGGTAGTACCGCGCGATCTCAGCACACGCGGCGACGTGCCCCTCGACCACGCGGCGCACGGCCGTCAGAGACGCATTGGATCGCTTCCACTGGTCTCGTTGCCACGTCTCCCAGTGCTGTCTCCAGTAGTCCAGTTCAGCGAGGTCGGCTCGGATCGGATCAACGGCGACCCAGTCCGTGCGCACGTCGTTGTCCCCGCTCAACGTGAGAACGTCGTCGAAGTGGACCAAATGGTGCTCGATCGCCTCGAGCTCCACCAAGCCTTGCACCAACTGGGCGTTCCACTTGCGGTTGTAGCTGCCTTCCTGGACTGAGCCGGTGCTGCCCTCGAGATCGACGAACTGCTCGTTGCGGAGTGCTCGTCGGTGCGTCCACAGGTCGGTCCACCGTTTCCACGCGGTTTCGGCCGACAGGACCTTCGTGGTGAGGCGCGCGGCCATGTCGGTGTCCTCCGGGGCGGTCAGCAGGAAACCCGCACAGGCGTGACCGTCCCGCCCGCCGCGCCCGAGTTCCTGATACCAACGGTCTACGGTCTCCGGCAAACAAGCGTGCACGATTGTCCGGAGGTGGGCGTAGTCGATACCCAACCCGAACGCTGAGGTGGCCACCACCAGGTCCGTCTGTGCGGGTTCCCCGGGACCGCTGCGCAGGTCGGCCAGTACCTGTGCACGGTTGTCGTTGCTCGTCTTGCCGGTTACAACGGACAGACGGGCGTAACCCGCCGCGCGGAGCCTGGTGGCCCAGTGATCGGCGTCCTCCGGTCGGGTCACGTACAGGATAGCTGGACGGGGGGTGCGGGCGAGGGTTTCCAGGACCCTCTGTGCCCTTTGCTCGGAGGTCGACGACTCCGCGGTCCACACGTCCGGTTCCTGCCGGAGCGCGTTCGCCGCGACAAGCGTCATCGGGTCGGGCTTGGCGAACAGCATGTGCAAGTCGTTCAGTTCGGTGGAGCCCAGCGTGGCGCTCAGCAGCAACGTCACGGGCGGTCGATCAGCCTCGTTCACCTCGGCCAGCAGGTCCCGCCGCAGGGCGGCCAGGGTGCGGAACTCGGGTCGGAAGTCACGGCCCCACTGGGTGACCAGGTGGGCCTCGTCGATCACCAGTCCGCTGAGCCTGCCATTGGCCGCTGCCTGCTTCAGTGTCTCGCTCAACGAGCGCGTCACGGACTCCGGCGAGGTCACCAGGATCCGTTGCCTGCCGTGGACGATCGCGTCGCGGATGCGCCGCCTGGTGTCCGGCGGGGTGTCCGCGGTCCACGCGAACACGAGGTCCTCCCGTTTCACCCGATCGTTCCTGCCCGCGTAGTGGTCACGGAACCGACGTTCGAAGTCGTGGGCCAATGCCACGGTCGGGACCACGATGAGGCAGACGCTCGACGTCCACCGTTCGGCCAGGCACAACGCGACCTGCGTCTTCCCCGATCCCGTCGGGAGCATCGCGGTGATCGTGCTGCCCGGCGGAACCGTCATCACGGCTCGTGCGGCGGCCTGCTGGCCTGGGGTCCGGTAGGAGGTGAATCCGGTGATCTTCTCGAAGAACGGGTCGGCGGGGAGGTCGACCTGGTGGAACCGGACCTGATCGGCGGTTCCGGCGACCGCCGCGCTGTCCGGGCCGCCGCTGACGCCGTCGCCGTTGTCGGCGAGCCAGTCCGGACGCCACGGCACTGCCCGCCATTCATCCGGGTTGACCTCCACCAGGTCGGTTGCCGCCGCTGCCGCGCGGAGCCGGGTGGACAGGACGGCGGCCGTGGCCAGGAGCGCCGACTGCTTGCCCGCCATGCTCCACCGGCGGAGCAGGTGCCGGACCAGGACGGCGAAGTCGAGATCGCTGCCCTCGTGGGTGCGGCACAGGTGTGCCACCCGGGCGTAGAGGTCGTCGGCGAAGGACCCGTGCTCCGCCCCGGGGTCGAGCAACATGGCACGTAGTCGGTCGTCCTCGGCCGGGCCATGGCCGAGGACGGTGGAGTCCCGCGATTTCATGCTCGTGGCCACAGCACAATCCCACCGCAAGCGATGACCGACACCGCTGGATTGGTGACCCCTTGCAGCAGAGCCGCGCCCAACTGTTGATCGCGGACCATGTCGCGACGGGCCCCCTCACGTTCGGCGACGGTCGGCAGTCGGTGCGAGCGAGCCCGTAGCACCCTCAGTCGGGCGTCGACCTCGGAGTCGGCCCGCCGCGCGGCCTCAGCCGGGCGTTCGGTGAGCGCGGGGTGGGTGCTGAGGTGGCGATTGGCCACCTCATAGCCGGTTCTGCACTGCTGAGCCCAATCGGGCAGCGCCCGCAGCACCGCGTCCCAGGCTTGTCCACGCAGGACATGGTCGGCCTCGGTGAAGGGCGCGTCGAGGACGTTGGTGACCAGGTCGGGGTCCGCCACGCCATCGACGCTGGTCCACGTCCGCACGACCTCGGGTGGCAGCAGCGCGTCACCTCGCCTGCGCAGGCGCCTGCGAACCGCGTCGTCCTTCTCGTCGAGGTGCGACGCGTCGAACTCGACCAAGAAGTCGCAGACCAACCAGAGTTCGGGCAGGTCCACCGTGTCGGTCGGGCGCACCATCGCCCTGGTCCGGCCGCGTTCGTCCACACGCAGGTGCTGGTCGAGCCAGTCCACCAGCGGTTCACCGACGCGCAGCGGCGGTGTCCGGCGGGACACCGCGACGTCGCGGGCGTAGGCGCGCGGAGTGCTCAGGAGCGGAATGACCTCCTGGGAGTCTTCCTCGGACAGACCGGGTATCCGGCGTGCCCGTGCCTGTCCCAGCCTGCCCGCGTCGATCTCGAACCGGACCACGCCGTCCGGTCGCCCGTCGACCGGCTTGAGCCAGATCCCACCCCGCGGGGACCGGGTCAGTCTGGCGAAGGCGGCGCGGAGCCCGGCGTCGTCGTTGTCCGCGCTGGCCAACTCCGCCATACCGGCCTCGTCGAAGTCGGTGGCGGTGGTGATCGACTCAAGCTCCTCCAGCAGGTCGACCATCTTCCGTTCTCGGGTGAGGTCGTTCCGCAAGGCGTCCAGGTCGGGTGCGAACGCGGCGCTCCCGAGTTCGACCACCGAGTCGATCACTTCGTTCAGCAGGGCCGCCAGCCTGATCTGCAGCGTGGCGACGGAGTCAGCGAAGATCCCGACACCGTCGCGGAACAGCCTGATCTGGTTGGTCTGCCAGTCGCTGCCCGGCTCGTCGAACACGATGACCTCAGCCGTGCCGCCGCGCTCGGTGAACCGGTCCAACCTGCCGATCCGCTGCTCGAGCCGATTGGCGTCCAGCGGCAAGTCGAGGTTGACCAGGACCTGTGCCCGCTGCAGGTTCCGCCCCTCCTCCAGGGTGAAGTCGCCGACGAGTACTTGCACGTCCTTCGACTCCAGGAACTCCAGCACGGCGTCGTCGCGGTCCGCTTGGTCCATGGTGTCGAGGTGGCCGCGGACCAGATCACCCCACCTGTCGACCGCGGCCGCCAGGAAGTCGGCTGCCACCGCCGTGGAGGTGCCGACCACGACGACCTTGTGCCCATTCCGCATCCGGTCGTCGGTGACCTCGAGCGCGGTCCGCTGCCTTGTCCCGGTGTCCACCAGTGCGAGGCGGGCGGCGGTCGACTCGGCGAGCGCCCGGAACCGGGCCGACGCGCCACCCGGGCGGACCATGCCCAGGTATCTGTCCAGGTGGTGCGCCAGCGTTCGAGGGCCGCCAAGGGCGTGGGTCAGGACGTTCGCATACGCCGGGTTCGCGGCGGGGTCGGTGTGCAGTTCCCGCAGGCGGTCCAGGTAGTCGTCGACGATGTCCCGCGCCGGGTCGGAGATCGTGAGAGTGGTCAGCTGCCGCCCGGCGACCGGGTACTCGAGTGCGGCGTAGCCGCCTCGGCGATGTCGGATCATCCGCCTGCTGATCCGGTAGGTCTCCCGCACGTACTCGGCCAAAGCCCGCCACGGCGCCAGATCGGACTCGTCGGCCGCGTGGCACTCTTGCGCCATCCGGGTGAAGATCTCGTCCGAGCCGTGCAACGATTCCAGGTCGGCCAGCGCGTTGCGGCGTTGGCGAGGTGTGGCTCGGCGCGCGCTGAGCACGCGCACGCTGTTCGCCGAGGACTCACGGTGCGCTATGCGCTTCTCGAATGCGTCGGGGTTGTACGAGGGGAAGGCCACTGGATCGATGAGGTTCAGCAAGCCGAGGAAGGTCGGCAGGTTGCCCCGCATCGGTGTCGCGGACAGCAGGAGCAGTCCGCGCGTGTGCTGCAGCAGGTTCCATGTCCGCGGAGACCGCCCCAGCGGGTCGATCACCTTGTGCGCCTCGTCGATGATCACCAAGCCGTAGCGGGTCAGGTTCGCCTGGTTGGGCAGTTCCTCGTGCGGGGTCACCACGACCCGGCCGCCCTCGAGCGCCGCGCCGAGCGCCAGCCGATCGGTCAACTCCTCTTGCCACTGCTTGACCAGCGTCGAAGGCGTGGACACCAACGCGGTCATCCCGGGATCGTCGAGCAGCAACTGCCGCAGGACGAGACCAGCCTCGATGGTCTTGCCCAGACCGACCTCGTCGGCGAGCAGGTAGCGCAGGACCGGATCACCGAGGACCCGGGCGGCGGTGTCCAGTTGGTGCTGGTAGAGCCGGATGGGTGCGGACAACGCCGCCGACAGACCGCGGGCCGCGCCGCGTTGGCGGACCAGGTGATCCAGGAAGTCCTTGCGGGTGGTGTAGTACTCGGGGGAGTCGCAGAGCCCCTTGGCCAGCGCCTCGACCGGGTCCCGCAGGGGCTTGTCCCACCGCACCATCAGTTGGGCGCCGGGCAGCCGGAGGATCTCGCTCGACCCGGCCGCCCGAACCTGGTACTCGCCGAACCCGGTCGGTGCCACGACCTCGGCGGACACCCAGCCGTAGCGGTTGCCCCGGATCCACACCCGGGTACCAGGGGAGAACTTGGACAGCACCAATCTCTCGACCGGGACGACGACCTCGGTTTCCGCCGCGCCGGGGATATCGGTGTAGACGACCTGGGCGCCGTTGGGGAGTTTCGCTTTGCAGAATCCGAACCCGGTGGTCTCGCCGTCGACTCGGACCCAGTTGCCGACATATCTGGTCGGTGACGAAGATTCCCTCAGCACGCCCGCGCGCCCGCCTGACATGGTGACATCATCCCCATCGTAAACCCCTGACCCGCGGCCCTCGCCGGGGGATCGAAGGGTAACGGGGGACGTGGCACCCGAGTTGGCGGACCGCCTCGTTTCGTTATTCGCCGATCCCTGGCGAGTGACCTTGACGTCGCACGTCACCAGCCGTTCGTTACGGGGGATCGGTCCCGCATTGTGACACTGTGCGTAACCGCGTTTGGCGGGCGACCATTCTGCGGGTCCGAACGTGCGTCAGTGGTTTGGAGAACAACGGACGAATGGGGGGAACGGATATCGACTACGTCGTGGCCAGGAAGCGTGGGGCGTGGCGGATGGGGTTGGCGTGTTCGTAGGCGGCGGCGAGGGTGAGGGTGGTGGCGTCGGACCAGTGGGCTGCGAAGAAGGTGAGGCCGATGGGGAGTTCGCCCGCGTAGCCTGCGGGGACGGTGGTGGCGGGGTAGCCGGCGACGGCGGCGGGGGTGCTGGAGCCGAGGATGTAGGCGTCGCCTGCTTGGTAGTTGGTGGGCCAGGCGGGGCTGTTGGTGGGGGCGATGATGGCGTCGAGGTGGTACTTGGCCAGGGTTTCGTCGATGGAGCGTTGGGCGAGGGAGGTTGCCGTGGCGCGTTGGTCGCGGTAGGTGGGGTCGGTGGGGGAGGGGGCGGTGAGGGCCTGCTCGAAGAGTTCCTGGCCGAACTTGCTGAGCTCGACGGGGTCCTTGCGGTTGAAGTCGACCAGCGCGGCCATGGTTTGCGGGGCCTGCGGGCGGTGGCGCAGGTACGCGGGGAGGTCGCGGGCGATCTCGGTGGTGAGGGCCGGGTACTCGACGGCCTCGATCTGGTCCTGGTAGGGGAGATCGACATCCACCACTGTGGCGCCGTGGTCGGTGAGGAGTGTGACGCTGTCGTCCACGACGCGGTCGACGTCCTTGTCGATGCCGGACAGGCGCCACACGCCGATTCGGGCACCGCGCAGGCCGGTGCGGAAGCGGGCGTAGTTCGACGGTTGGTCGGCGGGGTAGGCGAGTGTGGCCTTGTCGGCGTGGTCGCGGCCCTGGAGGACGGACAGGGTGATGGCCACGTCCTCGACGTTGCGCGCGATGGGGCCCGCCGTGTCCTGTTCGAGCGAGATCGGCACCACCCCGGTGCGGCTGACCAGGCCCAGGCTGGGTTTGTGGCCCACCACGCCGTTCTGCGCCGACGGGCACACGATGGACCCGTCGGTCTCGGTGCCGATGGCGACCTGTGCCAGGCTCGCCGCGACGCCCGCACCCGAGCCGGACGAGGAACCACACGGGTTGCGGTCGAGCACGTAGGGGTTGTTGGTCTGCCCGCCGACCCCGGACCAGCCGGACGTCGAGTGGGTCGAGCGGAAGTTCGCCCACTCGGACAGGTTGGCCTTGCCGAGGATGACCGCCCCCGCGTCGCGCAGCCGGGTCACCAGGGTCGCGTCGGCCGACGGCGGTGGGACCAGCAGGGCGCGTGAGCCCGCGGTGGTGGCCAGGCCGCGGGTGTCGATGTTGTCCTTGAGCAGGACCGGGATGCCGTCCAGCGGCCCGCGGACGTGCCCGGAGCGGCGGCGCTTGTCGCTGGCCCGCGCCTGGTCGAGCGCCGTGTCGTCGACCTTGAGGACCGCGTGCACCTTCGGGTCGACGGTCCGGATCCGGGCCAGGTAGGCCTGGGTGAGCCGCACGGCGCTGAGGTCGCCGTGGTCCATCAGGTGCTGGAGTTGGGGGATCGTCGCCCGGTCCAGGTCCAAGCCCGGGGTCGAGCCGTCCGCCACGGGGGCCGACACTACCAGCGAGGTTGTTGTCGTCAGGACAGTGAGGCCGACAAGGGCCAACAGCCGCTTCGCGCGCACTCGCGTCAGTCAAACGGTGTGCGCGCGGGGCCGTCAACAACTACCAGTTGCCCGTTGGGGAAGGCGCCCGTTCCCCCAAGCCTGGGCTTCGACGGGTGTGGACGCGGGTGTCGCCGCGCGATAGTCGGGTGCCGGTGCTCGGTGAGGCGGGGAGGACGTGTGATCCACGAGGTTGACCTCTGCCTTCGGCGGCTGGTGCGCGACGACCCGTTGCTCAGCGGCGAGGCGGATGTGGCGTTCGAGGCCCCCACGAAGGAATGGGCTTCCCGACGCAACGCCCCTACCGTGAACGTCTACCTCTACGACGTGCGCGAGGATCTACGCCGACGAACGCGTGGACTGCAGAACGAGTACGTCAACGGTGTCGTTACCGCGCGCCACTTGCCGCCCAGGTACTTCAAGCTCTCTTACCTCGTTTCCGCATGGACGCAACGTCCCGAAGACGAGCACAGATTGCTCTCGTCCCTCTTAAGCCGATTCCTCCGCTATGAGGCGATCCCACCTGAGCTGCTGGAAGGCACCCTCGCCGCCCTCGCATTGCCCATACCGATGACGGTAGCCCTACCGCCGCCGGAAGACCGTGCCTTTGCCGACGTGTGGACCGCGCTCGGTGGCGAGCTCAAGCCGTCGCTGGATGTCGTCGTGTCCGCGCCGATGGAGACCGGCCGGGTGTTCCCGGCGGGCCCGCCTGCCCACGAGGGTGTTCGGCTCAATGTCAACGGTGACAGCGCTGTCGGGCACAACGTGCCGGAAGACGCCACACCCGACCAGCCCCTGGAACGGGTCGCCATGACCCGGGTGCGCAGGGAGGCACAGTGACCGACACCAGCGTCCTGCACCTGTTCGACCGTCTTGCCGCCTTGGAGCAACGCATCCGTGAGGCCGTGGCATTAAGACGCGCGGGCGACCCCAACCCGGATGACCCGTTTCGTGGGCTCTACCTCTCCGAGGAAGCCATAGACGCTCTCTTCTCCGACGCGCGCTCGCCGTTCCCGCTCCCCGGCGACCTCGATCCGTCAGGCGTGTCCGATCGTCTTACCGAACTCGTGCCTCTTACCCCGCTGGACGCCGAGTTGCTGCTCATCGCCGTCGCCCCCGACATCGACAGCCGCTACGAGCAGTTCTACGGCTACCTCAACGACGACGTCACTCGCCGCCGCGCCAGCGTCGGCCTCGCATTGCGGCTGTGCGGCATCCCGGAGGCGTCGGCCCCGGCCCGCGCCCGACTCGACGCGGACGCGCCGCTGATCACCTCCGGCCTGCTCGTCGTCGACGACCGCGACCGCCCCCTGCTGTCCCGCTCCCTGCGTGTCCCGGACCGGGTCGTCGCCCACCTGCTCGGCGACACCCGCCTGGACCCCGGCATCGCCGGTTTCGCCACCGTCGCCACCGACCTGGACGCCCTGCCCGGCACCGACCACCTCACGCGCGCGTTCGCGGGTGGCGTTCGATCCGTCTACCTGCGTGAGCACCCCGGCTGCGGAGCCCGCGAGACCGCCGCGACAGCACTGTCCGACGCGGGTTTCGCCGCCCTGACCGTGGACACCCAGCGGCTCCCGGCCGACCATCCCCACGACACCGCCCGAGCGCTGCTCCGGGAAGCCCTCTTGCGTGGCGCGGGCATCGTCATCGGTCCCGTTGGTACTCAGGGCACTCCCTTGCCTCTTGCCCCGCTCGACCATCCCGCTGTCCCCGTGGTTCTTCACGGGACCTCGGTGTGGGATCCAAAGTGGAGCATTACGCCACCGGTCCAGGTTGACGTCCGTCCCCTCTCAGCCCCGGCACGGACGAAGATCTGGCAGTCCTGTCTTGCGGGCAAGCTCGCACCGGATACCGACCCGGGCTCGGTCACCGCGCACTTCGTGTTGGGACCCGGTCAGATCCGCAATGCCGCCCACGCCGCCGAGCTCGCTGCCATCGCCTCCGGTAGCCCCGTCAACGCGAACCACCTGCGCGCGGGAGCCCGGAGTCAGAACGCGGCCGGACTCCAGCACCTCGCGCGCCGCATCGAACCCGCCGTGGGCTGGGACGACCTGGTCCTGCCCGCACCCATCCTGGCCGGCCTCCGCGAACTCGCCGCCCGCGCCCGGCACCGCGACCGCGTCCTGGACGAGTGGCGGATGCGACCCGGGGGCGGCCGGGGCCGCGGCGTCACCGGGCTGATGGCGGGCGACTCCGGCACCGGCAAGACCATGTCCGCCGAGGTCATCGCCGGGTCGCTGGGCATGGACCTCTACACCGTCAACCTGGCCACCGTGATCGACAAGTACGTCGGCGAGACCGAGAAGAACCTGGAGCGGATCTTCGCCGAGGCCGCCGGGGTCAACGGGGTGCTGCTGTTCGACGAGGCCGACGCGATCTTCGGCAAGCGCTCCGAGGTCCGCGACGCGCACGACCGCTACGCCAACATCGAGAGCGCCTACCTGCTGCAACGCATGGAGACCTTCGAGGGCATCGCGCTGCTCTCGACCAACCTGCGGGCCAACCTGGACGACGCGTTCACCCGCAGGCTCGACGTCGTCGTCGACTTCCCCGTCCCGGACGAGTCGCTGCGCCGGACGCTGTGGGACCGCTGCCTCGGCCCGGTCCTGCCCCGCGGTGACGACCTGGACCTCGACTTCCTCGCCGATTCCTTCGAACTCGCCGGTGGCCACATCAGGTCCGCCGCCGTCACCGCCGCGTACCTGGCCGCGGACCGCGGTGAACCCGTGTCCATGGCCCGCCTGGTCGGGGCGGTCGCGCGGGAATACCGGAAGCTGGGCCGACTGTGCCTGGAACGCGAGTTCGGCCCGTACCTCGGGGTCGCGCTGGCGGGCTGACCCGTTACCGCGCGCACGATCACGATTGGGACGCGACCGCCTGCCTCTTAGGGCAACGGCCGGTTCCCCCGCACGCCGCCTGAGGGCCGTGGGAGGCAACGGTTTCCGGGGCCAGTATCAGTTTCGTCAGCGGCCGACTCCTTGGAGGCAGACCATGCCCAATTACCTCTCCCCGGGTGTGTACGTCGAGGAGGTGGAGTCGGGGTCGCGGCCGATCGAGGGCGTCGGGACCGCCGTCGCCGCCTTCGTGGGCCTCGCCGAGCGCGGCCCCTACGACGAACCGACGTTGGTCACCAACTGGGGCCAGTTCACCCAGACCTTCGGTGACTTCGTCGACGGCGGCTACCTCGCCCAAGCCGTCTTCGGCTACTTCCTCAACGGCGGCACGACCTGTTACGTCGTACGAGTGGGCGCCAGCGAGAACGGCAACGGTTCCGGCCCGGAGCCCGCGCAGGCGCGACTCGGCAACTACCGCGTCGCCGTCAAGCAGTTGCCCCCGGCGGAGAGCAGGGATGGCAAGGCGGACGAGATCACCGTCGAGGTCGCCGACCCGACCGAGGAGAACGCCCCCGACGACCGCTTCACCCTGCTCGTCAAGCAGAACGGCAAGGTCGTCGAGACGCACAGCGCGACAACCAAGCGCGGCAAGGAGAACATCGTCACCGTGGTCCGCGAGAAGTCGGCGCTGATCACCGTCGAGGAGGTCGCCGCGGGCGCGCTCGTCAAGCCGGACCGGGGGAGCGTGCTACTCGCGCCGCCACCCGCCACCGTCGAGTCGATCAGCGCGGACGACATCGTCGGCGACGTCGCCGACCGCACCGGCTTCGGCGGCCTGGAGGTCATCGACGAGGTCACCATGGTCGCCGTGCCCGACCTGATGGGCCTCTACCAGCGCGACCTGATCGACCTGGAGGGCGTCCAGGCCGTGCAGACCGCGATGATCGCGCACGCCGAGCTGATGGGCGACCGGCTGGCCATCCTGGACACCCCGCCCGCGCTCAACCCGCAGCAGGCCAAGCAGTGGCGCGACGACGTCAACTACGACACCCGCTACGCCGCGCTCTACTACCCGTGGATCAAGGTCGCCGACCCGTCCGGTGACGGCGCCGTGTTCGTCCCGCCCAGCGGCCACCTCGCCGGGGTCTGGGCGCGCAACGACGGCACCCGCGGCGTGCACAAGGCACCCGCCAACGAGGTCGTGCGCGGCGTGCTGTCCCTGCAGAGCGTGGTCACCCAGGCCGAGCAGGCGCTGCTCAACCCCGTCGGCGTCAACTGCCTGCGCTCGTTCACCGGCCGCGGCATCCGGGTCTGGGGCGCGCGGACCCTCTCCAGCGACAGCGACTGGCGCTACCTCAACGTGCGCAGGCTGTTCAACTACCTGGAGGAGTCCATCCTCAACGGCACCCAGTGGGTGGTGTTCGAACCCAACGACGAGGCGCTGTGGGCCCGCATCCGGCGCACCATCAGCTCCTTCCTGGTGATGGAGTGGCGCAGGGGCGCGCTGTTCGGGTCCACCCCGGACGAGGCGTTCTACGTCAAGTGCGACCAGGAGACCAACCCCGCGGAGAGCATCGACTCCGGGCACGTGGTGTGCGAGATCGGCGTCGCGCCGGTCAAGCCCGCCGAGTTCGTGGTGTTCCGGCTGGCCCAGCTCTCCGGCGGCACCAGCCTGGTCAACGAGTAACCGAAAGGGCGGCAGCGCATGGCACTCCCCGATCTCGACACCTCGGTCGGCCACTCGTTCGGCCTCGAGGTCGACGGCATCCAGATCAAGGCCATCAACGAGGTGTCCGGCCTGAAGATGGAACAGGACGTCATCGAGCTCAAGCAGAACACCGCGGACGGCAAGTACGTCATCAAGAAGCTGCCCGGTCGGCCCAAGGCGGGCGAGGTCACCCTGACCCGCGGCCTCACCGGCGACACGAGCTTCGAGAAGTGGGTCAAGGACGCGCACTTCGGCAAGATGGCCAACGCGCGCAAGGGCGGCGCCATCATCGTCTACGACTACGAGGGCAGCCCGATCAAGCGCTACAAGCTCACCAACGCCTGGCCCAAGTCCCTGGAGATCGGCTCGCTCAAGGCCGGGGACACCAGCGTGCTCACCGAGAAGCTCGTCGTCACCTACGAGATGATGGAAGTCGAGTAACCGGATGCGCCGAACCACGACCGCCGTGCAGGACCCGCCGCGCGCCACCGAGCCGCGGCGGGACCTGCGCACCGAGTTCGCCTTCGAACTCCCGCGCGGCTACCTGGACGACAACGGCGTCACCCACGTCACCGGCACCATGCGCCTGGCCACCGCGCGGGACGAACTGGTCCCCCTGCGCGACGACCGGGTCCGGGAGAACCCGGCCTACCTGACGGTGGTCCTGCTGGCCAGGGTGGTGACCCGCCTCGGCGACGTCACCGACATCCACGCCGGTGTCATCGAGAACCTGTTCGCCACCGACCTGGCGTTCCTGCAGGACCTCTACCGGCGGGTCAACAGCGAGGGCCACACCCGCGCCGGGGTCACGTGCCCGCAGTGCGGTCACGGCTTCGCCGTCGACGTGGCCGGTGGCCGCCTGGGGGAATCCTGACGTACGCGCCCGACCGGCTCCAGGAGGAGGTCGCGTACGTCGCCTACCACTTCCACTGGCCCCTCGACGACATCCTCGACCTCGAACACCCCGACCGGCTGCGCTACGTGGCCGAGATCGCCCGCATCAACACCCGCATCACACAGGGACGGTGACCATGTGGCCGTGGCGGCGCAAGCCCACCGCCCTGCCGGTGGTGCGGGCGGACTGGCGCGCGCTGCCCCCGCTCGACCGGGTACTCGGCGACCACCCGCTGGTGAACCCGGTGCAGCGGTTCAGCTCGGGCCTGACCGCGTGGCAGAACCCGTCCTTCCTCCGGCCGCTGGCGCACCGGGTCGCCTCGGACGAGCCGAGCGGGTCGGCGGAGGTGGTGCGCCCCGCCGAACTGCCGTTGGCCGGGCGGGGGCCACGGTTGTCCACTGTGGATCGTAGTGGCGGGTTGCGGTTCGGGCCGGTGCAGCGGGCGGTGGAACCGGCCCCGTTCGCCCCGGTGATCGACATACCTGCGGACGACCCGACCGTGTTCGTCCGGCCGGTCGCGGAGATCGACGAGCCTGTAGCGGCGCCCCAACCCGTAGTGGCGGAGGAGCTTCCCGTGTCGGCAGGGTCAGTCGCGGGACCCGCTGTGGCACCGGAAGTTCCTGTGCCGGTGGTGGTGCCGCGATCCGCTGTGGCACCGGAACTTCCGGTGCTGACGGGGCCGGTTGCGGGGGTGCAACGTGCCGTCGCGTCCGAGCCCGGTGCTGTACCGGAGTCGGTGGTGGCTTCGGAAAGGGCGGTGATGGCGGAACCGGAGCGCGCTGTGGTGTCTGAGGCCGCCTTGCCGGTGGAGCCCGCTCCGGCGGTGGACCGTGCCGTGCCAGTGGAACCTGTCGTGACGGCGGAATCAGCCGTGGCGGTGCGGCGTGCTCTGGTGTCGGGGTCCGCTCTGACGGCACCGGACCGTGTCCTGCCTTCGACACCTGCGGTGCGGCCGGAACCGCCTGTGGCGTTGCAACGTGCGGTGGTGCCGGATTCCGTTGTGGCAGTTGAGCCCGGCTCGGCGCCGCAGACTGCCATGCCGCCGCAACCTGCGGTGGTGGTGTCGGAACGTGCCGTGCCTGCTGAGCCTACGGTGGTGGCGGTGCAGCGTGCGGTGGTGTCGGGTTCCGCTGCGACGGTGGAGTCTGGCTTGGCGCCGCAACCTGGTATGCCGTTGGAACCTGCGGTGGTGACGTCGGAACGTGCCGTGGTATCGGGGTCTGACGTGATAGCGGGACCTGGCTCGGAGCCGGATCGCGTCGTGCCTGCTGAGCCTGCGGTGGCCTTGCAGCGTGCGGTGGTATCGGGTTCCGCCGCGAGAGCAGAATCTGGCTTGGCGCCGGAACCTGGCATGCCGTTGGAGCCTGCAGTAGCGGTGCCGAACGGTGTCGTGGTGTCAGGGTCTGATGTGACAGCAGGACCAGTTTGGGCGTCGGAACGTGCCGTGTCTGCTGAGCCCCCAGTGGTGGTGCAGCGTGCTGTCGTGCCGAGTTCCGCCGCGAGAGTGGAGCCTGGCTCGGTGCTGCAACCTGTCCGGCGGTCGGAACCTGCCGTGGCCGCGAAACCGGTTGTCGCGGTGCAACGTGCTGCTGTGCCGGAATCCGCAGTGCAGTCAGAGATACCTGTGGTGGCGGAACCTTTCACGGCTACGGAACCTGCCGTAGTGGTGGTGCCGGAACCGGTTGTGGTGTCGGAAAGTGCTTTGGTATCCGAGCGTGCGTTGGTCTCGGAGCCTGCGGGGGCCGATGCGGTGGGCGAGCCCGCCGTGGTGTCGGAGTCTCGGGGGGTGGTGGATCGGCCGGTGGTGGCGCCTGAGGTGAGTCGACCGGTGGTGCAGCGGCGGATCGGGCTGGGGGAGCCGTTCATGGGGTCACCCGACGATGCGGCGGTACCTGTCTCGGCGAGGCTGGACCAGCCGTTGGTCGGGTCTGGTGCCCCGAGTGTGGATGTCCAGCGCGCGGTGTCTTCGGAGTCTGTTCCCGGGCTTGGTGTGCCGCAGGTGCGGGGGCTTGGCGCGTCGTTCGCGAGTACACAAGCCGAGGCGCCGGTCGCGCCCGGTGTTGCGGAGTCCGGGTCGCTGGAGTCGGTTGACCGGCCACTGGTGGGTACTGAGCCGCCGGTGGTCCAGTCGTCGCCGGTCGAAACCCTGGATGACTCCCCGCCCACGGACGTGGTTGTCGAGCCCTTCCACGCTGAAGCAGCTCCGCCTGTGGTGGTTGGGCGATCGGTGGAGTGGGGTGTTCGGCCGCTGGTCGGTGCCGAGCAGCCGGGGAGCGCGCCTGTGCAGCGGTCGGTCGGTGGATCGCCTGTGGACCGGGTTGTTCGTGCGGCGGGTGTTGAGCTGCCGGGTACGCCGGTCGACAGCGCCTCGGTGCAGAGGTCTCCTGTGCCGGAGGCCGCGCGTCCGGTTGTTGGCGCGGTGGGTGTCGCGCCGATCGGCGAGCTGTTGGGTGTGCGGGCCGACGCAGCGTCGATGCCGAGGTCGGATGTGGAGGTCGCGCGGGTTGCGGGTGCCCCGGTGCAGAGGTTGGCCGTGGGGACTTCGGAGACAGCGGTCGGTCGGTCGATTCCGGCGGTGGGTGTGCGGGTCGAGGCTGTGGACCGGCCGCTTGTTGGTGTGGGGAGCTTGACGGTGCAGCAGAGCGGTGAACCGGGTGGGGCCAGGACGGCTCCGCTCCCGGAAAGTGCGTTCACTTGGTCGTCGGGGGTCGAGTCGCCTGGGGTGGTTGTTCAGCGTGGTGCTGAGCCGTATCCGGTCCCGGTGAACCCACCAGCCGCGCAGCCGGAGTGGGCGGAGCCGGAACAGACGGTGACCGTGGCGAGGGTGGCGGACGAGCCCGCCGCTGAACCGCCGCCGGAGCGCGGGCCGACGGCCGCTCCGCAGGCGCCGAAGGCGGAGGCGGCGCCGGAGGAGTTGGTGCGGAAGTTGTTCGACCCGTTGTTGCGGCGGTTGAAGACCGAGCTGCGGTTGGACCGGGAACGTTGGGGTCGGGCGACCGACCGGTGGCACTGAGGGAGCCGACATGACCAGCATCGAAGAGGCCGTCGCCGTCTGCTACGTGGTGAAGATCGACGACGCGAGCCTGGGGGCGTTCAGCAGTTGTGACGGCCTCGGCTGCGAGTTCGTGATGGAGCAGCGGGAAGAGGGCGGCAACAACGGGTTCGTGTGGCAGTTGCCGACCAGGATCAAGTACGGCAACGTGAAGTTCTCCCGGCCGGTGACCGCGGACAGCGCGAAGATCACCCAGTGGATCGCGAGCATGGCGGGCGGGGTGCGGCGCAAGACGGCGACCATCGAGGCGCGGACCTTGGAGGGCAAGGTGATCGCGCGCTGGTCGTTGCTGGACGTGGTGCCGGTGCGGTGGACCGGGCCGCAGCTCTCGGCTGACTCGCCGAAGGTCGCGACCGAGACACTGGAGCTCGCGCACCACGGGTTCCTCGGTCGGGGTGCCTGATGGCGTCGCCGGTCACCTTCGTCTCCGCCGGGTCGTCGGCGCCGTCGGCCTACGGCGCGGGGGCGCCCGCGAACCTGCAGCGGGCGAAGCTGGCCGTCCACATGCCACCGCAGGCGGGCAGCACGGCCAAGCCGGGCGCGTTCATGTTCGACATCCCGTTCCAGTTCAACCCCAAGGAACTGTCGATCACCAAGAACGCCAAGTGGGGGCGGGACGCGCAGCGCAACGCGAAGAAGAGTGGCCCGCCGGAGTTCAAGGGCGCCGACCCGTGCAAGTTGACGCTGGAGATGTTCCTGGACGCGACCGACACGATGGGCGACAAGGTCGTCAAGACGGTCGAGCAGGTGTTCGCGTGCTGCGTGCCGACGGAGGAGAGCAGGCAGAGCGGCAAGGGCTCGCCGCCGTGGGTGGTGTTCAAGTGGGGCGGGATGACCGGGTTCCCGGCGTATGTCAGCAGTGTCACCGCCAAGTACGTGTTGTTCACCCCGGCCGGGCTGCCGGTCCGCGCGGTGTGCACGGTGAACCTGGAGGAGATCTCCGGCGAGCAGGGCGGTCAGAACCCGACGTCCGGGACGCTCGCTGTCCGCGCCACGCACACCATCGTCGCCGGGGAGACCCTGCAGTCGGTGGCCTACCGCGCGTACGGCGACCCGAACTTCTGGCGGGACATCGCCGAGCTGAACGACATCGACGACCCGATGACCGTGCGGCCCGGGACGCGACTGCGGGTGCCCGCGCTGGAGGAGATCACCCGTGGCCAATGAGAGCTTCGCCAACACGTTGGTCGTGTCGATCGGGGGGCGGCAACTGCCCGCCGACGTCAAGGCGATGCTCACACTGGCCTATGTGGACGACAGCCGCAACCTGCCCGCCGTGTTCGTCCTGCGGTTCCGCGACCCGGGCGGTGTGGTGCTCACCAAGACCGGCGCCAAGATCGGCGCCCCGGTCGAGGTGAAGGTGCAGACGGCCGATCCGGGTGGTCCGCAGCCGCTGCTGACCGGCGAGGTCACCGCGGTCACCCTGGACCTGGACCGGGTCGGCACGTTCACCGAGGTCCGCGGCTACGACCACGCGCACCGGCTGTTCCGGGGCAGGCGGGTCGCGGTCTACCCGGAGATGACCGTGGCCGACGTGGTCCGCAAGGTCGCCACCCGCGCCGGTCTGCAGGCGGGCACGATCGACGACGTCGCGGGCTACGGCGGCGCCCCGAACACCCAGTTCAGCCAGCACAACCTGAGTGACTGGGAGTTCCTGTCCCGGTTGGCCGACGACGTCGGCGCGCAGATCACCGTGTCGGACAAGAAGCTCAGCTTCCGCCTCCCCGAGCAGCCTTCCGCCGCGCCCGGCCAGTCCGCCAAGGCGACCGCCGACCCGCTGGTCCTGGAGGCGCACCGCAACCTGGTCAGCCTCCGGGCGAGCGTCACCGCCGCCGAGCAGGTACCGGAGGTGGGCGTGCGTGGTTGGGACGTCAAGGCGAAGCAGGCCGTGACCGCCACCGCGCCGCCCAAGCACGCCGGAATGGACGTCGCCGGTGCCAATCCGGTCGAGATCGCGAACAAGGTCGGCAGCCCACCGATGGCGGCCGTGACCACCAGGGGCACCCAGGGCGCGGCGACCGCGATGGCCAAGGCGCTGGCGGAGGACTTCGGCGCCGCCTGCGTCGAGTTGGACGGGGTCGCCAAGGGCAACCCGAAGCTGCGGGCGGGCGCTCAGGTGTCGTTGGCGAACGTGGGCGAGCCGTTCGTGGGCAAGTACACCCTCACCAGCACCCACCACCTGTTCAGCGACGAGGTCGGCTACACCACCGAGTTCACCGTGTCCGGCAGGCAGGAGCGGTCCTTCTACGGTCTGGCCTCCGGTGGCCGGGACCAGAAAGTCCACAGTGGACTTGTGATCGGGGTGGTCAGCGATGTGCGCGACCCGGACAAGCTGGGCCGGGTCAAGCTCACCTTCCCGTGGCTGTCCGACGACTACACCAGCACCTGGGCGCGGATGACCGAGTGGGGCGCGGGCAAGGCCCGGGGCGCGATGATGCTGCCCGAGGTCGGCGACGAGGTGTTGGTCGGCTTCGAGCACGGCGACTTCGACGCCCCGTTCGTCCTCGGGTCGCTGCACAACGGCAAGGACACCGTGCCGCAGTTCAGCAAACCGGTGGTGGACGGCGGGTCCGGTGAGATCGCGGTGCGCGGGTTCGTCTCGCGCAAGGCGCACAAGGTGGAGTTCGTCGAGGCGGACGGGATCACGGTGGCCACCGGGGACGGCAAGTGCGTGGTCAAGCTGGACCAGACCGCCGGGTCCATCGAGATCACCAGCGCCAAGACGATCACGGTGAAGGCGCCCAACGGCATCACCGTCGACGCCGGTCAGGGCCCGCTGGAGCTGACCGGGCAGACGGTGAAGGTCAAGGCGGCGACCGAGTTCTCCGCCGAGGGCGCCACGGTCGCGGTGAAGGGCCAGGGGCAGGCGGAACTGAGCGCGAGCGGGGCCACCACGGTCCGCGGCGGCGTAGTCAAGATCAACTAACGGATCGAGCAGGAGGCGGGCCATGCCACCAGCGGCGCGGGTCGGGGACCCGACCGGGCACCCGGGCACGATCACCGGCCCCGGCGTGCCCACGGTGTTGATCGGCGGCAAACCGGCGTCGGTCGTCGGTGACCTGCACGCGTGCTCGTTCCCACCACCGCCCCCGCACCCGCCGACCCCGATCGTGCCGCCCGGGTGCCCGACCGTGCTGATCGGCGGCAGGCCCGCGGCGCGGATGGGGGACATGTCCGGCTGCGGGGCGCCGATCCTGCTCGGCTGCCCGACCGTCCTCATCGGAGGTTGACGTGGAGTTCATCGGCAGGGGCTGGGCGTTCCCGGTGCGCACCGACGCCACCGGGTCGGTCGCGCTGGTCGGCGGCGACCGGGAGATCGTGGAGAGCATCCGGCTGATCCTGGGCACCTCGCCGGGGGAGCGGCCGATGCGCCCGGAGTTCGGCTGCGCCATCCACGACCTGGTGTTCGCCCCGGCGGACGCGGCGACCGCGGGTCAACTCGCCTACGAGGTGCGCTCGGCGCTGGAGCGGTGGGAGCCGCGGATCGCGCTGGAGGACGTGGTGGTCGGGTTCGACGCGGTCGACCAGGGCATGCTGCTCATCGACATCCGGTACACGCTGCGCGACCGCAACGACCCGCGCAACCTGGTCTTCCCGTTCTACGTGATCCCCACGCACGAGCCACCGCTCATCCCGGGCGCCGAGCGGCCCGCCGCCGGGGAGGTCCGCTGATGGCCATCCCGATCCCGAACCTGGACGACCGCCGGTTCCAGGACCTGGTGGACGAGGCGAAGCGGCGGGTGCAGCAGCGCTGCCCGGAGTGGTCCGACCACAACGTGTCCGACCCCGGGGTGACGCTGATCGAGACCTTCGCCGCCATGGTCGACCAGTTGATCTACCGGGTGAACCGGATGCCCGAGCAGGCCTACCTGCGCTTCCTCGACCTGATCGGGGTCGACCTGTTCCCGCCCGCCGCCGCCCGCGTGCCCGCGACGTTCCGGTTGTCCGCGCCGCAGGAGAACCCGGTGGTCGTGCAGGCGGGGAGCCAGGTCGCGACCCAGCGGGTGGAGGGCGTCGAGCCGGTGGTGTTCACCCTGGAGCGGACCCTGGAGATCCGGCCGTGCGCGTGGGCAAGGCTGGCGACCTCGTCGGGGGACCGGCCGCCGGTCGACCGCACCGACGACGTGGTCGACGGCCGCGAGCCCGCGCTGTTCGGCACGCCGCCCGAGCCGGACGACACGGTCTACTTCGGACTGTCCGACGCCGTGCCCGGCGGGCTGGTGCTGCTCAGGATGGAGTGCCAGGTCGCCGGTGTCGGCATCGACCCGAAGGACCCGCCGCTGGCGTGGGAGGCGTGGGACGGCGACAAGTGGGCGTCCTGCGCGGTCGCCCACGACACGACCGGCGGCTTCAACACGGCGGGCGACGTCGAGCTGCACCTCCCCCCGACCCACGCCGCGTCTGTCGTCGGCATCCACCGGGCGGGCTGGATTCGTTGTCGGGCAACGAAACCGGAGCCCGGACAGCCGTTCTACCAGGCACCCCCGACGTTGCGGGCCGTCACCGCCGCGACGGTGGGTGCCACCGGGACCGCCGTGCACGCCGAGGTCGTGCGGGACGAGGTGCTCGGGGTGTCGGAAGGCGTGCCCCGACAGCGGTTCCCGCTGGCGCGGCGACCGGTGGTGGCGGGCACGCCGTTGACCGTCGAGGTCGCCACCGCCGACGGTTGGCAGGAGTGGACCGAGGTCGCCTCGTTCGCCGACTCCGGCCCGGCCGACCGGCACTTCACCCTGGACCGGATCGCGGGCGAGATCGTCTTCGGCCCCGCGATCCGCCAGCCGGACGGCGCTTTCCGCTACTACGGCGCGGTCCCGGCGAAGGCGTCGGCCATCCGCGTCCCGGAGTACCGGACCGGCGGCGGCCGCGGTGGCAACGTCGCGCGCGGGATGCTGGCCGTGCTGCGCGACCCGGTGCCGTTCGTCAGCGGGGTCACCAACCACCACCCCGCGACCGGCGGGGTCGACGGCGAGAGCGTGCGGGACGCGGCGGTCCGCGGTCCGCTGACCCTGCGCACCCTGGAACGGGCCGTCACCGCGCACGACTACGAGGAACTCACCAAGGGCGCCTCACCGCAGGTGGCCCGGGTGCGCTGCGCGGAGGACCCGGACAGCCCCAACGGGGTGCGGGTGCTGGTCGTGCCGGACATCCCGACCACCGGCGAGTTGTCGTTCGGCTGGTTGAAGCTGCCCGACCGGCTGCGCGCCGACGTCGAGCGCACCCTGTCCGCCCGCCGCTGCCTCGGCGCCCGGGTCGTGGTCGAGCCGCCGTTCTACCAGGGCGTCACCGTGGTCGCGCGGCTGCGGTCCCGGCCGAAGGTGGTCGCCGAGGGCCTGACCGAGCGCGCCACCCGCGCCCTGCACGACTACCTCAACCCGATCAGCGGCGGCCCCGACGGCGACGGCTGGCCCTTCGGCAGGCCGGTGCAGGAGGGCGAGATGTTCGCGGTGCTGCAGCGGCTCGACGGGGTCGAGATGGTCGAGGACGTGATGTTGTTCGCCGCCAACTCGGTCACCGGTGAGCGCGGGAACCGGGTGCAGCGGATCGACATCGCGGGCGACGCGCTGGTGTTCAGCTACCAGCACCAGGTTCGAGTGACGAGGAGTTGAGCCGTGCGCACCGCGTCCGCGGACGTCCCGGTCCGCCACCCGATCGGCGACCGGCTGCCCGGGATCTACGCCGAGAACGAGTTCACCCAGCGGTTCACCGCCGCCCTGGACGAGGTGTTCGCGCCGGTGTTCGCCGTGCTGGACGCCTACGCCGACCTGTTCGACCCGGCGCTGACCGCCCCGGACTTCCTGGACTGGCTCGGCGGCTGGGTGGCGCTGGAGGTCGACGAGCGGTGGAGCGTGGCGCAGCGGCGGGCGCTGGTCGCGGGCGCGGTCCGCACACACCGGTTGCGCGGCACCGCGGCCGGCCTGGCCGACCAGGTGCGGGTGCTGACCGGCCTGCGGGTGCGGGTCGACGACAGCGGCGGCTGCGTGGTGCGGGCCGAGCACGGCGGCCCGCTGCCCGGGTCGGATCCCGGGGTGGTGCGGGTGGACGTCCTGGTCGACGGCCCGCTGGATGGCTCAGTTGGTGGCTCGGTCGGTGGCTCAGGTGACGGGTCGGTGGACGTGGTGGCCGTGCGGGCGGCGGTGGCCGAGTTCGTGCCGGTCCACGTGCGGGTGGAGGTTCGGGTCGTGACGGGGGATGGGCGGGAGAACGGGTGATGATTGTTTGCGCGAAGTGCGGGGAGCGCTCCGCCGAGGGGACGCAGTTCTGCCCGAGGTGCGGCGAGTTCCTGGAGTGGTCCGGCCACGAGCCGGACCGGCAACCGGCCGCGGTGACCACAGCGACGTCGGCGACCTCAGCGACCTCGGCCCCGGTCGCCGCCGATGCGCCGGAGGTCGATCACCCGGGGGCGCAGCAACCGGCGGACGCGCGGCCGCTGCGGCCCCGGGCGCAGACCGAGCACCGCGAACTGGCCGAGGATGACGTCGTCTGCGTCGGCTGCCGCACCCGCAACCCGGTGTCCCGCCGGATCTGCATGGGCTGCGGGCGGCCGTTGGACGAACCGGAACAGGTCAAGCCGCCGTGGTGGAAACGGGTCCGGCTCAGCCGCAAGCGGAAGGGACCCCGTCGTCGGGGCGTGCTCGCCGCGATCGGGCGGTGGCTGCGGCGGGTGTTCGTGGCGATCCTCGCCGTCCTCGCCGTGCTGTACGGGATCGTCCCCGGGTTCCGGACCTCGGTGAACCAGGAGGTCGTCGCCGGGCGCAAGTGGGTCGAGCGGCAGTTCGGCGCCGACCTGCGACCGGTCCGACCGACCAAGATCTCCGCGACGGCGGCGACCCCCGGGCACGACGCGACGCTCGCCGTCGACAACGCGAAGAACACCTACTGGGCGGCGCCGATGACCGGGGCGCCACCGGTGCTGGTGCTGACCTTCGACCACCCGGTCGACCTGCGCCGCGCCATCGTCCGGGTCGGCGATCCGGCCCAGTTCCAGGCCACGCACCGGCCCGCCCGGCTGCACCTGGTCTACTCGACCGGCAAGACCTACGACGTCGCGCTCGCCGACACACCGGACGCGCAGACCGTGGACCTGGCCAACAGCGCGGGCGCCACCCAGGTCGAGGTGCACGTCGTCGACATCCACCGGTCGCTGCAGGGCACCGACGTGGCGCTGTCCGAGGTCGAGTTGTTCGAGCAGCCATGAGGTGGGGTGTGGCCGCACTGCGGCTCGGCGTGGTCGGTGTGCTGATCGCGGCGCTGGTGCCCGGGTCGGCCGCGGTGGCGCAGCGGGCGACGACGGTCGGCATGACGATCAGCGAGCCGACCGAGGGCGCGGTCGTGCCGCCCGGCGCCGTTCCGGTGCGCGGCACGGCGTCCATCGGCGACACGACGTTGCCGCCGGACACGGGCATCGTGCTGGTCGTCGACGTCTCCGGCAGCACGGACTCCGTGTGCGGCACCCGCACCACGCTGGGCTGCGAGGTCGCGGCGGGGGAGGGGGTGATCCAGCAGGCCGTGCACGAGGGGTCGATCGGGTCGGTGGCCGTCGTGGCGTTCGGCGGGGACGCGAAGACCGCTGACCTGAGTCCGCCGGTGTCCGACTCGAACCCGGTCGACGAGTACGTCCGGCCCGGCACGGACGCCGACCACGACAACGTCTACGACACCTCGACCGTGTTGGAGAGCCTGGACAACGGCACGTCCGGTGGCATCGGGAAGTACACCCGCTTCGACGTCGACTCCGGGTACACCCGGTACCCGGAGGCGGTGACCGTGGCCAAGCGGGTCGCCGCGACCATGCCCGAGCACAACAAGCTGATCATCTTCATGTCGGACGGGCAGAACAACGGCGGCTCGGTCACCGACGCGCTGGACCCGGTCGTGGACACCATCAAGTTCCACACGTTCGCGGTGGGCACCGCCGCCACCTGTGGCACCGTCTCCGACTCGACGACCCTGGGCTACATCGGCGACCACACACACGGCGGCTGCAGCGAGGTCGGGGACGCGACGACGCTGCCGGACGTCGTGCCCAACTTGGTCCGGTCGTCGCTCAACAGCGTGTCGGTCAGCGTCGACGGTGGGACCGAGCGGCAGATCTCCGTGCCGGGGCTACCGCACACGGGTCCGTATACGACGCCCTACGACACCACCGTCGACCTGGCTTCGGGGAATCACCGGGTGTGCGTGATTGCCCGGGGTAAGGATGTTTACGGTGACGGTAGCGCTGTCCAGTGTCGGAACGTGATCGTGAACGCGCCGCCGGTGGTGAACGCGGGTGGGCCGTATGACGGCCTCCAGAACGCGGACATCCCGATCGCCGGGACCTTCACCGACTCCGATGGGGCGACTCAGACCACCACGTGGACCGTCAACCCGAACAGCGGGGAATGCACGGTCGCGAACCCGTCGGCGTTGAACACCACGGTGCGGTGCACCACGTTTGGCACCTACGTGTTGTCGCTGACAGGGTCGGACGGGGTCAACGGGCCGGTGCGGAACACGGCGATCCTGCACGTGCGCAACGCGCCGCCGACAGTCGACGCGGGTGGCCCGTACTCCGGTGGGCAGGGCACGCCCGTCCAGATCACCGGTACGGCGACCGACCCCGATGGACCTTCGTTGACCACGACGTGGTCGGTCCTTCCGCTTCAGACGGGGGGACCCGTTCCCGACTGCGCGATCGCCAACCCGCAGGCCCTGCGCACCACGATCACGTGCAACCAACACGGCACGTACACCGTTGTCCTTACCGCCAACGATGGCGTCAACGAGGAGGTATCCGATACGACCACGGTCACCTTCGACAACGTTCCACCGAAAGTCGACGCCGGGGGGCCTTATACCGGTCAGGAAGACACGGCTATCCCCATCAAGGGCACTGTCGCCGATCCGGACAGCCCGGAATCCAAGGTGACCTGGTCGGTGGACCCGCAGTGCTCGTTCACCGCGACCGACCAACTGTCCACAAACATCACCTGCGCTGATCCGGGGAAGTACACGCTGGTGTTGACGGTGGATGACGGGGTCAACCCGCCCGTGAGCGCTCGCACGGTTCTTACGATCACGAAGACGCCTGAGCCCAAGGGTGCCTTGTCGCTGAGCCTGACAGCCCTACCGTCGCCCGGTTACGTCGGCGGGCTCCCGGTCACGGTTACCTACACGGTGCGCAACGGCGGACCCGTTCCCATGACCGGGGTTCGGCTCACCGCGCCGGTGCCGACCGGGTTGGTCGCGGGGGCCCCGGCGGGCTGCCCCACGGCGTGCGACCTCGGGACTCTCGCGCCCGGACAGAGCGTGCAGGTGCAGGGCGCGTACCTCGCCGGCGCGGCGGTGGACGTGCCGGTGACCGCGACCGTCAGCACCACCGGGCCGGACATCGATCCCAATGACAACACCGCGACCGGGCGGATCGTGGTGAAACAGCCGACCCTGCGGGTTGATCCGTCGGCGGGCCCGCAGGGTGAGGTCACCAACGCGTACGGCACCGACTTCCCGCCCGACGCCACCGTCCGCCTCAGTTGGGACGTCGGCATCTCCGAGTTGCCCGGCACCGTGCGGGTCAAGCCGGACGGCACGTTCCAGTCCCAGGTCCTGGTCTTCCACAAGGACACCCTCGGCCCCCGCGCCCTGGGCGCCGACCCGGCAGGCGGCTCGCCGTTCGGCCGCGTCCAGGCCACCCCGTACGTCGTCATGATCCGTTCCCTGCAACCGGTCGCGTTCGTCCTCCGCGGCGATCCGCGCACCTTCATCCTGCGCTGACCGCGCCTCGTAGTTAAGGAGCCCGCGATGGGTGCCTCCGCGACCTTGTCCACGCCCACCCTGGCGGTCCGAGCGGGCGACCAGGTCACCACGACCGTCACCATCCGCAACGCGGGCGGCATCGTCGACCGCTTCGCGATCGACGTCATCGGCCCACCCGCGCGGTGGGCCACCGCCACCCCGGACAACGTCAACCTGCTCCCGGACGAGTCCACCACCATCACGATCACCTTCGCCCCGCCCCGGTCGGCCGAGGTTCCCGCCGGAACCCTTCCCTTCGGGGTTCGGGTGTTCTCGCAGGAGGACCCCGAGGGTTCGGTGATGACCGAGGGCGAGCTGGCGGTCGAACCGTTCGACGAGCTCACCGCGGAGATCGTCCCCGCGAAGGTGGAGGGCGCTTCGGGCGCCACTTTCGAGGTCGCCGTTGAGAACTCGGGCAACCAGCCCGCGAGTCTCGTGTTGGCGGCCAGCGACCCCGAGGCCGAGGTCCGTTTCGCTTTCGCGCACCCGGAACTGACACTGGCGCCTGGTACGACCGCCTATGTCCGGCTTCGGGTGAAGCCGATCCGCCGATTCTTGCGTGGGCAGCCTGTTCGGCATCCGTTCAAGGTTGTGGTGACTCCGGCCACTGGTGCCGCCGTCACGGCTGAGGCGACCTATGTCCAACGTCAGTTACTTCCCAAGTGGGTCCTGCCCGCGTTGGCGATACTGTTGGCGTTCCTGCTTGTGGTGATCGCGTTGTGGTTCACCGTGTTGAAGCCCGCCGTGCGTTCCGCTGCCACAGACGCGGCGGCGAAGCAGTCGGCCGACATCAAACAGGTCGCGCAGTCGGCGCAGCAGAACGCGGTTGGGGCGCAGAAACAGGCAGGAGAGGCGAAGGGCAACGCCGACCGGGCCCTTCGGGCGCAAGGGGTTGACCCGGCCCAGCCCGCTGCGGCCGACCCGACTGTGCCTGTGCGGTCGGCGGCGCCTCCGGCGCCTGCTGTTGTTCCGTTTGACACGCGAATCGCGGCTGACGCGCCGATTGATTCGGATCCTCGGCGGTTCAAGGAGTTTCCGTATGTGGTGCCGGATGGGAAGACGTTGCAGGTCACGGATCTGATTCTGCAGAACCCTCGGGCGGATGCGGGGACATTGCGGGTTGTTCGGCGGAACCGGGACGATCGGACGACGATGTTCGAATTCGGGCTGGGGAACTTCCGGGACTTGGATCATCACTGGGTGGAGGCGTTGACGTTCACCGCTGGGGAGTCGGTGGTGTTGGCGGTGAGTTGTCAGAATCCTGTGGAGAAGGGGGACTGTACGCCTGCGATCTCGTTGTCGGGGAGGTTGGAGGGGTGAGGGGTCTCTGGGCCTCGGCTGCGCCTCGGGGTTCGGCCTTGTCGCCTGGCGGCGACGCCGGCCATTGGCGCCAGATTAAAGCTGAAGTGCCCGTTGTGGTGAAGTTGTTTTGTTTGGGGCCCCTAGCGGCAGCCTGGGTAAGGCTAAAAGGCGGGGCCACTGGAAAGCGTGGCCTTACCCG
>NZ_KI519516.1:16530-19744 GCF_000482865.1 Actinokineospora inagensis DSM 44258 | reverse complement strand
GCGGGCGAACCCGCCGAACATCCGCCCGGCGAAGTCCTCGATCACCGGCCGAACCAGGCCCATCTCCTCCGGAGTCACCCCTCAAGAAGATCACACCGGCAACACATCCCACCTTTCAACCTAACAAAGCCCTACTAGCGGTGGCCTGGGTAAGGCTAAAAGGCGGGGCCACTGGAAAGCGTGGCCTTACCCGCCGGCCGGCTTAGGCCACCGCTTCCCCCAAACAAAACAACTTCACCACAACGGGCGGTTGGGATCGGCGGGTTTCGAGGCGCGTGGGGTGGGCTGGCGGCCTTCGTCGGTGAGGTGTGGGTTTGAGGGGCGCGGTGTGGGTGTGGGGCTTTGTCGATTCGGCGTGGTCTTTTTTGGGCGCGCGGTGCGGGAGTGGGGCTTCGTCGATTCGGGTCGAGTGGACCCGGGATCTGTGGGGTCAGTTGGCGGGGTGTGGGCGGACGGCGAGGTGGATGCCTGCGGGTGTGGTGTGGCCGTCGAGTTTGCCGGTGCGCAGGGACCAGCGGTCGAAGGCGAGTGTCGCTAGTGGAGGGACGGAGCAGAACAGGGCCCACAGGGTGGTGTAGCGGCTCCACCTGAGCTGGCGGGCGGTGACCAGGGTCACCACCAGGTAGGCGATGAACACGGCGCCGTGGACGGAGCCGAAGATGCGGACCCCGAGGTCGCCGAAGTCGGTGCAGTACTTGACGAACATGCCGATGAGGAGGCCGACCCAGGAGAAGGCCTCGGCGAGCGCGACAACACGGAAACGACCCGCTGGCGTGAACATGGGTTCCAGTGTGGAGCGTGAGCGGGCTCACTGGGCGCAAGGGGGTGGCGCCCAGTGGGCTCGCGCACAGTGCCGCGTGTTAGCTGTCCTCCCAGGTGAAAACCCGGGATGCGATGAACGCCACAACGAGGGTGAACCCGAGGAGAACACCGCACGGCAACAGCAGGGCCTGCGGGCCCTTGCCGCGCACCAGGAAGTCCATCATGCCGTCGTTCATGTGCCGCAAGGGGAACACCTGCGAGACCGCCTGCAGCCACTTCGGCGCCTGGTCGATCGGGAAGAACGTGCCGGACAGGAACGCCATCGGCAGCACCACGATGTTCGCCGCGCCGGTGGCCGCCTCCTCCGTCTTGCAGACCGCGCCGACGAGCATGCCAATGGTGAAGAACGCCAGCACCCCGGACACGAAGATCGGGACGGACATCCACCACGTGCCGGACAGGGTGAGGCCGAACACGGGGATCAGCGCGATCCCGATGAACAGCAACGCCTGCGCCAGGGCGACGCCCACGGTGACCACCAGCCGCGAGGTGAGGATGGTGGTCGCGCCGATCGGGGCCAGCCGCAGCCTGCGCAGGATCTGCTTGCGCCGCCAGTTCACCAGGCTGATCGACGTCCCGAACACGGCGGTGGTGGCGATGCCCCAGCTCAGGATGCCCGGCGTCAGGTACTGGATGGGCTTGAGCGAGGCGTCCTCGACCTGCTCGGCGCGGAAGTCGTACTTCGGCGGCTTGCCGCTCTCGGCGACGTTGAGCTGCTGGGTGACCCCCGCCACCAGGCCCTGCACGGTGCCCGCCTGCGCCTGGTTGCTCGCCGCGAACCGGAGCACGACGTTGTCGCCGGTCGCCTCGACCAGTCCGGGCAGGTCACCGGCGCGGACCTTGGCGATGCCGTCGTCGAGCGAGGTGAACCGCTGGATGTCCACCACGCCGGACCGGTCCAGCGCGGTGATCACCGCGCCGTCGCCGTACACGCCGATCTTGATCTTCTCGCTGCCGATGTCGCGGAACAGCAGACCGAAGATGACCAGGAACATCAGCGGCATCACGAAGGCGAAGAACAGGGTCGCCTTGTCCCGGATGAAGCTCTTGACCATCGCGGTGGAGAGGCTGCGGAACGGACTCACGCCCGGTACTCCCGTCCGGTGAGGTGGAGGAAGACGTCCTCCAGGGTGGCGGTGCGGACCTGGAGACCGTCCAGGGCGCCGCGTTCGGCGAGCGCCGTCAGCACGAGCGCGGGAGCGCGGGTGGTGATCGTCACCGACAGGTCGTCCTCGGTGACCTCGTCGGCACCGGGCAGATCCCGGGGCGCCGTGCTCTTGTCCAGGATGATCCTGGTGGGCGCGTCGAGACCCCGGACCAGAGCGGCCGGGGTGTCGAGGGCGAGGATCTCGCCCTTGTCCATGATGGCCACCCGGTCGCAGAGGATCTCGGCCTCGTCGAGGTAGTGGGTGGTGTAGACGATCGTCTTGCCGCGGGCCTGGATGGCGCGCAGGACGTCCCAGAGGTTGCGGCGCGCCTGCGGGTCGAGCGCCGCGGTCGGCTCGTCCAGGAAGACGATGTCGGGGTCGTGGACGAGGGCGCAGGCGATGGACAGGCGCTGGCGTTGGCCGCCGGAGAGCTTGTCCTCGCGGGTGCCTGCCTTGTCGGTGAGGCCGACGAGATCGAGCATGTCGTGCGCCCGTTGGGTTTCGATGCCGTAGAGGGCGGCGAAAGTCTCCAACTGTTCACGGGCGGTGAGCTTGGTGAAGAAAGCGGAAGCCTGGAGTTGGACGCCGATCCTGGGCAGGAGGGCGACGGTGCGGGGGAAAGGGTTGTGGCCGAGGAGCCTTACTGAACCCTGGTCCGGTTTTCGGAGGCCCTCGATGATCTCGAGAGCGGTTGTCTTGCCCGCGCCGTTGGGGCCGAGGATGCCGAAGAACTCGCCGGGGTGGACGGTGAAGGTGAGGCCGTTGACGGCTCGGAGGTCTCCGTAGGACTTGTGGATGTTGTCGACGACGATGGCGTCGTCTGGGGTGGTCATGGGGCGGAACTTAGCTGATGGTGGGGGGTGGGTGGGGGGCTTTGGGGGGTCACTGGGCCTCGGCTGCGCCTCGGGGGTCGGCCTGGTCGCCTGGCGGCGACGCCGGCGCTTGGGCGCCAGATTAAAGCTGGGGTGCCCGTTGTGGTGAAGTTGTTTTGTTTGGGGCCCCTAGCGGCAGCCTGGGTAAGGCTAAAAGGCGGGGCCACTGGAAAGCGTGGCCTTACCCGCCGGCCGGCTTAGAGCGTGTCTCATGTGGGGAGTTTCTTGAAGCAGACGAGTGTGGCGGCGAGTGTGGTGAAGGCGAGGTAGTTGCGAGCGTGGCGTTCCCAGCGGATGGCGAGTCGGCGGTAGCCGTTGGTCAGCCAGGCCAGGGTGCGTTCGACGACCCAGCGGTGTCGTCCCAGGCGTTGG
>NZ_KI519516.1:0-16505 GCF_000482865.1 Actinokineospora inagensis DSM 44258 | reverse complement strand
CCCGCCTGCCGGCTTAGGCCACCGCTTCCCCCAAACAAAACAACTTCACCACAACGGGCGGTTGGGATCGGCGGGTCCCGAGGCGCGCGGTGCAAGAGTGGCGCCTTGTCGATTTGGCGTGGTCTTTTTTGGGTGCGCGGTGCGGGTTGGTCGTGGTGGGTTGTGGTGCGGTGGTTTGTTGGGTGGCGGGGTGGGGGTGGAGGGCTAGCTGAATTGGGTGGCGCAGCCTTTGTCGCCTTCGTAGAAGCCGATGCGGAAGGATTCTACGCGGGCGAAGCCGGAGGGGACCTGTTTGCCGTTGACGTCGGCGGCGATGAGGCTGGTGTCTTGGAGGAGTTCGGCGACCGCTTCGTCCAGGTCGCCGACGGCTAGGCGGAGTTTGCTTTCCGTTGCGTTTCCGCTGAGGTCGGTGAACTTGGCCCAGGCGCCGGTGAGGCAGGCGGTGCGGAGGCCGGTTTTGTCGCCGTCGAGGGGGGCGCCGACCGATTTTTGGATGGCGAGGGAGTAGCGGGAGGCGATTTCGGCGAAGGCGGCGAAGTCGCCGATGCCTGCGCCGTCGACGCCGGGTTCCTGGCCCTTTTTGGGTGGGGTGGCGATCTTTTCCATGGTCTTGGCGTCGATCGCGATGGTGTTGTCGGCCTGGCAGAACGACACTGGCGGGGTGGACTTGCCCTGGGGGCAGGTGGCGCCGGTGTAGCTGATGGTGGGGGGCTTCTGGTTGTTGGTCTGACTAAGAGCTTCGTCGAGGCTGGTCTTCAGGAGGTCTTGGACCTTCTTGCTGTCGAACTGCACGTCGCCGTTGTGGGAGGTTTCCATTTCGGCTTCGGTGCGTTCCTTCTCGGCGACGCGGCTGTTGATCTCGTCCTGGTTCATCCGGGCGCAGCGGGTGGGGCCCTCGGAGAAACCTGCCTGGAAGGCGAAGACGCGGTCGAAAGCGAGGCCGTGGGCCCCTTGCTTACTCGCGGACAGGCCCGCGGGGTCGCGGATGAAGAACATCGTCGCCAGGACGTGGTTGAGGCCGGTGCCGGTGTTGATGTCGAAGTGCTTGGCCTTGCCCTCCGCGACCCAGCGGAAGAAACCGCCCGCGTAGCAGTCGGCCTGTTGTTCCTTGATGATCGTGGGGGTGTTCTGGGTGATGTTGCTCTTGGCGCCGAGGCGGAACTGCACGGCGTGGCCCATCTCGTGCGCCAGCACCGCCACCACCGACATCGGGCCGAACTGCTTGTTCAGCATCGGCAGCAGCACACCGCGGTCCCAGGCGACGCTGTCGTCGGCGTTGCAGTAGAAGGCGTTGACCAGGTCCGCGGTGCTCTGGCCGCACAGCTTGATCGCGGCGCCCTTGGAGTCGTAGGACGCGAGCCGCTTGATCGGGGCGAACTGCTGGCCGTCGAAGTCGGCGGGCATCCGCTCGGACCAGTAGTCGTAGATGTCCGAGAGGGCGTTGACGGCCAGTTTGTCCATGGTGCCGCCGTCGGCGTTCTCCACCGGCAGGGTGGCGTCCGGGGCGCCCCGGCGCGGACCGGACGGGCCGTTGTTGTTCACCGGGATGCCCGCCGCCGTCCCGGCGTCGATGTCGCCGACGCCGCGGGGGCGACCGGTCACCGGGGTGCCGCCGCAGCCACCGAGCAGACCCACCGCCAAAGCCAGAGCTACCGCGACCCGCGTCCGCGCACCCACAACCCGCACCACTTGACCCCTAGCCTCGAACCGGATCTCGCGGGTGCAGGGTAGCCGGGGGTCGGGCGGGGTGGGCGCGGTTCGCCCTAAGTCACGAAGCAGCGCACCCCTTGGCACTCTGCGTGAACCCGGTGCGGAACGCCCGAACCCGGTCGAACCCGGCGGCGGTGGCGGCGCCCTTGATGTCGCGGGCCGCGTAGTCGTAGTCGAGGAGGACCTGGACGGCCTCGTCGAGGTCGCCGGGGGAGAGGAACTTCTGGGTGGCGTTGAACAGCGACCCGGTGTACGCACCGGACAGGCACACCACCGCCTGCTGCGCCTGCGGCCCGTCCAGCGGCTGCCCCAGCGCGGCCCGGGTGGCCAGCGCCCAGCGGCTGGCGACCAGGGTGGCGGTGGCGAAGTCGCCGATGTCGGTGTGGATCTTGGGGAGCTCCTTGGCCGTGTCCACGTCCACCGCCTTGTCGGCCGGGCAGAACGCCACCGGGCCCTGCTTGCCGCCCTCGCAGGTCGGCAGGCCGGTGTCCTTCTTCATCGCGGGCGCCGCCCACTGCTTGCCCGCCGAGGTGACCACGCCGCCGAAGTACGTGTTGAGGCCGTCGGTGATCGAGTCGAGGATCTCGCTGAACTTCAGGTTGCCGCCGCTGGCCTGGTCGCCGGCCGAGAGGAACCCGGTCAGCGTGAACACCCGGTTGGTCACCGTCATCTGCGAGCACAGCTTGACGCCCTGCTCGTAGCCGTCCTGGAAGGCCGAGACCCGGTCGAACGCGTCGCCGTGCGCGCCGCGGTCGCCCTGCTCGGTGCCGATCGGGTCGCGGAAGCTGATCAGCGACTCCACCGCCTGGTCCAGCTTCTCCTTCGCGATGGACAGGTGCGCCGCCTTCCCGTCCACCACCCAGCGCACGAACGAGCCCGCGTAGCAGTCGGCCATCGCCTCGATCAGGATCGTCGGGTACTTGGCCGGGTCCGCCTTGCGCTCCTTGGCGCCGCTGCCGGTGCGCTCCTGCACCGCGTGGCCCATCTCGTGCGCGAGCACCAGCATCACCGACGCCTCGCCGAACCGGTCGCGCAGCACCGGCAGCAGCGCCGACCGGTCCCAGGCGATCATGTCCGACTCCGGGCAGTAGAACGCGTTGCCCTCCACGTCGGACGCGTGCTGCGCGCACGGCGGGGTCGGCGCCTGCTCGTCGGCCGTGTCGACCGAGTAGAAGCCGCCCTTGAGGTCGTCGAACTGCTTGCCGAAGGTGCCGGGGAAGGTCTGCCGCCAGTAGTCCTGGACGTCGGTGACCACGGTGGCGGCCAGCCGGTCGATCTCCCCGCCGTCGCCGTTGTGCACGAACGACGGGTCGACCCCGCTGCCCTGCCCCTGGTCGCCCTTGGCCACCACCGAGCCCTGGCCGACCGGCTGACCGGCGACGGTCGTGGTGCACCCGGCCAGCGTGCCGCCGAGCAGGGCGGTCACGGCCACCAGGACGGCCACGAGCGGGCGCGGCCTCCGTCGGATATGCGTGCGCACGTCGACCAGTCTGCCCCAGCCCCGCCCCGGACCGCCGTTGACCGGCCGGTCAACGCGCGATCACCGACCGATCTGGTCGTCGATGACCGTTTCGGGGGTGTCCTCGCGGACCAGCCACACGACGCCCTGCGGCGGTAGCTGCAGGACCAGCGAGGCCTGCCTGCCGTGCCAGTGCGCATCGGTGGCGATCACCGAGCCCAGGTTGCCGACCCCGGAGCCGCCGTAGGACTCGGCGTCGGTGTTGACGATCTCCCGCCAGCGGCCGGTGTGCGGCACGCCGACCCGGTAGTCGTGGTGCGGCGAACCGGAGAAGTTGGCCACGCACAGCAGTTCGGTGTCGCCGCCCTGGCGCAGGAAGCTGAGCACGTTGCCCGCCGAGTCGTTCGCGTCGACCCAGGAGAAGCCCTCGGGGCGGGTGTCGTCGAGGTAGAGCGCGGGCTGCTCGCGGTAGACCGCGTTGAGGTCGCGAACCAGCGAACGCACCCCTTGGTGCAGCGGGTTCTCGGTGAGCTCCCAGTCCAGCGACCGCGACTCCGACCACTCGCGCACCTGGCCGAACTCGCCGCCCATGAACAGCAGTTGCTTGCCGGGGTGCGCCCACATGAACGCCAGCAGCGCGCGCAGACCGGCCGCCTTGTTCCAGTCGTCGCCGGGCATCCTGGTCCACAGCGAGCCCTTGCCGTGCACCACCTCGTCGTGCGACAGCGGCAGCACGAAGTTCTCGCTCCACGCGTACACCAGCGAGAAGGTGACCTCGTTGTGGTGGTACGAGCGGTGCACCGGGTCGTGCCCGATGTAGCTGAGCGTGTCGTGCATCCAGCCCATGTTCCACTTGAAGCCGAACCCGAGGCCACCCAGGTGCGTCGGCCTGGTCACCCCCGGCCACGCGGTGGACTCCTCGGCGACCATCAGGGTGCCCGGGTGGTGCTTGTAGACGGTCGCGTTCAGCTCCTGCAGGAACCGGACCGCGTCCAGGTTCTCCCGGCCGCCGTGCTCGTTGGGCGCCCACTCGCCGTCGCCGCGGGAGTAGTCCAGGTAGAGCATCGAGGCGACCGCGTCCACCCGCAGGCCGTCGACGTGGAACTCCTCGATCCAGTACAGCGCGTTGGCGACCAGGAAGTTGCGCACCTCGGCCCGGCCGAAGTCGAACACCAGGGTGCCCCAGTCCGGCTGCTCGCCGCGGCGCGGGTCGCCGTGCTCGTAGAGCGGGCCGCCGTCGAACCGGGCCAGCGCCCACGAGTCGCGCGGGAAGTGCGCGGGCACCCAGTCCATCAGCACGCCGATGTCGCGCCGGTGCAGCTCGTCCACGAAGTGCCGGAACTCGTCCGGCGAGCCGAACCGGGCCGTCGGCGCGAAGTACGAGGTGACCTGGTAGCCCCACGAGCCGCCGAACGGGTGCTCGGCCACCGGCAGCAGCTCGACGTGGGTGAAGTTGTGCTCGGCCAGGTAGTCGCCGAGCTGGTCGGCCAGTTCCCGGTAGCCGAGCCCTTGCCGCCACGACCCGAGGTGCACCTCGTAGACGCTCATCGGCGCCTGGCTCCAGGTGGTCGCGTCCCGGCGGACCAGCCACTCGGCGTCCCGCCACTGGTAGTCCGAAGTGGACACGACGGAGGCGGTGGCAGGCGGGATCTCGGTGGCGAACGCCAGCGGGTCGGCCTTCTCGTGCCACGAGCCGTCGGCGCCGTGCACGCGGAACTTGTACCGGGTCCCCGGGGTCACCCCGGGCAGGAACACCTCCCACACCCCGGACGAGCCCAGCGACCGCATCGGGTTCGCCCGGCCGTCCCAGCCGTCGAAGTCGCCGCACACCCGGACTCCGCGCGCGGTCGGCGCCCACACCGCGAACGACGTCCCCTCGACCACCCCGCCGGGCGTCTCGTAGGACCGCACGTGCGCCCCGAGCACCTCCCAGAGCCGCTCGTGGCGGCCCTCGGCGAACAGGTGCAGGTCCAGCTCGCCCAGGGTGGGCAGCCAGCGGTACGGGTCTTCGACCAGTTCCGGCCCGGCGCCGTAGTCGACCTCCAGCAGGTACTCGCCGGGCACCCGGGCGAGGTCGACCGCGTACACGGAGTCGGCGATCTCGTCCATCTCGAAGCGTTCGCCGCCCGCGATCACGGCGACGGACTTGGCGTTGGGCCGCAGCGCGCGGACCACCGCCCCGCCCTGGCCGGTGGGGTGCACGCCGAGCAGCGAGTGGGGGTCGTGGTGCGCGCCTGCGATCAGCCGCTCGATCTCGTCAACCAAGAGGAATCAACCCTGGGAAATGTAGGACTGGAGCTGGTCGCGGTCGGCTTCCAGCGTGCTGATGTGGCTTTTCACGACATCGCCGATGCTGACGATGCCCGCGAGCTCACCGCCGTCGATGACCGGCAGGTGTCGGATCCGGCGCTCGGTCATGGTCGCGGCGAGGCTGTCGACCGTGTCGCCCGGCGCGCAGGTGGTGACCTCGGCGGTCATGATGTCGGTGACCGGGTCGGCCAACAGGGCCGGACCGCGCCGGGCCAACCCCCGTACAACGTCCCGTTCGGACACGATGCCCACCACCCGCCCGCCGTCGACGACAACCAGCGCGCCGACGTTGTGCCGGTCGAGCGTGGTGACCACGTCGCCGACCCGAGCTTGCGGATCGACCGTGGCCACGCCAGAGCCCTTGTCCCGCAAGACATCCGCGATTCGCACCGCGTTCACCCCGATCCTGGTCCGGTCTCCCGACAATCCCTTACCCACGATCAAGCCCACACCGCGAACGAGCCAACTCGATCAGGCTAACCACTCCGGGGAAATACCCGGAACCCCGGCCGGTTAAAAGCTCGCCCTACCGGGTGGCGGTCACCCGGTTGATGGCGGCCAGCGGGATCGGCAGCCAGTCCGGCCGGTTGCGGTGCTCGTAGCCGACCTCGTAGACCGCCTTGTCCAGCTCGAACGCCCGCAGCAGCGCCGATTCCGCGCGCGGGTCCTGGCCGACGGTGGCGTACCCGTCGCAGAACGCGGCCCGGTTGCGGTCGGCCCACTGGGCGGCCCTGGCCAGCCGCTGCTCGTCCGGGTCCTCCCCGGCCAGCAGGTGCAGGGCCGCGTAGTCGAACGACCGGAGCATCCCGGCCACGTCGCGCAGCGGGGAGCGGGTGCGGCCGCGCTCGGTGACCGGCGCGTCCGGCTCGCCCTCGAAGTCGATCAGCACCCAGCCCGCGGTGGTGCGCAGCACCTGACCGAGGTGCAGGTCGCCGTGGGTGTGCTGGACCCGGGTGGCGGGCAGGTCGCGCACCGCGTCGAACGCCGCCCGCAGCGTCGCCTCGTGCGCCGCCAGCTCGGGCACCTCGGTGAGCAGCGCGTCCAGCCTGCCGTGCATCTCGTCGGCGCCGTCGGCCATCGCCGCCGCGTCGACCGAGCCGGTGCCCAGCGCGGTCGCCAGGTCGGCGTGCACGTGGGCCACCGCGGCGCCCAACCGGTGCGCCTCGCCCGCGAAGTCGCCGCCCGCCTCGCCCGCGGACACCTCGACACCGGTCACGTCCGCCTCGGCGAGCAGGCCGCGCACGCTGGCGGTGGCGGTCGCCCAGCCCTCGGCGGCGTCGCCGAGGAACCGCTGGGCGAACCCGAGCACGGTGTTCTCGTTGCTGAGCACCGCGACCGGCTCGGCCACCTGGCCGCTGCCCGCGCGGGCCAATGCCCGGTGCAGGTCGACGTCGCGGTTCCGGCCGGGCGCGGGCCGCCGGTACAGCTTCAGGATGAAGTGCTCGCCGAAGACGATCGAGGTGTTCGACTGCTCCACCCCGATCGGCCGCGCCCGCTGGCCGATCGGGATTCGCACCCCCGGCTCGGGTTGCCAGTCCAGGCCGCCGGCCTGCGAGTGCGCCGCGAACAGCTCGGGCAGCCTGCTCATCAGCTCGGCGTCGTGCGCCGCGTCGTAGGCGCGCGAGCCGTCGTCGAGCCTGCCGATCACCGAGCCGCGCAGGTGCTCGGGCACCTCGGCGCCCACGCCGAGCAGCAGTTGGTAGCGCTCGCCGTCGGCGTCGAGCAGCACGTGCACCAGCGCGGGGTCACCGTCGATGACGACCGCCACCCGCTCCACCCGCACACCGCCGACGGCCCGCCCCTTGGCCGCGAACCAGCGCTGCTCGGGCAGCCAGGTCGCCAGGTCGGCGCTGAGCGAGTCGACGGCGGGCAGGGGTCGGGTGGTCACTGGGGCTCGCCCTCCTCGTGTGGTCGGGTGATCTGGAACCAGTAGAAGCCGTGGCCGGGCAGGGTCAGCAGGTACGGCAGCTCACCGATGGCCGGGAACCGGACCCCGCCGGTCAGCTCGACCGGGACACACCCATCGTGCTCGGAAAGGTGCAACTCCACCGGTTGGGGAAACCGGGACAGGTTGTTCACGCAGATCACGACGTCGTCGTCGTGGGTGCGCAGGTACGCCAGCACGCTCGGGTTCGACGACCCCAACTCCACGAAGTCGCCCAGTCCGAACGCCGGGTGCTCGGTGCGGACCTGCAGCATGCGCCGGGTCCAGTGCAGCAGTGAGGACGGGTTGTTCATGTGCGCTTCGACGTTGACCGCCTGGAACCCGTAGACCGGGTCGGCGATCGTCGGCAGGTACAGCCGTCCCGGGTCGCAGCGGGAGAATCCGGCGTTGCGGTCGGGTGACCACTGCATCGGGGTGCGCACGGCGTCGCGGTCGCCGAGCCAGATGTTGTCGCCCATGCCGATCTCGTCGCCGTAGTAGAGCACCGGCGAGCCCGGCAGCGACAGCAGCAGCGCGGTGAACAGTTCCTGCTGGTTGCGGTCGTTGTCGAGCAGGGGGGCGAGGCGGCGGCGGATGCCGATGTTCGCCTTCATCCGCGGGTCTTTGGCGTACTCGGTGTACATGTAGTCGCGCTCCTCGTCGGTGACCATTTCCAGGGTCAGCTCGTCGTGGTTGCGCAGGAAGATCCCCCATTGGGCGCCGGTGGGGATCGACGGGGTCTGGGCCAGGATCTCCGAGATGGGGAAGCGGGACTCGCGGCGGACGGCCATGAAGATGCGGGGCATCAGTGGGAAGTGGAAGGCCATGTGGCACTCGTCGCCGCCGGCGCCCGGGTCGCCGAAGTACTCGACGACGTCCGCGGGCCACTGGTTCGCCTCGGCCAGCAGCACGCGGCCGGGGAACTCGTCGTCGACGACCTTGCGGCAGCGTTTGAGGAACTCGTGCGTGCGCGGCAGGTTCTCGCAGTTGGTGCCCTCTTCCTCGAAGAGGTAGGGCACGGCGTCGAGGCGGAACCCGTCGATGCCGATGTCCAGCCAGAACCGCAGCACGTCGAGCATCGCGTCCTGGACTTCCGGGTTCTCGTAGTTGAGGTCCGGTTGGTGGGAGAAGAACCGGTGCCAGTAGAACTGGCCGCGCACCGGGTCGTAGGTCCAGTTGGAGGTCTCGGTGTCCACGAAGATGATCCGCGCGTCCGCGTACCGATCATCGGTGTCCGACCAGACGTAGAAGTCGCCGTACGGGCCGTCCGGGTGCTGCCGCGACTCCTGGAACCACGGGTGCGCGTCGGAGGTGTGGTTGAGCACCAGGTCGGTGATCACCCGGATGCCGCGCCGGTGCGCCTGGTCGAGCAGGTAGCTGAAGTCGTCGACGGTGCCGAACTCGGGCAGCACCGCGCGGAAGTCGGAGATGTCGTAGCCGCCGTCGCGCAGCGGCGACGCGTAGAACGGCGGCAGCCACAGGCAGTCGACGCCCAGCCACTGCAGGTAGTCCAGCTTGTCGGCCAGGCCGCGCAGATCACCCGTGCCGTTGCCGTCGGAGTCGTTGAACGCCCGGACGAGCACCTCGTAGAAGACCGCGCTCTTGTACCACTGCGCCTGCGGCGGCGCTGATCGCGCGTGGTGGAAGTCCCCGGCCTGCGGCTCGGTGAGGTGACCGTCGGCGGTCACCCCCTCGCCGGTGTGCGGGATGCCCTCGAGTCCCAGCGCCGCGTCGGGCGCGGTGGTGTCCTGAACCGTCATTCGTTCTCGCCCTGTCGCCGTGTGTCCGCCGTGTTTCCCACCGTCGCGTGTCCCGGCCGCGCTCAGTACAACCGGTACAGCGCAATGCGTACCACGTTTTCCAGCGATACGTCCGTACTGGTTGCCCGCACCGCGTCGCCTCCCGCCAACACCCCCGTGGGCACACCGGACCCGACTGTCCAGTGTGGGCGGTCGTGCCGGGTGGCACCCAGGGTGGATCAACCCGCCATGGACTGGGGTACCCGGTTCGGCGGTGATCCACGCCCGTGCGCGGCCACCTGTTCCCAGGTGGTGGGACGATCTACGCGATCCGGGCGACTACCGTCGGATGTGGACGATGTGCGCGACCGACGCCCACGGGTCGAGCCGGACGTAGTTCGCCCCACCCCACCGCCAGGTCTGCCCGGTCACCTCGTCGTAGGCCAGGTGCGTCGTGTCCGGGTTCAGGCCGAGGCCCGCCAAGTCGAGCCACAGCGTGCCCTCCTGCGGCGCGCTCGGGTCCAGCGTGACCACGACGACCACCGTGTCCCCGGTCGCCGGGTCGGTCTTGCTGTAGGCGATCAGCGCGTCGTTGTCCACGTGTTGGAACCGCAGCGTCCGCAACTGCTGCAGCGCCGGGTGCGCCCGCCGGATCGCGTTCAGCCGGGTCAGCCACGGCTGCAGCGAACGGCCCTGGGCGAGCGCGCCCGCGTAGTCGCGCGGTCGGAGTTCGTACTTCTCCGAATCCAGGTACTCCTCGCTGCCCGGCCGCACCGGCTCGTGCTCGTAGAGCTCGTAACCCGAGTACACGCCCCAGCTCGGCGCCATCGTCGCGGCCAGCGCCGCCCGGATCGCGAACATCGCCGGGCCGCCCACCTGCAGCGACTCGTGCAGGATGTCCGGCGTGTTGACGAACAGGTTCGGCCGCGCCTCGTGCGCGTGCGCCACCAGCTCCGCGCCGAACTCCGCCAACTCCTGTTTGCCGGTGCGCCAGGTGAAGTACGTGTACGACTGGGTGAAGCCGAGCTTGGCCAACCCGTAGAGCCGCGCGGGCCGGGTGAACGCCTCGGACAGGAACAGCACGTCCGGCGCCACCGCCTTGACCTGCCGGATCAACCACTCCCAGAAGTCCGGCGGCTTCGTGTGCGGGTTGTCCACTCGGAACACCCGCACCCCCTGCTCCGCCCACAGCAGCACCACCCGCAGCACCTCGGCGTAGAGGCCCTCCGGGTCGTTGTCGAAGTTGACCGGGTAGATGTCCTGGTACTTCTTCGGCGGGTTCTCCGCGTACGCGATCGTGCCGTCCGGGCGGGTGGTGAACCAGTCCGGGTGCTTGATCACCCACGGGTGGTCCGGCGCGCACTGCAGCGCCAGGTCCAGCGCCACCTCCAGGTCCAGCTCGCGCGCGCGGGCCACGAACGCCCGGAAGTCGTCGAAGGTCCCCAACCGGGGGTGGATCGCGTCGTGGCCGCCGTCGGCGGAGCCGATCGCCCAGGTGGAGCCGACGTCGCCCGGTTCGGCGTGCACGGTGTTGTTGGGGCCCTTGCGGTTTTCCTCACCAATCGGGTGAATCGGTGGCAGGTAGACGATGTCGAAGCCCATCGCCGCGACCCGGTCCAGTTCCGCGGTCGCGGTCTTGAACGTGCCGTGCACCGGCTTGCCCTCGGTGTCCAGACCACCGGTGGAACGCGGGAAGAACTCATACCACGACCCGTACAGCGCGGCCTTGCGGTCCACCCACAACTGCACCGGCTTGCCCTTGGTGACCAGCTCGCGCACCGGGTGCTCGGTCATCACCCGCCGCGCCGAGTCGGACAGCGCCTCGGCGATCCGCGCGGACAGCGGCGTCGACTCGTCGCGCAGCGCCCGCGCCGCCGACACGAGCAGCTTGCGCTCGGCCGAGCGGTCCGGCCTGCGACCGACCCGCTCCAGCAGCCGCGCCCCGGTCTCCAGGTCGTTGCCGAGCTCGTCGGCCTGCTGCCCGGCGGCCACCTTCACCTCGACCGTGTGCACCCACGTCGACCACGGGTCGCTCCACGCGTCCACCCGGAAGGTCCACAGGCCCTCGGTGTCCGGCACGATGTCGACCACCCAGCGGTCCGGTTCGAGGCCGTCGGGGAGCATCCGGGTCCGCCGCGCCTTCGCGTCGTGCGGGCCGCGCCAGGCCACCGTCGCCGCGACCGCGTCGTGCCCCTCCCGCCACACCGTCGCGCGCACCGGGATGTGTTCGCCCACAACGGCTTTGCCCGGGTACCGACCGCAGGACACGACCGGGGACACGTCATCGATGCCAAGCCGACCGCTCACCGGTCAGGCTCCTCTCCGTCGCGGGTGCTTGTCCCCAGTCTGCCGTGCGCGGGCCGATCCCACCCACCCGGGCGGGGGAGCGACCACGACCGGGGCACTCTGGTAGTACGCGTCGGCAGCCCCGCGCCGGCGGCGCTCGCGGGGACCGCACGGTGTGTACCCGCTCGCGGCCAACGGGAACCGTCCTGGGGCTGACGCGGGTGTTTCGCCCGCGTTTCAGTCCTGTGTGGTCACCCGATCGGCGGAGTCGACCGGGTGAGTGGTCTGCCGGGCCCGGCGGCTATCCGACCAGTATCGACTGATCAACCGGCCGCTGACCTGCGGAATCATCGGCGCGGGCCTGCGCGGCGGGTTGGCACGGCTTGCTCGATCCAGGCAGGCCAGTAGGGTCGGAGTCCGTGAAAGCCGTACGTCGATTCACCGTCCGCGCCGGGCTGCCCGCCCCGCTCGCCGACCTCGGTGTGCTCGCCACCAACCTCCGGTGGACCTGGCACCCGCCCACCCAGGACCTGTTCGCCGACGTCGACCGGGACGTCTGGGAGCAGGTCGGCGGCGACCCGCTGCACCTGCTGGCCCAGGTCCCCGCCGAGCGGCTGGAGCGGCTGGCCGCCGACGAGGGGTTCCTGGCCAGGGTCGGCGAGGTGTCCGACGACCTGCGCCGCTACCTCGGTGAGCCGCGCTGGTACCAGCGGCACGACACCGGGGGCAACGGCAGCAGGCTGCCCGGCTCCATCGCCTACTTCTCGATGGAGTTCGGCGTCACCGAGGCGCTGCCCAACTACTCCGGTGGCCTGGGGGTGCTCGCGGGCGACCACCTCAAAGCGGCCTCCGACCTGGGCGTCCCGCTGATCGGCGTCGGCCTGCTCTACCGCTCCGGGTACTTCCGGCAGTCGCTCTCGCTCGACGGCTGGCAGGTCGAGCACTACCCGGTGATCGACCCGACCGGGCTGCCGCTGGAACCGCTGACCGAGCCGTCCGGGGCGCCGATCCTGGTGCACGTGGCGATGCCCGGCGGCCGGGTGCTGCGCGCGCGGATCTGGCGGGCCCAGGTCGGCCGGGTGCCGCTGCTGCTGCTCGACTCCGACATCGAGGAGAACGCCGACGACCTGCGCGGCGTCACCGACCGGCTCTACGGCGGCGACCAGGACCACCGCATCCGGCAGGAGATCCTGGCCGGGGTCGGCGGGGTCCGCGCGGTGCGCACGTACTGCGAGCTGACCGGCACCCCGCAGCCGGAGGTGTTCCACACCAACGAGGGACACGCCGGGTTCCTCGGCCTGGAGCGGCTGCGCGAGCTGACCTCCGGGCAGGGCCTCGACTTCGACCAGGCGCTGTCCGCGGTCCGCGCGGGCACCGTGTTCACCACGCACACCCCCGTCCCGGCGGGCATCGACCGGTTCCCGGTCGACCTGGTGCGGCACTACTTCGGCGACGGCTCGCTGCTGCCCGGCATCGACCTGCGCCGGGTGCTGGCGCTGGGCGCCGAGGAGAACCCGGGCATGTTCAACATGGCCCACATGGGTCTGCGGCTGGCGCAGCGCGCCAACGGCGTGTCCCGGCTGCACGGCGCGGTCAGCCGGGACATGTTCGGCGGCCTGTGGCCCGGGTTCGACACCGGCGAGGTCCCGATCACCTCGGTCACCAACGGCGTGCACGGCCCCACCTGGGCGGCCCGCGAGATCACCGCGGTCATCGGCGACCCGACGGACGAGGGCTACCAGGGTGTCGACCCCTCGGTCGGCGACGGCCACCTGTGGGAGCTGCGCTGCGCGCTGCGGCAGCGGCTGGTCGACGAGATCCGCAAGCGGGTCCGGGCCGCCTGGCTGCAGCGCGGCGCGTCGGCGCTGGAACTGGGCTGGACCGGGTCGGTGTTCGACCCGAACGTGCTGACCGTCGGCTTCGCCCGGCGGGTGCCGACGTACAAGCGGCTGACCCTGATGCTGCGCGACGCCGAGCGGCTGCGCGCGCTGCTGCTGCACCCGCAACGCCCGGTCCAGTTGGTCGTCGCGGGCAAGTCGCACCCGGCCGACGACGGCGGCAAGGCGCTGATCCAGCAGATCGTCCGCTTCGCCGACGACGCGGGCGTGCGCCACCGGATCGTGTTCCTGCCGGACTACGACATGTCCATGGCCCGCTACCTCTACTGGGGTTGCGACGTCTGGCTGAACAACCCCATGCGCCCGTTGGAGGCCTGCGGCACGTCCGGCATGAAGGCCGCCCTCAACGGTGGCCTCAACCTGTCCATTCGCGACGGTTGGTGGGACGAGTTCTACGACGGCAGCAACGGGTGGGCCATCCCCACCGCGGACGGCGTCACCGACCCCGTCCGCCGCGACGACCTCGAAGCCGCCGCCCTCTACGAGTTGCTGGGCTCCCAGGTGGCCCCGCTGTACTACGACCGGGACCCCGAAGGCGTGCCGACCCGCTGGATGAGCATGGTCCGGCACACCCTGTCGTCGCTCGGTCCGCGCATCCAGGCGACCCGCATGGTCCGCGAGTACGTCGAGACGTCCTACGCGCCCGCGGGTGCGGCGGGCGCGTTGGCCCAAGCGGACGACTTCCAGGTCGCCAAGGACCTCGCCGGGTACCGCGACCGCCTTTCCGGTGCCTGGCACAGCATCCGGGTCGTCTCCTGCGAACTGGCCGTCGAGGACAACCACTCCCCGGTGATCGGTGAGATCGTCCGGGTCAACGCCGTCGTCGACCTCGCGGGCCTGCCCGGGTCGGACGTCGAGGTCCAAGCCGTCATCGGCCGGGTCGACGACACCGACGACCTCAGCGACGTGGTGACCGCGGTGATGCAGCCGACCTCGGATGGGCACTACACCGCGGAGTTGGCCCTGCCGCACGCGGGCGCTCTCGGTGTGACCGCCCGGGTCCTGCCCCGGCACGGTCTACTCGCGACACCCGCCGAACTCGGCAAGGTCGTCCTCGCCTGACCCGTTGTGGGGGCCGCTGATGTGCGGCCCCCACAACGGTTTCCCGGGCTACTTCCCCACGTCGAGGCGTTTCCTGGTCTCCACGACCCGCGGCCACCACGGCACGATCCGCTCCGCCTCGGCCAGAGCCGCGCGCGCCGCCCGGTTGTCACCGGCGACCATGTGCGCGCGGGCGAGGGTGGCCAAGTCGTCGGCGCGGCCGAGCCGGTCGTCGCAACTGTCGGCGGCCAAGCGCGCCAACCGGATCGCGGCCTGCGGCTCACCCACCACCAGCGCCCGCAACGCCCGGCACCCGTTGAGCTTGTACGCCGGGTACCCCAGCGTTTCCGCGTCGGCCACGGCCTGGTCCGCCGTCCCCAGCGCCAGTTCGCGCGCCACCTGACCGGACTCGATCGCCGTGTACGCCGCCCCCGCCAACGACGCGAACGAACTCGCCGCCTGCCGCGGCGTCTGCCCCATGTCGCCCGCCATCGCCATGATCTGCAGCATCGCCTCGGCGTACCGCCCCTGCGCCTCCAACACCAGCGCCCGCACCGCCGCCGTCGACCGCTCACCGGGGTGCCGGTCGTACAGTTCCCCCGCGAGCTCGGAAGCCGTGACCAGGTCCCCCTCCTGGACGGCGTCGACCGCCCTGGCCGCCAAGTCCTCGGCCTGGTCCTCGGTCTGCCGCCACAGGTGCGTCAACAACCACCCCGTCGACGTCGACCCCGGCCGCTTCCGCGGCACCAACGCGTACGCCACGGCACCCGTGCACGCGATCGAGAACCCCAGACCAACCCCCATCGTCGCCACCGCCGTCACCACCCCGGCCACCGCCGAACACAACGCCGCGCCCCACAACCGCCGCGGCGCCCGCCCCGCGCTCACCGCCACCGACAGCACCACCGGCACCAACCGGACCGCCACCACCCGCCTCGGCCTGGTCCAGTCCACCAGCCGCGGCCCGACCCCGACCACCACCCGGTGCACCCGCACCCCCAGCAGCACCGCCCCGACCAGCAACCCCACCTGCAGCGACAACAACCCCGCGAGCAACCCGACCAACTCCCCCACCAGCGCCAACGGCACCGCCCGCCGAAAAGCGACGGCGGCGACCACCACACCGGCGGTCAGAACGGTGAGGGGGTGGCGGACCACCCGGGTAAGACGCACGAGCAACAGACTCCCCGACCCCCACCGGGGTTCCGCGATCGGGGATAACCTCGTCCCATGTTCGTGAAGGTCTGCGGCCTCCGCACCCCCGACGACGTCGACGCCGCCATCGCCGCGGGCGCCGACGCCATCGGCTTCGTCCTGACCGAAAGCGCCCGCCAGGTCACCCCCACCCAGGCCCGCACCCTCGCCGCCCGAATCCCCCCCACCATCCTCACCGTCGGCGTCATCGCCGCCCTGCCCACCCCCACCGCCCTCGACATCACCCACGAGGCAGGCCTCCAAGCCATCCAACTCCACGGCCCCTATCCTCGCGCCGCCATCGAACAAGCCGCCGCCACCCCCTTCAAGGTCATCCGCGCCACCCACCACACCCCCACCACAGACCTGACCCCTTGGGGCGCGGACTACCTCCTCCTCGACTCCCCGACCGCGGGCTCCGGCACCCCCTGGAACCTGTCCACATTGCACACCCACCCACCCCAAGGCCCCTGGCTCCTCGCAGGCGGCTTGACGCCGGAAACAGTCGCCCAAGCCATCGCGGCCGCGAGACCGACGGGGGTTGATGTGTCATCGGGGGTGGAATCGAGCAGGGGAATCAAAGACCCAACCCTCATCCACGCTTTCGTCAAAGCCGCAAAAGCAACGCCCTGACAACCGACATCGCCCCACCCAAGACCTCACCCTCGCACCGCGCGCCTCGAAACCCCGCCACCCAATCAACGAAGCGCCACCCCCACCCCACGCGCCCCAAAAAAGCCAGCCCAGATCGACGAAGCGCCACTCCCGCACCGCCCCCCCGGAAACCGTCGTGCGGTGAAGCACCACGCATTCTTGCACCGCGCGCCTCGGGACCCGCCGACACCAACTGCCCGTTGTGGTGAAGTTGTTTTGTTTGGGGGGAGCGGTGGCCTAAGCCGGCTGGCGGGTAAGGCCACGCTTTCCAGTGGCCCCGCCTTTTAGCC